>NZ_JAUCDA010000004.1:0-406822 GCF_034675685.1 Pseudorhodobacter sp. | reverse complement strand
GGCGGCCGCGATGCTAGATCTGACATCGCGGTGGCCCAAGGCCGAATTTGCCGAAGATGCGACGGCACTGCAACCTTGGGTAGATATTGCCTTTGGCAGGCAGGCCGCAGCGGAAAAAGCCCCGCTCTACATGATTGGCGCACCGTTTCAGATCAAGGTCTGGGAGGCGCTGCTGCGGGTGCCTTCCGGTCACGTCACCACCTATTCCGAGATTGCCGCCGCAATCGGCCACCCCAAAGCAGTCCGGGCGGTGGGTACGGCTGTGGGCCGCAACCCGGTAAGCTGGTTGATTCCCTGTCATCGCGCCTTGCGCAAATCGGGCGCGTTGGGCGGTTATCACTGGGGCTTGCCGGTAAAGCGGGCCCTGCTGGCCTGGGAAGGTGCGCAGGCCGATCACGAAACCAGAAACGACCAGGACGAATTGGCCGAATTCCGCCGAAGTGCTGCGGGAACCAGATGCAGCGCGCAGCGTTGAGGTATATGGAGATGTGCTTACCCCCGGCTTCGGGGGCCAATGACATGAGGCTGTAAAATGACACTTAGAAAACCGATAATTCTGCTGGCGCTGGGTGCCATGACATTGGCGGGCTGCGTTGTTGCGCCAACGACCGAGGAAAACCGCCGCACCAACACAGGTGCAGTGGCGGGTGCGCTGATTGGTGGGGCGCTTGGGGCATCATCCAATGGTGACAACAAGTTGCTGAAAGCTGCGGTTGGCGCTGGTCTTGGCGCTGCCATTGGCGGGGCAATTGGTGCTTCGCTGGACCAGCAAGCCGCCGACCTGCGCAATTCCATCGGCGATGACCGCGTAAGCGTGACCAATACCGGGTCGCAATTGGTTGTAAACCTGCCACAAGATATCTTGTTCGCCACTGACAGCGCCACCCTGCGTGGTGATCTGACACAAGATTTGCAGGCCGTCGCCCGCAACTTGCTGAACTACCCGAACACGACGGTTCAGGTCGTGGGCCATACCGACAATACCGGTGCGGCTGCCTATAACCAGAACCTGTCACAGCGCCGCGCGCAATCTGTCGCCGCGGTTCTTCAGGCCAATGGTGTGCCCGGTGGCCGCATCGTTGCCTTTGGACGTGGTGAAGATCAGCCCATTGCCTCTAACCTGAGCGTGGCAGGCCGCGCCCAGAACCGCCGCGTTGAAATCATCATCCGGCCGAACTGATATTCGCAAATATGTTACGGAAAAGGGCGGGGTTTCCCGCCCTTTCTCATGGCTGCGAATTCGCATTGAGACTTGTGCATATTGGTCATAGAATTTGACCAATACTGACCGGAAGCTGCGATGCCATTTGAAACTGTTCCCTCCGAAAAACTGTCCTCTGCCGTTGTACATCAAATTGAACACCTGATTCTGCGTGGTGTTTTGCGGCCCGGCGACAGGCTGCCATCAGAACGAGAGCTTTCCGAGCGGATGGGCGTTTCGCGCCCAAGCCTGCGCGATGCCATTGCCGATCTGCAAGCGCGCGGCCTTTTGGACAGCCGCCCCGGATCAGGGGTATTTGTGGCCGAAGTTCTGGGGTCTGCCTTCTCGCCCGCCTTGGTTGCCTTGTTTTCGCAGCACGAGGACGCGGTGTTTGACTATCTCGGCTTTCGTCGCGACATGGAGGGGCTGGCCGCCGAACGCGCTGCACAGATGGGGTCTGATACCGATCTTAAAGTGATTGATACAATTTTCGCTAAAATGGTCGCGGCGCAAGGCTCCCGCGCCGCCACCGACGAGGCCGAGCTGGATGCCAGCTTTCATATGGCGATCATCGAGGCCAGTCATAACGTCATCATGCTGCATATGATGCGGTCAATGTATGATTTGTTGAAACAAGGCGTGTTCTATAATCGTCAAGTGATGTTTCGGAACAAGACGGCGCGCGCTGTATTGCTTGATCAGCACCGCGCGATAAATGCGGCCCTGCAAGCCCGTGACCCGCTGGCGGCGCGTTCAGCGATCAACGCGCACCTGGATTTTGTGGAAACCGCCCTGACGGAACATCTGAAGGCCCAAAGAAATGAGGCTATCGCCCGCCAGCGCTTTGAACAGGAACTCTTGCGCTGACGCAAGGGGCCAAAGCGGCACGGCGGGCCGCACAGAATTGCGGCAATGAAAAACCCGGCACAATGGCCGGGTTTTTCAAACTGTCATATCAGGCTGCGCACGGTCAGTGCATTTTGGCGCCAACCTGGCTTATGGCCGCATCAATCGAGGCCGAAGTGCTTTCTGCCGTGGCCTGCTTGGCCAGCACATCACCCGCCGCAGCAATCGCAATCGCTACCGCCTGCTCACGCACAGCCCGCACAGCACCGGCTTCTGCCGAGGCAATCCGGTCTTCGGCAGCCGCCAAACGGCGTGCAATAGAATTGGCCAGATCAAGCTTGGCTTGTTCAGCCGCAGAACTTGCTTCCTCTTTGGCCGAGGAAACGATACGGTCGGCTTGCTCTTGGACTTCTTTTTTCTTGCGCTCATAGCTGGCCAAAATAGCCTTGGCTTCTTCGCGCAAGGCCCGCGCCTCATCCAGATCGGCTTTGATCTGCGCGGCGCGTTTGTCCAACATCCCGGTCAACTTGCCCGGCACGCCAACCTTGAGAAGCACGGCCACGAACAAAAGAAACGAGATCAGCACCACAAAGTTGGTGTTGCCCAGCGAAAAGAACGGGCCAGAGGCAGCCAGTGCGGGGCTTGCAATGGCACCTGCACCAGCGCTTGCCAAAAGGATCAGCTTTCTCATGGCGTTATCCTTTCAGACGGGCGGTAACCGCCGCATTGATTGACCGGGCATCCACGTTGCCGCCCAGAACCGAAACCAGTTCCTTGGCGGTATCCTTGGCCACTTCCGTCACGCTTTCCAGCGCATTGGCACGAATTTCCGCGATCCGCTGTTCAGAAACGGCCGCTTTCGCATCAATGTCCGCATCGGCCTTGGCCACCGCTTTCGCAAGAACCGCATCAATATCAGCGCGGGCAGCAGCGACGATTTTCGCAGCTTCCGTCCGGGCTGCGGCCAGCGCGTCGTTATAGGCAGCTTCAGCTTCGTTTGCCTTTTGCTTCAGCTCTTCGGCGGCGGCCAGATCATTGGTGATCGTACCCCGGCGTTCGGCCAAAACGGCGCTGATACGGGGCAATGCGACCCGTGTCAGAATAAGATAAATCGCGACAAGTGCAACCAAGAGCCAGAAAATCTGGTTCGGAAACCAGTCTGCACAAAGCTGCGGCATGCCAATGGCACCACCACTGGCATCAACACACTTGCCCGCGACTTCTTCAAGAATTGGTTCAGTCGTCATGTCGCACTCCACACTCCACAAGATCTGACCGGATCGGCCTGTGCCAATCCGGTCAATAGTTCAGAAAATGTGGATCAGACCGCGAACATCAAAAGCAAGGCGATCAGGAACGAGAAGATGCCCAGCGCTTCGGCAAACGCGATACCGACGAACAGGTTGGCCATCTGGCCCGGTGCTGCCGACGGGTTGCGCAATGCGCCCGACAGGAAGTTACCGGCGATGATACCCACGCCCACACCAGCGCCGCCAAGGCCCATGGTTGCAAGGCCTGCGCCGATGAATTTGCCCATTTGTGCGAATTGTGCTGCTGCTTCGAGTTCCATGGAAAGCTCCTTAGGATATTGTAAGAGTTGATAGGTTGATTGAAGACAAGACCTTAGTGATGCGCGCCGCCAACAGCGTCCCGCAGATACACACAGGTCAGGATGGTAAAGACATAAGCCTGCACGCAGGCCACCAGCAGTTCCAGCCCGTAAAGCGCTGTCACCGCACCGATCACGACCGGAGAGGCCACGAGCAGGGTTGCAAAGCCCGCGATCACTTTGATCACGGCATGGCCCGCCATCATGTTCCCCGCCAGACGAATGGAGTGGGAGACGGGGCGCACGAAGTAGGAAATCACCTCGATCAGCGCCAGAACCGGGCGGATGGCCAAGGGGGCAGAAGTGACCCAGAACATGCCCAGAAAACCGATACCGTTCTTGGCAAAGCCAAGGATGGTGACGCCAAGAAACACCATCAGCGCCAGGATCACCGTTACAGCCACATGGCTGGTGGTGGTGAAGGCCATCGGCAACAGGCCGAGCAGGTTGGAAAACAGGATGAACAGGAACAGGGTCATCACATAGGGAAAATACTTCACCCCTTCGTGGCCTGTCACTTCTTCGACCATGTTGTAGATGAACCCATACAGCAATTCCGCGATCGACTGGCTGCGCGACGGCACGATGGCACGACGGCGGGTGCCAAGCATCAGCAGGGCCGCGATCAGCAACACTGCAATCGCCATCCACATCGTCACATTGGTCACGGTGTACCAGGCGACATGCTCACCACCGAACAGCGGCTTGACGATAAACTGGTCCATCGGGTGAATGGCGAACCCGGAGCTTGCTTCTTCAGACATCGTTGCCCTCGTCATTATCGGGGCGCGTGGCCCCACTTGTTTTGTCATGTTCTGCCGACATGGTTTGCGCGGTCCGTAACATGGTCCGCACCCCTGCCGCAAAACCGAGCAGCGCAAAGATCACCAGAAAGATCGGTCGCGTATCGAACACATAGTCCAACCCGAACCCGATCGACAGCCCCAGCAACATGCCAGACACCAGTTCGATCACCATCCTCCAAGCCATCTCACCCTGCGAGAATGCCTTGCCGCTCTCGGTTTTTGCCGCAACCGGCTTTCCCTTGATCTTGGCGATCCGGGCCTCCAGGGCCCTTAACCGCGCCGCATCAGGTTCTTCCGTCATCGCAAAGATGTCCCTTGAACAGTCGTTGCCTACCTACGCAGAGCCACGCGCCAAGTCAAGCAAGCAACGCCGCCAACGCCCAAAGCTAAGCAATTGATTTATATGGACCTTGCAAATTTAATGCTGATCCGGGGGGCAGCGCACCGGCCCCGGATCATGAATCCCTGCGCTTTCGCATATTCAACCATTTGGTTGACGAATACGCCGCCTCATTGCACAACTGACGCCATGGCTCACCCGCTCGATATCACTTTCGCCGCCTTGGCCGATCCAACCCGCCGCAGCATCCTGTCCATGCTGCTGGAGGATGATATGGCGGTTACCGATGTTGCCGCACCGTTTTCAATGTCGCTCGCGGCTATTTCAAAACATCTGCAAGTGTTGGCCGATGCCGGGTTGATCAGCCAGGAAAAGCACGGTCGGGTGAAATGGTGCAAGCTGGAACCCGATGCGCTGCGGGCGGCCTCGGTCTGGATGCAGGGCTTTGGGCAGTTTGAACCGGTCAACCTCGACGCATTCGAGCGCTTTCTTGCGACCGAACTTTGTGACCCTGACGAATTGCCCTGACGCCCTGCGCGCCAGACAATCTGTGGCCAGACACCCGCGTCTTTTTGCGACCCCGTAAAAGCTGTCGGGCAAAGCTGTCGGGCCACACGAACAAAGCGCAATGCAGCCATATTTACGCCCCGATCAAGGGGAAAACTGGCAAAACCAAAGCGTAAAGGACAGCCAACATGAAAACCGCCCGCGCCCTTATTACCCACCGTCGTCGCCGTGCGGCCGCGTTGGAGGATCGCTTTATCTACCGTTTACAGCAGCTTGACCGCAACCGCTCGGCCCTTGCACCACGTTTGGGCGTGTTCAGAAATCAACCGTCACGCCGGGCAGCCTGAGTTCGGCCACCAGGTCGCGCAACTCCTGGCGTGCCGCAAGGTTTGACATATTCAGCTGGTCGACACCTGTATCTTTAAGGTCCAGCAAAGTCAGCCCGCGTGGGAATAATTCGCGAAAGATCACCCGCTCGGAAAAGCCGGGTGCCACGCGAAAGCCGATGCGGCGCGACAAATCCTCCAGCGCGGCCCCGACCTTTTTCTTGTTGTGCATCTGCTGCGCCCCAAGCCGGTTGCGCACCACGATCCAGTCAATCGGCTTCAGGCCTGCCTGCGCCCGTAACTGCCGCGCCTGCCACACCATTTCCGAATAGATCGAAGGGCCAGTCACTTTGCCCGTCTCGGCATCCACCCGTGCCAAAAGGTCAAAGTCAATGAAACTGTCATTCAGCGGTGTGACCAGAGTATCGGCAAGGCTGTGCGCGACCTGACTCAACCGCGTATGCGAGCCGGGGCAATCAATGACGATAAAGTCTGACACCGCTTCCAAGGCCGTTATCGCAGCCGACAGCCGTGCGTCATAAGGGTTTTCGCCGGGGCCCAGCGTTTCCGCTGCAATCTCGGGCAAAAGCCGATAGTCAGGGGTCGGCAGGGCAAGCTCGGTCCGGGCCAGATAGGCCAGTCAATTCTCGATATACCGGCCAAAGCTGCGTTGCCGTAGATCAAGGTCCAGCGCGCCCACCCGGTACCCCATACGCACCAAGGCCGTGGCCACATGCATCGAGGTGGTGGATTTGCCCGAGCCGCCCTTTTCATTCCCGACAACAATAATATGCGCCATGCTAAACCTGCCTTGCCATAGGGGCGAATTGCCCTCTCTAATGACAATGTGGCAGGCAAAGGGGAAGCCCTTTTTGTCAAATTCCAACCGGCGCTGTGACACAAAGGCCAGTAAACACCCCGCGCCCACCGGGAAAAAGAGGAGTATTCATGCAAAACCTGCCGGATCGCAGGGCAAGCCTGTGGGCCTTTGGCACCCTAGCGGTGATAGTTGTCACAAACGCTGCGGTGCTTGCGGTGGCGCATTCGCCTATGGCCTTGGCGCCCGTCATCCCCAACCTGCGACAAGAACCGGCGCGATTGCGCTGAGGATATCGAACCAGATTGGCGCAAATCAAACGGTACAGAAATGAAAAACGCCACCCCGAAGGATGGCGCAATTCAGATAATGCTGGGCAAGGATCAGAACCCAAGACCGGCGTATTTGTTCTTGAACTTCGATACACGCCCGCCGGTATCCATCAGACGCGAGGTGCCGCCGGTCCATGCCGGATGTGCAAGCGGGTCGATGTCCAACGACATCTGATCGCCCTCTTTGCCCCAGGTGGTATAGGTCTGGAACACGGTGCCATCCGTCATCTTGACGTTGATCATGTGGTAATCGGGGTGGATTCCATCTCTCATCGGTCCGCTCCTTATGCTTTGGGGGCTTTGTAATTGGTATCTTCCACAATCCGGGCCGATTTGCCACGACGATCGCGCAGATAATACAGCTTGGCGCGGCGTACACGGCCACGGCGCACAACTTCGATGCTGTCGATGTTGGTGGAATAGAGCGGGAACACACGTTCCACGCCTTCACCGAAAGAAATCTTGCGCACGGTGAACGAGGCCGCCAGGGTCGCGCCACCACGGCGAGAAATGCAAACGCCTTCATAACTCTGTACGCGCGAACGCGCGCCTTCGGTCACTTTGTAACCGACTTTGATCGTGTCACCGGCCTTGAAGTCCGGAATGACTTTGCCGAGGGCAGCGATCTGTTCCGCCTCTAGCTGTGCGAGCAGGTTCATACCTGATCCTTCCATTTTGCTCACGGTTTTCCCGCGAAGATGATGCCGCCCTATTGCTCTTGGTCTTCAACCGGGTCCCTACCATGCCTTGCACAGTAAGCCCGCCAGAGATCAGGCCTGCGTTCCTTTGTCAGCCTTTCGGCCATAGCCTGCCGCCAGTTGGCGATATTCCCGTGATGGCCGGATTGAAGTATCTCCGGTATCTCAAGCCCGTTCCAACGGCTGGGTTTCGTAAACTGTGGAAATTCCAAAAGCCCATCCGAAAAGCTTTCCTCTTCGGTGGATGTTTGATTCCCAAGCACGCGCGGTATAAGCCGCACCGTTGCATCAAGCAAGGCCGTTGCGGCAATCTCGCCCCCGGTCAGGACAAAATCACCCAAAGACACTTCCTCAACACCGTAATGCTGCAAAACCCGCTCATCCACGCCCTCAAACCGGCCGCAAAGCAGGGTCATTCCCTGCCCGGCCGCGAATCGGTGTGCCATCGCCTGATCAAAGGGTTTGCCACGGGGGCTAAGGTAAATCACGGGCCAATCGGCGCGGCCCGGCGTGCCAACCGCTGCCGCATCCAATGCGGCCCCCACCACATCGGCGCGCAACACCATACCAGCGCCACCGCCTGCTGGCGTATCATCGACATTCTTGTGTTTGCCAATGCCAAAGCCGCGCAGATCAACGGTTTCCAGCGCCCACAGCCCAAGGTCCAGCGCCTTGCCCGTCAGCGACAGGCCCAACACGCCCGGAAACGCATCGGGAAACAGGGTAATCACCTTGGCCCGCCACGCGCCCGCCACGCGCATATCGGCCATCAAATCGCGCGGCGTCAAACTGGCCTGCACCGAGAGGCGGCCATGAGATTTCTGCTTTTTGGGTGGGGTGGCATCATCAATCATATTGCGGTCCTTATCCGGTTCAAGCCGGGCCGAAAAGGGCCCATCGCAAAGCGCTCAGTCATGCGGGGCTTGCGCCTTGATTTCCGCTTGCAGCGCCAAAATGGCACTTTCGGCTGTGGGTAGTTGCACCCGAAGCCCTTCCAGAAAGCCAAGATTCGGGCAATCCGCCCAGATATCCGGGTCTTGGCGCAAAGCAATGATCAGCCTTTCTGCCATACGCGCTATTATTTCAGGCTCGGAGCCAAGGGCTTGCATCACGCACACAGGCACATCCGGCCTTGCCATGCGTTCCACAATCGCGGCATTTGACCCCATGAGCATCAGCGCCCGTTTGCCTGCGACCGAGGCAACGCCAGCCTTTACCCGTGCCAACAGCACGTCAAAAATCGCCGTTTCGTCCACCAGCGCGCGCAAGCCAGAAAGATGTCTTTCCAAGTCTGCCTCGCTGACATCATGGGCCAAACCGTTCAACGGCAGGGTAACAGTTTCGGCATAGGCACGCTCGCGGCCAGCGCCTGTCGCTGCGCCGTTTTCGATTTGCGCCAGGGCATCCGCCAAAAGATGGTCCATTGCCTGCGCCTTCCACGGGTCCCAGACAAGCCGGGCCAAGGGGATCGACAGAAATGAGATGGCGATTGGCAGCATAAGCGGAAGCGTTGGCACGCTACCCAACACGCCGCCAATACCACGCCCCAGGCCAAAACACACCAGAACCAAAAGCACTTGCATCGCCGCCCGCGCCGCAAAGCCGATCAGCGCCTCGGGGCCTGCCCAATCGGCCAGGGTTCGGGGAAAGTCCTGCGGCCGGACAATCACCAGCCAAAGCAGAAAAATTGCCGCAAACACCGGAACGACGGCCCAGCCAAAGCCGCCAAGCCCCGCAAGCAAAGGCCCGAAATACAAAAGCGCCGTCGCCGCCATCAACATTCGCAACCGGTTTTGCACCCTGCCCCCGATCTGTCGCAAGATAAGGCTTACCCGTCAGTCAGCGTTAGTCCAGCCCCTCGGGCAAATTGATAACAACGCGCCGCGCCGTCAGATCGACGGTCGGTACGGTTGCCATTGTAAAGGGCAGCAGAACCGACTCGGCACCGCCGCCGCCCACCTCCAGCAAATCCCCCGCGCCGTGGTTGTGCACCGCCATCACCGTGCCCAATACAACACCGCCGGTATCACGCGCCTCCAGCCCGATCAGGTCGGCATAGTAATATTCATCAT
Source organism: Pseudorhodobacter sp. (assembly GCF_034675685.1). Classification (GTDB taxonomy): domain Bacteria; phylum Pseudomonadota; class Alphaproteobacteria; order Rhodobacterales; family Rhodobacteraceae; genus Pseudorhodobacter. Next base: position 397,268 of record NZ_JAUCDA010000004.1, on the reverse strand, counting down.
CCGGCAGGTTTGGCAGCTTGTCGCGCGACACAAAAAGGCTGGTGCCGCGCAACGCGTCCGCCTCTTCCTTGGTCGCAACGCCGGTCAGGCGCGCCCCAAGCCCGCCGGCCACAGGCCGCGTCAGCGTGACGTTGAAACTGCGTTTGCCATCTTCGGTGAACAGCGGGCCGTAATCGGCAATCGCTGTCGGCTCGGCACAAAAGCTTTTCAGCCGCACCTCGCCCTTCACCCCAAAAGAGCCGGAAATAGCCCCCACACATAGCCGATTCTCAAGATCAGTGCTTGTCATTATCGCCGCTCCACACACAGGGCAGGGCTGCGCTTTTCCCAGCCTGCACGTTCCAATTCCGGGGTGTTCGCTTCGGCCTCGGGCCAGCCAACACAAAGATAGCCTATCAGGCGCCAATCGCGCGGAACATCCAGATCTTGTGCCATTTGCACCGGGTCGATGATGGACACCCAGCCAATGCCCAGCCCTTCGGCCCGTGCCGCCAGCCAGAACAGCGTGATGGCGCCCACCACCGAATAGGCCCGGGTTTCGGGCATCGACTGCGCGCCAAGCCCAGCCCCCTTGGCCGTTGCATCATCGCTGAACACGGCCAATTGCACCGGGGCCTCGCGCATGCCCGACAACTTCAGATCTGCGTAAAGCCTGGCTTTTTCAGAGGTATAGCCCGCCAGCGCATCGGCATTCGCCCTCTCAAAATTGGCCAGAACCTTTGCCCGCGCCTCGGGGCTTTCCACCGAAATCACGCGCCACGGCTCTGACAGGCCCACGGATGGGGCCAGCGAGAACGCATAAAGGCAGCGGTCCAGAACCGCTGCCTCTACCGCGTCGGTGCGAAAGCGACGCACATCGCGCCGCCACTGCATCAGGTCGCGCAACTCGGCCTGAAAGGCCTTGTCATACTGGCCTTGCACGGGCCGGTCCGATTATTCCGCGTCAGCCGCAGCAGGCGCCGCATCACGAGCGGCTTTCTTGGCGGTCAATTCGGTCATGCGCTTGCCGGGAACAGCCGCTTTCGGGTTGTTGCGCACTTTCTTTTCGCGCAGGCCAGCAGCTTCAAGAAAGCGGGCAACGCGGTCGGTCGGCTGTGCGCCCTGGCTCAGCCAATACTGCACACGCTCTGCGTTCATTTTCACGCGATCTTCGGAATCCTTGGCCAACAGCGGGTTATAGGTGCCCAGCTTTTCAAGAAAGCGGCCATCGCGTGGCATGCGGCTGTCGGTAGCGACGATCGAATAATGTGGGCGCTTCTTGGAACCACCACGGGCAAGACGGATTTTCATGGACATTGTGTAGTCTCCTTAAGGGTCTGGGTAAGATGTGCGTCAGCGCATCGTTTTTTGGTTATTTCTGTAGTTGTTCGTGATGCCTGATGACTTCGGAAATGATGAAGGTCAGGAATTTCTTGGCAAATGCCGGGTCAAGATCGGCCTCTTTCGATAACCACTCCAGCCGCTCTATCTGGCGTGTTTCGCGGCTGGGGTCGCTTGGTGGCAGGTCATGTTCAGCTTTCAGCTTGCCCACCGCCTGCGTCTGTTTAAAGCGCTCGGCAAGTGTATAAACCAAAATAGCGTCCAGCCGGTCAATGCTGTCGCGGTGTTCTTTCAATAGCACCTGTGCGCGGGTTGTGTCCGTGTTCATTCGTTTCCCCGCTTACTTTTTCTTCATCAGGCCAGACAGGCCCGGCGGCAGTGACATGCCGCCCCCCATCCCCGGAAAACCACCGCGCCCCATACCAAGCCCCTGCTTCATACCGCGCGCGGCCTCCTCCATCTGCTCGGGCGTCATTTTAGACGGGTCCGGCATGCCTTTGCCGCCCATCATCTGCTTGATGGCCGCTTTCATGCCTCCCCCCTTGCCCATCTTTTTCATCATATCGGCCATTTGCTTGTGCTGTTTCAGCAAACGGTTCAATTCCTGAACCTCAAGCCCTGCCCCCGCCGCAATCCGCTTCTTGCGGCTGGCCGCCAGCAAATCCGGGTTGGCGCGTTCTTTCTTGGTCATCGAATTGATCAGCGCAATCTGGCGGCGCAGCATGAGATCGTCAAAACCCGCCGCTTCGGCCTGTTTTGCCATTTTGCCCATGCCCGGCATCATGCCCATCAGGCCCTGCATTCCACCCATTTTCAGCATCTGTTCCAGCTGACCCTTGAGGTCGTTCATGTTGAACAACCCCTTGGCAAAGCGCTTGGCCATGCGTTCGGCCGCCTCGGCTTCAAACGTCTCTTGCGCGCGTTCCACCAGCGCCACGATGTCGCCCATGCCCAGGATACGGCCCGCGACACGTTCGGCCTCGAACGTCTCCAGCGCGTCCATCTTTTCGCCAAGACCGACAAAACGAATCGGCTTGCCGGTGACGGCCCGCATCGACAGCGCCGCGCCACCGCGCCCGTCGCCGTCCATCCGCGTCAGCACAACGCCGGAAATTCCGACCTTGCCGTCAAATTCGGTAGCGACGTTCACCGCGTCTTGCCCGGTCAGCCCGTCAACCACCAGCAAGGTTTCGCGCGGCTGTGCAATATCGCGTACCGCCTGAATTTCATCCATCAACACCTGGTCAATGTGCAAACGGCCAGCGGTATCAAGGAACACCACATCATAGCCGCCCATTGACGCCTGAATCTTGGCGCGCTTGGCGATTTGCACCGCCGATTCGCCCTTGACGATCGGCAGGCTGTCCACACCCACCTGCGCCGCCAAAATCGCCAGCTGTTCCATCGCGGCGGGTCGGTTGGTATCCAGCGATGCAAGCAGCACCCGCTTGCCCATCCGCTCTTTCATCCGCTTGGCCAGTTTGGCGGTCGTGGTCGTCTTGCCTGACCCCTGCAAACCCACCATCAGGATGGTCGCAGGCGGATTGTCGATTTTCAGCGGTTCCGGCTCTCCCTCACCGGCAAGAACCTTGATCAGCTCATCATGGACAATCTTGACAACCTGCTGCCCCGGCGTAACGGATTTGGTGACCTGCTGGCCTGTCGCCTTGGCCTGAACCTTTTTCACAAAGTCGCGCGCTACGGCCAGCGAGACATCCGCCTCCAGCAGCGCCACGCGCACTTCACGCAGGGCAGTTTCAACATCGGCGCTTGACAGCGCGCCTTGTTTGGTCAGCCGATCAAAGACACCGCCAAGGCGTTCTGATAGAGTCTCGAACATGGGCTGCCCTCCAAAGGCTGTTGCAAAAGGCCGATATAGCAACCGGCGGCGAAAAAGCCAATGCAAGGCGGCACCCGTGGGCGCAACGCGCTGACGGATGGCGATCCCGGCAAAAGCCTAGGGACCGGAAGCAATGCACTTCCGGGAATTGAGGCGCTGATAGGCCCAGAGCGGTGCAGAGTCAAGCCTGCGTCAAGTCTGCGCCCCGCCAAACAGCCCAAAGACACGCTTACCGACCATTTCACACAAATGCACCAAAGCGGCTTTTCCCTTGTGTGACAAGGCAGTAAGCTGTGCCAAACAGCCCGGCAGCGCCGCGCATCGACAGGAGCGCAGGAGATGGACAATTGGGACGAGATCAAGACAGCCTATCAGGTTGCCCGTCTGGGCACGGTTTCGGGCGCAGCCGAGGTGCTGGGCGTGCATCATGCAACCGTCATCCGCCATATTGACAGCCTGGAAAAACGACTGGGCGAAAAACTGTTTCAACGGCACGCGCGCGGCTATACTGCCACCGAGGCCGGGCGCGACCTTTTGGCTGTAGCACAGACGACCGAAGATCAGTTTGCGCAATTGGCCAACCGCATCAAGGGCCATGGCGAAGCGGTCAGCGGCGAATTGATCGTCACATCCATTGCCGAAATCAGCCGGCAGTTATCGGGCGTCATGGTGGCGTTTGGGGCAGAATATCCCAGCCTCATCCTGCGCTTTCTGACAGGCCAGCGCCTGTTCCGGCTTGACTTTGGCGAGGCGCATGTGGCGGTTAGGGCCGGTGCGGCCCCATCCGAGCCGGATTATGTGGTGCAGCCCTTCATGGTCCTGCATCACGGGCTTTACGCAGCGCCCAGCTATGCCGCCGCCCACGGCCTGCCCAAAACCGATGCCGAACTGGCCGCCCATCACTTTGTCGTCAACGATAATGCCGAAAGCCGGGCGCCCTACAATCACTGGCTGCGCACCCTGGTCCCGCCCGCGGCGCTTGGCTTTCGCGCCGCCGAACCGGCCCCGATTTATGACGCCATTTGTGCGGGTGCCGGGCTTGGCTTCATACCGCGCATCGCCGCACCCCAATACCCCGAGTTGATCGAGGTAATGCCGCCCCGCCCGGAATGGTCATCAAACCTGTGGCTGGTCACCCATGTCGACCTGCATCGCACGCTCAAGGTGCAGCGTTTTCTGGCCTGCCTGAAAGAGGCCGCCCAGGAATGGCAAACCTTGTGACCGCATCCGTCCCCACCCCGCGCGCACAAAGCCTGCGCGGGCATCTTGCCATGCTGGCCTTTTCGGCCTTGGTCGCGGGGTCATTCTCGCTCGGCTCCATGGCGGCCCCCTTTGTGGACCCCGCAGCACTGACCACGCTGCGCTTTGTCTTTGCCGGCGTGATTGTAGGCAGCGCAGCCCTGGTCACCACCGGCATTCCGCGACGCGCCCTTGCCGCCCCGTGGCGCTATCTGGTGCTTGGGGCCTTGCTGGCGATTTACTTTGTGATGATGTTTGAAGGGTTGAAAACCGCCGCCCCCGTGTCTGCATCGGCGGTGTTCACCCTTACGCCAATGTTGGCCGCAGGCTTTGGCTGGCTGTTGCTGCGCCAGATCACCACGCCGCGCATGGCGCTGGCGCTGGCCATCGGGGCTGCCGGGGCCGCCTGGGTGATTTTTCGCGCCGATTGGCAGGCGCTGCTACAGTTTCGCATCGGCAAGGGTGAGATTATCTATTTCTGGGGCTGCGTTGCCCATGCGCTTTATGCCCCCATGGTCCGCAAACTGAACCGGGGCGAGCCTGCGATTGTGTTTACCTTTGGCATGATGGTCGCGGGCACGCTTATCCTTGCGCTGTGGTCCTGGCCCGCGCTGATCGCGACCGATTGGGCCGCCCTGCCCGCGATTGTGTGGGTAACGCTGGCCTATGTCTCTATCGCGGCCAGTGCGATTACTTTTGTGCTGGTGCAATATGCCACGCTGCGCCTGCCCTCAGCCAAGGTCATGGCCTATACTTACCTGACCCCTTGCTGGGTGATCTTGTGGGAAATCGCCCTTGGGCGCGGGCTGCCGCCCTTTGGTATTCTGGCGGGTGTGGCGATGACCATTCTGGCGCTTTACCTGTTGTTGGAGGATTAGCCCGGTTTAACGATCATGCCCCCGCCGCATCCGTGTTTCCAGCTTGCGCAAGCCCAGTGACAGGGTGATCGTCATGGTCAGATAAACCAGCGCCACCACATTATACGTCTCAAAATAGCGAAAGTTTCCTGCCGCCGTCACCTTGCCCAATTGCGTGATATCAGCCACGCCCAGCACCGATACCAGCGAGCTGTCTTTCACCATTGCAACAAAATCATTGCCCAAAGGCGGCAAAATCACCCGAAATGCCTGCGGAAATATCACAAATCGAAACCTGTGCCAGCGATTGAGGCCCAGCGCCTCGGCCGCCTCTATCTGGCCCTGATCGACGGCAGCAAGGCCTGCCCGAAACACCTCGGCCAGAAAGGCGGAATAAGCGATGGTCAGCGCAATAATCGCGCGCCACAGCAGCGAAAAATCGCGGTTGCGCACCGGGTTCAGGCCCAGTTGGGCCGCGATCCAGTTCCACAACTCTACCAAAGCCGGGGCCAGCGCAAAGGCGACATAAAGCAGCAAAACAATGATCGGAACGCCGCGCACCACCTCAATATAAAACCGCGCCACCTGCCGGATCACCAAAAGCCGCGACCCGGCGGCCAGCGCCAAAAGCAGGCCAAGGCTTGCCGCCATGCCAAAGCCTATGATCGTAACAAACAGCGTTATGCCGATGCCCTTGGACAGGGTTTGCAACACCTGCGCGTAAAGATCATCCGACAGGACACGCCAAAAAAGATAGCTGCCGATCCCCACAAGGGTCAGCAGCCACCACGGAAAATCCTGCTCTGATTTACGCACACGCCGCACGATACAGCCGCGTCAGCCGCCAACCTTGAAATCTACGAACCACTTGGTATTCAGCGCATCCATCGTGCCATCAGCCCGCATGGCAGCAATCGCGGCATTGATCGGGGCCACAAGCGCCGACCCTTTGGGGAAAATAAATCCGAAATCCTCGGCCCCCAAAGTATCGCCAACGATCTTCAATTTGCCGTCGCTGGCCGCAACATAGCCAGCCCCGCCCGTGCTATCGGTCAGCGACAGGTCCACATCGCCATTGCGCAAGGCCTGCACACCCGCGCCAAAGGTTTCAAACATCTTGATGCGGGGGTTGGCCTCATTTCCGTCCAGCACCTCATAGACGCCCACATAAAACGGGGTGGTGCCGGGCTGTGCGGCCATCAGCAGATCGGGATTGGCGGCAAAACTTGCGGCATCGGTGAAGCGGTTCTCATCGCCGCGCACCAGCATGACCATTTCAGAGCGCATATAAGCATCAGAAAAATCAACCTTTTCCTTGCGATCATCGCGAATTGTGATCCCGGTCATGCCCATGTCGAACTGGCCTTCTGAAACAGCCGGGATCATCGCATCCCAACTGATGTTTTCATAGCCAACTTTCAGGTTCAGCCGCTTGGCGATCTCGGCCAGCGCATCATATTCCCACCCCATCGCCACACCGTCTTGCATGAATTGCAGGGGCGGATAGGCGTTTTCGGTGACGACGACAATCTCTTTCCCACCCAGATCGGGCAGTTCAGCCGCAAAGGCAGGCATCGCAAGAAGGGCCAAAAGGCCGAAGGTGGCGGTGAGTTTCATGTATCAGGCTCCGGTTTGAAGGCGTTGCGACAGGTTAGCTTCAGGGTCGGGAATGTCCAGTGCGTCAGCAGATTGGCACTACAGCGATCCCCCCAGACGGTAGGAACGAACTTGGTATAAACATGTCATCGACTTGCGCCGCAAACCTTGCAACCCTCGCGCGGTTTGGTGCCGATCACGCGTGCCTCGGTATAGAGCCCGTCATAAATCATCAAGCGTCCCCGCAGATTTTGCCCGGCGCCTGTCACATATTTCACCGCCTCCATCGCCATCATGGCGCCAAGCACCCCCGGCAGCGGGGCGGCAACGCCGGCCTCGGCACAGGTTGGCACCATTCCGGGGGCCGGGCGATTGGGGAAAATACATTCAAAACAAGGGCCACCCTGTGCGGGATCATAAAGGCTGATCTGCCCTTCCCATTGCGTTATTGCCGCCGCAATCAGGGGTTTGCCAGCCGCAACAGCCAAACGATTGACCAGATAGCGTGTGTCAAGATTATCGGTACCGTCAAGGATCAGATCATAGTCGGCAAACAAACCCCCGGCCTCGGCATCCACCCGCCGGGCATAGGCCCGCAGGTCCAAAAACGGGTTCAACGCCGCCATTGCCGCCACCGCCGAATGAACCTTTGGCATGCCGATACGCCCATCCGTATGGATGATCTGCCGTTGCAGATTGGAGTTTTCGACCACATCCGGGTCAATCACCCCAATGCGCCCAACGCCCGATGCCGCGAGATAAAGCAGCGCCGGGCTGCCCAAACCGCCCGCGCCGACCACCAAAACGCTGGCGTCCTTCAGCTTGCGCTGGCCCTGCCCGCCAATCTCTCGCAACATGATATGACGCGCGTACCGCTCCAGCTCGACCGGCTGAAACGCCCCTGGCCTGGCTGGTGCCAGCGTTTTGGCGGCAATCTTGCGGCGCAAGGCCTGCAAGCCAAAGCGATAGCCGATCACGGGCACCGCCAACATCCCAGCCAAAAGCCAGGCGGTGAAATTACCACCCAAAAGGGCTGCCGCACCGTTGGGATGCGCAACCAGCGGTGAATGGGCCAATACCAGAATCGCCCACCAGAAAACCGCAAGCGCCATCCCCGGCCTGGCAGGCAGATAGCGCCCACCAACGGCAACAGCCAGCACCAAAAAGCCCAAAATTCCGATCATGATCGCCCTGTAGAGCCGAATCCTCCGGCCCCCCGCGTTGTTGCCGACAGCGCCTCGACGGCTTCGAACCGCGCTTGCACCACCGGGGCAATCACCATTTGCGCAATCCGGTCACCATGCGAAATCAGATAAGCAGCGGTGCCAAGGTTGATCAACGCAACCCCCAAAGGCCCGCGATAATCGCTGTCAATCGTGCCTGGCGTGTTGGGCAGGCTAATGCCGTGCTTCAACGCCAAACCAGAACGCGGCCTGATCTGCATTTCATAGCCCTTCGGTATCGCAACCCGCAGCCCGGTCGCCACAATCAGCCGCGCCATCGGGGCTAGGGTGATACCTGCCGCCCGATCCTCGGGCCGCAGATTTGCGCGAATATCAGCCCCTGCAGCCCCTTCGGTTTCATAACGTGGCAGGCCAAACGCCCGGTCTGCCCAATCTTCCCACATGAATTGCAAGACCGGAGTCATCCTCGCCCCATTTTCATTCACCCATTCCCTGATATATTTTTGCCGCAGGCAACCTGTCTTGCCAAGATTACATCACCCGGCCAGCGCCTGTGCGATGCGCGCCGCCAATCGCTGTGCGACCTCGACCTTGGTCATGCGGGGCCAGCTTTCCGCCCCTGCAGCCGAAATCACCGTCACGGCATTTTCAGCCCCCCCCATGATACCGGTTGCCGGCGAGACATCATTGGCAACGATCCAATCACAGCCTTTGCGCAGGCGCTTCGCGCTTGCATGCGCGATCACATCCTCTGTCTCGGCGGCAAAGCCCACGACAAGGCCGGGCCGCCCCGCCTTCATTTGGGAAATGCTTGCCAGAATATCGGGGTTCTCGGCAAATTCCAGGGCTGGGGCCTTGCCGGACCCATCCTTTTTCATTTTTGACTCTGCCGCATTTGCCACCCGCCAATCAGCCACGGCGGCGGCAAAAACCGCGGCATCGGCGGGCAAAGCCGCCTTGACGGCGGCGTACATTTGCGCGGCGGTTTCGACCGGGCGCAGCGTAACCCCATCTGGCGGCGCGACGCTGGCCGGGCCAGTGATAAAGGTCACCTGCGCCCCCATATCGCGCAGCGCTGCCGCCAAGGCGCTGCCCTGCGCGCCCGAAGACCGATTTGCGATATAGCGCACCGGGTCAATCGGCTCATGCGTGGGGCCAGAGGTTACCAGAACATGCTTGCCGGTCAGCGGCCCTCCGGCCTGCGTCGCCCCAATGCCCGCCTCGATTGCCGCAACAATTTCCATGGGTTCCGCCATGCGCCCCGGCCCGAATTCACCGCAAGCCATATCGCCCTCATTCGGGCCGACAAACCGAATACCATCGCCGCGCAGCGTGGCCAGATTGCGCTGGGTCGCGGCATGCTGCCACATCCGCACATTCATCGCAGGCGCGATCAGAACCGGCGTATCCGTCGCCAAAAGCAGCGTCGATGCCAGATCATCAGCGCGGCCCTGCGCCATCTTCGCCATCAGATCCGCCGTTGCCGGGGCCACCACAATCAGATCTGCCAAGCGTGACAGCTGGATATGCCCCATCTCCGCCTCATCCGTCAGGTCAAACAGATCGCGATACAGTTTTGACCCGCTAAGGGCTGAAACCGACAGCGGCGTAACAAATTGCGCGCCCGCCTGGGTCAGAACCGGCGTCACGCTGGCACCGCGTTCACGCAAACGGCGGATCAGATCAAGCGATTTGAACGCCGCAATGCCACCGCCGATGATAAGAAGAATGCGTTTGCCAACCAGCATGGGGGTCCGTCCTTGCAAATATCCAAATCACTCTAGCGCCATTTCGCGGCAAGGTGAACGGCTTTCGCCGCGGTATTGGCAAGAGACAGGGGGCAAAAGCGCAAGCGCAGGCTTTTACGCCTTTGCCCCATTCACGGGCTGGGTTTGGCTAGGGTTTTGCAAAAGCCGCACAGGGGTCTTCACGCGGGGTTGGGGCGGTGATGATCCAACGGTCGAAGGGGGGGGCGGTGCCGGGCGCACCTTCCATTTGACCGATGCTGAAAACCGTGACGTCAGGGGCCGCCGTGGCAAGGGCGGCGGGAATGCCCCGCAGCCTGTCGGCATGGCCGGTGCCGGTGATCACGACAACCGGGCCGCCCGTCTCATGCAGCGCGGTCAGCGTGGTTCGGGCAAAACCTGCATCACGCAGGCGCTGCGCCTCAACCATACCCGGCAGCAAGTTGGCGGGAAGAGCATCGCAATGCGCGGCCAATTGATCGGCTTCGCGGGCCGATTGCTCGGCTTGGGGCAGCGGCGTTGCAAGACCGAAACGCGCCGAGTCTGGCCCGAAAACTGCGGCAGCCCCTTCCTTCATTGCGCGCCGCACCTCTGTCCGGGGCAGTGCAGCGCCATATAGGCGCGCAGTGCCCGAGGCCGCAAAAACCGGATGATACAGACTGTAATCAGGCCAACCCGAGCCGTCCCAGTGCAAAGCACCCGCCATTGCCACCTGATCTTTACGATCCACTGCTTCGACAGATTTTGCCTGTTCGGGCGTCAGCATTTCAAACACCACTGCCGCAGGTCGCCAACGCGCGATCAATTCCGCTTGGGTAACGTGATGCGTCGGGTTGTCATGCACTTCACCGATAATCACAATTTGACCGGGGGCGGTTGCAGGCAAATCCATCAGCCCGACCTGTTGCCCATGCGCAGAACTGCCCAAAAACGGGACCACCATCGCCAACAAGAAGCTGAATCTTTTCATCACAAGAAATGATGCACCTCTTGGGTGCGCGTTTCAAGGCTCCGGCGCAACTTGATGAAAGCGGCAGCCTCCAACTGGCGGATACGCTCTTTTGACAAACCAAGCTCCACACCCAGGGACTCAAGCGTGCGCCCCTCATCCCGCAATTTGCGTTCGGTCACGATAAAGCGTTCGCGCGGGGTCAGATCGCCCATCGCCTTGACAAGCCAACTGCGCAGATGCGCGGTATCATGGCTGTTTTCAACCAGATCTGCCGCCTGCACACCCTCATCTTCCAGCGCGTCAATCCATTCGCGGCCCTCATCCTCGGCCGATTGGGTGGCATTCAGCGAAAGGTCAGACCCGGAAAGCCGACCATCCATCATCTCGACATCCTGCAACGGCACCCCTATTTCGCTGGCAATCATCGCGCGCAACTGATGCCCATCAAGCGCCTCGCCGCGCTGATTTGCCTCACGCTCTATCTTGGCCTGCACGCGACGCAGATTGAAAAACAGCGCCTTCTGGCTGCTGGTCGATCCTGTTCGCACCATCGACCAGTTTCTCATCACATAATCCTGGATGCTGGCCTTTATCCACCACACCGCATAGGTCGAAAACCGCACACCGCGATCAGGGTCAAACTTGTCCGCCGCTTTCATAAGGCCCAAGGATGCCTCTTGGATCAGGTCATTCATCGGCGCGCCGTAGCGGCGAAATTTCGATGCCATGCTGATTGCAAGCCGCATGTAGGCTGTTATCAGCCGATGCAAGGCCGCCTCATCGCGCTGGTCACGCCACGCATAGGCCAGCCGCAATTCCGTCTCGGCATCCAATAATTCCGCCTTCATCGCCTGGCGTGACATGGTTTGATCACTATACGCAGCTTGTGCCATCCAAGACCCCCCCTTCAAAATCATCGTTAACTTTTTGCTTTCCCCCATGATACGCAGGATCAGACCTGTTGGATCACAACGAACCACACTCAAAAAGGTTCCCCGCCATCACCTTACGCGATGGATAGAGCGCTTCGCCGTGGATTCGCCGTGGATTTGAAACAAGGCCTATCACATAACACATTGAAATCCATGATTTCAGGCAGCGATATGTGCTTCAGGCCCAAGGCGGAACGCTGTAGCCGCGCTGTCCCAAGGGCAGAGCGCGCAGCCGGGGTTTTGCCACGCCCTTTACAACGCCCTTTGCCACGCCCCCCCGTGGCCGCCCCAAAGCCTGGCCAGAATTTCACGGCCTGCGACAATTCGCAGAACAATTTACACTTCGTAAACCATTGCTCCCCTACTGATTAATCAAGGTTAACAGGAGTTGCAGCAATGGTCGCACGGGCCTTTACAGTGGCCTTTGAAGGGGTAGAGGCGCGAATCGTCGAGGTTCAATGCGCCCTGGCCCCCGGCCTGCCAAGTTTTGCCATCGTCGGCCTGCCCGACAAAGCCGTATCCGAGGCCCGCGAACGCGTCCGCGCCGCGCTGGCCTCGATGTCCATCGCCCTGCCGTCCAAACGCATCACGGTCAACCTGTCGCCAGCCGACCTGCCCAAAGAGGGCTCCCATTTCGACTTGCCCATCGCGATGGCTTTGCTTGCCGCGCTGGAAATCATCCCGCGCGATGTGGTGGAAAACACTGTGGCACTGGGGGAATTGTCACTGGATGGGCGCTTGGTGCCGGTCATCGGGGCCCTGCCCGCCGCCATGGCCGCCGCCGAAGAGGGCCGCAGCCTGCTCTGCCCCCGTGCCTGCGGCGCCGAGGCGGCCTGGGTCGGCGCAACCCAGGTTCTGGGTGCCGCGACCCTGGACGAAGTCGTACGTCATTACACCGGCCAGGCCCCGATTACCCCCGCCGAAGCGGGCGAGGTGAAACCCGAAACCCACAGCCGCGATTTTGCCGATGTGAAGGGCCAGGAACGCGCCAAGCGTGCGCTGGAGATTGCAGCAGCAGGGCGGCACCATTTGCTGATGGTTGGCTCTCCCGGCTCTGGAAAATCCATGCTTGCCGCGCGCCTGCCCAGCATCTTGCCACCGCTTTCCGCCGTTGAGGCGCTTGAAACCTCCATGATCCATTCGCTGGCGGGGCTGCTTTCAGAGGGCGGCATTTCACGCCAACGCCCGTTCTGCGAACCGCATCACACCGCGTCGATGGCGGCCATTGTGGGTGGTGGGCGTGGCGCAAAACCGGGGCAGATCAGCCTTGCACATAACGGTGTGTTGTTCATGGACGAGTTTCCAGAATTCTCCCGTCCGGTGCTGGAAACCCTGCGCCAACCGATAGAGACTGGCGAGATTGTGGTTGCACGCGCCAATGCCCATGTCCGCTATCCCTGCCGTTTCTTGTTGATCGCCGCGGCAAACCCCTGCAAATGCGGCTATTTGGCCGACCCCGCCCGCGCCTGCGCCCGTGTCCCCCTCTGTGGTGAAGATTATCTTGGCCGCATTTCCGGCCCGCTGATGGACCGATTTGATTTGCGGGTCGAGGTGCCACCGGTGGCCTTTTCCGACCTCGATCTGCCCAGCACCGGTGAAAGCTCGGCCACTATCGCCGCCCGCGTCGCCGATGCCCGCGCCATTCAGACCAAACGGTTCTCAGGTGCAGACGGTGTGCGCGTGAATGCCGAGGCCGAAGGCGCGTTACTGGAACAAATCGCCACCCCCGATGCCGCCGGCAAGGCGCTGTTGACCCGCGTCGCAGAACGCTTTGGCCTTTCAGCCCGTGGCTATCATCGCGTGCTGCGTGTCGCCCGTACCATCGCCGATCTGGACCATTCGGCAAATGTCCATAGCCCGCATGTTGCCGAAGCGGTCAGCTTCCGCCTCGCCATCGGCACGAAAGAGACCTGAAAGTGGCCGAAGCTTTCACCGCCTAAAACTCCCGCCCCTTGCATGCCAGCCAGCTTCAAAAGCATCGCGGCAAAGCGGCCGATAGCGGTAGCCGATTGGGCCTATGCCCGTTTGGCTTCAATCACATCCCAAATCCTGGCGGCGGTGTTCGTGCCATCAAACCGCTCCAATTCCTGAATACCAGTGGGCGAGGTTACGTTGATCTCGGTCAACCAGTCCCCGATCACATCAATGCCGACAAAAATCTGGCCATTGTCGCGCAGCGTAGGCCCGATGCGGTCGCAAATCTCTCGATCCCTCGCGGTCAACTCCACCTTCTCGGCGCGACCGCCAACATGCATATTGGACCGCGTTTCGCCCGGCTGTGGGACGCGGTTGATTGCCCCAACTGGTTCGCCATCCACCAAAATCACCCGCTTGTCACCCTTGGATACCGCAGGCAAAAACTTCTGCGCGATCAAAGGCTCTCGGTTGATACTGGAAAACAGTTCATGCAAAGATGACAGGTTGCGGTCATCCCGCCCAAGCCGAAAAACCCCCGCCCCTCCGTTCCCGTAAAGCGGCTTGAGGATAATATCTTCATGCTCCGCTTTGAACGACCGTATCATCTGCAAATCCCGCGCGATCATCGTCGGTGGCGTTAAATCTGGAAAACGCAGAACCAACAGCTTTTCAGGAAAATTCCGCACCCAAAACGGATCATTCACCACCAGAGTCTTTGGGTGGATCATATCCAGCAGATGCGTCGAGGTGATATAGCCCATGTCAAACGGCGGGTCTTGCCGCAGCCAAACAACGTCAAAATCGGCCAGATCAACGTCAACCTCGGCCCCATAGGTAACGTGGTTCCCCTGCTCACGCCGCACCTCAATCGGGAACCCGCGGGCAATGACACGCCCTTCTCGGTAGGCCAATTTATCCGGCGTGTAGAAAAAAAGCGAATGCCCACGCGCCTGCGCCTCAATCGCGACCCGAAAGGTACTATCAGCGTCAATATTCACAGATCCGATCGGATCCATCTGCAAAGCAACTTTCAGGCCCATGGCGCATCCCCTTATGTAATGCCCCTACTTGCCGCATGTGCCGCGCCTTCACAAGTTTTCTTCACCCGATAAAGGCGTTTTCCAATACTTCAATACGCCCGTAGGAATCGACCAATGCCACATCAAAACGGCTTTCGGTGTTCTGGCCTGCGGGTTCACCCGCCAAAAACTCTGCCGCCGAAGCGTAAATCCGGGCCATTTGGCGGGATGTCAGACGCAAAGCGGCTTCGGCATGGGTTGCAGCTTTCTTGACTTCAATGAAAACCACCGCCGCCCCCTCTCGCATGACGAGATCAATTTCCCCTGATTTTCCACGCCAACGCGAGGCGGCCAAAACCCCACCCGCATCGGCATAATGCCGCTGCACCGAGGTTTCGGCTGCAAGCCCCGCATGATAAGATGTCAATCCGCTCATTTCCCCTCCTCCTTTGCCAGCTTCAACGCCAATTGATAAACATCGCGCTTGGGCAGGCCCAGTTCAACCGCCACCGCCGCCGCCGCATCCTTTACTGACATATCGACCAAATACCCCCGCAGACAGCTTTCAACCAATTCGGCGGTCGGAGGCGCAAAAATCGCGCGCCCGACCAAAAGCACGACTTCGCCTTTTACCGTACGCCCTTCAAATTCAGCAGCCAAGCTGCCCAAGGTCCCTCGAGACACCTCTTCGAACCGCTTCGTCAATTCGCGGCAAACCACTGCCTCTCGTTCATTTCCCCAAGCCTCGTTCAGTTCAGCTAAGATTCGGTGAATCCTTTTGGGAGATTCGTAGAATATCAACGTCGCCGGGGTATTTTTCAGCTCTTCCAGCATGCGCGCCCGGGCTCCTGCCTGGGCGGGCGGAAAGCCTGCGAACAAGAAACGATCGCTTGGCAAGCCTGAAACCGTCAGCGCTGCCAGCACCGCCGAGGCACCGGGGGCGGCCAGAACGGGCAATCCTTCTGCGATCACGGCTCTCCCCAGTTGAAAACCGGGATCTGCAACCAAAGGTGTTCCGGCCTCGGACGCATAGGCCACCGATTTACCCTCGGCCAATGCCCGCAGCAATTTGGGGCGCATCATCTCGCCATTGTGATCATGATACGCAAAGATATGCCGCCCCCCCAGCGCCACACCATGAATCTCCATCAGGTGTTTCAATGTCCGGGTGTCCTCGGCGGCAAGCACATCTGCTTTCGCCAGAATATCCAACCCCCGCAAGGTGATATCGCGCGCCGCCCCGATCGGGGTAGACACAAAATACAGCCCCGGTGCCAAAGGGCGCGGGTCGGGACGAAACCCGGCCGCAGACCGCGTCACCTCATCCGCCTCTGTTCGCTCAGCCTCCATCGCGCCACTCCCTTAGAAAGTTTACTTCATTCCCCGGAACGCATAGGATCAACGCGACCGCAGTACCACCGGAATGAGGGACCCATATGTTGTCGTTTTTAAATGCTGCCCGCAAGTCATTGACGCGCTTGGCGATACCTGCGGCCGGGGCCGCTGTCCTGGCCCTGGCGGGTTGTCAGCCTGTTGCGGTCGGCGGGGGCGGGCCGTCAATTGACACCTCGGCCCCGGTGCCGGTTGCTCTTTTGGTGCCAGGGGGATCGGGCTCTGCGGGGGATGAACTGCTTGCACGGTCGCTGGAAAACGCGGCCAGGCTCGCCATTGCGGATCTTGGCAATGTAAAGATTGACCTGCGCGTCTACAGCACCGGCGGCAAGCCTGCGGGGGCGCAAGCGGCGGCCATCCAGGCGGTGGATGCAGGGGCCAGGATCATCCTCGGTCCGGTTTTTGCCCAAAACGCCAATGCGGCGGGCGTTGCCGTTGCCTCGCGCGGGGTCAATGTGCTGTCCTTTTCCAATAATACCGATATTGCCGGTGGCAATGTCTTTGTGCTTGGCCCAACCTTTCAAAATACCGCCAACCGGCTTGCTTCCTTTGCTGTCAGTCAGGGCAAGCGCAGCGTCATGGTCGTGAATGACCGCACGGCTGCCGGTGAAATCGGGCGAGTGGCAATTGAACGCGGTGTTGCCAATGCCGGCGGATCAGTGGTCGCCCGCGTCGGCTATGAGTTTTCGCAAAATGGCATCATCAATGCCGCCCCCGAGATCGCAAGCCAGGTGCGCAGTTCCGGGGCCCAGGCGGTGTTTATGACTGCCGATACCGCTGGCGCGCTGCCGCTGCTGACCCAGTTGCTGCGAGACAACCGGATTGATCCATCGGTGGCACAGTTTATCGGCCTGACCCGCTGGGATATTCCGACGGCAACCCTTGGCCTGCCCGGTGTGCAGGGGGGGTGGTTTGCCATGCCTGACCCAGCGCTTTACCAGCAATATCAGGCCCGTTATCAAGCCGCCTTCGGCGAGGCTCCGCATCCGATTTCGGGGCTTGCCTATGATGGGATTGCCGCGATTGGGGCCTTGGTCAAGCGCGGCAATGCCGGCGCGCTGACAGCGCAAGCCCTGACCCAAGGGTCTGGCTTTGTTGGTGTCAACGGCATTTTCCGGCTGCGCAGCGATGGCACCAATGAACGCGGGCTTGCGATTGCCCAGATCCGCAACAATCAGGTGGTTGTAATTGATGCCGCCCCTCGCAGCTTTGGCGGTGCCGGGTTCTAAGCCCGGCCCGTTTTCAAACCGCCGCTTTCATACGGATCTAGTATATATGCCCAGCACCAAAGCGGCCCCAACCCTACCCGCCGAACCATCGGCGGGTATCCCGTTTCCCAGCCTGCCGCAGCTTGGCTTTCACGATTTGATCCTGTCACCAGATCAGATCATGGATGCCCCGGCAGTGCTGGACCAGATCGCAACGGATATCGCCACCACCGACCAGGCCGCCGGGCGCGAGGCCCGCGCGATTGCAGTGCGCCATCTGGCCGCCGCCCTTGCCGCGGCCGATACCCGGCTGGAGGCGGCATTCCGCGCCAAGCCCCATGCCGCGCGCGAGTTGATACGCGCCAATGCCTGGCTGACCGACCGCATTGTCAGCACTGTATTACTGGTGGCAACCACTCATTTGCACCCTGTCGCCAACCCAACCGAGGCCGAACGTATCGCGGTGGTTGCGGTTGGCGGCTATGGGCGCGCCGAAATGGCCCCCTATTCCGATGTCGACTTGCTGTTTCTGACCCCGTACAAGGTCACGCCATGGGCGGAATTGGTTATCGAATCAATGCTCTATATCCTGTGGGATCTTAAGCTGAAGGTCGGCCATTCAACCCGCACAGTCGATGATTGCATACGGCTGGCGCAAGAAGATATCACCATCCGCACCGCCTTGCTGGAACGCCGTTTTCTGGCCGGGGATGAACCCCTGGCCCGCGACCTGCGCACCCGCCTCTGGTCCGATCTTTTCCGTAAAACCGGCCCGGAATTCATTGAGGCGAAACTTGCCGAACGCACCCAGCGGCACAAACGCCAAGGCGGCCAACGCTATGTGCTGGAGCCAAATGTCAAAGAGGGCAAGGGCGGGCTGCGCGATCTGCAAACCCTGTATTGGATCGGGAAATACCTGCATGAGGTCCAATCCGCCTCGGGTTTGGTCAGGGCCGGACTGCTGACCCAGGACGAATACGACCTCTTTGCTGTCGCCGAAAATTTTCTTTGGGATGTACGCTGTCATTTGCATTACATCACACGGCGGGCGATGGATCGGCTTACCTTTGATCTGCAAGTCGAAGTGGCCGCCCGCATGGGCTATGCCGACAGTGCCGGGCGCCGCGGGGTCGAGCATTTCATGCAAGATTATTTTCGTCATGCCACCCGCGTTGGCGAACTGACCCGCATTTTCCTGACACAGCTAGAGGCAAGGCACGCCAAATCCGAACCAAGGCTGATCGGCCTTTTTCGTCGCCGCAAAAAGCTGAAATATGGCTTTGCGCTGGAACAGGGCCGCATCGTGTTCGGCACTGGCGCCGATCTTGCAGCCGCCCCCCTGAACCTGCTGCGGATTTTCGAAGAGGCGCTGCGCACTGGCTATCTGATCCACCCTGTTGCCATGCGCGCCATCACCGCCAATCTGCATTTGATTGATGAGGATCTGCGCACCAACCGCGAAGCCCTGCGCATTTTTCACGATCTCTTGCTCAAACACGGCAACCCCGAACGCTCGCTTCGCCGGATGAACGAATTGGGCGTGCTTTCGGCCATTATCCCTGAATTTGAGGCGATCGTGGCAATGATGCAATTCAACGTCTACCACCACTACACGGTAGATGAGCATACGATCCAATGCATCTCGAACTCTTGCGCAGATTGAGCGCGGTGAGCTGGTCGAAGAATTGCCCGTCGCCTCTGGCATCTTGAATGCAGGGGTGAATCGCAAGGTGATCTATATTGCCCTGTTGTTGCATGATATCGGCAAGGGCCGCCCCGAAGACCACTCTATCCTGGGCGCCCAGATCTCGCGCCGGGTTGCCCCCCGCCTTGGCCTGAACCCCGAGGAATGTGAAACCGTGGAATGGCTGGTGCGCTATCATCTGCTGATGTCGGATGTGGCGCAAAAGCGCGATCTGTCAGACCCGCGCACCGTGCGCGACTTTGCCAAACTGGTGAAAACCCGCAAGCGGCTGGACCTGCTGTGTGTGCTGACCGTCTGCGATATTCGCGGTGTCGGGCCTGGCACCTGGAACAACTGGAAAGCGATGCTGCTGCGGCAGCTTTATCGCGATACGACGACGGCGCTGGAAGGCGGGCTGGAAACGCTGAACCGCGAAAACCGCGCCGATGCCGCCAAGAAACTGCTGAAAGAAAAGCTGGCCGACTGGGAAACAAAAGAGGTGCGCGCCGAACTTGCCCGCCATTATCCAGCCTATTGGCAAGGCCTGTCCACCGAAACTCAAGTCGTATTTGCCAAATTGTTGCATGGCATCACCGAGGATGAAATCCGCATAGACCTGCACCCTGATGCCGACCGTGACGCCACCCGCGCCGCCTTTGCGCTGGCCGATCATCCCGGCATCTTTTCGCGGCTGGCCGGTGCCTTGGCCCTTGTTGGTGCGAATGTGGTGGATGCGCGTACCTATACCTCCAAGGATGGCTGGGCCACCGCCGTATTCTGGGTACAGGATTCCGAGGGGCACCCGTATGAGGCCAGCCGCCTGCCCCGCCTGCGTTCAATCATCGACAAAACCCTGAGAGGCGAGGTCGTGGCCCGCGACGCGTTGGCCGACCGCGACAAGGTAAAAAAGCGCGAGCGCGAGTTCCGTTTTCCGACCCATATCACCTTCGACAACGAAGGGTCCGAGATTTACACGATCATCGAAGTTGATACCCGTGACCGCCCCGGCCTGCTGTATGACCTGACGCGCACATTGGCGGCGAACAATATCTATATTGCCAGCGCAGTTATCGCGACCTTTGGCGCGCAGGTTGTCGACAGTTTCTATGTCAAGGATATGTTCGGGTTGAAGCTGCACACCAAAGCCAAACAAGACGCGCTGGAACGTAAACTACGCCAGGCCATTATCGACGGCACCGAAAGGGCAAAGGCATGAAGCCGATCAAACTGGTCTCTGGCTTCCTGACCGTGGGCGGCTGGACATTGGCAAGTCGTGGCGTGGGTTTTGCCCGTGATGTGATGATGGCGGCCTATTTGGGCACCGGCCCGGTCGCCGAGGCGTTTTTGATTGCCTTCTCCTTACCCAACATGTTCCGCCGCTTTTTCGCGGAAGGCGCGTTCAACATGGCCTTCGTGCCGCTGTTTGCCAAAAAGCTGGAGGCGGGGGATGATCCGCACGGCTTTGCCCGTGATGCGTTTTCGGCGCTGGCTGCGATGCTGGTCGTGTTTTCCTTGATCGGTACGCTGGCGATGCCGTGGCTGGTCTGGCTGATGGCCTCGGGGTTTGTCGGGGATGCGCGGTTTGATCTGGCGGTGGATTACGGTCGCATCACCTTTGTCTATATCCTGTTCATCTCATTGGTTGCGCTGTTGTCAGGGGTGCTGACCACGATGGGCCGCTTTACCGAAGCGTCTTTTGTGCCGGTCTTGCTGAACCTGATCTTTATCGCCGCGATGTTTTTGGCCGATTATCGGGGCTGGGACATGGGGCTGACGCTGGCCTGGACGGTGCCGGTAACCGGCGTTGCCCAGTTTTCCTTTGCATGGTGGTGGGCGCGGCAGGCTGGGTTTACGCTGGTGCCGCGCTGGCCGCGGATAACGCCAGAGCTGAAGCGCCTGGCGATGATCGCCGCGCCTGCGGTGCTGGCAGGTGGCGTGGTGCAGATCAACCTGCTGGTGGGGCGGCAGGTGGCCTCGTTTACCGAAGGTGCCGTGGCGTGGCTGACCTATGCCGACCGGCTGTATCAGTTACCGCTGGGGGTTGTGGGTATCGCAATCGGCACGGTGTTGCTGCCCGATCTGTCGCGTCGCTTGCGGGCGGGGGATGAGGCAGGCGGACAAAGCAGCTATAACCGTGGCACTGAATTTGCGTTGGCGCTGACATTGCCCTCGGCTGTGGCGCTGATGGTCATCGCCTACCCGCTGATTTCCGTGCTGTTTGAACGCGGCGCGTTTGACGCAAGCGACACCGCGCCAACCGCCCTTGCCTTGGCGATTTATGGGCTCGGCCTGCCCGCGTTTGTGCTGCAAAAGGTGCTGCAACCGCTGTATTACGCGCGCGAAGACACGCGCCGGCCCTTCTATTTCGCGGTGATCTCGATGGTTGTGAACCTGGGTATCGCGGTCGGAATGGTGCCGCTGATCGGCTTTGCAGCGGCGGCATGGGCGACCACGCTATCGGCATGGGTCATGCTTTTTCAGCTTTGGCATGGCGCACGAAAAATGGGTCCCGCCGCGCAATTTGATGCCCGCCTGCGCAACCGCGTGCCACGCATCATCATCGCCTCGCTGGCGATGGGGGCCTGCCTTTGGGGCCTGTCCCTGCTGTTGCAACCCTATCTTGCGCAGCAAGGGCTGCGCTATCTGGCGTTGCTTGCGCTGGTGATCGCCGGAATCGTCAGCTATTTCGGCATCGGTGCCCTGATCGGTGCGTTTCGCTTGTCTGATTTCAAAGCCAACATGCGGCGTAAAGATCGCTAGGGGCTGCTCCCGCCATTCGTTGACGGGCCTTGCAGGCCCCATCGCCTCAAGGTTGGGCCCGGCCGCAAACCCAAGGGGGTTTGCGGCGGCAAAGCCTTTGCTGTGCCGCCGTGCGATATTGGCTTCGAATATGGCGTTTCGCCTTGAACTTGAAACAGGGCCTGTCACACAACACGTTGAAATATTTGATTTTCAGGCAGAGATATGTGAGTAGGGTCAAGGCGGAACGCTTCAGGGCATCTCAGGCCTGGTCCGCAATCACATCCTGACGTTGCTGCCCCAGACCCTCAATCGCCAGTTCGACCACATCACCCGGTTGCAGATATTGCGGCGGCTTCATCCCCATACCCACGCCGGGCGGGGTGCCGGTTGAAATCACATCGCCGGGATGAAGCGTCATGAACTGGCTGAGATAGGCCACCACATGCGCCACCCCGTAAACCATGGTCCTGGTAGAGCCGTCCTGCATCTTTTTGCCATTCACGGTCAGCCACATGGCAAGGTTTTGCGGGTCTGCAACCTCATCCCGCGTGACCAGATAGGGCCCGATCTGGCCAAAGTTATCGCAAGATTTGCCCTTGGTCCATTGCCCCGCCCGCTCGGTCTGAAACGCCCGCTCCGACACATCATTGGAAACGCAGTAACCCGCGACATAATTCAGCGCCTCCGCCTCGCTGACATATTTGCACTTGGTGCCGATGATCACCCCAAGCTCTACTTCCCAATCGGTCTTTTGCGACCCGCGCGGAATGATCACCGGATCATTCGGGCCGCAAATCGCGCTGGTCGCCTTCATGAAGATCACTGGCTCTGGCGGCACGGCAAGCCCGCTTTCGGCGGCATGATCGGCATAGTTCAGCCCGATGCAAATAAACTTGCCGGTCCCCGCCACACAGGCCCCCAGCCGGGTGCCCGCATCCACGACCGGCAGCGCCGCGGTATCAATCTTGGCCAGATTGGCCAAGGCCGCATCCGAAAGCGCCCCCCCGCCAATGTCGTTCACATGGGCCGACAGATCGCGGATCGTGCCATCCGCCGCCAAAATTCCCGGCTTTTCCTGGCCGCGTGGGCCGTGACGCAAAAGTTTCATCTTGGTTCCTTTCCGTTATGTATTTGTCCAACCGCCATCAATCACATGGGCGGCGCCGGTGGTCAGGCTGCTGTCATCTGACGCCAGATACACCACCAGATTGGCAATCTCATCCGGAGTGCCAAGGCGGCCCGTGGGTTGACGCGCAATAAAGGCGGCCCGGCCAACCGCATAATCGCCCGCCCCCAGATCGCGCATGCGCTGTTCCAGCGAGGGGCTGTCGATGGTGCCGGGGCAAATGGCATTGCAGCGGATGCCCTGCGTGATGAAATCGGCGGCAATCGCCTTGGTCATCCCGATTACCGCCGCCTTGGTCGCGCCATACACAAACCTGTTTGGCGCAGCGATAATCGACGAGGCGACCGAGGACATATTGATAATCGAGCCGCCGCCATTGGCCAGCATCGCAGGCAAGAAGGCGCGGGTGATGCGGTACATCGCGGTCATATTCAGATCAACGCTAAAGGCCCACTGATCCTCGTCACAGTCCAAAATGGTGCCATGGGCAACAAAGCCCGCGCAATTGAACAAGACCTCTACCGCGCCAACCTGTGCCGCCATTGCTGAAACCGCAGCCGGATCACGCACGTCAAACAGATGGGTTTCCACGCCTTCGGCAGCCAAACTGGCCAAGCTGTCGGGGTTTATATCGGTTGCGATCACCTGCGCCCCCTCGCGCGCCATCGCCAGCGCTGCGGCGCGGCCAATACCCTGCCCTGCGGCCGTTACAAAGGCCCGTTTCCCTGAAAGTCTAGCCATGATGTCCTCTCTGAATTCTGAGCGCGCCAGAAGTACCATACCAGATTACAGGGGCCATGGTTTCAGGGGGCGAGTCAACTGTGCAAGACGGTATCGGTTGGAAATAATCTCGGTTTCCGATAACGTACACCGGCGCGCCCGGCGCCTGACCGCCGGATCTGCGAACAGGCTGCAGCCCCCATACCCTGCCGTTCGGCCTTGCGCCGTCAGGGCCGTGCCGTCAAATTCAAGGCCAAACGCAGCGCCCCATCAGCGCCTTGCCCCAAAGGCGCAATGATCGCCTTTTGCGCATGCTCGGGCAAATAGGGCGCGTAATGCGGGGCTACGCCACCAGACAGGCACAGCACATCGGGCGGCGCAAACCCCAATACATCCAGCGCACGGGCCAAATAGGCCGCCCCTTGCTGCATAAGCGCCAGCCCCACCGCATCGCCAGCCTGCGCTGCGGCGATTATTTCAGGGGCAAAACGCGCATAATCGGCGGGCCGAGCCGTGGCGGCAAAAGCCACCAGCGCCCTTGGGTCATCCCCGAACCCCTTGAAACAAGCCGATGCAAGCGGGCTGAACCCGGCCATCCCATCATGGGCCAGCACCACCCGTTGCAGCAAACCCCGCCCCAGCCAGGCACCCGACGCATCATCAGAAAGCTGCAGGCCCCAGCCGCCAATCCGCATCGTTTGGCCCCTACGCTGCGCGGCGATAATCGTACCCGTGCCCAGGGCGAACAAAACCCCGTCCGCAGTGCCCAAAGCGCCCGCAACCGCGATCTGCCTGTCTTCGGTCACGCAAACCCGTGCAAAGGGAAACTCGGCCGCAACCCGTGCAGCGTCTTGCGGCGTCTGCATGCCGGCAAGGCCAAAATGCGCAACGCCGCCCAACAGGTCTTGCAGGCCCAGGCCCAGTTGCGCGGCGGCCCCTGTCAACGCTGCCCGCAGGTTCACAATCGCCAGCGCGAAATCCGAGGTCACATTTGCCGGCCCCCCCTGGGCCTGCGCCAAAACCCGCCCCGAGGCATCGGCCACAACAACCCGGCAACCTGTGCCACCGCCGTCACAACCAATCACGAAAGGGGCGTTCACCAGCGGATCATTCACAAGGGGGCGCGCATCGGTTTGCATAGTCGATCCCAGCGACACAGGGTTCAGCGATTTTCAATACAGTTTGGCCCAATGCCAAGCGCGAACAGCTTAGCTGGATTTGGCTTCCAATGCTGCCAGACGCGCCGACAGCGCCTCGTTTTCTTCGCGTGCTTTTTGCGCCATCGCCCGCACGGCGTCAAATTCTTCGCGGGTCACGAAATCACGGGCGGCAAGCCAGCGGTCGACCATGCTGTTCATCGCGGTTTCGGCCTCGGTCTTGGCACCTTGTGCCACGCCCATCGCATTGGTCATCAGTTGCGACACGTCGTCAAAAAACTTGTTGCGGGTCTGCATTGGGGCCTCCTTGGTGATGCCGGGATCATTGTTCATCTCTGTTTCCTATATGGCGATGCATCGCCGCCGGGGCAAGCGGCACACAGCGAATTGGTTGACATCACCGCCCCCGCACCCGACAACCTGCCACACCGAACCGAGGCCCTGGCTTCCCCTGAAACCACAGCGCCAACCGGGGCTATCCGGCCGTAAAAGGATTTCGCAATGCAAGGCTATATCGCCTTTCCCAATCTCTCGCCCGAGCTTTTCTCGATCAGCTTTGGCGGCATGACCTTTGCGCTGCGTTGGTATGCGCTGGCCTATATCGCAGGGCTGGTTATCGGCTGGCGGCTGGTCTTGCATGCCATTGCCACGCCGCGGTTATGGGCGGGCACCCCACCGATGACGTCTGAGCAGGTGGAACGCCTGCTGACTTGGGTGATTGCGGGGGTGATATTGGGTGGCCGGCTTGGGTTCGTGCTGTTTTATCAGCCCGGCTACTATCTTGCGCATCCGTTTGAGGTTTTGAAAGTCTGGCAGGGGGGCATGTCGTTTCATGGCGGATTTCTTGGCGTTGTGGTGGCAGCCTACCTGTTCTTCAAGTCCGAAAAAATTCCGCTCTTGCCCGCAGCCGATCTTTTGGCGCTTGCAACCCCGCCCGGCCTGCTGCTGGGCCGGATCGCGAACTTCATCAATGCCGAACTTTGGGGCCGCCCGACAGACATGCCCTGGGGCGTCGCATTTCCCGGCGATGCTGCGCAATATTGCCCCGATGTGCTGGGCGTTTGCGCCCGCCACCCCAGCCAGCTTTATGAGGC
This sequence comes from Pseudorhodobacter sp., assembly GCF_034675685.1. Classification (GTDB taxonomy): domain Bacteria; phylum Pseudomonadota; class Alphaproteobacteria; order Rhodobacterales; family Rhodobacteraceae; genus Pseudorhodobacter. The sequence continues at coordinate 371,544 of NZ_JAUCDA010000004.1, read as the reverse complement.
GGGGTTAGAGGGGCTGTTGCTGGGCGCCGCCTTGCTGTGGCTGGTTTATGCGCGCAATTGGCTGCGCTGTCCGGGCCAGATCATGGGCCTGTTCTTTGCCGGTTACGGTGCGGCGCGGTTCTTGGTAGAGTTTTTTCGCCAGCCCGATGCGCAGTTTGTCAGCCAGGGCAACCCGCTTGGGCTGGCGTTTCATATGGGCGGATATGGGCTGACGATGGGGCAAACCCTTTCAATGCCGATGATTGTCGTGGGGCTGGCCCTGATCTGGTGGGCGCGCCGTGCCAAAGCCTGATTCCACATCCGAAACTGCGCTTGAAACCCTGCTGAAAGCCCGGATAGCCGCTTCGGGCCCCATAGCGCTGGCCGATTATATGGCGACATGCCTGCTGCACCCCGCGCATGGCTATTATACCACCCGCGACCCGCTGGGCCGGGCAGGCGATTTTGTCACCGCGCCCGAAATCAGCCAGATGTTCGGAGAGCTTTTGGGCCTTTGCCTTGCGCAGGCCTGGGTTGATCAGGGTGCACCGCCCCGTTTCATCCTCGCCGAACTCGGCCCCGGTCGGGGCACGCTGATGGCCGACCTGTTGCGGGCCACCCGCGCCGTGCCGGGGTTTCATGCCGCCGCAGGCTTGCATCTGGTCGAGGCCTCGCCCAGCCTGCGCAACGCACAGCAAGTCGCCCTCGCCGGTTTTTCGGTGACTTGGGCCGACAGCATTGAAGCCCTGCCGGATGACGCCCCACTTTTCCTGATCGCCAATGAGTTTTTTGATGCCCTGCCGATCCGCCAATTTACCCGCCATATCGACGGCTGGTGCGAAACCATTGTCGGGGTGGCGCAAGGCGCGCTGGCAAAGGGCTATGCCGCCCCGCTGGCCTTGCCTGCCCTGGCCCATCGGCTGGATGACACCAAGCCCGGCGATGTGGTTGAAACAAGGCCCGAGGCCACGCCAATTTTGGCGCGAATCGGGGCGCAGATAACCGCCCATGGCGGTGCCGCGCTGATCATCGACTATGGCAACTGGCGGTCCAGGGGCGACACGCTGCAAGCGCTGCGCAATCACAGCTTTGCCGACCCTTTTGCCGCAGCGGGCCACGCCGACCTGACAGCGCATGTGGATTTTGAAGCGCTGGCACAGGCGGCACACCCCGCGCTCGCCACGGGCCTTACGGACCAAGGCGCGCTGCTGGCGCGTCTGGGCATCGGCGCGCGGGCCGAACGTCTATCCCGCAATCTGACGGGGGCATCCCTGGAAAACCACCTCGCGGCCACACAACGCTTGACCCGGCCCGAGGAAATGGGAAGTTTGTTCAAAGCGCTGGCCCTTTACGCCGCCCACAGCCCAGCGCCACCGGGGTTTGACTGACATGCTTGAGATTCTGACGGCTGACGCGCTTGCCCCTGTTCGCCACGGGTTTTTTACCCGCAAAGGCGGTGCGTCTTCGGGCATCTTTCAAGGGCTCAACTGCGGGCCCGGCAGCACCGATCTGTCCGAGGCGGTTGCCATCAACCGCGCCCGTGTGGCGGCAGCGCTGGAGGTGGCACCAGAGCATCTGCAAACCCTGCATCAGGTGCATTCCGCCAAAGTTGTCACCCTGACCGCGCCGCTGGAAAACCGCCCGCATGCTGATGCGATGGTGACGGCAACACCGGGGCTGGTGCTGGGTATTCTGACCGCCGATTGCCAGCCGGTGCTGTTTGCTGACCCGGCGGCAGGTGTTATCGGGGCCGCACATGCCGGGTGGCGCGGTGTCAAGGATGGCGTGCTGGAGGCAACCTTGGCCGCTATGGAGGCATTGGGGGCCAATCGCGCCCACACAACCGCCGTTATTGGCCCCTGCATTTCGCAAGCGGCCTATGAGGTAGGCCCGGAATTTGTCGAAGCCTTCATCGACGACTCTCCCGAACACGCCCGATTCTTTGCTGCCGGAAAGGGCGATCGCACGCTGTTTGACCTGCCGGCTTTCGGCCTTGCCCGGTTACGGGCTGCGGGGATTGGCCATACCGAATGGACCCACCACTGTACCTATGCCGACCCCGACCGATTTTTTTCATACCGTCGCACCACGCATCTGGGTGAGGCGGATTACGGGCGGTTGATCTCGGTGATCCGGTTATAATCAGGCCAGGGTGCCACAGCGGCACGACGCCATCCATTGCCAGTTTCCATCGCTCCATGCGCGGAGAATCCCGAATTTCATCTTGTTTCGGTCGCGCCCCTTGCCTGCCATCTGATACCGATTGACGGCAAGGCGGGGCATACAAGCCACTGACCTCGCAAATGGCCGCAATGTGTTTCGCAACACCCTATCCTGGCCAGCCCCAATGCCGATATTTTCAAAGTAAGGCAAATCTTGCCCCATCTACGCCCCATTGCCCTGCCACAATCGCCTTGATCACGCCCACCGTCGCCAACGCATAAAACCAAATAATCAGGAGCAGACCATGACCAAGCACCGCTGGCTTACATCCATCATCATCGCAAGCAAAGGCGCGCATCCAGCCTTGCCCTTTCAGCATAGCAACCGCCGCAGAACGGCGGCCTTCAAATTGGGTGTGGCCCCAACACCTGTGCCATCCGTTTCAAAGACCCGCCAAGGTGGCTTGCAGGGCTTTGCCTGAGGTCAGCCCTTTCAACATATCACGCGCCAGGCTGGTTTCAAATCATGGTCAAAGCGCGATCCGGTCTTTTTCCCCAGCAAGGCTGCCATGCTTATTCCCAACGCGCACAGCCACCGAAAGCCATAGCCCGAATCAAATGCAGGGCGTTCCCCAGGTTCCAGCCTCGGCCCCGCCACCTTCTATGCTGTTGTGGCAACAATGCCAAAGTAGCACCGCGATTGTCGTCAACAATCCGTTAAACTAAGAATAAACTTTGACAACCCGCCTCAATTACGCCATTTTCCAAGGGTGACGCGCCAAAGCGTGTCGCGATACGGAGGTTCGGGCGGCAAGAGCGGTAAGACCATAGGGCATCAAGGCCCAAGGCACCCTTCCCGTCAAAACGGCCAGGTTTCAAAAAAGGCGGCCCTGACATGCTCCTCTGGCGTGTCATCAAGGGGCCGTTTTTTTGTATTGAACGATCATTTAAGCTGGCTGCTTGTCGCCTGCGCCGGACTATCCGTTTTTGGCGGTAGCCCAGTGCCGAACACGGCCTTGCAGGCCCTCAGGCATTCCGGTTCAGCCGTTCTTCCAAAACCTCAAACGGGACACCCGGCTCATCCTTGGCGCCACGGATCACCAGGCTGGTTTTCACGCTGGCCACGTTTTCGGCTTTCAACAAATCACCGGTCAGAAAGCTTTGAAATGTCGAAAGATCCGGCGCGACGCATTTCAGAATAAAATCAATCTCGCCGTTCAGCATGTGACATTCGCGCACCAACGGCCAAGCACGGCAACGCGCCTCAAAGGCCGAAAGATCACCTTCGGCCTGGCTATGCAGGCGCACCATGGCAAAGACCTGCACCTCAAAGCCCATTTCACGCGCATCAATATTGGCGTGATACCCTTTGATATAGCCCGCCTCTTCCAAGGTGCGCACGCGGCGCAAACAGGGTGGGGCGGAAATACCAACACGTTTTGCCAATTCCACATTGGTCATGCGCCCATCTGCCTGCAATTCTGCAAGGATCTGGCGGTCGATCAAATCCAGTTTCGAGCCAGCCATACATTTCGTTCCTTTATGTTGCAGCGTTTCGCTGCGGACCATATGTTTTCCACCCGGTTTGCGCAATAATATTTCAACATTGCGCAAGTTATTGTCATCTCCCTCCTGCGGCGGCTTGGGGGGTTTTCGCCCCTGCCCTCAGCCTCTATATGGGTAGCAAAGCAATTCCTTTGGGGGACATCATGGCCGAAACGCGTCACAGCAAAATCCTGATCATCGGCTCGGGTCCGGCAGGCTATACCGCCGCCATCTATGCCGCCCGTGCCATGACAAACCCGATTCTGGTTCAGGGCTTGCAGCCCGGTGGGCAGTTGACCATCACGACCGAGGTTGAAAACTGGCCCGGCGATACCCAGGTTCAGGGCCCCGACCTGATGGTGCGGATGGAAGACCATGCAAAGGCAATGGGTGCCGAGGTTGTCTCGGATTATATTTCCAGCCTCGATCTATCAAAACGCCCCTTCACCGCGCAAGCCGACAGCGGCACCACCTTCACCGCCGATGCGGTTATTTTGGCCACTGGCGCACAAGCCAAATGGCTGGGCCTGCCATCGGAAGAAAAGTTCAAGGGCTTTGGCGTTTCAGCCTGCGCCACCTGCGACGGCTTCTTTTACCGCGGCAAAGAGGTTGTCGTGATCGGCGGTGGCAATACCGCCGTTGAAGAAGCCCTGTTCCTGACCAATTTCGCCAGCAAAGTAACGCTGATCCATCGCCGCGACTTCTTGCGTGCCGAAAAGATCTTGCAAAACCGGCTGTTCAAGAACCCCAAGATTGAAATGCTCTGGAACCATTCGGTCGAGGAAGTGCTGGGCGATGAAAGCCCATTGGGGGTGACTGCAGTGCGGGCCAAAAACGTGAACACCGGCGAGGTTACCGATATTCCCTGCACCGGTTTCTTTGTTGCCATCGGCCACGCCCCAGCTTCAGAGCTTGTCAAGGATCAGCTTGAATTGCACAACGGCGGCTATGTCAAGGTAAAGCCGGGCACCACGCTGACCTCTATTCCCGGTGTGTTTGCGGCTGGCGACCTGACCGACCACGTCTACAGGCAAGCCGTCACGTCGGCGGGTATGGGCTGCATGGCGGCGCTGGATGCCGAACGGTTTCTGGCTGAACTGGATTGAAACACAAAAGGCCGAGGCGCAAACCTCGGCCAGTTGCCTGCTTTAATGCACGCTTACCGGGGCCAGATCATGTTGGCGGGCCAAAGCAAAGGCCAGGGTCTTATCGGCAACCAGCGCCAGCCGATCGCCATTGCCGCGATGCACGGCATAAATCCGGGTCAAACCCTCGGCCTGTTCGCGCAGCTCTCGCGGCAGGTCGGCAACCTCGACCGCGCGCACATAAACAATCTTGTCACCCGCAAGTCGCAGTTTTTCGAAAGGCGTATCCATGGCGTTTCCTTTCCTTCTTAACGACGATCAATCGGGATAGTTTGCACAACGACATCCGGCAGCGCACGACGAAGATCAATGTGCAGCAGGCCATGCTCCAACCCGGCGCGGGCCACCTCCACCCCTTCGGCCAAAACGAACGAACGCTGAAACGCGCGCGCCGCAATTCCGCGATGCAAGAATAGCCGCTCGGTGTCATCCTCGGCCTGACGGCCCCGCACAACCAACTGGCGATTCTCGACTGTGATGCTCAGGTCGGCATCACGAAACCCTGCGACGGCCAGCGTGATGCGATAATCATTGTCCGACACCGCCTCTATGTTGAAAGGCGGATAGCCCTCGGCTGCGGTTTTGGCGGTCCGTTCAACCAGCCTCTCCAGTTGTTCAAAGCCCAGTAGATGGGGATGCGCCCCAAAGCTTAGTTTCGTCATCGGAATTGTCCTTTACAAAGCGACAGTTCAGTCATTCCGGGCCCCAGATCACAGGCACCCGCACAGCATGAATATGGGGGGCATCGCACAGCGCTGCAAGAGGTGCGACCCTTTGCATCTGCCAACAGTTTTCGCACAATTCTTCCTGATCTGCGCTATAGTGTCACCAGCAATGGAATAACCAACTCAGTGATCACACCCATATGAACGTATCTTCTGAACTGAATTTTGACGAAATGCTCCGCATTCGTCTGGCCGTGCTGCAACGTGAGCATCGCGATCTCGACGAGGCCATTTTGGCAATTGAGGCCCGCGTGAACCCGGACCAGCTAATGCTGCGCCGTCTGAAAAGGCAAAAGCTTGGCCTGAAAGAGCAGATCGTGAAGATTGAGGATGAACTGATTCCCGACATCATCGCCTAACCCACCAAGAATGCTTACATAGCCAGCCTTCCAACGGGGCCAAGCGGCCGGCGATAGGCCTATCCAGCTTTTTTCACACGAAACGCACCGGGCTTGGGCTTTGCTCCATTCTGCCTTGCTCCTGCATCTTTCACCGTTATAGTGCGCGCTTTCCACAGGCGGCATAAGGGGGCTGGCGGTATGACCATTGAAGTGGGGCTTATCATGGGCAGCCAGTCGGACTGGCCAACCATGAAAGAGGCGGCAACGCTGTTGGACGCGCTTGAAATTCCCTATGAGGCAAGGATCGTTTCGGCACATCGCACGCCCGACCGGCTTTGGGATTATGGCAAAACGGCCGCAGAACGCGGGCTGAAGGTGATTATCGCGGGCGCGGGCGGGGCGGCACATCTGCCCGGCATGATGGCGTCAAAGACGCGTATTCCCGTGATCGGTGTGCCGGTGCAAACCCGCGCCCTTTCAGGGGTTGATAGCCTCTATTCCATCTTGCAAATGCCGCGCGGCTATCCGGTTGCCACCATGGCGATTGGCGCTGCCGGGGCCGCAAATGCGGGGTTGATGGCCGCAGGCATTCTGGCGCTGAATGATTCCGCCCTTGCCGCGCGGCTTGATGCCTGGCGCGCCGCCCTGTCTGCCTCTATCCCCCAGGAGCCGCGCGATGAGTGATCTTCTGCCTTTCGGCTCTACAATTGGTATTCTGGGCGGTGGCCAGCTTGGCCGCATGTTGTCGGTCGCGGCGGCGCGGCTTGGCTATCGGACGCATATTTTTGAACCAGGGGCAAACCCGCCTGCGGGTGATGTGGCGCATGCCGTCACCACTGCCAGCTATGAAGACACCGCCGCGCTGAACGCGTTTGCGCAGGCGGTTGATATCATCACCTATGAGTTTGAGAATATCCCGACCTCAGCGCTGGATGTGCTGGAGGCACAGCGCCCGATTCGCCCCGGCAGGCGGGCTTTGGCGATCAGTCAGGATCGGATTCACGAAAAAGATTTTTTAACCGGCCTTGGCCTGACCGTTGCCCCCTATGCCGCCGTCAGCACAATGGCAGATTTGCAGGCTGCGATTGCCAGCATCGGCTGCCCGGCGATCTTGAAAACCACACGGCTGGGCTATGATGGCAAGGGCCAAGCGCGGATCATGGCGCAGGGCGATGCAGCGGCGGGTTTGGCTGCGATGGCCGGGGCCGATGCCGTGCTGGAAGGTTTCATCGACTTCTCGCATGAGGTTTCGGTGATCGCGGCGCGCGGGCTTGACGGCTCAGTCTCGGCCTATGATCCGGGCCAGAACGTGCATCGCAATGGCATCTTGCACAGCACCACGGTCCCGGCAAAACTGTCGCCAAGCCAGCGCACCGACGCCGTATTATTGGCGGCGCGCATCCTGAACGCGCTGGATTATGTCGGCGTTCTGGGGGTTGAGCTGTTCATCACCCCGCAGGGTTTGATCGTGAATGAAATCGCGCCACGGGTGCATAATTCCGGGCATTGGACACAAAATGGCTGCGCTGTCGATCAGTTTGAACAGCATATCCGCGCGATTGCCGGCCTGCCTTTGGGCGACGGGTCACGCTTTGCCGATGTTACAATGGAAAACCTGATCGGGAATGATATTGATCGCTTGCCCGCCTTGTTGGCCGAAAAGAACACGGCGCTGCATATGTACGGCAAGCCCGCAGCGCGGGCGGGCCGCAAGATGGGCCATGTGAACCGGATCACGCGCGGCCTGTAACAGCTTTCGGGCAAATTCGCAGACCAGATGCGCGGCCAAGCCGATCGACGCGCCCAAGCGGGCTGCGCCATGCCAAACCCCGGATGCTCCGGCATTTTGTCAAGGCTGGCCATCGCGTTTCGACTTCTACTTGAAACGCGATGGGATCGCTGCTCTTTTTCAACTCAATGACCTGCGGTGCTTGAACAAATCGAACCTATCGGCCCCAGTCTTGCCCTGAACAAAAGAGCAAATAGACAGGTTTTCCATCATGGCCACGCAATCGCAAGCACTTCCAGTTCCACCACACCCGCCGGTCTGCGCCAAGCCACCACATCGCCGGGTTGCGTGCCCAAAAGCGCCCGCGCCAAGGGTGATTGGGGCGCAATATGGCCGGTGGCTGCGTCGGCCTCATCCTCACCAACGATCGTATAGGCGGTCTTGGCTCCGCCCTCATCCACGACGCTGACGCGGTGACCAAACACAACTTCTTCGCAGCCTCGCCCTTCAGACGTCATCAACAATGCCGATTTCAACCGCGCCTCGACATAGCGGATGTCACGCTCGGCCGCCGCCTCTGGCAATCGGTCCAGCCGGTCCATCCGTGCACGCAACCCCGCCAGCCGCGTCTGCGCCTCGGCCAAACGGGCCTGCAGCTGTGCAAAACCGCGCGGCGTCACATAGTTTGGATAGGGGCTGATCGGCAGATCAGGCAAGGGCGCATTGTCCGGCCCATCCTCTTTCACAAAGGCCCGGCTCATTGCACAATCACCTCTAGCGGGTCATACAGCATCGCAGCCCCTTGCGTCGGTCCAGCCCAGGCAGCCTCGGGCAAACTATCCGGCTTGAACCTTATCCCGGCCAGATCCTCGCGGCTGAAAAACCGCCGCTCTGTCACAATACCTTCGGGATCACGCCACGCGCCATCCAACGCGCCTGCAACGATGTCACAGCGAAAATAGATATCAACCTGATGAAACCCGCGATCAGGCGCATGGAACTCATTCACCAAAACAGGCGCACCGACGGCCACGGTCAGCCCGGTTTCCTCATGCACCTCACGGATCAGATTTTCGGGCAGGCTTTGGCCAAGGTTCACCCCTCCCCCCGGCGCGCACCACAGATCAGACACACCGCCCCCATAGGCATTCACCAGCAGCAACCGGTTGTGTTGCAAGATCAAGGCCCTGACGGCCATTCGAGGAAAGCGCGGTTTCATGGCCCAAGCTTGCAAGCCCCGGCAGAATTGTCCAGCCCAAAGCCTGCGATACCCATTGCAAACCGCGCCGCGATGCCTAGCTTGAACCACATGAAGATATTCGCCCTGCTTGCCCTGCTTGCCCCCCTGCCCCTTGCCGCACAAACACCTGATTGTGTTGTGCTTTTGCACGGGCTGGCCCGCAGCGAAAGCTCTTTGCTGGCGATGGAGACATCGCTTGGCTTTCAGGGCTTTCATGTGATCAATCAAGGCTACCCTTCAACGGATGCCCCCATTTCCACATTGGTCGAAGAAAATGTCATCCCCGCCGTGGCCTCTTGCGGCACGGCACGCACGCATTTTGTCACCCATTCCATGGGCGGCATCCTTACCCGCGCCTATTTGGCCCGCTACCGCCCTGAAAACCTGGGCCGGGTGGTGATGTTGGCCCCGCCAAATCATGGCTCGGAACTGGTCGATCTGCTGGAGGATCTGTCGCTGTATCAATGGCTCAACGGGCCCGCGGGCGTACAGCTTGGCACCGATGCGACATCTTTTCCCAACCAACTGCCGGCCCCTGATTACCCCTTGGGCATCATCGCGGGGAACCGCAGCCTGAAATCCTGCCTCATCAGCGCTGATCGACGGGCCGGATGATGGCAAGGTTTCGGTTGAAAGCTCCAGACTTGATGGCATGACGGCCCATATCACCCTGCCCGTCACCCATACTTTCATGATGTTGAACCCCTTGGTTATTGCGCAAACCGTGCTGTTTCTGCGCAAAGGCGCGTTCAAACCCGATCTGCCCCTGACTGAGGCGATCGAGATTTCCCTTGGCACCTTGACAGTTGCGCCGACCGCAGCGCCCTGATGGCCAAAAACAGCGCCCCCATTGCCCGATTTGACACTGCGCAACCGCCCGGCTTTATCCTGGCAAGACTACCTGATGCGTTTGGCCTGTAACTTGAAACACGCCTATCGCATAACGCGTTGAAATCTTTGATTTCAGGCGGCGATATGTGGGTCAGATTTAAGGTAAAATGTTTTATGGCACCTTGGCCGCCCCAATAACCGAACCAGGTTGGCGCAACGCATCGCAAAAAGCGAAAAAGGGCACCCGCAAAGGTGCCCTTTTCCAATTGTCCCACGGATGGGCCTGATCATTTCATGCAAGCATGAAATTACATCATGCCGCCCATACCGCCCATGCCGCCCATGCCGCCCATGTCACCCATGCCGCCGCCGCCAGCGCCGTCTTTCGACGGCTTGTCAGCGATCATCGCTTCGGTGGTGATCAACAGCGATGCAACCGAGGCTGCATCTTGCAACGCGTGACGCACAACCTTGGCCGGGTCGATAACACCAAACTTGAACATGTCGCCATATTCGTCGGTCTGGGCGTTATAGCCAAACTTGGGGTCATTCGACTCGCGCACTTTGCCAGCCACAACCGAACCATCAACACCAGCGTTCTGCGCGATCTGACGCAGCGGTGCTTCCAGTGCCTTGCGGATGATTGCAATGCCACGGGTCTGGTCGGCATTGGCGCCTTCAAGACCGATCAGCACTTTGCCAGCCTGAACCAGCGCCACGCCACCGCCGACAACAACACCTTCCTGCACAGCAGCACGGGTTGCGTTCAGCGCGTCATCAACGCGGTCTTTACGCTCTTTCACTTCGATTTCAGACATGCCACCGACGCGGATCACAGCAACACCGCCGGCCAGTTTGGCCACACGCTCTTGCAGTTTCTCTTTGTCATAGTCGCTGGTGGTTTCTTCGATCTGGGTACGGATCTGGGCAACGCGTGCTTCGATCTCGGCCTTTTCGCCAGCGCCATCAATGATGGTTGTGGTGTCTTTGGTGATGGTCACTTTCTTGGCGCGGCCAAGCATGTCCATGCCAACGTTTTCCAGCTTCATGCCCAGATCATCAGAGATCACCTGACCACCGGTCAGAATCGCGATGTCCTGCAGCATTGCCTTGCGACGATCGCCAAAGCCCGGTGCCTTGACAGCCGCAATTTTCAATCCGCCGCGCAGCTTGTTCACGACCAAAGTCGCAAGGGCTTCGCCTTCAACATCTTCCGAGATGATCAGCAACGGCTTCTGGCTTTGGATAACCTGCTCCAACAAGGGAACCATTGGCTGCAACGAAGACAGTTTCTTCTCGTGCAACAAGATCATCACGTCTTCCAGATCGACAAGCATCTTGTCAGCATTGGTGACGAAATAGGGCGACAGGTAACCACGGTCGAACTGCATGCCTTCGACGACTTCGGTTTCTGTTTCCAGACCCTTGTTTTCTTCGACGGTGATCACACCCTCGTTGCCAACCTTCTGCATCGCATCGGCGATCTGACGGCCAATTTCGGCCTCGCCATTGGCTGAGATGGTGCCAACCTGTGCAACTTCGGCCGAATCCGAAACCGGACGTGCCGCAGCTTTGATCGCCTCAACGACTTTGGCGGTGGCCGTGTCGATGCCGCGCTTCAGGTCCATCGGGTTCATGCCGGCGGCAACAGCCTTCAGGCCTTCGATGATGATCGCTTGTGCAAGAACGGTCGCCGTGGTGGTGCCGTCGCCAGCCTCATCATTGGTCCGGGAAGCAACTTCCTTGACCATCTGCGCGCCCATGTTTTCGAACTTGTCGGACAGTTCGATTTCCTTGGCAACCGTTACACCGTCTTTGGTGATGCGCGGCGCGCCAAAAGATTTGTCGATCACAACGTTGCGGCCTTTCGGGCCCAAAGTCACCTTTACCGCATTGGCAAGGATGTTGACGCCGCGCAACATACGGTCACGGGCATCGGTATCAAATTTGACGTCCTTAGCAGCCATTTTGCTTGCTCCAGTTTGTCTTGAATTTCAGTTGTTTAAGCGAAACAAGGATGCGCAGATTGTGCTTGTGCACAGTTCTGCGCTATCGGCCTCAGCCGATGATCCCCATGATGTCGCCTTCTTTCATGATCAGAAGTTCTTTGCCTTCCAGCGTCACTTCTGTGCCCGACCATTTGCCGAACAGAACGCGGTCGCCCACCTTGACGCCGGGCGCGATCAGCTCGCCGCTGTCTTTGCGTGCGCCTTCGCCCACGGCGATGATTTCGCCTTCAGCGGGCTTTTCCTTGGCGGTGTCGGGGATGATCAGGCCGCCCTTGGTTTTGTCTTCGCCTTCGATGCGGCGAACCAGTACTCGGTCATGCAGCGGTTTAAATGCCATCTGAGAACACTCCCTTTGGTTCCAGGTTGATTTCGATCAGCACTCAACCGGGTCGAGTGCTAACGAGCCTGAGGTAGGCATGTCAGATCAGTCTGTCAAGCATCAGATCTACGCAATTTGCGAAAATCCCAAAAGAAACCATGCCGCCATTTGCCCCCTTGGCGCGCGCAGCCGGTCATGGCAGCTTGCTGCAGCGCATTGATCATAAAAGGCACCTTGGTCATGAAATTTCGTTCTATCGCACGGCAGGCTGTCGGGCTTGTGGCCGGCATGGGTTTTGGCATGTTTTTTGCGACGGCGCAGGCGCAATGTGTCGGCGAGAACCTGATTGATGCGCTGCCGGCAAGTGACCGCCAAACGCTGCTGGCCGCGGCCCACGCCCAACCCAATGCCACCGGAAACCTGTGGCAGGCAACACGCGGCAATGAGACGCTTTTTCTGTCGGGCACTTTCCACCTTGATGATCCGCGCCATGATGCGCTTATGCAACGGCTCTTGCCCTACCTTGCCCAATCCAGGACGCTGCTGGTTGAAGCGGGCCCAAAGGAAGAAGCGGAACTGCAACAAAAGCTTGCCAAAGACCCCGCTGCGATGATGGATATGGCTGGGTCTGGCCTCCAGCACATGCTGTCGCCCGAGGAATGGACGCAGTTGACCGACGCGCTTTTACAGCGCGGCATCCCCAGTACAATCGCCGAAAAACTGCGGCCTTGGTTCGTGTCGATGATGCTGGCCATTCCGCCCTGCGCCCTGCAACTGGCCGCGCAAGGGGGCGGGTTGGACAAACGCCTTATCGCTGCGGCAACCGAACGCACCATTCCCGTCACCGCTTTGGAACCTTTTGATACCGCGCTGGGGCTGTTTGACGGGCTGAGCGCTGATGAACAAATCCTGATGATCCGAAACGCTTTACTGGTGGAACAGCAATCCGCCGATTTTCTTGCCACAACCGCAGACGCCTTCTTTGCAGGCGAAAGCCGCCTGATCTGGGAGTTTTCGCGCCTCATTGCCAATCAAGCCCCCGGTGCCACGCCCGAGAAAACCGATGCCGATTTCGCCCAGACTGAAACGGCGTTGATGGTCGACCGAAATATCGCATGGATCCCGAGGATTGAGGCCGCATTGCAGGACGGCCCCGCCTTTGCTGCATTCGGCGCACTGCATTTATCGGGCAAGGATGGGGTGCTGGCGCTGCTCACGGCGCGCGGATTTGCGGTTACCCCACTGCCCGACCAATAAGCAGGCCCCCCCGCGTGACATTCCCTTCGCCCCCCCGTATAAGGCGGTAAATCAATCATCCTACAGGTTTTCGCGCAATGACCATACTCGTCTTCGGCCACAAATCACCCGACACTGACAGCACTGGCTCGCCCATCATCTGGGCTTGGTATCTGTCTGACATCAGCGGAACCCCGGCCAAGCCGGTGCTTTTGGGCGAGCCCAATACCGAAGCCGCTTTCATGCTGAAGCACTGGGGCCTGACAAAGCCCGACATCATCACCGATGTTTCAACTACAGATACCTGCTGGATCGTGGACACCAACAACCCTGCCGAACTGCCTGCCTCAATCCATGAGGCGAATGTGGTGGGCATTATCGACCACCATATGCTGGTTGGCGGGCTCAAGACAAAATCGCCGATTGATATCACCATCCGCCCCTTGGCCTGCACCGCCACGATCATGCATGACCTGATGGGCGATGCCGTTGCGCGCGCTCCGCGCGGTATCAAGGGGGCAATGCTGTCCTGTATTCTGTCCGATACGCTGCAATTCCGCAGCCCGACCACCACCCCGCATGACCGCGCTGTTGCCGAAAAGCTGGCCGCTGATCTGGGGACCTCCATTCCTGACCACGCAGCCGCGCTTTTTACCGCGAAATCGGATGTCTCGGCCTTTTCTGATGCGGAATTGCTGCGCATGGACAGCAAGGAATACACTGTTTCGGGCAAAAACCTGAGAATCTCGGTGCTGGAAACCACCGCCCCGAAAGTGGTGCTGGATCGCAAAGCCAGTCTGATGGCCGCGATGGATGATGTAGCAAAACAAGATGGCGCCGACCAGGTGCTGCTGTTTGTGGTGGATATCTTGCAAGAAGAAGCCACGCTTTTGGTGCCCAATGATCTGGTGCGCCAAATGGCCGAAGCCTCGTTTGACGTCACCGTCACTGGCGATACCGTAGTCCTGCCGGGCGTGATGAGCCGTAAAAAGCAGATCATCCCCGCCCTGAAACTCTGACCCCAACCGTAAGGGCCCTCGATTTTTCGTCGAAAAATCTGAATTTTCGACGAAAATTCGCGGCCCCTACGCTTCACAATGGAAACTTGGCCCCATGCCCCAGATCATCACAACCTTCGCTGAAATCGCCTCCCGCTACCGCGCCGTATACTGCGATCTTTGGGGCTGTGTGCATGATGGTGTGAAACCTTTTCCCGGTGCTGTTGCCGCCCTTCAGGCCTTTCGCGCAAACGGCGGCACCGTCATCCTTGTCTCCAACGCCCCCCGCCCCAAGCCCAGCGTCCTTACGCAGCTTGACCGTATCGGGGTGCCGCGCGATGCCTATGATGAGGTGATAACCTCGGGCGATGCCACGCAATACGCCTTTTTGTCAGCGGCGGCGGGCCACAAGGTTCATCACATCGGCCCGATGCCCAAGGATCAGCCGTTCTTTGATGAATTCGCCGACCCGATCCTGGCCGATATGGCTGCGGCCAACCCCATTGATCTTGTCCCGCTAGCCGAAGCGGAGGGTATCATTTGCACCGGCCCCAATTCCGAATTCGATGATACCCCCGATGACTACCGTGCAGCCTTTTTGCTGGCCAAGACCAACGGGTTGAAGATGCTCTGCGCCAATCCTGATATCGTCGTCGATTACGGCGACAAGCGCATCTATTGCGCCGGTGCTTTGGCAGCCCTTTACGAGGAGATGGGCGGCGAGGTGCTGTATTTCGGCAAGCCACATCCCCCGATTTATGACCTTGCACGCCGCCGTCTGACGGCGTTGAAGGGCCATATGGCAGATGAAGACATCCTCTGCATTGGTGATGGAATCAACACCGACATCCTCGGGGCTATGCAGGAAAATCTTGATAGCCTGTTCCTGACCGAGGGCTTGAATGCCGGTCAGTTCGGCACCGCCGATGCATTGGACAAGACCGCATTGACAGCTTGGCTTTTGGCCGAACAGCGTAACCCGACCTATGTGATGGGTATGTTACGCTAATCTGTTGCGTAATAAAATTACCCCATCCGCACATAAAAGGAAAATAAATTACCGGCCCGATTGCGCCGCATTGCAGCATTTGCTATGCATTCCTCGGTGAACCAGGGGGGATTCGGCCATGCTTGACAATCATCCACGCGGGACCATTTGCATCGAAGATATCGAAATCGGAATGTGCCGCCACCTCACGAAAACTGTGACCGACCACGATATAGAATTGTTTGCCGAGATCTCGACCGATCGCAATCCGGTCCATCTCGATGATGCCTATGCCCGTGATACGATTTTTGAAGGCCGCATCGCGCATGGCATGCTGACTGCGGGCCTCATTTCAGCGGTGATTGGCGAACAGCTTCCCGGCCATGGCACGGTCTATCTGGCGCAATCCCTGAAGTTCATGGCACCCGTGCGCCCCGGCGACCGGGTGTTTGCGCAGGTGAAAGTCACCGCAATTGATATTGGCCGCCGCCGTGTCACCCTTGAAACCCACTGCGCTGTGGGCGATACCGTTGTCTTGAAGGGCGAAGCGCTGGTTCTGGCGCCCAGCCGCAAGTTTGATTGACATCGGGCAGTGCCCGTAAGGACGGGCATGCAGATCTATCAACACTGGCAAGGGATCCCCCCAAACCGCCGCGGTGCCTCTGTTGCCATGGGCAATTTTGACGGTGTTCACCTTGGTCACCAGCATGTTATTGCGCTGGCGGCCACGCATGGCCCCTTGGGCATCATTACGTTTGAACCCCACCCCCGCAGCTATTTCGCGCCCACCTCCGGCCCCTTCCGTTTGATGAATGCCGAAGGCCGCGCCAACCGCCTTGCCAAACTCGGGGTGCAAACGCTGTTCGAACTTCCGTTCAATGCAACCCTCGCCGGCCTGACGCCGGAAGGTTTCGTGTCCGAGGTGTTGTCGCAGGGGCTCGGCGTCTCGCATGTTACTGTAGGCGCGGATTTCTGCTTTGGCAAAGGCCGCACCGGCAGCGCTGCTGATCTCAAGACGCTCTGCGCGGCCCATGGCATTACCGTTCATCTTGCCGATCTGATGCAGGTCGATGGGGCCGAGATTTCGTCTACCCGCATCCGCGCGGCCCTTTCCCAAGGCGATACCAAGGCCGCGCGCCATATGCTCGGCCACTGGCACCGTATCGACGCCGAAATAATCCATGGCGCAAAGCGCGGCCGCCAGATGGGCTTTCCGACCGCCAATATGGATGTGACCGGGTTGCACCTGCCCCGAAATGGCGTCTACGCAGTTTATGCCGATATCCTTACCGGGCCGCAAAAAGGCCATTACCTTGGTGCCGCCAATCTTGGCACCCGCCCGATGTTTGGCGAAAACCGCCCCAACCTTGAAACCTACCTGCTGGATTTCAAGGGCGATCTTTATGGCCAACATCTTTCCATCGCCTTCGTCGAATGGCTGCGCGGTGAAGAAAAATTTGACAGCCTCGACGCCCTCATCACGCAAATGCATGCCGATTGTGATCGGGCCCGCCAAATTCTTGAGGCCGCACCATGAGCGAAAAACTTCCCCCGATCGCGCCAGCAACCGGCTTGCGCCCGCGCTATTGGGAAACAGTTCCGTTGAAAAAGATGTCGGGCGCCGAATGGGAGGCGCTTTGTGATGGCTGCGGCAAATGCTGCCTGAACAAGATCGAATATGAAGACGATGGCGAAGTTGCGTTCACCCGCGTTGCCTGTCGGCTGTTGGATGGCGACACCTGCCGTTGTACAAACTATGCCATTCGGCACCAGTTCGTGCCTGAATGTGTGCAGCTTACCCCCAAAAAGCTAGAGAAAATCGCCTATTGGCTACCGCAAACCTGCGCCTATCGTCTGGTTCACGAAGGCAAGCCGCTGCCCGATTGGCACCCGCTGATCTCGGGTGACCCCGAAACCGTCCATATCGAAGGGGCCTCGGTCCGTGGGTGGACTGTGCCGGAAACCTCGGTATCCGAGGATGACTGGGAAAACTATATTATCAAGGAGCGGCCCTGATGTTCTTCGCCTCTGACAACGGTGCGCCTGTGCCGCAGCCGATCATGGATGCGCTGCTGCGCGCAAACACCGGCCAAACCCTGTCCTACGGGGCCGATCTGCCCATGACCCGGCTGCGCGACCAGATCCGTGATCTGTTTGAGGCGCCCACAGCCGAGGTTCATCTGGTCACCACGGGAACCGCCGCAAATTCTTTGGCGCTGGCGCTTTATACGCCCCCCTACGGTGCCATAGTTTGCCACCGCCACGCCCATATCAATGAGGATGAATGTGGCGCACCCGAGTTCTTTTCGGGCGGTGCAAAGCTGCTGCTGATCGACGGCGACCACGGCAAGATCACGCCCGCGGCGCTTGAACAGGCGCTGGCCCAATCCGGCGGCTCGGTTCATTCGGTACAACCTTCGGCGCTTAGCCTGACCAATGTGACCGAGGCCGGAACCACCTATAGCGTGGCGGAAATTACCGCCCTTGCGGCTCTTGCCCGGTCCAAGGGTCTTGTTACCCATCTGGATGGGGCGCGGTTTGCCAATGCCTTGGCCGCCACCAATGCCAGCCCCGCCGATATGACATGGCGCGCGGGGGTAGATGTGCTGTCGCTGGGGGGCACCAAAAACGGGCTTCTGGGCGCCGAGGCTATCGTGCTTTTCGACCCCGAAAAGTCATGGGAGCTGGAGTTGCGCCGCAAACGCGCGGGCCATCTCACCTCAAAAATGCGCTATGTTGCGGCGCAGATGGAGGCATGGCTGGAAAACGGCTACTGGCTGGAATTGGCGCGTCATTCCAACGCAATGGCCGCCCGCCTGGCGGCAGGGCTTGGCAAAACAGAGGGGGCAGCGCTGCTGCACCCGGTTCAGGCCAATATAGTCTTTGCCCGGCTGTCCGATGCCGCCCACGCCCGCGCCAAGGCCGCCGGGGCCGTCTATTACGCTATGGGCGGTGGCGACTGCCGCCTTGTCACCGCCTGGTGCACACCCCCCGAGGAGGTGGACGCCCTGCTTGCCGCCTTCCGCGGATAGGGCCCAGTCAGCCCGGCACGCCATCGGTGGCGCGCGCAAGAAAGGGCCGCATCACCGCAGCACATTCGGCGGCATGGGTTATCGGCAGCATATGCCCCGCCCCCGCAACCACCGCCCGCGTCACTTGCGGCAGCCGCCGCGACAGCTCGGTGTTGATCGCATCAATGACCGGCGGCGAGTCTGCACCTTCGACCAACAAGACCGGCACGCCCAGCCCTTCCAACCGGCCATAGGCCAAGATGCCTGCCACATCCTCGACCAAGACTGCGTTCTGCGCGGCGATCAGCGGAATCCGCTGGATGATATACTGCCGTTGCGCAGTCGGCAGGCTGTCAAAGGGCGTGTCCCGGCCCCAGATCGCCTGAAACGCCTCGGCAGCCGCCGCATTGTCGCGGGACAGCAGCGCCTTGGCAAAGCTGTCATGCGCTGCCATATGCGCGGCAAAGGCAGGCCCACCCGCAGCCCGCGCCGCAGAAAACAGCACTGGTTCAAACAGGGTCAGGCTGGCAATCCGCCCTGGGTCCTCCAAGCCCATCCGCAAGGCCACGGTCGCACCGAAACTGTGGCCGATCAAATGCACTGGCCCGCTTGGCATCGCCGCAAGCAAACCCATCGCTTGTCGCGTCGCAAGGCTATGAAAATCGCTCAGCCCATCCCAATCCGAACTGCGGCCATGGCCCAGCAAATCCGGCGCGGTAATCGTCAGCCCCGGCAAATCCTGCGCCAGCCCTGCCCAGGCCCCTTGATGCGCCAGCGAACAATGCAAGGCCAATGCCTGCGCTGCGCCCGAACCGAACACCCGATAATGCGTCGCAACCCCGCCAAAAACACCTTCAGCCATTACAGCTTACCCGACAAATACTGATCCAGATCCTCAAGCCGGTCCTGCCCCCAGAACTTTTCCTCGCCCAGGATATAAAACGGCACGCCGATAACGCCACGCGCCACCGCCTCCTCCAGATTGGCCGCATAGGTTTCGGCCCCAGCCAACAGCCCGCTATCTGCCAAGCCCGGATCAAACCCCGCCTCATTCAGCGCCGCGCGAATCACATCATCCTCGGCGACATTGCGATCTTCCAGCCAGCAGGCGCGGGCCAGGGCTTGCACCAAGGCGCCCATATCGCCGCCACCCGCCGCCTGCGCTGCGATCACGGCATAGGCCGATGGCGCGCGATTGGTTGGGAAATACGCAGGCCGTTCCGAAATCTTGACCCCCAGTTTCTTTGCCTGCCGCCTCCGGTCCTGTGCCGCATACTCGCCCCGCGCCGGATGCACCTGTGCCGGGCGGCCCATACGCGAAAACAGCGCCGGGCCATCTAGCGGTTTGTAGATGATCTGCGCGCCATGCCTGGCTGCGATCTTTTCCAGCCTAGTCCCCGCAAGGTAAACAAATGGTGAAATCGTGGCAAAGTAATAGTCAATCCGGGTCATTTTACTGCTTCTCCTGCCGAGCACGGTTTTCAAGACCCTAGCCCGATGGTAAGCGGTGTCAACGCCAGCCCGAATCCCACCAGATCACCGCTCAAAGGACATCCCCATGGCCACCCTCAATGAACCCAAGTTGATTTCCGGCAATGCGAACATGCCCTTGGCCACTGCCATTGCCCGGCGGATGTCGCTACACCGGGGTATGAGCGTGGGGCTGGTCGACGCGCGGGTAGAACGCTTCAACGATGGTGAGATTTTCGTCGAGGTTTTTGAAAATGTGCGCGGCGAGGATATGTTCATCATCCAGCCCACGTCCAACCCTGCCAATGACAACCTGATGGAATTGCTGATCATGACCGATGCGCTGCGCCGGTCATCTGCGGCCCGCATCACGGCTGTGATTCCCTATTTCGGCTATGCCCGCCAAGATCGGCGCACCAAGGCCCGCACCCCTATTTCGGCCAAACTTGTCGCGAATATGATGGTAGAAGCCGGGATTGAACGGGTTCTGACGCTGGATCTGCACGCGGCGCAAATCCAGGGATTTTTTGATATTCCCGTGGATAACCTCTACGCCTCGCCGATTTTCGCACTGGACATCATGGCGCAGTTCAACGGCTGCATGTCGGATATGATGGTGGTGTCGCCCGATGTCGGCGGCGTTGCCCGTGCGCGGGAACTGGCCAAACGCATCAGCGCGCCGCTATCCATCGTCGATAAACGCCGTGAAAAGGCAGGCGAAGTCGCCGAAATGACGATCATTGGCGACGTGGCAGGCAAGAAATGCATCATCGTCGACGATATGTGCGACACGGCAGGAACCCTGTGCAAAGCCGCCGAAGTGCTGATGGAAAACGGCGCCTCCGAGGTTCACGCCTATATCACCCATGGTGTGATGTCCGGCCCGGCCGTAGAGCGTGTGACCAATTCCGTGATGAAATCACTGGTAATCACCGATTCCATCGCACCTTCAGAGGCCGTGAAGACCTGCAAGAACATCCGCATCGTCCCGACCGCACCGATATTTGCGCAGGCAATTCTCAACATCTGGAACGGTACCTCGGTCTCATCGCTTTTCGAAACCGAAACCCTAAGCCCGATTTATGAAGGCATGTATCGCAGCTGAGGCGCAAACCGGCGGTGGCTGATCATCCACCGCCCCCCGCTTTTTCTGCTTAATACAGATCCCAATCATCCTCATCTTTTACCCGGCCAATCGCCATCCAATCCGCCCGGATCCGTGCGACCCGCGTGTCGCCCCAGGTTTTGAAAACCAGGTAAAACCCCTCGGCTGTGACCTCTTGGGTCGAAATATCGGCACGGGAATTGCTTTTTTGGTCCATATCCCACATCGAAATTGACACGGTGACCGCTGGCTCGCCCATAAACGTCTCGGGAAATTGTACACGATAGCGGCTTTCGCGGGGGCCCTGCCCGGTCCACATTGCGCCACCATCCGCAAAATCAGAGAACAATACGCGTGAGCCCTGCTGAACACCCATCGTATGAGCAGAAAATCGTTTCATAGCCAAATGCCCCATTTTCAGCTTGATCCCCCCGCGCGTGTACAAGCTGTTAATCTAAATATCTAGGAATCATAATTCATGACCCAAGCCAACTCACGCAATATCTTTTAACCGTGAAAAAAGGCATAATTTTGCAGGTATTGAAAAAATACCGCCTGGAATGAAAACGGCCCCGAAAACTTCGGGGCCGTCTTGCGTTTACATGATTTTCTTAATGCGCTTGGTGATTGCGCAAAACCATCATATCCTGGACCAGTTTTTCTGCGGCATCCTTGTCCTCGGGCAGCGCCATAGATGCCAATTCGCGGGCCTGTTCGATCATCGCGTCCAGCATGGTGCCAGACAAATCATCGACAGCAATAGCCTGCTCGGCAAGTACAGAGACGCCCGCTGCCGTAATCTCGGCAAAACCGCCGGTTACAGCAAATGCCAAGGTCGTATCAGCGCCAATCGCTTTCAAAATCCCCGGACGCAGGGTGGTGATGGTGGGGGCATGCCCCTCCATCGCCGTCAGATCGCCATTAGCGCCCGGAATTTGCACCTCGGTCGCCTGAAATGAGGCAAGCCGCTTTTCCGGTGACACAAGATCGAATTGCACAGTCGCGGCCATGTTGCCCCCTTATGCCGCAGCCGCAGCAAGACGCTGCGCTTTGGCGATCACTTCTTCAATGCCACCAACCATATAGAAGGCCGCTTCTGGCAGATGGTCATATTCACCGGCCACAACCGCCTTGAACGAGGCAATGGTTTCTTCCAAAGGCACCTGCTTGCCGTCTGCGCCGGTAAATACCTTGGCCACGTCAAACGGCTGGCTCAGGAAACGCTCGATCTTGCGCGCACGGGCCACGGCAACTTTGTCATCTTCCGACAATTCGTCCATACCCAAAATCGCGATGATATCCTGCAACGACTTGTAGCGCTGCAAAATCTGCTGGACAGATGTCGCCACGCTGTAATGCTCTTCGCCGATGATCAGCGGGTCAAGCAGACGCGAGGTGGAACCCAGCGGATCCACAGCCGGATAGATCCCTTTTTCCGAGATCGAGCGGTCGAGAACTGTCGTCGCGTCCAAGTGGGCAAAGGATGTCGCCGGTGCAGGGTCGGTAAGGTCATCGGCAGGAACATAGACGGCCTGAACCGAGGTGATCGAGCCGTTCTTGGTCGAGGTGATGCGTTCCTGCATCGCGCCCATGTCGGTTGCCAGCGTCGGCTGATAGCCCACGGCGGATGGAATACGACCCAGCAGCGCCGACACTTCCGAACCCGCTTGGGTAAAGCGGAAGATGTTGTCAACAAAGAACAAAACGTCCGAACCCGTATCGTCACGGAACTGCTCGGCCAGCGTCAAGCCCGACAAAGCCACCCGCATACGCGCGCCAGGAGGCTCGTTCATCTGGCCATAAACCAGCGCGATTTTCGACTTTTCCAGATCATCGGGAACGATAACGCCCGATTCGATCATCTCGTGATACAGGTCGTTGCCTTCCCGCGTCCGCTCGCCCACGCCCGCAAACACCGACACGCCCGAGTGTACTTTGGCGATGTTGTTGATCAATTCCATGATCAAAACGGTCTTGCCAACGCCCGCACCACCAAACAGACCAATTTTGCCGCCCTTGGTATAGGGTGCCAACAGGTCGATAACCTTGATGCCGGTCACAAGGATCTGGGTTTCGGTCGACTGCTCGGCAAAGCTGGGCGCCTCACCATGGATCGAGCGGCGCTCTTTCGAGTTGACCGGGCCTTTTTCGTCAACCGGATCGCCGGTTACGTTCATGATACGGCCCAAAGTGGCCGATCCAACCGGAACCGAAATCGGTGCGCCGGTATCGGTCACGCCTTCGCCACGAACCAAGCCTTCGGTCGCGTCCATCGCAATGGTGCGAACAGTGCTTTCGCCAAGGTGCTGCGCCACTTCGAGGATCAGTTTCTTGCCGTTGTTGGTTGTTTCAAGTGCGTTCAGAATGGCCGGCAGGTCACCCTCAAACTGCACGTCCACAACCGCGCCGATTACCTGCGTAATCTTGCCTGCGGCCTTTGTTGGTGCTTTCGCCATGTGTCAAATCTCCGTTAAGCGGGTCAGAGCGCCTCAGCGCCCGAGATGATTTCGATAAGTTCTTTGGTGATCGCAGCCTGACGCGAGCGGTTGTAGATCGTCGTATATTTGTCGATCATATCGCCTGCGTTGCGGGTCGCGTTGTCCATCGCACTCATCCGGGCACCCTGTTCCGAGGCCCCGTTTTCAAGCAAAGCGGTGAAAACTTGCGTCGCCACACCGCGCGGCAAAAGATCGGCAAGGATGCCTTCCTCTGACGGCTCGTAATCGTACAAAGCGGTCGCGCCTCCGGCCTCTACCGCGTCATATTTCGCGGGGATGACCTGCTGTGCGGTCGGAACCTGGCTGATCACCGACTGGAAGCGGTTGAAGAAGATCGTTGCCACGTCAAACTCGCCCGCGTCAAAGCGCGCAAGAATATCCTTGGAGATCATCTGCGCCTGGGCATAGCCCACCCGTTTCACCTCTGACAGGTCAACGTGACCAATCAGATGCGCCCCAAGGTCGCGCCGCAACTGTTCCCGGCCTTTTTTGCCGACGGTCAAAATCTTGACCGTCTTGCCTTGCGCCAGCAGTTCGTTCGCCTTTACCCGTGCAAGCCGCACGATGGTAGAGTTGAAGCCGCCGCAAAGCCCGCGTTCGGCCGTCATCACCACCAGCAGATGCACCTTGTCGCTCCCCGTCCCGGCAAGCAGTCGGGGCGCAGAGTCAGAGGTGGCGACCGAGGCCGATAACCCCGCCATAACGGCGTTCATCCGTTCGGCATAGGGCCGACCCGCTTCGGCAGCTTCCTGCGCGCGGCGAAGTTTTGCCGCAGCAACCATCTGCATGGCTTTGGTGATCTTGCGAGTATTCTTGATACTCGTGATCTTGTTTTTTAAGTCCTTTAGGCTCGGCATTGACCTACCCCTTTAGGCGAAATCTTTGGCATAAGCGTTCAGCGCGGCTTTGATCTTGTCTTCAAGCTCGCCCTTCACCTTGCGGTCATTGTTGGTGATATCGGCCAACAGATCTGCATGGTTGGAACGCAAATGCTTGAGCAAGCCCGCCTCATAGCGGCCCACGGAATTGACCGGGATCTTGTCCAGGTAGCCCTTGGTGCCTGCGAAGATGACGCAAACAATTTCCGCGCCGGTCAGCGGCGAATATTGTGGCTGCTTCATCAATTCGGTCAAACGCGCGCCACGGTTCAGCAAAGCCTGGGTCGAGGCATCAAGGTCGGACCCAAACTGTGCAAAGGCCGCCATTTCGCGGTATTGCGCCAATTCCAGCTTTACCGGGCCAGCAACCGATTTCATCGCATCCGTTTGCGCCGAAGACCCAACCCGCGACACCGACAGACCGGTGTTCACAGCCGGACGAATGCCCTGATAGAACAGTTCTGTCTCAAGGAAAATCTGGCCGTCGGTGATCGAAATCACGTTGGTCGGAATAAACGCCGAAACGTCGCCGCCCTGGGTTTCAATGATCGGCAGCGCCGTCAGCGAACCCGAACCATGATCGGCGTTGAGTTTCGACGACCGCTCCAACAGGCGGGAGTGCAGATAGAAAACGTCGCCCGGATAGGCCTCGCGCCCTGGTGGGCGGCGCAGCAACAACGACATCTGACGATAAGACACAGCCTGCTTGGACAAGTCATCATAGATGATCAGGGCATGGCGGCCATTGTCACGGAAATACTCGGCAATCGAGGTCGCGGCATAGGGTGCCAAGAACTGCATCGGTGCCGGGTCGGATGCGGTTGCAGCCACCACGATTGTATAGGCAATCGCGCCGGTTTCTTCCAGCTTCTTCACCAACTGCGCCACGGTCGAGCGCTTTTGCCCAATCGCCACATAAACGCAATACAGCTTCTTGCTTTCATCATCGCCAGCGGCCTTGTTATAGGACTGCTGGTTCAGAATGGTATCAAGCGCAATCGCGGTTTTGCCGGTCTGACGGTCGCCAATGATCAACTCGCGCTGGCCACGGCCAACCGGAATCATCGCGTCCACCGATTTCAGGCCGGTTGCCATCGGCTCATGCACCGACTGGCGCGGAATGATGCCGGGCGCCTTCACGTCCGCAATCGCGCGCTTGGTTGTGCCAAGCGGGCCTTTGCCGTCAATCGGGTTGCCCAAGCCGTCAACAACGCGGCCCAGCAGCTCATCGCCCACCGGAACGTCCACGATGGACTTGGTACGTTTTACCGTGTCGCCTTCCTTGATCGAACGGTCATCGCCGAAAATAACGATACCGACGTTATCAACTTCAAGGTTCAAGGCCATGCCGCGGATACCACCGGGGAATTCGACCATCTCACCGGCCTGAACCTTGTCCAGCCCGTGAACGCGGGCGATACCATCGCCAACGCTCAAAACCCGACCGACCTCGGAAACTTCGGCATCCTTGCCGAAGTTCTTGATCTGGTCCTTCAGGATCGCAGAAATTTCAGCTGCTTGGATACCCATTTATCCGACCTCTTTCATTGCATTCTGGAGTGCCGCGAGCTGCGCCTTGACCGAGGTGTCGATCATGGTGGAGCCCAGCTTGACGATCAGACCACCGATGAGGGATTCATCGACAGCGGTTTTCAGTTTCACATCCTTGCCGACACGCGCTTTCAGCGTCGCGGCGAGTTCTTTGGCCTGTGCAGCGCTCAGCTTGGCGGCGGATGTAACCTCGGCGGTCACCTCGCCTTTCTCACTGCTGATCAAATCATGCACAATGCTGGTCAGGTGCGGCAGCACAAAGAGACGGCGCTTTGACGCCATCAATGCCAATGTGTTGCCCATCAGGGTTGATAAACCCATCTTGTTTGCAATCGCGGCAATCGCACCCGCCTGATCGTCGCGGCTATAAACCGGCGAGGCAATCAAGGCCCTCAGGTCGGCAGAGCTGTGCAAGGCGGCATCAAGGGCATCAATGTCGCCCTCCAACGCCTTGAGGCTCTTGCTTTCCTTCGCCAACTCAAAAAGAGCGGTGGCGTAGCGGGCAGCAATGCCGGAGGAGATCGAAGCTGATTCTGACACGTCATCCCTTCCGAAATAAGCCCCGTACCGCAGCGCATCTTCAACGCACGACACAAGAGCATCCCAAGGCGCATACTTATGCATGCGCCTGAATTTTGAAGCGGTGTAGCAGAGGCGGATTTCTGCCGCAACCGTCAAGAAAAGGTAAATTGCACGTGAAGGGCGCTAACATGGCACAACAGTGCCGCGCAGCGCAGGGATTGGCCATCAAAATCGGGCCTTGTGCCTGCGTTTCGGGCGGTCGTCGCAGCGGTCCAGGCATCACATTCAGCCTGTATTGCTTTTGCAACCAGAATTCCGCCGTGTCGCGCGGGCCATTCGTGCCGACAAGGTCGCTGATTCTTGGGCTGATACGAACATATCTGCACCATTCAGCCGGTCTGATCGCCGCCATCGCGCAACGCGGGCTCTGGCGCGCCTTGCCCCATGCCCTCCAGCACCCGCAGCGGGCGGCGTACCACAGCACCCAGCCCACCGGGCCTTGCTGCCCTGTGCTGCTTGGAGACTTCAACCATCAGCACGCCACCGGCCAAAAACGGTGCAAACCGCCGGCCGTTACGTTCAAAGAAATCCGATGTGCGCAGCCAGAACGGATGCGCCGAGGGCGGCGCATACAGTGCCGAAGCGCTGCGCTCGACCACAAAATTATGACGCTGCAACTGGGCCTCCAACTGCCCCATTGAAAACGGACGGCCAAAGCCAAAGGGGGTGCCATCGCGCCGCGCCCACAGCCCCGACCGGGACGGCACAACAAACAACGCCTTGCCCCCCGGCCCCAAAACCCGCGCAGCTTCGTCCAGCACCGCCGAGGGATGCTCGGATGTTTCCAGCCCATGCATCAAGATCAACCGATCCACGATGCCCGTCGTCAGGGGCCAGGCGGTTTCCTCGCACAGCACCGACACATTCATCATGCCCGCAGGCCAAGGCATCACCCCTTGCTGCGCAGGCATCAAGGCCACCACCCGGCGCGCATCGGCCAGATAAGGCCGCATCAAAGGCGCGGCAAAACCGAACCCCGCCATGGTTTGCCCGCCCGCGCTTGGCCACATCCGCACCACCGTATCGCGGATTGCACGCTGCGCCACCCGGCCCAATTTGGTCCGGTAGTAAAAATCGCGAAGGTCGAGTACGTCAAGATGCATTGCAGCCGGGGCCTTTTTCGGGCGAAGTTACCTGACCATACCTAAAGAAAGGCAAAAGACCATGGCACTTGACCTGATTACCATTCCTTGCTTGTCAGATAACTACGCCTTTCTGATTCACAACCCCGCCACCGGCGACACCGCTTTGGTCGATGTACCCGAGGCGGCCCCCATTCTTGCAGCGCTGTCAACGCGGGGTTGGTGCCTGACCGACGTGTTGCTGACCCATCATCACTGGGACCACGTCGACGGTTTGCCCGATCTTCTGGCGGGCCTGACCGACAGGCCACGGATCTGGGGCGCGGGTGCCGATGCGCACCGTCTGCCGCCCCTTGATCACGCCCTGGCCGATGGGCAAACCGTGACAATCTGCGGCGAAGAGGTGCAGATTTTTGACGTGTCCGGCCACACCCTTGGCCATATCGCCTTTCACTTTCCCACCACACAGGCGCTGTTTTCGGGTGATAGCCTGATGGTCATGGGCTGTGGACGCTTGTTCGAGGGAACGCCGGCGCAAATGTGGGCCAGCCTGCAAAAGCTTGCCCCCCTGCCCGATGCGACCCTGCTTTTTTCCGGCCATGAATATACCGCAAGCAATATCCGTTTCGCTTTGTCCCTTGAACCGGAAAATCCGCAGCTTATCTTACTGGCAGAGCGGGCGGCGGATTTGCGCAAAGCAGGCAAGCCCACGCTCCCGACCGAACTGGCACAAGAACGTAAAACCAATCCGTTCCTCCGCGCCCCCAACCCCGACATGAAGGCTGCCTTGGGCATGGCCCACGCTGCACCTGTCGACGTATTCACCGAAATCCGGGCACGAAAAGACAAATTCTGATCGCCCCGTCTGCGCAACCGATCACTTTTTCCAACGGAAGCGACAGAAAGCGTAAATAATCGGAAATAAGACTTGAAGCCGCCGAAATAAAACCGAACCTTAACAGTATGGGGCCATGGTCAACGGGTAACGCGCCCGAAAGCCAGCAGAACACGAGGAGCACAAAACCGTGCCATCATTTTCCACGACGCTAGAACAGGCAATCCACGGCGCTTTGGCACTGGCCAATGCACGTCGCCACGAACTCGCCACGCTGGAACATTTGCTTCTGGCGCTGCTTGATGAACCCGATGCGGCCCGCGTGATGCAGGCCTGCTCGGTTGATCTGAAAGAATTACGCAAAACCCTGGTCGATTTCATTGATGATGATCTGTCGACCCTGACCACAGATGTGGACGGGTCCGAGGCCGTACCGACAGCCGCGTTCCAGCGCGTCATCCAGCGCGCCGCGATCCATGTGCAATCATCTGGTCGCAATGAGGTTACCGGCGCAAACGTGCTGGTCGCGATTTTTGCCGAACGCGAATCCAACGCCGCCTATTTCTTGCAAGAGCAGGATATGACCCGCTATGACGCCGTAAACTTCATCGCGCATGGCGTCGCCAAAGACCCCGCTTACGGCGAGGCACGCCCGATCACGGGTGCCGAAGACCATATGGAAACCCCGAAAGGTGAGGCGGGGGAAGCCAAGGAATCGGCGTTGTCAAAATACTGCGTTGATCTTAATGTCAAAGCCATAAAGGGTGATGTTGACCCGCTGATCGGCCGCGAGGCAGAGGTAGAGCGCTGCATTCAGGTGCTGTGCCGCCGCCGCAAAAACAACCCGCTTCTGGTGGGTGACCCCGGCGTTGGCAAAACCGCAATAGCGGAAGGTCTGGCCTGGAAAATCGTGCGGGGTGAAACGCCCGAAATCCTGTCGAAAACCACTATCTACAGTCTCGACATGGGGGCCCTGCTTGCCGGAACGCGCTATCGCGGCGACTTTGAAGAACGCCTGAAGGCCGTTATCAAAGAGACCGAAGATCATCCCGACGCGGTTCTCTTTATCGACGAAATCCACACCATCATCGGCGCGGGTGCGACCTCTGGCGGGGCTATGGATGCCTCGAACCTGCTGAAACCAGCCCTTCAGGGTGGAAAGCTGCGCACCATGGGCTCCACCACCTATAAAGAGTTCCGCCAACATTTTGAAAAAGACCGCGCGCTTGCGCGCCGTTTCCAGAAAATCGACGTGAATGAACCCTCGGTTCCAGATGCAATCAAGATCCTTATGGGGCTAAAACCGCATTTTGAGGAACATCACGACCTGCGCTACACTGCCGACGCGATCAAATCGGCGGTGGAATTGGCCGCGCGTTACATCAATGACCGCAAGCTTCCTGATTCTGCGATCGACGTGATAGATGAGGCTGGTGCCGCACAGCACCTTGTCACCGAATCCAAACGTCGCAAAACCATCGGCACAAAAGAGATCGAAGCCGTGGTTGCCAAA
Source organism: Pseudorhodobacter sp. (assembly GCF_034675685.1). Classification (GTDB taxonomy): domain Bacteria; phylum Pseudomonadota; class Alphaproteobacteria; order Rhodobacterales; family Rhodobacteraceae; genus Pseudorhodobacter. The sequence continues at coordinate 341,772 of NZ_JAUCDA010000004.1, read as the reverse complement.
ATCGCGCGCATCCCTGCCAAAAACGTATCGAAAGATGATGCAGAGGTGCTTCGTGATCTGGAAAAGTCGCTCAAGCGTGTGGTGTTTGGCCAAGACAAGGCAATCGTCGCGCTGGCCTCGGCAATCAAACTGGCGCGTGCTGGCCTGCGTGAGCCGGAAAAGCCAATCGGAAACTACCTGTTTGCGGGCCCAACCGGCGTTGGTAAAACCGAAGTGGCCAAGCAACTCGCCAACACTTTGGGGGTGGAACTGCTACGCTTCGATATGTCGGAATATATGGAGAAACACGCCGTTTCCCGCCTGATCGGGGCACCGCCGGGCTATGTCGGTTTTGATCAGGGCGGCATGCTGACCGATGGCGTTGACCAGCACCCGCATTGCGTCTTGCTGCTTGATGAGATGGAAAAGGCGCATCCGGATGTCTATAACATCTTGCTGCAAGTCATGGACCACGGAAAGCTGACCGACCATAACGGCCGGTCCGTCGATTTCCGCAATGTGATCTTGATCATGACCTCGAACGCTGGCGCGCAGGAAATGTCCAAATCCGCCATTGGTTTTGGCCGTGACCGTCGGACCGGCGAAGATACCGCTGCCATTGAACGCACGTTCACGCCAGAATTCCGCAACCGACTTGACGCGGTCATCAGCTTCGCCCCCTTGGGCCGCGAGGTTATTCGGCAGGTTGTTGAAAAATTCGTTCTGCAACTCGAAGCCCAGCTTCTGGACCGCAACGTCCATATCGAGATGTCCGAGGAGGCCGCGAATTGGCTTGGCGAAAAGGGCTATGATGACAAAATGGGCGCGCGTCCACTGGGCCGTGTGATCCAGGAGCACATCAAAAAACCACTCGCCGAAGAGCTTCTCTTTGGAAAGCTGATGAAAGGTGGTGTGGTCAAGGTCGGGATGAAGGACGGCATGGTTGATCTTAGCTTTGAAGAACCAAGCAAGCCGCGCATAACAGGGCGAAAAACCCCGCTCTTGACGGCAGAGTGACTATCCTTGCCTTGAGGCCTTCCTTACCTATTGCTGCCTGAAATCAAAGATTTCAATGCGTTATGTGACAGGCCTTAGTTCAAATCAAAGGCAAAACGCTATGGCCCCCGTATTGGCCCCCGGACACGCGGGGGCCAACCAAAAAACAGAAAACGCCCAAGGCACACGGGCCCCAGGGTTTTTACCTGAATATATTGCACAATCAGGCATATCTGCCGCCCTGCCCTCAGCGCTCGGTCAGCTTCAATTCAATCCGGCGGTTTTGCGCCCGCGCTGCTTCGGACTCTCCTGACATAACGGGCTGCCACTCGCCAAACCCTGTCGCGGCCATTCTTTCGGGCGGAAACCCCAGATCGTTTTGCATGAAGCGAACCACTGAAAGCGCGCGGGCCTGGCTCAACTCCCAATTGTCGGCAAATGCGCCCTGCCCCGAAAGCGGTACATTATCGGTATGGCCATCCACTCGGATAATCCAGTCGATCCCCTCCGGTATCTGCCCAGAAACCTCTCGCAGCGTAGCAACGACTCCTGCAATTTGGCGCTGGCCTTCCGGTGCAAGATTGGCCGAACCGGCCTGAAACAGCACCTCGGATGAAAAGACAAATCGGTCACCCACAATCCGAACGCCGTCACGTCCGGCCAAAACCTCTCGCAGTTGGCCAAAAAATTCAGATCGAAAGTTCTCCAGCTTTTTGGTTTCGGCCTGCAAACGCTTGCGCTCGGCCTCCTCCAGCTCCGCGCGCTTTTTCTGCTCGGCCGCGACTTGCGCCAAAGCCGTGTTCAACTGGCTTCCCAAAGTATCAAGCCGAACCCCTGCCGCCAGGTCCTTGGCCGATGCTGCATCCAAAAGCCCCTGAAGCTGGCCAAGCTGGCCGCGAAGCGCTGCGATTTGTTCGTTCAAAACGGCGACGCGCCGGGCATTCTCAGCTGATTTTGCCTCTTCATCCACCAAAGCCGCGCGGGCCGTCGCCAACAAAGCATCTTTGCCCGTCAGTTCGGCATCCGATTGGTTTGCCGCTGCCTGCGCTGCCGCCAAAAGGGTCAGCGTTTCTTCGGCACGTTTGCGCTGTTCCTCCAGCGCCAAAGTCATTGCAGTAAGCTCGGTCTCAGATGCGGCAAGCTTGGCCCGCAACGCTTCGGCCGCAGCCAGATCCGCAAGCCGCGCCTTTTCTTCCTCGCCAAGCTCTGCTTGCACCCCGTCCAGCCGGCTGCGCAACGCCTCGGCCGCGGCACGTTCGGCCAGCAGTGCGGCCTGCTCTTGGGTCAGCGCGGTTTCAACCCCGTCCAAACGCCGTCGCAATACCTCGGCCGCAGCAAGCTCTGCCAGTCTGGTTTTCTCGGCATCGGTCAGGGCGGCTTCCATTTCGGCCAGTCTTCCCCGCAGCTCGTCCATATTCTGGCTCGCTGCCTCGGCCAATATGAGTTTTTTTTGGAGCTGCGCAACCTCGGCTGCCAGCGCTTCGGCCTTGGCCGTGGTTTCAACCTGCGCCGTTGTTGCAGCCCCAAGCTGTGCGGCGAGGACCACCAATTCCGCCCTGCGAAGTCTCGGCCGTGCCTTCGGCTTCGGCCAGTCGCGCAAGCGTATCGGCAAGGCTGGCCTCGCCATCCTTCAACCTGGTTTTCAGATCGGCGATCATGGCATCCAGCGCCTCGCGCCGGGCGGCGGCCAGCCGGGCGGCCTCAGATTGCGCGTCAATCTCATCGCGGGCGCGGGCAAGCGCAAGGTTCAGCGCCTCTTGCTCGGTGATCAGCCGGGTTTGGGCGGCCTCCAAATCAGACACGGCGGCGGTCAGGGTTGCTGCCTGCCCCCGCGCGGCATCTCGTTCGGCCAATAAGCTGGCGACCTGCAATTCAAAGCTGCTGATGCGGGCGCTGGCTGCGTCAAGCTCGGCCTGACGCTCGGTCAATTGCCCCGAAAGTGCGGCGACAAGCGCCGATTGTGCAGCGCCTTCGGCCCGCGCCACTGTCAGGTCCTCGCCCAAGCGGCCCACTTCGGCAGCCAGACCATCGGCGCGGGTCCGTTCCAGCCCCAAGGCATCCGCAAGCCCCGCGACCTGTGCCGCCAGGCTATCAAGCTCATGCCCCTGGCTGTCGATGGTTTCGCGCAACACCGATTGCACGATCATGAAAATTGACAGCACGAACATCAACACCAGCAACAGCGCGGTCATGGCATCAACGAACCCCGGCCAGATAGAGCCGTTCATCTTTTGCCCCGACCGCCGGCTCAGTGCCATCGCCTAGCCCCGCCCCGATGCGCTGCGCGAAAGTTGCCGAACGGCGTTGGTCAGCCCGCCAATATCGGCGCGCAGATCGGCCACGCTTTCTTGGCGGCCTGCCGAAATCTCTTCCAATATCCGCAGCAATTGCACGTCGATGGAGCGTAGACGCAGCCGGTTTTCTGCATCTGGCCCCTCTTCGCCCGATTTGGCGATGATCGGTGCATAGCTTTCCTGAACTTCGGCAATCCGCGTCAAAAGCCCGGTTTGCGTGGTCGCAATCTGCGCCAGTTGGTCCTGGATATGGCTGCCGCTTTGGACCTTTTCAGACAGATCCCGGACCGCTTCGGCCAGGCTTGCCAGCCGGTCATCGGCCAGGCTGCGCGACTGATCGGCCTGTACAAACAGGTTTTGCAGGGTTTCCAACTGGCGCGCCACCTGGTCCATGACGCCGCCAAGACCCGCGATATCGCCACTTTCACTATCGCCGGCAGAAAAGCCAAGCCGGGTGATTGACGACAGCCATTCTTCCAACTCGCGGTAGAAGCGGTTTTGGCCATGGCTGGCAAACAGTTCCAACAGGCCCACGACCAAGGATCCCGCAAGCCCCAACAGCGATGAGGAAAACGCCGTTCCCATTCCGCCAAGCTGCGCCTCAAGCCCGCCCATCAGCTTGTCAAATACCTGCATCCCCGTTTCGCCCTCTTGTGGGGCAAGGTTGCGAATGGTTTCAACCACGGCAGGAACGGTGGTGGCCAGGCCGTAAAACGTGCCCAAAAGCCCCAAGAAAATCAGCAGATTTACAAGGTAGCGCGTAATGTCGCGGGCCTCATCAATGCGGGTTGCGACGGAATCGAGGATGGACCGCGACGACGATGCCGAAATCTGCATCCGCGCGCCCCGGCTGCGCAACAAGGCCGCAAGCGGGGCCAAAAGGCGCGGCGCGTGAACCTGCTGAACCTGCGGATCCGGGCGGGTAAACCCAAAGAATCCAGCGCACCGATTGCATCAACTGCAGCACCTGCCAAAAACAAGCCAATATCCCGAAAATGAACACCATGGCGATAAAGCCATTCAGCCAGATATTGGCCAAAAACACGCCCGACAATTGCCCCCACGCCACGAAAGCGCCAAGGGCAACAAGCACGACCACGACCAGCATCAGAACAATCTGACGGATCGGGTGGGTAAACGACAACTCAGCCTCGGTGGTGGTCCTGTCCATTCGGCGCGTGCGACCCTTCTGGTTTGCTTTGGGTTAACTTAGGGCCGTAAAGCCCCGGTGCCAACCATCATTTCGCGTCTTGCCCGCGCAACTGATGCACACGGGCACAGAGCCATTCCAAATCTTTATCCCCGATGCCCAATTTGGCAAGATGGGACGCGGTGTTGAACAGATACTCGTAATTCGGCCCGCGCCCGCCAATCGCCTGTGCGATGATCCGCGCCTGTTCTTCCAGCGCAAGGGTGCAATATTGGTCATGCGCGGGGTCGATGACATAGCACAGCGCCGTCACTTCGGCGCAATCGTCAAACTGCAAGGGCAGCCAATCTTCCAGATAAGCCGATGAAACCAGCTCACGCTCACGCAGGATGCCGAGGGTTTCCCCTTCGGCCCCATCCGCCACACGAAAGGCCACACCTGCACAAAATGCCGAGGCAGCGCGGTCAAGCGCAAGGACAAGGCCGGGATCACCGACCGTGCCGCGATGATGGATTGAGCGCATGCAAAAGCTGCGATGCCAGCCATTCAGCCGGGCGACGCGCTGTTCCGCCACCGGAAAGCCGGGGTTCCATACCAGCGATCCATATCCGAAAACCCAAAGTGGCTTTTGCATCTGCTGGCCCTCCGCTGCTTGCCCTTGTAGACAGCAAATGCGGCGGAATGAAAAGAGGGCGGCGACATGCGGTGGTTGACGGGGCTGATTGTGGTTTTGGGCTGCCTTTGGGGTGGGTATTGGTTTGTCGGCAAGCGCGGCTTTGAAGCGGCGGCACGGGGCGGGTTTGAAACGCTGCGCGCCAGTGGCAAACTTGCCACAAATAGCGGGCTGGAAGTGCACGGCTTTCCCAACCGCTTTGATCTTACGGTGACAGAGCCGCGCTTTGCCGATCCGGCCACCGGATTTGCCTGGCAAGCGCCGTTCCTTCAGATCCTGAGCCTGAGCTATAAACCCTGGCATCTGATCGCCGCTTTCCCGACCGAGCAACGCCTGGCCCTACCGCCCGAGTCGATGGTGATACGGGCAGCCAAATTGCAGGCCAGTGTGATTTCAAAGCCACAATCCTTGTTGCCGCTGGACCGTCTGACCTTGGTGGGCGAGGCATTGGAAATCATGGGGGACAGCGGTTGGACCGTAAAGGCCGAGGCCGTGCAATTCGCGACCCGACTGGATGAAAGCCGGACGGATTGGCATGAACTCGGGCTGAACCTGAGCAATCTGATACCCGATGCCCGCTTGATGGCGCTGTTTGACGGTGTTTTGCCTGCGCAGGTGGAAATGATCCGGGTGGATGCCCATCTGGGCTTTACCGCCCCGATTGATCGCATGGCGTTGGCCACACAGCCGCAGATAGCCGCGCTGGAATTGGATGATTTGCGTGTTGATTGGGGCACAATGCATGTGACGGCCAAGGGCCGCATGATTGCAGATGCGGCCGGGTTTGCCGAAGGTGATCTTGTGCTGCGCCTGGAAAACTGGCGCGCCGTGCTGGATGTCGCCGAGGCAATCGGGCTTTTACCCCCGGATCAGCGCAAGCCTTGGGAGCAGGCGGCACAATTTCTGGCAACACAGTCGGATGGGGTGGAAACCATAGAGCTGCCGCTGCAATTCAAGAACGGCCTGACGCGCCTCGGACCTTTCTCTGTCGGCACCGCGCCACGCCTGCGTTAAAGCGTTTCAGGAAATACAAGATACAGTGTCAAAGCGGCTCGCCTTGACGCCTTCCTCACATATCGCTGCCTGAAATCAAGGATTTCAACGCCTTATGTGAGAGGCCCTGTGCCAAATCAAAGATGAAACGCTGTAATCGCCACTGCCCCCGAGCGTTTAGCGCGACAGAGTGTTGACGAGTCAGGTTTTTTGCCAAAGCGCTGTAACCTGCCGCGTGGAAACGCCCGCTATTTGCAATAGGCGCCGCTGCGGTGCTTGGCGGTATCCAAGTGGAGATGATCGGCATGATAGCCATCCGATCCGGGGCCAAGCGTAGTGCCAAAAATGCCACAGGCCCCCTTGTGCGCGGCACGGATAGCCTTGCCACGATTGGTCTTGAAATCCTGTAAAACCGTTACCTCGACACCACTCGCCAACTTGAACCCTGCAATATCAATGGCTTTGCCGCGCCCATGTTCGCTTATCCGTGCGCCTTTTTTGTTGTTTCGCCCCCGGCAGGCGTAATGTGCGGCGACCTGCAGGCTGACGACTTCATTACGGCCAAACGCGGGTTTCACTTTGGTCGTCACCCATTTGCGCAGCGCCCGCGCCGTATCGCAATCCAGCGTGGCGGGCATACTAAGGGCAACCCCATCCACCTCGGTAATGCGCACGGGGTTTTCTATGCCGCAGCCATCCTGCGCGCCGTTGACCTCGGGGATAGCGGTACCCTGAATAGCGCTGTCTTTGCAGACTGCCCCGCTGGCATATGTCTTGGGGGCTTGCGGGTCGGAACGCTTTGGCTGCTCTTTTCCTGGCCTGAAAAGCGTGGCCAGCCCGCCCCGTTTCTTGGGCGGGGGCATCGGGGTACTCAGGCTGCTCAGGCTGGCTGGTCGGGGCAATGGCCGGATGGAACTGATGCGCAGTGCACTGCTTTCCCCGACAAGCTCGGCCGTAACGGGTGCGGCAAGCGTTGGGCGCGGCATTGGCCGGATAGAAGACATCTCGGCCAGGACCGGGGCCGCAGCACAGCATAGGACAATCAGGAACGGGGCAAGCGCCCTCATGGCTCGCCCGCAGGCTTTGCTGGCGCCGACAAGTTTGCGCCACGCCCAAAATCAGGGGCGTCAGTATCTTGGCCCGCCTGGATGATGCTGCGCCGAATGGCGCGCGTGCGGGTGAAATAGGCATGCAGATGCGCGCCATCCCCCTTGCGGATCGCGCGTTGCAGGGCGAACAGCTCTTCGGTAAAGCGGCCCAGAATTTCCAGCGTGGCGTCCTTGTTGGTCAAGAAGACATCGCGCCACATCGTCGGGTCAGAGGCCGCGATACGGGTGAAATCGCGAAAGCCTGCGGCAGAGTATTTGATGACCTCACTATCGGTAACACGGCGCAGATCATCGGCCACACCAACCATTGTATAGGCGATAAGATGCGGCGTGTGGCTGGTTACGGCCAATACAAGATCATGGTGCGGGGCGTCCATTTCATCAACATTGGCCCCCATCGCCTCACACAGACGGCGCAAGCGGGCCAATGCATCCGGGTCCACGCCTTCGGCGGGGGTCAGCAGCCACCAGCGGTTTTCAAACAAGGTGGCAAAGCCGGACCGCGGCCCCGAATGTTCGGTCCCGGCAAGCGGATGGCCGGGAATGAACTGCACCCCTTGCGGCATATGCGGGGCAACGGCATCAATCACGGCCTGTTTAACCGAACCAACATCGGTGACAGTGGCGCCGGGTTTCAGATGCGGGCCAATCTGGGCTGCAATGCTTTCCATTGCCCCGATCGGCACTGCCAATACCACCAGATCAGCGCCCTGCACCGCCTCGGCCGCAGTGTCATAAACCGCGTCACAAAAGCCAAGCTCCATCGCCGCATCTCGGGTTTCAGACGATTTGGCATGGCCGACAACGGTGCCAGCAAGCCCACGTTGGCGCATCGCATACGCCATGGACGATGCAATCAGGCCCAGCCCGATCAGGGCAACTTTCTGATAGATCATCGTCATCAGCGTTTGCCCTTGAACTGGGCAACGGCATGGGCAACCCGGCGGCACGCGCTTTCATCGCCCACGGTAATTCGCAGGCAATGCGGCAGCTTATAGCCTGCAACCCGGCGCACGATCAGCCCTTGGTCACGCAAATAAGCGTCACAGGATTCGGCCTCGGCGGCATCAGAAAACCGGGCAAGCACAAAATTGCCCAGCGAGGTATCAGACGGCACGCCAAGCTCTGCCAGCGCCTCGGCCAGCCAGACCCGCAGACGGGCGTTGTCTGATCGGCAGCGGGCCACATAATCCTGGTCGCGCATCGCGGCCTCGGCGGTATCAAGCTGCGTGTTGGACAGGTTGAAGGGCCCCCGAATACGGTTCAGCACCTCAATGATCGCTTTGGGCCCATAGCCCCAACCAATCCGCAACCCCCCAAGCCCATAGATTTTTGAAAAGGTCCGCGTCATCACCACGTTCTCACGCGCCTCGATCAATGCCAATCCGCCATCATAGCCATCGACATATTCGGCATAGGCGCCGTCCAGCACCAAGATTGCCTGTGGCGGCAAACCATCGGCAAGCTCGGCAACCTCGGCGGCGGAAATCATCGTACCTGTGGGGTTGTTGGGGTTGGCAATGAACACCAGCTTCGTGCGTTTCGTGCAGGCGGCAAGCAAGGCACCGATGTCGGTGGTCCGTTCACGTTCGGCCACCTCAACCGGGGTCGCCCCTGCGGCCATGGCCGAAATGCGGTACATCAAAAAGCCGTGCTCGGTAAAAAGCACCTCATCCCCCGGCCCTGCATAGGCTTGGCACAGGAAATGAATGATCTCATCGCTGCCAACGCCGCAAATCACCCGATCCGCATCAAGATGCTGCATTTCCGCAATCGCTTCGCGCAATGCGGCATGGTCGGTGGATGGGTATCGGTGCAGCTGATGGACCGAGCGCGAAAACGCCTCTTTGGCCTTGTCGGATGGCCCCGCCGGGTTTTCGTTGGATGAGAGTTTGATGGTGTTGGACTTGCCCGCGACTGTGGCGGCACCACCTTCGTACAAAGTAATATCCATGATTCCCGGCTGCGGCCGAATTTCAGACGTCATAACCATGCTCCCCCAAGGTGCCGGGCAGTGTTAGCGCCTTGTGGGCAGCCTGACCAGAGCCCGAATGGCCCCAAAACCGGTCACAGAGCGAAAACATCCTATCCATCGCAGACGAAAGCCCTACTTCTTTGACTGCGCCTTCACCTCGCGTTCGATTTTTTCCCGCAACATGCTTTCGATTCCCGCCGACAATTCCCGGTCACGTCGCAGCGCGGCCTCGCCCAAACGATCCAGTTGCTTTTCATTGCTCGTCCCGTCGCTGGCGGTCACCGCCGAGACGACATAGGTTTCGATCGCCTTGTCACGCATCCCCTGAGACATTTCCTTGACAAAAACGCCGTCAATATCGCGCATCTGCTTTACGACAAACTCAACCGTTTTGGCATCATAGATCTTGCTCAGATCCTTGACCACCTTGGCCCGGATGGATGGCGTCAGCTTTTCCGTGACATGCGCGGCGACCTTGCTGTCGGCCAGGCCTTCAAACTTTATCAGGCTTTTGAAGGGCGCACAGGCAAAAACCGGGGCCATCAGCGATTTCAGCACCGCCTGCTCTACCTCTTGCATCGACGGGGCCTGACCTTTTTCAAGCACCGGCTTGAACAGCCCAACCACTTCCTTGGCCGCGTTCGTCACCAGTTCTTGCGCGGCTTTGGTATCCAGAAACTTGGTCAAAAATGCATCAACCGCCTTTTTCCCGGCTGGCGTTTTCATCATTGGGCCCAGCTTTGCCGCAAAGGCCTTATGCGCCCGCCCCGCAAAACCTGCGCTTAACTTGCCACCAACTGCGCCCGCGATCCCCGCCACAATGGAATTTGACAGAACCTTCCACGCCGACCCCGGCACGCTTACGTTTGACCCGGCCAGATGCTCGCCCAATTCCCCGGCAGAGGTTTTCATCGCCTCGGTCGCCGCAGCGGCGGCGGCATGGGCGGCAGCCGGGTTTTTGAATTTTGGCAACATCCGCGCCGTCATATACATTTCAACGGCAAAAAAGGCACTTTCGCGCACTATTTCAAGCCGTCCAACGATAAGACCAGCGGTGCTGTCGCGCGCGTTGCACCATTTATCATAGGCCTTATAGCCCGCGTTTATCAATTTGATAGCACGCGGCAACCGGGCATTGACCTTGGCCCAATCAGGCTTTGGCCGCTGCACAAGGCATATCAGATCATGTGCCGCATCACAGGCCGCGTTGATCTCATTGAACGGCGGTTTAGCGGCGGAATTGAGCGAACGCACCGTGAATTCAGCAAAGGCCATGGCCAGGCTATCGGCACCAGACATGACCTTTTCCGCGTCATAGAGTATGCTGCGCCAAATATCGGCGCGATTATACATTGCCGTAAACTCGTTAAGGCAATCCTTGCGGTATTGCTCTTCCTTGCGATCAAATTCGGCCTGTTCAACGGCTTTTCGCTTACCATTTTCAACAATTTCAATCCGTTTGGCCAGCGCATCCGCATCGGCCTTGATTTTGGCATCCAGCGCGCCAACACCTTTGGCCCAGGTTTTACCGCCCGGGTCGACGATACCGTCAGGCTTGCTGAAACCAAGGGCCGATTTTTGAAAGGATCGTATCGCCGAGATCAGGCCGCCGCTGCACTTGCCATCCACCTTGACGCCATGACCATTGGCAATCAGCATAAGCTGAACCAATTCCACATCCGCAGGCTTGTTGGAAACGGTCTTGAATTTCTCATTCTTTTTTTGGGGATCGGGTTTGGTGATACGGTTTTTGTCGCCCACAGGGGCGGAAATTGACGTTGCCATAATAAATCTCACACTTGAAAATGAATGAGACAAGGATAGCCGGGTTCGGCCCTGAAGCAACATAAAAAAACGCCACCCGGTTGGGCGGCGTTTTCCTTTGTCTTGCAAACTGGATAAGCCGGTTCTTGGCTTAGTTCTTGGCGTAGTATTCGACCACGAGGTTTGGTTCCATCTGAACCGGATACGGTACATCGCCCAAGGTTGGGGTGCGCACGAAAGTCGCGGTCATTTTGGAGTGATCAACTTCGATATAGTCAGGCACGTCGCGCTCTGCCAGAACCACGGCTTCCAGCACGATGGCCAGTTGCTTGGACCGGTCACGCACAGCGATCAGGTCGCCTTCCTTGCAGCGATAAGAGGCAATGTTTACGCGGTTTCCGTTCACGGTGACATGCCCGTGGTTCACGAACTGGCGCGCCGCAAACACGGTTGGCACGAATTTCGCGCGGTAAACGATAGCATCCAGACGGCGCTCCAGCAAACCAATGAGGTTTTCACCCGTGTCGCCTTTGACGCGCTCGGCCTCACCATAGATCTTGCGGAATTGCTTTTCGGTCAGATCGCCGTAATAGCCCTTCAGTTTTTGCTTGGCGCGCAACTGCGTGCCAAAGTCGGAAAGCTTGTTCTTGCGGCGCTGGCCGTGCTGGCCCGGGCCATATTCGCGCTTGTTCACCGGGGATTTCGGACGGCCCCAGATGTTTTCGCCCATACGGCGGTCAATTTTATGTTTGGCAGAGGTGCGTTTGGTCATCTCTGATCTCCTTCGTTATAGACATGAAGGGCGTTGTCCTTCCCCGTTGACTGATCCCGAAACCAGGGCAATCGCGGGTGACAGGTTTCCCCTTGCGGGGTCCACCAACACCAATGAAAACCCCCGGACGTGAATCCGGGGACAGGCGTGGCTTATACAGGCGGGCGGCGCCGTGTCAACCGCCCATGGTGTTTCGCCTTCAACTTGAAACAGGCCCTCTCACATACCGCATTGAAATCTGTGATGTCAGGCAGCGATATATGAGGAAGGCTTGAAGGCGAAGCCCTTCAAGCGGCCAGATCATGCCGCAAGATGGCCGCCTCAGACCCAGACAGGTTGCGCCGGGCATAATCGCCGTAATCATGCGGGTTTTCCGCCAGGCCAGGCAAAAGCTGCATCAGGTTGGCACGCTGCTGGGGCGCGACTGTATCAAGCGCGGTATTGGCGGGGTGAAAGCTTTCGGTTTCCAATCCATTGGCCCAGATCACCTGATGCCGTTCCAGCAAGATGTGAATATACGTTACCTCGCACAGGGTTTGATCAACGCAAATAGAGGCGTTGTTTATCAGATCTTCGGCTGAAACCAACACCTCGGGCGTGTTGAACAGCGCCAGGGCAGCAGGGCCTTGCACCAGCATCCGGTGCTGTGGCGAGACCAGAAGATCAGCATCCGGGCGGCCAAAGCCAAATGCGCCAGACATGAAACGAATAGGGCGCAGATGCGGCATGGCGTGCAAACGCGCGCCCGTCATGCGTCGCATCCCGACCCACAGGATTTTCTGGATACCGTTGTCTTTGGTTGCAATCTCGTCGCCGGGGCGCAAATCTTCGATCCGGCTGGTACCGTTTGCGGTGCGGATGGCCGTTCCGGGGGTAAAGCAAATCACCCCACCCGCTGCGCGCGCACCGACCACTTGCGCCGTCCGGTCAATCGACATGCGAACCACCCACAAATCCAGATTTGCAGGCGGCATTTCATCCACAAACATCAACAGCCGCCCGCCGGCCTCCTGCCCCTCGATAAGCGTCACACTATAGCTTTGGGTGCCATCGGTCACGACAAACCCACGTTCGGGGGCATCATGCCCCTGCGTATCCTCGGATAGGTCGGGCCTGCCCTCGTCTGCCGTTGTGCTTGCCCCGATAAGACGCCGCACCATGCGCGCCGCCCGTTTTCTGATATCCGCTGCCCCCAGCGCCCCGTCAAGAATCAAGACATCCTGCGCACCATCAACGCGTAGCGCGTCACCTGCCCAGCGCCACGATGCGCCAACAGCAAGATCGCCCAAAGGTGCGGCCTTCAGGCCGTCTGTTTCCGTCTGTGACCAAGAGATAACGAACGTGCCACGAATGCCCGTTCCCATTGCTTGTTTGCCTGCTCATTTATTATTTATTATCGCTAAAATCGTAGCAGGCAAGACGCCGCCTGACCATGCCAAGGGCGCGCAAATCGCAAAGAACCGCATATCTTGGGGCTGAAATGCAACAACTGCGCTTCACCAACGGTCGGGCTCCACGATCTTTTCTGGCGGCGTAACAGGCTGCAGTATTGCTGCCACGCATTGCCCAAATCGTCGCTGGGCCACGGCTATGGCGTTTCGCCTTTAACTTGAAACAAACCCTGTCACATAAGCGTTGAAATCTGTGATTTCAGGCGGCGGTATGTAAGGGCGACTTTGAGGCGAAACGCTTCAGGCCATAATGTCATGCGCTTTGCCATGCAGGCCAAAGGGCCGGTGCAAAAGGCCGGTCAGGGGCGGCGATCCTTGTACTCTGCAGGGTCAAAGGCGATAAAAAACGCATATGCAAAATAGACCGCAACAATGGCACAAAGCGCAGCCCAGCCCGGACTGCCAGCGACCAGCTCAAGCACCAACCAGCCAATTGCGATGCCCACGGCAGCGATTCTGCGCCACAGCGGCAGAAAAAACGGGTGGCGCAGGTCAAAGAATTTCATCGTTCCGCTTTCGCTGTCAGACATGTTGCGGCGCAAAGGCCACGCCAGCCCTTGGCTTAGGAGGCCTGCGCAATCAAATGCCGCACCCATCTTGCCGATGCATAGGTGGCGGGCAGCCCCAAGGGCAGGCACCACCAAAGCGCCGTAACGGGCGACATTGCAGGCAAACCAATAGCTTGGCCCAAAAGGCCAAGCATAAAGAGGTTGATTGCGACTGCCGAGGTGGCAAAGGGCCATAAAAGCACCCCCAGAAACCATAGGCTTTTAGTGGCTGGTGCCGTCGCTGAATGAGATTTTGTTCCAGACATTGTATTTCCCCGAAGGTTTGCGCATCGGCAGGCGCTTCACCTCTTCCAAGCTAGCGGAATCATAGACGATAACCGCGCCATCGTCTTCCCAAATCGACACAAGCGCATGGCGACCATCCTTGGTGAACTCGGTATGGGCTACAGTGCTGCCCGGTGCCGGGTCAAGGGTGCGGATAATCTCAAGGCTTTCCTTGTCAATGATATGCATCTTGCCCTTGTTGGGGCCAAAGAACACATCTGCCCAGACATAGGCCGAATTTTCATGACTGCGCAGGAAAAACCCCGGCCCTTCCATCTGAATAGTCTTGACCAGCTTGAATGTTTCAAGATCAATCACCGACAACACGCCTTCTTGCAGATGCGGTGTCGCCATGACTTTGCGGCCCTGGCTGGTCCATGTGATGCCAGAGCCCAGATGCGGCATGCCCGGCAGCGGCAGTTCGGCAATCTCACGGCCCTGATCAAGGTTCACCACCACGCCTTTGTCGCCCTCGCGGTTGGTGCCGATCAGGTTGCTGTAATCCGGGGTGAAAAAGAAATCATCCAAAGGCGCGCTGATCTTGATGCGACGACGGGCAAACAGGCCCTCCTCCTCAGATGCACTTTGCGCAGCGGCCACCGGCACAAAGCCCGCGTGAAACGCTGTGCCATCCGCGCTTGTGGCCACCTCCCAGATTTCCGGCACATCCTTTAGCGCCAGCACAAAACTGCTGCGCTGCGGGGCTTGATAGACCGCCGAAACCCGGCTTGGCGTGCCATCATCGCCAGCAATGTCTATTGTGCGCGCCACGCTCAGATCTTCGGTTGACAGAACCGTCAGCGTGCGCGGCAAATAATTGGCAACGGCCAGCCATTTGCCATCATTGCTCATCGCGATATTGCGGGAATTCAGGCCGGCACGCACCCGGCCCACCTGTTGCAGCGACCAGATGTCATATTTCTGCACCCAGCCATCGCGCGACATGATGAACACATAGCGCCCATCGGGGCTGTATTTCGGCCCGCCATGCACGGCAAAGGGGGTTTCAAACCGGTCCAGCACCTCAAACGTGTCGCCATCCAGTACCGAAACATGGTGATCGCCGGTTTCAACGACCAGGGTTATATTCATCGGGTCGGCGCTGAAAACCGGGGCTGTGGCCGCGATATAATCCGCGTCCAGACTGCGGGTAGAGGCGATATCCGCAACGCTCCAGCTTGGCGCCTCGGCCAAGGGCGTTGCGATATACGCCGCAACGGCGTTGATCTCGGCGGCGTTCAACGTCGCTTTGAACGCGGGCATTTGCGTTGCCACCCGCCCGCCCGCAATGATCGCCTCCAGCCCCTCGCCGCGCAATCGGCCAAGGCTTTCGGGGATCAGTGCGGGGCCGGTGCCGCCCAGCCGGGTTTCGGCATGGCAAGACGCGCATTGATCGGCATAGATCATCGCACCGTCAGGCCCGGCAATTGCCGTTGTAGCAAGGGTGCTTGTTGCAAGCAGACTAAAGAAAACGATGGGCCGGATCATGGCTTTTGCCTCGGAAAGGGGTAACGGTCAGGCGATCAGCGTCATCAACGCCAATCTCGGCATTCGACAGATAGCAGGCGGGGTCTTCGGCCCATGGATCACCCGTGACCTGCAAGGCGCGAATACGGGTATTGCCGCCACATACCATCTTGAAGGCGCAGGCCCCACAGCGCCCTTTCAGCGGGCGCGGGCGCTGGCGCAGAGTTTCCAACATGGCATCCGCCCCTGTCCAAAGCGATGAAAACGTATCTGTTTTCACCGATCCGACCGTGTAATCCGACCAATAGGTATCGGGGTGCACTTTGCCTTGCGGGTCGATATTGCCCACACCAAGCCCCGAAGAATTGCCGCCCCACGCCTCCAGATGCGCACGGACATGGGCGGTTTGCTCCGCGCTGAAATTCGCCGCAACCCATTGCAGGAAATAAACCGCATCGGCGTCGTTATTGCCGGTCACCACCTCAAGGTCCTTGCCCTCTTGGATCGCCTCCCACGCCCGCGCGATCAGCACATCCATCGCGCGGCGGGTGTGGTCATGCACAGTATCTTCACCGCGATTCTTGTCGCCCCGCCCGGCATAGACCAGATGCGACAGATAGAATTTGTCGACGCCCTCGGCCTCGCACAGATCCAGCATTTCGCCCAGGTGATGGCCGTTTTGCTCGGTGATGGTATAGCGCAAGCCAACCTTTACGCCGCGCGCCTTGCAGGCCCGCACCCCGGCCATCGCCTCATCATAGGCACCTTCAACGCCGCGAAACCAATCATTCGTGGCCCCGATACCGTCAATCGAAATCCCGACATAATCAAAGCCAAGATCGACAATCCGGTCGATGTTTTCTGCAATCCGCGTGCCGTTGGTCGACAGCGACAAGTGCCGAAACTTCAGCGCCTTGGCGCGTTCGGCCAAGGTAAAAAAGTCAAACCGGCTGAGCGGTTCGCCCCCCGAAAGGATCAGCGCCGGAATGCCAAAGGCCTTCAGATCATCCAGCACGCCCAAGGCTTGCTCGGTGGTCAGTTCCCCCGGAAACGGCACATCGGCCGAAGTGGTATAGCAATGGCGGCATTTGAGGTTACAGGTGCGCGTCAGGTTCCAGATCACGACGGGCTTCACCCCGCCCGGACTTATGCGTTTGCGCACCGGGGTCGGTGCCACCAATTCGCGCATGTATTGGGTCAATCGAAACATCAGTCAGCTTCCTCCGCTAATCCGCATACCGGTCTTTTTCAGGATGCGCGTGGAATATAAAATGTCATGGGCGCGGCAAGCGTCGCCCAGAATATCGGCGATTATCTGGCGTTTTTCTTCGACCTCGTCGCGGGTGTTGCCATGGACCATGGCAAACAGGCAATAGGGCCAACCGGGCCCGCGCGGTCGCAAATAACTATGCGACACAAAGGGCAAAGCGCCAATAATCTCGCCCAGCGCCTCGGCCTTGGTGTCATCAACGTCCCAAACGCTCATCCCGTTGGCAACCATGCCAAGCGCGTAGTGATTGGGCGCAAGAGCGATGCGGCGGATGATGCCACGCGCCTGCATATCGGCGATCCGCGCGATCACCTCTTCCTCGGACAGGGCCAATTGCGCGGCGACGATGGCATAGGGGGCACGGGCCAGCGGCAGCCCGCTTTGCGTGGCCGCGATGATGCGGCGATCAATGGCGTCAACGGTCATGCCTTCACCCGAAATCCCACGAAAAACTCTCGTAACTTGGGAAAGCGCAGAACGGCAAGCCCGGTTTCTTCCTCTATGCTGTCAGCCACGCGCCCAATTCCTTCTTCGGTTTCGCAGGCCAGAACGAACCACATGTTCAGTCGATGCGTCCGTTCATAATTATGCGCAACCTCGCGGTGCGCATTGACCAAAGTCACGACTGTTTCGAAATCGGCCTCGGGCACCTCCATCGCGCACAGGCAAAACGCCCCGCCCATGGCCGCCGCGTCGAAAAAAGGCCCGAAACGGGTGATGGCCCCGATTTCACGCAGGTTCCTGATCCGCTCAATCAACTCATCTTCGGGAATGCCAAGCGCTGCACCCGCCTCGGCAAACGGACGCGGGGCGATGGGAAAACCATCTTGCAGCGCATTCAAGATTGCGCGGTCCGTGGTATCCAGCGCATCGGGGGGAAGACTGCTGCGGCGCATCAGGCGGCCCTTTCTTGCATGAGTTGCGCGCCAGTCTGTTTAAAGCAGCGCGTCGAGAATAAGACAGAATGGTCCACCCCAGCCAGTTCCGGCAGCGCCTTGGCGGCATCCAGAACGGCCATCGCCTCGGCGCGACTGCGGGCGTGAATCATCGAATAGAGCGCATAGGGCCAGACCCCCGGCACCGTGACACGTTGATAACACAGACTGATTCCTGGAAGCGCAGACAGCGCATTGCCAGCCGCAGCCACGCCAGCGGTGGCAATATCCCACACCACCATCGCATTCGATGTCCAGCCAATAGCGCGGTGCCGAACAATGACACCAACGCGGGTCAGGATTTCTGCCTCGCTCAGCGCCTTGATGCGCGCAAGGATATGGTCTTCGGTCTGACCCAGACTTTCAGCAAGCTGTGCAAAGGGCTGCTGCACCAAGGGCAAACCTTGTGACAGGGCTTGCAAGATCGGCCTGTCACTTGCGCAGAGGGCGGCCATATCCGGTGGGGGGCGCCGCACCATTTGGGCGCGCGGGCCTTGCAAGGCAAACCCAAGATCAATGTTGAATGCCTGCACCAAACGCAGATCAAGCACCTGCAGGCCGGTCGCCGCCTCTAGCCGGGCCAGTTGCGCGGCCAGGGCGGCACCATCGGCAGCGGTGGCCACAAACCACAGGTTCCACTGGTTTTCGCGCAGGTAGGAATGGTTGACGCCGTTTTCGGCGTTCACCAGTTCCGCGACCTCCTCGATCCGGTCTTCGGGCACCGACATCGCGGCAAGTGTCGAGGCGCCGGCGGTATTGGGCCGCACCGTGGCCCCAACCCGCGAAATCTGGCCCCGGCTTTGCATCCCCGCCAATCGCGCGATCACCTCGGCCTCGGCCAAGCCAAGGTCTTGGCCAAGGCAGGCAAAAGGCCGTGCCACCAGCGGAAAATCGCGCTGGTAATCATCCAGCAAACGGCGGTCGATCTGATCGAGGCGCTGTGTCATTACAACCCCGTCCGATGTGCGCGGGCGGTAAAGAAAATGCCAGAGGGGCTTTGCGCGGGGATTTCCCCAACCAGTTCGCGGCTATGTGTATCATAGATCAGGATTTTTCCATCATCACGCGACGAAAGCCAGACCTCGGCCCCGCGCGGCGCGAATTCCATGTGCAAAATGGCCTTGCCGGGGGTCAGCGTGGCAACAACTTCGTGGTTGCGGCTGTCGACGACCTGCACGGTATCGTTCAAAGGCGTCGCGAAATTGACCCAGACAAACGGCGAGGCGGGCTGGGCAATGATAAACACCGGCTGGCCGTGGGTGGGTGTACGGTCTACCTCCTCCAGCGTTTCGCGATTGACCCAAAGCAGTTCATGCTGGCCGACGGCGGGCAAAACAAACTGGCCTTCGGTAAAGGCCCAACCTTGCAGATGCGGCATTTTATAGACCGGCAGATCGTCTTCGGTTTTGCCGTAATCTTGCAAGAACCGCACCGGCTCGGCGGCTTCTTCCCACAAATCTATCGCCGTCACGCCTTTTTCGCCGAACAGCCCGATCAGATAGGTATGGGCATCATCGGTCAACACCGCGTCAAACGGGTTTTTGCCCACATCGCCCAGCTTGGTGACTTTCATTTCGGGCGCGGAAAAATCGGCCATGAACGCCTCACCGCTATCCCATGTAGACCAGACAAAGCGGCGACCGGGCACATCGACCAGACCGATGGTTTTGGACGTGCCGGGAATATCGCCAACCAGTTCCAGCGTATCCGCGTCAAACACCTTCACCCCACCGGGTTCATAATTGGAAACCGCAATCAGCTTGCCATCATCCGAGATCGCGCCACCGATGGAATTGCCCGCCTGAATCGTCCGGGCCGCGATGCTTTGGCTCAGCAAATCCACCTTGCTCAGCCCACCGTCGCGGCCAAAGATATAGGCAAACCGCTCATCCGGGCTAAAGGTGACCGAGGCGTGCGACAGATCGCCCAAGCCTTCAATCCGGCCAATCGCCGCGCGCTCAGACCGATCAACGACCAAAAGCGAGCCGGTCGCCCGCTCGATCACGACCCCCAGATCACCGGTCGCACAGCACGGGGTTTGCGCCATCACGGGCGCGGCCAGCAAAGAGAAACACACAGCCAGGGTTTTCATTTCTTGTCCTTCAAAAGATAGTTCGCAATCCAATCGGCCTCTTCTTCAGTCAGAAGCGGGCGCCAGGGTGGCATTGCAGTGCCGGGAACACCATCAAGTATGATGCTGGCCAGCGCTTCGGGTGCGGCCCCGTCAAGGGCGGCAGCGGTCAGCGGGTTGCCCAATCCGCCTTTCATCGTCAGGCCGTGGCATGAGCCACAATCTTGAATCACCATGTGTTCCAAGGCTTGGGCGCGCGGCGCGGTTATTTCGGCGACGGCAGGCAAGGCAACCATCGCCAGCCCCGCTGCTGCGCCAAGCCTCGACACAAGGGCCGCAGCCGTGATCTTGCGCCTAAGCATATGCATCCATCCCCGCGCCTTGGCAGGTCAGCGCGGCTTGCAGCACGGCTGCCGGATAAAGCGACACCACATGCCCGATGACAAACAGCACCGGCACGCTTTCCGGCAGACCCGCGACTTTTTGCACGATATCGTCCAACTGGCCGATCACGCGCAACTCTCGCGGGGTGGTGGCGCTGGCAATCGCCAGAACAGGCAGGTCGGCAGGCATGCCGTGGCCGATCAACTGGCTGGAAATCTCGGCTATATTGGCGACGCCCATGTAGACCACCAAGGTGGTTTGCGCGTTCGCAAGGCTTTTCCAATCCAATTCAAGGTCTGCATCGCGGGCGCGGTGGCCGGTCACATAGCGCACGCCGGTCGCCAAACCGCGGTGGGTCAACGCAATGCCGGTGCTTGAAGCCGCCCCCTGCGCCGCTGTAATGCCCGGCACATATTCAACGCTGATGCCGGCATCGCGCAGCTCTGCCGCCTCTTCCGAGCCGCGGCCGAAAATCAGCGGGTCGCCGCCTTTCAGACGGGCAACCTGCAGGCCCTGTCCGGCCAGATCGACCAGCAACGCGTTGATTTCTTCTTGCGTCAGCTTGTGGCATTTGGGCAGCTTGCCCACATCAATACAGCGTGTTGTCTCTGGGATCAGCGCCATGATTTCGGGGCTGACAAGGCGATCAAACACCACCACATCAGCCGTCTGGATCAGCCGCAGCGCCTTGACCGTCAACAGGTCGGGGTCACCCGGCCCAGAGCCAATCAAAAAGACCTTGCCGGGAAGTGCTGCACGCGAGGTATCTTTCATGGCGTCTCTCAATACTGGTTGTTTAAAGGGGGGGGCGGCAGGCTGGCCGCCGCCCCGAGGGTTGGCTTAGTAAACGTCGTTTCGGGTGTTGTAGACGTTGAACTTGCCGGTTGGCGTGATCAACCTCGGGTCTTTGATGACCTTCTTCAATTCCAGCGTTTTGTCATCAACGACAACAATCGCGCTTTCCTTGTCTTTGGCGTTCCAGACCGAGAACCACACCTCTGTGCCTTCATTGTTGAACTCGGGCTGCACCACGCGCGGCTGCCCATCTGTGATCCCGGCCCATTCACCAATAGGCAGCGTCACGAATTCCGGGTCGGTTTCGCCGGTCATTTCGCTGATCTTGAATACGGCAACCGAAGCCGAGGTTTCGGAATCCGGGTTCAGCGTCGCGTCCACATAAAGGTGATCCGAGTTCGGATGCGTCTTGATGAACAAAGAGCCGCCGCCAAGGGCACTAAAGCTGTCGACGATCTGCCATGCCTGATCGGGGTGGCCTTCGGGGTCGGTGCCAAGCAAGGCGACAGAGTCGTCGCCAAGGTGCGAAGTCGCCCAAACCGGCCCGAATTCGGGATGCACAAAGTTCGCGCCCCGGCCCGGATGCGGTGTTGCCCCCCCGGTGTCGGTAATCGCCACCAGCTTGGATTCCTTGGTGTCGATCACAACCAACTTGTTTCGCGCGTTCGCCGCCGTGATGAAATAGCGCTTTGATCCGTCCAGACCGCCGTCATGCAAGAAGCGTTCGGCATCAACCTCGGTTACTTTCAGATTCGTCAGGTCGGTATAGTCGACCATCATGATCTTGCCGGTCTCTTTCACGTTGACGATGAATTCCGGCTTGTAGTGGCTGGCCAAAATCGCGGCAACGCGGGGTTCAGGGTGATAGACCTGTTCGTCATAGGTATTGCCACGGGTCGATACGATCTTTTTCGGCTCCAGCGTATCGCCATCCATGATCACGAATTGCGGCGGCCAATATGCACCGGCAACGGCGTATTTATCTTCATAGCCCTCAAATTTTGAGGTCTCGATAGAGCGGGCTTCGGCGCCCATCTTGATCTCGGCAACCGGGCCGGGGTTTTCCATCCACAGGTCGATCATCACGACCTTGGCGTCACGGCCAATCACGTACAGATAACGGCCCGACGCAGAAATCCGGCTGATATGCACGGCGTAACCGGTTTTGATAATCGTCTTGATCTCATAGGTGGCGCCGTCAATCAGGGCAATTTCACCCGAGTCGCGCAGCGTGGTCGAGAACAGGTTGTCGATATTGATATCGTTCATTTTCTCGGTTGGGCGGTCTTCGGGTTTGACGAACACTTTCCACGTTGCCAGCATTTCCGGCATGCCGAATTCTGGCGGCGTTGGCGGCTCCAACAGCAGATAGCGGGCCATCAGATCCACGTCTTCTTCGGTCATATCCCCCGAGGTTCCCCAGTTCGGCATCCCGGCGGGTGATCCATAGGTAATAAAGCTTTGCAGATAGTCATACCCATGTTCGCGGGTGATATCGGGCGTCAACGGTTTGCCTGTCGCACCTTTGCGCAAAACGCCATGGCACCCCGCGCAGCGTTCAAAGTAAATCTTGGTGGCACGTTGGAATTCCTCTTGGGTCATCACGGGGTCACCGTCTTTGCGGCCCGGAATTTCCACCTGAATTTGACCAAGCGTGGTCATCGACGGCTCATAGGCGGCGGCGGGATCATCCATATGATCCTTGGGCTTGTCTTGCGCAGCTGTGGGGCCTGCAAACATGGCCAGCGCCAGCGCTGCGCTGCTGAGCAGCATATGCTTGGTATAAACGTGCCTATTTTTCACCATCAATCTTTCCTGCTTTTGCTAGTGGGGTGCTGGGATGTCTATAGCTTGCGGTGCAAGCCCGTTCTTTGACTTACGTCAAGGCGGCATGATCAGCCTTTTGGCACGGTGGCCAAGTCATGGCGCAAAGGCCCCTCGATGAGATTTCTGAATGGCGGCATCCTCGCCCTTGCCCTTTTATGCGGTGTTTTCGCGCAAGGCGTGGCGGCAGGTGGACCGGGCAACGACGCCCTGCACCCCAGCACACCCGACCCAGGCCTGGCGGCACAGCTTTTGAGGCAAAGCGCCCCGGTTCAGGTGGCACGGCAAGATGACGGCATCCCCGGCTGGACCGTTCGCGCCGAGGGGCGTGTTGTCGGGTTCATCGGCTCTACCTGGGAAATTGCGGGCTCGGTCGGATATTCTGGCCGCCCCCTGGATGTGCTGGTGGCCATTACGCCAAACGCGGTAATCAGTGGCGCACGACTGATGCAGCACAATGAGCCCGTGCTGACACTTGGCATTTCGGATGCCGATATTGTGGCCTATGTCGGCGGCTTTGCTGGCCAAAACCTGCGCGCGCCTGTGGACGCACGCCAAGACCTGCCGGATGTGATTTCTCGTGCAACCGTTTCAACCGGGGTTATTCGTGATGGTATCCTGCGCACCGCCCGCACTCTGGCCATCGGGCGCGGGCTGATAGAGGCGGCGGGGGGCATTGATCGCCTTGGTTTTACAGCAACCGACTGGCCCGGCCTTTTGGCGGCAGGCGCATTGGTTGAAACCCGCGTCTCGATGACCGAGGCGGCAGCCGCCCTTGCAGGTACAACGCCCCCGCTTCAACCGGGCGACGGTGATTTCTTGCGGCTTTGGGTTGGCTTGGCTGATGCGCCCAGCATTGGCCAGTCTTTGCTTGGTCAGGCGGGCTACACAGCCGCGGTGGGAAATCTTGGCCCCGGCGACTCGGCTTTGATCGTGATCTCATCCGGGCTTTGGTCGCATCGTGGCACCGATTGGCGCAAATCCGGGTTGTTTGACCGGCTGACAATCAGCCAGAATGGCACCAGCTTTCAACCCGGCGCAGACAGCTATCAGATGATCAAGCGCCTGCGCATCGACCACGCGCCAGAGGTTAAAGAGATCAGTCTGTTCCACCTGCCAAAATCCATCAACCCACTGGCCCCTTTTCGCGTGACCGTTAGCGCCACCCGCCTTGGCGCTGGCACCCCGGCCACATTGACCATTCCCATAGAATACCGCCTGCCCGATGCCTATCGCCTGCCCCCTGCGGCCCCTGACGTACCGCTTTGGCAGACGGTCTGGGCCGCAAAACACCTGCAAACCGGCATCGTCGTTCTGATGCTGTCGGTGCTGACGCTGATCTTGTTTGCACAGGAATGGATCACCCGCAGGCCACGGCTTTGGCGCTTTGGGCGCATTGGTTTTTTGACAACCACCTTGTTTGTGCTGGGGTGGGGATTGAACGGGCAGCTTTCGGTGGTGCAGGTCGTGGCCTTTCTGCATTCGCTTTTGAACGGCTTTCGCTGGGAAACCTTTTTGATCGAGCCGGTGATCTTTTTGCTTTGGGGGTTTACCGCACTTGGCCTGCTGTTTTGGGGGCGCGGCGTGTATTGCGGCTGGCTATGCCCGTTTGGCGCGCTGCAAGAGCTGACAAATACCGCCGCCCAGGCGCTTGGGCTGCGGCAAGTCGCAGTGCCTCAGGCGCTGCATGAACGGCTTTGGGTCATCAAATACACAGCGTTTGTCGGGATTGTCGCCTTGTCATTCTATTCCTTGCATCACGCGCTGATCGCCGCTGAATTCGAGCCGTTCAAAACCGCGATTTCCATGCGGATGTTGCGCGCCTGGCCATTCCTTTTGTTCGTTGGGGTGATCTTGGTTGCCGGGCTGTTTATCGAGCGATTCTATTGCCGCTACCTCTGTCCTTTGGGTGCAGGACTTGCTATTCCGGCCAAGTTGAAAATCTTTGACTGGCTGAAGCGCCGCGCGCAATGTGGCCGCGAATGCCGGTTATGCGAGACGAAATGCACCGTTGGCGCGATTGACCCCCTGGGACGCATCAACCCAAATGAATGTGTTTTGTGCTTGCGCTGCCAGATCATTATGAATGATCCCCATAGTTGCCCCGTTCTGAAACGCAGGGCCCGCACAGGAGACCCCGCATGACCGCACTTCATCGCTTTTTCAACGACGGCTTTCGGGTCTTTTTTACCGCAGCGGCGCTCTATGCCATCTTTGCCATCGGGGTTTGGGATGTCTGGCTGATCTGGGCTGACCGTTTCGGCGCGCCTGACATGCCCTTTGCCCCCGCCCCCCATCTTTGGCACGCGCATGAGATGATTTTCGGCTATGGCACTGCGGCGCTGGCCGGATTTTTCCTGACCGCTGTTCCGAATTGGACAGGGGCACGCGCCGCGCCGCATGTATTTGTGGCAGTGGTAGCAGGTTTGTGGTTGCTGGGTCGGGTCGGGCTTTGGTTCTCGGGCAGCCTGTCGCCCTTGCTGGTCATGGGGCTTGATCTGGCCTTTGTGCCGGTGCTGGCCGCCAAGATCCTGACCCAGTTGCTGAAACGCCCCAAGCCGCAGAACATGCTGTTTCTGGCGGTTTTGGCCGTGCTGTGGCTGGGCAACCTGTTTGTGCATCTGGAATGGGCCGGGCTGGCCGCGGATACGGCCTGGGCGGGGCTGCGTGCCGGGCTGTTGTCGCTGATCGCGATGATCGCGATTCTTGGGGGGCGCGTTACCCCGGCCTTTACCAAAAACGCGATGGTCCAATCGGGCACGCAAACCGGCCTGCCCCGCAACCCGACCCCGCTTACCGGCGTGACGATTGCCGCAGCCTTGGCCCTGCCGATGGGTTATCTGCTCTCGGCTCCAGCGCCGGTGCAGGGCGGTATTGCCATCATCGCAGGTATCAGCGCTTTGGCCCGTCTCGCGCTTTGGCGCACGGATTGGACATTGCGCAAACCGATTCTCTGGGCGCTGCATCTGGGTTATTTCTGGTTGGGCCTTGGCCTTGTGTTACTTGGTCTGTCTGACTTTGGCATCGGCTCTGAAATCGCTGCGGTGCATTTGCTGGGGATCGGTGCCGTGGGCGGCATGACGATTGCGGTGATGAGCCGCGCCACATTGGGCCATTCAGGGCGCCCTCTTGTTGCCTCGCGCGCCATGACCATCGCCTACGGGCTTGTGGCCTTGGCCGCCTTGCTGCGTTGGGTGGGCAGTAGCCTGCCTGCGCTTGGCAATCTTGCGAATTGGACGGCCGGGGCGCTTTGGGTCACCGCTTTCTTGTTGTTTATCATCAGCCTGTGGTCCGCCTTGACCGGGCCGCGTCTGGCCAAGGAGGCCAAGCCATGAAGCGCCGTCGCTTTTTAACCATCACCGCTGCCGCCCTGTGTGCTGCCCCGGCTGCCGCCAATCCCGCCAGGTGGCAAGGCCGCGCCTTTGGCGCCGAGGCACAGATCGCCATTGCAGGCCTGCCAGATCACCGCGCGGCCTTGCTGTGGCCCAAGATCGAGGCGCTGATCGAACAGATTGAAGCCGATTTCTCCCTGCACCGCGCCTCGACGCTGACGCGGTTGAATGAGACGGGGGTCATCGCCAACCCAACCCGCGCCTTGCAAAACATTCTGGCTGTCAGCGACCGCGCCCACAAGGCGACTGGCGGCGTGTTTGACCCCTCGATCCAGCCGCTTTGGCTGGCCACCGCACAGGCCGGGGATTTGGCTGCCGCGCGCAAGAATATCGGCTGGTCGCGGGTGAAATGGTCCGAGGCCGAAATCAGGCTTGAACCTGACATGGCGCTGACGTTGAACGGTGTTGCGCAAGGCTTTGCCGCCGATGTTATTGCCGAATACCTTTTCGGCAAACGCTTTTTCAACGTGATGGTCGATATGGGCGAGGTAATGGCGCTTGGCCTGAATGGCACCGCCCCCTGGCGCGTTGGCATTGCGGGGCCAGATGGCACACAGCTTGGCGAATCGGCTTTGCAAAATCGGGCGCTGGCGACATCCTCGCCACGCGGCACGCTGATTGGGGCCGATGCGCCGCATATCCTGCACCCGGACGGCAGCGCGCCGCTATGGTCGACTGTTTCCGTCTCTAGCCCTTCAGCGGCGGTTGCCGATGCCTTGTCCACAGCGTTTTGCCTGATGGATCGTGCAGCAATCGAAGACGCTGTCAGCCATTTCCCGAACACGCGAATAGAGCACATTTCCTGACTAAAGCTCTTAGCGTTTGACTTTCGTTAAGGCGTGGGACAAGACCGACGTTCACAGATCGGTTACCATCAACGGCCCCGAGCATGACTCGGGCAAAGCTCCGGGAAGGGGAATGCGCAATGCGCGAAGTCATGACCAAGAGCATGGCCCGCAATATCTTTTATGGCGGCTCACTGTTCTTTATTCTAATCTTTATCGGCCTGTCGTGGGACAGCCACCGATATATCGTCAATACATCTACCAACGCAGAAACGCTGACACCTTCGGTGGTGGCGGGTAAACACCTGTGGGAAAAGCACGGCTGCGTAAACTGCCACACAATTCTGGGTGAGGGCGCCTATTTTGCGCCCGAGCTGGGCAACGTGATGACCCGCTGGGGCGTCAATGATGATGCCGAAGGCGGGTTTGATATGCTGAAGGGCTGGATGGATGCCATGCCCACCGGCGTTGAAGGCCGCCGTCAAATGCCGAACTTCAACCTGACGGATGAAGAATACCGCGAATTGGCCGACTTCTTGTTGTGGACCAATACGATCAACACCCAGGGCTGGCCGCCCAATGATGCGGGTTAAGGAGATCTGACATGAAATATCAAACTCAAAAGATCGCGTTGGTCTATTTTGTCGTAGCCATGGCTTTGTTTGCCGTGCAGGTCTCGATCGGCTTGCTTATGGGCTATGTCTATGTGGACGGCAATTTCCTTGTGGACATCATGCCGTTCAACATCTTGCGGATGCTGCACACCAACAGCCTTGTCGTCTGGTTGCTGCTGGGCTTTTTCGGGGCCGCCTATTATCTGATCCCGGAAGAATCCGAGCGTGACATTTATTCGACCAAGCTTGCCTATATTCAGCTTGCCATTCTGGTTCTGGGTACGGCGGGCGTGGTTGTCACCTATTCCTTCAATCTGTTTGAAGGTAACTTCTTCCTTGGCAAGGAAGGGCGCGAGTTTCTGGAACAACCCCGCTGGGTCAAGGTCGGTATCGTTGTTGCGGCACTGATTTTCCTGTACAACATCAGCATGACTGTGCTGGCAGGCAAAAAGACCGCAATCTCCAATATCCTTTTGCTTGGGCTTTGGCTGCTTGCACTGCTGTTCTTGTTTGCCTTCATCAACCCAGGCAACCTTGCGCTTGACAAGATGTACTGGTGGTTCGTGATCCACCTGTGGGTTGAGGGTGTCTGGGAATTGGTTATGGCCTCTATTCTGGCCTTCCTGATGCTTAAACTGACAGGGGTCGACCGTGAGGTCGTCGAAAAGTGGCTTTATGTGATCGTGGCCACGGCGCTGTTCTCGGGCATCCTGGGCACTGGCCACCACTTCTTGTGGATCGGTACACCGGGCTACTGGCAGTGGATCGGGTCGATCTTTTCTACGCTTGAGATCGTTCCGTTCTTTGCGATGATGGCTTTCGCCTTCATCATGGTCTGGAAGGGCCGTCGTGACCACCCGAACAAGGCCGCCTTGCTATGGGCCTTGGGCTGTGCGGTACTGGCGTTCTTTGGGGCTGGTGTCTGGGGCTTCTTGCACACGCTGCACGGGGTAAACTACTATACCCACGGCACACAGATCACCGCAGCGCATGGTCACCTTGCTTTCTACGGTGCCTATGTCTGTATCAACCTTGCCATCATCAGCTATGCAATGCCGGTGCTGCTGGGGCGTGACCCCTACAACCAGGTACTCAACATGGCCTCGTTCTGGCTGATGTCGAGCGGCATGGTGTTCATGACCTTTACGCTTACCTTTGCCGGTACGGTGCAAACCCACCTGCAGCGCGTGATGGGCATGGGCTTTATGGAAGTACAAGACGAACTTTGGATTTTCTACGCCATGCGCTTTGGCTCTGGTGTCGCTGTGGTCCTTGGTGCGCTTTTGTTCATCTACTCGATCCTGGTCCCACGCGGCGAAGTCGTGGCACCCGGCCCGCTAGAGCGGGACCGTCTGGAACGTGACCCAGACCATGTGGCTGCAAAGTGATGCAGATGGATGGAACCCAGAACCTGAAGGGGGCGGCAGTTGCCCCCTTCTACCTGCCCCAAGCCGATGAAGTCTCGGTGTTTCAGGCAGCTTATGACAATCAACTGCCGGTTTTGCTGAAAGGCCCTACGGGCTGCGGCAAGACCCGTTTTGTGACCCATATGGCCGCAAGGCTTGGCCGCCCGCTGTATACCGTGGCCTGCCATGATGATCTTTCTGCGGCCGATCTGATCGGGCGCTATCTGCTGAAGGGCGGCGAAACCCAATGGGTTGACGGCCCTCTGACCCGCGCCGTGCGCGAGGGTGCGATCTGCTATCTTGATGAGGTGGTCGAGGCCCGCAAAGACGTTACGGTCGTCTTGCACCCGCTTACCGATGATCGGCGCATCCTGCCGATTGACCGCACAGGCGAAGAACTGGAGGCTACCCCCGGCTTTATGCTGGTCGCATCCTACAACCCCGGCTATCAGAACATTCTGAAAACCCTGAAACCATCGACGCGGCAACGCTTTATCTCGCTGGAGTTCACTTTCCCGGCACCAGAACATGAAATTCCTGTTGTGGTGCAAGAGTTGGGGCTGGATGAGGCGCGGGTGAAACCGCTGGTACGCCTTGCCAACAAGCTACGCGACCTTAAAGGTCAGGACCTTGAGGAAGGCGTATCAACCCGTCTCGTAGTCTATGCCGCGACCCTGATCCGTCAGGGCATGCCGGTCGAGCGCGCCATTCTGGCCGCGATGATCGAGCCGTTGACGGATGACCGCGACACCAAACGCGGGCTTCTCGATCTTGTAACCGCTGTTTTCGGGTGAGGCCAGCATGACCAAGATTGAAATCGAGCCATGGGAACCCGAAGAAACGATGGGGAAACTGTGGCACGAACTCGCCAGCCGTCTGGATGCGCCAAGCAGCCACGACGAAGCCCGTGTCAACCTGACAGAGGTTGGCGGACGGTTGGCAGTGCTTTTCCGTGGCCTTGGTGGCAATCCGGCCACCGAGATCAAAGCGGTCGGCGAGGAGATATCCCGCCACCGCCTGTCCTTCCTGCGCAAACTCGGCACCGCCGCAGAACGCACCCCGCGCGCCTCATTTGATGGCGAAAGCCTGCGCCTGCCCGAAAGCCTTGCGATATTTCCCGCGCGTGAGGCGAACGCGGCCCTTTACCTGTGGCTGACGGCCTGCGCCGCCCATGCCGATCCTGCGCTGATGCCCGCAACCGATGACCCGATGCAGGCCGATATTGCCGCCATTGCCGCCGCCGAACAGATGATGCACAATACCTTGGTGCATGCCCCCGGTTTTGCCGCGCTCTACCGTGATCTTTGCGCCGCCACCTTGGCAACGCGCCCGCGCCCGGCCCTGCCAAGCGCCGAGGCCGCAATCGAGGCCCATATTCGCCACGCCTTGGGCGATCCGGCCCCCCTGCCCGATCTGCCAACCAAAACCCCGCGCCGTTACCGGCCTTTCCGCCCGGTCCCGCTGTGGCCCGACCTGCGCCATGTCAGTTTTTCCGCCGAAACCCAGGTAGAGGCCCGCGCCACCGACGGTATCGCCGAAGAGGGCGAAGGTGCCAAAACCCACCGCGCCAAGCGTAAGCGTGCCGATCAGGCCGATCGCAACGACAGCTTTATCTTGCACAAGTTCGAGGCGATCCTGTCTTGGGCAGAGTTTATCAACCTCAACCGCCGGGTCGAGGATGACGATGATGACAGCGCAAAAAAAGCCGCCGATGACACCGAAGAAATCGGCCTGGGGCAAATCTCCAAAGCCCCGGCCACCCGCCTGAAACTGCATCTTGATCTGTCGCCCGAAGACGTCGACCGCGAGCAGCTTTCCGGCATTTCCACCTATCCTGAATGGGATTGTCGCACTGGTGTTTACCTGCCCGCGCATACACGCATTTTGTCGTCGCAGGCCGAACCCATTGACCAATCCCCGTTTCAGGACGATCCCCGCGCGCTGGCCCGTATCCGCGCCGTCAAACGTCAGTTCGAGGCTCTGCGTCCCAGCCGAATTTCGACCTCTGGCCATCTTGACGGCGATGAGCTGGATACGGACCGTGCCGTGCGCGCACGGGTCGATTTTTATGCAACTGGGCAGGGCGATGACCGCGTTTGGCGGCAAACCCGCCCGCAAGCGCGTGATCTGGCGGTGTCGATCTTGCTTGATGTCTCGCGCTCGACCGAAAGTGCGGTGCCGGGGCATGGCCATGATGGCCGCACTGTGATCGGCGTGGAACGCGAGGCGCTGGCCGCCCTTGCCTGGGGTCTGAATGCCTGCGGTGACAGTTTCGCGATCCATGCGTTTTCGTCGCTGAAACGTAATCGCGTATTCGTGCAAGAATGCAAAGACTTTGCCGAACCGATGAATGATACCATCATTCGCCGCATCGCATCCTTGGTGCCCGGCCATTATACCCGGTTGGGGGCTGCAATTCGTCACGTCTCCAAAGGTCTGTCGGACCAGGCCCGCAAGCGGCGGCTGTTGCTGGTCATTACCGATGGCAAGCCCAATGACCTTGACCATTATGAGGGGCGCCACGGGATTGAGGACAGCCGCATGGCCATCCGCGAAGCGCGCCGCGCCGGCCATGCCGTCTATGGCATCACCGTTGACCGTGACGGCAAGGCGTGGTTTCCGCGGATGTTCGGCCCCGGCGGGTTTACCGTGATTTCGGACCCTGACAAGCTGACCCAGGCCCTGCCCGAGATCTACCGGCAATTGGTGGGCGCATGACAGAGACGCAGGGCGAAAGCCCGTTGGATCAACTGCCCGGCGATCTGATGATGTGGGTGCTGATTATCTCAGAGCTGCTGGTGTTCGGCGGTGGGCTTTTGGCGTTTCTGGCCGTCCGCATCACCGACCCCGCAGGCTTTGCCCTGGCGCAAGACAGCCTGCACCGCACTGCCGCTGGCGTTAATACCGTTGTTCTGGTCACCTCGGGCTATCTTGCCGCCCGTGCGGTTGGCTATGCGACGGCCGGCAAGATTGCCGCAACCCGCTGGGCGCTTTTGGCCGCAAGCGCGCTCGGGGTGGTTTTTCTGGTGATCAAATTCGCCGAATTCGCCGATAAAGCCGCGCTTGGCATCCGCCCGGAAACCCATCCGTTCTATACATTCTACTACCTGCTGACCGGGTTTCATGCAGCCCATGTCATTGCGGGGCTGGTTATCTTTGCCATGTTGGCCCTGCGCCCCACGCCCCGCAACCTACAGGTTGGGGCGGCATTCTGGCACATGGTCGATCTGGTCTGGGTGCTGCTGTTTCCCGTCATTTATCTGCTGCGATAGGGGGTCACATTGCTAACCATAACCCGCGCATGGCTGATCCTTCTGGCACTTTCAGCCGCCTCTACCTTCGTGTCCTTCAATGTCACAACGCAGCTTCCGGCGGCCATTCCGTTTCTGGGCGGCGTTATCATTTTGCTGCTGGCCTGGGCCAAGGCCCGCATCATCGCAGCACATTATCTGGAACTGGCACAGGCCCCCGGCTATCTGCGCGGGTTCAGCCTTGTTCTCGCGCTGTTCATGGCGGCGCTATTGGGCCTTTATCTCGCCGCCTAAAGCGTTTCACCTTGAAGCCTTCCTCACATATCCCTGTCTTAAATCAAAGATTTCAACGCGTTATGTGACAAGCCCTGTTTCAAGTCAAAGGCGAAACGCTACCCCCCCCCCTCAATCGGCAAAGGCTGCGGCAAGATCGGGCGGTAAATCAAATTCGGCCAGCACCCGTGCGCGCGCGCCTGCCGACATTTTGCGGGCGGTCTTGGCGATGATCCCCGGTAGCTCCTCGGCGCTGCGCTGTGCTGCAAACCCGGCGAAATACCAGCGGATAAAGACAAAACAGATGATATCCTCCAGCGCTTGCACCTCTGGGTCGCGCTTGATGCCCTCTTTGCGCAGTAACACGGCGGCGCGCGCCTGATCTTGCGTATCATAGCCAGCCTCGGCCATGATTCCAGCCACCCGCGCCCCATGCCGCCGCCCCTGCTCTCGCC
The DNA here is from genome assembly GCF_034675685.1 of Pseudorhodobacter sp. Taxonomy (GTDB): domain Bacteria; phylum Pseudomonadota; class Alphaproteobacteria; order Rhodobacterales; family Rhodobacteraceae; genus Pseudorhodobacter. Next base: position 308,861 of record NZ_JAUCDA010000004.1, on the reverse strand, counting down.
GCCACGCGTGATAGCCTTCCTTACCCTCGGGAAATTCGGCGCGTTTCAACAGCCAGCGTTCTACATGCTGCCCGCGCGCGGCAATGCGCAAAATGTCTGACGCCTCGGGGAAAAGCCGCGCGGCCTCTGCCGTCATCCGCTCTCCATATAACAGCGCTTCGGGCTGCCCTTCGACCTGATTTGGGTCTGCGGCATTTGCGGCATCAATCATCATAAACGCGATTTCAAGCCGAGACATCATAACTTGCTCCAGGAGTTTGCAGGATCCTCCAACGCAAATTCGCGCAGCGTTTCAATATCGGCAATAGCGGCGTGGTTCTGGCGGATCGTCACCCCGAATTCGCGCAATTTGCCAAAGGCCCTGCTCAGGCTTTCCGGCTTCATCCCCAGACGGCCCGCGATCAGCACCTTGTCATAGGGCATCACAACCACACATTCCCCGGTGACACAGGACGAAAGCTCCAGCAAAAACTCGGCCACGCGTTGCGCCCCGGTTTGCGCCTTCAACGCCTCTATCTGCCCGACCAGCGATTGCAAATGCATGAAGGTGGCTGACAGGACCGACACGGCAAACTCTGGATTCTCACGGATCTGGCGCAAATAGGCGTCGGCCTCAATCCGGATCACTTTGCAATCGGTGACCGCTTCGGCCGCAACCGGGTACACATCGCTGCGAAAGGCCACAGCCTCGCCAAAACTGCGCCCTTTGGTGAAAACCCCAACCACAGCCTCGGCCCCATTGGGCGCAATGCGGTACAGCTTTACCCAGCCTTCCGCGACGATATAAATCGCCGAGGCGCGCTCTCCTTGCAAGAAAATCGTGGCACCGCGGTCAAACACGCGCAACCGTGCGGCTTTCAGCAACATATCCACGCCTTCTGGCGACGCGCCCGATAGTAATATCGACCCTGTTGCGATGGCTTTTTGCTCTGGCGTCATGTATCGCCCCTTCACATTCACGTTACCGCTGTGTTGCATGTTTTGGCCAGAAAGCCAATGCGACGTAAAGTTAGGATCGCAGACAGGTTTTCAAAAGTGTCGCGGTATACACATGTTCAAGGAAAACCTTGCCTTCATCTGGGCCGCGGTCACGCCAGCCGATCTGACGATAGCGCGCGACGGGCCTGCCCCCCTTGGCCAAGCGCAAGGCGCAGGCCGCGTTCGGCCTGAATTTACCCAGAAATCACCACCTGAAATCAAAAGTTTCAGGGCGTTATGCGGCAGGTGATGGTTTGGGGCGATGCCGAATCGCCTCAGGCTGCATATCAGCCTAGCACATCACTTGCCGCCAATGTCGCAAAAGCGGTCAGTCGCCAATATCCTGGCCTGCCGGGGTCTTGTCAGCACCAATATCCCAAAACAGCCCCGCCATCACACAAAGCGCATCGCGGCTAAGCGATTTGAGGATATGTTCATTCGGCGCATGCTGCGAACAACCGCGATAGGAATGTGGCACCCAGACGGTCGGCAGGCCAAGGATATCGGTAAAGCTGTCATTGGGCAGTGACCCCGCCAGATTGGGCAACACATGCGGCGCCCGCCCCGCTGTGCGCTCTATCGACCGGGCCACAAAACCGACCCAGGGGTGTTTTGGGTCAAGCCGGGTCGCGGCGAAAAAGCCGCGGTCATGCGGGCGGATGGTGATGGCGTCAAAGCCGTTCTTGTCCAGATGGCGGCGCAGGGCTGGCAGAATATCTTGCGGGTCGGTGCCCACGACATAGCGCAGCTGGCAGGTGGCGCGGGCCGAGGCCGAGATTGCATTCACCGGGGCCTCGGGCACGCCGCTGGTCATGGCCAGCACGGCAAAGCTGTTCCAACCATAGACCCGTTCCGCCGGGGTCAGGCTTTCCTCGCCCCAGTCGGTATCAACCGTTGGGCCTTCGCCGCCCGTGACAGGCAGGCCATCAAGGGCCGCGCGGACATCATCAGTCAGGCTGTCGGGTCGCCATTCTGCAATCTGGATTTGCCCGCGACGGTCGGTAATACAGGCCAGCGCATGCGCCAAAATCATCGCCGGGTCGGCCAAAAGCCCGCCCCAGTTGCCCGAATGATGCGCCCCTTCGCGCAGGTTCAGTTCCAGATCAAAGGTCACACCACCGCGCGAGCCCATGAAAATCGTCGGCACCTCGGGTTGCAGGCGCGGCCCGTCCGAGGCGATCAGCACATCGGCGGTCAATCGGTCCTTGTGGCTATGAAACACCTCGGCCAGCCCGCTGGAACCGACTTCCTCGCTCATCTCCAGCACGATGCGGGTGTTGAAGCCAAGGCGACCGCGCACGGCCAGAACCGCCTCTAGCGCTGCGATATTGATCAGGTGCTGGCCCTTGTTATCGGCAGTGCCGCGCCCGTAAAGCCGATCACCCTGTTCAACCAGCGTGAACGGGGCCAGCCCTTCACGCCACATGCCCTCTTGCGCGCGGATTACGTCGCCATGGCCATAGGTCAGGATGGTGGGCAGAGTGTCGCCCTCATGCCGCTCGCCGATCAGCAAAGGGCCGCCGCGCGGGTCGGGGTTGGCGATGATTTCGCAGGCAAAGCCCAGCTTTTGCAGCCGGGGCAGCATTGCATCGGCAAGGTAGCGGTGCAGTTCAGCGCGGGCCTCCGGGTTCTGGCTTTCGCTGGGATAGGCGACCAGATCGGCAAGTTCGCTTTGAAAATCGCCCTTGTCGAAATAGGCGGCAACGGTGTTGATGGCGGTTTCGCGGCTCATGGCCTAGTCCTTTTCTTCCAATACGGCGTCACCCCAGGGCGACATGATTTCGGTGCAGCCGGTGTTGATATCACCGTCACGCATCACCCCGGCGGGGCAGGCAAAGGCATAGGGGAACACCGTGCGCGGGGCGGTCACGACCGCATGATCCTTGCGCAACCGTGCCAGCACTTCGGGGCTATGCGCCTCATCCGCGACCAGTTTGGGGCCGCCGGAAACGTCAATGCGGGGGTGGTGAAACACCTGTTCGATATCCAAGCCGAAATCCACCGCCAATGAGGCCATCTGCGTCATCGCCGATACAATCTTGCGCCCGCCCGACGCGCCAAAGGCAAAGCGGCGGTTGCCTGCCTTACCAATGATCGGGCAAACATTCATCAGGCAACGCTTGCCCGGTGCCAGCGAATTGGAGCGGCCCTGAACCGGGTCAAACCACATGATGCCGTTGTTCATCAGAAACCCGGTTGAGGGCGAGACCACGCGGCTGCCAAAGATCGACAACAGGGTTTGCGTTTGCGACACCATGTTGCCCGCGCGGTCCACGACCGAAAAATGCGTGGTGCAGCCGGGGGCCTTGGCGCTTTCGCCGCTGTCGCCCATGCCCGCAAGCCGGGCAGCATAGGCGGTTTTGAGCGCGTCGGCATAGGCGGCAAAGGCATTGGCCGGGGTGGTCAAATCATGCTTTTCCACCTCGGCCATGGCATGGGCAAAGGTGGGGCCTGCGGTCAGCCCATCCATGACATGAAAGCGCGCATCGCGGTAGGCGACGGCCAGAGGGGCCTCGATACTGGCGCGATAGGCGGCAAGGTCTTCGCGGGCCAGATACCCGCCCTTTTCCTGCACATCGCGGGCCAGTGCCGCGCCCAGATCACCATCATAAAGCGCGCGCGCGCCGCCTTGCGCCAATGCGTCAAGGCTGTCGGCCATGCGGGATTGGTTCAACCGCTTTTCGGCCAGCGCGGTCCAGCCTGAAATGGTCGGCCACTGCCCATCCTCCAAAAACAGGGCGGCGGCATCGGGGTCGGCGGCCAGCGCGCGGGTTGAGGAGGCGATGATCAGCGCCGCGTACCAATCCACCAGCATGCCTTGGCGTGCATGGGCAATCGCCGGGGCCAGCAAATCGGCCCAAGGCGTCCGGCCATAGCGGGCGTGGGCCTGCCCCAAACCGTCAACCACACCCGGCACCGCAATCGCCTTTGGGCCTTGGATATTCACATCCCCCACGACCTGCTCCCACGGGAACAGATCACTGGCGATACCGGCCCCCGACAGCGGAAAATCCGCCACCCGCAGACCTGCAGGCGAGCGCATACCGTGGTTGATCGCAACCGCCTCGCCCTTATCGGCGCGCCACAGCATCATGGCACCGCCCCCCGCCGGGCCGCTCATCCACGGTTCCAGCACGCCAATGGCAAAGGATGTGGCCACGGCGGCATCCACCGCGTCGCCCCCGGCGCGCAGCACCTCGGCCCCCGCCTCGGCGGCAAGGCGGTGCTGGGCGGCGACCACCCCGCCCCTGGTTTCAATAACAACCTTGCGGGTCTGCATCGTGCGGGAAAGAGAGGAGGCCATGGCAGTTATCCTTTCGCGTCAGACAGTAAAATCAGCGCGGTACATCGGGCTTTGGGAGTCGTGCAAATGGCATTCCACATGGCCGCCCGCGCGCGGCACGGCACGGGGGGCCTGCGCCTTGCAATGGTCGGTTGCAAAGGGGCAGCGCGGATGGAAATGGCAGCCCGAAGGCGGGTTGATGGGGTTGGGATAGGCCGCGCCCAATTGCGTATCAGGGATGCCCAGGCCCGGTTCCGGCGTCAGCACGGAATTGAGCAGCGCGCGGGTATAGGGGTGGCGGGGCGCGTCGAACAGGTCGGCAACATCCGCTTCCTCAACGATGCGGCCCAGATACATGACGGCCACGCGGGTCGCCAGATGTTCGACCACCGCCAGATCATGGCTGATGAACAGATAGGCCAACCCGAATTCCGCCCGCAACGCGTTCAACAGGTTCAAAATCTGGCTTTGCACCGACACATCCAGCGCCGAGGTCGGCTCATCACAGATGATGATCTCGGGCCGCATGATCAGGGCGCGGGCGATGGCGACGCGCTGGCGCTGGCCGCCCGACATCTGACTGGGATAGGTGTTCAGCACCCGCGCGGGCAAGCCGACCAGTTCCAGCGTTTCGCGCACTGCTTTGTCACGGCTTTTGGCATCGCCAATGCTGTGCACCCGCAACGGCAGCGAGACGATATCGGCAATGGTCTTGCGCGGGTTCAATGAGGAATAGGGGTCTTGGAAAATCGGCTGAATACGCCGTGCCAGTGCCAGACGGTCCTGCCCGATGATCGCCTGCCCATCAACCAGCACTTCGCCCGCTGTCGGCGGCTCCAGCCCCAGCAAAATCTTGGCAAGCGTGGATTTGCCACAGCCGGATTCGCCAACCAGCCCCAGCACCTCGCCCTTGCGCAGGGTCAATGACACATCATTCACGGCCTTCAGCGGTTTGGGCTTGCCGAACAGACCCTGCCTGACGCGATAGGTCTTGGCGACGTTTTTCAGTTCCAGTGCGGGGGCGGTCATGCAAGCTCTCCTTCGGCGGCGCGGGCCCCATCGGGATGGACGCAGGCAAATTGATGCGGCGGCGCGCCATGGCTGGGAATCGCGTTGCGGCAGGCTTCGACCGCATGCGGGCAGCGGGTGCGAAAGGCGCAGCCCTGCACATCGCCGACCAAAGAGGGAACGATGCCGGGAATGGTGCCCAGTTCGGCCCCGCGCGCGGTTTTACCCGGCTGCGGAATACAGCGCAGCAACCCGCGGGTATAGGGGTGCATCGGCTTGCCGAACACATGTGCCGCAGGCCCGGTTTCAACCAGCGCACCCGCATACATCACGCCAACATCATCGGCCACCCGCGCGACAACGCCAAGATCATGGGTGATCAGGATCATTGCCACATTCATCTGTTTGGTCAAATCCACCAACAGGCTGAGGATTTGCGCCTGAATGGTGACATCCAGCGCGGTTGTCGGCTCATCCGCGATGATCAGTTCGGGTTCGCACATCAGGGCCATGGCGATGACCACCCGCTGCCGCAAACCGCCAGACAGTTGATGCGGATATTGCCCCAAACGGCTGGCGGCGGCGGTGATGCCAACCTTTTCCAACAGCTCCACCGCGCGGGCGCGGGCAACCTCTCGGCTGACGTTGCGGTGCAGTTTCAGCGCCTCGATCAACTGATCCCCAATGGTATAGGCAGGGTTGAGCGAGGTCATCGGTTCTTGGAAAATCATCGCGATGCGGTTGCCGCGCAGGCTGCGCATCTGCCGGTTGCTGGCCTTTGTCAGCTCAATCCCGCCAAATTCCAGCCGGTCGGCGCTGCGTTTGATGTTCTTGTCCAGCAGCCCCATGATCGCCAGCGAGGTCAGGGATTTTCCCGACCCGCTTTCCCCCACGATACACAGCGTCTTGCCGCTGTGCAGGTCAAAATCAATGCCGCGCACGGCATGGAGCACGCCGCTTGCCAGCGGAATATCCAGCGTCAGCCCGCGCACGCTCAGCAGTGGTTTGCTTTTGTCTTGGGTCATGGTTCAGCTCCGATTTTCGGGGGCGGTCACGTCACGCAAGCCGTCACCCATCAGATTGATCGCAAGCACCAACACGAACAAAACCATACCGGGGATCAGCACCAGCCACGGTTCGAACAGCATCATGTTCTTGCCTTCAGATACCATCAACCCCCAGCTGGGGGTCGGCGGTTGCACGCCCAGCCCAAGAAAGGACAGTGTTGCCTCCAGCAAGATCGCGTGGGCCATTTCCAGCGTGACGATCACGATCAGATTATTGACGATATTGGGCATGATTTCCGACAGGATCACCCGCGGGGTCGAGGCACCGATGGCCTGCGCCGCCGACACATATTCGCGCCTGCGCACCTGAAGCGTCGAGGCGCGCATGACCACGGCAAAACGGTCCCACAGCAACAAGCCAAGCAACCCGATCACCACCGTCAGCGAGCCCCCCAGAATGGCAACCACCGCCAAGGCGACCAGAACCACCGGCATCGCCAGCCGCACGTTGATCAGGAAGGTCACAACCGCATCCACCTTGCCGCCAAAATAGCCCGCAGCCACGCCCATCGCCGTGCCGATCACCCCCGAAATCAGCGCCGCCACCGTCCCGATCAGCAAGGACACCCGCGCGCCATAGATCAGCCGCGACAGGTAATCACGACCCAGATGATCGGTGCCCAGCGGGTGTTCCCATGTGCCGCCCATGAACACCGGATGCACCATGCGATTGGCCAAGTTTTGCACATAAGGGTCATGCGGGGCCAGCAGCGGCGCCAAAATCGCGACCAGCACCAGCAGCCAGACCACAGCAAGGCCAAAAAGCAGCCCCTTGTGCCCCATCACCCGTTTGCGCAAGATCTGGCGCGGCGAGGGGCCGGTAATTTCCTCTAGCAGCGGGTCGATACTGTGTTGCAGCGCCATGTCACGAGCTCCTCATGCGGGGGTCAAGCCAGGCGTTCAGCACGTCCGCCAGAAAGGTGAAGGTGATGTAGAACATCGAGAAAATCAGGATCAGCGCCTGCACGGTTGGCAAGTCATTGCGCGCGATGCTTTCCCACGCCAGATAGCCGGCACCATGCAAGGCAAACACCGATTCCACCACAATCGACCCGCCCAGCATGAAGCCCATCTGCACCGCAGCAAGGCTGACCACCGGAATGATCGCGTTGCGCAGCGCGTGCTTGAACATCACCCGCATTTCCCCCGCGCCCTTGGCCCGCGCGGTGCGGATATAGTCAGAGTTCAGCACCTCCAACATCCCCGCCCGCGTCAGCCGCATGATTGCAGGCATTGCGTAATAGCCCAGAACAATGGTCGGCATGATGAAATGCCGCCATGAGGCAGCCCCGGAAACCGGCAACCAGCCCAGCTTGATACCGAACAGCACGATCAAGATCAGCCCGAACCAAAAGCTGGGCATCGCCTGCCCCGCCACCGACAAGAACAGCGCAAAGCGGTCAATCAGCGAATTGGGGCGGATGGCCGCAAGCACGCCCAAAGGCACCGCCGTCAACAGCGCAAAGGTAATGCCGCACAGGCCCAGCGTCATGGTGACCGACAGCCGATCCGCGATCAGACTGGCCACAGGCAGTTTGAAATAATAGCTTTCGCCAAAATCGCCGCGCAGCGCCTTGAACAGCCATTCGCCATATTGCACCAGCATGGGCCGGTCAAAGCCGTAAAGCCGTCGGGCCGCCTCAATATCCTCACCGCTGGCGGTTTCACCTGCCAGCGCCGCCGCCGGATCACCCGACAGGAACATCAATGAAAAGCTGATGAAACTGACGGTAAAGGCCACCAGAACGGCAAGGCCCAGTCGTTTCAGAATGAATGGCAGCATGGTCTGCGCTCTCCTGGTCGGGGGGTCAGTATGCGGGGGTCAACATGCGGGGATCGCAGGCAAAAAGGCCCGGAAAGCCGCGCGGGCTCTCCGGGCCGTTTTATCGGCTTCAGTTCCAGGTCATCGTGGTAAAGCGCAACACCTCATCGGCCGTGGGCGTGTATTCCACTTCCTTGGTCGAGACGTAATTGGTGTTATAGCTGAACATCGGCGCCCAGAACGCTTCGTCTGCGATGCGCTTCAACGCCTTGCCATAATACTCAACCCGCTTGTCAGGATCGGTAGAGCTGTCGGCCACATTCAGCCATTCCAGCACCTGATCATCTTGCGCGCTGTCCAGCGAGCCGTGCTTGAAGAACTGGCTGACCATCGCCGACGCGTCGTTGATCGAATAGCTGCCCCATGTCTGGAACGAAAGCGGCGCTTCGCCCTTCATGTTCAACTCGCGCAGCGCCGAATATTCCAGCATCCGAAAGTCGGTCTTGATGCCGACCGCGTTAAGATAGCTGGCGATTGCCTCGGCATAATCGCGATCACGATAGGCATAGAACTCAGTAGAAAACCCATCAGGATAGCCCGCCTCGGCCAGCAGCGCCTTGGCTTTTTCCGGGTCATAATCATAGGATGTCACATCCTGCACGCAGCCGAACTGGCTGGGATAGCAGGCGGTGCTGACAACCTTGGATTTGCCCTTCAGCAAGTTGTCCACCAGTGCCTTGCGGTCAATCGCATGGTTGATGGCCTGACGCACTTTGACATCGGTAAAGGGGTTGGGGTCCATCTTGGACCGGCCCGCGGCATCCATATCCAGATAGCCCACCCGCATTGTCAACTCGTTGGTGACGGTAAAGCGGTCGGCCATAGCGGCCATCTTTTCCGCCTGATCAGCCGGCACCTGCCAGATCATATCCAGCGTACCCGAAAACAGCTCGGCCAATTGGGTGTTCACATCGGGAATGGTGCGAATATCAACCTTGGCGATGGCGGGTTGGCCTTTGGGGCTGTCATGGTAGTTTTCATTCCGCTCCAGCACAAAATGCTGACCCGGAACCACCTCAACCACCTTATAGGGGCCGGTGCCAACGGGCTTCAGACCCATCCCAGACGGCCCAACCTCGGCATAATATTTTGCCGGATAGATAGATACCGGGCCGGCCAGAAATTCGATTGCCGCCGGAAACACGTCTTTTGTGCGGATGCGAACCGTAAAATCATCGACCTTTTCGGCCGATTCCATCCAGTTCACGTTGCGCTGGGTCTTGGCGCCGTTTTCTTCCTTGGCCACAAAATTGACCGTTGCCACCACGTCATCGGCGGTGAACGCATCGCCATTGTGAAACGTAACCCCCTCGCGCAGTTTCAGTTCCAGCGTCTTGTCATCAACCCATGCCCAACTGGTCGCAAGGTTGCCTTTGTATTCGTTGGTGATGGGATCAAGATAGATCAAACCATCCCAAACCGCGCGCTGCATCACAACCCCCTCGCGCGAGGAGTTGAAGTAGCTGTCGACGTTCTCCAGCTCTTTGGTAAAGGCAATGCGCAGCGTATCAGCCGCTTTGTCGGCATAGGCGCCGCCGCTTGCGATCAGCGACATTGCCAGCGTCAAAGCTGCCGTTCTGACGAACTTGGTTTTCATGTGATCTCCCTCCTTGCCGCAGTTCTGCGGCGACCTCTGCCAAAAATCTGTTTACGTATCGAAGCATATCATATAGTGATACACGAGGTTACCATATGATTATAAGAACCCGCCGGGGCGCCAAAAAGCAAGCACCAATTTTACAAAAATGGATCGTTGATCCACAGCCAGCGAAAGCCCCATGACGCCCCCAAAGCAAAACACCCTATTCGTCGCGACCTTGGCAAAGGGGCTGCAAGTGCTGCGGGCCTTTGATGAAACCCATACCGATTTATCGCTGTCCGAGATGGCGCGGATAACCGGGCTGGAAAAAAGCGCGGTGCAGCGTCTGGCCAATACCCTGCACCTTGAAGGGATGCTGGACAAGGATACTGTGACGCGGCGATATCGGCCCTCGCACGCATGGCTGCGGCTGGCCTATGCCTATTACTGGTCCGATCCGCTGATCGCGCAGGCGATGCCCAAGCTGATTGATCTGTCCCAACGATTGGGGGAGACATTGAATTTGGCGCAGCTATCGGGGAATGAAATCATCTATGCGGCCCGTTTGCCCTGCACGCGCACGGTTTTCGCGGCGTCCATTCCCGGTCGCACCGTGCCCGCGCTTTGTACCTCGGCGGGGCAGGTGATTCTTGCAACCTTCCCACAGGCGGAACGTGACAGCGCCATTCGCGACTGGCCCTTGCGTGCACAAACGCCCCGGACCACGATGGATCGCAGCGAAATTGCCCGCCAGATAGAGGGTGCGGCCCAAAGTGGCCATGCGATCACCCACGACCAGATGATCTTGCATGAAATCGGCATTGCCTGCGCCATTCGGAGCGCAGACGGCAGGGCCTGGGCCGCGTTGCATTGCTCGGTGTCGGCGCATCATTGGGATGAGGCGCGTGTTCGTGCGGAAATCCTGCCGTGGCTTTCGGACGCCGCAAATGCAATCTCGCCGCTTGCCCGCTCGTAAACACCCTGGGTTGCGCAATAGCGGTTGCAGATGCGGGGCCGAAAGGCTTGGCCCCTGGCCGGTCGGCTGATGCCACCGGCCAGAGGCTGCCAAATGCGTCAGCCTTGCAGCGTCCGCACGCCGATCCCCTCACCCCGTGCCTTCATCGCTGACACGGCTGCAATCGACCCGGCCGCAGTGGTGAAATACGGGATCTTGTCCATCAGGGCCACACGGCGAATTTCACGGCTGTCGCTGATGGCCTGAGTGCCTTCGGTGGTGTTCATTACCAAGGCAATATCATTGTTCTTCAACCGATCGACAATGTTCGGGCGCCCTTCATAGACCTTGTTCACCAGCGTCGACGCGGCCCCAACCGAGGCCAGCCAAGTTGCGGTGCCCTTGGTTGCGACAATTTCAAACCCCATGGCGATCAAGTCACGGGCAGCGGCGGCCATGGCGTCGGTTTTGTCCATATCCTTGATCGACAAAAACACGCGGCCCTCAAGTGGCAGGTCATTCCCCGCCCCCATTTGCGCCTTTAGAAACGCCAGCGGGAAGGTGCGATCCCAGCCCATGACTTCGCCGGTAGAGCGCATCTCCGGCCCCAGCAAGGGGTCAACGCCGGGGAAACGGGCAAAGGGCAGAACCGCCTCTTTCACGCTGAACCACGGGGTTATCGGGTCGGCCAGCGTCATCGGATCGGCCAACGGCAAGTCGGTGTCGGGGCCAACACCAGCAGCATAGGGCGCGCGCATCGGAAAGTTTGACAGCGGCTCACCGGCCATCAGGCGCGCAGCGATACTGGCAATCGCGGAATCGGTGGCCTTGGCAACAAAAGGCACGGTCCGGCTGGCGCGGGGGTTCACCTCCAACACATAGATGTCATCGCCTTTCAGCGCGAATTGCACGTTCATCAACCCCACCACGTTCAACGCGCGGGCCATGGCGACGGTTTGAAGCTTCAATTCCTCAATCATCGCGGGTGACAGGGAATGGGGCGGCAGCGAACAGGCGCTATCGCCAGAGTGAACGCCAGCCTCCTCGATATGCTCCATGATGCCTGCCACATGGACGTTCTGGCCGTCCGACAGCGCGTCAACATCCACCTCGATCGCGCCAGACAAATAGCTGTCAAGCAGCACGGGGTTTTTGCCCGAAACCTGCACCGCCTCACGGATATAGCGTTCAAGCTGTGCGTCATCACGGATGATTTCCATCGCACGCCCGCCCAGAACAAAAGAGGGGCGGATCACCAGCGGATAGCCAACATCGGCGGCGACGGCAAAGGCCTCATCGCGGGAACGGGCGGTGCCGTTATGGGGCTGTTTCAGGTTCAGCTTGTGAAGAAGCTGCTGGAAACGTTCACGGTCTTCGGCCAGGTCGATCGCATCGGGCGTGGTGCCCAAAATCGGGATGCCTTCCTCATACAGGGCATTCGCCAGCTTCAACGGTGTCTGGCCGCCAAATTGCACGATGACGCCGTGCAAGGTGCCGTTTTCCTGTTCAACCCGCAGAATTTCCAGCACATGTTCCAGTGTCAGCGGCTCAAAATACAGCCGGTCCGAGGTGTCATAATCGGTCGACACGGTTTCCGGGTTGCAGTTGATCATGATCGTTTCATACCCCGCCGCCGTCAGGGCATAGCAGGCATGGCAGCAGCAATAATCAAACTCGATCCCCTGGCCAATTCGGTTTGGGCCACCGCCAAGGATGACGACTTTCTTGGCGTTCGAGGGGCGGGCCTCACATTCCGCATCGCCCATAACGGGGGTTTCGTAAGTCGAATACATATAGGGGGTTTGCGCCTCAAATTCAGCGGCACAGGTGTCAATACGCTTGAAGACCGCGTTGACCCCAAGGATACGGCGGCTGCGGCGAATCTCGGTTTCTTCACGCCCTGTCAGCATGGCCAGCCGGGCATCGGTAAAGCCGTACATTTTCAGGCGGCGCATTGCCTCGGGGGTGGCAGGCAGGCCATCCTTGCGAATTTCAGCCTCAATATCAATGATTTCGCGGATCCGCGACAGGAACCACGGGTCGAAAGAGGTCGCGCCCTGAATATCCTCATTGGTCAGGCCCAGCCGCATTGCCTGGGCAATCACGCGCAGACGGTCGGGGGTTTGCTGGCCCAGGGCCTTGAAAACCGCAGCGCGATCAGGTGCGCCGGGAATGCTGATTTCGTCAAACCCCGACAGCCCGGTTTCCAGACTGGCCAGCGCTTTTTGCATCAACTCGTGGATGGTGCGACCGATCGCCATCACCTCACCCACCGATTTCATCGCGGTGGTCAGGTTGGGTTCAGACCCCGGAAACTTTTCAAAAGCGAACCTTGGGATCTTGGTAACCACATAATCTATTGACGGCTCGAACGACGCGGGTGTCACTTTTGTGATATCGTTGTCCAATTCGTCCAGCGTATAGCCGACAGCCAATTTCGCCGCGACCTTGGCAATCGGAAAACCGGTGGCCTTTGAGGCCAACGCCGAGGACCGGCTGACGCGGGGGTTCATTTCAATCACCACCATGCGGCCATCGGCTGGGTTCACTGCCCATTGCACGTTGGACCCGCCGGTTTCCACCCCGATCTCGCGCAGCACGGCAATCGAGGCCGAACGCATCATCTGGTATTCTTTATCGGTCAGGGTCAGGGCCGGGGCGACAGTAATCGAATCGCCGGTATGCACGCCCATCGGATCGACGTTTTCAATGGCGCAGATGATGATGGCGTTGTCGGCGGTATCGCGCACCACCTCCATTTCAAACTCTTTCCAACCCAGCAGCAACTCGTCGATCAAAATCTGCGCCATGGGGCTGGCTTCAAGCCCGCTGCGGCAAATCGCTTCATAGTCGTCGCGGTTATAGGCCACGCCGCCGCCGGTGCCGCCAAGGGTAAAGGCGGGGCGGATAATGGCAGGCAGGCCCACATATTCAATCGCGCCCATCGCCTCGGCCACACCGGCCTTGATGTCATACTTGCCGCTGGGCAGTCTGGGGGCGGCGATGATCGTCGCTTTGGGGTTTTCCAACCCGATACGCTCCATCGCCTCGCGGAACAATTTGCGGTCTTCTGCCATTTCAATGGCCTCGCGCTTGGCGCCGATCAGTTCAACATTGTACTTTTCCAACACACCCATATCGGCCAGCGCCAAGGCGGTGTTCAAACCCGTCTGCCCGCCCATCGTCGGCAGCAGCGCGTCGGGACGCTCTTTTTCAATGATCTTGGCGACAACTTCGGGGGTGATCGGCTCAATATAGGTTGCATCCGCCAGCCCCGGATCGGTCATGATCGTCGCCGGGTTGGAGTTGACGAGAATGACGCGGTAGCCTTCCTCGCGCAGCGCCTTGCAGGCCTGTGCACCGGAATAGTCAAACTCGCAGGCCTGTCCTATGACGATGGGCCCCGCACCGATAATCATGATAGATTGGATGTCGGTTCTTTTAGGCATGGCCATTCTCCTGCTATTCGCACCCGCAACTGCGCAAAACTTCCGGGGTTATAGCCAGCATGTGCCGGGGTGCAAGGGCGGAAATGGGGTTAGCCGCAGGCCAGGCCCTGAATCGGCAGAAGGCAATGCCACACTACCCGCGCCACACGACGACCAACCCTTTGCCAGTCAGGTCAAACGCCCCCCCTTGGGCCGGAATTCCTTAACGCGCCCGCCACGCCTGCAAAATATAGCTGGCGGTCATCAAATCCAGATGCGCGCCGCCGCCATTCTTGGCGATTGTAATCTCATCATCGGAACGCCGGGTGAAAATGCCCTTCGACAGATCATAAAAATCGGCGGCAATATGGCCTTCGGTGATGGCACCGCTGGCGATGGGCATCATCAACTCACCGATATGGTGCACAGTGGTCGCCCGAGAATCGACAAACAACCGGGCGCGGGCCATCGCCGCATCATCCACCTCGCGCATATCGGGGCGATACGCGCCGATCAGGTCAAGATGTTGGCCCGGTTGCAACCACTTGCCCTTGATCAGCGGCTCTTTTGACATCGTGGCAGTGCAGATGATATCGGCCCCCTGCACCGCCGCCTCAAGATCCGTCACGGCGGTAATACCATGCGATTGCGCAAAAGCCCGTGTCGATACCGGATTGCGCCCCCAGACGGAAAATTCGGCACCGGCAAAGATGCTGGAATAGGCGCCAATCATCGTGCCCGCCACCGTCCCGGCCCCCACCAGCAAAATCTTGCGGCTATCTTTGCGGGCCAGCTTTTTGGCGGATAGCAGGCTGTCCCCGGCGGTTTTCCACTTGGTCACCAGATGGAAATCAACCAGCGCTTCCAGCACCCCGGTCTGATCGGCGTAAAGCGTCACCGCCCCGTTGATAGAGGGCAGGCCATGCGCACCATTGCCCGGAAAGATGTTCGCAGATTTGACCAATTGCCCCAGCCCATCAATCCACGCGGCCCGGTTCAGCAGCGTGTCAGCGCCCCGATACAAAAAGCTGTCGGCCACCTCGGCACGCGGCAGGCGGTGCCCGGCCTCCAACGCTTCGGTCAGCGTCTGCCAGTTCAATACGGTTTCGGCCTCGAACGGGACGGTTTCGATGGTCATGGCATGGCCTCCTGTGGCGTCAGTAATCCGGCTGCAACCAGCCGGGTGGCCCAGCCCTGCGGGCCGGTAAAAAGATGGGTTTGCCAGCCGCGCGTGGCTGCTGTTTCGATGTTATCGGCGCGGTCATCGGTAAACAGCAACGCCGCCGGCAAGATGCCGCAATCGGCCTCAACCTCCGCATAGATCGCCGGGGCGGGTTTGGTCAGCTTCATGCGACCCGAAACATAGGCGCGGTCAAATTCATTCAGAAATTCATACTGCGTTTGCGCATAGGCAAAGGCGTCATCGCCGAAATTCGTCAGCGCAAACACCGGGATACCCTTGCCCCGCAAGCGCCGCAACAGGGTGATGGAATGTTCGATCCGGGGCGAGGCAAGGCCGATCCAATGATCATACCACCAGCGAATTTCTGTCGCCCAGTCTGGGTTTTCCGCCGCCGCATCATAAACCGTGTCGCGAAACAGACCGCCCGCATCTATGCGCTCATTCATTGCGTGCAGATCCACGGCTGCAAACAGGTCGCGGCGCCGCGCGGCACCGATCCGGCTGTCATAATAGCGTTCGGGTTGCCATTCGATCAGCACATTTCCGATGTCAAAGATCACCGCTTCCGGTGTTTGCATATCAATCCTCCGTCCCGCCATCCAAGCCGCCCAGCGCCGAGGATCGCAGGTTTCCCGGCACCGATGCAAGCGGCGGTTCTGCCGGGTTGGCACGGGTTTCGCGCCACACGGTATAGAGCCCCGCCCCACAAATAAGCGCAATCCCCACCCAGGCTGTCGGGTCCGGCCATTCGCCAAAAATCGCCAAGCCAAAGAAAATCGCCAGCGGCATCGAGACATATTCGAACGGCGCGACCAACGCCGCCTCACACGACCGGTAAGCGTGGGTAATCAGCAATGCCCCCAAAGCCGAGGCGCAACCGACCAGCGCAAGAATAGGCCAATCACCCAGCGCAGGCCATTCCCACGCCCGCGTCAGAAAGGCAAGCGAGGCGTTGGCCTCATTGGCAAAACCGCCATGCCCCAGCACCAAACCGCTAAGAAGGCACACGGCAATAAACGTCATCTGCACATAAAGCGTCAGGGTCATGGCGCTTTCGGTGGCGCCCATGCGCCGGGTCAGCATATGCAGCATCGCATAGCAAAACGCCGCGAACAGCGGCAACAGCATCGCAGGGTCAAAAAGGCCCGCGCCGGGCCGCAGCATCACAATCACCCCAATCAGGCCCACGCCGACCGCCGCCCAGCGCCGTGGCCCCACCGTTTCGCCCAGCATCGGCACCGACAGGGCGGTGATCAGCAAGGGGGCCACGAAAAACAGCGCAACCGCATCGGCCATCGGCATCGCAGCAAGGCCCAGAAAGAAGCAAAAATTGGAAGTGACAACAAAGCCCCCCCGCACCATATGCATGCCAAAGCGTCGGGTGCGAAATGCCCCCAGCCCACCGCGTGAGGGCAGCACAATCGCCAGCATCACCGCCATCCCGATCAGCGACCGGATCAAAACGATCTGATGCAATGCATAGCCGCCGCTCAGAAATTTGATCGAGCTGTCATTGATCGAAAAGAAGCATGACGCCCCCATGGCACTGGCAATGCCAAGCAAAAGAATGCGGCGATCGGGGGCAAGGGTTTGCGTCATGACGCCAGTTGCCCCCGCCAAACCCGCCATGTCTGTTCCACACGCGACATCACAGGCAGCATCACAACCGCTTTGCCGCCTGCAAGACGCGCTCCAGGCTGTCCAGAAATCGCGAACGATCCGCTTTGGAAAACGGCTTGCCTCCGCCTTGCCGAAACGGATCGGCGCTGCGCAAATCTTGCATCAAGTCGCGGGTCGCAAGAACCTGGCCGATATTGCGCAGATGCAATTCCTCGCCATTGTGCTTTAGCACCAAGGCGCCCGCCTCTACACATTTCGCGGCCAGCGGAATATCGCCTGTAATCACCACATCCCCCACAGTGGCCCGTTCGGCTATCCACATATCCGCCACATCCGGCCCATCCGACACAAAGACGCTTTCAACCAACGGATTGGCCGAGGGCCGGATGCCGCCGTTTGAAACCAGCACCATCCGAACCCCATGCCGGGTTGCCACTTTTTCCGCCTCGGCCTTTACCGGGCAGGCATCCGCATCAATATAGATCACCGTCATGCGCGCTTACGCATAAAGCGCCTCGGCGTGAAAGCTTATATGATCTTCCATAAAGCTGGACACAAAGAAATAGCTGTGGTCATAGCCCTTTTGCATCCGGAAAATCACATTCTGCCGCCCCGCCATCGCGGCTTCGGCCAGCGCCTCGGGCATAAGCTTGTCCAGGAATTGGTCAGACCCGCCCTGATCAATCAAAACCGGCCCGTCAAAACCGCGTTTCTTCATCAACAAAGTGGCGTCATGCGGCGCCCATTTGCTTTCATCCGCGCCAAGATAGGCGGTGAACTGCTTGCGGCCCCACTCGCTTGCCGTCGGGTTGGCAATCGGTGCAAAGGCCGAAACGGAACGAAAACGACCGGGAAATGACATCGCAATCGTCAGCGCGCCATGCCCGCCCATGGAATGCCCGGTAATCGCCTGCCGCCCCTCATCAAGCGGATAGGCGCTGAACAAAAGATGCGGCAATTCCTCGGTCAGATACTCCCACATCTGGAAATGCCTGGCCCAGGGCGCCTCTGTCGCGTTCACATAAAACCCCGCGCCCTGCCCCAGATCAAAGGCGTCATCATCGGCCACACCAGCCCCGCGCGGGCTGGTATCGGGGAAAACCAGCGCAACACCTTGCTCGGCGGCCCAGGCCTGTGCGCCCGCTTTGACCATCGCGTTTTCATGCGTGCAGGTCAGGCCCGACAGAAACCAGATCACCGGCACCGCCTCATGCTCGGCCTCCTCGGGCAAAAACAGGCCAAAGGTCATATCGCAACCGCAAACCTCGGACGCGTGGCTATAAACGCCCTGTACCCCACCAAACGCCCGGTTCTCAGATATCGTTTTCATGTCGTTTCCCTTCAGCCCATCACCAGGGCCATAACAAGTGTCACGGTAAGGATGCTTGCCGTGGTCGAGATCAGGATCGAGGCCGACACCCGTTGCGGTGCCACCCCGAAATGCTGCGCCAGAATGTACACATTCCCCGCCACTGGCAAGGCGGCAGCGGCAATCATTACCCCTGCCGGGCCGGGCGCAACCTTGAACAGATAAATCGCCGCAAACGCGACCGCAGCGGGGTGCAAGACCAGTTTGCAAAACGAAAGCCAGCCTGCCACGGCCACCCGCTCGGCTGATTTGCCGGCAAGCGAGGCACCGATGGCAAACAGCGCGCCCGGCGTCGCCGCGCCCCCCAACAGCGCCATGAATTCATTGATGGGCAGCGGCACCGCAACCCCGGTTGAAGACCATAAAAGCCCCAGCGCCATGGAAACAATCATCGGGTTTTTCAGCAGGCCAATGCCAAGCGCCTTGACAACCCCAAGGCTCATGCGCCCTTGCCGCACCCCGGTTATGATCAGCGTGACTAGCGTAGAAAACACAATCAGATCAATCGCCAACACCATCAACACCGGCCCCGCCGCCTGCGGCCCCATCAAGACCACAAGCATCGGCACGCCCAAAAACCCTGTATTGCCGATCACCGCGCATTGCGCTTCTATCGCGGCTTCCTCGGTCGAAACCCCGCGCCAGAACGCGAATGCCATGGCGATCGCATATACCATGCCACTGCCGCACAGATAGGCCGCGACAAAACGGTTATCCCAGATCTCGGCCAACGACAGGTTAGAGGCAAAGCGGAACAGCATCGCCGACAAGGCAAAGTAAAACACGAATTTCGTCAGCCATGCGGTCGCGTCAGGCGTAAAGAACCGTACGCGCCCGGCCCAATAGCCAAGGCCAATCAGCGCAAAGAAAGGCAGCGTCTTGAAAAGGATCGGCAACATCGAACATGGGCTTCCTGCTTGGGCTCGCCCTTAGGTTCCACGCCCCCGCCCCGGATGCAAGCCAGCCAGCCCCTTTCCTCGCGCAGCCCAGGCTTTCTTTTCGGCACAAATATCCAGCCTTCGTCGACAAACGCGGAAACGGTCAGGGATTTGAAGGCTGGCATGTCCTTTTGACAGTGGCGCAGCCCCCGAACAGCTCCGCACGCCCCCGGCCTCATGGCGCGGTTCGCAGGCGGTGCCGGCCGCGTTTCGCCGCTTCGGCCCTTTGTGCTGACTGGCGTTGCGGCAACGTCTTCGTGGCCCTGCAAGGCCGATGCCCATCGTGCGAAAGCGGAAATACTGCCGTAAAGCCGCTTGATGCCCCGGTCTTGCCCTTATCTTGCCGCCATACCGCCGCGAATCCCCGTCACAAAGATACATGTAGCGATCAAGATTAGCCCGGTGGTTCGGACTTAAAGCCCCCACTCAGACTGGCTCATCGGGCCAATCCGCTACACCTGAACTTTCGCCGTCAGCGCCGGACAAGGGGCTGACGGCGTTTTTCATGCGCAAAGAGCCACCGCCCCGCGTGATATTTCAGCGGGGCGGTGGCCCAAGGCACTCTGCATCCGGGGCGGTAACGCCCCGCCTCCATCCGGTGCCTGCATCCCAGCCGGGGAAAAGCCGTCTTGTGCGCGTTCAGCGCGCTGCCTCAGGCAAAACCGGGGGCAACCCGCAGCGTTCCGGTTTCAAATCCACGCCAGTTGCGCTCCGTCGTGTTCAGATACTGCCGTGCGGCGGCGGACTCTGCGTCCAACACGCCCAGCTTTACCAGCAAGGCACAAATCGCCAGTTCCGCGCCCCGCGTGCTGCCATCCGTTATTTTCAGCGCGATGCCCTTTTGCAACTCGGGGATAATGCCCACAAACACCGCCTCGGCCCCGGTCTTGATTGCAACCTTGCCACCCATTGCCCGCATCAATACGGTACAGGCGCGCCCTTCACCCGCAACCATTTCCGGGTGCGTCATCATCCCGCGAGACAAACGATACGCCGCATCCTGCCGCGCGCCCGCACCTTCCTTTGCCGTCGCAAAAAATGCCATCGCCCGCGCCAGCCCATGCACGCTTGTCGAATAATTCGGCGCAGAACAGCCATCAATGCCGTAGCCCGCACTTTGCTCGCCCGTCACCTCTTCATGCGCCGCCTTGATCGCCAACTGCACGGGATGATCCACCTCAATATAATCCGCATGCCCGCCCAGATGCGAGTTCAGCATCAAGAATCCGGCATGTTTGCCCGAACAGTTATTGTGCAACTGACACGGGCTTTCATCAGTCTTGATCAGACGGTCCCGCTCGGCCCTGTCCTTCGGCTCATGGCTGCCGCAGCGCAAATCCGCCTCAGCCAGCCCCAGATCGGCCAGCCACGCCGCCACGGCCTGCGTGTGAATGGCTGCGCCGTTATGGCTTGCACAGACCAGCCCCAACTGCTTTGCCGTCAAATTTCGTCCCGCCCCGCTTTCCATCAAGGGCAAAGCCTGCACCATCTTGCAACTGGACCTTGGAAAAATCACCGCAGCCGGGTCGCCCCATGCCTGTTCGATCGACCCATCCGCGCCGCATATCACCGCATGGCCCAGATGTGTGCTTTCCAACTGCCCGCCCCGCCAAAGCTCTGCCATTGCCACTGGTTCAGCCATTTTCCTCATCCTTTTCACGGTTACAGTTCAAACATGCGCGATTTTCTGCGCATAGGGCTTTTACGGACTGCCCTTTTTGCGTTATGCATGAAATATCGAGTTGAAACGACCCGCGCCACAGGAAAAGCTTGCTCAAAGGGCAATGTGGCCAGGCACAGAGGCATTAAACAGCTGGAGGCTGTGAACGACATGACATCACGCATCATTGGGGCGCTCTTCGGCGCCTTGCTTGGAATAGGGGCCTCCGCTGCCTTTGCGCAATCAGAAACCGAATGTGTTTCCGCAAAAACGGATTGGAGCGTTTGTGTTTGGCAACAACCCAAAGAGTGCTGGGGGGTTTCCAAGCCCAAAGAAACCGTCAACAGCCGCGATGGCAAGGTCGTCTCGGCGCGGCGCGGCGACATCTTGATGTTCGTCACGTTCCGCCCCGGTTCGGGTGCCAAGGGCGAAGTGTCCTTTACCGGCGGCTACCCGTTTGCCAAAGGCTCTACGGTCAATGTCAATATTGACGGCAAGGAATTTGAACTGTTCTCTGATGGCGAATGGGCCTGGCCGGCAAGTGCCTCGGATGATGCCGGGCTTTTGTCAGCGATGAAGGCCGGCAGCTCTGCGATTGTCAGCGCCCGCTCGGGCCGTGGTACGCAAACCAAAGATACATTCTCGCTCAGCGGCTTTACCGCCGCGATGGCCGAGGCCGAGCAGCGCTGCAAATAAGCCGCCTTGCCCTGACGACAAACGCCCCCGCGCCCCTGCGCCGGGGCGTTTTCTTTTGTTTGAAACTGCGCTATAACGCCAGCTTGCCCAACAGGATCACCGCCATGCCCGCCGCCCAGAATGCCCCGATCACCCAAGACCTGCACACCATCCCGCGCAAACTGCCAGAGGGGGGCAAAACCAATATCATCGGCCTGACCCGTGATCAGTTGCGCGCGGCGCTGATCGCTGCCGGCTGCCCCGAAAAGCAGGCCAAAATGCGCGTGGGCCAGATTTGGCAATGGGTCTATTTCTTTGGCCTGCGTGATTTCGCGCAAATGACCAACCTCTCCAAGGATTTCCGCGCCCTGCTGGCCGAAAAATTCGAACTTGCCCTGCCCGAGGTCGTCACCCGCCAGATCTCCAGCGATGGCACCCGCAAATACCTTGTCCGCATCACCGGCGGCCATGAGGTAGAGGTGGTCTATATCCCCGAAACCGATCGCGGCACGCTGTGCATCAGCAGCCAGGTCGGCTGCACCCTCACCTGCTCTTTTTGCCACACCGGCACGCAAAAACTGGTGCGCAACCTGACAGCGGGCGAAATTGTCGGCCAGGTCATGCTGGCCCGTGATGATCTGGATGAATGGCCGGTCAAAGGTGCCTCCAACGCCGACCCGGCAGCGCGGCTTGTGTCAAACGTGGTGCTGATGGGCATGGGCGAGCCGCTTTACAATTTTGAGAACGTGCGTGATGCGATGACCATCGTTATGGATGGCGAAGGCATCGCCCTTGGCCGCCGCCGCATTACCTTGTCAACCAGCGGTGTCGTGCCCGAAATCGCCCGCACCGCGCAGGAAATCGGCTGCCTGCTGGCCGTCAGCTTCCACGCCACGACAGATGAGGTCCGTGACCAACTGGTGCCGATCAACAAGAAATGGAACATCGCAACCCTGCTGGATGCCCTGCGCGATTACCCCGGCCTGACCAATTCCGAACGTATCACCTTTGAATATGTCATGCTGGACGGTGTCAACGACAGCAAGGAAGACGCCCACCGCCTTGTAGAATTGCTGCGCGGCATCCCCGCCAAGGTCAACCTGATCCCCTTCAACGAATGGCCCGGCGCGCCCTACAAACGCTCATCGGGCAACCGCATCCACGCCTTCGCCGACATCATCAACGCCGCTGGCTATGCCTCTCCGATCCGTAAACCAAGGGGCGAAGATATCATGGCCGCTTGTGGGCAATTGAAATCCGCGACCGAACGGGCCCGCAAATCGCGCAAAGACAGTGCCGAAGGTACTGGGCTGGCCGGATAATCAGCGCTGCTGCCTGCGGTTGACCGGGGGCAGCAGCGGCGAAACGCCCGCCAGATTGCGCAAGACCGGCCCAGACCCTACCCTTTTGCGTTGAAAAAATCGCTGATCTTTTGTGCCAGGGCCTCTGAAATGCCGCCTACGGCCATCAGATCGGGAATGGCCGCGCGCGAGACCGCCTTGGCAGAGCCGAAATGCGCCAGCAGGGCGCGCTTGCGGGCCGCGCCTACGCCCGGAATATCATCCAGCGGGGTGGCAGAAACGGCCTTGGCCCGTTTTGCCCGATGCGCACCAATCGCCCAGCGGTGCGCCTCATCGCGCAGGCGTTGCACGAAATACAGCACCGGGTCATTCATCCGCAGCGCAAACGGGCGCTGGCCGGTGCGGTGAAATTCCTCTTTGCCGTGATCGCGGTCTACGCCTTTGGCAACACCAATCATGGCAATATCATCGACGCCAAGTTCCGACAGGATGCTTTCGACTGCCGAAACCTGCCCTGCCCCGCCGTCGATCAGCAGCAGGTCTGGCCACATATCGGTTTTTCGCTCGGGGTCTTCTTTCAGCAGGCGTTCAAAGCGGCGGGTCAGAACCTCTTTCATCATGCCGAAATCATCAGAATTCGCCCCCGCAGCCGATTTGATCGTGAACTTGCGGTACTGCGATTTAAGGAAACCATCCGCCCCCGCCACGATCATGCCGCCCACGGCATTGCTGCCCTGAATATGCGAGTTGTCGAAAACCTCAATCCGTTTGGGTGGCCCGTCAAGATCAAACGCCTCGGCCAGCCCTGCCAGCAGCTTGTTCTGGGTGGCAGATTCCGACATTTTGCGCGCAAGGCTTTCGCGCGCATTGCGGGCGGCGTTTTCCACCAGCTCGGCCTTTTCGCCGCGCTGCGGCACCGCGATTTCAACTTTGCGGCCGGCGCGGTCGCTAAGCGCCTGCGTCACAAGGTCTGCATTATCAACGGCATGTGACAGCAGCAGCAAGCGCGGCGGTTCCTTGTCATCGTAAAACTGGGTAAGGAACGCTTCCAATATCTCGGGCTCCTCGGCATCTGCCGGGGTGCGGGGGTAGAAATCGCGGTTGCCCCAGGATTGATTGGCGCGGATAAAGAAAACCTGCACGCAGGCTTGGCCGTTTTCCAGATGCAATGCGACCACATCAGCCTCAAACACCGATGCCGGATTTATGCCCTGCACCGATTGCACCTGGGTCAGCGCCTTGATCCGGTCCCGCAAGGCGGCGGCGCGCTCAAACTCCAGCTCATCCGAGGCTTTGGCCATTTCAGCGGCCAGATTGGCTTGGACAGCGGTGGTCTTACCTTCAAGAAAGCGTTTGGAATCAGCGACAAGATTGGCGTAATCAGCCTCGGATATCTTGCCGACGCAGGGGCCGGCACAGCGTTTGATCTGAAATTGCAGGCAAGGTCTGCTGCGGCCAGCAAACATCGCATCTGAACAGTTGCGCAGCAAAAAGACGCGCTGAAGCTGATTCAGCGTTCGGTTCACGGCCCCGGCGCTGGCAAAGGGGCCGAAATAATGCCCAGCCTCGGACCGCTTGCCGCGATGTTTTTTAAGCATCGGAAACGGGTGATCTGTTGGAATAAGGATATTTGGAAAGCTTTTGTCATCGCGCAGCAACACATTGTAGCGCGGTTTCAACTGCTTGATCAGGTTTTGTTCCAGCAGCAGCGCCTCGGTTTCGGTGCGCGTCGTCAGAAACATCATCGAAGCGGTTTCCGAGATCATCCGCGCGATGCGGCCCGAATGACCCGAAGGGCGGGCGTAATTGGATACCCGGTTGCGCAGACTACGGGCCTTGCCGACATAAAGCACCTCGGACGCGGCATTCAGCATCCGATAGACGCCCGGCGACCCATCCAGAGATTTCAGATAGGCCTGAATGACGCCATGCCCGGTTGGGGTTTCACTGCCAATCTGCGTCACGTTCCAGCTTTCCTATAAGAGACATCAATTCCCTGCCTGGCTGCAATGTTGCCAAGCCGAGGGCAATAGCAAACCTATCCCCGGTTTCTGTGGATAACTCTGTTAGGAATATTCCGCCAGCGTGGAATTTCCCTTGTATTTGGCCCTTTTCGCAGCCGTGCCTAAAAAAGAGGCACTTCCCTAAGTAGCTGTTTTTTAATGAAATTATTTTTAACACGTGGCAAGCAACTGAAATAGCAGGAGAAAATATATCATATTGGTAACGAATCTGCTGGCGGTGTACAACTTGTCGCAGGTCAAGCGAAATGACTACTCCACACCCAGGATATCGGCGGTTTTCCACCCCAGATGCTGGCCACCGTCAACGCATAAAAGCTGCCCGGTGACGGCCGGGGCATCAAGAAAATACCCAAGGGCCGCCGTAACATCCGCAGGGTTTGCACCGCGTTTCAAGATAGTGTTGGCGCGTTGCCCGGTGAAATGCTGCACCGATTGGCGGGCGCCGATCATGGTCGGGCCTGGCCCGATGGCGTTGACCCTTATTGCAGGGGCCAGCGCTTGGGCTGCGGTTTGGGTCAGCGCCCAGAGCCCCATTTTGGCAAGCGTGTAGGTCATGAATTCCGGCGTCAGTTTGCGGACCCGTTGATCCAGCATGTTGACGATCAGCGACGGGGCAAAAGGCTCCTCTGCGGCATCCATGCTGGCGGGCAAAGCCTGGGCGGCGAAACCCTGGGTCAGCACGAAAGGCGCGCGCAGGTTGGAACCAAAATGCCGATCCCAACTGGCGCGGGTGGCCGTATGCAAGGTGTCATAATCAAAAATAGAGGCATTGTTGACCAGCACCGTCAGCGGGCCATCCAGCGCGGCAGTCGCGCGCGGCACCAGTGTTTCGGTTTGCGCATCCTCCAGCAGGTCGGCTTGCAAGGCTACGGCGTGGCGCCCCATTGCAATGATCTCGGCGACCAGACTGGCGGCATCCTGGGCCGATGTCGCGTAATGGACGGCGATATCATGCCCGCGCCCGGCCAGATACAGCGCCATGGCGCGGCCCAGACGTCGGCCTGCCCCGGTGATCAGCGCACGGGCCACCTCAGGCCACCAATGACACGGTATAGGCGACATAGGCCGCGACAAAGGCGATCCCCACAGCGCGGGTGATATGGTGGCGCATCATGATGAAGGGGATCAGCAGCAACGCGGCAGCCGCCATGACCCATAGATCAGAGTGCAACATGGATTGTGGTACCGGAATGGAGCCAACAAAACCCGCCACGCCGATAATACCCAGCAGGTTGAACACGTTAGAGCCAATTACATTGCCCATCGCGACATCGGCCTGTTTCTTGAACGCGGCAATTACCGAAGTGGCAAGTTCGGGTAGCGAGGTGCCAACGGCAACCAAAGTCAGCCCGATCACGGTTTCTGAAATGCCGAAGACGCGCGCGATATTGGACGCGCCATCCACCAGAAAATCTGCGCCAAAGGGCAGGCCGATCAGGCCCACGATCAAGAAGCCGATGATTTTCCACCAAGGCGCCGAAGGGTCTGCCCCCTCCAGATCATCCAGTTTTGCCCCATTGCGATGCCTGTAGGCTGTGCGGATATTATCGAGGATCATCAGGGCCAGCCCGATCAGCAATATAGCGGCATGCCACCAGGTGATCGGTCCCAAAAAGCACAGGCCGATGAACAGGGCTGTGGCGGCCAGCATGGTCAGATAACCGCGCGTCACGCCCAGATCACTGGAATGGATGGTGGAAATAATGGCCGGGATGCCCAGCACCAGCAAGATGTTGGCGATGTTGGAGCCGACGACATTGCCCAAAGCGATGCCCGGTGCATTATCCAGAACCGCGCTAACCGATACCAGCATTTCAGGCGCCGACGTGCCAAATGCCACAACCGTCAGGCCCACGATCAACGGCGGAATACCCAAACGCAGGCTAAGGTTGACCGACCCTCGGACCAAGGCATCGCCAGCCAGAACAAGCAACACAAGGCCAATGCCCACATACATTACATCCATCAGCATCGGGCAGGATTATCCTTTGTTACGCGGGGTTTGGCTGCATTCACAGCCTTTGGAGCCAATGATGTGACGGCCACATTTAAGGCACAAAGCGGGGCGGTTTTTGCCACCGCGCCGCAGGTTTTTAGGCGCGATCTTGCCAAGCCAGCCCAGTTTGCCGAACATCGCCAGCACGAGGATAACCACCAGAAAAAGGGTGACGAATTTGATCACGTCAAAGCCCGTAGCGCGACCAGAGCGCGCGCTCCTCAACCTCGGCCGCTGCCCCGGCAACCATGCCAGAGGCAAGGCTACCCGCGCTGACGCCGAAGCGTTGCAAAAAGGATCTGCGTTCACCAATCAGCCGCAACGCAACCCGATTGCCATAAAGCGCCTGCATCTTGGGCACCAGATGCGCCACCCCATCGGCAAGCCCAACATCCACTGCCCCCTGCCCGACCCAGATATCGGCGTTGAACAGGTCGGTTCCAGTCGCAAGACGCCGCCCGCGCCGAGATTTCACATGGGCGATAAACGCCTCATGGATCGGCTCTTGCAAGGCTTTCAGCCGCGCGACATCCTCGGGTTTTTCGGGCAGAAACGGGTCGGCCAGCGATTTTGAGGTGCCAGCAGTATGCACACGGCGTTCCACCCCGTGTTTGGCCATCAGCCCCGGAAAGCCAAAGCTGGAAAAAATCACACCGATAGAGCCAACAAGAGAACTGTTATCCACCCAGATATTATCGGCAGCGCAGGCCAGCCAATACCCCCCCGAGGCGGCAACATCCTCGACAAAGGCATGGACGGGGATGTTTTTCTCATCGGCCAGGCGGCGGATGCGGGCGGCGATCAGACTGGATTGCACCGCCGAACCGCCGGGCGAATTGATGACCAGCGCCACAGCTGCGGGCTTGCCGCGTGCAAAGGCGCGCTCGATCTGCGGGGCCAATGCGGCATCGCTGAGCGAAGGGCTGAAACGATTGCCACCGCCAATGCTGCCGCAAAGGCGGATCACCGGAACGAAGGGCGGTTTGTTGAGAAAGGGAATAAATTTACGCATGGGCCTGATGTAAGCTGCGCAGGCGCAAGGGACAAGGAGCCGCAAGCGTTTGCGCGTTGATTTCTTGCGCGGCACAGCAATTTATTGCGCCGGCCACGGTCAAGGATTGGGGGCAAAAACGGCGCGAAAAGCGGGCAACCAGCATTGATGCGATGCGCGGGCGTGCCCAGACACCTGGCATTTTCCTGCATAAACCTATTTACGGCCAAGTTGACATAATGGGCCAATTACAAAGCACAAACACCTGAAATGCTTGGACCTCTTGGTTTGCGCTTGATCCTGGTCTTCTTTAACCTGAGCCGCATCAATTACCCAAATCGAACACCGCACCAGCCAAAAGCGCAACAATGGCGGTTTGGTTTATATACCCGGTCACTTCCTGGCCGCGGGCCTTTTGAAAGCGGCGAATGGCGCGGCGGGTCTTTTCATCAAAAACCCCATCAGCGGGGCCGGGGTCAAAGCCAAGGCTCGCCAGCCGCGTTTCGATCAATTTGCGCGTGACCGGATTCAGCCCAAGCCCGTCTTCGGTGGTCTGAGCAGCGGCGCGATTGCTGTCACCGCCCTCGGCGGCGTCTTGGGCAGCCGCAACGCGGGCCTTTGCCTCGGCTACAAATGCGCCTTGGGGAAACTGGTCAAGATAGGCGGTATAGCTGCCGATATCATTATCCTTCTCGGCCTGCGCCCATGCCGCCCGATCTTGGGCGGCAGCGGCGTTTTGACGCTTCAAGTCAAACACTTGCAAGCGGTTTGCCGCAATATCGGCGTAAAGCCCATCGGGAAACTGGCGCAGATAGGTGCGCAAGCCGTCTTCTTCGCCCGAGGCACCGCTACGGTCCCAAAAACTGCGGTCCTCGCGGTCTAGCTGGGCCTGACGCGCTGCGGCTTCAGCCTCCAGCTCTGCTGCGCGGCGGTCGGCGGCGGCAGACAGGCGTTGCAGCTCTACCGCCGATAGATAGCCGCTGGCCGGGGCGTTTTGTGCTTTTTGCCAGGCAATTATCGCAGAACGGCTGCCCCGGCCGAAAATCCCGTCAATGCCGCGGGTGTCAAAGCCCAATAACGTAAGCTGGCGCTGAACCGCGCGGCGCTGTTCGCGATCAAGTTTCAGCGCGTCTTCGGCCTGCTGGGCCAACAGGGTCGGATCATTACGCAGGCGCGACAGCTCGGCCCGCGCGGTGGCGGCGTTAAGACCACTGGGATGCGCATCGACATAGGCTTGATAGGCCGCAATGCTGCCCAGCTTTTGCGCTGCGGCCCAGTCCTTGGCCTCGGCGGCTTGAATGGCCGCCCGGGCCTTTGCAGCGCCATCGTCAGTGATGGCCCCGGGGCTGCCTGTCGCGGCGGTGCGAAAAGCAAGGCCTTGCGGCAGGTAGCCCGCCGCCGTCATCCCCTTGGCCGCGCCAAGCATCTGGGCAAGGCTTTGGCCGCGCGTGACCAAGCCGGTCAGCGCGAAACGTGACAGATCAGCGGTGCCGCCCTGCACCACGGCCACACCTTGCGGAATATCAAAACGGCCAAGCCCGGCAGAAAGCCCGCGCCCCAATGCCAATCGGTTGCCATCAGTGCCAAGCATCACCAATGCGCGCCCCGGTGCCATGCCCGCCAGTTCAAACACTGTGGCAAGGTTGATTGCCACCGCACCAATGCTGACAAGGTTCAGCCCGGTCGTATCACCGGAATTGGGGGCAAGAAACCACGTTTGGCCTGACGAATGTACAAAGTCACCGGCGAGCATGATGACAAGCGTATCGGTGGGCCCAAGATCGCGCAAAATGCGGTCAAGGCGACTGCGAAGCGCGGCCGTTGCAAGATTGCTGCCGTCAAGCGTGGTAAAACCCGCCCCGTTCAGCGCGCGAGAAATCCGGTTGACCTCGGTTGCGACGGCCACTGTGCTGGCGGGATCAACAGGATCATTGCCGATGATCAGTGACCGATCCTCGGCCCAAAGCGGGGCCACGCCAAGGGCAAGGGCCAAAACAATTGCAACCGAATTTCCACGCATGACAGCCCCTTCACAATTTCCAGACCACGGCCTGAACCGCCTGGGGCTGCTGCCTGGTCGTGGTGGCGCAGGTTTGTGATACCCTTGCCGTCATTCGGCAGCGTCCCCGGCGGTACATGCCCTACCTTACCACGAAAGCTGAGCGTTTCGAGTACGGTTCGTTACTATAACGCAGGATTGACCGCTCTGGTTTCATTCGTGAGCGTCCTTTCATCAATCTCGCAGTTACGGGTGGCGAAAATCCGCGCAGGGGCCGCTTCGGGAGGCGCGGTGACACCGGGCGCAGCCCTGAGTTTTTTCTGGATCACCGGTTGGATCACATCCCTGTCAGGCGTGATCCGATCGGTGATCCGGCTCCTCTTTTCGGGGCTTTTTTTGCATGAATACGCGCCTTGCCGGGGCCGCCATGATCTTGGCAGGTGGAATTGAAAGCCCGGCCAAAACGGGCAAGCCAAATTCGACCACCCGCGCCACCGCCAGCAGGCAAAACGGTATTTTTCAACCCTGACCGCAGGCGCCGATGGATTTACCCTTCGGATAGAGGGTGATGGCGGCTTCGTGAATGGCCACGGCATTCCTCACGCCCCAGCCAGACAGGATTGCATGGTCCGGCTTGTCGCGGCGATTTTGCAACCAGTGCGTTTTTTGTTTCTGGCCCGATACTTCACCCGGAAGCTGAAGCAATTCAAGCCCGTGTATTTTGGACAGCCGCTCAGGCGTGCAGATCGCTTCTTTGCCATCAGCCGAGGTGTGAAACGTGCTTGTGGCCCCGATCTTGAACGCGCTCGTGATGTGCTGGGGCAGTGATGTTCAAATGCAGTGCCTGTTGCCGCGGGGGACGGGGGCTGTCTGCCCCCGAAGTCACTTTGCAAGGCAAAGTGACACCCCCGAGGATATTTCTGCCGAACAGAAAGTGAGGGGACCCATTAACCGCTTACGATTGTCAGAAAATGGTTTTGAATGGTTGTAGCGCGGCCAATCAGGGTTGCGCCAATGGCATAGCCCGGAACATTTTGGGTAAAGCGGGCGGTGAAGGTGTTTTCTGCAAATACGATCTGCAAGGCGTCAAAATCCAGCAGCGTTCTGGATCGGGCATATTGCGCCTTATAGGCAGCCTCTTTGGCCGAAAAGATCAGTTTTGCAAGGAAGGGCGCGTTTGGGTTGCCGGCAAGCACGGCCTGCTCTTCGGGGCGCAAGACTACATCCCACAGATCGGGGCTCAGGGGGGTTGCGGGTTCCAGATCAACCCCGACAAGGTTTGCTGTATGGGTCACCGCCACAAGGCAAAGCGTAGCGCTGTGGGTGATGGAGCCTGTCAGACCGGGCGGCCAGATGGGCGCGCGATCTGGGCCCATCGGAAGCGCGGTGGCGGGATGCCCGAGTTGGTGCAGGGCGGCGCGGGCGGCGCTGCGGCCAGCGGCAAATTCACGCTGGCGTGTTAGCACCGCATTGGGCAGCGTTTCACCGGGCCAAGCAATTTGTGCAACCGCCATTGGGTCGGCGGTTGCGACCGCCACAGTGGCGGGCAGCATTGCCCGCGCAGCCGTTGCAAGGGCTGCAAGGGCTGCAAGGGCTGGCATCAGCTTGCCGCCTGCCCTGCCCGCATCTGGCGGCGGCGCGCCATGGCATCGGCGCGCGCATTCGCCCGGTCATTGTTTTCTGCCGGCTCTGGGGTGGGGGCCGCTTGTGCCGCACCGCTTAGCTTTTCAATGTGTGCAGCAAGGGTTTCAAGTACCGGAAAGCGGAAAATATCGGTGATCGAAAGCTTTGCAACCCCGAGATCGGCGCGGATTTCACGATGTGCCTGAACCGCCAGCAAGGAGTGGCCGCCAAGGCCAAAGAAGCTGTCTTTTGCGCCCACTTTTGGCACGCCAAGCACGCGCGACCAGATGGCGGCCAGTTGTTCGGCCACGCCGATTGGGGCGACATAGCTTGCCGTTTGGGGTGCAGATGCCGCATTTGGGGCGGGCAGCGCCTTGCGGTCAACCTTGCGGTTTGGGGTCAGCGGAAAGCTGTCCAGCGCAACGAAATGCTGCGGGATCATATGGGCGGGAAGGGCAGCCGCCAAAGCCGGACGCAGGGCAAATTCGCGGGCGGTGCCGCGCAGATAGGCGACAAGGCGCAGATCGCCGGGGCTATCTTCGCGTGCCAGAACAACGGCTTGGGCCACGCCGGGCTGCGCCTCCAGCAGGGTTTCAATCTCGCCCAGCTCTATCCGGTAGCCGCGCAGTTTGACCTGATGGTCGGCGCGGCCAAGAAAGTCGAGCTTGCCATCGGGCCGCCAGCGCACCAGATCGCCGGTGCCATAGATCCGGCCAGCATGGAACGGGTTGTCGCGGAAGCGTTCGGCGGTCAGATCATCTTGCTGCCAATAGCCGCGCGCCACCCCGTCGCCGCCAATCCACAACTCACCCGCCACGCCCAAAGGCACCGGGTTCAGCGCGGCGTCGAGCACATAGGCCTGGGTATTGGCAATCGGCGTGCCGATGCTGGCCACGCCCTGCCCTGCCACAGCGGTTTCGGTGGTGGACCAGATCGTGGTTTCGGTGGGGCCATACATGTTTTCAATACGCGCAGTTGTGGCGGTGTTCAGGTCTGCGACCAGCGCAGAGGGCAGCGCCTCACCGCCCAGCATCAGGGTTTTCACGCCGGCCAAGGCTGCGCGGCTGTCATCATTCATCGCGATCATGCGCGCCATCGAGGGCGTGCATTGCAGATGCGTGACCTTGTGGCGGATCAATTGAGCGGCGATGGAAAAATCATGCGCCTCGGGGCCGGCCTGGTTGGAACGGCGCAGCACCTCGGCCAGGGGGTAAAGCCCCTCCATCACGGTTTCAGAGGCGATGCCGTAGTCGATCAGGCAGGCCACCTCGGTCACGCCGATTTTTTTCAGCGACTCAACGCGGGCAAGGCAATCATCAACGGTGCCGAACAGGCCCGAATCCTCAAAGTAGCGATTGAAAGCGAAATCGAGGATCGCCTCGACCTCTTCGCCAGACAGCGTTTCCAGATCAATCTGCATCGGGTTTTCAACACCAACAGGCTTTTTGAACGCCGGAAAGGCCCAGGCACATTGTTTGATCAGCCCCGCAGCCGACCCCATATATGCCTTCATCGGCCCGCGTGCGATGGTGCGGGCCAATTCGCGATCCCGCGAAATATAGGTGTGCAGCATCAGGGTGACGGTAAAATCGGCGGGGTCATGGCCCGCGCCGCGCAAGGCGTCGTGATAGATTTTGATCCGTTCGCCCACATCCTCGATCGACTGGCCCAAAAGATGGGTCAGCACATGCGCGCCAATCTCACCCGCCTCGCGCCAGGTTGCGGGGTTGCCTGCGATGGTCACCCAGACCGGCAATTCGCGCGAGACGGGGCGGGGTTGCGTGATGATCTTGTGGGTGCCGGTGGCCGTTGGAAATTCAACCTCTTCGCCGCGCCAAAGGCGGCGCACCTGCTCTATGCCGTCAAACATCGCCTTGCGGTTGTTGGGCGGGGTGTTTTCGGGGCGCAGCAAAAAGTCATCGGGTTGCCAGCCCGAGGCAAGGCCAATCCCGGCGCGGCCATTGGTCAGGTTGTCAATCACCGCCCATTCTTCGGCAACGCGGGCCGGATGGTGCAGCGGCAACACACAAGAGCCGGAGCGCACACCGATGTTTTTCGTCACCGCCGCAACGGCAGCCCCTGTGACCGAGGGGTTCGGATAGGGGCCGCCGAAAGCATGGAAATGGCGTTCGGGCGTCCAGACCGCGCAAAAGCCATGGGTATCGGCGAATTTCGCACCTTCCAGCAGCATTTCGTATTTCTTGGGGCCCGCGCCATCATCATTGCCCCAGTAATACAACGAAAATTCCATGCCTTTTGATGATGTGATGGTGCCCGACGACACCAAGGCGCGGTTTTCATCCGACGACAGCACAAGTTTGAAACCGCGCGCCAGCGTCCAGAACAATTCCAGCACCGAAATATCGAAGGACAGCGAGGTGACGGCCAGCCAGACCGAGCCGGTGGCGTGGTCAATGCGATCATCCATCCCGGCAAAGAAATTCGCGACGTTGCGATGTTCCACCATCACGCCCTTGGGCCGCCCG
Organism: Pseudorhodobacter sp.; assembly: GCF_034675685.1. GTDB lineage: Bacteria > Pseudomonadota > Alphaproteobacteria > Rhodobacterales > Rhodobacteraceae > Pseudorhodobacter. The sequence goes on along the minus strand of NZ_JAUCDA010000004.1, from coordinate 274,876 downwards.
GTAGAGCCGGAAGTGTAGATCATATAGGCCAGATCGGCTGATGTGACGCCGCTGTCGGGGGTTTGGTCGCTTGCCTGTGCGATGCGGGGGTCGGTATCAATACACAGGGTTTGGGCATTGCCGCTGGGCAGATCATCGGCCAGCCGGCTTTGCGTGACAATGACCGGCGCAGCGCTGTCTTTCACAAACAGCGCGATGCGGTCGGCGGGATAGGCCGGGTCCATCGGCACATAGGCGCCGCCCGCTTTCAAGATCGCCAGCGCGCCGATCAGCAGGTCAAGCGAGCGGGTGGCGCACAGCCCGACCAGCGTGCCGGGTGTCACGCCCATTTCCATCAGCACATGGGCGGCACGGTTCGCGCGCTGGTTCAACTGGGCATAGGTCAGGGTTTTAGCCTCAAACACCACAGCCGGGGCATCTGGGGTTTTGGCCGCTTGCGCCTCAAAGGCACGATGCACCGTCAGGCTGCGGTCATAGTCTTTGGCGGTATCATTCCAGCGATGCACCATCAGGTCACGCTCGGCCTGCGGAATGATCGGCAAATCGGCACAAGGCGTTTGCGCCGCCGCATCGCCAGCCACATCGGCCAGGCCTGCCGCCAAAGTGGCAAGGCGGGCGGCAAAAGCTGCGGCATCCCTGGCGCTGATACGCGCCTTGTCGAAATGCAAAGCATCTGGCGTAAGGGTCATCACCGTATCAGCAACGGGCCCATCGTCTGACAGCGCGATTGCCGGGGTTTTCAAAGCCGCAAGTGCAGGGTCGCGGCGGGGCAAATCGACAGCGAAACCCGCGCTGGCCTTGGCCTTTGCCCAAGCGGCGGCAAAGGCGGTTTCAGCCTGTGCCACTGTGCCGCCCACATCCAGATGCAGCGGCGACCAGCCCGACAGATACGGCGATTGCTGCGGGCTTTTGACAGCCAGATCAACCGCACCTTGCCCCAAGGCCCGCGCCACGCCCAGCGCATTGGCAAAATGGCTGGTCGTGGCAAGCGGCAGGCTTTGCCACTGCGCCGCGCCGGATTTAAGCTGCGGCAGGTCCAGCGGCATTATCCGCGCAAGTGCGCGACGCATGGCAGCTTCTGTTGGGGCGGCGGCGGCGATGGCATCGGTAATCGCTTGGGCCGCGTCACCGGGGCTTGGCAAATGGCGAAGGTTCAGGGATTTCGGGCACAGGACTGCGCCGTCCAGATCCGTCAACCCAGACAAATGCACCGCCCCTGTCGCGCAGGTCACGACAAGCCCCGCCTCGCTGGCTTCGGTCACCGTTCCCGGCACGCCCTCACCCGCGGGCAATACCGCAGCCTTTGCAACCAACACCAAACGGCCTGCGACATCAAGTTTGGGCAGGGCCAGCGGGTTGGCATAGCTGCCATGATCAAGCCCGCGCACCAAGGCCGCGACCTGCTCGGCGCTTTGCGTGAAATCCAGCCGCGCGGCAGCCGCGGGGCGGTCGCTGCGGTGATATTCGGACCGCAAGGTCAGGTCTTGCGCCACCCCCGGCGCGTTGCCTTCCAATGCGGTCAATACGGCGAGAAAACTGTCAATCGCGGCGGAAAAGCACTTGGTGTTCAGCGTCAGCGCGGTATCATCTGCAGCGATATCAAACAGGCGTTGCTCCAGGATCGCGCCCGCATCAACGCCCGCCACCATGCGGTGCCATGTGATACCGTGCTGCGTCTCGCCGTTCAGAATGGCCCAGACCGGCGCGTTCAGCCCCGCATAGCGCGGCAAGGGGCCATCGTGGAAATTCACCGCCTGATCGGCCAGGGCCAGAACCGCCTCGGGGATCACTGTCAGGTTGGCAATCGACAAAAGCCAATCCGCGCGCACGCCGCCCAGCCGCGCTGCCATATCAACGCCCGGCATCTCTACCCGCACACCCTTGCCTTGCGCCCAAGCGCGCACATCTTGGTTGTGCGTGACCAGCGCCGTCAGGGTATGGCCGCGATCCAGCAGCGCCTCGGCGCATTGGATGGTCAGAGAGTCATTGCCGATAATCAAGGCGCTGGACATGTCACACTCCTTCCCGCCACGCGGGGATTACGGTTTGGCCCGCCACGCGGGGGTCACAATTTGGCCCGCTGCGGTGCAGTGGGTACTTTGTTTTGCGGGCTGCGCCAAAGATAAGCGCGGGCCGCATGCGCTATCAAATCCCGAAGAAAACACGGTGGATCGCCCCTGTCCTTGCGGTGAATCAACAAACGCAGCCGCCAAAGCATAGACCCGAATATGAGCGAGATTGTGGCAAGGGCCGCATAACCGCGACCATGTACCTTGGTGAAATAATAAAGCCGGCTGTCAAACCAATAGCCGGGCATACGGCGCCATGTTTTCATGCCGGTCGAGACAGAGCCGATATGCATAATGCGACTTTCGCGCACATAATCAGTCGGATAGCCCGCAACCGCCGCGCGGTGGCACAGCTCGGTTTCCTCAAAATACAGGAAGAAGGTTTCATCAAACAGACCGATGGCATCAAGCACATCTTGCCGCATCATAAGGCTTGCGCCTGCCAGCCAATCGACGCGGGTTGTGGCACTGGGAATCGGCTGGGCAACGACATGGTTGGCCAACAGCCGGCTGATCGGACCAAAGCGAACCGAGGATTCGAATTCGCCAAGAACAGAGGGAAAGCGGAAGGCGGTACGATGAGGGGTGCCATCCTCTCCATGGATATAGCTGCCCGCAAAGCCGGTGTTCGGGTTGGCGTTCAAATGATCATAAAGCACCCGGATCGCGCCCGGATCAGAACCCGGATCAGGACCCGGATCAGGACCCGAATCAGGACCCGAATCAGGAAACGCATCGGAGTTCAGGATATAAATGTAATCAGGGCGCGTACCGCCGGGAAAGTCAGCGGGTAACCCCGCCCGAATACCAACATTATTGCCCGCGCCAAAGCCGCCATTGCGCCCGGATTGGATAACGCGAACCGGAATTTCGCCCTTGTCCCAGCCGCGCGCCACCACTTCGGCACATAGCGTTTCAAACGAGCCGTCACCACTGTCATTATCGACAATGGTCAATGCGCCGGGCATGCCCGCCATCGCGCGCAGCGCAGCCGCAGCCGATCGCAGCGTCATATCGGCTGTACGCCAATTGAGGATAACGGTCAGAATGGTTTTCATCCGATTATTCCGCCGCCGCCGAAAAGAGGGTCGAAAACGGTGCTGCAAATGCGGGGCATGCGGCGGGCTCGGCTTGCGCAATTGCTTGGCGCAAGGCCCCGGCCAATACGCGCACATTGGGTTCCAGGACCATGCTGTCATGGTCGCCCGGCACCTCTATCACCTTCAGTGCGGGGGCAAAGCGGGTCAGATCATTGTCGGCAAAGACATATTCTTTGGCGCTGCTGACCCAACTGCCGTTGCTGACCTGCCAGCGCCGATCCAGTGGCGGCCGAAACAGGGTCGTTGGCCCCTTGCGCAGGGGCAGCGGATAAAGCGGCAAGGCGCTGCGGAACGCCGCCTCGATTGCGGCATTATGAAAGGCGCCTTGCGCATCAGTGGCCGGGGCGTGGCGCTTGCGGCGTTCCCATTCCCAGCGCGCGCGCGCCCAATCCAGCAGATAGCCCGGCCCGCGCTTGCGCATTTCGGCCAGTTTTATCTTGGCTTTGTCCAGCCCGGACAGGCCGGGCCGCATGGGCAACGGGGTGTCAAGCAGCGCCAGCAGCGCCACCTGCTCACCCGCTTTTTCCAACTGGATCGCCATTTCCCATGCCGTCAGCCCCCCCCCCTGAAAAGCCACCCAAAAGATAGGGGCCCTGCGGTTGGATCTGGCGCAGTTCGGCGATGTAATCGGCGGCGGCCTGCGGGATGGTGCTGTGCGGTGGCTGATCACCATAAAGCCCGCGCGCCTGCAAGCCGTAGAACGGGCGCTCGCCACCGATAAGTTGCGCCAGATGGCGCAGGTTCAGCACATTGCCAAACATGCCAGCAACAAGGAAGAATGGCGTTTTTGGCCCGCCGTCGCGTTCATGCATGGCCACCAGATGGGTAAAGCGGCGCTTTGGCGTTTTTGGGGTCTGATCGGGGCTGGCCAGATCGGGGCCGTCTTGTGGGCCGATACGCTGCTCGATCAAGGCGGCGCAAGCGGCGATTGTCGGGGCCTCGAACAGCACCGAAATCGGGAAATCAACGCGGTAGGCTTTGCGCACCATGGCAAACAGACGCACAGCGATCAACGAATGCCCCCCCAGCGCAAAAAAATCATCCTCGACACCAACCTGGCCCAGGCCCAGCAAGTCTTGCCAAAAGCCGGTCAGAATGCGCTCGATATCATTCCTTGGCCCCACAAAGTCGGTATCAAGATCGGGGCGCGCAAAGCTTTGCCCCGGTTTTGGCGCGGGGTCGGTTTGCCCGGCCTGGGCGATCAGCGCCGGCAGATCCAGCGAAGAAATGATGATTTGCACCGCGTCCAGAGACAGCGCGCGGGCAAAGGCCTCGGCCCCTTCTTGCGGCCGGATTCCCTGGGTCAAGTTGTGGGCAAGCCGTTCCTCGGCAAGGGAAAGCTGCTTGGGGCCCATGTCATCAAAGGCCAATTCGCGCGGATCCGGGGCAGCAAACGACAGCGCGCCGTCCAGCTTGCGCAGGGTGAAACCGGTGATTTCAACGCAAACCTTGCCCGATGGGTCGGCCAGCGTGATGTCAAACACCGCGGTTGCGTCGCTTGCCCGGTTGGGGCCTGCGCTGCGCACCCAAGAGGTGATGTTTGCAGGCAGTGGCGCAAAGACCTTGGCACTCGCATAGGACATCGGCACCCAAAGATGATCTGGGGTGTAGCCGTCGATCAGGCCCATGGCCCAGCCCGTTGCCAGATCCATCAGCGCGGGGTGCAAGTGCCACGGCCCGGCCTCTGCCTGATAGGCGGCAGGAAGGGCAAGCAGCGCGATGCCTTCCCCCTTGCCGTAAGCACGAGAGTGAAGGACCCGCCAGCGCGACCCAAAGGTCAGATGCGCCTCTTGTGGAGAGGCAAGGCCCTGGCCAGTTTCAGCCGCAGCGCAGCGCGCGGCAATCGCTGCGGCGTCAATTTGCGGCGCTGAGCCGGTCAGCGGCAACAGGCGGGCCTGTGCATTCAACTGCCAGCCGATGCGCCCGGTTGACGGAACCGCAGAGCGAAGGTCAAAACCGTATCCTTCATCCGTCGGCGACAGGGTGGCGCGGATATCCGGCACATCAAGCGGGCGAAAGAAATAGAGGTCACGGATCTCGAACGCGGGCAACCCTTCATGCGCCATCGCCTCGGCTGCGATTTCCAGATAGCCGGTGCCGGGGATCAGCGCGTGACCATCCTTGGTGCGGTGGCCATCCAGCACCCAACGATCCGGCCCGTAATGGGCGGTAAACAGGCGGTGGCCTGCGGCGTCAAACGTGGCCTCATCCAGCATCCGGGCTGCCAGCGGCACGCGCGGGGCGGGCCGTTGCGTGCCCATCCGATCTGCCAGCGCCTCGGCGGCCATGCCGACATCGGACCAAATGCCCCAATTCAGCGCCAGGACCTGGGTTTTGCCGCCCTTTCGGGATTGGGCATAGGCATTCAGATAGTCATTCGCAGCCACATAATCCACCTGCCCCGCCGGGCCGGTCTGGGTTGAGGTGGACGAAAACAGCACCAGCCGCTTAATAGAGCCATCGGGGAAAAGATCGGCCAGAACCTTGGTGCCGTGCAGTTTGGGGGCAAAGACCTCTTCGACCGAGGCGGGCGATTTTGCCAGCAGCGGTGCGTCATCAATCACGCCGGCGGCATGAATAACGGTGTGGATCGGGCCAAAGCTTTTGGTGATCGTATCGACGGCGGCGCGCATATCCTGCGCGTTGGTCACATCGGCGGCCAATACCAGAACCGTGCCCCCCAACCCTTCAAGCCGTTGCAAGGCAAGGATGCGGCGCGCGGTGGCATCGCTGGGGCTGTGTTTGGCCAGATAGGCGGGCCAATTGGCGCGATCTGGCAAGGGCCGCCGCGCGATCAGGGCAATTTTGGCCCCGTGATCGGTAATCAGCTTTTCCGCCAGTGTCAGACCAATGCCACCAAAGCCCCCCGTCAGCAAGACCGGCGCGCCTTCGGGCAGCGTCAAGGGTGTCTTGGGCAGCGCTATGGCTTTCACCCCACGTTCCAGCCGTTTTGCCCCGCGCAGCGCGGCCATGCTGTTGGCGGGCAAGGCAAGAAGTTCCTCCAGCACCTGCGGCAGCAAGGTCGAATAATCGGGCTTGCCCCGCCGTGAACCGGAACGCGGGCGGGCGGGCAGTTGCAGGTCCAGCGTGCGGCACGTCACCCCCGGCACTTCGCGCGGGATGACCATGGCGGGGCCTGCGATGGTCGCCTTTTCGGGATAGGCCAAGCCTTCGGCACGCACCTGCACAGCACCAGTGGTAAAGACAGTGATCTGCGGCGGCTGGGCAAGGTTTTCGGTCGCCAGGGCCTGCCCCAGAAACAGCAGCGAATAAAACCCCTGTTCGATATTGCGATGAAAAAAGCTGGAGCCGGGGCGGAAGGTTTCGCCATCGGTAACAAGCCAGAAATGCGCGATACGGGTGGGGGTTTGGCCCTGCGCGATCAGATCACGCAGCAGCGCGTCATAGCCGGCCCGGCCATGTTCCGGCGCAAGGCGGTAGCCGCCCTTGCCATCTGGGCCGAAGGCATCACCGGGGCGCACAGCAATAACGCTGTGGCCAGCGGCGACAAGCGGGGCAAAGGCCGCCTCGGCCAGCCCGGCGGCATCCATGAACACCAGCCAGGTTTGCGGGGGCAGATCATCAAACCCGGCCTCGATATCCACATCGCCTTCCATCACTTCTACAGCGCGGGGGCGCCAATGGGTTTGCCAGCCCCATTGGGCGACATCCTCTATCCGCATTGGCAGATCGGGCGTGGTTGCGGCCGCCTGCCCCGGCGCGATGAAATACTGTTTGCGCTGAAAGGCATAGGTTGGCAGCGGTACGCGGTGGCGGGTGGCATCGCCCCAGATCGGGGCCCAATCCACGCTAACGCCGCAGGCCCAAAGCCGCCCGATGGTTGCGATATGCCATTGGTCATCAGGGATCGCCTGATCGGGGTGGCGCAGCGCGGGGATAACCTGAGCCGCCGCAATTCCATTGGCTTGCGCCAGCGACGACAGCGCACGGCCCGGACCCATTTCCATAAAGACCCGGTTGGGGGCTTTCAGCGTCTCCATGCAGGCGGCAAAGTTTACAGTGGCGCGCAGATGGGCCACCCAATATTCGGGGCTGGTGGCCTGCGCCGCTGTCAGGGCGGCACCGGTGCTGTTGGAAATGATCGGCAAGTTCGGCGCATGCAAAGGGATTGTGCGCAGATAGTCACCAAAGCGCGACAGGATCGGCCCGAGCATTTTGGAATGGGCGGCGATATCTATCGCGATGCGCTGGGTGTCGATCTGCTTGGCGGCCAAGGTTTTCGCAAGGGTGTTCAACGCCTCATCCGGGCCCGAAACAACACAAAGCCCCGGCGCATTGATACTGGCCATATCCAGATCGGCGCTCAGCAGCGCGCGAACCTCGGCCGCAGCCAGCGGAATAGACAGCATGCCACCCGGCGCGATGGTATCAAACAAGGTGCCGCGCAGATGGACAAGGCCAATGCAATCTTCAAACGACAAAACACCGGCAAGGCAAGCGGCGGTGTTTTCGCCCATGGAATGGCCGACCAGCGCCGTCGGCACCACGCCCCAGGATTGGTAAAGTTTCGCCAGCGCATATTCGGTGATCATGATCAACGGAAGCTGCACCGACGGCTTTTTAAGCGCCTCATTCGCGGCGGCCTCGGCGCCCGGTTCGGGTAGCCAAAGCGCGCGAATATCGTAATCGAGTTTGGGTTGCAGAATGGCCAGCCCCCGGTCCATCCAATCGGCAAATTCCGGCTCGGTCAGGTAGAGGTCGCGGGCCATACCGGCGAATTGCGCACCACCACCGGGAAACATGAAAACCACCTCGGGGCAGTCAAGCGGTTCATGGTTGAACACGCGGCGCGGGTCGCTGCCGTCCAGCAGGTCTGCGGCGCCAGCGTGGCTTTCGGCCACAATCACCCGACGTTTTTCAAACGCGTGCCGCCCCTGTTTCAGCGTCCAGGCCACATCGGCAAGTGGCTGTTCGGGGTGGGCGCGCAGATGGGCCGCAAGGTTTTTCGCCTGATTGTCAAGCGCCGCTTTGGTTTTCGCTGATAGAACCAGCACTTGGAACGGCCAGTCGCTTTCGCCCGAAGGGGCGCGGGCCGGGGCCTCTTGCAACACCACATGCGCGTTGGTGCCGCCGACGCCCAACGCGTTCACGCCCGCACGGCGCGGGGTTTTACGCCGGGGCCAATCGGTCAGGCGATCATTGACCCGAAAGGGCGATGTTTCAAAATCAATCGCCGGATTGGGCGTGGTATAATTCAGGCTGGCAGGCATCTGGCCGTGATGCAGCGCAAGGCTGGCCTTGATCAGACCGGCAACCCCAGCGGCTGTATCAAGATGGCCGATGTTGGTTTTCACCGAGCCAATGCGGCAAAAGCCCACCGCATCCGTGGTCTTGGAAAAAGCCTCGGTCAGGGCGGCAATCTCGATGGGGTCACCCAGAAAGGTGCCGGTGCCGTGACATTCGATATAGTCGATGGTATCGGCGGAAACCCCTGCAATGGCCTGGGCCTCGGCAATCGCGCTGGCCTGGCCATCAACCGAAGGCGCCAGATAGCCAGCTTTGGCCGCGCCATCATTATTGACGGCAGAGCCTTTGATGATCGCCCAGATATGATCGCCATCGCGCAGGGCATCGGCAGCCCGCCGCAGCACAACCACACCGGCACCAGAGCCGAAAACCGTACCCTGGGCGCTGGCGTCAAACGCATGGCAATGACCGTCGGGCGATAAAACCTCACCCTCATTGAAAATATAGCCCCGCCCCTGCGGCAACTCAACCGTAACGCCGCCCGCCAGCGCCATGTCACACTCGCCCGTCAGCAAGGCCTGTGCGGCGTAGTGTATGGCCACCAAGGATGTAGAACAAGCAGTCTGGATGCTGATTGATGGGCCTTTGAGATCAAGGATATGGCTGACACGGGTGGTCAGAAAGTCTTTGTCGTTGCCGGTGTGACGCAGCAAGAACAGGCCGGTATCTTCCACCAGATCCGGGTTCGAACACAGGTTGAAATAGAAATAACTGCCCATGCCGCAGCCGCCATAAACGCCGACAGTGCCGGGAAAAGCCTCGGCCGGGTGGCCAGCATCTTCCAATGCCTCCCACGCCACTTCAAGGAATTGACGGTGCTGCGGATCAAGGATCGCCGCCTCTTTGGGCGAGAAACCAAAGAACTCGGCGTCGAAATGGTCGAAATCATCCAAGGGGGCGGCGGCTGGCACATAGTTGCGATGCCGCATCCGGGCCTGGCTTTCGCCATTGGCCAGCAATTCCGCCTCGGTAAGGTGCCGGATGCTTTCAACCCCGGCAATCAGATTGGACCAGTATTGCGAAACATTTTCCGCACCCGGCAGATGCGCCGCCATGCCGATAATCGCAATGTCATTCTCATCTAGGTCCGTCCGGTCTGCCACGTCTGCCATCTTGCTTGCCTCTGGCCCTCTTGCCTGACCTCTCAGCCCCCGGCCCATAGGGATGAGACAGCTTAACCCGCCTGTCTTAACAGACCAAAGCTAGCGCAGGTGCCTTTCTTTTGATACCCGCTACTGTGCCATTCAGGGATCAGTGCGTCACCAGCAACAATGTCGCAGTGCTGCCACATTCCCGCCACCTTACCCGCCGAAACATGGCACAACCCGCCAGGATTGACCGTGCAGCGCCGCATATCCGCGCCGGATTGGACCCCATCGGGAAACAGTGACAAACGATCACTTGCCCGGCTCACCCCCGAATCAATGCCCATAAAGCCGGGTGCCAAGCAAGTCAGAGTATCGTGCGCGGGTCAGACCGGGGGGCCAGGCGGGCATTCGACATCGCAATCGCTTGCGTGTTTGCTTGAAGGCCCAGGCTTTCTGCATAGCCCATCAGCGCCCCGGCCATCAGCCAAGTGAAGGGTATAAGCGTGGCATTTGGCAAAAGATCGGCAAGATTGGCCGCATAAATCAGCGCGATCGTGCAGGCAAAAGGCGAAAACGCGGCTGACCGTTGAACCAGCGCCTGCCCCCCCAGATAGACCAGCGGCAGAACCAGCAGGCCAAATTCGGCAATATAGCCAAGCCAGCCATAGGTGCCCAAAACGATAATCCACCGCCCATCAGGAATGGTCAGCATCGCGCCCGTCACCGGATCGAGGATCAGGTTGCGGCCATACCCACCCCAACCGAAAAACGGCTTTTGCATCGCGCGCTCTAAAAGCTGTTCTTCGTTCATGATGCGAAAGCTCAGCGACTGGTGGCGTTCAGAGTTGATGGCCAGCGCATAATCCAGAATTGTATCCAGCGGAATAAGCTGTGCCCCGCGCAGCAAGGGATAGCAGATCACGACCACGCCCAAAGCCGCCGCCAGCAGCAATTGCCAGCGCCGCCCAACCAGCAGAATGATCGGGATCAGGCCCAGCGCATAGACCAATGGGCCGGCACTTTTGCACATGAAAAGCACGAAGCCGAGGTAGAGAAAAATCGCAAGTCGGCGCGGACGATCTTCGGAATTGCTTGTGCGCAGCATGATCAGCGCAGCCATCGCGGCCATCAGCGCGAAAAATGCCACCCAAAGCCCATGCGGCATGAAAACCATTGGGCGAAAGCCACCACCGCGCATGCTTTGCGAAAAGTCATGTTGAAAAAACCCATAGACCCAGATGTTAAGCTGCGGCGATAGCCGCGCCTCCAGCAGCATCGGGAAAGAATAAACCAGCCCGGCCGTAACCAACGCGCCAACCATTGCTTTCATCCCGGCATCGGTTCGCAACAAATGGCGGGCCAAAAAGAACGGTAGCAGGGCAATGAACTGATAGCTGATTGTCGCAACCGAATCATAAAGCCGCAGCGCCGGAACATCTTTGGCAACAATCAAGATCGGCTCGGGGTTGGTCAGCATGGTGGCAAACGGGCTGATGACATACAGCACGATCAGCACCCGCCCGATGAAACTGCGCGGCAAAAAGCTGATCTTTTCATCCAGCACCCAAAGCGTCAAAACCAGGGCACATAGGTTGGAAATCGTGAATTTATCCAGATCCGGCACGGCTGGCAGGTTGATATTCACAAGCGGCGGCAACAGCATATAGGCGGCAAGAATCGACCAGATCAACGCCTTTTCACGCGGCAAACGCCGAAACAGAACCGTCGCTATGACGGGCCAGGCAAGCAGCATCAGATAGGCAAAGGCGTTGGGCATCGCCAGAAAGACATTCCATTTTCAAAGACCAGCGACAGGCTGGCGCGGCTATCAGCGACAAGCCTAACACGCGGGCCGCGCCCAAACTATCCGGCCTGGGTGCGGGCGGGCCCAAATGTTGCGTGCCTGCCCGCCCGCAGATGCGCGCATTTCGGTGAAGCCCATGCGGGCAAGACATTAACCATTTGAAATTCAATATAAATGCCCTTATCTTGAAACATTCAAAGCCTTATCCTTGAACCGATTGGAAACAGAGTGTTGCGTTTCAATCGCTGTTACGCCACGTTTCCAACCCTCACTTACACAAAAATTCGTGGTACAGCCCGCAGGCCCCCCCCCTCATCGGATCACGCTTATGAAATTTGCTTTCGGCGGTACTGAAATTGTGATCACCCACCCCGACGCAGCCACGCTTCTGGCCGATGTGGCGCAACATCTGCGGGATGGGCGCGGATTTTCGTTGGCCACAATCAACCTTGATCACCTTGTCAAACTGCGGGCGAACCCGATGTTTCGTGCGGCCTATGCCGTGCAAGACATGGTGGTGGCCGATGGCAATCCGATTGTGTGGCTGTCAAGGCTGGCGCGGCATCCGGTGTCTTTGGTGCCCGGTTCCGATTTGGTGTTGCCCCTGGTGCGGGTGGCCACAAAGCTGGGCCGGCCTGTGGTCTTGTTTGGCAGCACGCCCACAGCGCTGGCCGGTGCGGTCGCCGCGTTGGGGGCTAGCGTGCCGGGGGTCAGGATCGCACGCACAATCGCGCCTGATTTTGGCTTCAACCCCGTTGGCCCCGAGGCAGAGGCCCTGCTGCGGCAGATCAACGATATCGGGCCGTGCCTGTGCCTGATCGCGCTGGGCGCCCCAAAACAAGAGCAATTGGCCGCCCTTGGTCGCAGATTGGCGCCACAAGCGGGATTCGCAAGCGTGGGCGCAGGGGTGGATTTTCTGTCGGGCCATCAGCAGCGGGCGCCCGAGTGGTCGCGCCGCCTTGCGCTGGAGTGGGCGTGGCGGGCAGCACAAAACCCCAGACGCATGGTGCCAAGATATCTAAGCTGCGCCGCGATCTTGCCGGGGCAGGCATGGCGGGCATGGCGGCGGCGCGGGTAGCTATTTATACTCGATCAGCGGCTTGCGTTTACGCCGCAATCGGCCCCACCAATAGCCAAAGACCCCCTGCGCCTCGGGCAGTTTACCCAACACAGTAAAAAACGCCCTTTCTGGCCCCAGTCGGGGTATCAGGCGCAAAACCTGTGCTGGCCATGCCAACAGCACCGCAAAACCCAGCGGATGCAGCCCCCCCAAGACCAAAGCGGCGGCGGGAACGCCCGCCCCCCAGAAAACGGCGCGGCGCGCCTCGGCCCGCCAATGCCGCTCGGGCCCTGCGCCATGCAGGGCCGCCCCTTCTGCAAAGGCATGGCCTGCGCGGCGACTGCGGCGCCACCATTGGGCAAACCGGGTCATGGCAGCATCATGCAGCGTCATTTCGGCGTCGATACGCCAAATCTCACCCCCCTTGCGGGCAAGGCGCAGGCATAGCTCGGGCTCTTCGCCCGCGATCAAGCTGCTGTCATATCCGCCCACAGCCCGCACCGCAGCCACCCGCATTAACGCATCGCCGCCACAGGCACGCGCCGGGCCGATAGGGGTGTTCCATTCGCTGTCACACAGGCGGTTGTAAACCGAGGCTTCGGGGAACCGCTCGCGGCGGCGGCCGCAGATCACCGTGGCATCGGGATGTTGCGCCGCAAAGGCCAGCGCCGCTGTCACCCAATCGGGCTGCACCGTGCAATCGCCATCGACAAACTGCACAAATTCGGCGCGTACCGCTGCAAGCCCTGCATTGCGGGCACGGGCAGCGGTGAAGGGAAACGTCATATCCAAGCCTATCACTGCCGCCCCCATGTCCCGCGCCAGCGCGGCGCTACCATCGGTGGACCCGCTATCGACATAAATCACCCGATCAACCTGCAGGGCCAGCGAAGCAAGGCAGGCCCGCAAACGCCCGCCCTCGTTGCGCCCGATCACAACGGCCTCTACCCGTTTGGCGGCCGCATCGGGACAGTGCGTTGGCTTGGGCGTTGGCTTGGGCGTCGGCTTGGGCGTTGGCTTGGGCATCGGCGCGTATCCTGTAAACTGTGCTGGCCGATCATACGGCCGGCCCAGCCCATTTGCCACGCCCGACATATATCTTGCGTATCCCCCAGATGCGGGCCCCATACAGACCGCTACCGGGGGCCACGCCCCGCCTCTTGTCTTTCAATTCAAAGCGTAATCTGGTATCTATAGGTACTGGGCGGGGGCCTGGACGAATCTTGCAGGCGCGCACCATAACAGGGGCACACCCGAATGTGACGGCCAGAAACCTTGCCTGCTGCGATGCGGGTGCCATGTGTGTAACCGCCCGCGTTGACAGTCGTCGCGCTTGGCAGCAGGAGCCTGATTTTGTATGGCCAACCACGATATCTTGTTGTCGTCAGCCCGTTGGCCGGCGGATTTGGGGCAAGCGCCAATGGATGACGATAGCTTTCGAAAGATGGCAGAAGAAATCAAGCGCCCGCGTACTACGGCTGTATCGGTATTTCGCGCGGCACCGCAGGCCGCGCAGCACCCAACGGTTTTACCTGCCTCCGAGAAAGACGCCGGCAGCACCGCCCTTAACCTGTCTGCCCCCAACCCGGACCGCGTATGGGAATCACTTGGCGTTGTGACGTTTGATCCGGCACAGTTAAGCGGAAAAGGTCTGTTTATCGAATCGCAACAATCCGGCGTGACGACCTATTTCGACATTCTGCGCACCCGCCTGCTGCACGCGATGCAAGAGCGTGGCTGGAAACGGCTTGCGATCACCTCGCCTACGCATGGCTGTGGCAAGACCTTCGTTGCAGCCAATCTTGCGCTTAGCCTTGCGCGCCGCCCGTCAAGCCGGACGGTGCTGCTGGATCTGGAACTGCGTCATCCGGGCTTGGCCAAGCTGTTTGGCCTTGCCGATATTGGCCCGATCCGCGACTTTCTGAACGGCGAGCAACCTTTGGAAAGCCACTTTCAGCGCGTAGGCCGCACGCTTGCGCTAGGCCTGAACAGTACCCCCATTCCCGATGCCGCCGAAACCCTGCATGAGCCGTCTACGGCCGCCTCGCTCTCTGAGATGATGATACAGCTAAACCCGGAACTGGCTGTCATTGATGCGCCCCCCGTGCTGGTCAGCGACGACATGCTGGCATTGTTGCCGCAAGTTGACGCGGTGTTGCTGGTGGTTGATGGGACCAGAACAACCACCGAAGAGGTCCGCGCCTGTGAGCGGTTGTTTTCCAATCAATGCCCCTTGATGGGTGTCGTGCTGAACCGCGCGCAAGACCGCAAACTGCGCCGCTTTGGTATTGCATGATGCGGAAGCCGTGGCACGGGCCATGATACGGGGGTAATATGGGTAAAATTCAAAATATGGATGAGTTGATCGGGCTGCTGCTGCGCCGGCGCTTGTTGATCGGCGCGGTCACGGTGTTCGGCATCGTGATGACATTGCTTTATGTCATCGCCAAACCGGATGTATTTGAAAGTACCGCCCTCATTCAGGTGCAAAGCCCTACAGTCACCAGCCCGGATACCGCAGCAGGCACAGCGCATGACAGTTCAGCGAAACGCTTGCAGGCCATCCAGCAACAATTGACCACGCGCGAGAATATGCTTGCCGTGATTGCGCGGCACCAGCTTTATTCCGACTTGCCGCTGACGGATGACGAAAAAGTGCATCTGTTGCGGATCGCATTGCGGTTTGAAACGGTTGCAAGCGCTGCGGCGCCTTTTGGGCAAACATCCGAGGTGTCGGCCCTGCTGATCAGCGCCCAGGCCGAAACACGGGCAAAAGCCGCACGGGTAGCCAATGATTTTGCGCAGGGCATTTTGGATGCTGGTGCCGATGGCCAGATGGAGCGCGCCCAGGAAGCGCTTGGCTTTTTCCGCGAGGAAGAAACCCGCCTCAAGACGCAAATTGGCGTGCTGGAAGCCGAATTGGCAGGGTTTCAAGCGCAAAACCGTGATGCCCTGCCCGCCCAGCGTGAGTTGCTGCGCACCGAGCTGACAGGAATTGAGACAGAACTGCGGGCGCTTGATCAAGCGCTTGTCGCCGCGCGGAATGACCGGGCCGGGATTGAGCGTAAAGCGACCCTGCGCGCCACGGATCGCCGCCAATTGGATGGGCTGATCGCGCAGATCGACACGCTGACGGCCCAAGGCAAGGCGTTGGAAACGCGCCGCGCCGAACTTCTGGCGACGCTGGCCAAGGCGTTGGATGTAGACCGCCGCATGGATCAATATCAACGTGATCTGACCCAATTGCAAAACCAATATGCAATCGTAACCCGCAGAAGCGCCGATGCCGAAACCGATGCCAAGCTGCAAGACCGCAATCAGGGCGAAACATTCTCTTTGCTGGAACGCGCCGCAGAACCCGATTACCCGATCAGCGGTGGCCGCCGCAAACTGGCGATTCTCGGCGCAGGTGCCAGCCTGTTTCTTGGGGTGATGGCCGCCTTTTTGCTGGACCAGCTACACCCGGTTTTGCGGACTCGCAGCCAGTTGGAGCGCGAATTGGATTTACGCCCGATCGTCGCCATTCCTGAAATCAGATCCGCAGGCCAATCCTTGCGCCAGCGATTCATGTCTGACTTGCCAAAGCGGCCGCGGGTGGCGCGCCCCGTGCCCCCCCCTGCACCAAGCGCGCGCCCGATGGTTGCGCAGCAACTGGGCCGGATACAGATGCTGTTTGGCGGAACCGTGGTCATTTTGCTGGTGGCAATGGCAGTGGCCCTGACCTGAACCTGATGGGTTTCGCGCCTGGCCAGATGCAATCCTGGCAAGCTCTCCTGCGTCATGGGTCACGCCCAAATCAGTGTCAGCCGCTTACGAAAAGCAACGAACGCAAGCATGGTTGCGTCGGCCTCGAAGCCCATTAAGGCCAGGGTCCAAACCCAATCAACCTATTGATTTATTTTATCTGACTGATTGTAAGCCCCCGGCATGAAAGCCGAGAGCCAGACTCATCTTGGCAAAATCAAGCCCCAGAAGCACCTAAAGCTGTGCGGCCACATCCTCGGGGATGTCAAAATTATGGGTCACATCCTGCACGTCGTCATCTTCTTCCAGCATGTCGATCAGCTTCATCAGCTTTTGCGCCGTGTCCAGATCTACTTCTGTCAAGATCTGCGGCTTCCAGATCAGCTTGGATTCAGTCGACTCGCCCAAGGTCTTTTCCAGTGCATCCGACACATCGTTCAGGGCTTCCATTGCACAATAAATCCAATGCCCATCCTCATCCGACACAACATCATCCGCACCCGCGTCCAAAGCTGCCATCATCACAGTGTCAGCATCACCCGCCCCAGCCGGATAAGATATCTCGCCAACCCGGTCAAACCCGTGGCTTACCGATCCGGTCTGCCCCATATTGCCGCCACATTTGGTGAAATAGCTGCGCACATTGCTGGCGGTTCGGTTCAGGTTGTCGGTCATCGCCTCAACGATAATCGCAATGCCATTGGCGCCATAGCCTTCATACCTGATTTCCGTGTAATCGGCGGCATCGCCCGCCTGCGATTTCTTGATCGCCCGATCAATCACATCCTTCGGCATCGAAAGCGATTTCGCCGCCTTTACCGCAAGGCGCAAGCGCGGGTTCTTATCTGGGTCCGGCTCGCCCATCTTGGCCGCGACAGTGATTTCCTTGGACAGTTTGGAAAACATTTTCGAGCGTAACTTGTCTTGCTTGCCCTTACGGTGCTGGATATTCGCCCATTTGGAATGGCCTGCCATAAGCCCGGTCTCCGTTATCTGAATAAATCGCTGTAAACGCCCTATACACAAGCGGGGCCCTTATCCGCAACCCCGCCCGAAACCACAAACGCAGGTCAAAACGGGAAGAACCACGGAATCATCGTGCTCATCACCACCATCATCAACAGGTTCAGCGGCACCCCGATGCGCAGGAAATCGGTGAACCGATAGCCCCCCGGCCCGTAAACCAGTGTATTGGTCTGATACCCGATCGGCGTCGAAAAACTGGCCGAGGCACCAAACATCACCGCCACGACCAAAGGCCTGGGGTCGACGCCAAGCGAGCTGCCAAGCCCAATCGCAATCGGCGTCAATATCACTGCCACCGCGTTGTTTGACACCAGTTCCGTCAGCACTGATGCAAGGCTATACACCGCAAAAACCAGCATGAAGGGCGGCAAACCCAGCATGAACGGCGAAATGGCGTCGACGATCAGTTTTACCGCGCCAGAACGGTCCAACCCCATGCCCACGGCCAACATCGCAAAGATCAGCGCCAAAAGTCGCCCCTCGATAAAGCCAAAGGCCTCATCCGCGTCAATGCAGCGCGTCACCAACACGACCGTTACGCCGATCAGCGCCAGAATAACAATCGGGGCCGCGTTAAGGGCCGACAGCCCAACCACCGCCGTCAGAACCCCTATCACAATGGGCGCATGCCCCCGGCGATAGGCGCGCTCGGATGGGTGCCCGATATCGACAAGATCCATATCAAGCGCGAGCCGTTGAATATCGGCCGCCGCCCCCTCCAGCAGCAATGTGTCGCCGACCTGTACCACCAAATCATCCAGTTGCCGCCCGATGTTCTGGTTTCTGCGATGCACAGCCAGCGTGTAAACACCATACCGCCGTCGCAACCGCAAAGACCCCAGCGAACGCCCGACCATCTGACAGCCGGGGGTGATAAGCACCTCGACCGTCTCGGTTTGCACCGAGGACAGCTTTTCAACCTGGCGCAGGTCGGGGCTGCTTTGCAGGGCCAATACCTCGGACATCGGGGTGCGCAAAACCACACGGTCGCCCGCCTGCAACTCTACCCCCGCCAGCGCGCGGCGCAAACTGGCATCCCCGCGCAACACGTCAATCACCCGCATCGACTCGCGTTTGAACAGGTCAACTTCCATCACCTTCTGGCCGATCAGCCCCGACTCCTCGGGCAGCGCAACCTCGGTGAAAAACTTCATCTTGGACCGATCGCCAAGCAACATGCCCATGCTGTCGCGCGTCGGCAACAGCTTGCGCGCGAACAAGAACAGGTACAACGTCCCGACCGAAGCCATGACCAGACCCAATGGCGTGATGTCGAATATGCCAAACGGCTGCATGCCCATATGGCGCGCCACGCCATCAACCAGCAGGTTTGTCGACGTGCCGATCAAAGTGATCGTTCCGCCGAAAATCGCCAGATAAGACAGGGGAATCATTACCTTGGACGGCGACATCTTTAGCTGTTTGGCCAGCTGCATGAAAACCGGAATCATCACGACAACAATCGGCGTATTGTTCATGAAGGCCGACATCAGAATGATCGCGATCGACAGGGTCGCAAGGGTCACTGCCGGGCGCGCCTCGACATTCCGTACCGCCAGCCGCGTCACCCAGTCCAGGCCCCCGGTGCGCACCAAGGCCCCCACGATCACGAACATCGCGGCAATCGTCCAGGGGGCATGGTTCGACAACACCACCATCGCATCATCTTGTGGCAAGATCCCGGTGACCAGCATCACGGCAGCCCCGGCAAGTGCCGTCACTTCGACCGGAAAGGTTTCCCGGACAAACAGCACCAACATGCCAAACAAGATGGCAATCGCCCCCCACGCCTGCATCGTTTCAGAAAGGTCCAAACCAAACATACTTGCGCATTCGCCCCTATAGGTTCTGATCTAGTCTAGCCTGACTGCCGGGTCGGCAAACAGCCCCAAAGCGCAGGCCATGTCAGGGGCGTGCCTCTTGCAACCGCCCACCGATACGGATCATCGCCACACGGGTCGCGCGCCCGGTCTTGTCGTCGGTCTCGACATAGACCCCTGACAGGGTTGCATCGCCGCTCGCAGGTTCAAACCGCGTTTTGGACATTCCGGTGATAAACCGGCGCATGGGCTCCAGTTTTTCCATCCCGATCACAGAATCATAATCGCCGCACATCCCGGCATCGCTCAGATACGCACAGCCCTGCGCCAAAATCTGCGCGTCTGCCGTTGGCACATGGGTATGGGTTCCGACGCATAGGCTGGCGCGCCCGTCGCACCAATGCCCCATCGCCATTTTTTCCGAGGTCGCCTCGCAATGCATGTCAATGATCGAGGCGCTGACCATACCGCCCAATGGATGCGCCTTCAACACAGCCTCCACGGCAGAGAATGGGTCGTCGAACGGACGTTTCATGAAGACCTGACCCAGCGCTTGCGCCACCAGAACCTTGCGGCCGCCACGCGCCTCAAACACCCGTGCGCCCTTGCCGGGCGCGCCCTTGGCATAGTTGAGGGGGCGCAAAACGCGCGGCTCGCTTTCAATGAATTGCAGCATGTCCTTTTGGTCAAAGGCATGGTCGCCCAAGGTCACACAATCGGCACCGGCATCCAGAATGCCTTTGGCATGCGCCCCGGTCAGGCCCATGCCGCCGCTGGCATTTTCGCCGTTGACCACGACGAAATCCAGCTTCCAATCCTCACGAAGCCGCGGCAACCGCTCGGTAATCGCGGCCCGGCCAGAACGCCCCATAACATCGCCAAGAAACAGTATTTTCATGTAATGTGGATAGGCGGCGCGGCAGCCAAGAGCAAGTGGAAATCGAAAGATTTGCCCGGCCACCTTGCGGCCCCGCTGTGGCGCCCCTGTCTTGGCCCCCTAGCCCCGCCGTTCCCACTGGCCTGCAGTTACGGCGGGCCGTTGCATCTGCACCAAGTGGCACTGTGCAGCGGCCAAGCCCTTGCAAAATATCTACAGAACGTGATGATTTTAAACGGGAAACGGCTATCCGGATTGCAGATATCGCACATTCGCGCCCCGCCCCCCGGCTGCGCAAGGCCCCCCCCGCCCCCCAAAGCAAGGGGGCGGGGGGGGCCTTGCGCCCAGATCTTACGCGGTCAACCCTTCAGGCTCGGGTAAGCCATTGGCGCGACAACAGGCTGTCACGGTATTTGCCAGCAAACACGCAATCGTCATTGGCCCCACCCCACCCGGCACGGGCGTAATCGCCCCCGCAACGGCGGCACAGCTTGCAAACTCAGCATCCCCCACGAGCTTGGTTTTGCCATCGCGTTCGATCCGGTTGATACCGACATCAATCACCGTTGCGCCGGGTTTTACATACGCGCCAGTAATCATCTCAGGCCGACCCACGGCTGCGACCAAAATATCCGCGCCCCGGCAGACCGCAGCCAAATCCTTGGTGCGGCTATGTGCGATCGTTACCGTGCAACTGTCGCCCAACAGCAGCTGTGCCATCGGCTTGCCCACAATATTGCTGCGCCCCACCACAACGGCATTCAATCCCGACAGGCTGCCATAATGATCACGCAGCATCATCAAACACCCCAAGGGCGTACAAGGCACCATGCTTTTTTGTCCGGTTCCAAGCAGCCCGACGTTCGAAATGTGAAAGCCGTCCACATCCTTGGCCGGATCAATCGCATTGATAACCAGTTCAGAGTTAAGGTGCGAAGGCAACGGCAACTGCACCAGAATACCGTGAATTTTCGGATCCGCGTTCAAGCTGGCAATCAGCGCCAGCAAATCCGCCTCGGTGGTTTCTGCAGGCAGCTTATGTTCGATAGAGGTCATTCCAACCTCAACCGTCATCTTGCCCTTCGACTTTACATAAACTTCCGAGGCCGGATCTTCCCCCACCAGCACCACGGCCAGCCCCGGCGTAATGCCATGGTCTTTGATCAACCGCGCCACATGCGCTGCAACCTTGCCGCGTACCTTGCCCGCAAAAGCCTTTCCGTCGATGATCACTGCACTCATTTCGCCTCCTCCGGGGCCACGGCCCGCAATATAACGTCTTCCTGCGCAATCGACCAATCAATCAACTGCCGCCATAGCGTTTCAGCCAGATCGGGGGGCAGCCCCTGCGCCTCGGCCGCAAGGCGCACATTGGCCACCACTTCTTCTACCCGATCATCAATTCTGGCGGGCAGCCCAGCCCCAATTTTGACAATGGCGGCGCGGTCAATATAACCTGCCCGCGCCGCCAACAATTCAATCAGCGCCACATCCAGTCGGTCAATCTCGGCCCGGATATCTTGCATCGTCTCACAGTCGGCGGGGCGCTTCATTTTATCCTCATCTTGTCTTTGTTACCGCTTTGAACCGCTAAAGATATGGGGGCAAGCCGCATAGCCAAAGGCACGGGGGGCGCGATGCCGCACCCCCCTTTTTATGGGTCAGAACAAGCCCTCAACATTGCCATCCGCATTCAGACGGATAACTTCGGCACTTGGCACCCGTGGCAGGCCTGGCATCGTCATGATTTCACCGCAGATGACCACGATAAAGCCAGCGCCAGCCGAAAGCCGCACTTCACGCACCGGCACCGAATGGCCGGTCGGCGCGCCGCGCAGGTTGGGGTCGGTGCTGAACGAGTATTGCGTCTTTGCCATGCACACCGGGAAATGCCCATAGCCCGCATCTTCCCAAACCTTCAACTGCGCCCGGATGGATTTGTCGGCCAGCACCTCATCCGCGTGATAAATCCGCTTGGCGATGGTTTCGATCTTTTCCATCAGTGGCATATCATCAGGGTAAAGCGGCGCAAAATTGGCGGCGCCACTTTCAGCAAGCTGCACGACCTTATGCGCCAGATCTTCGATCCCGGCAGATCCATTCGCCCAATGCTTGCACAAGATCGCCTCGGACCCTTGGGATTTAACGTAATCCCTTACCGCCTGCACCTCGGCTTCGGTATCGGATACGAAATGGTTGATCGCAACAACCACCGGCACGCCAAAGCTTTTAAGGTTGCCGATGTGGCGACCAAGGTTCGGGCAGCCCTTTTTCACGGCTTCCACATTTTCCGGCCCCAAATCGGCCTTGGCCACGCCGCCGTTCATTTTCATCGCCCGCACCGTGGCAACCAGCACCACCGCATCCGGCGCAAGCCCGGCCTTGCGGCACTTGATGTTCATGAACTTTTCAGCCCCCAGATCGGCCCCAAAGCCGGCCTCGGTCACCACATATTCGCCCAGTTTCAGCGCTGTTTTGGTCGCAATAACCGAGTTGCAGCCATGCGCGATATTGGCAAACGGGCCGCCATGCACAAAGGCCGGGTTGTTTTCCAGCGTTTGCACAAGGTTCGGCTGCATTGCATCCTTGAGCAACACGGTCATTGCCCCATCGGCCTTGATATCCCGGCAATAGATCGGCGCCTTGTCGCGGCGATAGGCGACAACGATATCGCCCAAACGCTGCTGCAAATCGGCCAGGTCATTGGACAGGCACAAAATCGCCATAACCTCAGAGGCCACCGTGATGTCAAACCCGGTCTGGCGCGGAAAGCCGTTTGAAACGCCGCCAAGGCTGGTCACAACATCGCGCAACGCACGGTCGTTCATATCCATTACCCGACGCCACGCCACACGGCGCTCATCAATCATCAGCTCGTTGCCCCAGTAGATGTGGTTGTCGATCATTGCCGACAGCAGGTTATGGGCGCTGGTAATCGCGTGGAAATCGCCAGTGAAGTGAAGGTTCATTTCCTCCATCGGCACAACCTGCGCATAGCCGCCCCCCGCAGCCCCGCCCTTCATGCCAAAGTTTGGCCCAAGGCTGGCTTCGCGGATACAGACGACCGCTTTCTTGCCAATGCGGTTCAGCCCGTCCCCCAGCCCTACTGTCGTCGTGGTCTTGCCTTCGCCCGCAGGGGTCGGGTTGATCGCCGTAACCAGGATCAGCTTGCCATTCTTGCGGCCCGCCAATGAGGCGATAAACTCTTGGCTTACCTTGGCCTTGTCGTGGCCATAGGGCAGCAGATGCTCGGGCGGGATGCCCAGCTTTTCGCCAATCTGCATGATCGGCTGTTTCTTCGCTTCCCGTGCAATCTCGATATCGGTCTTAAATGCCATTGTTCCGCCACTCCCTGCATGCCATCGCCCAAGTCGGGCGTTGAGAATGGTGTAACCAGTCAATTTGTAGCAGGAAAGAGCGTTTCCGACGCATCCCAGACCAAATTCGCCAGCCCGTGTTTGCAAAGCCGGATATTACGCCAAAAACAGCAAGTCAGGGCGCGAAAACCACATAAAGATGGCGGATTTGCGGGAATGCGCGCGCCCCATAAAACCCCGCAGAAATCTGTCTATACGGTCTGCCGCCGCGTTAAAGGAACCGAAACTTCTTTGTGGCGTTAATCAAGCATCATGGAGGATGAAATGCAAAAAGAAACCGCACTCAAACACCCCGTCGCGCTTGTCTTCAACGCAGCTTTCGGTTTGGGGCTTTTACTGTCGGCTGGTATTTTGGCGCTGCTCTGATTTCTCCCGCTTACGCTAACTGGCGATGCGAACCACGCCCCAGCGTTCACCACCGCGATGCCCATTTTTCGTGTTGCCGTTTTTTGCTCCGCTGGGATATTGCGTCAGGTCCAGCTGTCCAGGTTTGCAAGTCGGTCTGCAATGCACTTTGCCCTCGGGTGCCGAAAACCACGCTCTGATCTCACTCACCGCGTGATTGGATATCAACGGCCAACATCGCACGCCATGTGGCCCAATGTGATAGATCCCGCTCGTCAGGGCCGCGAAATCGCGGAGCATATCCCCCCAGATCTTATCAGAAGACAAGCCACATAGGGGAAATCTTCCCTCACATGGCGCATCAAAGCTTTGGTTTCAGGCTGCGGCACATAAGTCGGGTTGAGGCCACAACGCCTTATTCTTGTATTTTTTTGGTTGCGCTTCAAAACAGCAAAACGCCGCAGGCCTTCCTGCGGCGTTTTGCATTGCGATCACATCAACGTCAAGCTGAGGGTTCTGGTTCCAGCCCGCTCTTGTTGCCGCGAGGTTTGGTCTTGGGTATCGCCACCACCGATGCAGGTTCGCCGCCCGAGGGCTTGTCTCCATCATTGTCGCCGCCCAGTTTTTCACCAGAAACGACTTTCTTGATTTCATCCCCAGTCAGGGTTTCGTATTCCAGCAAGCCTTGCGCCAATCGTTCGAACTCTACTGACTTTTCCAGCAAAATCTTGCGTGCAAGGGCATAGCCTTCGTCGATCAACCCCTTCACTTCCTCTTCAATCAGGTTCTTGGTATCGGCCGAGACTGAAAACCCACCCGTCTGGCCCTGATACCCCTGATGTGCCTCGGCATAGTCGATATTGCCGATTTTATCCGACATGCCCCAGCGCATCACCATGGCGCGGGCCAAAGCGCTGGCCTGCATTATGTCACCCGATGGGCCATTGGACACGCCTTCCTCACCCCATTTGATGATCTCGGCGGCCTTTCCGGCCATCGTCATCGCGATGCGCTGCTTGCACTGATCCTTGTGCATGTTCAGCTGGTCCATTTCCGGCAGGCTCATCACCATACCCAAGGCCCCACCGCGCGGAATGATCGTGGCCTTGTACACCGGGTCACATTTCGGCAGCGCCATGCCCACAATCGCATGCCCGGCTTCGTGATAGGCAGTGTGTTCCTTCTGCTCGGTGGTCAGCACCATCGAACGCCGTTCAGCCCCCATCATCACCTTGTCCTTGGCCTGTTCAAAGTCATGCATGGTTACGAAACGCCGCCCCACACGCGCCGCCATCAGCGCAGCCTCATTCACAAGGTTGGCCAGATCGGCCCCCGAAAAGCCGGGCGTGCCGCGCGCGATAATCCGCAGATCCACATCCGGGCCAACCGGCACTTTACGCGCATGCACGGTCAAAATCTTTTCGCGCCCCTTGATGTCGGGGTTAGGCACATGGATCTGGCGGTCAAAACGGCCGGGACGCAGCAAAGCCGGGTCAAGCACGTCCTTGCGGTTGGTGGCCGCAACAATAATCACGCCTTCATTGGCTTCAAAGCCGTCCATCTCTACCAGCAACTGGTTCAGCGTCTGCTCACGCTCATCATTGCCACCGCCCATGCCAACGCCACGCGCCCGGCCAACAGCGTCGATCTCGTCGATAAACACGATGCAGGGCGCATTCTTTTTCGCCTGCTCAAACATATCGCGCACGCGGCTTGCGCCCACGCCTACGAACATTTCGACAAAATCCGAACCCGAGATGGTAAAGAACGGCACACCCGCCTCACCCGCAATCGCGCGCGCCAACAGGGTTTTACCCGTACCCGGAGGGCCAACCAGCAGCGCACCTTTGGGAATTTTACCCCCCAAACGGCTGTATTTCTGCGGATTGCGCAGAAATTCCACGATTTCTTCCAACTCCTCTTTGGCTTCATCAATACCCGCCACGTCGTCAAACGTCACACGGCCATTCTTTTCGGTCAGCAGCTTGGCCTTGGATTTACCGAATCCCATGGCCCCGCCCTTACCGCCACCTTGCATGCGATTCATGAAGAAAATCCAAATGCCGATCAGCACCAGGAACGGCAGCCACAGCGACAGCAGGCTGAAAAACCCCGACTGCTCTTGCGGTTTGGCTACGACCTCAACCTCTTTGGCCATCAGCCTGTCGGTCACATCTTCGCCCTGCGGCTTGATGACCGAGAAATCCTTGCCATCCTTGCCGCGGGCGGTAATCACCTCACCGTCAAGGGTCACACTGGCCACATCGCCGGCATCGACCCGCGAAATAAAGTCGGAATAAGATACCGAGCGCGACGACATTGTCGTCTGCCCGCCGCTGAACAGGTTAAACAAAGCAAGGATCAAGACCAACAGGACGACCCAGAATGCGATATTTCGTGCATTTCCCACGAAGATTCTCCTTCACGTGCCGAGCCGTAAGGGGCAACAGCTTTGCGCTTAAAATAGACATAAGTTTCAACTGTTCAATGCGATAGTACAAATTGGTTGAAAGACGCGACGATACGCGCGTCAAAACCTGCCGGAAATCCGGCCAGCGGTGCCGCAATCAATGCTTCATCATACCAGATTGCGGGCGAGACCACCAGCGCATCGCGGCTGTACCCGGTCGCCCGCCAGTCCTTGCACTGGCGAAGCCCAGCCATGCCCAAGGCGCGAATCTCTTGGCCCTGTGTAAACGGCCCCCGCACTTGCCAGCGCCCGTCCCACAGTTGTTCTGGCGCGGCAACCAGCCCCGCCACCGCCCTCGGCTCTCGTATTACGCAAAAACCATTGCCCGACACCCGGATGCGGCACCCTGCCAGGGTCGCGCCCTGCCCCTTGGCAAGCGCCATCAACACCCGATCTACAGCCGACCCACGCGGGGCATAGCCGGCACCCGAAATCCAGCGCAAGGCGGCAACCAACAGGCGCCGCTGTTCCTCGGCCCCTGTTGCCGCCCATTGCGGCCGGTCAAAAACGACGCCGCCAGCCCTTTCTGTACAGATCCGCGCAGCAGCATCCCGCGTAGCGGCCAGCACAGCGCCCTGGGCTGCGCGCAAATTGGCCATGACACCGCCCAGCACCGCCACCGTAATGCCCAAAGGTTTCAAAACTGCCAAGGCCCGACGTGCCTTTACCCGTGCAAAGCGGTCATTGTCATTGCTGGGGTCATCCAGCCAGCCAACCCCTTGCCGCGACAGATAGTCCCGCAAGGCCGCGCGTGGGATCGTCAGAAATGGCCGCAAAAACCGCACCCCGCCTTGCTGCCACTGCGGCTGCATGCCAACAAGACCGTCAATCCCCGCGCGGCGCGCCAGCTCCATCAAAAACGTCTCGGCCTGATCATCCGCCGTATGGCCCAGCAGCACGTCCGAGACATTCTGCCCCGCCGCCCAATCACTCATCATCCCATAGCGCGCCCGTCTGGCGGCATCCATCAGGTTGCCCGCAATCGCAGCATGGTTCCAGCGCAACACCTGATGCGGCACCGCCAGCCCGGCACAGATCTGCGCAACCCAAGCCGCCTCGGCAGCCGAGTCGCTGCGCAGCGCATGATCCACGGTCACCGCATGCAGCGCAAAGCCTTCATGCGTCGCCAACCGCGCCATCAAATGCAAAACGGCGATTGAATCAGACCCACCCGAAACCGCTACCGCGACCCGGTCAGGTTTTTGATCCGCTGAAAACACCGCTTGGGCGCAAACGGCCAATGCCGCATCCGGCCCGAATTGCAGCGGCCAATCATCGCCTACCGGCACCCCAGCCCCAACGCGGCATTCGCCGCCTCAATCGCGGCGGGATCGGCGGGAAAGCGCGCACCAACCTCTTGCAAGGTGACGCAAGCCTCTGGCCCCTGCCCCAAAGTCGCCAGCGCCTTACCCACCTTCAGCAAGGCATCCGGCGCCACCGGCCCGGTCATATCGCCTGAAAACGCCTCAAGCCAGGCCCGCGCCGCATCGGATGTTTCGCCCAGATTTGACAGCGCCTCACCGCGATAATAATGCGCCTGCGCTGTCAGGGGCCCACCCGTATAGGTCTGGGCAAAGGTCGCAAAGAGGTCCGCGGCGGCGCGAAAGTCACCTTGACCGAGCACCTCCTTAGCCCGGTCAAAATCGCTTTGTTCATTGGTTGCAAGCGAGCCGCCCGCCGAGGGTGCCACGGGCAAAACCGGGGCCACAGCCGCCGCATCTCCACCACCCAAAGTAGGCGTAGCGCCGACCGCCCCCAGATCGCCGCCTTCAAGTTCCGTCAACCGAAACTCAAGGTCACCAATTCGGTTGGTGCCATCTGTTACAACCTTGTTGATCTTGAATTCGAGGTTTTCGGTTTTTGCCGTCACCTGTGCCAAGGCCGCCTCGATCGCATCAACCCGATCAAGGATAGAGCCGCCAAAGCCGCCCGTGCTGACCCCACCAGTGGTCGAAAGCTCGGTTCGCAAGCCTTGAACCGACTGGTTCAAAACCGCCAGTTCCTGCCGAATATCGGCCAGGGTTTGCGCGCGGTCCTGCGCAAACCCTGACAGCGGCAGCACCGCCAGCATGATCGCAATAAAGCCCGCGCGCATCATCATCAGCTACCAGCGCCCAGCGACAACACGGTCACGGCGCGGCGGTTGCGGCTATAGCAATCCTCGGTCGAACACACCTCTACCGGGCGTTCCTTGCCATAGGAAACAGTGCGAATGCGGCTTGCGGCAACCCCTTGGGATATAAGGAAGTTTTGTGCTGCCGAGGCCCGGCGCGCGCCCAGTGCAAGGTTGTACTGGCGGGTGCCCTGCTCATCGGCGTGGCCTTCCACAATCAGGGCATAATCGCTGTTGGTTTGCAGCCATTGCGCCTGGCCCGCAAGCGTTGTGCGCGCCTCATCCGACAGGGTGTTCTGGTCAATGGCAAAAAACACGCGGTCGCCCAGCGTCTGCTGGAAATAGGCAACCGAGCGCGGGTCATTCGCGCCACCCAGGCCCGAACTGTCAATTCCGCCAGCCCCGGCACCACCCGCGCCGCCTGCGCCAAAACGGTCAGGGTTGTTACAGGCCGCAAGGCCCAGCACAGCGATCAACAACATCGCCTTTGGTAGATAAGACATCCATTCCGTCCTTTATGTATCAGCCCGATTTGGGCCAGAGTAGCAGGTTTGAACCGCCCTGTGAATCGGGCAATTTTCACGATATATTACGGCAGCAAGGGCGACCATGACGGGTCAGAGGCGGCCCCGCTCACTTCCACCGGGCGCAGGTTGCGCCCCGAAATATCCACCGAATAGAGCGACGATTGCCCCGCCGCGCCTGCCGTTTCACGGGCAAACATGATCACGCGACCATTTGGCGACCAGGTTGGCCCCTCATCCAGGAATGACGAGGTCAGCAATTCCTCATCTGACCCATCCACCCGCATCACCCCGATATGAAACCGGCCCTGATGCTGCTTGGTAAAGGCAATCAGGTCGCCCCGCGGGCTCCAGACCGGGGTCGAATAGCGGCCCGGCCCGTTGGAAATGCGCCGCGGCTCACCGCCCCCAGCCGCCATGACGTAAATCTGCTGCGTGCCGGAACGGTCACTTTCAAACACGATCTGGGTCCCGTCAGGGCTATAATCGGGCGCAGTTTCAATCGAAGGCGCGTTGGTCAGCCGCCCGAGGGCACCCGAAGCGGTATCGACCGTGTAAAGGTCACTATTGCCGCCCTGCTCAAGACTGAACACCACGGTCCGACCATCGGGTGCAAAGCGCGGGGCAAAGGTCATGGTGCCGGGCTGATCCCCCAGCGCACGGGCCTGTACGCTTGCCACATCCATCAGGTAAATCTTGGGGAACCCCGACTGGTACGAGGTATACAAGATCCGATCGCCCGTCGGGCTGAACCGCGGGGCCAGCACCAGCGACCGGCTATCAGTCAGATACTGCACATTGGCGCCATCATAATCCATGACCGCCAACCGCTTGGCCCGTTCATTCTTTGGCCCTGATTCTGAGACAAAGACCACGCGGCTGTCAAAATAGCCGCCCTCGCCGGTAATCCGGCTGTATACCGCATCGGCGACCTTATGCGCCATGCGCCGCCAGCTTTGCGTTGTGCCGGCAAATTGCAGCCCCTCGCCCATCTGCTGGCCGGAATAAATATCAAACAACCGGAACTTCACCACGATCCGGTCGCCACTGGCGCTGACGGCACCTGTCACCAGCGCCTGCGCGTTGATCGCCTTCCAGTCCGCATAGGCGACCGGCGCGTCAAAGCTGTCTACCCGCCCGATATGCGCACTGGCTGGAATTTCGCGGAACAATCCTGTTCCGGCCAAATCCGACGCAATTACGCGGGCAATGTTGTTGGCATATTCGCCCGCAGCCCCATTTTCGGCAACAAAACCGGGCACTGCAAAGGGCATCGGTTCAATCATGCCTTTTGTCAGCTCAAGCCGAAGTGGGCCATTTTGTGCCACGACGGGGGCAGCATGCAGCCCGCCAAACATCAATCCAATTGCAAGTAATAGGCCGAAGCGTCTCTGACAGGTCATTTGATCCTCATATTCTCCGGGTTAAATACCAATTCCAAACTACGCCATTGATCATATTTTTCAGGGGGAAGCTTGAACCCATTTGCACCACAGCGGATAATCGCCCGTCTGGCTGCTTCATAGGCTTGTCGCGCCGCACCGTCTGATCCACCCTCATAGTCGATCATTTTGATAGAGCCAACATCCGGCCTGCCATCCTGCCCCAATTCAGCCGCCACGGTCACAGTCATCTGCAGCGCCTCGGATGACAGCGCCCCCACATTCCAGCAAGCCTCGACCGCCACGCGCAACCCATCCTTTTCCCCCGCCGTCATCGGTGGCCCGCTTGGCGTTGCGGCAGGTGCGGGCGGGGCGCTTGCACCGGCAGCCGCAGAAATCGCCGCATCGACGGCCGCGTCAATTGCAGCCTGCGTGGCGGCGCTGGTCGCAGGTTTTGCGGGCTCTTCCGTCGGAGTGGCCTCTGCCCTGCGCGCCGGGCGTGGTTTGGGCCGGGATGAGGCCGAGGGCGCCAGCGCCTCGGCCTTGTTGGCTTCGGTCGCCAGTTCGGTTCCCGCCTCTTCAGGCGCGGTTTCCGGCTTTATCTCCTCCACCACCTGCGCCTCGGGTGCAGCTTCGGGCGTGACGGCCGGGGTTGGCGTCGGGTCAGGCCGGGCATCCGGTGCTGGTGCTTCAGTCGGCTCAGGGGCCACGCGTTCGGCAGGCTTGGCCCGTGGCCGCGCGCTGGTTACCGGGGCCAGAATGGGCGGCTCCTCAACCGCGACGGGTGCAGGTGGCGTGGGGTCCTCGGGGGCTTGCGGCACCGGCACAGGGGCGGTTTCGGTCACATCGGGCGATGCCTCGGGTACCGGATCAGGGGCGGGTTCGGGCATCGGCTCGGGCATGGGGCTGGGCGCAGGCGTTGCTTCGGGGGTCTGCTCTGGCTGTGGGGCCGGTGCAGGCGGTTCCTCGGTCGATATGTCCGGCGCAGGTGCGGAAATATCGGTTTGCGGAGCATCCGGCGCGGGCGCAGACGGCAACGCCGCCAAAATCGCCTCAAACTCGGCGCTCGATACCAGCGACACCTCTGTCACCGCCATATCTGAAGCATTATCATGGCGGATGAAAAAACCGCCGATAAAAACCCACAAGATCAGGCCGATATGTCCGATGCCTGAATAAAGAACACCCTTGTCCATCTCGTCAGCCTAGCCGCCGCTCGCGCCAAACGATGGCCCGTCCGTATCAGTCACAAGGCCGATATTGCGAAAGCCCCCGGCGTTCAGCGCGCCCATTACCTGCGCAACCCGCGCGTAGGGGATAGAGCCATCTGCCCGCAGGAAAATCTTGTCGCTGGTACGCTCTGCCGCGACAGCCTGCAATTTCGGGATCAATTCACCTTCGGCAACTTCCTGGGTCTGTATCATCAACAGCCCTGCTGCGGTCATGGTGATCGTCAGCGGCTCTTCTTGCTCGGTTGGCAGCGCGGTTGCTGCGGTTTTTGGCAATTCAATCGGCACGCCCACGGTCAACATCGGCGCCGCAACCATAAAGATGATCATCAGCACCAGCATCACGTCGACAAACGGCGTGACGTTGATCTCGGACATCGCGGCAGATTTGCCCCTGCGCCGTCCGCGCCGCCCACCACCAGATTTTTGCGCCACGCCTCCACCCATGGTTCAGGCGTCCAACTGGCGCGACAAAATCGTCGAAAACTCATCGGCAAAGGCTTCGTAGCCGCCAATGATATTCTCACCATCCGCATTCAGCTTGTTGTAAAACACCACCGCAGGAATCGCGGCAAGCAACCCGATACCCGTCGCCAGCAAGGCCTCTGCGATGCCGGGGGCAACCACGGCAAGGCTGGTATTCTGGCTGATTGCGATCTGCTCAAACGCGTGTTTGATGCCCCAGACGGTGCCAAACAGCCCGATAAATGGCGCCGTAGACCCAGTTGTCGCCAAAAACGACAGCCCGTTGTTCAGCCGCTCACTTTGCTTGGCAATCGCCACATCCATACTGCGGTCAATCCGGGCTTGCGCGCCCGCGATCAGGCCGCCATCATCACGGTGACTGCGCCGCCATTCCAGCATCCCGGCGGCAAATATCTTTTCCGATGCGCCGACAGGTTCCGACCCGATCCGCTCAAACAGCTCGTCCAGCGGCTCACCTGACCAGAACGCCTGATCAAACACCGCCGCCTCGCGCCGCGCCAGACGAAAGGCGATATGCTTGCGAAAGGTGATCGCCCAAGACCAGAAAGACATGGCCAAAAGCATTAGCATCACCAGCTTAACGGTGAGTGTCGCGCGCGCAAAAAGCGCCAAAAGCGAGAAGTCAATCTCTTGCGCTGCCGCAAGGGTTTCGGTGTTCATATCGCCTGCTCATGTTAATGGGCCGTTTGCCAGCCTCGGTATTCGGTAAATCTATCCGCTTTTCAAGGCGAATGCCAATAGATCATCACATGAGCGCGCAGAAACCCGCCACATCCCCGGTCACAACCTCGGCACATCCCTGTTACCGCGCGGCCCTCTGCGCCCGCAATACCTCGGGCAAGCGTGTGGGGCGCCCCTCTGCGTCCAGGCAAACCAGCGTTACCTCTGCAACAAACAGCCGCAGCGTGCCGCGCCAGACAACCTGCTCCAACTGCAACCGCGCCCCGGACACGCCCAGAATCGCGGTTCGGACCTGCAAGAGATCATCAAAAACCGCAGGCCGCAGGTAATCGGCCACCACCCGCCGCACCGCAAAAACCGCGCCTGTCCGGGCCTTCAGCGCCGCCTGATCCACCCCCAGCTCGCGCACCCATTCACTGCGCGCCCGTTCGATGAACTTCAGGTAATTGGCATAATAAACCAGCCCCGCAAGGTCGGTATCTTCATAATATACTCTCAGGTCAAATTGGTGGCCCATCCTGCGCCCCTTCTTCTTGGCCCATGCGGTGCCAAACGATCTTCATGCACCCTCTTGCGCCCTTGCCATCCGCGCAGCCAGGCGCAACGCGTGGCTTGGGTCCTGCGCCGCCACCGGCATGGTGCGGTCATAGCCTGCCCGTATCAAGGCACCAATCTCAGGCCGCAGCATCACCACACCGCCCACGCTCACCAGCGGCGATGCCGCACGAAACGCCACATCAGACCAGCGCAAAATCACCTGCACCACCTGATTCAGCGCCAAGACCTCGGCCGGTGTTTCGGCCAGTGCCGCATCCATTCGCACAAACACAAACGCCGCCTTGATCGCGCCCGAGGCTTCAAATCGCAGGCTGCGATACTGGTTTGCCTGCCCAGCCTGCAACCGCGCCACCAATGGCCCAAGATCGGGGATCATCGCATCCAGTTTTGGCACGGCCAGCAGCTCATCCCAATCGGAAAAGAAAAACACCATAAGGTTCGCGCCCAGCTCCGGGTCGGTTTCGGCCATTTCATGGCCCGCCAGTGCAACGACGGCCTCAACCGCCCCTTTGACCACCGACAGCGTGCCATCCGCGACCCCGAACACCACCGGCACAATCGGTCGCTGCCAGCGCGCGAACATATATTCACCGTCCCCGCGCGTAAACAGCGCCTCAATCTCATCCGCGTTCACGCTGGCCTCCTGTTACATGGCCACAGCCATAGCGCAGGAAAACCGCATCAAACAAGCCCCGCCTCCCGGCTTTATCCGGGCAAAAACACCTGAAACCATCCGCTGCCCCCCAGCGCGAAATCGAAAGGGCCACCTAGCGGCGCTATTTCGTCTCAAACAAATCACTCTGCCCCGGCGGCCTCGGCGCCTCCAACCCCAGATGCCGCCAAGCCCTGGCTGCCAGCATGCGCCCCCTTGGGGTTCGCTGAAATCAACCCCTGTTGAAGCAAAAAAGGTTCAATCACCTCTTCCAGCGCATCGCGTGCCTCGCTCAGCGCGGCTGAAATCGTTTCCACCCCCACCGGCCCGCCCCCGTAATGCTCGGCCAGCAACATCATATACCGCCGGTCCGCCCCATCCAGACCGATATTGTCGACGCCAAGCCGGGTCAGCGCCCGGTCAGCGATTGCCCGCGTCAGGCGGCCATCGCCTTCGACCAGCACGAAATCCACCACCCGGCGCAGCAATCGCCCGGCAATCCGTGGCGTGCCGCGCGCGCGTTTGGCAATTTCGCGCGTGCCATCCGGGTCTGACGGTATCCCCATCAGCCGTGCCCCGCGTGTCACAATCAGATCCAGCTCATCCTCGGTGTAAAACACCAAGCGCGTCGGAATCCCGAAACGGTCGCGCAACGGCGTGGTCAGCAGCCCCAGCCGCGTTGTTGCCCCCACCAATGTAAAGGGCTGCAAATCAATCCGAACGGTCCGCGCCGCTGGCCCCTCACCGATCACCAGATCCAGCGCGAAATCCTCCATCGCCGGATACAGCACCTCCTCGACCACAGGCGACAGCCGGTGAATCTCATCTATGAACAGCACGTCATTGGCTTCAAGATTGGTCAAAATCGCCGCCAGATCGCCCGCCTTGGCCAATACCGGCCCCGAAGTCATGCGAAAGCCAACCCCCAATTCCCGCGCGATGATCTGCGCCAGCGTGGTCTTGCCCAGCCCCGGCGGGCCGTGAAACAGGGTGTGATCCATTGCCTCACCGCGAATCTTTGCCGATTCGATGAACACCCGCAGGTTTGCGCGCGCCTCGGCCTGGCCTACAAATTCCTCCAGCACTTGCGGCCGCAAGGCGCGGTCAACATCGCCTGGCAGCCCGTCGGGGCGCAAGATAGGATCGGGTTCCATCGCTTATCCCTTCGGTGCCAGCAATTTCAGCGCCGCTTTGATCAGCGTGCCGGTCGTGGCCTCGGGTGCCTCAGCGGCCGCTTGGGCCACTGCCTGCGCCGCGTCTCCATGCGCATAGCCAAGGTTGATAAGAGCAGAAAGCGCCTCGGCACTTGCCGCCGCGCGCCCGGCGGCACTGGCCGCCGCAGCGCTGCTCTGTGCTTTTGCCGTCTTTCTGGGCGGGGATAGCGGCTCTATGACATCATCCTCAGCCGCGCTTGCGGTACTGGCCGGGTTCGCGCCCATCGCCATTACCTTGGGCGCCTTGGATTTCAGCTCCAGGACCACGCGCTGCGCAATTTTGGGCCCCACGCCGGGGGCTGCCTAAATCGCGCGCGCATCGCCCAAAGCAATCGCGCGCGCCACACCTTCCGGCCCCAGTGTGCCCAGAATCGCCATCGCGGCCTTGGCCCCCACCCCTTGCACCGTAACCAGCAGCTTGTGCCATTCCTTTTCCAGCATCGTCGGAAAGCCGAAAAGCTGCAACAAATCCTCGCGCACCAGCAATTCGGTAAACAGCGCCACCGCCTCGCCCACAGGCGGCATTGCCGCCAAACTGCGGTCGGAAACATGGACGAGATAGCCCACCCCCCGCACGTCAATCAAAACATGGTCGGTTCCACAATATTCCAGCCGTCCCGCGATCTTGCCAATCATGCCGCTACCTTTTTCATCCCGCCGCCCGTTTCAGCGCCGCATTCAACCGCCCCGCCGATTGCAGATGATGCGCGTGACAAATCGCGATCGCCAAGGCATCCGCCGCATCTGCACCCACAATCTGCACACCGGGCAAATGAATCCGTACCATATGATCCACCTGTGCTTTGGCAGCATGCCCCACACCTACCACGGTTTTTTTCACCGCATTGGGGGCATATTCCCCCACCGTGATACCAAACTGCGCCGGAACCAGAAGCGCGATTCCCCGCGCCTGCCCCAGTTTCAGCGTTGCCACCGCATCCTTGTTTACAAATGTATTCTCAACCGCAGCCGCATCCGGCACATAGGCGCGCAAAACTTCTGTCAACTGTATATGCAAACTCAGCAACCGTGCCGCCAAATCACCGATTCCCGCCCCTGGGGCAGAATGGCAAATCCCATTGGCAACATGGGTCAACCGTGATCCGGCAACGTCGATCACCCCCCAGCCAAGGTTTCGCAACCCCGGATCAATGCCCAATACCCGCATGCCTGCCCCTTTTATCGTTAAAATGCGAATAGCACGAATAGGGAACATCCGCCAAGCGCTTTACGCAGGCCGCCACAAACCTCGGGAAATTGCTGCGCCTGCACGGTATTCGACGGTTCCTTGCCCAAAACCGACACTTTGCCACATCCCTTTAGAAAAAAGGCGAAAATTGGGCAAACAGCCATGCACAATCTGCATCTCTGGCATGCTGTCAGGAAGGATTGCTTTGCAGGTGCAGCACGCCTATCTGGGCTGTATCGAACAACCGTGCTGCCAAAATGTGCAGCTTTTTAAAAGGAATGCCGCCATGGCCGCTTTTGAAACGTCCCGCACCGCGCCGTTCGGCGCTGTCGCAACTTACTCCATCGTCCGCTTTTTCAGCAATATCGCCAATGAGCTTGTTGCCTGGAATGATGCGCGCGTGACCCGCAACGCATTGGGCAAACTGTCGGATCGTGAACTTGACGATATCGGCCTGACACGCGGCGACATTGCCGACATCGCGCTTAATAACCGCTTTTGATTTCTGGCATCCATGCCCGCATATCCCTGCATCCCAGAGATGCCAAACCGAAAAGGCCGCCCCCAAACCGGAGAGCGGCCTTTTTTGTTGCCTGAAGCACCCAGCGCGCCCTAAAGCGTTTCGCCTTGAACCTCGCACACATTCACCGCCACCTGAAACCAAGGATTTCAACGCGTCATGTGATGGGCTGTGTTTCAAACCAAGGTCGAACCGCTATAAGTGGCCAAGCGCTCGTGTTGTTTCAACCCATCAGCTACGGCGCAGCACCAATGCTGACCATTCACCCAGATCTTCACGGGAAACGGAAACAAAGCCCTGCGCGTGATAGGCCGCCTCGATCGAGGGCGCCTGCACCACCAGCAACCCCGACAAGATGCAAAGCCCATCTTCGGCGATATGTTTGGCCATATCCGGGGCCAGCTCCACAAGCGGGCCTTTCAGGATATTGGCAAAAACCAGATCGAACGGGGCCGCTTCACGCAGCCGCGGGTGTTCAAACCCTGCCGCCTCAAGGCATTCTACCCGGCCCTCCAACATGTTGATGGCCATATTCGCCCGCGCCACATCCACCGCAACCTGATCAATATCAGACGCGATCACCAGCGCATCGGGCAGCACACGCGCCGCAGCCAGCGCCAAAACCGCCGTGCCGCAGCCAATATCGGCCACCCGCGCAGGGGCAAAGCCACTGTCAATCAGCCGGTCAAACGCCCGCAAACAGCCCAGCGTGGTTCCATGATGCCCGGTGCCAAAGGCCACGGTCGCCTCTATCTGCAATGGCACCCGGCCCGGCTCGGTCGGCACCTTATCGGCATCATGGCTGCCATAAACGAAAAAACGACCCGCCTCGACCGGGGCCAGTTCGCGCCGCACATGCGCGACCCAATCCACCTCGGGCAGTTCAGAAATGACAAAGGGCTTTGCCTCGAATGCCATGGCCAGCAGTTCCAGCGTCACCTCATTCGGGGCTTCCAGAAAATACGCCCCCACCTCCCACAACCCGCTGTCATCCTCGATCTCGAACACGCCAACGCCGGTTGGCTCTGGTTCCATCCGCTCCATCGCCTCGGCAAGCGCTTCGGCGGCATCTTGGCCTTCCAATGTGGTCAGGGCAGTGTAGGTGGGCATGGGGAAACCTCTGTTTGGATGCCAGCGGCCTAGCCCTCTGATCGGCCAGCGTCAAGCCGCTTGGATGGTGCGAAACCATCTGGCAAGGCCAACGCCTAAAGGTTGCAGGCCGAAAACTGGCCCCTTTCCCCCGCTCACGGGGCGGCGGGCAGGCGGCCCCTGCAACATCACCTTGCAGCCACGCTGGGCCTGCCCGATGCCACAGGGTTGGTTTTAGGGGCTGCGCTTGCTCTCCTTGCGCTTGTCGCCTCCTGCCGAAACAGGATCTCGCCGCACACGCGCGCAGGCGCAGGGAAACGCAAACTTGCCGCCGAAAAGGAAGCATCCCGGGATTTCGCCGCACACGCGCGCAGGCGCAGGGGGGTCGCTGTGGCCTCCGGCTGGGTTCTGAGTTTCGCGCTGGCACAAGCGGCGCTTGCGCTGGCCCCATCAACTCTGCCAGCTTTTCCGGCCCGTCGGCCAATCGGCGTCTTGCAAGCTGCCCTTCGGGGGCGGAAGCCGAAACTTGAAGGGTTCAAGACCGCCGGAAACATGCGCCCTGCCGTGATCGGTACCTCCTTTACAGGCTTTGGCGCCCTGCTGGCCGACGGTTGCGCCATCGGTGCCAGCGCCGCTGGCCCCCTCCATTCTGGGCACCGCCGCATGGCTTGCGCTGTGATCACCGATTTGTCATCAACCGATCCGGGCAAACCGCCCTGGCATATCCACAGCGCAAAACTGGCTATATCTGCGACTTGAGTTCCCGATTTTCCCGGTGCATGCTCGGCAAAATTTGGGGCTGTCGCAGAGGATATCCAATGAAAGTCATCGTGATGGGCGCAGGTGTAATCGGGGTCACCACCGCGTATTACCTTGCCAAACAAGGCGCTGCGGTTACCGTGCTTGATCGCCAGCCGGGGCCGGGCCTGGAGGCCAGCTACGCCAACGCAGGCGAGCTTTCTTATGGCATGACCTCGCCTTGGGCAGCCCCCGGCATTCCGATGAAAGCCGTGAAATGGCTGTTCATGAAGCGCCGCCCCCTGTTCATCTGGCCCCTGATCAGCCCGACCATGTGGAAATGGAGCTATGACATGCTCCGCAATTGCAACGAGGACAGCTATCGGCTCAACAAAAGTCGCATGGTGCGCATTTCCAACTATTCCCGCGATGTGATGCCAGAGCTGATCGCGGAAACCGGAATCGAATATGATGGCCGCGAACAAGGCACGCTGCAATTGTTCCGCACCGCCAAACAGCTCAGGGATTCCAAAGCCGATCAGGATATCCTGGCCGAATATGACAGCCCCTATGAGGTGCTTTCCCCCGATGCCTGCATCGCCGTTGAACCCGCGCTGGCCGAGGTGCGCAGCAAATTCGTCGGTGGCTTGCGCCTGGTTGCCGACCGCACCGGCGATTGCCAGATGTTCACAACCAAGCTGGCCGAGAAATGCGCCGAAATGGGGGTCGAGTTTCAATATGGCCAGGCCATCCGCGAAATTGCGATTGAAAATGGCCGCGTGGCAGGCGTCGATACCGAAATCGCAGGCCGCATCACCGGCGACGCCTATGTCAGCGCGCTTGGCAGCTACGGGCCGCGCGTCCTCAACCCTATCGGCGTTCGTCTGCCGGTCTATCCGGTCAAGGGCTACTCGGTTACCCTGCCCGTCATTGATGACGCTTTCGCGCCGCAATCAACGATCATGGATGAAACCCATAAGGTCGCGATCACCCGGCTGGGCGACCGTATCCGCGTTGCAGGCACCGCAGAAATCGCGGGCTATTCCAACCGCCTTGGCCCGCATGCAACCGATACCGTGCGCCACGTCATCAGCGACCTGTTTCCCAAAGGTGGCGACCTGTCAAAAGCCGAAGGCTGGACCGGCTTGCGCCCGATGACCCCCGATGGCACGCCCGTTCTTGGTGCCTCGCGCTATGACAACCTGTTCTTGAATACGGGCCACGGCACCCTTGGTTGGACCATGGCCTGCGGATCGGGCCGCGCCGTCGCGGATGTGGTGCTGGGCAAAACGCCCGAGATTTCCTTTGATGGGCTGACGGCGGAGAGGTATGCGTGACGCGGCCCCCACAGCTTTGCCCAGCGCATTTGGGCAAAGCTGTGGGATTCAGGCACATGAAACCGCCCCGCAGGACAGTTTCAACAGCCCATCAACCGCCCGCGCAGGCGTAAAGCGTTCCGGGAAATATGTGATCCATCATTGATCACCAAAGCCCCGACAGCGCGTAGCGCGGCAGGCTATTGGCAATTCAGGTTTTTTGCCGAAACGCTGTAAAGCTGCGGTCACAAGAAACTCTGCGGGTCAATATCCACCGCCAGCCGTATAGTATTGGGCAGCCTGACCTGTGCAATCCATTCCGAAATTGCCGCCTGAATGGCCGCATTTTTCTCGGCTTTCACCAAAAGCCGCACCCGGTGGCGGCCGCGCACGCGGGCAATCGGGGCGGGTGCGGGCCCGAAAACCTGCGCGCCGATCGCCCGTAACGGGGCATCCCGGCGGGCCAGTTCCGCGCCAATTTCAAACACCGGCCCCACCTCTGGCCCCGACAGGATTATCCCTGCCATCCGCCCGTAAGGCGGCACCCCGGCGAAGCGTCTCTCATCCGCCTCTGCGCTCCAGAACGCCTCTTCATCACCGCCCAGAATCGCCCGGATCACCGGATGTTCGGGCTGAAAGGTCTGCATCATCGCCACGCCGGGCTTGTCCGCCCGCCCCGCCCGCCCCGCGACCTGCCGCATCAACTGAAAGGTTCGCTCTGCCGCCCGCAGGTCCGATCCGGTCAACCCCAGATCGGCATCAATCACCCCCACAAGCGTCAGCAATGGAAAGTTATGCCCCTTGGCCACGATCTGGGTGCCGATGATGATATCCGCCGCGCCCGCCGCTATCGCCTCGATCTGCTCTTTCAATGCACGGGCTGATCCGAACAAATCCGATGACAGCACCGCCACCCGCGCCTCGGGGAAAAGCGCGACCACCTCTTCCGCCAACCGCTCTACCCCCGGCCCGACCGGCGCCATTTTTCCCGCAACCTGACAAGAGGGGCAAACCTCGGGCATCGGCCGTGTCGCCCCGCATTGATGGCACATCAGCCGGTTCAAAAACCGATGTTCCACCATCCGCGCGTCACAATCGGTACAGCCCACCTGCTCGCCGCAGGCCCGGCACAGGGTGACCGGCGCATAGCCCCGCCGATTGAGGAAAATCAGCGATTGTTCGCCCGCAGCCACCCGCGCCTTGACCGCACGTTCCAGCGTGGGCGAGATCCAGCAGGTTGAGGGCAGCTTTTCCGCCCGCATATCTATCGCCCGCATCTCTGGCATTTCAGCCACACCAAAGCGCGCGCCCAAATCCAGCCGCCCGTATTTTCCGGTCTTGGCGTTCACCCAGCTTTCCAGCGAGGGCGTGGCCGAGGCCAGAACAATCGCCGCCCCCGCAATCGACGCCCGCAGCACGGCCATATCGCGGGCATTATAGATCACGCCTTCCTCTTGCTTGTATGAACTGTCATGTTCCTCATCGACCACGATCAGGCCCAGATCCTGAAACGGCAGGAACAACGCCGATCGCGCCCCCGCCACAAACTGCGCACCGCCATTCGCGGCCATGCGCCACAGCCTGCGCCGCTCGGTCATGGTCACGCCGGAATGCCATTCGGCAGGGCGGGCCCCAAAGCGGGTTTCGACGCGGTTGATAAATTCAGAGGTCAGCGCGATTTCAGGCAACAACACCAGCGCTTGCCGCCCTTGGCGCAGACATTCGGCTACCGCCTCCAGATACACCTCGGTCTTGCCCGACCCGGTTACCCCCTTCAACAAGGTCGCAGAAAAGCCGCCCATCGCGACACTTGCCACCAGCGCATCCCCCGCCGCCACCTGATCGCCCGCAAGCCGCACCACCGTCGCATCCGGGTCCAAGCGCGGATAGGGCAGATCACGGGGCGCGTCCTGTTCCAGCACCACGCCTGATTTCACCAATCCCTTGATGACCGCAGGCGTCACGCTGGCCTGTTCGGCAAGTTCCTTCAAGGTAAACGACAGCCCGCCATAGCTGCGCAATACCTCAAGCACGCGCGCGCGGGCATCAGTCGCGCGGGCCGGGTCGCCCGCACCCAAACGGTAGACCCGCCGCGTTGACGGCGGGCTGTCAAGGCCGGGCGCACGGGTGGCAAGGCGCAGCATGGCCTGCAAGGGGGTCAGGGTGTAATCTGCCGCACGCGCCAGAAATGACCGCATTTCATCGCGCATCGGCGGCACATCCAGCACCCGATACGCTGCGCGCAGCCTGGCCGGATCTATCCCGCCAACGCCCTTGCCCCAAACCACACCAAGAATTTTGCGCGGTCCCAAAGGCAGTTCCAGAAAATCACCCAAGGTACAGCCGCCTTCGGGCGCGCGGTAATCCAAAATCGGGCCAAGACTGCGCCCGAAACTTTCTGTCACAGCCACGCCGATCACTTGCCCCGCCTGCCAATGCTCGCCCTGCACGCCTTGCCCTTTCACAGCCCCGCCGTTTGCGCTAATACACCCCCAACCCCTATTGTAACACCCAAAGGACATGTGCCATGAAATTCTTTGTCGATACCGCCGATGTCGATGCTATCCGCGAACTCAACGATCTGGGTATGGTAGATGGCGTTACCACCAACCCCTCGCTTATTCTGAAATCCGGTCGTGACATTCTGGAAGTCACCAAGGAAATCTGCAGCTTTGTTTCTGGCCCCGTTTCCGCCGAAGTGGTTGCCCTGACGGCGGATGAGATGATTGCGGAGGGCCGCAAGCTGGCCGATATCGCCCCGAATATCGCGGTGAAAGTGCCGCTGACATGGGACGGGCTGAAAACCTGCAAGGTCCTGTCGGAAGAAGGCCATATGGTCAACGTAACTCTTTGCTTTTCTGCCAATCAGGCGCTGCTGGCCGCCAAAGCCGGGGCGACCTTTATCAGCCCGTTCATCGGGCGTCTGGATGACATCAATCTGGACGGGCTGGACCTGATTGCCGATATCCGCACGATTTATGACAATTACGGCTTTGAAACCCAGATCCTTGCGGCGTCGATCCGCACGGCGAACCATGTTGCGCAATGCGCGATGATCGGCGCCGATGTGATGACCGCGCCGCCCTCGGTGATCAAGGGCCTTGCCAACCATATCCTGACCGACAAGGGGCTTGACCAGTTCATGAAAGACTGGGCCAAAACCGGACAAAAGATCCTCTGAACCTTGCCATTTCCTACAAAAGGCCGGGCGCTTTTTACGCTCGGCCTTTTGCTTTTTTACCATATGGAATGGCAGATATGCCCCAAATGCATCGCGCATTTTTGCTGCCCCAAAAAAATGCAAGAAAAAGCGATGCAGCCCTGATAAAGTGCCGCAAAACAACAAGGCAGCAGTATGATTGAACAGGATATGCGCGACCGCATCCTTGCGGAGCCGGAAAGCCTTTTGGAAGATCAAGACGTTATGCGCGCATTGATCGCGGCGAATGAACGCGCGAT
Source organism: Pseudorhodobacter sp. (assembly GCF_034675685.1). Taxonomy (GTDB): domain Bacteria; phylum Pseudomonadota; class Alphaproteobacteria; order Rhodobacterales; family Rhodobacteraceae; genus Pseudorhodobacter. The sequence continues at coordinate 231,678 of NZ_JAUCDA010000004.1, read as the reverse complement.
GGGCTCGAACATCGTGGATCTGCGCGGCATCGCGATGGAACGGCTGGAAATCAGGCTGGACCGGCTGGAGGATACGCACCGCTCGGTGATTGCGGCTGCCTATGAAAACCTTGCCGGCACCAATCAGGTTCACCGGGCAATTTTGCAAATGCTCGACCCGTTGAATTTTGAGGCGTTCTTGCAAAGCCTTGGGGGTGAGGTGATGCAAACCCTGCGGCTGGATTGCATACGCCTTGTGCTGGAATCGGTGCAAAGCGCAGATGACCCGGCGCTGCGCAAACTGGGTGACGTGCTTTATGTGGCCGAACCGGGATTTGTTGCAGACTATATCGCAGCAGGCCGGAATGTGTCGCTGCGCCCTGTCACTTTGCGCCAGGTCGTTCCCGCCTCGGATGCGCTTTATGGCGATCGCGCCGGGTGGATCAGGTCAGAGGCCTTGATGCGCCTTGATTTTGGCAAAGGGCGTTTGCCGGGGATGCTGGTGCTTGGGGCGGAAGACCCTCATCACTTCAAACCCACCCAAGGCACTGACTTGCTTTCCTTTTTCGCAGCCGTGTTTGAGCGGACAATGCGGCGCTGGTTGTCATGAGCCTTGCCATTTCGCCCGCGGCCCGTGACGCCCTGACCGAATGGTTGGCACATTTGCGCGCGCTTGATGGCGCGGCTGAAAACACCCTAAAGGCCTATAGCACAGATATTTCGGGCTATTTGGGGTTTCTTGCGCTGCATCGTGGCGGCACCGAAGGGCTGCACAGCCTCGCCGCGTTGCCGCAAACCGATATACGGGCCTGGATGGCGCATGAACGCGGGCGCGGCGTTGGTGCCCGGTCGATGGCGCGGGCTTTATCGGCGGTCAAGGGCTTTACAGCCTGGCTGGCAGACCGCGAAGGCGTCGATGCCACGGCAACACTTTCCACCCGCGCACCAAAATTCCGGCGCAAGCTGCCACGGCCATTGGCCGCGGATGCCGCGATGCAAGTGCTTGATGTCATTGGCGATGATGCGCGCGAAGATTGGGTGGCGGCGCGCGATACTGCCGTTGTGACGCTGCTTTACGGCTGCGGCCTGCGGATTTCCGAGGCGTTGGGGCTGACCGGGGCGGCCTACCCATTGCGCGACGTTCTGCGGATCACGGGCAAGGGGGGCAAAGAACGGCTGGTGCCGGTTTTGCCCGCGGCTGGCCAGGCCGTCGCGCGCTATATAAGCCTTTGTCCTTACCAGGTTTCTGCAACCGGCCCATTGTTTTTAGGCATGCGGGGCGGGGCATTGAACCCGCGCCTGATCTCCGCCGCGATGGAGCGGGTTCGCGCGCGGCTTGGCCTGCCCGCAACGGCCACCCCGCATGCGCTGCGCCATTCCTTTGCAACCCATCTGCTGACCGCCGGGGGCGACCTGCGCGCGATCCAGGAGTTGCTGGGCCACGCATCACTTTCCACGACACAGGCCTATACGGCGGTTGATACTGCCCGGCTGATGGACGTATACGCAAAAGCGCATCCGCGCGCCTGAGCGTATTTCTACCAGATAGAGCACAACTATGGCATTGAAACTGAAAGCACTTTTTGTTCACCTCTTCACCGCTACCGGCGCGGTTCTGGCCATGTTGGCCATGCTGGCCGCGGTAGAAGAGAACTGGAGCCTGATGTTTTGGTGGCTGGTCATCGCCTTGGTGGTGGACGGTATTGATGGGCCATTGGCCCGGCGCTATGATGTGAAAACCAATTTTCCGACCTATGATGGCGTGCTGCTTGATCTGATTATCGACTACCTGACCTATGTCTTCATCCCCGCCTTTGCGCTGTTCAAATCGGGGCTGCTGCCCGATTGGACAGGGTGGATCATCATCATCGTCATCACCTATGGGTCGGTGATTTACTTTGTCGATACACGCATGAAAACAAAGGATAACTCTTTTGCCGGCTTCCCCGCGTGCTGGAATATGTTCGTGTTGGTCATGTTCGCACTGGAACCGGGATATTGGACAATCCTTGGCTTTGTCATCGCGCTGACCGTGGCGATGTTTACCAACCTGAAATTCATCCACCCAACCCGGACAGCCCGCTGGTTCGCCGTATCTTTGCCTATGGCACTTGCCTGGACCTTCTTTGCGGGCTGGGCGACATGGGTAGATTTTCACCCCGAAAGCTGGGCGCATTGGGGGCTGATCGTGACCTCGCTTTACCTGACATTTGCCGGCATCGCACAGCAGATCATCCCGGCACGGCCGCGCTAAATCAGCAAGCCGCCTGCGCCTTCCAGTTTCAGCAGGGCGATTTTGGTTTCGACGCCCCCCGGCGCAGAAAACCCACCCAACCCATTCGCCCCCAGCACACGGTGGCAAGGGATAAGAATCGGGATCGGATTTGCACCACAGGCTTGTCCGATGGCTTGGGCCGGGCGGCCCAGCGCCTTTGCCAAATCCCCATAGGTTCGGGTTTCGCCAAAGGGAATATCGGCCATCGCGCGGCGCATCTGTTCCTGAAACCCGGTGCCGAAATCCAGCGGCAAGTCAAAACTCCGGCGTTCTCCGGCGAAATACTGGCCAAGCTGGCGGCAGGCCTCGCGCAGCAGCGGTGTGGGGTCTGATTTTCGCGCGCTCCAGTCAATGCCGCTGATCAGGCCTTTTTCTTCGACCACCGCAAAAGGGCCGAAGGGAGAATGGAACACGGCCTTATTCATGGTGCTGCCTTCGCGCCTTGCCTTGCCCCGAAGCGCCCCCAGCGGTATCAACCCCGCCCCCGTCACAGGCCAAGGAAATCGCGTTCAGCGGGTCGCTGGGGCAGTGGCCGATGGCATAGCCAAGGGTGCGCAGGTGGGGCATGAAACCTCCGGGTAAGAAAAGGGGGCGCGAACGCCCCCCGATGTTTCAGCCCAGTGCAGCGTTGCAGCGCGCACAGGTGCAAGGGTGGGAATGGGTGCCGACATCGGGCAAAATCTGCCAACAACGTGCACATTTTTCACCCGGTGCCATCTCGAACACCACCGCGACACCCGGCACTTCGGGCAGGCGGAACGCCTCGGCCGGGGCCGGATCTGCGGTCAGTTGTACCGCAGAGGTGATGCTGAGTTCGGCGAAGTTCACCGATTTCAACGCCGCAAGCAGCGCCGCATCTTCGACATGCACCACCGGGGCCGCCTCCAGGCTGGCACCGATGACCTTGGCGCTGCGCTGCACTTCCAGCGCTGCAATGGTTGCCCGACGGGCCGCCCGCAGGCCAACCCATTTTGCAGCCAGTTCGGGGTTCAGCCAATCGCTTGGCGTTTCCGGCATATCTTGCAAATGAACCGAGCTATCCGCGCCGGGAAAGCGTGATAGCCAGACATCCTCCATCGTGAACACCAGAATCGGCGCAAGCCAAGTGGTCAGACGGTGGAACAGCAGGTCAAGCACGGTACGGGCCGACCGGCGGCGCAAACTGTTGGCCGCATCGCAATAAAGCGCATCTTTGCGCACATCAAAAAAGACGGCGGAAAGATCGGTCGTGGCAAAGGTGAACAGTTTTTGGAACACGCCCTGGAAATCGAACGCGGCATAGCCGCGGCGCACCTCAACGTCCAGTTCGGCCAGACGGTGCAGCACCCATTGCTCCAGCTCTGGCATCTCTTTCACCGCGACCCGCTCGGCATCCTCAAAGCCCGCGAGGTTGCCCAGCATGAAGCGCATGGTGTTGCGCAGGCGGCGATAGCTGTCTGCCGTACCTTTCAATATCTCTTTGCCGATGCGCTGATCGACGGTGTAATCGGCCTGCGCCACCCATAGCCGCAAGATATCCGCGCCGTAATCCTTGATGATCTCTTGCGGCACCACAGTATTGCCCAAGGACTTGGACATTTTCATGCCCTTTTCATCCAGCGTAAACCCATGCGTCACCACATTGCGGTAAGGCGCGCGGCCCAGCGTGCCGCAAGCCTGCAAAAGCGACGAATGGAACCAACCGCGATGCTGGTCGGTGCCTTCCATATAAACATCGGCAATTCCATCTGCCGTGCCATCCGCGCGGTCGCGCAGCACGAAAGCATGGGTGGACCCGCTATCGAACCACACATCCAGAACATCAAAAATCTGATCATAGGCGTCTGGATCATGCAGCCCCGCAAGGGTTTTTTCCTTGAAGCCTTGCACATACCAAACATCCGCGCCTTCTGCCTCAAACGCCGCGACGACCCGCGCGTTCACCGCATCGTCGCGCAACAGGAAGTCCGCATCGGTCGGTTTCGCGCCTTTTTTTACAAAGCAAGTCAGCGGCACGCCCCAGGCGCGCTGGCGTGACAGCACCCAATCGGGCCGCGCCTCGATCATCGAATAGAGCCGGTTGCGCCCGGTTTGCGGCGTCCATTTCACCAGCTTGTCAATCGAGGTCAGCGCGCGGGTGCGGATGGTATCGCCCATCGCGCCCATGCCATCGTCCAGCTTTTTATCAATCGCAACAAACCATTGCGGGGTGTTGCGATAGATCACCGGGGCTTTTGACCGCCAGGAATGGGGGTAAGAATGTTTCACCTTGCCCTTGGCAAGCAGCGCGCCCGCATAGGCCAGTTGCTTGATCACCTCGACGTTGGCCGAGCCTTCCTTGCCTTCCGGCGTGATGATGACATGGCCGCCAAAGATCGGCAGATCTTTGCGGTAGCTGCCATCGGGTTCGACGTTATAGGTCATCGGCAAGCCGTATTTCAGGCCGATCTGATAGTCGTCATCGCCGTGGCTGGGCGCAGTATGCACAAACCCCGTGCCCGCGTCATCGGTGACATGATCGCCGGGGAGCATGGGGACATCATAGTCCCACTCGCCGTTGGCACCTTCGACGCCACGGAAAGGGTGGGCTAGGGTATCAGGCTGTCCAGGATTCCTCCGCCGACACATCACACAAGCGAGTAACCATGCCGTCTTCCAGCTTGGCCGCCGCAAAAATGCGAGGCAGCCAGCGCAGTCTGCAACAATGATCACCTCGCCAACCTTTGCCTGAGAAGTTTCAGGCGCATCGGTGATTTCATACACGCCGTAAGCGATTTCGGGGCCGAAACATACAGCGCGGTTTTGGGGGATGGTCCAAGGGGTAGTGGTCCAGATCACCACTGAGGCACTGTTCAACTCTTGAAGCCATGCAGTTGCTTCAACGGGCGGCAACACCTCGCTATCGGTTGTACCAGAAAAAATTTCGTCATAGCTGGTACTATCTCGCGATTGAGCTGTTCCCACCACCCCAAACCGCACCCAAATCGTATGGCTGGTATGGTCGTGATATTCTACCTCGGCCTCGGCCAGCGCGGTTTTTTCAACCGGCGACCACATGACGGGTTTTGAACCCTGATACAGCGAGCCGTTCATCAGGAACTTCATGAACTCGCCCGCGATCACCGCCTCGGCGTGGTAATCCATCGTCAGATAGGGGTCGGCCCAATTGCCGGTGATCCCCAGGCGTTTGAACTCATCGCGTTGAATATCCACCCAGCCTGCGGCAAAGGCGCGACATTCCTGACGGAAATCAACGATATCCACCGCGTCCTTATCCAGACCCTTCTTGCGATATTGCTCTTCGATCTTCCATTCAATCGGCAGCCCGTGGCAATCCCAGCCCGGCACATAGCGCGCGTCAAACCCCATCATCTGATGGCTGCGCACGATCATATCCTTGATGGTTTTGTTCAGCGCGTGGCCGATATGCAGGTTGCCGTTGGCATAGGGGGGGCCGTCATGCAGGGTAAAGGGCTTGCGCGCGCCACCAGCGGCCTTTTCGCGCAACCGATCATAGATGCCGATATTTTCCCAATGGGCAAGCCATTCGGGTTCACGCGCCGGCAGGCCAGCGCGCATCGGAAATTCGGTTTCGGGCAAGAATACACTGTCTTTATAATCGGCAGTGCTGGCGGGGGTATGGCTGGGCGTGTCGGCGCACATGTTCGGCGGTTCCTTACGGATCAGGGAATTGGGGGTACAGGGCGAAAATCTGGCCGCATGGGGCGGCGTAGCAAAAGCATCCCGGCGGCTGACCAAAGTCAGAGCGCCGGGCCGCTAATTCGAGCAGTTTTCGCGTATATCTGTCGCATGGGCGGGGTTATACGCGCGGTTTGCCCTGCGGTCCAGCCATGCTGTGAAGGGTATTGCGGCAATTGCAGCCAGAAACGCGCCCGGATGGGCAGGCTGCACCCCAACCAAGGGCCTGCATATCCCGCCCTGCCCGCATTCAGGCGCGGCCCCCCTGCAAACCGCCCGGATTTCACCTTGGCCAAAAGGCCTGAATCCCAACGCCGGATCAGCCGCTTTTCGTGTCGGAACTGGTGAGCCCGTCAAACACCCCCGTCAATGCGCGGCTCATCAAATTGGTCACTTTCGGGCGCGGCAAGGCAGAAAACGGCATCGGTCGGCACAGGTCCATCGCGGCCACCCCCACCCGTGCGGTCAAGGCGCCGTTCACCACACCTTCCCCAAAGCGGCGCGAGAGTTTTCCCAAAATCCCACCCCCGGCAACCGAGCCGATCAGGTCATCGCCCAGCGCCAAGGCGCCGGTGGCAAGCAAATGCCCGATCACCCGGCGCATCAGTTTCAGGCTGCCCAGCGTCCCCGCCCGCCCACCATAAAGCGCCGCAATCTTGCGGATCATCGACAGGTTTGAAAACAGCGCCACGGCAACATCGGCCAGCGCCAGTGGCACAATCGCCGTCACGGTTGCCACGCGGCGCGCGGCCGCCTCTATCTCGGCCCGTGCGGCCAGATCAATCGGGCCAAGCAATTCCACCTCGGTCAGGTTCAGCAACGCATCGGCATCCAGCACATCGCCGCGCCTCTCGGCCAAACGTGCCGCCCCCCAACGCAGATCCGCGCGGTTTTTATAGAGGCTGATCATGTGATCAGTCACTTTGGCGGCAGGTTTCAGCAGGTTCGCCAGCCGCGCCGCTTCTACCTCGGCGCGCAAATGGTCAAGCCGCCCAAGCCGATAGAACCCCAGCGCCTCACGCAGGGCCAGCCCCAGCAGTGCCACAATCGCCAAACCTGTCAGACCGAATGCAAACCAGCCCAGCACCGAATTGCGCGCCAGCATCCCGATCACAAAATCATAAACCGCGACCGAGATCATAAAACTGAACAGGCTGCCCAAGACCCAGGCCGCCAGCCGCACCAACCCCGAGGGCTGCGCCCCAGCCACCGCAACCGCTGCGGCCATCGCGCGCCCTTCGGGCAAGCCCAGATCAGGCACAGGCGGCGCATCCGACGGTGTGGATTTGGGCGCATCATCAAGGTCGATCAGTACGGGTTTGGCCATCTCGGCTCCTTGTTCATTGCATCCGCCCTTAGCCCAGACGATCTGTCAGCAAGAAATCCGCCGCGCGGTCCAGGCGTATATGGGGCGGGCCATCGCCGGGGCGCAGGGCCAGGCGGGCGGGGGCAAAGGACATGATTGAATAATCAGCATCCAGCCAGCGCGCCTCGCCCTTGCGGGCCGGGCCCAGCAGGTGGTTGGGGTCTTCGGGCAGCAGGCCCGCAAACATCGCCGCTTGCTTGCCGGTGCCCAGCAACGTGCCCCGCACCAGATCAAGGGTTTCGCCGCCATGGTCACGGGTTTCCTCGATCGTGGCACGCAGGGCAGCAAGCGACATGGCGCGGGTTTCCGCCCCGGCAAAGGCGGCGCGGTCGCGCGCCTCACGCAGCAGCGCCTCGGTGATCGCGGTCAGGCGTGGGTGCTGCGAATGGTGCAAATGATCGGCCTTGGTCGCCGCAAACAAAATTTTATCTACCCGCTTTCCCAGTAAAAGCGTACTTAGAAAGCAATTCTGGCCGGGGCGAAACGCGCCCAGAATTTCGGCCATGGTGCGGCGCATATCCTCTAGTGCAGTTGGGCCAGCATGAATGGCGCCCAGCACATCCATCAACACAACCTGCCGGTCAATCCGCGCAAAGTGGTCCCGGAAGAACGGGCGCACAACGCGGGCTTTATAGGCCTCGAACCGCCGGTCCATTTCACGCCACAGACTGCCGCGCGGGGTTTGGTTGGGCTTGGGCAAAGGCGCAAAGGTCAGCACCGGACTACCCGCCAGATCCCCCGGCAACAAGAACCGGCCCGGCGTGCAATCAGACCACCCCGCGGCACGCGCCGCTTGCAGGTAGGTGGTAAAACTGGCGGCAAGCGCTTGGGCGCAGGGTTCGTCCAGCTTTAGCCCCGCATCTTCGGCACGCGCCCGTGCCATGAAATCGGCGGCCTCGCTACGCTGCGCAACACGCGCCAAGGTAGACTCGGACCAATCGGCATAGGTCTTGTCCAACAGCGCAAGGTCAAGCAGCCATTCGCCAGGATAGTCAATGATATCCAGATGAAACGTGCGCGGCCCGGTCAGCCCACCGATCAGCCCGCCGAAAAACCCCAAAGGCTGCACCCGCAAAGACAGGCGCAGTTCCGATATCGCACGCGTAGAGTCGGGCCAATGCGGCGTGGCACCCGTCAGCGCTGCAAGATGCGTTTCATAATCAAACCGCGGCAAGGTATCATCCGGCTGCGGTTGTAAAAATGCGGCTTCGATGCGCGGGGCTGCGCCAAACTGGGGCATCCGCCCCCGGTCCAGCAAATTCGCGACAAGACTGGTAATAAACACGGTTTTACCAGCCCGTGACAAGCCCGTCACGCCAAGCCGGATCACCGGCTCAAACAACGCTTCAGAAACCCCCGACATCGCGCTTTCAACGCCACGGCTCAGGCCATCTGTAATTCCACCCAGCACCAAATGCCCTTTTCTTGCCTGTTGCGCCAAGATAGGCGCTTCAACCGCCGGTTCAAAGGGGGAAAGATACATAAGCGGTACTCCGGCACCGTATCAGCCCCTTGTCTCCGCAAATGCCACGCGGTAACCGGGGCATATGCCACGCTATGCACTTAAAATAGAATATGAGGGCGGGCCCTTCAACGGATGGCAACGCCAGGCCGAGGGGCAAACCACGGTTCAGGGCGCGATTGAATCTGCGCTGGCCCGGCTGGAGCCGGGACCGCATACGATTGCGGCCGCTGGACGCACGGATGCGGGCGTGCATGGGCTTGGTCAGGTTGCGCATTGCGATTTGGTCAAAGCATGGGACCCGTTTCGACTGGCGGGCGCAATCAACGCGCATCTGCGGCCATTGCCTGTGTCCGTCACTGACTGCGCGCTGGTCGAAGATACATTTCATGCCCGGTTTTCAGCCTTGGAACGGCGCTATCTCTTTCGCCTCATCACCCGCCGTGCGCCAGTTACACATGATCGTGGATTGGTCTGGCAAGTAGGGCATCCGCTGGATATTGTCGCCATGCGAGAAGGGGCAACGCATCTGATCGGACTGCATGATTTCACCACTTTCCGGTCGACGATGTGCCAATCGGCATCCCCCGTCAAAACCCTGGATGAGATCGTGATTACCGAACTGCCCTATCCAGAGGGCAAAGAATATCACTTTACGCTTCGGGCGCGCTCATTCTTGCACAATCAGGTTCGCTCGATCATCGGCACCCTTGAACGCGTGGGGGCAACGAACTGGCCCCCCAACCGCGTGGCAAAGGCATTGGCAGCCAAAGACCGCGCCGCTTGCGGGCCAGTTTGCCCGCCACAGGGATTGTATCTTGCCGGTGTCGGCTATCCCGCCGATCCTTTTTCGTGAATGTTTGTATCTGGCTTGTCGGTAGCGGGGGCTGTCAGCCCCCCTTCGCCTGACGGCGAATTCCCCCCGAGGATATTTTTGCCGAAAAGAAAGCGGAGACGAGTCCAGCGCCCCATCGTGGAGAACCTCCAGTGATAGGGCGCTTTCTCTCCGGGCGGTCATCGGCTTCCCAGCCTGTACCGCATTTGTGACACTAGGCTCTCAGGGTTAACACTTTATGAACGGCTTTCTTTTCGGCAAAAATATCCTCGGGGGTGAATGGCCCCAAAGGGCCAGAGGGGGCAGAATGCCCCCTGCCTTGTCTCCCTTTTGCACATCAGTTCAAGTCTTTGAGCAGACGGCCATGGCGGCGTAATTCTGTCAGGATAGCGCCGAAATGGGTCAGGCCGCGCCCTTGCAACATAGGCAAGAGCTTCAGAAAGGCGTCAGCGGTCGCGACGCTATCGCCAATGGCAGTATGGCGGGCCTCTTCAGGGATGGTGATTGACAGCCGGTGCGTCAAGGCATCAAGGCTGTGGTCTTCATGCTGTCCAAAAACCACAGCGGAAAGCAAGACCGTGTCGAGGATCGGGTTGTCAAACCGTGCACCGATGGCGGCTTCATGGCGGCGCAGAAATTCCATATCAAAAGGTGCGTTATGGGCGATCAACACGGCGCCTTCGGCAAACTTGTGAAAGGCGCGGCCTGCGGTGGCAAAGTCAGGGGCTTCCGCCACCATCGCCTCGGTAATACCATGCACGGCGGTTGAAGACGCAGGGATCGAGCGACCGGGATTGACCAGCATGTCAAACACCTCGGCTTCAACCCGCTTGCCGTTCACGATCCGTACGGCGGCAATCTGCACAACCTCATCCCCCTGGCCCGGCAAAAGGCCTGTAGTCTCGGTGTCGAATACCACATAGGTCAGGTCGGCCAGTGCCGAGTCTGCCACCTTGTCATTCCGCGCCTTGCCAAGCAGGTCGAAATCATAGACCACCGCCCGGGCAATCGGTTTCGGTCTTGGCCCGCTGCGGCGCGCGATGCGGATGGGCAGGCATATGGCCTGGCGGCCATCTGCCAGCGTTTCGGGCCAGATATCAGTCGCATGGTTGGTCAGCACATGGCGGCCGGTTACCCCCGGCACATCTTCATCCAAGCCCGCAGCCAGCCATGTCTCCAGGTCAGCGATCCGCAGGGCATTCCCTTGCCAAGACAGGCGAAGCAGCGCGTCAGTGCTGTCTTCTTCTACCGTCAGGCCAAACTGGGTAACCGCCAGCCCCTCTGCCACCCCAAGCGCCATATGGGCCAAAAGCGAGATCACTTCAAACCCGTCGCAACGCAGCAGCAACGGCGCATCGTCGGCCTGTAGGGCCAACCCGCGTGCCTCCAGCCGTGCGCGCAGGCCGTCTGTCAGATCGGCCACGCGCAATGGCGAGCGTGGAACAAGATCCGCCTGCCCTTCGTCGCGCCGCTTGGCAAGTTCGGTTATGGCCTTGCTCAGGCCATCCGCCTCTTGGCGCAAGGCTGCATCCATGGCAGGGGGCGTGGCAGTGCCTTCTGGCAGCACGGCAAGCAATGCGCGCAGGTTGGCTGCGGGTCTGCGCACCCGGTCAAGCACCTCTGTCAACAGCGCCTCGCGTTTGGCATGGGCGGCCAGATCGGCGGTTACATCGCGCAGGGTCAGCACATAACCGGGGGCTGCAGCCCCATCCTTTGGCAACAGCCGCATTCTTGCCGCCAAAATCTCGGCCCCGTCGCGGGTGGCGCAAAGCAGATCCGAGGCGGCGTCCTGATCTTCGGCCTCGGTCAGGCGGTGATGCGCGTGGCGGATCGGGCCTTCGCGCAGATAGTCAAACAGCTTGCGGTCAAGCCCCGGTGCCGCGCCCTTGCTGGCGGCGCCGATCAGATCGACCGCCATACCATTATAGAACACCAGTTGATGATCGCCCGAACACAGCAGCACCCCCACCGGCACGTCCGACAACAGGGCCGCCAGCCGGTTTTTCTCGGATGACAACCGGGTTGTTTCGCGGGCCACGGCCTCGGCCAGGGCATTGCGGGTTTCTGACAGGGTCAGCGCTGCGGCATGTGCCGCGGGGGCCAGATCGCCAAGGTAGCGCGCGACCGAGGGGTCCATCGCCGCACTTACATCGGCATGCGCCCGCGCCCGTAACGCGCCGGCCAGCAGGTCGATGGGCTTGGAGACGTTGACGTCAAACAGATACCAGATCGCCGCCGTCAGCCCCAACACGCCAAAGCTGCCAATCACCCCACCTTGCACAAAGGCATTCAGACTGGCTGGCGACCCAAGACGGTGATACCCAAGCATCAACCCAAGGCAGAGCAGCCCCACAGCCCCAATTGCAAGAGCGGCAAAGAACAAGAACACCCGCATCCGCAAGCCAAGGCTTTCCAACGCATAGGGTTTGGCATTCGGCGTCATGGCTGCCCCCTTTGGTCACAGGGGGTGATGCGGCTGTTTTGCATGGCTTTGCCTTTTCCGCTTTGATGTATCAACGCTCCAACAGACGGCGCACTTCGGACCTTAGCTCTGTCAATTCAAAAGGTTTTGAGATGAACCCATCCGCGCCCAGCGCCAGCCCCTTTTTGCGTTCAATCGCTGATCCGCGCGCGGTCATCATCAGGATTTTGATGGCGGCCAGATCCGGGTCCAGCCGCATGGCCTGACAAATCTCATACCCCGACATTTCCGGTAGCATCACATCCAGCAGCACCAGATCAGGGCGCATAGCGCGGATACGGGCCAGCGCCTCGCCGCCATTGGCCACGCGGTCATGGGCATAGTTTTCGCGCGTCAGCAGGTAATCAAGGGCGAGCGCGATGTTGTCTTCATCCTCGATCACCAAAATACTGTGTTTTCTGCCATCACCCTTGGGCATGGTTTTCACCCTTCCTGACAAGCGGCCCTTTGCATTTCATCTTGCGAATCGACATCCATCCATGTCCCGCCGGTCAACGTGCCATCGGGGGCAAATTCGGCGCCTTCCATCAGGTCTGCACGGCGGCCAGCGGCACAGTCAAACGCCAGGGCCACGCGCTTGGTTGGCGACCAGCGCTGCACCAACAGCACATCAGCCCGGCGAAACGCGCTGTTTTCCATGCTTTTGACCATCCCGGCCCGGTCCAATGCCGCAAATCGCTGCGACACGGGGAACAAATACGTCCACGGGCGATAAAACACCTTGTCGGTCGGCGAAGACAGGATAACCACCTGATCGGGCAAGGCGCCGGTTGTGCGCCCATGCCATGAATATTCATTCCAGATCGAAAACAGCAGCATGCCCGCACCAATCGCGGCGGGAATGGCCCATTTCGGCACCCTGCCCTTGGTCAGGTGGCGCAGAATGACGACAAAGCCCGCAAGCCCCGCCCCGGCTGCCGCGGTGCCGATCAAATCCATCAGCATAGGGTTACAGCTTTCATGAACGGGCCCCTCGGGATTGGCCAATGGCCGATTGCATGGTGCGCACCACAACAAACGCATCGCGCAGATGCGAGCGCTCAAAATCCGACAGGTCGGAGGGTGCCATGAAGTTGTCGGGCTTGCGGCCCGACCGGATCAGCCGCGCTTGATTTTCCAGCCGGATTTCAGCGATTTTATCATAAGCCTCAATCAGATCCCGCGCGCCCGAGGTCGAGATCACCCCCGCCTCTTCTGCCGCCACCAGACGGGCGCGGGTGTTGACGGCGGTCAACTTGCCGATCAGCGCATAGACCCGGCCCAGATCAGCAACCGGAACCACGCCGGAATGTTTCAGGTCAATATGGTTTTTGTATTCGCCTGACCGGATCGTGGCAAAGCCGCGCAGCAGGCCAAGGGGCGGCGAATGTGTCAGACTATTGGCGATCATATGCGCGACGAAGATAGAGTTTCGCGCGGCCATCTCCAGGGTTTCGCCTTCCAGATCGTGAAACAGCCTGACCGCACCGCCGATGGGGCGCTGATCGAACATCACGCTTGCCAGCATCTGCGCCTTGGGGTCGGGCTGCGCCACCCATTTTCGGAAATACTCGCGCCAGACCCGCACGGGCTGACACCATTGCGGATTGCTCGCCATCATATCACCGGGGCAATAGAAATACCCCACCGTATCCAGCCCATCGCTGACAAATTTTGCCAGCGCCGCGAAATACGGCATATCATCGGGCGTCACTGCGTCATCCAGCATGATACAATTATCTTGGTCTGATACGCCGGTTTGTTCCTGTCGGCCCTGCGACCCACAGGCAAGCCACAGATAGGGCACAGGCGGCGGCCCGAGTTCGGCCTCGGCCAGCTTCAACAGGCGGCGGGTCACGGTATCGGCGATATCGGTGATAAGCCGGGTCACCACCTCATGCGGGTTTTTAGAGCCGACTAGCTGCGCCAGAAGCGCCGGAATACGGGCGGTAACCCCCGCCATTTCATCAACGGTTTCGGCCATTGCCGCATCACGCACAAGGCTGGCCGAAGACACCGCCTGAAACCGGGTCAAATCGGTCTGCGTGACCATGCCAACCAGCCGCGTGCCCTCTACCACCGGCAAATGGCCGATACGCCGTTCCAGCATGATATGCAGAATGTCAGACCCAAGATCATCGGGCCGCAGCGTTACGGGATCGCGGGTCATGATGCCGCCAACCGGGCTTGACGGGTCCAGCCCGATGGCCATCACCTTGTTGGTCATGTCGCGGGTGGTGACGATGCCCAAAAACACGTCGTCTTCGACAATGCCAAGCGATGAGACGTGATGATCGCGCATCTTGGCGGCAGCGGTGCGGATGCTGGAATCTGGGTCCAGCGTCACGGGCTTGCGCGCCATCAGATCGGCAACTTTTTGGGTGGTCAGGTCGGGGCCGCGCGCCTCTGCCCCGCGACCCCGGCTGAAAAAGCGGGCAAATGCAGGGGAATTGGCGATAAGGCGGTGAAACTCGGCGGTGGGCAGCATCAGGGTAACGGTGGTTTCGGTGGCCCGTGTTGTGGTGACAGCCAGACCGCCACGCATCAACCCACGCTCGCCAAACGAATTGCGGGGGCCAAGCAACGAAACAAGCCCGCCTGACGGCTCCAACACCTCTACCGAGCCGCGCTTGACCAGAAACAACCCAGCAAGGGCCTCGCCTGTATGGTAAATCTCTTCTCCGGCGGCAAATTCACGGCGTACGAACACGCCTGCAACCTGCGCCAGATCATCCTTTGACAAAGTGTCATAGGGGTGGACGGTTTCCAAAAAGCTGATGATCGCGGCTTGCGTCATGAATTGGTCTCCGCCTTTGATCCAAGTAGGAAAAGCACCCCCCGATACAGGACCGGGAGGCGCAAGATTTGTTTAGTGGCCGGTTGCCGCACCCGCACCTTTCGGTACGCGAATGCTTTCAACCAGATCCTGGATATGCGCCGGTGGCGCTTTGGTTGCGCTGGACACAGCATAGGCGACACCAAAGTTGACCAAAGCACCAATCGCGCCGAACGACGTCGACTTGATCGAGAGCAACAGCGGGTTCGCATCTGTGAAGCTGTTGGTATCCGGGATAAAGAACCAGCCCTTGTGCAAGAAGATATACACAATGGTGATACCCAAACCAGCCAACATACCCGCCACAGCACCCGCGTTATTGATGCGCTTGGAGAAGATGCCCATCATCAGCGCCGGGAAGATCGACGATGCTGCCAGACCAAAGGCAAGTGCCACGGTTTGCGCCGCAAAGCCCGGAGGGTTAAGGCCCAGATAGGTCGCAACAATGATGGCAACCGACATCGAGATACGCGCCGCCAGCAATTCACCCTTTTCCGAGATGTTCGGGTTCAACTGCCCCTTGATCAAGTCATGGCTGATGGCGGAAGAAATCGCCAGCAACAGGCCCGCAGCAGTAGAAAGTGCCGCCGCAAGACCCCCCGCCGCGATAAGGGCAATAACCCAACCCGGCAGATGTGCGATTTCGGGGTTGGCCAGAACCATGATGTCATTGTTCACGGTCAGCTCGTTTCCGGCCCAGCCTTTTTCAGCAACACTTGCGTTGAAGGCTTCGTTTTTGGACTTGTCGTTATAGTACTGGATCTTGCCGTCGCCGTTCTTGTCTTCGAACTTCAACAGGCCGGTGACTTCCCAGTTTTTCATCCATGCCAATTCAGGCTTGGTCTGGATTTCTTCCAAAGACAGTGCCTCGCCCGCAGTTCCGCGCGGCCACATTGTATCGGTCAGGTTCAGACGACCCATTGCGCCCAGCGCCGGGGCAACTGTGTAAAGCAATGCGATGAACACCAGCGCCCAACCAGCAGAAGACCGCGCGTCAGACACTTTTGGCACCGTAAAGAACCGCACGATAACATGGGGCAGACCCGCAGTCCCGATCATCAGCGACATGGTGAACAAGAACATGTTCAACGTGGTATCGGTATGGCCGGTATATTGGGCAAAGCCAAGCTCTTGCACGATCTGGTCCAGTTTTGCCAACAGCGGCATCCCCGATGCAGTGTGCTCCGAGAACAGGCCGACCGGCGGCAAGAATTGCCCGGTCAGTTGCAGCGAGATGAACACAGCCGGAATGGTGTAGGCCGTGATCAACACGATATATTGTGCAACCTGCGTATAGGTGATGCCCTTCATGCCGCCAAGAACCGCGTAAAAGAACACAATCGCCGCACCGATATACAGGCCGGTCGAAACCTCGACCTCCAAAAAGCGCGAGAAGGCAACACCAACGCCCGTCATCTGGCCGATAACGTAAGTGACCGACGCGATGATCAGGCAGACCACGGCCACCATGCGGGCGGTCGGGCTGTAGAAACGGTCGCCGATGAATTCCGGCACGGTGAACTTGCCGAACTTGCGCAGGTAAGGGGCAAGAAGCATCGCCAGCAGCACATAGCCGCCGGTCCAGCCCATCAGATAGGCCGAGGTGTCATAGCCGCCAAAAGAGATGATGCCAGCCATGGAGATGAAGGATGCCGCAGACATCCAGTCCGCACCGGTTGCCATACCGTTCAGAACCGGGTGAACGCCGCCACCGGCGGTATAGAATTCGGCGGTGGAGCCCGCACGGGCCCAGATCGCAATCGCGAAATACAGCGCGAACGACCCACCGACAAATAGCAGGTTGAGGGTAAACTGATCCATATTTTCTGTTTCCCTTACTCTTCCACGCCGTGTTCGGCGTCAATTTTACCCATCTTCCAAGCATAGAAGAAAATCAGCACGAGAAAGACCAGAATGGACCCTTGCTGTGCAAACCAAAAGCCAAGGTCAGTACCCCCGACCGCGATACCCGACAGCATCGGGCGCAGAAGAATGCCAAAGCCGAAAGAGCACAAGAACCAGATGACCAAGCAGATGCTGATGATTCTGACGTTCGCGCTCCAATAGGCGTTGGACGATGATTTGTCCGCCATTTGCGTAACTCCCTGTTTTGTTCCTCAACCACCCCCGCAGAACACGAAGGCAGCCCCTTCCCTCGTTAGCCCATCACCCGTTTTACAGCGGCCGACATGGCATCTGCGACCGTTGCGATGTCAGCCATCGCATCAACCGTTTCCAGAACACCCCGATCTTTGTAATAGGCGATAAGCGGCGCCGTCTGGGCGTGATACGCGGTCAGCCGCGCCCCCGCCGTTTGGGCGTTGTCGTCGGCACGGCGTTTGAACTCCGTCCCGCCGCATTTGTCACAAACACCCGCCGTTACGGGTTGTTTGAACCGGTCGTGATAGCCCTCGCCACAAGTGGCGCAGGTATAGCGGCCCGCGACGCGGGCAATCATCGGTGCATCCTCGACCTCCATCGAGATCACCGAATTCACACGCTGGCCGGTGCTGCGCAGCACCTCATCCAGCGCCTCGGCCTGCCCCGCTGTGCGGGGAAAGCCATCCAGAATAACGCCGCGCCGGGTGTCGGCGTCGGCCATACGATCCTTGAGGACCGCAAGCACGATATCATCCGACACAAGGCCACCGGCCTGCATCACCGCATTGGCCTGTTTGCCCGCCTCGGTGCCCGCAGCCACTGCGGCGCGCAGCAGATCGCCGGTTGAAAGCTGCACCAGGCCAAAGGCTTCTTCCAGCATGCGGGCCTGCGTGCCTTTGCCCGCGCCCGGTGGGCCAAGCAAGATAAAGACGGCAGGTGTGCGTGTTGCCTCTGCCATAGGTCAGGCCCGATTCATACGGTTGGCAATCAGATCCTCAACCACGGACGGGTCGGCAAGCGTCGAGATGTCGCCAAGCGCTGCGTAATCGTTTTCGGCAATTTTGCGCAAGATGCGGCGCATGATCTTGCCCGAGCGGGTTTTCGGCAGGCCGGGGGCCCATTGGATCAGATCAGGGCTGGCAATCGGGCCGATTTCGGTACGGACCCATTTGATCAACTGCTTGCGCAAGTCCTCGGTAGGCTCCACATCGTTCATCAAGGTGATATAGGCGTAAATGCCCTGCCCCTTGATCGCATGCGGATAGCCGACCACGGCGGCCTCGGCCACCATCGCGTGGGCAACCAACGCGCTTTCAACCTCGGCGGTGCCCATACGGTGCCCCGAGACGTTGATCACATCATCAACGCGGCCCGTGATCCAGTAATAACTGTCCTCATCCCGGCGGCAGCCATCGCCGGTAAAGTAGTAACCGGGATATTGGCTGAAATAGGCTTCCTCGAACCGTGCGTGGTCGCCCCAAAGCGTGCGCATCTGGCCCGGCCAGCTATCCGCAATGCACATGACCCCTTCGGCCACGGTTTCCGATTGAAGCGCGGCGGTTGCGGCATCCAGGACAACAGGCTTGATGCCAAAGAACGGCTTGGTTGCCGACCCCGGCTTTTGTGGAATTGCGCCCGGCAACGCGGTGACGATATGGCCGCCGGTCTCGGTTTGCCAGAACGTATCGACAATCGGGCATTTGCCCTTGCCAACATGGGTGTTGTACCAGTTCCACGCCTCGGGGTTGATGGGTTCCCCGACCGAGCCGAGCAGCTTCAGGCTGGACAGGTCATGCTTTTCAACCCATTCGGGCCCCTGCGCCATAAGCGCACGAATAGCGGTAGGCGCAGTGTAGAACTGGTTGACCTTGTGCTTGGCGCACACCTCCCAGAAGCGGCCTGCGTCGGGATAGGTCGGCACACCTTCGAACATGATCGTGGTCGCACCATTCGCCAGCGGGCCGTAGATGATATAGCTGTGGCCAGTCACCCAGCCCACATCAGCGGTACACCAGAACACATCGCCATCATGGTAATCAAAAGTCATCTGATGCGTCATCGCGGCGTAAACCAGATAACCGCCCGAAGTATGCACAACCCCTTTCGGCTTGCCGGTGGACCCAGAGGTATAGAGAATGAACAGCGGATCTTCGGCATTCACTTCGACATAAGAGCAATAGGGCGCAACGGCGGCCATCTCGGCCTTTACATCGACATCGCGGCCCGAAACCCAGGTTGTCTGATCGCCGGTGTGCTTGACGACAAGGCATTTCACCCGGTCATCACAATGCAAAAGGGCCGCATCGGTATTGGCCTTCAATGCAGTTTTGCGCCCGCCACGCGGGGCGAAATCGGCGGTAATCACGCATTTCGCCTCAGAGTCGTTGATCCGGTTCGACAGCGCATCGGGCGAGAAGCCCGCGAAAACGATGGAGTGGATGGCGCCAATCCGCGCGCAGGCCAGCATGGCATAGGCGGCCTCGGGGATCATCGGCAGGTAGATGACAACGCGGTCGCCCTTGGTCACGCCATGCGCCTTCAGCACATTGGCCATGCGGCAAGTGTTTTCCAGCAGTTGCGCATAGGTGATGTGCTGCGCCGGTGTGTCGGGGTGGTCCGGTTCCCAGATAATCGCTGTCTGGTTGGCGCGGGTGGTCATGTGGCGATCAACGCAATTGGCCGAGACGTTCAGCTGGCCATCCTCAAACCACTTGATCGAAACCTTGCCCAGCTCAAACGTGGTATCCTTGACCTTGGTATAGGGCTTGATCCAATCAACGCGCTTGCCCTGCTCGGCCCAAAAGGCCACCGGATCGGCGACAGATGCGGCATACATCGCCTCATAGGTAGCCGCATCCACATGCGCATTGGCGATAAACGCATCAGAAGCGGGATAGACTGAACCGGCTTGAACGGGTTGCGACATGACTGTTCCTCCTCATTGCGGGCAGCATATTGCCCTTGGGCGCCCCGCCACGATGTGTGGCAGCTACCCTCTCCCTTAACGGCACTATACCTGAATAGTCAATTTTTGCGTAACTCTTTTTACAACAATGATTTTCTTGTAAATTTATTTACGAACTAGGCCTTATATCTGTAAATTCCAGAAATTATGGCAAAATTTTGATATTGTTTTTCAAGCTGATAGCTGTTCACAAACCAGTGACAATTCTGGCAGACCGCCAGCTTGGGGGCTGTTTCGCACTGATGTCACGCAACGTTATGCCGCATCTGCCGCAGGGTAACATGGCGCGGGGCACGCCGGTTTGCCTAACCTGATTCGGGCAATTTTTCCTGTCTGGCCGCAGCCAGAACAGCCTCGACTGCCGCAATATCATCCAGGTAAGTCACCCGCGGTTCGCGCAACCCGTGGCTTTGCAGCATCGCCCTGACCTCGGCATTGGTCGCGGTGAAAAACAGCTTGCCACCCTTGCGTGCGGTCTTGTGGGCCAACAGATCAAACGACCGCGCCCCGGAACTGTCGATAAAGGGAACATCGGTGAAATCTACGGCAAAGCCTTGCGGCGTGTCTGCAATCTGATCCAGGACGGCACCAAGCCGCGCCGCAGCCCCAAAGAAATACGGGCCCCGCAAATAGCACACCGCCAGCCCCGACGGGCTGGCTTCGCTTGGGTCATAGCGGCCTTTTCGTTCATGGTGGCCCACCTCTGTCGCGTCAGACATGCGGCGGATGAACACGGCACCGCCAAGGGCAACACCCACAACAATACCCGTGGTCAGATCTCGAAAGATCACCAGCGCGAAGGTTGTCAAGACCACCAGCGCATCGGCCCGGCTGAAGCGGATCAGTGACCACAGCTCCTCTTTTTCAGCCATGTTCCACGCCACAATCGCCAACACCCCGGCAAGGGCTGCCAGCGGGATATAGGCCGCAAGCGGTGCTGCGATCAGCATGAAGCCAAGCACGAACACCGCGTGCAGCATCCCCGACACCGGGCCGCGCGACCCGGCCCGCACATTGGTTGCGGTGCGGGCAATCGTTCCGGTCACGCATATGCCGCCAAACAGGGCCGAGCCGACATTCGCCACCCCCTGCGCCACCAGTTCGGCGTTGGAGCGGTGCCTGCGCCCGGTCATCCCATCGGCCACAACGGCCGACAGCAACGATTCAATCGCCCCCAGCAGGGTAAAGCTGACAGCCCAGGGCAGCGCCGCCCAAAGTTTTGCGGCAGATATTTCCGGCACAGCCGGGCGCGGCAAACCGCTGGGCAGGCCACCAAAACGGGTGCCGATGGTTTCCACTTGCAAACCAAACAGCGCGACCAAGACCGACGCCACCACCACCGCCATCAGCATCCCCGGCCAACCGGGGCGCCACCGCTTCAGCCCGACGATCATCGCGATCGTCGCCCCGGCAACCGCAAAAGCAGCAGCATTGGCGGTGCCCCGCGCCTGCCACAAAACGGGCAGCTTGTGCAAAAGCTCGCCCGGCTCGGTCACGGCCAGATGCAGGCCGAACAGATCACGCAACTGGCTGGCAAAGATGATAACCGCAATCCCGGCGGTAAAGCCGACAGTGACCGGATACGGGATAAACCGGATATAGCTGCCAATGCGCAAGACCCCCACCGCAATCAGCAACAGCCCTGACAGCAAGGTTGCCAGCACCAAGCCCTCGATCCCGGTTGCAGCCACACAGGCTGCAACCAGCACGATAAAGGCCCCCGCCGGGCCGCCAACCTGAAACCGAGAGCCCCCGAAGGCAGACACCAAAAACCCGCCGATGATTGCGGTATAAAGCCCGCGCTCTGGCCCAACACCGCTGGCAATTGCAATGGCCATCGACAAGGGCAGCGCCACAATCGCCACGGTCAGCCCCGCCAATGCATCTGCCCGCAGATCTTGAAGACCATAGCCTTCACGCAAAACCGTAACCAGTTTTGGCAAGAATTCCGGTGCGTCGCTCTGGCTTGTCTTGGTCATGGGGTGCCTGTATCGCTGCTTGTGGCAACAAGACGCCCCGCGCAAACCCCTTGTCAAGCGCACAGCGCAAGAAATGGCCCCGATGGAACAACGCCCAGACCCCACTCCGCCCGCCGATGCGACAGAGATAGCTGTGGCACAAGGGTTCTTGCACCTGACGCACGGGGCATTATCCTATATCGGAACCGACGGGCTGCCGGGTATCAGCCGCATCTCACTGGGGCGCGATGATCTGGGCAGGCCGCTGACCCTGATTTCCGCGCTTGCGCCTCATTTCGCGGGTCTGCGTGCAAACCCCACCTGCGCCCTGCTTTTGGGAGAGCCGGGGCCAAAGGGTGACCCGCTGACGCATCCACGCCTGATGCTGCGGGCGCGGGCCAGTTTTGTCGATGCAACACAGCGCCCGCCCCTGCGCGATCTATGGCTTTTGGCGCATCCCAAAGCCAAGCTCTATATTGATTTTGCCGACTTTGCCTTTGTGCGCCTTGATCCGGTTGACGCGCTGCTTAACGCAGGCTTTGGCAAAGCACGCCGCCTTTCGGCGCTGGATTTGCTTGCCTGACCATAAATGCGCCTGAATCTGCAACAGGCAAGACGTTTCCATCCCGCCTGTTGCGCTTGCCTTGCGTCCACGCCGTAAAGATCAGTTCGGGTTATCGCAGCGGATCGTCGCGTGCACCCGCCCCCGCACAGCCTTTGGCCACCGCAGGTAAATCATGCGCGCCCCTGTCCCTTTTTCCGTTTCGGCATAGGGTGTCACATACTCGATCACATTCAAGGCATTTCGTACCGCGTTTTCCATGGTAAGGCCCGGCATATTGCGCGCCCGCCCACCAAACGGCAAATAGCCCTCGGTGTCGATAACCCAGGTATCGGCTGCGGTGTTCTGATCATGTTGAATCGTGACCGGGCTTTGCGTGATCTGATTGATGCCGTTAAAGGCATTCGACTCGACAACCACATTACGAAACCGGGTAAAATCAAGCGTCGAATGGGTGGTATCGACCCGCTCCACCCGATCTATATTGGTATTCACGGTTCGAAAGGCATTGTCATTCATCGTAAAGCCGTTGATGAAATGGCCCGGACCATATGGGGTGATGACGACAAAACTATGTGACGCAGCCGTATCGTTGCAGGTAAAGATATTGCCCGTTACCGTCAGCCCGCCGAACGAGTATTCGGCATTGAACTCTGGCGCAGAGTCATGCTCATTGCCCCATTCAATATAGCAATTGTCGATATAATTCCCGGTAATCAACGTTTTTATGTTGGTTGAGGTAAAGACAACCCCCGCACGCCGCACGCCTGCCGATTCATCATCCCCCTGAAAGAAATGATTGCCGATCAGCATATTCCCAGAGCCACCCAGAACCGCAAAATGCGCAAAGCGTACAATGCGATTATCGCGGATTTTCGGATCGTTGGAATTCACGTTCAACGCGATCGTCGTCCGGTCCTGCACCCGCAACGGCTGTTCATTCGACAAGAACTGGCATTGATCAACATGCAACCCCTGGCACCCTTCACCGATAGAGGTAATGGCCCGGTCTTTTGGCTTGTTGAAGTTGCAATCCGCAAAGATGAAACCGACACCCGCAGGCGGCAAATTCACCGCACTGGCAAGGCCGTTGCACTGAAATTCCATATCCCGGATCTCAAACCGGCCCAGTTTTGAAAAACCGCTGAAATCCAGCAGGTATTTGTACCGCGTGAATGTATAGGTGCGCGTGCCTGCGGCGCCCCAAAGCGGGCGGCTCAGCTCCACTGTGCCTGCGCCCACATCCTTGGATTTGACATAGATCTCGCGCCCCACCCCGGTTCCCGTCACGCGTGAACCGACGATGATATTGGCCACATTGGCCACCCCCGTCAGGCGCATTGCATTGCTGTTGGGGGTGTAGGTTGCCACCGAAGTCGCGCTGGAGTTGCCCCAGGCCGTTGAATTCCCGGCCTCCAGCATGCCGTTTGCCAGGACGCGGCGCTGCACCAGCGTATTCAGCCCCGAAACCGCAGCCACATCCACCGGGTTTTTCAGAACAACCCGCCGTGCGTTAAGATCAAAGGTTGTGTGATCGGTGAAATAGAACAACACCTGAAGCCCACGACGAAAGCCTTCTTCCTCGTCGCCAAAGGCGGCCTCATAGGTATTCATGTTATAGTCGCGCGTGCAGGACAGGCGGAACTGCGGCGGCATTACGACCGTGCCCTCAAACTTGACCTTGGACGAAAAGGTGACATTGGTATTCAGAAAATAGGTCCCGGCAGACACCAGCACCGACAACCCGTTGAGGCGCGCAAACGTATCCGCCGCATCAAAGGCGGGTGCATCATCGGCGACACCATCGCCGATCGCCCCAAAATCACGCACATCAACCCAAGTCATCATATCACGCAGAAAAGCCGCAGTGATGTCTTCAATTTCAATGTCGTCGATGCGGACCACACCACCATTTGACCCGGTTAGATCAAGGCCGAAATGGCCGTAAACCGGGGCCGCGCCCCAGGCCATGCTGACCCCCGGCCGATTGGAGGTCGAGATGATCGCCGAAACGGTCACGACCTCGCCATAGCTTGTCAGCGCAACGGCAGGCCCGGTTTGCGGAACCCCCGTTACATTGGTGTTGTTCGACGCCCCGGCCCAGGCCGCAATCCGCACCGTTGGCAGGTTGCCAGCAATGGCCTTGACCCGCGCCGTCACCCGAAGATACAGCCCCGGAAGGATCGGCGTTTCGGCAAAGGACCGCAGTTTTTGCGTGCTCGTGATCTTTTGCAGCTCAAGACATCCGCCAAAATCCTGATCTGCCGGGACAAAAGCAGCGTTTGGCTGGCCGGCATAGCTGCCGGAGCCTGGCGTGCCATTTTCACGCGACCACAGATTAAGCCCCGCCGAAAACGG
This sequence comes from Pseudorhodobacter sp., assembly GCF_034675685.1. Classification (GTDB taxonomy): domain Bacteria; phylum Pseudomonadota; class Alphaproteobacteria; order Rhodobacterales; family Rhodobacteraceae; genus Pseudorhodobacter. The sequence goes on along the minus strand of NZ_JAUCDA010000004.1, from coordinate 207,062 downwards.
GGGGGGCGTCAGCACCAGCCCGTCAGTAATCGCTTTGTTCATTGATCCAAACCCTCACGTTTTGCGCGTTTCGCAAGACAAGCCGCTCAGCGACCTACCAAGACAGAGGTCAGGATTAGCGAGAACGGGTTAATTCAGGTTAAGACCAGCGTTCGCTGCACGCTGCCGCCCCGCAACAGATCAGCACCGCGCGGCAAGGCTGTGCAAAACCTTTGCGGCCGCGCTGTCGGGGGTCATTTCACCGCGTGCAACCGCATCGCCAGCGGCCCGCATCGCCTCGCGGGTTTCGGGTTTTGCCGTCAGGGCCGCAAGCAGACCCTGGCGCACTTCTTCTTCAAACCAATGCCGCGATTGCGCGGCGCGGCGGGTTTCCCAATGGTTATTTGCCTTGCGCCATTCGGTCAGGGCTTGCATTTCCACCCAGGCTTTTTCCAGCCCCGCATCTTCCAGTGCCGATACGGTCAGCGCTTTGGGAAATCCGCCAGGGTCTTGCGGGCGGCGGCGCAGCAGCCGCAAGGCGCCTGCATAATCGGAACATGTACGCAACGCGGCAGGCTTCAAATCGCCATCGGCCTTGTTGACCAGAATGATATCGGCCATTTCCATGATGCCGCGCTTCACGCCCTGCAACTCATCCCCGCCCGCAGGGGCAAGCAGCAAGATGAACAGATCGCTCAGCTCGGCCACAACGGTTTCCGACTGGCCAACGCCAACGGTTTCAATCAGAACCACATCAAACCCCGCCGCCTCACACAGCGCCACCGCCTCGCGCGTGCGCCGCGCCACACCGCCAAGATGCGTCTGACTGGGCGACGGACGAATGAACGCCAAAGCCTCGCGGCTCAGCCGTTCCATGCGGGTTTTATCGCCAAGAATAGACCCCCCCGACCGCGCCGAAGACGGGTCCACCGCCAGCACGGCAACACGCAACCCCTGCGCCACCAACATCAGCCCGAAACTCTCGATGAAGGTCGATTTTCCGACCCCCGGTGTCCCTGACAGCCCGATCCGCAGCGCTTGCCGCCCCGTGCTGCGCAAACGATCGGCCAGTTCCAACGCCAGCGCACGATGCTCGGCGCGGGTTGATTCCACCAGGGTGATCGCCCGCGCCAAGGCCCGCCGATCCCCGGCTGCAACGCTTTGTGCTATTTGTGAAACATCCATAGGGCGGCTCCGGCAAGGTTTCGCTTGAATTTGCGGGGATATTCGACAAAGTGACGGCTTTGTCATCTTTACCCCCAAGCTTAGGGGTTTTTTGCCCCGCCCATGGTCTATATTCCAGACGAAGCAGGAAAAAAACGTCTGAAAGCGTGAATATGCGCCAAAGACCAAAATACCTTGAAGAATTGAGGAACGCATGACAGAATCGCTTCGCATTGCCGCACTGGTCCTGGCCCTTGGCGCTGCCATGCCAAGCACCGCATCGGCCGACCGGGTTGAAGACAAGGCCACGTTTGATGTCGTGATCCGTGGCATCAGCGCCGCCACCCTTGCGTTTTCCGCCCTCGAAGACGGAAACCGCTATGCCGTGTCTGGCCTTCTCAAAAGCGCTGGCATTGCCGCGATGTTTCGCAAGATCAGCTATACCGGCACGGCCAGGGGCGCAGTTTCCGGCACACGCTATACCCCGTCCAGCTATGTCGAGGATTCCGATAATGGCAAAAAGAAATCAACCAGCAAGATGACCTATACGCGCGGGGTGCCAAGTGCCGTACAATATACCCCTGCCCGCGAAGGCCGCGATAAAGACGTGGACCCCGCAACCATGGGCGGCACCGTGGATACGCTGACCGCGCTTTACGCCATCTTGCGCGATGTCGATGCCGGGCAGGAATGCAAGGTCAACCTGAAAATGTATGATGGCCGCTATGTCAGTTCCATCGCCATTGCCAAGCCGCAAGCAAAGAAAGATGCCGTGCTTTGCTCTGGCCAATACCAGCGGATCGCGGGCTTCAAGCCAGAAGAAATGGCCGAACGCACCACCTTTCCCTTTACCCTTACCTACCAGCCCGCCGGTAATGGCCGGATGCGCGTGACCGAGATCGCGATGGAGACTATCTATGGTAAAGCCGCAATGAAACGCCGATAAGACCTGCGTGACAAACCCGAACCAACCCCTGCCGATTGATGAGGCGCTGCCCCGCTTGCTGGCCGCATTGCGCGCCCGCGGCATGGCCGTATTGCAAGCGCCGCCCGGCGCGGGCAAAACCACCCGCGTACCCTTGGCCATATTGGGGGCGGGCCTGACGTCGGGCCGCATCTTGATGTTGGAACCCCGCCGCCTTGCCGCCCGCACATCGGCCGAACGCATGGCCGAAACACTGGGCGAACCTATTGGCCAAACTGTCGGCTACCGGGTGCGCGGCGAGGCAAAGGTAAGCCGCGCTACCCGCATTGAGGTGGTGACCGAGGGCATTCTGACCCGCATGATCCAATCTGACCCCGGCCTTGAGGGGATCGGCGCCGTGATCTTTGACGAATTTCACGAACGCAGCCTGAACGCCGATCTTGGCCTTGCCCTGGCATTGGAACTCCGCAGCGCATTGCGCGACGATCTGATTTTGCTGGTCATGTCAGCCACGCTTGATGCCGCCCCGGTGGCCGCCCTGATGGGCGACGCGCCGCTGATCAGTTCCGAAGGCCGCGCCTATCCGGTAGAAACCCGCTGGCTGCCCCGCCCCCTGCCGCCGCGCGCGCGGTTGGAAACCGAAACTGCCGCCCTTATCCTGCAAGCCTTGGAGGAATGCCCCCAAGGCGGCCTTCTGGCTTTTCTGCCCGGCGAAGGCGAAATCCGCCGCACCGAGGCCGCACTCCGGGGCCGCTTGCCCGCAGGCTGCATCATTCGCCCGCTGTTCGGGAATATGGGCTTTGCCGATCAACGCGCCGCCCTCGCCCCGCAGGCACAGGGCCGCAAGATCGTGCTGGCCACCGCCATTGCCGAAACCTCGCTGACGCTGCCCGATATTCGCGTGGTGGTGGATGCCGGAAAATCCCGCCGCGCCCGGTTTGACCCCAATTCCGGCATGTCACGCCTTGTTACCGAACGTGTCACCAAGGCCGAGGCCGCGCAGCGCAGGGGCCGCGCGGGCCGTGTTGCCCCCGGCACCTGCTACCGGCTTTGGACCAAGGGCGAAGAAGGCGGGCTGGCCGCATTTCCTCCTGCCGAGATTGAAGCGGCCGATCTGACGCCCCTTGCGCTGGAACTGGCGCTTTGGGGCAGCGCCGAAGGCCTGGCCTTTCTGACAGTGCCAAATCCCGGCGTGATGGCCGAATTGCATGCCCTTCTTGCCGCACTTGGTGCCTTGAAAGGGGGCCGCATCACCGATCATGGCCGCGCCTTGGCCGCCCTGCCCCTGCACCCGCGCCTTGGGCATATGCTGCAAACTGCCGGCGGCGGCCCCGATGCCGCCACCCTTGCCGCACTACTGGCCGAACGTGACCCGGTGCGCGCCGCCCCCCCCGATATTGCCCTTAGGCTTGCCGCTATCGCCAACCCGCGCCACTTTGAAGACACCCACCCCTTTACAGCAGATCGTGGCGTGATCGAGCGGATCAGATCCGAAGCCAAGCGCCTGACCCGCAGCACCAAGACCAGCGCGCTCAGCCCCGGCGAACTTGCTGCCCTTGCCTATCCTGACCGCATCGGGCTGCGCCGCAAGGGCGATGACCCGCGCTATATCCTGTCGGGCGGCAAAGGCGCGGTGATGGACGCGGGCACGCCGCTTGCCGCCCATCGCCTGATCGTTGCCACCGATCTTGACGGCGACACGCGCGAGGCCAGAATTCGTCAGGCCGCCCCGCTGCACGATGCCGAACTCCGCAACCTTTACAGCGATCAGATCGCCTGGGTGGATCTGTGCGCGTGGTCACGCCGGGACGGCAAGATCATTGCACGGCGGCAGGAATGTTTTGGGGCATTGGTGCTGGATGATCGCCCGTGGCCCGATGCCCCCCCCGAGGCCATGGCCCGCGCGGCTTTCGAAGGGCTGCGGGTGATTGGCCTGCCCTGGACACCCAGTGCCCAACGTCTGCGCGCCCGCGTTTACCTGTGCCGCGAAGATGGCAGCGACCTGCCCGATCTAGCCGATGAGGCCCTGCTGGCCGACCCCGACTGGCTGCTGCCCTATCTGACCAAGGCGAAAACCGAAAGCCAGTTACGCGCGCTTGACCTGACCGATGCCCTGCGCGCCCTTCTGGGCTGGGAGGCCATGCAACGGCTTGACCGCTTGACACCGTCGCATTTCGAAACCCCGTTGGGGCGCCGTATTCCGATTGACTATGACGGCGACGCGCCGGGGATTGAACTGCGCCTGCAAGAAATGTTTGGGGTGACGGCCCATCCGGCAGTCGGGCCAAAATCGCTGCCTCTGCGCATCACCTTGCTGTCACCGGGCGGCAAGCCGGTGCAGGTAACCATGGACTTGCCCGGCTTTTGGGCCAATTCCTATGCAGATGTGCGCAAAGATATGCGCGGCCGCTATCCCCGCCACCCATGGCCAGAAGACCCACGAGCCGCTGACCCCACATTGCGCGCCAAGCCGCGTGGCACCTGAGCCCCTGAGTTCACGCCAAGGCGCCTTGGCATCAGACCCCAAGACACCAGCGCATAACCGCCTTTTGTGCATGAAGACGGTTTTCAGCTTCATCAAAGACGACTGAATGGCGACCATCCATCACGGCGCTTGTCACCTCATCATTGCGATGCGCAGGCAGGCAATGCATGAACAGGGCGTCAGGCTTGGCCCTGGCCATCAATGCCTCATTGACCTGATAGCCCCGCAACTGGTTGTGACGGCGCTCTTTGGCGGATTCCGGGTCGTGCATGGAAACCCATGTGTCTGTCACCACAAGATCTGCGCCCTCGACCGCTTTCTCCGGGTCACGCTCTAGCACGACACGCACACCCTTTTCACGGGCAAAGCCAATCCATTCCGCTTCTGGCTCAAGGGTTTGCGGCCCGGTAAAGGTGAAATCAAACCCGAACTGACCGGCGGCGTGCAAAAAGCTGGCCGCGACGTTGTTTCCATCGCCACACCAGACCACCTTTTTGCCTGCAATCGGGCCGCGATGCTCTTCATAGGTCATCACATCTGCCATGATCTGGCACGGGTGGGTGCGGTTGGTCAGCCCGTTGATCACCGGAACCGTGGCATGTTCCGCCATTTCCTGAAGCGTCGCCTCCTCAAACGTGCGGATCATGATCAGATCGACATAGCGGCTAAGAACGCGCGCCGTATCGGCGATGGTTTCACCATGGCCAAGCTGCATTTCCTTGCCTGACAGCACCATCGTCTGCCCGCCCAACTGACGCACGCCAACGTCAAATGACACCCGAGTCCGGGTGGACGGTTTTTTCAAAAATCAGCGCAACCATGTGGCCCGCGAGCGGTTGCTCATCATCGGGCGTTCCTTTTGGCCGCCCATTGCGGGCAATTTTCATCGCGCGCGCCAAGTCAATCATGCCGCGCAATTGCCCGGCATCTGTGGTGTGGATATCAAGAAAATCTGTCATGGTACTGGCCTTCCAGGCTTTGGCTTTTGGGGAACGCGCCGGGGGGCCAGCCCCCCGGTCCCCCCGGGATATTTGGACCGAAAAGAAAGGGTTAAATCGCTGAATTCTCAAGCGCCGTTGCCGCTTTGTCGAGGCGCGCCAAAGCCTCGGCGATATCAGCATCCGGGATGTTGAGCGCCGGCAACAGGCGGATTACATTGTCAGCGGCAGGCACGGTAAGCAGGTGCTGGGCGTAGTTTGCCTTGACGACATCCGTATTGGCTGCCTTGCATTTCAGGCCAAGGATCAGGCCGGTTCCGCGCACGGCCTCATAAATATCAGGGTGATTGGCAACAAGCCCTTCGAGGCCTTGGCGGAACAACGAAGATTTGCGGCTGACCTCGGCCAGGAAAGCAGGATCGGCAACGATCTCCAATACCTTGGCCCCGATGGCACAGCCCAAAGGGTTGCCGCCATAGGTCGAACCATGGCTGCCCGCGACCATGCCGGAGGCCGCTGTCTCGGTGGCCAGAACGGCACCCAAAGGAAAGCCACCGCCAATCCCTTTGGCCACCATCATGATATCAGGCGAAATGCCTGCCCATTCATGCGCAAACAACTTGCCCGAGCGGCCAACACCGCATTGCACCTCATCAAGGATCATCAACGCGCCGCTTTCATCGCACAGGTCACGCAGCCCTTTCAGGCAGGCATCCGGCAACACCCGAATGCCGCCTTCGCCCTGAATCGGCTCAAGCATGATGGCCGCCGTCTTGTCACTGATGGCAGCCTGCAGCGCCTCATGATCGCCAAAGGGCAGGGTTTTGAAGCCGGGCATCAAGGGGCCATAACCTTTTGTCATCTTTTCCGACCCGGCTGCGGCAATCGCCCCGGTAGAGCGCCCATGAAACGCGCCATCAAAGGTCAGGATTTCAATACGATCAGGCTCGCCCTTGTCATGCCAATATTTCCGCGCCATCTTGATCGCCAACTCTGCCGCCTCGGTACCGGAATTGGTGAAAAATACCGTATCCGCAAAGGTATATTCGACCAACATATCCGCAAGTTGCTGCTGCTGCGGGATTTGGTAAAGGTTCGAGACATGCCACAGCCGCGCGGCTTGGGCCGTCAGCACAGCGACCAGATCCGGGTTGGCATGGCCCAGTGCATTGACCGCGATACCGGCCCCAAGGTCGAGATAGCGCTCGCCGTCTACCGTGGTCAGCCATGATCCCTCGCCCTTATCAAAGGCAAGGGGGGCGCGATTATACGTCGGCAAGACAGAAGAAATCATAGCATGGTCCTATTTGAGGAAGGGCAAGCCGTGTCAAAGGCAAGCGGTCAAATCAACGGATATATCTGGAAGGAAAGCTGCCGAAAAGGCAAGTCAGATCGCCCGAAAACACCTGGGACAGCGTCGGCGTCGGGGCAATTGAAAAAGATGGGCCTTGATGATCATGCGAAATTGGTACGGCGAAGCCAAGCGCATGTAAAGCCGGATTTTGGAGGGAAAGGTAATCCCCCTTGAAACCCACCAAGGGATGCACGGAGTGTCAGGTTTGATTTTCTCAGCGCGCTTGACGGGTTGAGTGCTGCATGATTTGGTTGCCTTAACCTGAATGACGGGCGGTTCAGACGACTTCGAAAGGCTGGGGGCGGGGCGATGATGGTTTGCTTAAGAGAGACGCCCGGATGCAGCGTGCCATCGACATGGACATTCGGCGATTGCCCCCAGATGCCGCTTGCCTCAAACCGCCCAGCATGCCGGTCGGTCGCCCCCACAATCAACGTGCCGCCTTCAAGGGCATGTGGCAAGAGTTTGTCCTTGTACTCTTTGTCCTACGCCTTTTCGCCGAAGGGGATATCGCACGCTCTCCAGAATGGAGGATTTGCCGCCGCCCTCGCCTACGTCACGGCATGGAGGATATTCTGCATGACGATGCTGCGCAGAGCGACCAGTGCCACCGCCGCCCTCACCGAAACCGAGCTGGCGCTGGTCAACAGAACCAGAGTTACAGCAACATCTGGCCAGAGCCGCGATCTCGATTTCGACCGCGCGCCATCGCCAGGCTTGGCGGCTGCCTCGCCCGAAAACATGATGCGCCACCCGGGCCAACCGTCTTATGGCGCGGCGTCTCCCGCCTCGCCGATATCGTCATCGGTTTTGAAGCTGCACAAGCCAGTCTACATGGCCAAACTTGTGGGTAATTGAAAGGCTTACGCATCGCTTACGATCATCAAGAAGGTGCTCCCGAAACACCCCCACCCATGGGCGATCCGGCCACATTTGCCGCTTTCCCACCCATTTCCCACCCGCGTTCAAAAAAATCACCAGCTCTTCTGTCGCGCAATGTAATCATGCCCAAATATACATGCTCCAGCCAGAGAAATGGATCAACTTTTACCGCCCCGTCCATTTTCCACCATAGATCTTCCTCTCAGCCTGCACGCTTGCCGCCATGGTCATGTTCTGTTTATGAAGCCTGGCCCTAGCATTACAGTTGCATTTTACTCTGATGTCTGAATCCATGAGTTTCCATGAATCGGAGGTCATGGATGACAGGTGCATCAGTCGAGGCGACGCTTGAACTTTGGGCGTCTTCGTTGCGGGAAGTGAAGGCGCGGATGCGACCGTTGTTCACGCAGGAGCGTGTGGCGGTGTCAGCGGGCCATTTTTTGGACGGCTTACTGGGGGAAGAAAGACGCAAGACGGGATGGATGCGTGCGGAAGCAGCGGGCGATCTCGGCCCCTGGCGGCAACAGGCGATCCTGGGTCGCGGATGCTGGGACGCGGATTTTTGCGCGACATCATGCGTGATTACGCGCTTGAGACGCTGGCCGATCCCGATGCCGTTCTCGTGCTTGATGAGACCGGTTTTCTCAAGCAGGGCAAGGCATCCTGCGGGGTCGGTCGGCAATATACAGGTTCGGCCGGCAAGATCACCAATTGCCAGATCGGTGTGTTCGCATCCTATGTCTCCCGGCATGGTCATGCCTTCATTGATCGGGCGCTCTATCTGCCAAAGGGCTGGGCGGATGACCGGGATCGCCTGGCGGCGGCCCATGTGCCGGACAGCATTCGCTTTGCCACCAAGCCAGCACTGGCGCGCACGATGATCGAGCGGGCGATTGCTTCAAACGTGCCGTTTTCCTGGGTGGCGGCCGACAGCGTTTATGGCGTGGGAGACATGGAAATGGCGCTCAAACGCGCAGCCAAAGGCTATGTGCTGGGTGTGAACGCCAACCATTCGTTCCGCTCATGGGGTAAGCCGCTGGCCGTAAACGGAACCGCGAAGGACATCGCTGAAGCTTTGCCCGAGGATGCCTGGCACCGGCTGTCAGCAGGCCAGGGGACCAAAGGCGCGAGACTGCATGACTGGGCCTATCTCGATCTCGCTGATCTTGACGCCGATGATTTCAGCGCGGATTTCACCGGTGTCTGGACACGCGGGCTGCTGATCCGCCGCAATATCGCCGATGGCGACCTCGCCTTCTTCTCGACCTGGTGCCCGGTTGGCACGCCTGTGGAAAAACTGGTGACGGTGGAGGGGCATCGTTGGGCGATCGAAGAGAGTTTTGAGACTGCCAAAAATGAGTTCGGCCTCGACCACAACGAAACCCGCTCTTGGCATGGCTGGCATCGCCACGTCTCGCTGGTGATGCTCGCGTTCGCGATGATGGCAGTCATCCGCAATCGGGCCAATACTCGCCCCTTGGATCCCCAAAAAAAAGATGCGGTCGGTATGGCGAAAGACCGCCAACTGATCCGCTGGTCGATGCAGGAAATCCGCCGCATCGCCACCCGCCTCGCACGGCAACAAATTCATCCCGCCCATGTCATTGCATGGTCGCTCTGGCGACGCGCTCATCAGGCCATAGCCCAACAGACACACTTCAAATCAAATATGCAACTGTAATGCTAGGGCCTGTTGAGATTCATCGAGAGTTGATGGTAGCGGCGGCCAGATAGATTATTGAAGCGAAGCTCTGGTCTGTTTTACAGGCCCGCAGGGCTATACGTTTGAATTCCTTCAGTTTTTGAAAGTAGTTCTCAATCAGATGCCGCCATTTGTAACTATGGTTGTCGAACTCTGGCGGGAATTTTCGGTTGGATTTTGGCGGGATGACCGGAATAATTCCTGAAACACTCAGGGTTTCGCGCAACCAGTTGGCGTCAAATGCGCGATCCGCAAGGAACATTTTGCAGGAAATACCCTCAATGATCTCCGCCGTTTCGCGCAGATCATGGACTTGCCCCGGCATCAGACGAAATGAAACCAGATTGCCGAGCGCATCAGTCAGGCCCAGAATTTTTGTGGTAATTCCACCGCGAGATCGCCCTATAGCCTGGCTTTAGTCCCCCTTTTGCGCCCTGTCCGTGGCGGTGAACCTTGCAGATTGTGCCATCAATCATGACGCATTCCATGTCAGGATCACCCGACACGGCGTCAAATATCCGTTTGAAAACATCGGCTTTGACCCAATGTCGGAAGCGTTTGAAAATGGTGTTCCAGTTGCCAAATTCAGCTGGAAGATCACGCCACGGGGCACCGGTTCGGGCAATCCACAAAACCGCCTCCATGAAAACGCGACTGTCCCCACCCGTGCGACCGGGGTCACCTTTTTTGCCAAAACAATGCGGCTCCATCAAAGCCCACTGGGTATCGTTGATAACAAAACGCTCGCTCAACATCCAAACCTCCTTTTTTGAAGGAGTGAATCAGAAGTCAGCCAAATTGTGAATCCTGAATCTCAACAAGCCCTAGTTATCTTGCCTAGAAAGATCAAAAATCAGAACATCCTTTACAATATCACCCATGATTTTCTGTGCGGCTTCTAACAGGGCCTGACGAAGCAGGATCAGATTGGCACCGTCGGTAAAGACGCCATTGAACCCCCCAGCATTGGCGTGATCGAACATTACTTGAAGCAATGCATCACGTAGCTTTGGTTCGCGCGCGAAAATACTTTCTGTGCTACCATTTTCCACCTCAACACTTAGCGACATAATTACAAGTGAGGTCACACGCCCGCCCCCCACAATCGGAATGACGAATTGATTATTCAGCTTCACAAACTCAGTGCTAACCGGAATGGCTTTCGAAACGACTGCTTCGGCTTCGGCGCCATCCTGCGCTGGCCTTAGAAACATGGCCCCGCCGATACCGGCCCCGAGACCAAGCAGGGCCATGAGGAGGGGGAGTACTTTTGCTATCATGACGATCAGAAAGGCAAGACAGCATCAGTGATCTGCTGCCCGTATCTTGGTTGCTGAACATCTGTAATCTGCCCACGCCCACCATAGGCAATACGCGCCCCGGCGATGCGATCATAGGTAATTTCATTTTGCCGCGAAATATCCGCCGGCCGCACATAACCCGTCACAATCAGTTCTCTAAGTTCAAAGTTCACACGAACCTCCTGTTGTCCTTCAATGCGTAAAACACCATTTGGCAGTTCCTCCACCACTGTGGCAGCAACCCTTAGCGTCAGCTTTTCGTTGCGTTGCACCGAGCCCTGACCCGCAAATGTTGAATCAGACGATGTCGATACGGCCTCGGCCATTGTCGCTCCCGCCGGAAGCCTTTCGTTCAAACGCTCTGGAATACCGAACAAGGATGGAACCCCCATAGCCTGCGAGCCACTCCGGGTCCTGCCCGATGAGTTCGAAATCTCAGCCTTATCGTCAATCTGGATCACAACCGTTAAGATATCACCGCGATGCCCTGCGCGACGGTCCCCGAACAAAGAACCACTGTTCGCGGTCCAGAGAGAGGATGCCTCGGTCGGGCCCGTAGGCTCGGCAAATTCGGGCATGGGGGTCGAGTACATAGCGTGATGCTGATAGCTGCCTTCCACTGGAGAGAACGAGGGGGCCTTGCCCACTTCGCTCAGCTTCGCGCAGCTGGGGAACAGGAGAAGCGCAAACAAGAAAAGTCGCATTCTTTTATCTTTCAAGGTATTGAACCAACATGAACAGAACCGTCTCGTGCAACCCGACCGACGAGCACCATGCGTGACGAAACATTCATGACTTGCATCGCATCGCCCAGCCCCCCTCGCCCAAGGGCCCGGCCCTCGGTCGTAATGTCCAAACCGCCAACACGATAAATCAATGTGACGATCTGATTACGGTCAATCAAAGCAGGTGGTCCCAGATCACCCGCCCGGATCGCCCGACCCGGGTAAAGCGTTACCCGCGCCTCGAGCCCCAATGCCTCAGATGGGTCGGCCAAAGCCCCCGAAATCTCTGCAGCAACAAGCGTGACATCATTTGCCGTCAGCAGGGTTTGAGCACGAATTACCCGTGTCGCAATCAAGCTTTCTGCAGCCATCGGAGAGGCAACAAGCATCAAAAGGGATATAATGCGAAGCATCAGCGCAACTGCGTGGTTGCTGACAACATCTGATCTGCCGCAGTAATAACTTTGGCGTTCAGCTCATACCCTCGCTGAGCCTTGATAAGCTCTGTCACTTCTCGCACCGCATCGACCGAGCTTTCCTCCAGGTAGCCCTGGCGCAACGTTCCCAAGCCATCCTGACCGGCCGTGCCCTGCAAGGGCGGCCCCGACGCCGGTGATTCCAGAAACAGATTTGACCCCATCGCTTCCAGCCCTTTGTCATTGGTAAACCCGGTCAGGGAAAGCTGACCCAGCAATTGCGGCTGCACCTGAGTGTTGAAATAGGCGTAAACCTCACCTTCGGCGTTGATCGACAGGCTGGTCGCATCAGACGGGATCGTGATGCCTGGATTTACCTGATATCCATCAGCGTTAACAATAAGCCCGTCGCCGGTGCGTTTCAGGCCACCATCACGCGTGTAGGCCGTTGCACCCGACGGAAGCGTTACCTCCAGATAGCCCTTTCCTTCGATTGCGAGGTCAAGATCGCCACCCGTCGCCGCCAAGGACCCTTGGGCAAGCACGACCGATACCGAAGATGCCCGCACACCGAGGCCAATCTGAACGCCTGTAGGCAGCATCGCCCCGTTTTGCGCCGAAACCGTACCGGGCCGGGCAAGCTGCTGGTAATGCAGGTCTGCAAACTCGGCGCGGCGTGTATTATAGCCGGTCGTCGACATATTCGCGAGGTTGTTGGACACCACATCCACCCGCATTTGTTGGGCAGCCATGCCGCTTGCGGCAATTTGCAACGCTTTCATCTTTTTCTCCTATCGACCAAGTGTCTGAATGACGCCCCGCATGCGCTCATCTTCTTTTTCCAAAAAGCCTTGCCCCATTTCATAGGCGCGCTGCACTTCGATCATTCGGGCAATTTCTGAAATCGGGTTGACGTTGCTGTCTTCAACAAACCCCTGCAGGATCGTTGCCGAATCCGCAGGCACCACAGTTTCACTGATAAAAATCGTGCCGCCCGCATGGGTCATCTTGAGTGGATCACCAGGTTGCCAGAGGCCGATCTGGGCGAGTGGCTGCCCATTTCCTGACAATGTGCCATCTTGTGACAAGGCAATATTGTTCATATCCGGCGGCACAAAAATCGGGGTGCCGCCCAAGTCGAGCAAGCGGTGGCCATCCGGGTTCACAAGTTCGCCTTCAGCATTGGGCATGAAATGGCCCGCCCTGGTCAACGACTGACCTTCGGGGGTTTCAATTAGAAAAAACCCGTCGCCTTGTATGGCAAAATCAAACATTCCACCGGTTTGCGAAAGGCCCGCCTGCCGCAAATCCATATGGCGCGTGTCGGCATTCGCCATCGACAGCGAAGGCGCATCCTCCATTCGCTTGACATATTCCGAAAATATCACACCCTCACGGCGAAACCCCGTCGTGGAAATATTGGCGATGTTGTGCGCAACAACCTGCATTTCGCGCATCAGGCCGGATTGGCGCGTCAATGTTGTGTAAATTCCCGCGTCCATTCAGTTGCCTCCCGCAATCAAGGGAATAATACGATCCGTAAAAAAGCTGACGAGGGTAGAGGTCATGAAGCTCATCGACACCCAAAAAGCCACCAACATTGCGCCAACCTTAGGTACGAATGTCAGCGTCATCTCTTGCACCGAAGTCAGTGCCTGAAACAGGCCAACGGTAACCCCTGCGATCAACGCAACTGCCAGAAGCGGCGTCGATATCATCACCGCAATCCAAAGCGCCTGTCGCAGGGTGTCAAAAATCAGCCCTTCGGTCATACTGGCATCCTGAGGATCTCTTGATAGGCCTCGACCACTTTGTCACGAACGGTCACAACCGTTTCAATTGCGGTTTCAGTCGCGGCAAGGGCTTGAACCAAGGCATGTGGATCTGCGTCACCCACCATAGCAGCTTTCGCCGTTGCCTCACCTGTCATCAGGGTGTTGGCAAAGCTCTCCGCAAGCTTTGAGAACTCTGCGATTGCTCCGTCAGGCTGCGGCTCGGGGGCTGCGGCCTGACGGGCCTGCGCATAGGTTTGTGCGGCAATAGAGGTCTTGATATCCATTCTGGATCTCCTTTATCTGCGTAATATTTCAAACAGGCTCTGCGTCATTTGCCGCGCCTGATCAAAAAGTTTGAGGTTCGCCTCATAGCTGCGCTGCGCTTCGCGCGCGTCAGCAATTTCGATCACCAGATCGACATTCGAGCCGTCATAGTGACCGGATGGATCCGCCAGCGGGTGGCCGGGATCAAAAATCTGTGTCAGCTCACTGCGGTCAAGCCGCACCGGGCCTGAAATCACCCCATCGCCATCAATGGCATCGCGAAAACTGATGGTTTTGCGGTGATAACCCGGCGTGTCTGCATTTGCGATATTTTCAGAAACATGCCGCAATCTTTGCGCCTGCGCCTGCATTCCCGATGCCGCAATGGCAAGGCTCTTGATCAAGTCGGTCATCTGTTACCGCCCCCGCCCAAGTGCAAGCTTCAAAATGTCTGAGGTACTGCGATAAATCGACAGCGCCATATCATGTTGCTGCCGTATTTCCGCTGCCTTCACCATCTCGGACTCGATGGATACGGAATTGCCGTTCGGTGCATCAGCCCCGCGCTGAACCACGGGATCCAATTGCGCCGTGCCGCCGGCCCCCAAATGACCGCGCCGCGTGGCCCGCAGGCCCTCGCCATATTGATCTGCATAGGCCTTTGCGAAATCCGGCAAATCGCGGGCTTTATACCCAGGACTATCGGCATGCGCGACGTTCTGGGTAATGACGCCCATCCGTGTTCCCGCATGGGCCGCCAAAGCTTGCGCCATTCTGGTAATCTCTAGCTTTTCGAACATCGGGGCTTCTCCCTCGATTACAGTTCACTAAGGCTTAAGGGTGATTCCTTTAGAAAGGGTAAGCGTGAACAGAAGAGGAACCCCTATGACCGATATTTTTGACAGCCTTCGTACCCGAATTTCTCAGATTGCCATCACAAAACGCACTGGCAGAATTGTAGAACTGACAGGCAGTACTCTTCGTGTTTCTGGGCTTTCTCAAGGCACTAGCCTCGGTGACAGGGTTATTATTCATAGCACTGGTCCGGCTATTGGGGGCGATGTTTTGCGATTATCAAAAGAAGGAATCACGGTTCTACCTGATGGCGCTGGCGAGGGTCTGGCGATAGATGACATTGTTGAGTTTGCCGGCCGTGCTGAAATCGCACCTGACAACAGTTGGATCGGACGAATCATTGATCCCTTTGGACATCCCATCGACGGGCGGCCGCTGCTGCCAGGGGCCTGTGCACGCGCCCTCAGGGCCGCACCGCCCCCGCCCGCCACGCGCAGGACGCTTGGCGCACGGCTTGAAACCGGGACTGCAGTTTTCAACACACTTCTTCCCCTTGTTCGTGGTCAGCGCATTGGCCTGTTCGCTGGATCTGGCGTCGGGAAGTCGTCGCTTTTAGGGAAATTCGCGCGCGGTGTAGATGCAGATATTGTGGTCATTGCGTTGGTCGGTGAACGTGGTCGCGAATTGCGCGAATTCACCGAACGCGTGCTGGGCGCGCAAGGAATGGCCCGCGCCGTGGTTGTCACCGCAACCTCTGATCAATCCCCTCTTGTACGGCGGCGCTGCATGTGGACGGCCATGGCAGTGGCCGAGCATTTTCGCGATCAAGGCCTTCATGTTCTATTGCTCGCCGATAGCATCACCCGATTTGCCGAAGCTCACCGCGAGGTCGCACTTGCCGCCGGAGAGCAGGGAAATCTCCGCGGATTTCCGCCGTCCACATCCCACACCATCATGTCTTTGGCCGAGCGGGCCGGGCCGGGTACGGAAGGCGGCGGCGACATAACCGCTGTCTTTACAGTTCTGGTCGCGGGATCGGACATGGATGAACCGGTCGCCGATATTTTACGCGGCGTTCTGGACGGCCATGTCGTGATGGATCGGGCCATTGCCGAACGCGGCAGATTTCCAGCGATTGATCTTTTGCGGTCTGTTTCGCGCAGCTTGCCAGACGCTGCGAACAAGGCCGAGAACGCCCTCATATCAGAGGCACGGCGCTTGCTTGGTGCCTATGAGCGGGCAGAAATGATGATCCAGGCCGGATTGTACACTAGCGGATCAGATCCGACTATTGATGCGGCCATAAAGGTATGGGCAGCACTGGATGCATTTCTGGCAGAAGATGAACCAGCAGGAATTGATGTCAGCTTCAAGCGCCTTGAGGCGTGTTTGGCTTTGGCACGCAAATAAGCCAAGACTCCAGCTCACCTGGCACCTTGCAGCAGAGTAAGCGCAATGGATCCGGGTGATGTCGCCGAAAAGCTCGCCATGGCCTCGGAACGTATCAGGAATCGGCGTATCAATGCATCAAGTTTGTCAGGGTCGCTGAACTGCGAAATCTCACTGCTGCCAAATGCCTTGGAAGCTTTCTCTTTAAACGTGGACAGCTGCTGGTCCAGATCAAGCGATGAAAACTTGCTTGGCAGGCCCAAGGCCCCTTCAAATACCCTTCGAAGGGGTTCACTGCCCATGATTGAAAACCACTTTGTATCATCACTGACACCCCTGGCGGCCAATTTAGCCAACTCGCGCTCGGCGTTCAAGCCAAGACGCATGTTGTCATCCTGCTCGCCTACCGCCGCCTCAAACTGCCGCGCACGATAGGCTTCCAGTGTTTTATCGGCAAAGTCTGAAAGTTGGGTGTTGGGAACAGAATAGTCCCCAAAACCAAACCCCGCAGAAAATGCCCGATATTGTTTGTCGGCGAGGCGGTTCGACAATGCGCTACTGTCCAAAGTGCCCCCTTCCAGCACTTTCTTTACGAAATAGCGATTATTGATATCAGCATCCAAACCATAGGCACCGAGTGCAACCTTCAAAAGCCGACGGTCAGACACCAAATCCTCTGCCGTTTTAACAGACCCAATCTTGGCACGAAAATAATCTTCATCTCGTGCCAAGCTTGGCGACGCCTGAAATGCCTCAGTTTGGGCAGGCATCGTTCGCTTTAAAAAGGCCCACCCGGAATATCCCGAAAATGGAACAATTGGCGAAAAGCTCATGACTGGCAAGCGGCGAACAACCGCTCCTCCCTTGGCAACAAGCTGCGCAAGGCCTTCAAAACCTGGTAGTGGTTTCCCTCCAGCACGCTTGCAGTGGCCTGATTCAACTGCAAGCGACTGTCATGATCTGTCATGACTTGGCTTAACTGTTCGATCCCCCGAAGCAATTGCAGGCGCGCATTGTCGGGCTCCGCATCACCTGACAGAACCAGTTGCGCAATATAGCAAACCCGCCGCACCGGTGTCGTAACCTCCTCAGGGTGGATCGCATCACGCAGCCGCAGAATATGTGCATTCGGCGTCATAATGGCCAGTTTTGACCGCCGGTCACCATTTTCGATGACCGCGCCGTTGATAAGCACCCGCTCATGCGGGCCAAGCTTGAGAACAAGGCCAGTCATACCTCAGCTCCGCCGCCACGCAAGCCACGCATCACGGCTGTGTTGATATCAACCAAGACGTCCGCACTGGCCGTCCCATCCAAAACTTTGCGGCTGTGGTCGGTGGTAAATTCGTAAAGATAGAAAAGCTGTGCCCGCAACGGCGATGGCAGTTCATTCCCGATATCGGCGACATCGACAGCCAAGGTCCGCCACATTTTGCCATTGTCATGCAATGCACTCACAAGGGCGGCGTGGTTTTGTTTGCGCTGGGTCCAGGCGATCGACAATCCGCGCGTCATTCGGGCGAACAGCTCATATTCAGTGGCACGGGCATTGCGTACTGGCGCATCTGGGCGTGCATAGGCTTCTCGGGCTAGGGTATTCATCATATTCACGGCAGGTCCTTCCGGTCATGGGGGAAATCAGCGAAACGACCGGGGCGCACGGTTGGGTACGCCCCGGTCGGGCCGGATATTACCGGAACAGCGACAGGATCGACTGTGGCGACTGGTTCGCAATCGACAGCGCCTGAACCCCCAACTGCTGCTGCACCTGCAAGGCCTGCAAACGCGCCGACGTTTCTTCCATATCCGCATCCACCATCGACCCGATGCCTGATTTCAGCGCATCCGAAAGCTGGCCAACAAAATCAGATTGAATTTCAATCCGCTTTTGTGCCGAACCAAAAGACGCTGCCGCGTCGATAGAACGGCTGATCATGGTTTCGATATTGGTCAATGCCGACTTGGCCCCCGCATCGGTTGTCACATTGAGGCCATCCAGACCAAACAGCCCGCCTGATGCTGTACCGCCCGCAGCGCCAGAATTGGCGAGGGACATCGAAGCCGATGTCGACCCATCATTGTCGATCATCAAACTCCAGGCACCAGACGTCGCATCTTGCTTCACTTGGGTTGCAACGCCGCCGACTGCACCCGAGTCAATCGCGATTTTCAGGCCACGGGCCACATCTTCCATGGTTTCGCCCTTGCCAGCCACATAGCTGAAAGCCTTACCCTGAAGCGTTACCGTGAACCCATCACCTGCATTCGCACCACCGGTTGCGAATTTGATCTCTTCTGCGCGTTGGCTGATTGTCGAAGATGTAGCCGTATTTGGCGCCGCAGGTGCAGCACCGTTTACGTTGGTAATCGCAGCCGTACCGGTGCCTGCAATCGCCTGATCAACTTTCAGGCCCGCAAATGCCTTGGTCGAAGAAATCGTCAACACCCCCGCCGTGTTGGTTGCGGTCACGCCTTCAAGCCCAAGACCATTGATCGCCCCGGCAAGGCCTGCTGCCATATCCGTTACGGACGCAGCGCCAGTAAGGACAGTAAAGCTGACATCCGTATCCCCGATTTTCAGCGAGGCCTTGTCGTTCGCTACGGTGCCCGTATAGGTGATCACAGCGGTATTCGCCGCCGAAGTAACGGCAGTTGCACTGTTTTGAATCACAGCCTTGGTTGCCAAGCTTGCACCAGTGCCGACAGTTCCTGCTGAGTTTGTCAGATCCTGGCGATCCACCTTGATATTAGCGGCAGTCACATTACCGTTCGACTCGCGGTCAAGCGAAGACAGGATGCTGACATCTTCCGTGCCCTTTACCATATTCAGGCCATTGAACTGGGCCGCCCCGGTCACCGATTTGATTTGCTCGGCCAATGCAGCAATATCCGTCTGGATCTTGCCACGATCAACGTTGCCTTCCTGAGCGGCAACAACCTTGCCTTTGATGTCGGTCAGCAGTTTCGTCACGGTTTCAGAGGCCTGACGCGCCACCGAGATGGTCGAAGAGCCAAGCGAGAGGCTGTCCGAAATCCCCATAAACCCCTTCACATCGCTTTCCATGACCTTGGAAATGGCCCAGACGGCGGCATTATCTTTGGCGGTTGCGACGGATTTGCCGGTCGAGATCTCATTTTGGATCTGGCCCATGTTCTTGTTGATGCCTTTCAGCGTCTGCAAGGCCACCATTGCGCTGTTATTGGTCAAAATCGAAGACATATTTGGTCCCTTCTAAGGGCCGGCGCTTTGCGCACGGCAATAAAAAACCATCTACAGATGGCGAGAGGGGCATTTTGCCATTGCCCTGACCGTCAAGGTCCAAGGCGCCACCCCTTTTGGGATGCAAGTTCATTGATCAACGCAAACTTCTAACAGAGTGCTAAGGTCGGGATTATTGAACGAAACCAATGCGCTGCATTTTATCCAAACCCGTCGAAAATTCTTCCTATAGTCGCGCCTTCAATGACCCGGTCGGCCCCCCAATTTTCTTGGTTCGTCCTTCAATATCATAGGTTTGAACGCCCGCATGCACCGAGGCTATCTCGGCCAGGCGGCGCCGTGCGGCCCTAACGCCACGCCCGGCGGCCTCTAACGCTTTGGCATTGCGCTGGGCAAGATCATGCAACGCTTCAAGCCTTGCGCTGTCAACTTCACCGCCAAGCTCGGCCAAGGTGGCGTCCGTTCGCGCCGCCAGTTCCCCCATAGCTGCAAGATTGCCGGTTCGCGCCGCCAGTGCCGTGTCTCTGACAACTTTTTCCAGCCGATCAAATGCGCTCTCATCCTTTTGCATCGTCGCCCCCCGCATCACCACCAGACATCGCGCGAAACAGCACTTCTGTCAGGCCAATTCCGCCAGCTTTTACCATGGCTTCCGCCTGTTCGTGGCGAAGGAAGGAGGCAAACTGCTCTTCACCGATTCCCCCGCCAAAACTTTCACGGCCGCTGCCCAGCCCGGCGTGGCCCAACATTTCCGCCAGGAAGGCTGTTTCCAACTGCGCTGCTTTCTCACGAAGCGGGTTGATCTGGGGAACTCTGGTCGGGCCATTTATTGGCGCTGGAAGGATCGGGGTCATATTGGCTCCTGATTGAATTGCATTTTCTGGAATATGGCGGATTTCGGTAAACAACCGGTAACCAGTTTGACAGATAGTAAGGAGGCAAAACGGGAAGAGGCGGCAGAAGCCGGGATTTAAATGACCAATGTTCAAAACCAAGGCATCACCAAGGCCAGCCCCCAACCGCTTGGGCCGCTTAAATCAGGAAGTTCTTATAAAACTGACGGTGCTTTCCTTGCCTATATGGGGCAGGTTTCGCCAAGCGAACCCAGGGATGCATTGCCCCCCCCCCATCGCAACAAAGCAAGAATCTTTACCGATAGAGGCAGAGGCCCCCCCCCCGATGGCAATGCCCGCGCAACCTTACCCAACCAAGGGGATTACAATACTGCCGGAACCCGGCGAAAAAACAGCGGATCCCCTCCCCGAAGCAGCGCTATCACCGGCGCCACCAGGCACCAATTGGGCCGAACCAACGACCTCAGCACTGCTTTCAGTTTCCATCTCAAACGGGCCGGCCGGTGGTTCGGATCCTACCGATACGCAGATCCAGGAATCAGGCAAGATAGCCCAATTCTTACCAAACAGAGTGCTCTCCGTCGCGCCATTGCCGGACTCGGGTGTTTCGCCGGTTGCGCCCTTGCCCTCTGCTGCCCGCCAGCCCTTGTCCGCACCTTCTAAATCGGTAATTCCCTTGATGCCCTCACCTTCCGCTCAATCTATGGGGCTGCTGTCGGCAGCACCGCCGGGCACCACCGCGCCTTTGAATCCGTCAGGGCAAATCTCGAGGGATGGCTCAATCGAATTACCAGCGGCGAAAGCTGGTGCAAACACCGCCCCCCCCGCTGCATCACACCGTGTACCCACGGCGCCAGGCCCGCAAATTCATTTGGCTTCACCAGTGACAGCCGCCATGGCATATGAAAATGCGGCAACAACGCCGCTACCTTTGCCCGCAGATACAAACACAAAAACGCCGCCAATAGAGGTCGCACAGCCCCCGCCTCAACCAGCAAGCGATGCTGATGAGGTGGCGCAAAGCCAATCCAGCCATCCCATGCAGAAATCGGGCGGTCCACCCGTATCTTCGCTACCCATGAAGCAATCAGCGATACATAATGACGGGGAGCAACGTGCCAAGCCGCTGCCGCTATATGGCAACGAAATCACTGCACGACAGGCAGCGCCAATACCGGCCCAAACCTTTGCCCCCTCTCACAATGCCGCAACACAATCTGATGTAGGAATGCCTAACGCCTTTTTTACAACCGAGCAGGCACATTTTTCCGAACAGGCTTTCTCTGCGGCAAGCCATTTCAACACGCCTCTTACAGTTCCGGCGACACCCCTGTCTCTGCAACCCCAAGCTTTGCTTGTTCTGCCCGCCCCCGTCCCTGTCGACGCACTTGTGCAGCAGATCAAAACACACAACACGCCGGGCAAGCCATCATCGGTTGAAATGGTCCTTTCACCCGAAGAACTCGGAAAAGTGCGGCTTTTGATGACGCCGGACAACGATCAGCTGCGCATCGTCATTCAGGCCGAGCGCCCGGAAACGCTGGAATTACTGCGCCGCAACCTTGAGAGCTTTACCGCAGACCTTCGTCAATCTGGATATACCATGACCTCATTCAGTTTTGGCAGTTGGGGGAACGCGCCTCCCAAACCCCCGAGCATCAAGCAAGAGATCACATCAAAAACGACTGATTCTACCAAAGTGAAATCAATTGCATCAACACATTACGCAGCAGAGCAAAAGAACGTGGGTCTTGACCTGCGCGTCTGACTCTGCCTGACAAAGGAAAGAAACAAAATGGAAATTACGCCGACCATCGGTCAACAGGCTCCGGCCAAGCAAACTACGGCCAACACCAAAATCTCATCCGATTTTGATACGTTTCTAAAAATGCTGACTGCACAAATCCAGAACCAGGACCCGTTGAATCCGATCGATTCGGCAGATTATGCGGTGCAACTTGCAACTTTTTCTAGCGTTGAACAGCAAACGCTGACGAATCAAAAGCTCGATGCGCTCGCCGGACTTATGGGGGTGCAGGGTATGGCCCAACTCGCCCCATGGGTCGGGCAAGAGGCGCGCAGCGCTGCGCCTGTTTATATGGATGGCACGCCTGTTACCCTGTCACCGACACCGAAAACCGGCGCGGACCGCGCGGTGCTCATCGTAAAAGACAGCGCCGGAACTGTGGTTGCACGTGAAGATATTCCGCCGCAAATCGCACCCTATAGCTGGACTGGTCAGGGTATTACGGGGGCGGCGCTGCCCACCGGAAGCTATACGCTCAGCCTTGAAAGCTATAGCGAGGGGGTGCAAATCGCGACAGGCCCGGTCGAAAGCTATGCCCGCATTCAAGAAGTGCAAACCGGCATAGGCGGCCCGCGCCTTATTCTTCCCGGTGGAGTCTCTTTGGCTCCAGACCAAATCACGGCTTTGCGGGGGGCAAATTAGCAGATTTTTTTGGCGCCTTGCCAGCCCCCTCACATACTGCGTTGCGGCCTTGTCTTGGTTTCAGAATACGCACCTGAACCCCTTTTCATTTGATCCGGCACAATAAATCAAACGCGAAACGAAGAGAAAGCCGCGTGGTTTGCATTCAATTATGGGCTGATTGGATGCAAACGGCCTTGGCCGCCTGGCAATAAGCAGAATTGCCGGGTGACCAGAGACTATCGTAATCTGCCTGTAGCCCGCGCCGCAATGACAGTGCCACACAGCGCGGCGCAGAAGCAAAATGCCCAAGATCACCCAAGCATTGCATGTGAACTGACCGCAGTTATAGCGCTTGGCCCAGAACCACACCCACCAAAACAAGCCCTGCACCAAGAAGCACCCAAAGCGCGGGGTGCAGGCTACCGCTTTCCGGCTCTGGCACATCCGGCCGCGATTGCCGGACCAGTTGCGCCTCAACCAGCCCCGGTAACTTGGGCCCGAACCGGGCTAGTACCATCACCGTTTTTTTCAAATCACTTAGCAGGGCCTTGGGGCCGACGTTGTCTTTAATATAACTCTCGACGATGGGGCGCGCATCATGCCAGATATTCGTCTGCGGGTTCAAGCTGCGTGCCACACCTTCAACGACAACCATGGTGCGTTGCAAAAGGATCAGTTCGGTTCGCGTTTCCATGCCAAATCGTTCTGTGACATCAAACAGATAGGCCAAAAGCCGCGCCATGGATATGCGCGTGGCATCCATCCCGAAAATAGGTTCGCCCACCACCCGCAAAGCACGCGCGAACTCATCAATATCACGGTCAGCCGGTACATAGCCGGCTTCAAAATGCACTTCGGCCACGCGGCGATAATCGCGACGAATGAAACCGAACAGAATTTCGGCGTAAACCCGGCGTGTATATTCATCCAGCCGCCCCATGATGCCGAAATCATAGGCAATGATATTGCCGTTGGCCGCGACCTTTAGATTGCCCTGGTGCATATCAGCATGGAAATAGCCGTCGCGCAGCGCATGTTGCAAGAACAACTGCAAAACCCGCGTGGCCAGCACTTTGCGATCATGCCCCGCAGCATCAATGGCGGCATTGTCGGCCATATTCACGCCTTCAGCCCAATCCATGGTCATGACTGTGCGCCCGGACAGGTTCCAGATTGGTTTGGGAACCTGAAAACCCTGGTCCTTTTCAGTATTCGCCGCAAACTCACCCGCCGCCGCAGATTCCAGCCGCAGATCCAATTCCCCTTGCACGACGCCATCAAAATGCGTCACAACATCCATCGGTCGCAAGCGGCGCGATGCCGGCGACAGAAACTCAATGACGCCCGCGGCAAAGTAAAAGGCATCAATATCCTTGCGAAACGCCCGCTCAATCCCTGGCCGCAGCACCTTTACCGCCACTTCTGCGCCGGTTTCTTTCAGCGTCGCCCGGTGCACTTGCGCGATTGAAGCCGCTGCAACCGGGTCTGAAAACGACGAGAAAATATTTTCAACCGGCTCCGCCAATTCTGCCGCGATCATCTCTTTCGCAACCGAAACCGGAAACGCCGGCAGTTTGTCTTGCAGGTATTTCAACTGCAACGCCAGTTCATCCCCCACCACATCGGGCCGCGTGCTCAGAATTTGGCCAAACTTGATATAGGCTGGCCCCAAGGCCGTCAGCGCCCGCGTCGCGGGTGGCAATGCCGGGTCACCTTTCAGGCCCAACCACTTGAACGGCCAGCCCAAAACCCGCGCCACAAAGCGCAGGCGCGGCGGTGCCTGAAATGCCTCCAGCACCACACCGATCGCGCCGGTGCGTTCAAAAGTGGCCAGCGTCCGCACAAGGCGGATAATGTTATGCGGTCCGCGCATTTACAGCTTCCAACCCGAATGCAGGGCCGCAACGCCCATCGTCAGGTTACGATACTTCACCTGCTCGAATCCCGCCGTGCGGATCATCGCGGCGAACGTCTCTTGATCCGGGAACTTTCTGATACTCTCGACAAGGTATTGATAACTATCCCGATCATTCGCAATCACCTGCCCCATTACCGGGATCACATTGAACGAATAGAGGTCATAGGCCTTTTGCATCGCCGGGCTGGGCAACTGGCTGAATTCCAGCACCATCAAACGCCCACCGCGCCGCAACACCCGATAGGCCTCGGCCAAGGCATCTTCGATCCGCGTCACATTCCGAATGCCAAAGGAAATCGTATAGACGTCAAAACTGTTGTCAGCAAAAGGTAGCGCCATTGCATCGCCGACCACCCAATCCAATGCGTCGGCTTTGCTGGTGGCCTCGGCGCGCTGCCGCCCCTCGACCAACATGCTTTCAGTCATATCGCAAACCGTCGCATGCGCCCCCGGTGCGCGTTTCAGGAACCGGAACGACACGTCACCCGTCCCCCCGGCTACATCCAAAAGCTTTTGGCCGGGGCGAGGCGCCAGCCAATCCATCATCGCGTCTTTCCAGATCCGATGTATCCCGAACGACATTGCATCATTCATTACATCATATTTGCTGGCCACTTTCGTGAACACACCATGCACCATCCCGGCCTTCGCGCCTTCATCGACGGTTTGAAAGCCGAAATGCGTGGTTTTTTCGTTGATCTTGGTCATAGCAACGGTTCGCCCTGTTTTTGTCGTCTTCGGGATATACCCAACTCGCTGTCAGGAAAACCACATAGTTCGCCCACCCCTGCGGCCAAAGGCCCATATGGCATATGCCCTTTTGCATTTCTCCTTTCCTGATCGGCCCTGTTCTTGTGATTGGTGCGGCGCGATCGGTAATTTGGGGTGTGCCGAAAACCCCGTTTCTTTGCCCGCGATACAACAAACCGACAGCATCCATGACGAAATGGCTTGTCGGGGCGCAAGGTTTGCTTACCTTCGCTGGTAACCCCCTTTGCAGGACATAACGCCAAAAATGCCCGAACTGCCCGAAGTTGAAACCGTCCGCCGCGGGTTAGAGCCTGTAATGACAGGCCAAACCATCGCCCACGCCGCCGTCAATCGCCCCGACCTGCGCTGGCCCTTCCCGCCGCGCATGGCCGAACGGCTGGCCGGCGCACAGGTGACTGCTTTGCGCCGACGATCAAAATACATTCTGGCCGATCTGTCGACGGGGGAATCGTTGCTTATTCACCTCGGCATGTCCGGTCGCATTCTGATTTCGGGCGAGATGCAGGGCGATTTCCAGCACCGCCACCCCGCGCCCGCCAAACATGATCATGTCGTGATGACAATGGCCAGCGGCGCCCGCATCACGTTCAATGATGCCCGCCGTTTTGGCGCGATGGACCTGCTGGAAACAGCGCTTGGCGATGCCCATCCGCTGCTTGCCGCAATCGGCCCCGAACCTTTTGGCAATGATTTCAACGAAACCTATTTGACCCAACGCCTTAAGGGCCGCGCTACCTCGATAAAATCGGCACTCCTCGATCAAAAAAATGTCGCTGGTTTAGGAAACATCTATGTATGTGAGGTGCTTTTTCGCGCGGGCCTGCACCCTGCCCGCCCGGCAGGAAAGCTGCCTGCCAAAGATGTGGCGGGGCTTGTGCCGTTGATACGCGACGTATTGGCCGAGGCGATTGAGGCGGGCGGTTCATCGCTGCGCGACTATCGCCAGGCCGATGGTGAATTAGGCTATTTCCAACACCGTTTCCGCACTTATGGCCGCGAAAACCAGCCTTGCACCTCATCCGGCTGCAGCGCCACCATTCAGCGCATCGTACAATCTGGTCGATCCTCCTTCTTCTGCCCGAAATGCCAGAGATGACTTGATCCTGCCCCGATCCCTGCTACAGAGTCTGGCCCAATGACAAGCCAAAGGATGTGCAAATGGCCTATGAAACGCTGATCGTTGAGATCGAGGATTATATCGCCCTGGTCCGCCTGAACCGGCCCGACGCGCTGAATGCGCTCAACTCCAAAATGCTGAGCGAACTGGCCACAGTGCTGCAGGCAGCAGACGCCAATGACAAGGTGCGCTGCATCGTCATCACCGGCTCGGAAAAAGCATTCGCGGCCGGGGCCGACATCAAGGAAATGGCTGGGCAGAGCTTTGTCGATGTCTACACCGCCGATCTTTTCGGGGGCATCGCAGATGCGATTCAAAAGATTCGCAAGCCCATCATCGCCGCCGTGTCCGGCTATGCCCTGGGCGGCGGCTGCGAGTTGGCAATGGCCTGCGACTTCATCATTGCGTCGGATACCGCCAAATTCGGCCAACCCGAGATCAACCTTGGCGTCATTGCAGGGTTTGGCGGCAGCCAGCGCCTGACCCGTTTTATCGGCAAGTCGAAATCCATGGATATGCATCTGACAGGCCGCAACATGGACGCGGCCGAGGCCGAGCGTTGCGGCCTTGTCTCCCGCGTCGTTCCGGCAAAAAATCTGATTGAAGAGGCCCGGAAAGCCGCGACCAAGATCGCCGAGAAATCCTTGATTACCGCCATGGCCGCGAAAGAAGCCGTAAACCGCAGCTATGAGACGACCTTGCAAGAAGGTCTGCTGTTCGAACGCCGCCTGTTTCACTCGCTCTTTGCAACCGAGGATCAGACCGAGGGCATGGCCGCCTTTCTTGAAAAGCGCACGCCGCAGTTTCGCGACCGCTAAACCACGTTTTTCTCTTTCCAAAACCCGCATCTTCGCCTATACGCCCAGTGAAATGCGTGTGGGCCCGCTTAAGGCAAGAATCAATTTCGCTGATATGGGCGGAAGTCTTGGGTCTATTGTGCAAAGAGAAACATAATCGATCCAGACGAATAGGAATTCAAGACCATGGCCAATACAACCCAATCCCAAAAGCGCGCCCGTCAGGCTGCAGCCCGCTATGACATCAACAAAGCCCGCCGTTCGCGCATCCGCACCTTCTTGCGCAAAGTAGAAGAAGCCATCGCAACAGGCGATCAGGCGGTTGCTGCTGCGGCTCTGCGCGCCGCCCAGCCGGAATTGGCCCGTGGTGTGACCAAAGGCGTCTTGCACAAGAACACGGTTTCGCGCAAAATTTCGCGTCTGGCTTCGCGCGTCAACGGCTTGGCCGCTCCTTCGGTCTAAGGTTTGGCGGCTGGGCAAAACCGCCCGCGCAAACCAGAAAACTCAATAAAAACTTGATAAAAAGGCGCATCCAGGATGCGCCTTTTTTGCTTTGACCCAGGCCGGGAATTTTGGGGCGTGGCCAAATTGCCCTGCCTTTCAGATTCGCGCCAATCAAATACCTGTCAACAGCGAAGATCGGTTGCCCTGCCCGCACAGGGGTTGCTACCTTCACCAAGCAATTCACTTCGTCCTGGGGGACAAGACGTGACCGCGTTCTGCTAGGGACCGGCTGTATTGCTCCGCTTAGGCGGTGCTATTTCCTTGTTGAACGGGTTTGCCCAAAGGTAACAGTTGCGCCGTTGCAGCTTTTGCCATGGGGCCGAAAACTGATGCAGCTCTGCTGTGTCGGTTGGCGTTTTACGTCCATTGGCTACGCATTGCCCTTTGGCGTGCGGGCCGAGCTCCAGGCCGCTGCGGGGGCGTATAAAGGCCTTTTTGCCGCTCAGGCAAAAGGGTGGGGCCGATGGACAGGTAGTGGTATGACGAACGATCGTTGGGTGGAAATTCGGGATGACTTGCGCAAGCGGGTGGGCAAAGACAACTATGTGACCTGGATTGAACCCCTGAAACTTTCAACCCTGCAAGATGGCGTGGCCAACTTTGCGGTTCCGACAACATTTTTTGGCGATTGGGTCAAACGCAACTTTGCCGAGCAGATCTTGCACCACCTGCATCGTTCGGGCGCGGCCGTTGATCGGGTTGAATTCGCGCTGGACCGAAAGGCCCCCGCAGAGCTTGTCAAACCGGCTGAGGCCGCCCCGCGCAAGCGCGTCGCAGAGGACAAAGAGGTTCCCGGCGCGCCGCTGGACAGCCGCTTTACCTTTGACAGTTTCGTCGTCGGCAAACCGAACGAGCTTGCCCATGCCGCAGCCCGCCGGGTCGCCGAGGGCGGCCCTGTTACCTTCAACCCGCTTTTCCTTTACGGTGGCGTCGGGCTTGGCAAAACTCACCTGATGCATGCCATCGCGCATGAATTGCAGACCCGCCAGCCCGAGTTGCGCGTGCTCTATCTTTCGGCCGAACAATTCATGTACCGTTTCGTTCAGGCCCTGCGAGAGCGGCAAGTGATGGATTTCAAGGAACTGTTCCGCTCGGTCGATGTGCTGATGGTCGATGACGTGCAATTCATCGCCGGCAAAGACAGCACCCAAGAGGAATTCTTCCACACATTCAATGCGTTGGTAGATCAGAACAAGCAGATCGTGATTTCCGCCGACCGCGCACCCGGCGAAATCAAAGGCCTGGAGGAGCGCATAAAATCGCGGATGCAATGCGGCCTCGTTGTCGATCTGCACCCAACGGATTACGAGCTTCGCCTCGGCATCTTGCAGCAAAAAGCCGAGTTTTATCACGCCCAGTACCGCGACCTCATAATCGCACCCGGCGTTCTGGAATTTCTGGCGCATCGCATTTCCACCAATGTTCGCGTGCTCGAAGGCGCGCTGACCCGACTGTTCGCATTTGCCAGCCTTGTTGGGCGTGAAATCACGTTGGACCTGACGCAAGATTGCCTTGCCGACATCCTGCGCGCCTCGGATCGCAAGGTGACGATTGAGGAAATTCAACGCAAGGTGGCCGAACATTACAACATCCGCCTATCGGATATGATCGGACCAAAGCGGGTGCGCACGATCGCGCGGCCGCGTCAGATCGCCATGTATCTGGCCAAGCAACTGACCAGCCGCAGCCTGCCCGATATCGGCCGCCGTT
Source organism: Pseudorhodobacter sp. (assembly GCF_034675685.1). GTDB lineage: Bacteria > Pseudomonadota > Alphaproteobacteria > Rhodobacterales > Rhodobacteraceae > Pseudorhodobacter. Next base: position 177,646 of record NZ_JAUCDA010000004.1, on the reverse strand, counting down.
TTGGGGGGCGCGACCACACCACAATCATGCATGGCGTGCGCAAGATCGAAGAGTTGATGACATCTGACAGTCAGCTTTCCGATGATCTGCAAATGCTCAAGCGGTTGTTGCAGGGGTAACGCCCAAAAGGGGCAATGTAGCACCAGCGCGTTCCCCCTTGTAGAAGATCAAAAAACCGCTAAATTCGGCATCCCGGCGGCATAGCCCAAGGGGACAGGTTAGCCAGCAGCAAGACGGGCAAAGGATTGGGAACATGAAGATCAGCATCGAACGCGGCACGCTTCTTAAAGCGGTCAGTCAGGCCCAGTCCGTGGTTGAACGGCGCAATACGATCCCGATCCTGGCCAATGTGCTGATCGAGGCCGCTGGCGACAGCGTGTCTTTCCGTGCAACAGACCTTGATATCGAAGTGGTGGACAGCGCCGCTGCCGTAGTAGAGCGCCCCGGCGCGACAACAGTTTCCGCCGTGATGCTGCACGAAATCGTGCGCAAGCTGCCTGATGGCGCACTGGTCAATCTTTCCGAAGACGCGGCCTCGGGCCGTTTGACAGTGACGGCAGGTCGGTCGAACTTCAACCTTGCGACGCTGCCGAAAGAAGACTTTCCAGTCATGGCAAGTTCGGAGTATTCCAGCAATTTCTCAGCCCCCGCGCCACATTTGCGCCGCCTGTTTGACAAGGCAAAATTTGCGATTTCAACAGAAGAGACGCGCTATTATCTGAATGGCGTCTATATGCATGTGTCGACTGGCGAAGACGGCCCGGTTTTACGCTGCGTGGCCACCGATGGTCACCGCCTTGCGCGGATTGATGCGCCTTTGCCCGAGGGCGCGGGCGGCATGCCCGGCGTGATCGTCCCGCGCAAAACCGTGAACGAATTGCGCAAGCTGCTGGAGGATGATGACGCGATCATTGCGGTTTCCGTTTCCGAAACCAAGGTGCGCTTTGCTACCCCGGCGATCTCGCTGACATCCAAGGTGATTGACGGCACCTTCCCCGATTACACCCGCGTTATCCCAACCGGGAATACCAAGCGGCTGGAGGTGGATGCCTCGGAATTTGCCAAGGCCGTGGACCGCGTGGCGACCGTTTCCTCTGAACGCTCACGCGCTGTGAAGCTGTCTTTGGATGAGGACCGTCTGGTCCTCTCGGTCAACGCCCCTGATTCTGGTGCCGCCGAGGAAGAATTGGCCGTTGCCTATTCGGATGAGCGGTTGGAAATCGGCTTTAATGCCAAATACCTGCTGGAAATCGCCAGCCAGGTGGACCGTGAAAATGCGGTGTTCATGTTCAACTCTTCTGGCGATCCGACATTGATGCGCGAAGGCAATGATACCAGCGCCATCTATGTCGTCATGCCGATGCGGGTTTAACAAGCGCCTGTCATTTGGATAAAGCCGGAAATTCCATCCGCCGTCGACCATTGTTCTTGACCTAATGGTGCGCTATGGCCGCGCCCTCGCAGGATATTTTTACCGAACAGAAAGACCGGCATGGTAGGTTTGGCAATTACAGATCTGGCTTTGTCGCATTTTCGCAGTCACCGTGCTGCACGGGTGGTGTTTGACGGGCGGCCTGTGGCCCTTGTCGGACCTAACGGCGCAGGAAAAACCAATTTGCTTGAGGCGATCTCTTTGCTGTCTCCCGGACGCGGCTTGCGGCGGGCGACGATGGAGGAACTGACCCGCAAGCCCGAGGCGCTTGGTTGGAAAATCCTTGCCTCTCTCCAAGGTTTCGGGATGGCGCATGAGGTGGAAACCTGGGCCGAGGCGGGGCAGACGCGGCAAGTGCGCATTGATGGCAAGGCGGCCCCCCAAATCAGCCTTGCCCGCATCGCGCGTATCTTATGGCTGGTGCCCGCCATGGATCGGTTATGGGTTGAAGCGGCAGAGGGGCGACGGCGGTTTTTGGACCGCATGACGCTCAGCTTTGCACCCGACCATGCCGATGCGGTTCTGGGCTATGAAAAGGCCATGCGTGACCGCAACCGTTTGCTGAAAGATCAGGTGCAGGATGCGCATTGGTATCGGGCTTTGGAGGCGCGGATGGTGGAAACCGCCGTGCTGATCGAAGGCAATCGCGCCGAAACCATCCGCCGCCTCAGCGCGGCCCAAATGGGGGCCGATACTGCCTTTCCAAGCGCGGATCTGGCGCTTACCAATCCCGAACCGGTGGAAGATCTGGCCTCAGCCTTGGCCGAGGGGCGCCGCCGTGATATGGCCGCAGGCCGCAGCCTTGCCGGCCCGCACCGCAGCGATTTGTCTGCGACCTATCTGGAAAAGGGTGTTCCCGCCGATCAATGCTCTACAGGGGAACAAAAGGCCCTGCTGATCAGCCTTATCCTTGCCAATGCCCGCGCCCTGGCGGGCGATCTTGGGTCTGCCCCGGTGCTTTTGCTGGATGAGGTTGCGGCACATCTTGATACCGGGCGCCGCACCGCCCTTTATGACGAGATCTGCGCGTTGGGCACGCAAGCGATCATGACCGGGACCGAGGCGGCGTTGTTTGACAGTCTGGGCGCGCGCGCCCAAGGTTTCATCGTAACGGAATCCGCCAACCAATCCCAGATCAAGGAGTTCACCCTATGACCCCGCAGCGCGTTACCCTGATCACCCTTGGCGTGGCCGACCTGGCAGCCTCGCGTGGCTTTTACGCCCGGCTTGGCTGGCAAGAACATGGCGAAAGCCAGCAGAATGTTGCGTTCTTTCAGATGCAGGGTGCGGTTTTGGGGCTGTTTCCGCTGGCTGAACTGGCCAAAGATCAAGGCCGCCCCGACACGCCCTTGGGGCGTGGGGCCATGACCTTGGCCCAGAACTTTGCGACCGAGGCCGAGGTCGATACCGCGTTTGCCGCCGCCCTCGCCGCCGGTGGCACCGCGTTAAAGCCCCCCGAAAAGGTGTTCTGGGGCGGCTATTCAGGCTATTGGGCCGACCTTGACGGCCATGTCTGGGAGGTTGCGATGAACCCTTTCTGGCCACTGAATGATGATGGCAGCCTGACGCTTCCCTGATCAGGCGCCCGCCGCGCGCAAAAGACAGCCAGGCTACCCACCTCATGGTTTGCGCCCGTCGCGCGCGCATTTTCACGATAGTAGAAAATAGACCTGAAAACCGCTAAATCTTGTGTCTTGGGCGTGACATTCCCTGCCCAAAAGCCTATAGATCGGGTTAGAATTCAAGGAAAGTCCGCATGACTGAAGAAGCCAAGAAGCCCGCAGAATACGGCGCCGATTCCATCAAAGTTCTCAAAGGGTTAGAGGCGGTTCGCAAGCGCCCTGGCATGTATATCGGCGATACCGATGATGGGTCGGGCCTGCACCATATGGTCTATGAAGTCGTCGACAACGGCATTGATGAGGCGCTGGCTGGCCACGCCACTGCCGTTACCGTGAAAATTCACGCTGACAGCTCGGTTTCTGTGCGCGATAACGGGCGCGGCATCCCGGTAGATATCCACAAGGAAGAAGGCGTTTCGGCTGCTGAGGTCATTATGACCCAGTTGCATGCTGGCGGCAAATTCAACAACACCGATGACAATGGCAATGCCTACAAGGTTTCTGGCGGCCTGCACGGGGTTGGCGTTTCGGTTGTGAATGCGTTGTCTGATTGGCTGGAATTGCGGGTCTGGCGCAATGACAAGGAATATTTCGCCCGTTTTGAGCATGGCGATTGCGTCGAACATGTGCGCGAAGTCGGCCCCGCCCCAGGCGAGCGTGGCACCGAAGTGCGCTTTATGGCCTCGTCCAAAATCAACCACCCGGAAGGCACGTTTTCCGATCTTGATTACAGCTTCAAGACCTTGGAAAACCGCCTGCGCGAGCTGGCCTTCCTTAACTCTGGCGCGCGGATCATCGTGATTGATGAACGCCCAGCCGAGCCGCTGCAAACCGAGTTGTTCTATGAAGGCGGCGTGCGCGAATACGTCAAATACCTCGACCGCTCCAAAACCTCGATCATGCCCGAACCGATCTATATCATCGGCGAAAAGGCCGGTATTCTGGTCGAAGTGGCGATGTGGTGGAATGACAGCTATCATGAAAACGTTCTGCCCTTTACCAACAACATTCCGCAGCGCGATGGCGGCACCCATTTGGCTGGCCTGCGCGGCGCGCTGACCCGGACAATCAACAACTACGCCCAATCAACCGGGATCGCCAAAAAGGAAAAAATTGATTTTACCGGCGATGATGCCCGCGAAGGCCTGACCTGCGTCTTATCGGTAAAGGTGCCCGATCCGAAGTTTTCGTCTCAAACCAAAGACAAGCTGGTCAGTTCCGAGGTTCGCGCCGCCGTTGAAGGTATGGTGAACGAAAAGCTGGCCGAGTGGTTTGAGGAAAATCCCGCCATCGCCAAAATCATCGTTGGCAAGATTATCGAGGCCGCCTTGGCACGCGAAGCGGCCCGTAAAGCCCGTGACCTGACGCGCCGCAAATCGCCGCTGGATGTTTCGAACCTGCCCGGCAAGCTTGCCGATTGTCAGGAAAAAGACGCCTCCAAGGCAGAATTGTTTCTTGTCGAGGGCGATTCGGCTGGCGGTTCGGCAAAGCAGGGCCGCAGCCGCCAAAATCAGGCCGTTTTACCGTTGAAAGGTAAAATTCTGAACGTCGAGCGCGCGCGTTTTGACCGTATGCTTGGCAGCCAGGAAATCGGCACGTTGATTACCGCGATGGGCACGGGCATTGGCCGGGATGAATTCAATCTGAAAAAACTGCGCTACCATAAAATCATCATCATGACCGATGCTGACGTTGATGGCGCGCATATCCGCACCCTTTTGCTCACCTTCTTCTTTCGGCAAATGCCGCAACTGATCGAGGCGGGGCACCTTTATATCGCCCAGCCGCCGCTTTACAAAGTGGCGCGCGGCAAGTCCGAGGTTTACCTGAAAGACCAGGCTGCGCTAGAGGATTACCTGATCGAGCAAGGGATTGACGGCGCGACCCTGCGCATGTCTTCGGGTGAGGAAATTGCAGGTGCCGACCTGATCCGCGTGATCGAAGGCGCGCGCCAGTTTCGTCGAATTCTGGATGCTTTTCCAACGCATTACCCGCGCAACATTCTTGAACAAGCCGCCCTTGCCGGCGCGTTTGATGCTGGCCAGGCCGATAGCGATCTGCAAGCCGTGGCGGATAAAGTCGCGCAGCGGCTTGATGCGGTCGCCACTGAATATGAGCGTGGCTGGACCGGGCGCATCACCCAGGATCACGGCATCCGTCTTGCCCGCGTGCTGCGCGGGGTTGAGGAAATTCGCACCCTCGATGGCGCCATCCTGCGTTCGGGTGAGGCGCGGCGTTTGTCGCAAGTCTCTGCCCCGCACCGCGATGTTTACACCGGCAATGACGGCAATCTGGTGCGCAAGGATCGCAACACCGTAATCAATGGCCCGATTGACCTGCTGAATGCAATTCTGGCCGAGGGTGAAAAGGGCTTGTCCTTGCAGCGCTACAAAGGCTTGGGCGAAATGAACCCAGAACAGCTATGGGAAACCACGCTGGACCCCGAGGCGCGCACCCTGTTGCAGGTAAAGGTTGAAGATTTGGCCGAGGCCGATGACATCTTTACCAAGCTGATGGGCGATGTGGTGGAACCCCGGCGTGAATTCATTCAGCAAAACGCGCTGAGCGTCGAACATCTGGATTTCTGAAGCAGTGTAGGGACGCGCATAAGATTGCGCGGCACCGCTGGGGCTCAGGGCATTGAAACCGGTACGACTCCATAAGTTTTCGCGCCTCGCGCGGCATTTTTTGCCCGATCGCCCTTCGCCCCATGGCGCGGGTTGAACAGCAATGGGTCCAGATGCCGGGGCGGCGACTATGACACGCAGCATATCGCCACTGGGGTCGACGTTTGCAAAGCAATGCTCAATCGCTATCAAACCGCCCTGCCCGCGCCGGAGTGGTGTTGCGGCACACTGCACCCGCATTTAGGCCGCCGCCGCCCCGCAAACGGGCGGCGGCAGCCATAGAGGCAGCATTAATCCAACAAGCGACGGGCGATTACCTGCGCTTGTATTTCGGCGGCACCTTCAAAAATGTTCAAAATTCGCGCATCGCACAGAATCCGCGAGATTTGATATTCCAACGCAAACCCGTTCCCACCATGGATTTGCAGCGCATTGTCTGCGGCCGCCCAAGCCACCCGCGCGCCAAGCAGCTTGGCCATCCCGGCCTCCAGATCACAGCGATTGTCGTGGTCCTTTTGCCAGGCCGCGAAATACGTCAACTGCCGCGCAATCATCACCTCGACAGCCATCATCGCCAGCTTGCCCGACACCCGCGGAAACGCGATCAGCGCCTTTCCAAACTGCTTGCGATCAATGGCGTATTGCATGCCGACCTCAAGCGCATTCTGCGCGACCCCGATCGCCCGCGCGGCCGTCTGAATCCGGGCCGATTCAAACGTCTGCATCAACTGCTTGAACCCTTGCCCCGGCACGCCGCCCAGCAGGTTTTCACCCTTTACCGCAAACCCGTCAAACGCCAGTTCATATTCCTTCATGCCCCGATAGCCCAGCACCTCAATCTCGCCCCCCGTCATCCCCGGCGTCGGAAATGGAACCGCATCGGTGCCCGGCTCTTTCTCGGCCAAAAACATCGACAAGCCCCGATAATCGGTGGTGTCGGCCTCTGTTCGCGCCAGCAGCGTCATCACCTGCGTGCGTGCGGCATGGGTGATCCAGGTCTTGTTTCCCGTTACCAGCCAGTCATCGCCAGTCTTCACCGCCCGCGTCCGCAGGCTGCCCAAATCCGACCCGGTATTGGGTTCGGTAAACACCGCTGTCGGTAAAATCTCACCGCTGGCCAGTTTGGGCAGCCATTGCGATTTTTGTTCATCCGTACCGCCGCACAAGATCAACTCGGCGGCAATTTCGGACCGCGTAGCCAACGAGCCAACACCGATATAGCCGCGCGACAATTCCTCGGAGACCACGACCATCGAGGCTTTTGACAGCCCGAACCCACCCAGATTTTCAGGGATCGTCAGCCCGAAAACCCCCATTTCGGCCAGCTTGTCAATAATTTCCATCGGGATCAATTCATCACGCAAATGCCAGCCATGTGCATGCGGCACCACTTCAGCATCAGCAAAGCGGCGGAATTGGTCGCGGATCATTTCCAGTTCTTCGTCCAGACCGCTGGCGCCAAAGGTGGCGCGGCCGTGATTGTCCTGCATCAATTCCACAAGTGCAGTGCGTGCCGCTTGCGTATTGCCGCGTGCAATCAACCGCTCTGCCGACTTTCCGGGAACCCACTTCAGCCCCAGATCGGAAATTCGTGCAATCTCGCCTTGCGACATCGGGATTCCGCCAGAAATCTGGGCCAGATACTCACCAAAGCCGATTTGCAGCAGCAGGCGTTCCATATCGCCCAAAGCGCCGGTTTCCGCCAGCTTGCCAGCCCAGGCCCGCAACTGCACAAGGCTCGTGGTATAGGTCGCCAGCCAGCTAAGCGAATGGGCGGCGAACTGATGCGCGTCCATCGCAGCGCCAGAGATTTTGCCCTCAACCGTCATCATGGCGCGCAGCGCAGCGCGCCCCTGTTCAAGCAGCGCGGTCACCTCTGGAAGCACTGCTTGGGTAAGGCCCAACAGATCACCCAAAACAGGGCTGTCAGAGTCGGTAAAGGGGTGTCCATCATGGGCCATAAGATGCTCCGTCCTCGGATAATTGCTGCACTTGCGAAAGGTCTAAAGCCTTTGCATCTGCAGCGCAACAAGCTTTCAATTCACACGCCGCAAACGACCGATTGTGTCGCAAAAAATCACTGATGCGCTGGCTGCCGCGTTCGGCTATACGCGGGCGCTAGCGGAAAGGATCACCTATGGAACAGTTTATGGCAATGTTTGGGGCCGGGCTTGCGCTGCCCCTGTTTTTGCTCGCCGTCGCCGTGACCCTTTTTGCGGGGTTTGTCAAAGGGGCTGTCGGCTTTGCCATGCCGATGATCATGATCTCGGCATTTTCGTCGTTCTTGCCGGCAGAGGTGGCACTTTCCGGGCTGATCTTGCCTACAATCGTCACCAATCTGCGGCAGGCCGGGCGCGACGGCTTGCCAGGGTTTCGCGATGCCGTGGTCGGTTATTGGCGGTTCTTGCTGGCGACCGTAATCTTCATTGCGATTTCGGCGCAATTCGTGCGTGATATTCCGCAATCGGTGTTTCTGGGCCTGTTGGGCCTGCCGATCACGGTCTATGCGCTGCTGCAACTGACAGGCCGCAATCTGGCGATCAGGTTGGAACATCAGACCCGCGCCGAATGGCTGTTTGGCATCGTGGCTGGTCTTTATGGCGGCTTGTCTGGCGTGTGGGGGCCACCGCTGATCGTCTATCAAATGTCGCTGGGCGTCGCAAAGCGGGAAATGCTGCGCGTGCAGGGCGTTGTTTTTCTTCTCGGCTCCGTGATGCTGCTTATGGCACATATAAAGTCGGGGGTGGTGACCGGCCCCAATGCCGTTTTCTCGGCCGCGTTGGTGGTGCCTGCAATCATCGGAATGGTGGTTGGTATTCGCATTGGCGACCGGATGGACCAAGCCCGCTTTCGCTGGTGGACCCAAGTGCTTTTGGTGCTGACAGGGCTGAACCTGATGCGCCGCGCCCTTGGTCTGTAAGCGGTTGGTGGCCTGTAAGGGGTTGGTGACAGGCTGAAAAAGCCTTGTACCTTTGGAACGCGGGCGCCCAATGCCAGTTAAATCTTGGGAAAAACGGCTGAATCCCGCCCCGAAAACCGAACAGACCGGAGGAAAACATTCCCCCGGCCTTTACCTCAGATTGCTGCGGCTTTCACGTCATCGTCGATGAATGGCAAATATTGCCCGAAATTATCCGCAAACATCCGCACCAGCTTGGCGGCCTGTGCATCATAAGCCGCTTCATCCGCCCAAGTGCGCCGCGGGTCCAGCAAAACATCGGCCACAGCCGGAACCGATACCGGAACCTCAAAGCCGAAATTGGCATCACGACGGAACTCACCCTCGATCAGCGTCCCATTCAGCGCGGCAGTCAACAAGGCCCGCGTGGCATGAATGGGCATCCGCGACCCTGTACCATAGGCCCCACCCGTCCAGCCGGTATTCACCAGCCAGCAAGTTGCGCCATGCTCCGCAATCTGGGCTTGCAGAAGTTTGCCGTAAACCTCGGGGCGGCGCGGCATGAAAGGCGCGCCGAAGCAGGTCGAAAACGTCGGCGTAGGCTCGGTCACGCCGCGTTCCGTTCCCGCCACCTTTGACGTAAACCCCGACAAGAAGTGATACATCGCCTGTGCTGGCGTCAGCTTGGCAATCGGTGGCAAAACGCCAAAGGCATCGCAGGTCAACATGATGATATTTTTTGGATGCCCGCCCAAACCTGTTTCGGACGCATTCGAAATGGCCTCCAACGGATAGGCGCAGCGCATGTTTGCCGTCAGGCTGTCATCGTCAAAATCAAGTTCCAGCGTCTCCGGGTCATAGACCATATTCTCGACCACAGTGCCAAACCGATGGGTGGTGGCATAGATTTCCGGCTCTGCCTCGGCCCGCAGATTGATCGTTTTGGCGTAGCAGCCACCTTCAAAATTGAAGGTGCCCTTGTCCGACCAGCCATGCTCATCGTCGCCAATCAGCGTGCGGGCAGGATCAGCCGAAAGCGTGGTTTTCCCCGTGCCCGACAGCCCAAAGAACACCGCGGCATCATCCGGGTCATCAACCGCATGGTTGGCCGAGCAATGCATCGCCATGACACCCTTTTCGGGCAGCAGATAATTCAGCAGCGTAAACACCGCTTTCTTGTTCTCGCCGGCATATTCGGTGTTGCCGATCAGAATTTCCCTGGAGTCGAAATTCAGCACGATCACCGTATCTGTCCGGCAGCCATGCCGCGCGGGATCTGCCTTGAAGCTTGGGCAGTTGATGATTGTCCATTCCGGCACAAAGCTGTCCAACTCCTCCCGCGCCGGACGGCGCAGCAAGTGGCGGATAAACAGCCCATGCCAGGCCAGCTCTGTCACCACCCGCACATCCAGTCGGTGGTCCGGGTCTGCACCCGCATACAAATCCTGTACATGGTAGGCGCGGCCCTTCATATGGGCCAACATATCGCTGCGCAGCAACTCAAACGCTGCCGGTGTCATCGGCGTATTGTTTTCCCACCAGATCGTGTTTTCAACCGATGGTGTACGAACGACAAACTTATCCTTGGGCGAGCGTCCGGTATATTGCCCGGTCGAGACGAGGAAAGCCCCGCCGATCCCCAACCTTCCTTCGCCGCCGGTGATAGCGGCCTCAATCAATGCGGGTTCGATCAGGTTGTAGTGAACTGTTCCCAGCCCGGTTATGCCCTGATTTTCAAGCGTTTGGCTTGGGTTTACGCGTCCTGTGTTCATCTAGTGCAAGCTCCCGATGCCGATGATGCGACAAGTGTCTGGGTTTTGAAGCGGAGCGCGGCCTAAAATCCGCAATCCGGTCGCCCCCGGAGCCGAGGCCGACAATTCGCCTATAGCACGGCCCTTTGCAGATGGAACAGGACGCTTTGGCATAGTTAGCGCAACCAGATTGACGTTAGCGCAATCAAACGCATAGCAGAGGATCAAGTGAGGCAAATTAGTCATTCATTCGCTTTTTTGTCGTCAACTAAAGAGGACTTGATGGGTGATTCGCAGTTTCCAGTTGATTCTTTGTGGCGAAAAAGTGAAAATGGGAAAAAATAACAATGAGCAGTATAGGGAAAACACCCATGTCAAGGATCGCCCTTGTGGACGACGACAGAAATATTCTGACGTCGGTTTCGATGACTCTGGAGGCAGAGGGTTTTGAGGTTGAAACCTATAATGATGGCCAATCTGCGCTGGATGCCTTCAACCGCAGGCTGCCAGATATGGCCGTTCTGGATATAAAAATGCCGCGTATGGATGGGATGGACCTGCTGCAACGCCTCAGGCTGAAAACCTCAATGCCGATCATTTTTCTTACGTCCAAAGATGATGAGATTGATGAGGTGTTGGGCCTGCGCATGGGCGCCGATGACTATGTGAAAAAGCCATTTTCCCAGCGTCTTTTGGTTGAACGTATCCGTGCACTTTTGCGTCGTCAGGATGCGATTGCCACAGATGAGATTGCCGTTACCGAAGAAACCAAGGTGATTGAACGCGGAAACCTGCGGATGGACCCGCTGCGCCATGCTGTGTCGTGGAAAGGCAAAGACGTCTCGCTGACCGTGACCGAGTTCTTGTTGCTTCAGGCCCTCGCGCAGCGCCCCGGCTTCGTGAAAAGCCGCGATCAGTTGATGGATGTCGCCTATGACGATCAGGTTTATGTTGATGATCGTACAATTGACAGCCATATCAAGCGGTTGCGGAAGAAAATGCGCAGTGCTGATGATGAATTCCTGGCCATCGAAACGCTTTACGGTATCGGCTATCGCTATAATGAAGAGTGACGCGTCGTTATGACCACTGCGCCGCACATTGCACAAACGATCCCTCGCAGGCCTGCCAAAGGGCATAACAGCGGTGATGTGCTGCTGGGCGATGACTGGACTACGCCCGAAGATCTGGTCGAACCCGAACTGCGCGGCTATCGCGGGCGGCGCGGCATCGTTGCGCTGAACAAATCGCCACTGGCGCGCAAGATCATCATTTTCAACATGATGGCCCTGGTCATTCTGGTCGCTGGCGTTCTATTCATGAACCCGTTCCGCGACAGTCTTGTCACGCAGCGCGAACAGGGGCTGGTAACCGAGGCCGAACTTGTCGCCGATGTGTTTGAAGCCCAAATTCCCAGCCTTTCAGGCATCGGCATCTTTGATGAGGCGGGGATTGATGTTGCCAAGACATTGGGCGCCGTGACGATCGGGCCGGGCGTTGATGCCTTTGTGTTCGACACGGCCGGGCAGGTGATCGCGCTGCGGGAAGGCAAGGCGCGCGACAATCCGCTTGGCAGCGGCGCTCCGCAATCCACGATGATTACCGATTTTCTCAATAAGGTCTGGGACGCCGTGTCGGGCGTCTTGTCGCGCAGCAAACAGGGGCAGCCCAAGGTAAATTCCGAGAGCCTGGCACGCAATGGGTTTCTGGCAGCTTTGGCAGGGCAGACCAGTTCGAATATGGCCAAGGATTCCGCAGGGGGCACGCTGTTTTCTGTTGCCACCCCGATTTGGAGCGCCGGCGAAGTACTGGGGGTTGTGGCCCTGACCTCGGCCGAGGGTGAAATTGACCGCCTTGTCCGACACGAGCGCGAGCAGGTTTTGCAAATGTTTGTAATCGCCCTGCTGGTGTCGATCGGGCTCAGTCTCGTTTTGGCGTCAACCATCGCCAACCCGTTGTCAGATCTGGCGGCAGCAGCAGAATTGGGCCGTGACCGTGACGCCCGCAAAATGGCACCGGGCCGGGTGCGCATCCCCGATCTGGCCGCGCGGCCTGATGAAATCGGGCGGCTTTCCGTTGCAATGCGCGGAATGGTAGCTGCTTTATACGACAGAATTGACGCAAACGAACAATTCGCCGCCGATGTCAGCCATGAAATCAAGAACCCGCTTGCCAGCCTGCGTTCGGCAGTGGGCACGATGCGGGTCGCCAAACGTGAAGATCAACGCGAAAAATTGCTGGAAGTGATCGAGCATGACGTCCGTCGCCTGGACCGATTGGTCAGCGACATCTCAAACGCATCGCGGCTGGACAGCGAGCTGGTGAAGGAAGAGGAGGAAGAGTTCAACCTCATAAAAACACTTAGAGATCTGTCGGAATATCTGGGCGAGCAGGCCAAGAAAAACGGCGTCGATTTCATCACTGACCTGCCTAACGATCCCATCGTCATTTCTGGTTTGGAGGGGCGTTTGGCGCAGGTCTTTGTCAACCTGATTTCCAATGCCGTCTCGTTCTGCGAACAAGGGGATGCCGTGCGAGTTTGGGCGCGGCGCCGCGAGAACCGGGTACTGGTGGTAGTAGAAGACACCGGTCCGGGCATACCTGAACAGGCGCTGACCAAAGTGTTCAAACGCTTTTACTCTGAACGCCCTGTTGCACAATTCGGCGATCATTCGGGCCTTGGGCTTGCCATTTCAAAGCAGATTGTCGAGGCGCATGGCGGCGTGATCTGGGCCGAAAACATCCGGCCGACTTCGGCGGACCCCACATCAGAGCCTTTGGGCGCGCGCTTTGTCGTCGGCCTGCCGGTCTGACCCCGGCAGAGCGGCGCAAGCAAAGGGTATGGATATGCCACCCCCCCAAGAATTCCAGCGCCCAAAGGTGGCAGCGCAGACAGAAACCCTGCACGCGACCTGTGTGGCAGTCGATGGAAAGGGTGTGTTGGTTCTTGGCGCCTCTGGCGCAGGAAAATCTGCGCTTGCCTTGAACCTGTTGGCGCATGGTGCCCAGCTTGTCGCTGATGACCGGACCATCCTGACACGCATTCAGGGTCAGGTCATGGCAAGCTGCCCGCCGCAAATCCTTGGCCTCATAGAAGCGCGCGGTTTGGGCCTGCTGCATGCAGACCCGATTTTGCAGGCCCCGATTTGCCTGATTGTTGATCTGGACAACGTCGAGACGGAGCGACTACCCCCAAAACGTCGGCGTGATCTCTTGGGGGTGCCGATTGACCTTGTATTCGCCTCAACATCCCGCCACTTTCCTGTGGGACTGTTGCAGTTATTGCGCTCAGGGCGGGTGGATTGACAGGTAAGTATGAAGAATGACAAACAAATCCACGAGCATCGTGTCGTCTTGGTGACGGGCCCTTCTGGGGCCGGTCGCACGACCGCAATCAATACGCTGGAGGATATGGGCTATGAGGTTGTGGACAATCTGCCCCTGTCGCTGGTCCCGCGCCTGATTGAAGGTGAGACCCTCGGTCGCCCTATGGCCTTGGGGCTTGATGCCCGCAACCGTGATTTCAACGCGACAGCGCTGGTAGAGCTGATTGATCGGCTAACCGTCGATCCGCGCATCTCCCTTAGTGTGATCTATCTGGATTGTGCCGAAGATGAGCTGATTCGCCGTTTCTCCCAAACCCGTCGCAGGCACCCGCTGGCCCCGGATGACACGCCGCTGATCGGCATATCGCGCGAGGTTGATCTATTGGCCCCGATCCGGGCGCGGGCTGACCATTTGATTGAAACGACGGAAATGTCGCCGCATGATCTGCGGGCCGAGGTGGGCCAGTGGTTTGGCCGCGCGCAAGAACCGGGGCTTGCGGTCTCGTTGCAATCCTTTTCCTATAAACGCGGGGTGCCCCGCGGCATTGATATGGTGTTTGACTGCCGTTTTTTACGCAACCCGCATTGGGTCGCTGCGTTGCGGCCGCTGGATGGTCGCGATAGTGCAGTTTTTGACCATATCGCAACGGATCCACGCTTTTCTGAATTCATTGAAAAAGTGACCGATCTGGCCCTGTTTTTGCTGCCCGCGCAACTTGATGAGGGTAAAACACATCTTGCGATTGGATTTGGCTGTACCGGGGGGCAGCATCGGTCAGTTGCCGTTACGGAACTTATCGCGCAGAGACTTGCAGAGGCAGGCTGGCCAGTGGCAAAACGCCACCGGGAGTTGGAACGCAGGGCAACTGTTTTGCCCGTAACTGGGACAGGGTGATCAAAATTGATCGGTATCGTCATCGTGGCCCATGCCGGGCTTGCGCGCGAATATCTCTCGGCGCTGGAATATGTCATCGGCAAGCAGCAAAACGTCATCGCCGTGGCGATCGAGGAAGACCATGACCGCAGCGCAAAACAGGCCGAGATTTGCCGCGCCGCCGATGCTGTCGATTCGGGCGGCGGTGTGGTGGTGGTTACCGATATGTTTGGCGGCTCGCCGTCAAATCTGGCGTTGATGGCCTGCGCTGGGCGTGATCGCCGTATCCTTTATGGGGCCAATTTACCCATGCTTATCAAGCTTGCAAAATCACGACAATTGGCGGTTCAGGATGCTGTCAGATTGGCGTTGGATGCCGGCCGCAAATATATCAACAGCCTCGATCTGGGCGTAGAAGGAGATCTTCCATGACCGAGCGTCGCTTGAAAATCATCAATGAAAAAGGGCTGCACGCCCGGGCATCGGCAAAATTTGTCGAAGTGGTCGAGAGTTTTGACGCCAGCGCTGAAGTCAGCAAAGACGGGATGAGCGTTTCAGGTGATTCAATCATGGGGCTTTTGATGCTGGCTGCGGCCCGCGGGTCTGAAATCTTGGTCAAAACCGCAGGGCCGCAGGCCGACGCATTGCTTGATGCGCTCGACAAGCTTGTCAAAGATCTTTTTGGTGAGGATTTCTGACGCGTTACCGCGTCGGAATCGGCACTTCGCCCCGGTAGTCATAGAATCCACGTTGGGTTTTGCGCCCAAGCCACCCCGCCTCGACATATTTTGTCAGCAGCGGGCACGGACGATATTTGGTATCGGCAAGCCCGTCATGCAGCACATTCATAATCGCAAGGCAGGTATCCAGCCCGATAAAATCGGCCAATTCCAGCGGCCCCATCGGATGATTCGCACCAAGCTTCAATGATTCGTCGATGGATTTGACCGAGCCAACCCCCTCATACAGCGTATAAACCGCCTCATTGATCATCGGCATCAAGATGCGATTGACAATAAAGGCGGGGAAATCTTCGGCGCTTGCTGCCGTCTTTCCCAGTTTCTCGACTACGGCCAGCAACGTGTCATAGGTTTGGCGGTCAGTGGCAATGCCGCGGATCAATTCGACCAGCTGCATCACCGGCACAGGGTTCATAAAGTGGAAACCCATGAATTTTTCCGGCCGATCGGTCCGGCTTGCCAAGCGTGTGATCGAAATTGATGAGGTGTTAGAGGTCAAAATCGTATGCGGTTTGAGGTGCGGCAGCAAATCATCAAAGATCGCCTGCTTTACCGTTTCACGTTCTGTTGCAGCCTCGATAATCAGGTCCAAGGGCCCAAGATCGGCCAGGCGCAACGTGGTTTTGATTCGCCCCATGGCAGCAGCCTTGTCTTCGGCGCTGGTTTTGCCCCGACTGACCTGACGTTCGATGTTGCGATCAATCAGCGCCACGGCTTTGTTCAGACTGTCTTGGCTGATATCTGTCATCAAGACATCAAATCCCGCCAAGGCAAAAACATGTGCGATCCCATTGCCCATTTGGCCTGCGCCCACGATCCCAACCGATTTGATTTCCATGCGCCTGCTCTCCTGCATCTTGCCTGCGCAGACCATATGCCTGCGTCGGGGTAAGGTGCAAGGCCGTGCGCATTTTTCTGGCAAATTCCATGAAGAACTTCGAATTTGTGGAGAATTCAGGATTTAGCGGTTTTGTAAGGGTTCTGGGCCACTGTCGTATTTGGGTGTTATCAAAATTGGGTGGGTGCAATGGCCTATGCGTATCCGGGCGAGGGGTCGCTCGATTATTATCCGTGCCACTATGGCGCGTCAAAACTGGTGTTTCGGGGGCCAAAGAAAAGCCTTTCGAAGCCCTATGTCGTCGCTATTGGCGGCACAGAAACTTATGGAAAGTTTGTTCCAAGGCCATATGCGGCGGTCTTGGAAAGTATCACGGGACGTGGTGTCGTCAATCTAGGCTGGATGAATGCCGGGCCTGACGTGTTTTTGAATGATTTTGAGGTGCTTGATATCGCCTCTCGGGCCGAGGTGACGATTGTGCAGGTCCTCGGCGCGCAAAATCTCAGCAATCCGTTTTATTCGGTTCATCCCCGTCGCAATGACCGGTTTTTGCGGGCCAGTACCCGGCTGCGAAACCTGTACCGAGATGTGGATTTCACCGAATTTCATTTTACCCGCCACATGTTGCAGACCCTCTTTCAGGTGTCGCCACATCGCTTTGCAGAGGTTTCTGCAGCGCTACAGGCCACCTGGGTTGAGCGAATGCGGCAACTGCTTTGCAGGATCAAGGGGCCAAGGTTGCTTTTATGGATGGGCGATGTCGCGCCGTCGCAGGCAAAGCTGGGGGGAAGCCCCTATTCCGACCCGATTCTGGTGAATGCCGCGATGATTGAACAGGTGCGCGATCACGCAAATGCCTATCTTGAGGTGGTTTCAAGCCATGAGGCCGCCATTGAAGGCACAGAAAACATGGCGTTTTCCCCGATGGAGCGGCCCGCTGCTGAAGGTGTTCCCGGCCCTGTCGCGCATCAAGAGGTAGGGCGCGCTCTTGCTGCTGCAATCGCGCAACTGTTGGGGCACAAGGGGCAGACCCCGTGACCAAAAGGCAAAGGGGCACCCGATGGGGTGCCCCTTCAAAACGTCAGTATACAAGGTTTACAGCTTTTCGATCAATTCCGGCACAGCCGTGAACAGATCTGCGACCAGCCCGTAATCAGCGACCTGAAAGATCGGCGCTTCTTCATCCTTGTTGAGCGCAACGATGACCTTGCTGTCCTTCATTCCCGCAAGATGCTGAATCGCACCGGAAATCCCGATAGCAATATACAGATTCGGCGCTACCACTTTGCCGGTCTGGCCAACCTGCCAATCGTTCGGCGCATAGCCACTGTCCACTGCGGCGCGGCTGGCACCAACGGCAGCGCCCAGCTTGTCAGCCAGTTTCTCGATCATCGCAAAGTCGACTTGCGAGCCAACGCCACGACCACCCGAAACAACAACCCCGGCGCTTGTCAGTTCTGGCCTGTCCGAGGTTGCAACCTTATCCTCAACCCAGGATGACATCGCCGGGTCTGTCGCCGCGCCGATGTTTTCCACCGCAGCCGCGCCGCCCATTTCCGCCGCATCAAAGCTTGCTGTCCGGATCGACGCAACTTTGATTTTATCCAGCGATTTCAAGGTCTGAACAGCATTTCCTGCATAGATAGGGCGCTCAAACGTATCGGCATCAATAATCGCCGTCACATCCGACATCACCATCGCATCCAGCAACGCCGCAACACGCGGCAGCACGTTTTTCGCGTCGGTCGTTGCCGGTGCCAAGATATGGCTGTAATCGGCCGCAAGCGACACGATCAGCGCGGCGGTCGGTTCTGCCAAGCGGTGCCCAAGCGTTGCATCCTCGGCGCAAAGCACCTTGGAAACGCCTGTTATCTTGGCCGCTTCCGCCGCCGCAGCCGACGCAGACGCGCCAGCACAAAGCACCGTAATATCGCCCAACACCTTTGCAGCCATGACCGCCTTGGCGGTTGCATCGACGTTCAGCGCGCCATCGGTGACTTCACCCAAAAGAAGAACAGCCATCAGATCACCCCCGCTTCGTCTTTGAGTTTTGCAATCAGCTCATCCACCGATGCCACCTTGATACCGGCCTTGCGGCCAGCAGGCTCTACCGTTTTCAGCACGGTCAGGCGCGGGGATATATCAACGCCGTAATCCGCAGCCGTTTTTTCTTCAAGCGGCTTTTTCTTTGCCTTCATGATGTTGGGAAGCGATGCATAGCGCGGCTCGTTCAGGCGCAGGTCCACGGTAACCACCGTTGGCATTGTCACCTTGATCGTCTGCAAGCCGCCGTCCACCTCACGGGTGACCACGGCTTTGTCGCCTTCAATCGCCAACTCGCTGGCAAAGGTTGCTTGCGACCAGCCCAACAGCGCCGCCAACATCTGGCCGGTCGCGTTCATGTCATTGTCGATCGCCTGTTTGCCACAAAGCACCAGCCCCGGCGCTTCTGCATCGACAACCGCTTTCAGCAGTTTGGCAACGGCCAGTGGTTCAATGTCATTATGCACATCATCGGTCGCCACGATCAGGATCGCGCGGTCTGCGCCCATCGCCAAAGCGGTGCGCAGGGTTTCTTGCGCTTGCTTGACGCCGATGGATACAACGATGATTTCCTCGACGGTGCCAGCTTCTTTCAGGCGAATGGCCTGTTCAACGGCGATTTCGTCAAATGGGTTCATCGACATTTTGACATTGGCAAGATCAACACCGCTGCCATCCGCCTTGACGCGGACTTTCACGTTATAGTCGATCACACGTTTGACAGGCACAAGAACCTTCATTGGCGCGGACTCCTTGGTTGGGATGGGGCGGAAGGCCCCGTAAACTTACTCGGTTTTGATATAATCTTGCGCCGGGAATAGACAGGCCAAAATCGCCATGTTAGCGACAACACACGCCGCGTTTTGTCGCGGCACTGATTTTCGGTGGCCATTCCCCGGCCAAAAAGCCGGAATCCGGCCCTAGCGCGTCAGGCCCGGCACCCAAAGCACATCATCCTTGCCGTCATTATTGGCAATTCGCCCCGCGACGAAAAACCAATCCGACAGCCGATTCAGGTATTTCACCGCCGCAGGGTTCACATCTTCAACCACCGCCAGCTCTACCGTCAGCCGCTCGGCGCGCCGGCACACTGTCCGGCACTGGTGCAAATGTGCGGCCAAGGCGGTGCCCCCTGGCAGAATGAAGCTGCGCAATATCGTCAGCCGGCTGTTCATCGCGTCAATCTCGGCCTCTAGCCGATCCACTTGCGAATCGATGATGCGCAACCGTGGGTAAGGCGCCGTTTCGTCATTTTCGCGATCGGGCGTGCACAGATCGGCCCCAAGATCGAACATGTCGTTCGACACCCGCGCCAGCGCGAGGTCCATCTCATCCGAACTGTGCAATCGCGCGATGCCAATCGCGGCGTTCGTCTCATCCACCGTGCCATAGGCCGAAACGCGCAGACTATGTTTGGCCACCCGGTCGCCGTTGCCCAGCGCCGTTTCGCCCTTGTCACCCGTCCGTGTATATATCTTTGACAAAACAACCATTACTGCGCCCCCATGCTACGCAACCAGACAAACAATATGATCAAAGCAACCGCGCCCGCCTGCGCATAAATCCGATAGCGCATCAGCTTGTTGGATCGTTTGGCGCCGCCCGCACCGCCTCGGCCAAAATTCCCGATGCCAAGCATCAAGATGACCAAAACGCCAAGGCAAGCAATCGCGGCAAGTATGAAAAGCGGGTCGCTAAGCATGGTCTGTCCCTTTTGATTTAGAAAGGATGTAAGCGGGCGCGGGCGAAAAGCGAAGGAAAAAAAAGCCTGTGGCGAAATGTCTTTTAGCGCCCCTTGCCGCCTGCAAGCACCCAATCCAACGCCCTTACCGGCAAAACCCGCCGCGCAATCCCCATGATATGGGTCGGCACGGTCACATAATACCGCGCCTTGGGTCGCGGGCTTTCCAGCGCGTGAATCAGCTTGTTTGTGACTGCCGAGGCGGGCAGTTCAAACCTGTCTGGCCCTGTACTCGCCTCAAACCGCGCCAACACCTCGGCATATTGGGCGCGATGGGCCGAGGATTCCCACTTTACCCAGCGCTTGAACCGCAACGCACTATTGTCGCGGAACTTCGTCGTAATCGGCCCCGGTGCGATCAGGATCGGATGGATAGTTGTGCCGCGCAACTCCAGTCGCAGAACATCGGTGATCCCTTCCAGCGCGAATTTGGTTGCGACATAGGCGGTGCGCCAGCGATACCCAACCATGCCCAGAACGGACGAATTGTTCACAATCCGCCCATGCCCCTGCGCCCGCATCATCGGCAGGACGCGGCTGGTCAGATCGTGATAGCCGATCAGGTTGGTTTCCAAAATTGCGCGGAACGCGTCGCGCGTCAGGTCTTCATAGGCGCAGGGAATCGCAAAGGCACCGTTGTTGAACAGCGCGTCCAGCGTGCCGCCGGTGCGCGCCGCCACCTCTGCAACAGCGGCTTTCAGGCTGTCGGCATCGTCATAATCCAACCGAAAGCTTTCCAGCCCCTCATCGCGCAGCCGCTTGCAATCGGCCTCGGCGCGGCAGGTTGCAAAGACACGCCAACCACGCGTTTGCAGCGTTTTCGCAGCATCAAGCCCAATGCCGGATGAACAACCAGTTATCAAGATCGACTTGGGGGGCATGGTGCGGCCTTCTTTTACTCAACCGCAGCCCTACCGAAAAACGCCCCGCGCCGCAATCGCGCTTCAGTTGGCAGCAGGGTCGGTATCGGACAACAAGCGCGCGGCGATGAAACCTTCCAGCCCGTCGCCCTCAATGCTGATCCGCACCCAGCCATCTTCGGCGGCCGAGAGCACAGTCACCGCCTCAGCGCGGCTCAGACGCCCCACCACCTCATACTCAGTCGAAGGCCCGCCCCTTACGTTCACCGACCGCGCGTTGACATACATGATCGGCATATCATCTGCAGGCGCGGCTTGGGACGTTACAGGTTCAACCGCAGCAACAGACACACCCGAAACCGTGCCCGACACTGTAAATGCACCGGGAATCGCCGAAAACGGGGGGGGTTGCACGATCACGGGGGAAAAGCTGGCCGCAAGCAGGTCTGCCTCAGGCTCTGGTTTTGTCGGGGTTTGCGCCATTGGCTTGGCGCTGGCCTGGCGCAGCACCGGGCGTTCAATGGCTGGGGCAGTGGTCACGCCTACAAGGCCTTGTCGGGTCTGACCATTATCTTCTCCACCAATCAGCAAGGTTAAAAACATACCGACAGCCAACAGCACTGTTAACTTGATCATATTCACCCCCCTGAAATTTCATTTATGTGCAATAACTCAATCGCTTCATCATGCCATTTTTCAACGCGCCAAAATACGCAAAAGTTCCCTTGGCGAAGAAATTTCTTAACATTTGCTTTTGCACGCAGCATCGCTTTCGGCTGGACCGTATCGCGCTGCCCGATTACATAGCCCCCATGACAAAATCCTCTGATGAGCCCAATACCCAGCCGATCACCGTATCGGAACCCCTGCGCCGCGCCATTGGCGAGCGGTATTTGACCTATGCGCTATCGACCATCATGCACCGCGCCTTGCCCGATGCCCGTGATGGGCTAAAGCCGGTGCACCGCCGAATCCTTTATGCGATGCGAGAGTTGAAGCTGTCGCCCACGGGCGGCTTTCGCAAATCGGCCAAGATTTCCGGCGATGTGATGGGCAACTATCACCCGCATGGCGATATGGCGATTTATGACGCAATGGCCCGGCTCGCGCAGGATTTCAACATGCGCTATCCGCTGGTTGATGGCCAGGGCAACTTTGGCAATATCGACGGTGATAACCCCGCCGCCAGCCGTTACACCGAGGCGCGTTTGACGGCGATTGCCGAAAAGCTGATGGAAGGGCTGACGGAAAACGCCGTTGATTACCGGCCCAACTATGATGGCACGCTGGAAGAACCCGTGGTCATGCCCGCCGCCTTTCCGCATCTGCTGGCAAATGGCTCTTCGGGCATTGCGGTTGGCATGGCCACCAACATCCCGCCGCATAACCTGCATGAGCTGATTGACGCCTGCATCGCGATGATCAAAGACCCGGATATTTCCGATGATGCGCTGGTTGGTTTTGTTCCCGGCCCCGATTTCCCCACCGGCGGCGTGATAGTGGAGCCGCCCAGCAATATATTGGACGCCTACCGCACTGGCCGCGGCTCGTTTCGTTTGCGCGCCCGCTGGCAGGTCGAAGATCTGGGCCGCGGCCAATGGCAGATCGTCGTCACCGAAATTCCCTATCAGGTCCAGAAATCCAAGCTGATCGAGAAACTGGCTGAGCTGATCAACACCAAGAAAATTCCGATATTTGGCGATGTGCGGGACGAATCCGCCGATGATGTTCGCCTGATTATCGAACCCAAGACCCGCGCGGTTGATCCCGACATGCTGATGGGTATGCTGTTCAAAAGCTCAGACCTTGAGCTGCGGTTCAGCCTGAACATGAACACGCTGATTGATGGCCGCACCCCCAAAGTATGCAGCCTGAAAGAGGTTTTACGTGCGTTTCTTGACCATCGCCGTGATGTCTTGCAACGCCGCAGCCAGCACAGAATGGCCAAGATCGACCACCGGCTGGAGGTGCTCGAAGGTTTCATCACCGCCTTCCTGAACCTTGACCGCGTGATTGACATCATCCGCTATGACGCAGACCCGAAACGCGCGCTGATGTCCGAAGATTGGGGCAAATCACACCCCCGCGCGATGTCGGAACGCGATTATGTCTCGCCCCCGGTGGCTGACGGTGAACTCTCCGAGGTGCAAACCGAAGCCATCCTCAACATGCGCCTGCGCAGCTTGCGCAAGCTTGAGGAGATGGAGCTGATCGCAGAACGTGACACCTTGATGAAAGAGCGCGCCGACCTTGAAGACCTGCTGGCAGACCCGCGCCTGCAATGGAAACGGATCGGTGCCGACCTGAAGGATGTGCAAAAAACCTTTGGCCATTCTTGGGTCAAAGGCACCCGCCGCACCACATTTGCCGAGGCGGGCGAGGTTGAAGAAGTACCCTATGACGCGATGATCGAGCGCGAACCGATTACCGTGATCTGCTCCAAAATGGGGTGGATCAGGGCGATGAAAGGCCACGCGGCCCTTGATACCGAAGCCAAGTTCAAAGACGGCGACGAAGGCCGCTTTTTGTTCCATGCCGAAACCACCGATCGCATTATTCTGGTCGGCAGCAATGGGCGTTTCTACACGCTTTTGGGTGCCAACCTGCCCGGCGGGCGCGGCATGGGTGAACCTGTTCGCCTGATGGTCGACCTGCCGAATGAGGCGGAAATTGTCGATTTGATGATCCACCAGCCCGGCAAAAAACTGCTTGTCGCCTCCTCCGATGGGGATGGTTTCATCTGTCCGACGGATGAGGTTGTGGCCCAGACCCGGACCGGCAAACAAGTACAAAGCTTGCGCGGAACCGCCAAGACCGCCGTGTGCAAATTGGCGCAGGGCGATCACATCGCGGTGGTCGGTGAAAACCGCAAGGTGTTGGTTTTTGCACTGGATGAACTGCCCGAAATGGCCAAAGGCAAAGGGGTTAGGTTGCAAAAGTACAAGGATGGCGGCTTGTCCGATGCCACCACCTTCACCCTGTCCGAGGGTCTAAGCTGGAAAGACCCGGCTGGCCGCACCCGCACGGAAACGAACCTGGAGGAATGGCTGGCAAAACGCGCCACTGCAGGCCGCATGGCCCCACGCGGCTTTCCACGCGACAACCGCTTCAATTAACAACAGGTCGGCGCGCGTTTTATCAAGTGCCGATCGGTTTTACTTGCAGGCAATCGGGTGCAGATTGCCTGCAAGGTCTTTTATGTCTCGGCCCACATCCGCAGCAGATTTGACCGCGTTTTGCACAGGGTGTCGAACATCTCTGACTTGCCCGCCTCCGCATGCAACTGTGCAATGGCGCGGTCCAGATCAAACAGGATTTCACGCTGGGCGGCCTGTCGGATGCGGCTTTGTACCCAGCCGACAATCGCCAGCCGCTCGCCCGATGTGACAGGTTCAACCCGGTGCAAGGTGGTCGAAGGGTACAAGAACACCGATCCTGCCGCCAGCTTCACCGCCCGCGCTTCAAGACTGTCCTCGATGATCAATGCCCCGCCCTCATAGGTATCAGGCTCGGACAGAAACAGCGTAAAGGAAATATCGGTTCGCACATTGCCCATCAACGCATCATCGACATGCAAGCCATAGGTTTGCCCCTTGCGATAGCGCGACAGGATCAGCGGTGTCATCCCCTTTGGTCTGGCAGCCGCCACAAACAGCGGGTTGGCCTGCAACGCCCGCCCCGCAGCCGCCAGCACGGCATCGCGCGCGTCAGAGGGCGCGGCCTGATCATTCGCTTTGACCTCGCGCGCAAATCGCCCCGCCGACTTGGCCCCATCCTCAAACGCCAGCCCGGCCGCCTCATCGCGCAGCACCGCAACCACCGCCGGATCAATCACTTTTTCAATCGCCAGAAACATCGCTTACCGCACCTGCGAGCTGACAAGCTCTACCCGCGCGGCCACCGCCAGCAAGATCGCCGGATCATTGGCCACAAATGCACCATTTGCCGCGCCAAACGCCGCGTCAGCCGCTTCCATCGCGGCAAGGGCACGCGCCGCAAGATCGGCCACTTTCGGATCATTCTGCGGCCCGGCAAGCAGGTTGCGGGCCACCTGCACAAAGGCCTGCGCCTCATGATAGGCCAGTACATCGGTCACTTCTGCGCCCTCGATGCTGCCCGCATATTCCGCAGCGGCGGCTTTCAGCACGGCCACGGCCACCGCAAACCGCTTTTTTGCGTCGGGTGAATCGGCAATAATTGCAGCATCAACCTCGTCCTGAAACGCCGCCAGCGCCGTCTGCATAGCGTCCACAGTTGCGCCGTCTTCCATTGCTGTCGAAAACGCCAGCATCAAGGGCGTGAAATCATCCCGCCCATGCGCGGCAAGCGTGCTGCGCACATCGTCCATCATCTCGGCTTCGGGGTGATATGACAGCCCGATCGCATCATCCACCATTCCCGCCTTGTAAAGCGCCGCAGCGGCCAGCAAATGCCCCTCGACGATGGCAAGCCGCACCAGATAGGCGGTATCGGCGTCCACCCCTGCCACCGCTCCGGCTTCGCCGCCCTCACCACCCTCGGCCTGGGCAAGCCAGACTGTCTGATCAGTTGCCCCCGCAGGCGGCGCAATCCGGGCCTCGGCGCCAAGCACGCTGGCACCCAGCGCCGTTGTCGTCAGTAAAAGCCCGGTCCATTGACGGGGCGAAACGGGTCGGGGAGGAGTTTTTGTCATCATAGGCCTCGCTTTGTTTAGTGTTTTAGTCGGGAATAAACCTTTCACGCAGACCCGTCAACACAAAGTCAAAAACCGCATCATGGGCCGCAAGCCTATGATGCATCAGCAGCACGACCAAAGACACAGCATAGGCCTATCAGCGCAAGGTTTTGGCGCGTGAAGCGGCATTACCAGCCTCGCTGCGGCGATAGCGCAGCAACAAAGCACACCCACGCTCACCTGGAGACATCTTGTTCGGGCGGTTCGGGGCGGGTGAAGAACGGCGCCCGTTTGACCCACAGCTTCAGCGCCTGCCAATGAATCAGCGCCAGCACCCGGCGCGACCCGAACGGGCGGCGCAGGCAAGCACGCAGAATGGCCGCATTGGTCAGCGGCGCGCGGGGGCCGGTCAGGGTGGCCATCATCCCGCCGTTGCCGCTGGTAAAATCAATCCAGATCCCGATGCGTTCAGGGGTGATATCGAACCGAAACTCATAGCTGCCCGACACCGGCTGAAAGGGGGAAACGTGAAAAATCTTTTGCGCGGTGATGCGGTCTTGGCGGGTGATCGGCCCCAGATCGGGACGGTGGCACAGATAGGAATGGCGATCGCCAAAGGTATTGCTGACCTCGGCAACCACCACCCGCAGCGCGCCCGCAGCGTCATGGCACAGCCAGAAAGATACCGGGTTGAACACATGGCCCAAAACGCGCGGTTGCGTCAGCAGCAGCACGGATTCATGGCCGGGCAGGTTATGCGCCACCAACACCTCACGCAGCCATGCCACCCCCCTGCCCTGTTTTGGCACGCCGCCATGGTCGCTGTCCCATAGCGAGGTCAGGTTGCCGCGGTTGCGCGAAAACAGCCACGGCATTCGGGTATCATCAGGGTTCAGCAGCACATAATCGACACCATAGCGAAACGCATTTTCAACCGCGCCCCGCCTGCCGTGAAAAGTCTGGCCTGCGATATATTCGGCCCGGTTCATGCGGCGGCCAATGCTTGCTGCGCGCGCATGGCATCGACCACATCAACCGCGCTGGCAAAGCCATCCTCATGGAAACCGTTGCGCATCCATGCACCGCAAAACCATGTGGCCTTTGCGCCATTGCCTGCCCGCAACGCCTTTTGCGCCGCCAATGCACCCAGATCATAGACCGGATGGCGAAACGTCACCTGATCGTGGATCAGCTCTTGCCGTATTGGGCGATTGGCGTTCAGCGTGACAAACAGCGGGTCATCCATCGGGATCGGCTGGAGGGAATTCATCCAATAGGTCAGGTCTATGCGGTCGGGGCGTGGCCCAGCGCCTTCGACATAGACCCAAGACGCCCAGGCCGCGCGCCGCTTTGGCATCATCGTGAGATCGGAATGCAGGATCACATCATTGGGCTGATAGCGGATTGCCCCCAGAAGGGCGGCCTCGGTTGGCGTCGGGTCCGCCAACAGACGCAAGCTGTCATCGGAATGGGTGGCAAAGATCACCTCATCAAATCCTTCCCATTCGCCGCCCTTGGCCCGCACCCACGCGCGCCCCGCTTCGCGCCGCACCGCCGCCACCGGGGCATCAAGGCGCAAATCAACCCCCGCCTGCGCCAAAGCCGCCTGCACCCGGCGCACATACTCGACAGAACCACCCTGCACCGTATACCATTGATGCTGCCCGGTCACCCCAAGCAATGCGTGGTTCTTGAAAAAGTCGATCATCGCGCGGGCCGGGAAATCCAGAATCCCCGCCGTTGGCGTAGACCAGATCGCCCCGGAAAGTGGCAGCAGATAGTAATCACGAAACCAATCGCCCGCCCCCAGCCTTGCCAGAAAATCGCGGATGGTCATTTCCCCATTGCCCGCCAGCGCTTCGGCCTGCGCATTGAACCGCAAGATATCGCGCAGCATGCCCCAATAGCGCGGGCTGATGATGTTGCGTCTCTGCGCCAGCAGCCCTTGCCAGTTGCGAAACCCGTATTCAAACCGCCCCCCACCAATAGAGGCGCCAAAGCTCATGTCACTTTTGGCCGTCGGCACGCCCAGCCTGTCAAACAGGCCCACGAGATTGGGATAGTTCGCTTGGTTGAAGACAATAAACCCCGTGTCGACCGGCTGATCACCGCGCTTGCCTGCCAAAACCGTGCGGGCATGGCCGCCAAGCCGCTTTTCCGCCTCAAACAACACGACCTGATGATCGGCGCACAGCAGATGCGCAGCCGCCATGCCGGAAATGCCCCCCCCCGATCACGGCAATACGTCGGGGGGCGGGGGGGGGTGGCGTCGAATGGCATGCTATGAATTCTCCTGTCACTTTGCCCGCGCCCGACAATTGGTCGAGGCTTGGGTATTGGGCTGGTTACGATTGCGGGGCGCAACTGGATCATTTACGCCACGCAATCACGTCGCTTTGCCTTCCCTGCCAAAAAATCAGGTGGTCGGGTGATCCACCACCCGCCGCGCTGCGTAAAAGGTGTATGTTAGATACCCTTAGCCATGAAAAACCTGATGCATGCCCCCCGCCGCAGCCCTATGCTGCCCGAGGTGCGGCAACATTGCTGCGCCAGAAAGGGCGATTTGTGTCGGGTGATGTTGAGCAGGAGAACTGGGAAACGCTGATCATCCGGGTCCGCGACTCCGGCGACAAAGCTGCATTTGCGGCCCTGTTTCAGCATTTCGCCCCCCGCATCAAAGGGTTTTTGATGAAATCCGGGGCCAGTGCCAGCCTGGCCGAGGAATGCGCGCAAGATGTCATGGCGACGCTTTGGCAAAAGGCGCATCTCTTTGATCCGACGCGGGCCTCTGCCGCAACATGGATATTCACCATTGCCCGCAACCGCCGGATTGACGCACTGCGCAAGTCGCGCCGGCCAGAACCAGAAGAGTTGCCTTGGGGGCCAGAAGCCGAACCGGATCAGCATGACGTGCTGGAACTGAGCCAAGAGACACAACGTCTGGGCGAGGCGCTGGCGCTTTTGCCCGAAAAGCAGCGTGACTTGATAGAGCGCGCCTATTTCGGTGATCTGACCCATAGCGAAATTGCCGCAGAAACCGGCTTGCCGCTTGGCACCATCAAATCCCGTATTCGGCTGGCGCTTGACCGCCTGCGCCACAAGATGAGCTGAAAAGGTTTGCCCATGACCATCCGCCACCACATATCCGACCCGCTTTTGATGGCCTATTCTTCGGGGGTCCTGCCCGAGGCCTTCAATCTTGTGCTTGCCGTTCACCTGTCGCTTTGCGATGAATGCAAGGCGCGTTTGGGGGCGTTCGATACAGTTGGCGGCGTCTTGCTGGACAGTTGCGAGACGGTCGCGATGGCCAACGGCAGCCTTGCCGCCACCCTTGCAAAGCTGACACAGCCCGCGCCGCATGTGCCGCCGCGTAAAAGCAACAAGATCTTGCCCGCGCCGCTGATGGACTATGTGGGCGGCGGTCTGGCGGCGGTCAAATGGCGGTCGCTGGGCATGGGGGTGCGGCAAGCGATTTTACCGACCGACAAGGCGGCAACCGCGCGGCTGCTGTATATTCCGGCGGGTCAGGAAGTTCCCGACCACGGGCATCGCGGCACCGAGCTTACCTTGGTTTTGCAAGGCGCTTTTCATGATAAGGTTGCCCGGTTCGGGCGCGGTGATCTTGAAATAGCCAATGAAGACCTGAACCATCAGCCGATTGCCGAGGCCGGCGAAGATTGCATCTGCCTTGCCGCGACCGATGCGCCTTTGCGCTTCAATGCACTGCTGCCGCGTCTGGCGCAGCCGTTTTTCCGGATTTAACCGCGTCGCGGGCTGCAGGTTTCAGAAATCGACAGCAATACCCTTTCTTTCCCAGTCGCCATAGCGCACGGGTTCGGGGCCGGTGCGCCCGCCCAACTCTGCTGGCAACCTTTCGGCAGCGTCGGCAAGTTTGCGGCGCGCGGCGGCTTCGGCCAGCGCGCGCTGGGCTGCGGGTGGCAGGACTGCGGGTGGCAGATCGGCGGGTGGCAGATCGGCGGGTGGCAGATCGGCGAGTGGCAGATCGGCGTCTGCGGGCAACGGGGCATCGGTTGGCATGATACAGGGTTCCTTGTCTGGGCAATGGCTTTGATATAGGCGGCACAGGACCGGCAGGCAACTGCGACAGTTTTGGGGGCGGCACGATGGCAGTGGATGGAACAGCAGCACGCGGCGCGGCGGTTACGCTTTTGGGTGCGGTTCTGGATGAGGGCCAGCAACTAGGCCAGGCGCTGGATGCCCCGGATGGCCCGCTGGCCAAGCTGCCGCCATCGGAAAGGGCCCGCGCGCAACGGCTGGTGCTGACCACCCTGCGGCATATTGAACAGGCGGATCGGGTGCTGAAACCCTATCTGCGCAAATCACCGCCCGATTTTGTGCTGAACGCTTTGCGGCTTGGCGTGGTGGAACTGGCGGTTGACGGCGGGGCTGCGCATGGCGTGGTGAACGCCATCGTCGATCTGGTCAGCCGGGGCAACCGCACCGGGCATCTTTCAGGGCTGGCCAATGCCGTGCTGCGTAAAGTGGCGGCTACGCAAACGCCCTTTGCCAAACTGCCGCCGCAACGCATGCCGCAATGGTTGCGGCAACCGCTGGTCCATCTGTGGGGCCGGGATGTGGTCTGCGCGATTGAAGCAGTGCACAGCCAAACCCCGCCGCTGGACCTGACCCCCAAATCCGCAATGCCGGAAATTGAGGGCGCTATCGCCCTGCCCAACGGCAGCATGCGGCTGGCACAGGCCACGCAAGTCTCCAACCTGCCCGGCTTTGCCAGCGGCGATTGGTGGGTGCAAGATGCCGCCGCCAGCCTTGCCGCGCAGCTTTTGGGCGCAACAACAGGCGAGACGGTGCTGGATCTGTGCGCTGCCCCCGGCGGTAAAACCCTGCAACTTGCGGCCACGGGGGCGCAGGTGACAGCGCTTGATATCTCGTCGCCCCGGCTGCTGCGCTTGCGCGAAAACCTTGCCCGCACCGGGCTGCACGCCGAGGTTATCGCCACCGATGCCTTGCATTGGCAGCCCCCCGCGCTGTTTGACGCGGTGCTGCTGGATGCGCCCTGTTCGGCCACCGGCACCCTGCGCCGCCACCCGGACTTGGCCTTTATCAAAGATGCTGGCGACCTTCCGGCACTGGTTGCCCTGCAAACCGCCCTGATCGACAAGGCGCTAAGTTTCGTAAAGCCCGGCGGGCGGCTGGTGTTTTGTACCTGCTCGCTGCTGCCCGAGGAAGGCGAGGACCAACTGGCCGCCACCCTTGCTCGCCACCCCGGCCTGACGGTAGAGCCGCCAACCCTGCAAGGCATCCCCCCCGAATGGATCACATCGGCTGGTGGTTTACGCCTGCGCCCTGATTATTGGGCCGAGAGGGGCGGAATGGATGGGTTTTTCATGGCACGACTCCGGCTTCCTGTTTGACGGATGTTCAATTGGCGGTGACAGCGCAGGCCTGCGCCGCTATGATCCCCCGAAAGCAGACCCAAAACCGGGCGCGCGCCCACGGCCGGGCGAATGCCAAGAACCGGGCGAATAATTGAGTGGCAGTAAAGATGAGGCACCTTGGCTCACCCGCGTGAAGATGGGTTCGCGGCGCGACTAACGCGCTGGCAGAACCGGCTTGCGGCTTGGCGCGCATCCCACAGCCATGCCGCAACAGGGTTTGTGTCGCAACCTGAACCCCGCAGCATCGGGCTGTATGCCAGAGGCAAGCAATTGATCGCCGGTAATTTTTTGCTGGCTGGGCATTTGGTTGAGGCCCCCGGCACCCTGTTGTGGGACGCACCGGCATCAGCGCCGAAATTCTGGACCGAGGCGCATGGCTTTGCCTGGCTGGATGATCTGGCGGCCGTGGGTGACCCCATCGCCAAATCCCGCGCACAAGACTGGACCTGGGGCTGGATTACGCGCTTTGGCAAGGGCAAAGGGCCGGGCTGGACCCCGGACCTGACGGGGCGGCGGCTGATCCGCTGGATCAACCACGCACTGCTTCTGATGAATGGGCGCAGCCCTGCCGATACCCGCGCCTATTTCAAGGTGGTCTCGGCGCAAACCATGTTCCTGTCGCGGCGCTGGCAGGCCTCGGCCCCTGGCCTGCCACGGTTCGAGGCACTGACGGGGCTTATATATGCCGGCCTGGCGCTGACCGGGATGGAACGCGTGGTCGCCCCGGCCGTGGCGGCCCTGGCCCGCGAATGTGAAGCCGAGATTGACCAATATGGCGGGTTGCCCACGCGCAACCCCGAAGAGTTGCTTGAGGTGTTCACCTTGCTGACCTGGGCGGCTCAGGCATTGGGCCAGGCGGGGCAAACCGTGCCACAGGCCCACCGCGCCGCGATTGAACGCATTGCCCCCACCTTGCGCAGTCTGCGTCATTCCGATGGCGCCCTTGCCCGGTTTCATGGCGGTGGGCGCGGGATGGAAGGGCGGCTTGACCACGCACTGGCGGCATCGGGCATCAGGGCGGCCCCCGGCAACGGCCCCGCCATGGGGTTCTTGCGCCTGTCGGGGGGGCGAACCTCGGTCATCATTGATGCTGCCGATCCGCCGGGGGGGGCGCGCAGGGGCTTCGGCCCATGCCTCTACCCAAGCGTTTGAATTGACATCCGGGCGTCGGCCTGTCGTCGTGAATTGTGGCTCTGGCGCGCCTTTTGGGCCCGAATGGCACCGCGCCGGCCGCGCCACACCCAGCCATTCGACCCTGTCTGTCGAGGGCTATTCCTCTAGCCGGTTGAACCGTGGCACGCCCGAGATAATGGCCGACCGTGCCCATGTTACCCAATCACGCCCGACCGAAACCGCCGAGGGCCATCTGCTGCGCCTTGCGCATGACGGTTGGGTTGCAACCCACGGGCTGACCCATGCACGGCTGCTGATTTTATCGCATGACGGCCGCCATCTTGGCGGGCAAGATGAGCTGCGCGCCATTTCTGCCGATGACCGCGCCCGCCTTGCCAGCGTCATGGCCCGCAAAGCCGATGCCGAGATTCGCTTTGCCATCCGCTTTCACCTGCACCCCGATGTTGATGCCGCGATTGATCTTGGCGGCAACGCGGTGTCATTGGCGCTGAAAAGCGGAGAAATCTGGATTTTCCGCCACTCCGGCTCGCGGGGGCTGTCGCTTGAACCCTCGGTCTATCTTGAAAAAGGGGCGGCTGAACCCGCGTGCGTCAAAACAAATCGTACTTTCCGGCCATGTTGCCGCCTATGATGCCGTGATTGGCTGGACCTTGGCGAAAGCACAGGATACTCCGCTGGCCATCCGCGATCTGGAACGTGATGATTTTCCGATCCAGGTCTGACCCAACACTGCCCAGAGGTATTTGCCCATGCCCGCCGAAAATGCTGCCGATCTTGTTCCCGTCAAACGCGCACTTTTGTCTGTTTCGGACAAGACCGGGCTGATTGATCTGGCAAAAGCGCTGGTGGCGCAGGGGGTGGATCTGGTGTCAACCGGGGGGTCGGCGGCAGCGCTGCGTGCGGCGGGCCTGCCCGTGCGCGATGTGGCCGAAGTGACGGGTTTTCCAGAAATGATGGACGGGCGCGTCAAAACCCTGCACCCGATGGTACATGGCGGCTTGCTGGCCCTGCGCGACAACGCCGAGCACAACGCAGCCATGAAGACCCACGGAATCGCGCCGATCGACTTGCTGGTCGTCAACCTTTACCCATTCGAAGCGACCGTTGCCAAAGGTGCCGATTATGACACCTGCATCGAGAATATCGACATTGGCGGGCCAGCAATGATTCGCGCGGCCTCCAAAAACCATGCGTTTGTGAATGTGGTCACCGATCCCGAAGATTACGCGGCGCTGCTGGCCGAAATGGCAGCGCATGACGGTGCCACCTCCTACGCCTTCCGTCAGCGCCTGTCGCAAATCGCATATGCCCGCACCGCCGCCTATGACGCGGCTGTCTCGAACTGGATGGGCGGCGCGCTGGATATGCCAGCGCCGCGCCGCCGCGCCTTTGCCGGCACCTTGGCGCAAACCCTGCGCTACGGCGAAAACCCGCATCAACGCGCGGCGTTTTATACCGACGGATCAAACCGCCCTGGCGTGGCAACCGCGAAACAATGGCAGGGCAAAGAACTGTCATACAACAACATCAATGATACCGATGCCGCGTTTGAGCTGGTTGCGGAATTTCTGGGCAAAGGCCCGGCTTGCGCCATCATCAAGCACGCCAATCCCTGCGGTGTGGCGATGGGGGCGACACTGGCCGAAGCTTATCAGCGCGCGTTTGACTGCGACCGCACCTCGGCTTTTGGTGGAATTATCGCGCTGAACCAGACACTTGACGGCCCAACCGCCGAAAAGATCGTCGAAATCTTTACCGAGGTGGTAATTGCCCCCGATGCCGATGACGCCGCTCGTGCGGTGTTTGCGGGCAAGAAAAACCTGCGGCTGCTGACCACGGGCACGCTGCCCGACGCCACCACACCCGGCCTTGCCTTTCGGCAGGTGGCGGGCGGGTTTCTGGTGCAAGACCGCGATGCGGCCAATGTGACGCTTGCCGATTTGCGGGTTGTGACCAAACGCGCGCCAACCGATGCGGAAATGCGCGACCTGCTGATGGCTTGGACCGTGGCAAAGCACGTCAAATCCAACGCGATCATCTATGTCAAGGATGGCGCGACCGTCGGCGTCGGCGCAGGGCAGATGAGCCGCGTTGACAGCACCCGCATCGCGGCCCGCAAAGCGCAGGATATGGCCGAAGCGATGGGGCTTTCTGCGCCACTGACACGCGGCGCGGTCGTAGCCTCAGACGCCTTTTTTCCCTTTGCCGATGGCCTGATCACGGCGGCAGAAGCCGGGGCAACGGCAATAATCCAACCCGGCGGGTCGATGCGCGATGATGAGGTGATCGCGGCAGCTGATGCTGCGGGCCTTGCCATGGTCTTTACCGGCCAGCGGCATTTCCGGCACTGATATGCGCATTTTCTGGGCCGCCCTGATAATTCTCATTCTGGACCAGGCCAGCAAACTGGCTGTGGTTTTCGGCCTGAACCTGCGTGAAGTCGGGGATATGGCGATATGGCCACCCTATCTGACCTTTCGCATGGCATGGAACAAAGGCGTGAATTTTGGCCTGTTTGCGCATAATTCCGACATCATGCGTTGGGTGCTTGTCGCCGTCTCGCTGGCCATTACCGCATGGGTCTGGCGCTGGATGGCGCGCACACAGCAACCGAATCTGGCCCAGATATCAGCCGGTATTCTGATCGGCGGGGCCTTGGGTAACGTGATTGATCGCCTTGCCTATGGCGCCGTTGCTGATTTTCTGAATATGTCTTGCTGTGGCTTTGAAAACCCTTATGCGTTCAATGTGGCGGATATCGCAATCTTTGCCGGCGCGGCGGGGCTTGTTATTTTTGCCGCCGACAGCAAGACTAAGACGCGAAAGACCCCGTGACGCGCCGATTAGTTTGGGCTAAACAGGGGACGAATTGTTTGAAGGAGGCGGAAATGCTTGCAGGAAAAGGGGTATTGGCACTCGCGGTTGCCGCGATGCTGA
Source organism: Pseudorhodobacter sp. (assembly GCF_034675685.1). Taxonomy (GTDB): domain Bacteria; phylum Pseudomonadota; class Alphaproteobacteria; order Rhodobacterales; family Rhodobacteraceae; genus Pseudorhodobacter. The sequence goes on along the minus strand of NZ_JAUCDA010000004.1, from coordinate 142,751 downwards.
CGCTGGCAGCCTGCGGTGATGGCGAACCGCATCTGATGAACCTGCAGGCCACAGGCGATGGCCCGGATGAATTTGCCATTCTTCCGCCCAAGCCGCTGCAATTGCCCGAAGACCTCAAGGCACTGCCGGCACCGACGCTTGGCGGCAGCAACCTGACCGACCCGAACCCCGAGGCCGATATTGCCTTGGCCCTGGGTGGTCGCTTGCGTGAAGGCACCGGTGTTCCGGCGGGCGATTATGCGATTGTGAATCATGCGTCACGCTATGGCCGTGCCGCTGCTATCCGGCCAGAGCTTGCGGCGGCCGATCTGGAATACCGCCGCGACAACAAGGGGCGCATTCTTGAACGGTTGTTCAATGTGAATACCTATTTCAAAGCCTATAAGCGCGAATCGCTGAACAAACACGCAGAGTTGGGCAAATGGCGCCAGCGCGGTGTGCGCACGGTGTCGGCCCCCCCACCGTAAGGTTCGGGGCAAAACAGCTTCGCGTGGTCGCTTCACTTCCGCGTCAAGATGGCTTGACCTGACCGATGCTGTGTTTAGGTGTAGTCCGGTATGCCGAACGGAGGATACCGATGCTGCGTAACCTGTTGCTGCCACTTGCTTTGGGGGTGCTGTATGCATCCTCGGCCCATGCCGACACGGTGACCACTTTCACCCTGGAAAACGGGCTTGAGGCGGTTGTGATCGAAGATCACCGCGCCCCGGTCGTGACCCATATGATGTGGTACAAGGTCGGTTCCGCTGATGAGCCGCGCGGCAAATCCGGCATCGCGCATTTCCTGGAACATCTGATGTTCAAAGGTACAAAAACCATGGCCCCCGGCGAATTTTCGGCAACCGTCGAGGCGCAGGGCGGCGATGACAACGCCTTTACCTTTTACGATTATACCGCATATTTTCAAAGGGTTGCCACTGACAGGCTTGATTTGATGATGTCAATGGAGGCAGACCGCATGCGCGGGCTGATCCTGTCGGAAGATGATGTGAAAACCGAACGCGCCGTCATCGTTGAGGAACGCGCCCAACGCACTGACAGCGACCCCGGCTCGCTTTTCGGCGAGCAGCGCCGCGCCGCGCAATATCTGAACCACCCCTACGGCACCCCCGTCATCGGCTGGAAACATGAGGCCGAGGCCCTGACCCGCGAAGATGCCTTGTCGTTTTACAAAACCTATTATGCCCCCAACAATGCGATTCTGGTGGTCGCCGGTGATGTGAACCCGGATGAGGTGAAGGCGATGGCAAAGGCACATTATGGCCCCATCCTGCCCACCCCCGGCCTTGGCCCCCGCACCCGCCCCACCGAGCCGCCGCAACTGGCGGAACGGCGTTTGGCGATGGCCGATGCCCGCGTCGCGCAACCCTATGTAATTCGCAGCTATCTGGCCCCTGAACGCGACAGCGGCGCGCAAGAAAAGGCCGCCGCCTTGACCTTTCTGGCAGAGCTGTTGGGCGGCAGTTCGACCACCTCGCTGATGGCCCGCGCCCTGCAATTCGGCGAGGCCCCCAAGGCGGTGTATACCAGCGCGTTCTATGATGGGTTATCGCTGGATGTCAGTGATTTTGGCTTTGTTGCCGTTCCCACGCCCGATACCTCGCTTGTCGATCTGGAAGCTGCCGTTGATGCGGTGCTGGCACAATTCTTGCTTGATGGCGTCGATCAAACCGCCTTTGATCGCATCAAACGTCAATTGCGTGCAGATGAAGTCTATGCCCGCGACAACGTAAACGGGCTGGCGCGCGAATATGGGGCCGCCCTGACAAGTGGGCTGACCGTTGCCGATGTGCAGGCATGGCCCGATCTGTTGCAGGCCGTCACGCCCAAAGATGTTATGGCCGCAGCGCATGAGGTTTTGAATCGCGACAACGCCGTAACCGGCTGGCTGCAACGCAAGGATGATAGCAATGACGACACCAAAAGCGGGGTAAACCAATGATCATACGCTTTTTCTTTGCCGCCCTTCTTGCCCTGGCCCTGCCTGCGCAGGCCGAGTTGCCAATTCAAAAGGTAATCTCGCCCGGCGGCATTACCGCATGGTTGGTCGAGGATCATCAAATCCCGTTTACCGCGCTGGAAATCCAGTTTCGCGGCGGCACCTCGCTTGACCCCGCCGACCAGCGCGGCGTCGTGAATCTGATGACCGGGTTACTGGAAGAGGGTGCCGGCGATCTTGATGCGCAAGGCTTTGCCAAGGCCCGCGACGCCCTTGCCGCGCGGTTCAGCTTTGGCGCAGGCACGGATGGCATCGGTGTCTCGGCCCAATTCCTGACCGAAAACCGCGATGAGGCGGTCGATTTGCTGCGCCTTGCCCTGACCGAGCCGCGCTTTGACGCCGAGGCGGTAGAGCGGGTGCGCGGTCAGGTTTTATCCAGCATCCAGTCAAATATGAAAAACCCTGAAAGCATCGCGGCCAACAGGTTTGACCGTCTGGCCTATGGCACACATCCCTATGGCAGCGACGGCGATGGAACCCCGGAAAGCGTTGCCAGCCTTAGCCGGGCCGATATTGTCGGCGCGTTCAAAGGCGCCTTTGGCCGTGATCGGATTTATGTGGCCGCCACCGGCGATATCAGCGCCGAGCAGCTTGGCCTTTTGCTTGACACGCTTTTGTCTGCCCTGCCTGCCACAGGGGCCCCCTTGCCCAAACGCGCCGATTGGGCGCTGGAGGGGGGCGTGACCGTAGTAGATTTTCCCGGCCCGCAATCGGTGATCTTTTTCGGCCATCAAGGTATCAAGCGCGACGATCCTGATTTCTTTCCCGCCTATATTCTGAATGAAATTCTGGGCGGAGGCCGTTTCACAGCCCGGTTGATGACCGAAGTGCGCGACAAGCGCGGGCTGACCTATGGGATCGGCAGCTTTCTTTCGCCGATGGATCATGCCGAAACCATGGTCGGCCAGTTTTCCAGCGCCAACGCCACCACGGCCGAGGCGATCGAGATCGTAAAGGCCGAATGGCGCCGCCTATATGATAATGGCGTTTCCGCCGAGGAGTTGGCAAAAACCAAGACCTATCTCACCGGCTCTTACCCGCTGCGCTTTGATGGCAACGCCCGCATTGCGCGTATCCTTGTTGGCATGCAGGCCGACGGCTTGCCGATCGACTATGCCACAACCCGCAATGCCAAGATCGAGGCGGTGACGCTGGACGACATCGCCAAAGTTGCCAAACGTCTGTTGCAACCCGAGGCTTTGCATTTCGTCGTTGTCGGCCAGCCAGAAGGACTAAAGACCACCCCCTGACCGCCGATAAAAACGGTGGATAACCCTGTCCCAATGGTGGCCAGCGCCGCGCCATCATGCTAGAAATGGTGGTATGAACGCAGCCACCCCCAACATAGACGCGCACTCGCGCCCCATCATCCGCCAGTTGGATGAAGCCGCGATCAACCGGATTGCTGCGGGTGAGGTGGTGGAGCGTCCCGCCTCTGCGGTAAAGGAACTGGTGGAAAACGCGCTGGATGCCGGCGCAGGCCGGATCAGCATCGACTATGCCGATGGGGGCAAGACCCTGATTCGCGTTAGTGACGACGGCTGCGGAATGACCGCAGAAGATCTGCCGCTTGCCTTGTCGCGCCACGCCACCTCCAAGATTGACGGCAGCGACCTGCTGAACATCCATTCCTTTGGCTTTCGGGGTGAGGCGCTGCCCTCCTTGGGCGCGGTCGGGCGGTTGACCATCAGTTCCCGCCCGGCGGGTCGCGACGGCATGATGATTGCCGTATCCGGCAGTCGCATCGGCCCGGTGCGCCCAACCCCGTTAAGTCAGGGCACCATTGTCGAGTTGCGCGACCTGTTCTACGCCACCCCCGCCCGACTGAAATTCATGCGCACAGACCGGGCCGAGGCGCAGGCGATTGCCGAAGTGATCAAACGGCTGGCCTTGGCCGAGCCCGAGGTCGGCTTTACCCTGCGCGATGTTTCAAACGGCGAATCGCGGGTCATGTTTCGCGCCGACCCGGTTTCAGGCGATTTTTTCGATGCCCTGCATGGCCGCATCACATCCGTTCTGGGCCGTGATTTTGCCGATAATGCCCTGCCGATTGACCATAGCCGTGACGGGCTGCGCCTTGTTGGTTATGCCGCGTTGCCGACCTATTCACGCGGCTCTTCGGCGGCGCAATACCTGTTTGTCAACGGTCGCCCGGTGCAGGACCGGATGCTGTGGGGGGCGTTGCGTGCTGCCTATATGGATGTGCTCAGCCGGGACCGGCACCCGGCGGCGGTGCTGAATATCGAATGTGACCCCCAAAACGTTGACGTAAACGTCCACCCCGCGAAATCCGAAGTGCGGTTTCGTGACCCCGCCTTGGCCCGCGCCCTTATCGTTTCAACATTGCGGCACGCATTGGCCGAGGCGGGGCATCGTGCCTCATCAACCGTGGGTGCGGAAACGCTGGGCGCGTTTCAGCCGGGGGCGGGCACAGCGCCACGCATCTATCAAATGGATCGGCCTTCAGCGGGCGCAATTTCGCGCGCTTATGCCTATCAGGCGCCCGCCCCCGCCCCGCTGGCTTTTGACGAAGCACCTTCGGCCCGGTTTGAGGCGCAGCCAATCAGCCCCGACGATACGGCCCAACCCCTGGGGGCGGCGCGGGCGCAGGTGCATGAAAACTACATCATCGCCCAAACCCGCGACGGTGTGGTTATCGTTGATCAACACGCTGCGCATGAACGGCTGGTCTATGAACGGTTGAAGGCCGAGCGCGCCAGCAAAGGCATTGCAGCGCAGGCCCTGCTGATTCCTGACATCATAGACCTGTCTGCGTCCGATACCGCCCGCCTGCTTGATCTGGCCCCCGATCTTGCACAGCTTGGCCTCGTGATAGAGGGTTTTGGCGGCACCGCGATTGCCGTGCGCGAAACCCCGGCCGTGCTTGGCCGTATCAATGCTGCAGCGCTGCTGCGTGATATCCTTGATGACCTGTCGGACCTTGGCAGTTCAGATCGGCTTCAGGGCAAGATTGATGCGGTTTTGTCGCGTATGGCCTGCCACGGCTCCATCCGTTCCGGGCGGCAAATGCGGGCCGAGGAGATGAACGCCCTGCTGCGTGAAATGGAGGCGACCCCGCTGTCTGGCCAATGCAACCACGGCCGCCCCACCTATGTGGAATTGAAATTGGCCGATATTGAAAAGCTGTTCGGGCGCAGATGATAGAAATCGCTGGGCAAACCTATCAGTGGAACGATCCTTTGGTGGTAATCATCGGGGGGGCCAGCCTTGTGGTTCTGGTGTTTTTCCTGCTGATCTTGCGCGCCGCCGGGCAGTCGGCCAAGGCTGCCGAACCTTTGATGCGCGAAATGGGCTGGCTTGGCCAGCGCGTCCAAAACCTGTCCGAAGGGCAGGAACGGCTTGCGGGCGGGTTGCATCACGTCTCGGAAACCCAAGCCCACAGCCAAACCGCCATGCTGCAACTGATGGAAAAGCGGCTAAGTGAGGTGCAGCGCGGCATGACCGAAAGCTTGCAAGGCACCTCGACCCGTACCGCCCGCAGCTTGGGGGAATTGCAGCAACGGCTGGAAACCATCGACAAAGCGCAGGCCAATATCGAAAAACTATCCGGCAACGTATTGGGTTTGCAGGATATTTTATCAAACAAGCAGACCCGCGGTGCTTTTGGCGAAATCCAGCTGAATGATATCGTCCACAAGGCGCTGCCGCCGGATGCCTATACAATGCAGGCCACATTGTCGAACGGCAAGCGCGCCGATTGCCTGATCCACCTGCCTAACCCGCCCGGCCCGATTGTCATCGACAGCAAATTCCCGCTGGAGGCCTATGAGGCCCTGCGCCGCGCGGGCTCGCCCTCGGAACAGACCGAGGCAGCGCGCTTCATGCGGGTTTCGGTGCGTGCGCATATCAAGGCTATTGCCGAAAAATACATTCTGGAAGGTGAAACCGCCGATGGCGCGCTGATGTTCCTGCCCTCAGAGGCGGTCTATGCCGAGTTGCACGCCAATTTCCCCGAACTGGTGCGCGACGGGTTTTCGGCCAAGGTCTGGATTGTCTCACCGACAACATGCATGGCGACCCTGAACACGATGCGGGCGGTGCTGAAAGATGCGCGGATGCGTGAACAGGCCGGGGCAATCCGTGCCACTTTGCGGTTGCTGCACCGTGATGTCGAACTGGTCGTTGGCCGGGTAGAAAAGCTGAACACTCATTTCAACCAGGCCCGCATCGACCTGGACGGGATCGGTACGGCCGCAGAACGTGCGGGCAAACGCGCCGCCAGACTGGACAATTTCGACTTTGAAGAATTATCTCCCGAGCCAACACCGGCCGCTATTACGGGGCAAACCGCAACATGACATCCAAGATGACCCGCCACCTTACCCGCAAAGATTACACCGAGATGCCTTGGATCAATGGGCGCGGGCTGACGATAGAAATCATGCGCAAATCGGCACCGGGTGACGGTTTTTTGTGGCGGTTTTCAATGGCGACCGTGACCGAGGATGGCGCGTTTTCGCTTCTTCCCGGCATTGAGCGCAATTTGACCGTCATTGACGGCCCCGGCTTTGACCTGATCGGCGCAGCCAGCTTTCGCGCCGAAGCACTGATGCCAGTGGCTTTTCCCGGTGACATCCCGCTGGCAGCACAAAATGTTACTGGAAAGGCCACCGATTTCAACGTGATGACCATGAGGACCCTGCAAAAACCAAAGGTAGAGGTGGTCGCCAATGCGCCCCTTGCCGCCCTGCCCGGCGCCACGCTTTGTCTTTTCACTTTGGGTCCGGCACAATTTGGCCCATACAGCCTTGCCCCGAATGACTTTCTTTTTGATGCACCCGACGCGGCAGTCACAGGCGCACAGGTTTTAGCTATTCACTTGTTCGAATCACCAACCTGATACGGCCCCTGGTCAATGCTTGGCGCCCCAACTGACTGACGCATGTTTGCGTGTAAAGTTTTCAGCCATCAAGCCGATGACAAACAGCACCAAGGTTACTTTCAGCGGATAGGTAGAGCTGCTGTAATGCGGGTGATAATTGAGAAAAATAAAGCCGCGCCCTTGGTCAATCGTGTGAAACAGCGGGTTCCAATCAAACAACACCAGCTTGGAGCTTGGCATCGCATTGGCGACAAACATCTTGCCGCTCGCGATCATATTCGCGCGTTGATAAAGTTGCGCGACGATGTTGACGGCATCCGGTTGCCAAGGCTTTGCCGCCAGCAAAATTGTTCCAATGGCTGCCCCGCTGCTCCACGATAGCAGCAGCATCCCCAGAGTGCCGGGAAAGTTATGGAACTCTATGGGTTGAAAGGCCGCGTGATAAACGTAAAGCACCACGGTCGCGGATAAAACCTGTGTGTAAAGCGAACTCAGGGCTGCAGCACTGATTGCAACAAGTGTGTTCATCGGCGCATGTTTCATCATCGGCGAGGTCGGCCCATCGCAGCTTGAAACCGCCGACAACGCCTTGATATGCGTCATATACATGAAGATGCCCGACATCACATATAAAAGGTAATCGCCGCGAATCGCATTTCTGCGCATCCCCAAGACCTTGAACAGCAAGTAAAATACCGCAACCAGCATCACGGTCTGCAAAATGTTCAGCATAAGCCCGATGACCGGGTTTCCGTGGTTTTTACGAACATTTCGAACCGTGGCGTGAAAGATAAGTTCCAACATGCCAAAGGCAGTGCTTACCGGATTTTTCCGGGTTTGGCGTTGAAACATCCTAAATCCTACCTCTGCGCTCGGGTGGCCTCGTCAATTTTGTACCATGGAAATCTTGCCGATCCCTTAGCAAAAGATGATAAAGGGATTCAGGGGTCTTGGCAATATTGCCACCAGCCCGCCAAAACGGAGCGTATCATGGATTTCCCCCCCCTCGTCTCGCTGATGCGGAAACTGGCCTTGGAAGCCGGAGACAAGATAATGGAGGTCTATGCCGCACCCGATTTTGACGTGCGCGCCAAATCAGATGCCAGCCCGGTGACCGAAGCGGATGAGGCCGCCGACGCCATCATTTCCGCCGGTTTACGCGCCGCCTATCCCGATGTGACGCTGATCACCGAAGAGCAAGCCGACAGCCACGCCTTGCGGGCCACGACGTTTCTGATTGTGGACCCGCTTGATGGCACCAAGGAATTTGTGCAACGGCGCGGCGATTTTACCGTGAATATCGCCTATGTCGAAAACGGTGTTCCTGTCCTTGGCGTGGTCTATGCCCCGGCCAAAGGGCGTTTGTTCTATACCCGCGCCGATGGGCAGGCGGTCGAAGAAACGGGCCGTTTTTTGAAAGACCGTGCAGGCCCGGCCCGTGAAATTCGCGTCTCTACCCCAGACAATCAGGCGTTGATGGTCGTCGCTTCCAAATCTCATCGCGACGCCGCGACCGATGCATATATCGGAAAATATGGCGTGCGGGACATGACTTCGGCTGGCAGCAGCCTGAAATTCTGCCTTGTTGCAACCGGCGAGGCCGATCTTTATCCACGGCTTGGCCGCACAATGGAATGGGACACAGCAGCCGGTGATGCCGTCTTGCGCGGCGCGGGTGGGCAGGTGGTGTATTTTGACACGCATGCATCGCTGACCTATGGCAAGCCCGGCTGGGACAACCCGTTTTTCATCGCTTATGCGCCGGGTGTCACGCTAAGGAAATGACGCCTGTGGCCACCAGCCTTATCATCGTAAGCCGCCATAGGCCGGCGGCACTGATGCGGGCTTTGGCAGGGGTGGCGCAGATGGATCATCCTGATTTTGAGCTGATCGTTGTAACCGATCCGGTATCGGCGCAGATCATCGGCACGCTTGGTTTGCCCATAAAACTTGTCAGATACGATCAGGCCAATATTTCCGCTGCCCGCAATATCGGCCTGCAACTGGCTGCAGGTCAGGTGGTTGCCTTTCTTGATGATGACGCCGTGCCAGAGCCAAGCTGGCTGTCGCGGCTGGCAGCCCCCTTCGCCGATCTTCAAGTGACGGCAGCGGGTGGCTATGTCTTGGGGCGATCGGGGCTTGCCTGGCAATGGCGGGCGCTGTGGGTTGACGGCGATGGTTTCGACCAGCCCTTTGATCCCGGCCCCGGCATCAGCCTGCATCCCGGCACCGCCCGCCGCACCCTTAAAACCCAAGGCACCAATTGCGCATTTCGGCGCGATTCGCTTCTGGCCATTGGTGGGTTTGACGAAGGCTTTGCCTTTTATCTGGACGAGGCTGATGTGAATCTGCGCCTTGCGGCCCATGGCGGGCTTACGGCGGTGGTGCCCGATGCGGTGGTCCATCACGGTTTTGCGGCTTCCTCACGCCGCCGCAAAGACCGGGTACCAACCGACCTGACCCAGATCGGATACAGCCTCGCGCGGTTTACCGCCCGCCACGGTTTGACCCCAGATGCCCTGGACAGGCACATCGCCCATCAAGACGCCCGGCTGATCCGCCACATGGTCAGCGGCGCGTTGGAACCGAGCGCAGTACGGCGGCTGATGGCAGGGCTGCGCAACGGCATCAAGATCGCCCAATCGCAAGAGGCCGCCGGCGTGCAAAGGCCGGGCCTGAACGGCAGCCCGCTTGCCCCGACCCGACATCCCTTTGCAGCCCTGCCAAACACGGGCCCGCGTCAGGGCCGCCTGTTGTTTGGCCCGACCACGCAGCGCACCGCTCTGGAGGCAGAGGCAAAGGCAGCGCGGGCCAAGGGCGAAATTGTAACCCTGTTTCTCTTTTCACGCGGTGTGCGCCCACACATCCACCGCTTTACCGCCGACGGCTGGTGGGAACAAAGCGGTGGCCGGTTTGGCCACACTTTTCGGGCGGGGCACAAAATCAGTTTTCAACCGATCACATTGCGCTTGCCACAAGAAATCGCGCGCCTTGCCAGGCTTCGCCCCATCGGGCCAGAATTATGTGCCTGGAATCCGTAAATTCCGATTTTTTCCGGGAACTGTTTCCATTCCGTCAACTTTTTGCCGAAATAATGCCCGAATTAGATGTGAAGCAGGGGTCACAAGAGTATACAATCAAAAAAACGCAACAAAATTGGGTTAGGTCGTGCAAATGAAAACCAGGAAAATCACCAAGGCTGTCTTTCCGGTCGCAGGAATGGGCACTCGCTTTTTGCCCGCAACCAAGTCAATTCCAAAAGAAATCATGACCTTGGTTGACAGGCCGCTTATTCAATATGCGATTGACGAAGCGCGCGCGGCTGGCATCACAGAATTCATCTTTGTCACCTCGCGTGGAAAATCCGCGCTTGAGGATTATTTCGATGTCGCCCCCGAGTTGGAATCGAGACTACGCGATGCAGGCAAGAAAGAACTGCTTGAGGTGCTTAAAGATACCAACATGGACAGCGGGGCCATCGCTTATGTGCGTCAAAACCGTCCATTGGGTCTTGGCCACGCCGTCTGGTGCGCCCGCCGCCTGATTGGTGACGAACCCTTTGCCGTCTTGCTGCCCGACGATGTGATCGCTGCCGAAAAACCCTGCCTGCAACAAATGGTCGAGGCTTATGCCCAAACCGGCGGCAATATGGTCGCAACCATGGAAGTTGCCCCCGAAAGGGTCAGCGCCTATGGTGTTCTGGATGTGGCCGACGATATGGGCGACATTGTTCGCGCCAAGGGCATGGTGGAAAAGCCGAAAGCCGATGAAGCACCATCAAACCTTGCTGTTATTGGTCGCTACATCCTGTCACCCAGGGTGTTGAACAACCTCAATGACATCAAGCAAGGCGCGGGTGGTGAAATTCAGCTCACCGATGCCATCGCAAAAGAAATCGGTAGTGAGGAAAGCGTTTACGGCTTCCGATTCCGGGGCCAGCGCTATGACTGCGGCTCCAAGGCTGGCTTTTTGCAGGCGACCGTGGCTTTCGGCCTTGCCCGTGAAGATCTGCAAGCAGAATTTGCGGATTATCTGCATGATCTGCTGGCACAGCAAAAGGCGGCACAGTAAAACCATGCACCCCCCGGCACGGCTGCTTGATCTGACGCGATTGGTGTCGCGCTTGGGTAAGGGACAGCCGACCGGGGTTGACCGGGTTGAGGCCGCCTATCTTGCGCATTTCCTCACGCTCTCCTCGCCTGTTTTTGGCGTTATCCGGGGCGCATTGGGTTTTTTTTTGCTGGATCGAGGCGGGATGGCTGGGCTTCACAGCCTATTGCATCAGCCCGACCCGCTTCCCGCCGCCGATCTTTTGTCACGGCTGACCCGCCGCAGTGACCCACTGCTTGCCCGCGCCGAAACCGCCCTGCGTAAACTGGCCTTGGCCCGCTGCCGCCCATCTCGTTTGGCGCAAACCCTGCGGCGGCATCTGCCGCAGGGGTTTACCAGCTTCAATACCGGGCACGCAAACCTGGACCCACGGACGTTTCGCGCCCTGAAGTCCGGCGGTGCGTCACGCGTGGTGGTGCTGATCCATGATACCATTCCGCTTGATTACCCCCAGTTTACCCGCCCCAATACCATTGCCCGCTTTGACAAAAAGCTGGCAGCGGTGGCGCGGGGGGCCGATCTGGTTATCCATAGCGCCAAGACAACGCGCACCCAAACCGAACGCCACTTTGCCCGCCACGGCCGCGTGCCAGCCGGCACGGTTGCCGCCTTGGGCATTTCCCCATTGCAGCCCAACGCCAGCCCGGCGCGCAACCACCCGTATTTTGTCACGCTCGGCACCATTGAGCCGCGTAAAAATCACGCGTTCTTGCTGGACATATGGGAAACGATGCATCGTGATCTTCCGCTGGCTGAAATCCCTCATCTGCTTATTCTTGGACGCCGGGGCTGGATGAATGAACGCGTCTTTCAGCGATTGGATACGCAGCCTTTCCGCAACCAAACCGTGTTTGAGATGGCAAATCTGCCGGATGATACTGTGGCAAATCTGTTGGCAAACGCCTGCGCCCTGCTGTTTCCCAGCCTTGTTGAAGGGTATGGCCTGCCGCCATTGGAAGCCGCCAGTCTTGGCGTCGCGGTTATTGTGCCACCTTTGCCAATTTATCATGAGACTCTGGGCAATTACCCCGTTTACGCAAGCCTGGATGACAGGTATTCTTGGATGGAAACAATCATTCAGCTAAAGGATCGGAACGGGACACCGGGACAGGTGGTGCCGCGACAGAAGGATGCAAAAAACATGTCAGCGGTAGCAATTCCGCGCTGGGATGCACATTTCAAGAGCGTTTTAAGCCTCGGCTGCTAGGGGTAAAGACTATGTTCGTTAGCCCGTTGATGTGGCGGTATTTTTTGGAAAGCAAGGTGTGAGCATATTTTCACGATACCGATTAAGACTGGCGCGCAAACGCTGGCTTGCTCGCGCCTTCCGCAAGCGGAGGGAGCTGAGGCCGGTCGCAACCCGGGTTCAAACCATCAAACCTGCCGATATCCTGCTGTTTTCAACTCTGCGCAATGAACGCGTGCGGCTGCCGTTCTTTCTGGATTATTACCGCAACCTTGGGGTCAATCATTTCCTGATCGTCGACAATGACAGTGACGATGGGTCGCGTGACTATCTCAAAGACCAAAAAGATGTGTCGCTTTGGCACAGCACGCATAGCTACAAGCGCGCGCGCTTTGGCGTGGATTGGCTGAACTGGCTTCAAATGCGTTATGCGCATGACCATTGGACGCTGGTTGTCGACCCTGACGAATTTTTTGTCTACCCGTTTTGCGATACCCGCCCCCTGCGCGCCTTGACCGATTGGCTGGATGCCTCGTCCATCAAATCCTTTTCGGCCATGCTGCTTGATATGTACCCCAAGGGACCGATCGGCGCGCAGCCCTACCGTGAAGGCCAGGACCCGTTCGAGATTGCGCAATGGTTTGACAGCGGCAATTACACCATCACCCGCAACAGCCGCTATGGCAATTTATGGATTCAGGGTGGCCCGCGGGCGCGCATGTTCTTTGCAGATGCCCCCGAACGCGCGCCCGCGCTGAACAAGATTCCGCTGGTGAAATGGCAGCGCCAATATGCCTATGCCTCCTCGACCCATATGCTGCTGCCGCGCGGCCTTAACCTTGTTTATGACGAATGGGGCGGCGAAAAGGCCAGTGGTTGCCTGTTACATGCAAAATTCCTTGATACATTCGCAGCCAAGGCCGAGGAAGAGATGCTGCGCCGCCAACATTACGCCAATAGCCATGAATACAAAGCCTATAAGGCCGGGCTGAACGACAGCCCCGACATGTGGTGCAAGTGGTCGGAAAAATACATCAACTGGCGGCAACTTGAAATTCTGGGGCTGATATCCAAAGGAAACTGGGTATGAGCATGGGCATTGTCATGCTGTGCCATACCGCCCTTGACCGCGCGGCACAGGTTGCGCGCCATTGGGTTGATCGCGGCTGCCCGGTCGTGATTCATGTCGACAAGCGGGTTCCAAAGGCCGATTTCGACGGTTTGCAAGCAAGTTTGGCCAACCTTTCGGATGTTCGGTTTTCGCGCCGCTACGCTTGTGAATGGGGCACCTGGGGTATCGTTGCTGCAACCCAAAGTGCTGCAACCATCATGCTGAAAGAGTTTCCTGGCGTGCGGCATGTCTACCTTGCCTCGGGGTCGTGCCTGCCTTTGCGGCCGGTCCGGGAACTTGTCGCCTATCTTGATGATCGCCCCCGCACCGATTTCATTGAATCGGTGACCACATCCGATGTCGGCTGGACTGTCGGCGGCCTTGACCTTGAGCGATTTACCCTGCGGTTTCCCTTTTCATGGCGCAGCCAACGGCGGCTGTTTGACAGCTATGTCCGCCTGCAACGCCGTGTTGGGTTCAAGCGCAAAATACCAGACGGAGTTGTGCCGCATCTGGGTAGCCAATGGTGGTGCCTGACACGCCAAACCCTGTCAGCCATTCTCGAAGACCCCGAGCGGGGCGAGATTGATCGCTATTTCCGGCGGGTTTGGATACCCGACGAATCTTATTTTCAAACGCTGGTCCGGCGCTATTCGTCAAACATTGAAAGCCGCTCGCTTACCCTGTCTAAATTCGACTTTCAGGGCAAACCGCATATTTTCTACGATGACCATTTGCAACTTTTGCGGCGGTCTGATTGCTTTGTCGCCCGTAAAATATGGCCACATGCCAAGAAACTCTACCGGGTGTTCATGACCGAAGGCGGTGCCGGCCAAGCCGCTGCCGAACCCAACCCCGGCAAGATTGACCGCCTTTTTTCAAAGGCCGTCGAGCGCCGGACCAAGGGCCGTTCGGGTCTTTATATGCAAAGCCGTTTTCCCAATGATAACTGGGAAAACGGCAAAAGTGCCTCGCCCTACTCTGTTTTTGAAGGGTTTTCGGAACTGTTCGAGAATTTTGAAACCTGGCTCGGCAAAATGACCGGGACGCGTGTACACGGACATCTGTTTTCATTGAAGACGGTTGAATTCTCGGGTGGAGAGACTGTCTATAACGGTGCAATGTCAAACGCGCCTGCAATCCGCGATTACAACCCCAAAAGCTTCCTTTCGAATCTGCTGTGGAATACCCGTGGCGAGCGTCAGTGCTTTCAATTTGGCCCCGCCGACAATCAGGAAATCAATTGGCAACTCAGCAGTGACCCCAACGCTACCATCTCGGTGATTTCAGGGGCCTGGGCTGTGCCGCTTTTCAAATCCAACCTGAATTTTTCTGAAATTCGGGCAGAGGCCGCGCGCCTGCAACGGTTGGAGCAGGTGCATCTCAACATTTTGCGCAGCCCCTGGACCAAGGCGCAGACCCGCATCTGGAACCTTGCGGATTTTGTGGAAAACCCGATGGAGCCCCTTCAGACCATCGTCGATGAGATCAGCCCCCGCGCCCTGCGCCGCCTGACCGAGGCCCCCCGCATGACAGACCTTGCAGGCTTTGGGCAATTCTTGCAAAATCTGCGCAACCAGGGCATGCAACCCCTCTTGATGGGTGACTTTCCGGCGAATGATGACCTGCAACAAAACGCCGCCCGCCGTGGCCGGCCCTATTTGGTAAAGTAATCCCTTGGAACGTAAATTTGACAGCTTTGTCCTGCTTGCAGAGATGCGCACTGGCAGTAATTTCCTGGAGGCGAATCTGAATGCCATCCCCGGTATCGCCTGCCACGGCGAGGCGTTCAATCCGCATTTCATCGGCAAGCTGAACCAGACCGAGGCTTTTGGCATCACCTTGCAACAGCGTGAGGCGGACCCGGACCTGTTGTTGCGCCAAATGCGCGCGCAAAGCCCCGGCTTGTCGGGGTTTCGGTATTTTCACGACCATGACCCCCGTATCTTGCCCGGCGTGCTTGCTGATCCGTGTTGTGCCAAGATCATCCTGACCCGCAATCCGGTCGAAAGCTATGTCAGCTGGAAAATTGCCCAAGCCACTGGCCAGTGGAAGCTGACGCAAGCAAAACGGCTGAAAACCGCCAAGGCGCATTTTGACACGGCCGAGTTCACAGCCCATCTCGCGCAGTTGCAAGCCTTTCAAATGCGGCTGATGCATGGGCTGCAAACCAGTGGTCAAACCGCGTTCTACATAGATTATGAAGACATCAACGATACCGATGTTCTTAACGGACTCGCGCGTTTTCTGGGGGTTGAAGCCGCATTGACGGCCCCCGATGCCACCTTGAAAAAGCAAAACCCCGAAGATATTTCCGAAAAGGTTGAAAACTTTGAGGAAATGGCGGTCGCGCTATCGCAGCTTGACCGGTTCAACCTTGCCCGCACCCCAAATTTTGAACCCCGCCGCGCCCCAGCTATCCCGTCTTTTCTGGCTGCCGGCGCGGCGCTTTACATGCCCATGCGCGGCGGGCCCGAGGCAGAGATAGCCCAGTGGCTGACGGGTCTGGGGCCCATTGCGGATAATTTCAACCAGAAATCCTTGCGCCAATGGCTGCGGAAAACCCCCAGACACCGCAGCTTTACGGTGTTACGCCACCCGGTCGCCCGCGCGCATGCCGGATTTTGCAGCCATATCCTCACGGGCGCGTTGCCGCATATCCGCGAAAGTCTGATCAAAACCTATAAAATAGCCTTGCCAAAGATCGGCGACACCCTGCCAATCGCCGATCATCGCCAAGCCTTTCTGGAGTTTCTGCGTTTTCTGAAACTCAACGTCGCGGGCCAGACCGGCCTGCGCATAGACCCGCATTTTGCCAGCCAAACCGCCGTGCTTCAGGGCTTCGCGCAGTTTCAAGGCCCGGACCTGGTGCTGCGCGAAGAGAGTTTGCCAATGGGCCTTGGGTTTCTTGCTGCCGAAATCGGTGTGACCTGCCCCCCCCTGCCAGGCCTGGCTGATCCAGCGCGCGATATTTTGGCCGAAATCTACGACGCCGAAATCGAGGCCACAGCCCGTGATGCCTATGCCCGCGACTATATGGGATATGGCTTTTCAGATTGGCGCTAAGGGCGGATAGAACATTTTCAAGGCTATATGGCCTGCCCTTGCCAAGAAAAACCGTCGGGCAACCCGCATCTCCGGCCCAGTCTTATTGGCGCGGCCTTATTGGCCCAGTCTCATCCGCGCCGACGCTTGCCGTGCATCACTGCGCCAAATACGGCTTTGACACGCGCCACAGCAAGCAGGTATTTTTTAGAACTTTGCGCGCGCAGATAAACAAACCGCAGCGGAAAACCCTTGTCAGAGCGAAGGCCTGCCGCAAGTGAGGCCCTGAAACCATCCGATTGCAACGCCTCAAAAACCGCGTCGCATTTATATATGTAGGGCTGAAGCTGAGGGGTCCGAAAAATGAGGGCATAAGCCCGTATGAGCGACTTCAATGTCTTATATGCCATTGGCCCACAGATGGTCTCATCAAAGCTGTTTTCCTTGGCCAAACGCCACAACATGAAGGTATTGTGAACCGCATCCAAAGTTTTCGCGCTGACTTTTTTGGTAATGGCATCCGGGTTATCTTGCCGATAAAAGAAAACACCGTCACAGAATGCAACCGTATCACAGGCCAGAAAGAAGCTCCTTACCGTATATTCATCCGCAAACATTCCAAAGTCTTGAAAGCCGATCTCTTTCAGAAATGCCGATTTCCACAGCGCGTTGCCAGCGATGCGCCAATCCAGCGATGCCACAAACGCATCACGGCCCGATAAAATGGCACTCCGGTCGCCGTTCAAGCCCACAATCCTGTGATTGTCGGCACGACCCGCAAAGAAAAACTCGACATCCGGCAGCACGGCATCTGCCTTTGTCACCTGCGCGCGCTGGTAAAGAGAATTCAGCCAGTCTTTTGAATAAAGATCGTCCTGAGAGGTATATGCAAAATAATCCCCCCTTACCAATGGGGCGGCAAAGTTCATGACCTTTGGAACGATCCCAAGGTTTTCCGGGGTCTTGAAATATCGAAATCTGCCATCCTTTTCAGCGTATTGCGCAAGCAAGCGGGCGCTGTGATCTGTCGAACAATCGTCGATGCAAAGTATCTCATAGTCTTCAAAGTCCTGATTTCTCAAAGACTCCAACGTCTCTTCAAGAAATGCGGCCCCATTATAGACCGGCATCACCACCGAGATTTTTGGCCCCTTGGTTTCGACATGTGGTTTTGTCACTGCCGCCCCCCCGCGCGCTTTCGCATTCTGCGCAGCATTTTTCGACAGCGCCGGCGCTCAGAGTAAACGGTATCCAGCACCAGAAAAGGGTGGCGAAGGGCGTGCAAAAACAAGTCGCCGCGCGTCCCCCGGTAATATGACAGCCCAATCGCCGCGCGCGTCTGCGCTTTGCGAATAACCGCCCAAACGGCAGAGCTTGCCTCCAACCCATAGGTCTGGGCATCTTTCAACCGTTGCCGCATGATGGCCGAAGCAACCACATAGCTCTGGGCTCTGTGGGCTTTGAACGCATGAAGATCGTCAAAGTAATCAGCCGAACTGGTGATGCCGCCGCCCAGACAGTAATTGACCAGCTTTTCGTCGATCACAGCGATACGGCCTTCAAGGGCGGCCCGAAACCCCAACACCAGGTCTTCATAGGCCGCAGGATCAAAGGCTCCATATTTGGTGTATAATTCCCGCGCCCATGCCCCGGTAGCGCCGATATAGAGAGAATTTGAACCAGCCACTTTGGCCAGATCCCAGCCTTGGTAAAAGGTGGCCTTGTGAAAATCCCCCTGCAATTCAACACCTTGCGGGTCAACAACCACGGCACGCGAACAGGCCAGAAGGCAGTCATCCGTCTCAAACGCGCGCATGATCTGCCGGCTTCTGCTTGGATGTGAGGTATCATCACCAGCCGCAGCAATAATGACATCGCCAGCGCTTAAGCCGTGAACAATATCTATGTTCCCTGCCAGGCCAAGGTTTCGTTGATTCCGGTTAAGGACCACATGATGAGGGCCTGCATACCCCGCGACGGTTTGCTGAATGATAGAGAACGTATCATCTTTTGAGCAGTCGTCGGAAATCACGATCTGCATAGCTGCGCAATCTTGGTCGAGGGCGCTTTTTACGGCGGCGGCCACTGTTTTCGACTGATTATACGTCAAAAGGCAATACGAATATGTGCGATCTTTGCGAACCATCGCGCGCCTTTCTCAACAGACCCCATGCAAGCGCGCTATCTCAATATCCCAGCGATAGCAACTGCCTGCAGTCAAAACGCCATCGTCGCCACAACGGCCCGTTTCCACGCCGCATATTTCTCGGCGCGCAGGCCCTCAGCCATTGGCGGTGCAAACACCCGCTCCAAAGCCCAGTTCGCGGCAAACCCGGCCTGATCGGGGTAGAGGCCGGCCCGATGCCCTGCCAGCCATGCCGCCCCCAATGCGGTCGTTTCACCCCCCTTCGGACGGTCTGCCTTTGCCCCGATAATATCGGCCCAAAACTGCATCGCGGCATCAAACAGGATCGCCCGGCGGGGCGTGGTTCCCTGATCAATCGCCAGAACAGGCTGCACCTTCACCCTCTTTTTACCTGCTTGCTGCGGGGATCATCTGCGCCCCGCCTTCATCAATTCCGTTTTATCGGCCTGCATCCACGCATCCAGTGCCGCGATTTGTGCTGCGTCCATTCGCAGCCCCAATTTGTTACGCCGCCAGACCACATCTTCGGCGCGGCGGGCATATTCGTGGGTCATCAGCCACGCCACCTCGCGTGCGGTCAGGGTTGCGCCAAAGTCGCGGCCCAGATCATCAGCTTCGCGGGCATCGCCTAAAACCTCAGCCGCCTCGGTGCCGTAGGCCCGTATCAGGCGCCGCGCCCAAAAGGCGGTCAGGAACGGATAATCCTGTCGCAGCCTGTCAATCAAATCCGGCACCCCGTCATGCGGAAAATCCCCGCCCGGCAGCGCCACCCCCGCCGTCCATTTTGCGGGCAGGCCAGGAAAGTGATCTGCAATCTTGTCCATCGCGCTTTCGGCAAGGCGGCGATAGGTGGTGATTTTACCGCCAAAGATGTTCAGAATGGGCGCGCCGCCATTGGCATCCACTTTCAAAGTATAATCCCGGGTCGCGGCTGTCGCGCTGCTGGCGCCGTCATCATATAAGGGCCGCACGCCCGAATAGGTCCAGACCACATCCGCGGCCATGATGTCTTGCTTGAAATACCTGTTCGCGAAATCAATCAGATAGTCGCGTTCCGCATCGGTGCAGACAGGCGCGTGATCGGGGCTGTCATGTTCGGCATCGGTCGTGCCGATCAGGGTAAAATCCTGCTCATACGGGATTGCAAAAATGATGCGCCCATCGGTTCCCTGAAAGAAATAGCATTTGTCATGCTCATACAGCCGTTTGGTCACGATATGGCTGCCGCGCACCAGGCGCACGCCTTCGGTTGAATTGATCCGCAGTTTTTGCTGTATCACATCGCCCACCCAAGGGCCTGCCGCATTCACCAATACCCGCGCGTGACGCGTTTCGGTTTGGCCATCCCGGTCCAACGTGATTTCCCACAGGCCGTTTTTGCGCAGGGCCGAAATGACTTTCGTGCGAACCATGATCTTGGCCCCGCGCGCCTCGGCGTCGCGCGCGTTCAGGATGACCAGCCGGGAATCCTCAATCCAGCAGTCGGAATATTCATAGGCGCGGGTAAAACGATCCTCAATCGGGGCACCTTCCGGCGTGCCGGGCAAGGACAGGGTAACCGTTCCCGGCAAAATCTTGCGCCCGCCCAGGTTGTCATACATGAACAAGCCCAACCGGATCAGCCAGGCGGGCCTGCGCCCCTTCATCCAGGGCATCACAACACCCAACAGCCTGGATGTGGGCGTGTCGCCTTCAAACCGCATATCCTTATGATATGGCAGCACAAAACGCATTGGCCAGCTGATATGGGGCATGGCGCGCAGCAGGGTTTCACGTTCGATCAGTGCCTCACGCACCAAACGCACCTCCCAATATTCCAGATAGCGCAACCCGCCATGAAACAGTTTGGTAGAGGCGCTGGAGGTGGCCGAGGCGAGGTCGTTCATTTCGGCCAGGGCCACGGTTAACCCACGCCCCGCCGCATCGCGCGCAATGCCACAGCCATTGATGCCACCGCCGATGATGAACAGGTCCGTTACCGGATAAGATGGAGGTTGGGCTGTCATCCGGCCTCCCCGCCAAATGAATATTTGCTACCCCTAACGAAACACAGAATGCGCGTTATTGCAAGAAATTCCTTCGAAATTGTTCTTTCTTTGCCTTGCGGCTGAATGGCGGCGCTAGGCCATTGATTTTCCATCGAGCCTTGAGCGGGCAAGGCCGCTTGCGAAGCCGCGGCGCAGCAATTAAAGCGAAGATTTACATCAAAATCATGGTTGTTCTTGAAAAAGCGAACATAAGGGAACAGTCTTGGGTGAGGAGGATTCGCCACATGTCTCAAAGTTTCCGTCAGCCAGACATTCTGGATATTGCCCGCAAAGAGGGGCGCGTGACCGTTGATGGGTTGGCCGAACGCTTTGGCGTCACCGTTCAAACCATTCGCCGCGACCTGACCGAGCTTGCCGACAGCGGCAAATTGCAACGCGTGCATGGCGGCGCTATCATGCCCTCGGGCACAACCAATATCGGCTATGAAGACCGCCGCATCCTGAATGAGGGTGCCAAGACCGCCATCGCCCGCGCCTGTGCGGCCCAGATCCCGGATGGCGCGTCGATATTTCTGAACATCGGCACCAGCACCGAGGCGGTCGCCCGGGAATTGCTGCGGCACCGAAAGCTGTTGGTGGTAACCAATAACATGAATGTGGCGGGGATTCTTGCCGCCAATCCGGGCTGCGATGTGATCGTGACAGGGGGGATGCTGCGGCGGTCAGATGGTGGGCTTGTGGGGCATCTGGCCTCTGGCACGATCCGGCAATTCAAGTTTGATTTTGCGGTGATCGGCTGCTCGGCGCTGGATCAGGACGGCGATTTGCTGGATTTCGATTTTCAAGAGGTGATCGTCAGCCAAACCATCATTGCGCAGGCGCGGCGCACCTTTCTGGTTGCCGATCATTCAAAATTCAAACGCTCGGCACCGGCCCGGATCGTGTCGCTGGCCGAGATTGACACGTTCTTCACCGACACGCCTGTCAGCCCACAGCTTTTGGCGAAATGTGCCGCTGCCAATACAGCGATTGTGATCGCCGCCGATTGCCCCCCCTGAAGGGCGCTGGCCGCTGGCCTGTCAATCTTACGGGGCCACAAAACGGGTCACCGCCCAAAGAAGCCGTCAGGCGCGCGGGTTTTGCCCCGGATCGGCCCTGCTCGTCTTCAAAATATCGCGCCAGCCTGCCACGCAAGGCTGCGACCTTGTGCGGGCAGCCCTCGGGCGCAATCCAAGGCGTTTCGCCGTGACCCTCGCCCACCTGCCGCCGCCTGAAATCAAATTTTTCAGTGCGTTATGTGGTGGTCAGCATTTCAAGCCAAAGTCGAAACACTATAAATTCGTGAAGATCGTGGCGGGTGTTGGCACTGGGCAACCCCACCAGCGCGGCCACTCACCCGCCACAGGCCTGCCAAAGTCAGGCACGGCCAAAGCCAAGGTCAAACCCGCCGTGCCATAGCGACACCGCCAGCAAGGCCCGACAGCGCGCGCCAGAGTGGTGCGGGCTTTTCGATTCGCAGCGCGGCGTATCCGGCACGCAAAGGATTGACGATCGCGCCAAGCTGCAATGATCTGCCGCAATGACATTGAAATTTATCCCGACCACTTTCTTGAAAGCACAATGCCCATAAAGCGGCTTTCTCAGGGGGATCACCATGCATTGGTTAACCAGAACACTCGCGCCTTGCATCATCTTATGCGGCCTGATCGCCGTTGGCTTTTCGGCCACGGCGCAGGAAAAGAAAAAGCCCGATCTGGGAAAGATCACCGAGGCTTGGCTGTCCTCGCCCCATGCCGATCGCAGCGCCGAGGCCTTCAAGCACTGGAATGATGAAGACATCCGCATGGTGCCAAAGGAATGTTCGACCTGCCACACCAGCCGCGGGATCATCGACTATCTGGGCGCGGATCTGCGCGCGGTGAATGTGATCGACCAGCCGCAACCGCTTGGCTCTACCGTGGATTGCGTGACCTGCCACAACCCCAAATCCATGGCGCTGCAAAGCGTGGTGTTCCCTTCCGGCGCGCGTGTCGATGGCTTGGGCAAAGAGGCGATCTGCGCCACCTGCCATCAGGGCCGCGCCTCAGGTGCCGATGTAACCGCAGCGGTTGCGGGGCGCGAGGATGATGTGGTCGCGGGCGATCTGACCTTTATCAACGTGCATTACAAAGCCGCGGCAGCGACCCAGATGGGCAGCGTGGCGGCGGGCGGCTATCAATATGACGGCCAGACCTATGCCGGCACGTTCATCCATGTGAAAGAGGAACCGTCGACCTGCCTGTCATGCCACAACCAACACAGCCTGAAGCCAAAACCGATGGAGAATTGCATCACCTGCCACAAAGAGGCCGCCAAATATTCCGATATTCGCAGCACCGCGATTGACGTGACCGGAACAGGCGACATGGCACAAGGCATTGCCCATTCGATCACCACCTTGCACGCCAAGCTGGGGGCCGCGATCCAGACATACGCCGCCGAGGTTGCGGAAACACCTGTCGTCTATGACCCCCACGCCTTTCCGTATTTCTTTGTCGATACGAATGGCGATGGCGCGGTGACCCCCGGCGAGGCGATCTTTCCGAACCGCTATCAAAGCTGGACGCCGCGCCTGCTGAAAGCGGCCTATAACTATCAGTTCATCGCCAAAGACCCCGGCGCCTACACCCATAACCCGCATTACGCGATCCAACTGCTGCAAGACAGCATGGCCGATCTGGGCAAGGCGGTAGCGGTTGATATGGCCGGGATGGTCCGGCCGTAACCGGCGCCACGGTTGATGTTGGCCGCACGGCACGCAAGGCGCGAACCGGACCGTAGCAACGCCATGGCAAAATCGCTCAGCCTTTTGGGCGCCAGCAACCCCGCGCCCGGATCGCGCTGGATGAGGCGCTCCGCAACGGCATGTCCAAAAAGCACCAGCGCGGCGGCGGCCCTATTGCCAAAAGTCGCGCCGAGCCCTCGGCCAGGCGCACGCGCCGATACACTGTGGCAGCTTTTGACAACCGCGCTGCGATTTGGCTGTCCGGCCGGGCCAATACGCCGATGGGGACCATCTGCATGATGTCTTGCCAATGGTCCCAGCGATCAAACTGCACCAGATTATCCGACCCCATCAGCCAGACAAAGCGCACTTCGGGGTAATGCCGGATCAAGGCCGCCAGCGTTTGCGCGGTGTAACGGGTTCCCAGCCGCGCCTCGATATCGGTAATCACGACCCGCGGGTCATCCATCACGCCCTGCGCCCGCGCCAGACGTTCCGTCATCGGCGCAGGCTGTCGGGCTTTCAACGGGTTGCCGGGGCTGACCAGCCACCACACCCGGTCCAACCCAAAGCGCTTCAACGCCTCATGCGTCAAATGCACATGGCCTTCGTGGGCGGGGTCAAACGAACCGCCCAAAAGCCCGATTTTCATACCTTTGGTCGCGATTGGAAAGCCTTGCCGCATTGCCTGCTATAACCCACTAATTTCCTGAAGCCATGCTGACCCCAAGATTGCGGCAAATACAATGCTGACCCGGCTTGCTGGCCCTTGGCCGCCCCATTCCCCGGCCAAAAAACCAAAGCGGCACCCAGCCCTGAAGGCCAATGTAAACAGCCGCAGCTTTGCGACGGGCTGGTGCCAAGCTGGTTTCAACAAGAACCGGAAACACTTTTGCCCACGCGCAAGCGATTGCCCTTCTGGCCCAGATTGACTACATGAGGCGGTAAATATGCCTCGGATGGAGCAAGATCATGGCCAGCTATCAATATATCTACCACATGGACGGCGTGTCAAAGACCTATCCCGGTGGCAAGAAATGCTTTGAAAACATTCACCTCAACTTCCTGCCCGGTGTGAAAATCGGTGTGGTCGGCGTGAACGGTTCGGGTAAATCAACCCTGCTGAAAATCATGGCGGGAATCGATACCGATTTCAAGGGCGAGGCATGGGCGGCCAAGGGCACACGCGTTGGCTATCTTGCGCAGGAACCGCATCTTGATCCGAACCTGACGGTGAAAGAAAACGTAATGCTTGGCGTGGCCGACAAAACCGCAATTCTAGAGCGTTACAACGAGTTGGCGATGAACTATTCGGATGAAACCGCCGATGAGATGGCCGCCTTGCAAGACCAGATCGACGCTGGCAACCTGTGGGAACTGGAAGCGACCGTTGGCGTAGCGATGGATGCGCTGCGCTGCCCGCCCGATGACGCGAATGTCGAAGACCTTTCAGGCGGTGAACGCCGCCGCGTGGCGCTGTGCAAGCTGCTGTTGGAAGAACCCGACATGCTGCTGTTGGACGAACCGACCAACCACCTGGACGCCGAATCCATTGCCTGGCTGCAAAAGCACCTGATGAAATACAAAGGCACGATCCTGATCGTGACCCATGACCGCTATTTCCTGGATGATATCACAAGCTGGATTCTGGAACTCGACCGTGGCCGCGGCATTCCATACGAGGGCAATTATTCGTCATGGCTGGAGCAAAAAGCCAAGCGGATGCAGCAGGAATCGCGCGAAGACAAGACCAAGCAAAAGGCGCTGGAAAAGGAACTTGAGTGGATCCGCTCTGGCGTCAAGGCCCGCCAATCCAAGGGCAAGGCCCGTCTTACCCGCTATAATGAAATGGCCGGCCAAACCGTCATGGAACGTGCCACCACCGCACAGATCGTCATTCCCAACGGCGAGCGTCTGGGCAACAAGGTGATCGAGGTTGTCGGCCTGAAAAAACATATGGGCGACAAGCTGTTGATCGAGGATCTGAGCTTTACCGTGCCACCCGGTGCGATTGTGGGCGTCATTGGCCCGAACGGCGCGGGCAAATCCACGCTGTTTCGCATGATCACCGGCCAGGAACAGCCGGATGAGGGCACGATCACCCTGGGTGACACCGTGCAACTGGCCTATGTTGACCAGTCGCGCGACGCGCTTGACCCGAATGCCACCGCATGGGAGGAAATCTCGGGCGGGGCCGAGGTTATCCACCTTGGCGACATGGAGGTGAACAGCCGCGTCTATGCCGGTTCGTTCAACTTCAAAGGCACCGATCAGCAGAAAAAAGTCGGCCTGCTTTCAGGCGGTGAACGCAACCGCGTGCATATGGCGAAACTGCTGCGCTCTGGCGGCAACGTGCTGCTGCTGGATGAGCCGACCAACGATCTGGACGTGGAAACCCTGCAAGCGCTGGAACAGGCGATTGAGGATTTCGCCGGCTGCGCCATCATCATTTCGCACGACCGCTTTTTCCTCGACCGTCTTTGCACCCACATGCTCGCGTTTGAAGGCGACGCGCATGTGGAATGGTTCGAAGGCAACTTTGAAGACTACGAACAAGACAAGATCCGCCGCTTGGGGCCGGATGCGTTGGAGCCAAAGCGGGCAAAGTACAAGCGGTTCAGCAGGTAACCGGCCCAAACCTGTAAGGTCCATAGTCTCTTGGGTATTCACTGGCCCAAGAAACATGGGCCTTCAGGGCCTGCCGCGCAACAAGGCCATTCCTGGCAGGGGGCGGCAGGAACAAAGGCATGCAATCAAGGCCTGGCCCAGCCCCTTAAAGCGTTTCGCCTTGGCCCTTGCGCATATATCGCTGCCTGAAATTGAAAACTTCAACGCGTGCCGGGCAGTGTTTGCAAACCAGGGTCGAAACGCCCTAACGCGTAAATGACACCGAAAGCGTAAACCTGTGGGTGCCGGGGGGAATATCTGCCGGGGCCTTGGGCAAGCGGGCGCGTTTTACCGCATCAACGGCCGCACGGTCCAGCACGCCGTCACCCGAACTTTTGGCCACCGCCAGCCCGGTCAGCGCACCATTGGTCGAAACGCTGATGGCCAGCGACACCGCACCCTTGGCGTTGCCGGTTGCGGGCCGACGCTTGCTTCGCTCAATGCTCTTGCGGATCGCCCCCCCCCAGCGCGCCATTTCGCTGGCTTGGGCCTGTGTGCCGGGCTTTTTCTGGCCGCCGCCGTTCTGGCCTGCGCTGGTCTGGCCTGCAGCATTACTTGCCTGCCCCTTGGCCCGCTCGGTCTTGGTTGCGGCTTTCGGCTTTGCCACTGGTGCCGCAGGCTTTGCCGGTTTGGCAATGGGTTCTGGTTTTGGCTCTGGCACCGGCGGCTGCAGCTTGGGGGGCGGCGGTGGTTGGGGGGGCGGCAAGGTATCGGCAACCATCGCTGTATCCATAACCTCGGTCGGCAAGGCCGGCGTCAAGGGCGGGGGAACCGGCAAACCCGGCGCAGTCTGTTGGGCCAGCGGCATCTGCGGGGCGCTATCGGGTGCAGGCGGCTGCAATCGGGCCGGGGTGATGGCAGGCGGCGGCGGGCTATCCCAGTCGGCGACCAGATCTTGCAAATCGGCATCCGCCCCGGCAAGCGCCAGCGTGTCCGCCCCGGCATGGCCTGCCGTACCTGCCTCGCCTATGGTGCCGCCCGTGGTACCGGCCTGCCATATCAGCAGATGTGCGCCCAATGCCAGCGCCAGAAACCCGCCAAATTCCAATACCGCCTTCATTTTGCACGCACCGACAGTTCAACCTGGGTAAGGCCAAGGCCCGCCAGCCGCGAAAGCGTTTTCGCCACATCGACGCCCGGCAAGGCCGCATCGGCCCGCAACGTCAGGGTTTGACCGGGCTCAACCGTAGCAAGCCGTTGCCACACGGCATCCCCCACCATATCCAGCATCGCAACGCCGCTTTCGCCAAGATACAGCACAAGCGCATCATCCGCAGCTTTATCCGATCCGGCATAAGGCAGGTCAATATCGACAGGCGGAGGCGGGGCCAGCCGCGCCGACATCAGAAAGAAGATCAACAGTAAAAATACCACGTTGATCATCGGCACAACCGACTCTGGCATAGCGCGGCGGGATGGTCTGGCAAAGCGCATGGCCTATTCCACCACAGCAAGCCGGGCAAAGCCGGCACGGTTCAGGGTTTCGGCAACGTCGATCAGACGTTGCAGGCTGGCCCCGGCATCTGGCCGCAAGATGATGATATCATCGGGGCTGTTGGTCAGCGCAGAAAGGCGGCGCGCAAGGTCTGGCACTGCTACCGGAACGCCGTTCAGCGCCAGCGCCTCTGGCGAAATCTCCAGCAACCTCGGGGGGCCGTCATAGTTTGCCGCGCCGCCACCTGAAACGATGGGCAAGGCCTTGTCATGCCCGAATTGCGAGGCCAGCATAAAGAACACCAAAAGCAAAAACACCACGTCGATCATCGGTGTCAGACTGGGGCGGCGCGGCCTGCGCTGTTCACCAAAACAAAACATCAATCGACCGCCTTGTTTTGTGGTACTGGCATCGCCGCCTGGGCGGACTGGGTGAAAATGCGGGTCGCCATATCCTCTAACCGGTTTTGTGCGCTTTCAGCGATGCTTTCAAACCATGACAGCGCGACAGCAGCGGGGATAGCAACGGCCATACCGGCCGCCGTGGTCAACAGCGCCTCCCAAATGCCCCCTGCAAGCAGCGACGGGTCGCCCTGCCCGCCGCTTTCCTGTAAAACCCGAAACGCCTCGATCATCCCAAGCACGGTGCCCAAAAGCCCGATCAACGGCGCAATCGTAACAATCAATTCCAAAGGGCGCAGGCCGCTGCGCAACCGCCCCAGCACATGCTGGGCCAAGCGCGCCGTTTCCTCGCGGGCGGCGGCATCGGGCAAACGGCGGGTCGCCACCACATCCGCCACAAAGCGGGCATATATGCCGCGGCCCGTTGCACCTGCCGTCTGCCCGGCACAAATCTGCGCCAATGCCCGCTCTGCCGATGCGATTGACCAAATGCCAAGGCGCAACAGCCCCCACAGCTTCCACAGGATAATCGCCAGCGTAACCACCGATAGCCCCGCAATCGCCCAAAGCGCGGGGCCGCCGGTATCAAGAAACGCGCGCAGGGTGGCAAGGTTGATTTGCATGCTCTTTGCCTTTTATCAGTGGACCGGACGGGTGAATCGCATCAGACCACCTCCAGCGGTTGAAAAACCGGGCCTTGGGATGTGGTTTCAAACCATGCTGTAATGCCGAATGTGTCCCGCAAAAGCTGCGGGGTCAGCACGGTTTGCGCTGTGCCATCGGCCACGATCACGCCCTTGTCCAGCACCACAAGCCGGGTGCAAAACCGCGCAGCAAGGCCAAGATCATGCAATGAGACAAGGACGGAATGGCCGCCCTTTGCCAGCCCGGCAAAGCAGTGCATCGTGGCAATCTGATGCGCGGGGTCAAGGCCCGCAATCGGTTCATCCGCCATCAGCAGCGGGGTTTCCTGGGCCAGGGCGCGGGCAATCAGGGCGCGGGCCTGTTCCCCACCCGACAGCCGGGTCGCCGTGCGATGGCGCAGGCTGCCCAGCGCCATCCGGTCAAGCGCGCGGGTGACGGCAGCGCGGTCAGCGTCGCTGGGCCGCTGGCCGGGGGCCAGATGCGGTGTGCGGCCCAAAGTGACCAACGTCTCGACACTGACGGGCCAGGCGATTTCACGGGTTTGCGGCATCCAGGCCACCGCGCGCCCCCTATCGCGGGGCGACATCCGCGCCAGCGAACTTGCGCCGCGATGGGGCAACAGCCCCAGGGCCGCACGCATCAGGCTGGTTTTTCCGGCACCATTGGGGCCGATCAGGCCGACAACCTCGCCCGCCGCAAGGGTCAGGGACACATCGGTCAAAACCGCACGGCCCCGCAATGTCACACTTAGGTTGCTGGTGGAAAGCAGCGTCATTGCCCCTCTCTCCGGGTGCGGTAGATCAGATGCAAGAACAAAGGGGCCCCGACCAGCGCCGTCAGCACCCCCAATTTCAGGTCGCGCGCGGGCAGCAGCACCCGCACGGCGATATCAGCCGTCAGCAGCATAAGCGCCCCGCCAAGGGTTGACGCCCACAACAGCGCCCCCGGCCGCGCACCAACAAAGCCACGCAGGATATGCGGCACCACCAGCCCGACAAAACCAATCGCCCCCGCCACCGCTGTAGATGCGCCGACCACCGCCGCCGTCCCAAGGATCAAGGTCAGACGCAGACGGTACAGGCTGATGCCCATCGCCTCGGCTGCATCTTCGCCCAATGTCAGCGCATCAAGGCCGCGCGCCAATGTTGCCAGCATGCCCGCACCGATCACGATCAGCGGCAGCGCGATCCAGACATGGGTCATGGACCGATCCGCAAGCGAGCCCATCATCCAGAACACAATCTCGCTTGCGGCAAAGGGGTTGGGCGACAGATTCAACGCCAGCGTCGTCAGCGCCCCCGCCAGTGCAGAAATCGCGATACCTGCAAGGATCAGCGTCAGCGAAGACCCGCGCGGCCCCGCCAAAGCCAAGACCAGAACCATCCCGACCACCGCCCCTGCCAGCGCCGCAAAGGGCAACGCCAGCACAGTAACCGCTGCCAGCCCGGTTTGCAGGGCGACAACCGCCCCCAGCGCGGCGGATCCAGACACCCCGATCAACCCCGGATCAGCCAGCGGGTTGCGCAGATACCCTTGCATCGCCGCCCCCGCCAACCCCAGCCCTCCGCCAATCAGCACCGCCAGAATGGCGCGCGGCAGGCGGATCTCGCGCATTACCAACACCATGGGGCCCTCGCCCCCCCATATCAGCGCGTGCAGGCTTTCCACCGGGCCAATCCCCGCTGGGCCGATCAGCAGCGAGGCGCAGAACAGCGCCAGCACCAGACCCGCAAGACCCGCAAACAGCCGCATCATGGCGTCCTCATGCTATGGCGCAATTCGACCATGGACCCAATCGCGCGCAAGACGAAAGGCGTGCCGCAAACCCAATCGGCATCGCTAAAGCTGCCGCTGGTGCTATGGGCGCGCAAGGCCGTGATCACCGGGTGATCCATGATGTCTTCGGACCGTGACGCGCCCGGATACGGGGTAGAGGTAATCACCGCCTCGGGCGCGGCCATCGCCAGAACCTCCAGCGGCAGAACGCCGGTGTCCGTAACCCCCACCTCGGCTGCGATATTGTCAAAGCCTGCCGCGATCAGGATCTGGCCTGCGACGGTATCGTCATTTGCGGTATAGCCATTGGCCGAAAACAGGGCGGCGCGGGGGCGGCGGCCGGCCTGCTGTTGAAAACCCGCCAACCCGGCGCGGTAATCGGCCACGATTTGCGCCGCCGCATCCTGTCGGCCCAAAGCATCGCCCATTTGGGTAATGCGGTCGGCAACATCGTCAAGCGAATAGGCCGGTTCAAACGTCTCGACGCGCAGGCCAAGCCGTCGCAGCATGTCCACCGAGGCCCGCGCCGTAAAGCTGCCGGCAAGGATCAGGTCGGGGTGCATCAGATAGATTTCCTCGGCCAACCCCTGATTTTGCACAAACCCCTTCGCCTCATTGACCATGGCAGAGCTGCGCGGGTCAGTCGCAAGCCGCGAAACCGAGACAAGCTGCCCCTGTGCTGCGATCAGCATCGCCAGTTGATCGGTGCAAAGATTCATCGACACCACGCGCTGCGGGATGTCAGCAAGGGCGGCAGGGCTGAAAAACCCCGCCGCCAAGGCCAATATTACAAGGCTGATACGCGCCCGTGACCGCATCCTAGAACACGGTCGACAGGCCAAGGAACGCCGTTCTGCCTTGGGTGCTGTAGCCGTCCAACTCATTGTATTTTTTATCGAACACGTTGTTGATCTTGCCTGTCAGCGTCACCGTATCGGTCAGCGCATGGGTAAAACCAAAATCGACAAGCGAATAGTTGCCCAGCTTTACGACGCCACCCCCAAAAGACGGGCTGGTGAAATCAACATCATAATTGCCCGCGACGTGGCGAAGCCCAAGGTTCAGGCGCGTGCGCGCATCTGCCAGGGTATAGTTGACGCGAACAGAGGCATCATGCTTGGGGCGGCGCACCTCTACCGAGCCGTCAGGATTGCGGGCATCGGTCCAGGTATATGCGGCCACGACATTTACACGGTCGGTCAGGTTCAGGTTGGCGCCAACCTCTACCCCCCGACGCTTGCTTTTCCCGGTTTTATTGATCGCTACGTTCGGTGTCACCGTATAATCCGCGCCAATTTCATCTGTCAGACGGTCATTGAAATAGGTCACGTCAATGCTGCCCCGCCCATCCATGATCTGCTGTTCTACCCCAAAGTCGAAACTGCGACTTTTTTCGGGTGTAAGGTTCGGGTTGCCGCGGAAATTCGCGAAATAGCCGAATTGCTCAATGATCGTCGGGTTCTGCACCCCGGTTCCCGCCGATCCATGTAGCCGCGTCGTGCCATTGGGCAGCGTGTAGGACAGGCCCATCGAATAAGTCGTCGAATCCTTGAACCCATCATTGTTGTCATGCCGCAAGCTGGCTTGCAGGCTCAGGCCATTTTCAAACTGCCCCTGATATTCCAGCACGGCAGAAGTTTGGGCGCGCTTGGTGGTTTGCAGCGCCGAGGCGGGCGGTGGGCCAAACAGGAAGGCCGCCGCATCATTGTGCTTGTAATCCTGCTTTTCATGTTGCACCGAAACCGTCACAATCTGCTTTGCATCGGCAAGGCTGGCGGCATCCAGTGCGTAACTCGCTGTATAGGCAAGTTTTTGGCGATGGCCCGTGGTATCAAGGTTTTTCACTCGGGCAGCGTTGCGCGCCTGAATGTCGATCGCCCCAAAGGTCAGTTCGATCCGGTTGGAAAGCCGACCACCCATCGCATCCGCCTGCAGATAGGCCGAACCATAGGTTTCCTGAACAGACCCGTCAGCCGCGGAATCCTTGACAAGACCAGCCGCGTTTGGTGCGCCCCAGACAAAATCATCGCCATCGGCATCGCGATTGGTGTGGCGCAGGGTCGCGCCGATGGAAACGCTATCGGTCAGGTTGTAGCTGCCATTCAGATTGACAGTGCGGTTTATGCTGCCATCCTTTTCCCCGCCGGCAGTCCCCGACATATCAAAGCCATCAGTCGAACGCCCGGCAAAAGACAAGCCCAGCTCGCCCCGGTCGCTTTTGCTGCGCAGGGCAAAATTTGCATCCTTGCTACCATCCGACCCGAACTGAACCCCGGCCTTGCCGGAAACACCGTTCGCCTCGGCGCGCTTTGTGGTGATCGAGATAACGCCGCCTATCGCCTCGGACCCGTAAATCGCCGATTGCACGCCACGCAGCACTTCGATCCGGGCAATATCCGCCGTCAACATGCCCGCAAGATCATAGGCCCCGGTGCTGACATCCGCCACGGCGATACCGTCAATCAGTATCAAGGTGTGTTGTGCCTCATGGCCCCGCATCCGCACTTCGGTCAGGCCACCGCCCCCGCCTGTGCGGGAAAGTGTGACGCTGGGAACCGATTGCAAAGCGTCAGAAACATAGGTGGCACCCAGATCTTTCAAATCCTGTTCGGTCAGAATGCTGACCGCGTGACCATAATTACGCGCCTGAACCGGGCTGAGCCCGCCCGAAACGATGATCTCGCCCAGATCAAAGGCCTCTTGGGCGATACTTGCCGTCGCAAGAAATGGGGATGTGGCAACGGTGGCCAACAAGGCGGTGCGCAAGGAAGACGTCAGCATTTCAAACCCTCAGTAGCGGCCAATCACGGCCACCAGATCAAACAAATGGTACTGGAGGGATGGTGCCCCCGCAGCCGGTGAAATCACCACGCGCGGAAGCTCCGCAGCCCGACACGCCCCTCGCGGTCGAACAGGGTGAATGCTCAGGCAGGTCTCCTGACTTGCAGATCATCGCTTGGCCGGCCCTTCCCGCAGCGCATTGCGCCACAGTGGTCAATCCCGGCTTCGCTCTCCGCTTACAGTTGCGGGGGCAGTCACGGTATTGGTGCCTGAAAGTTGCACCGCACCGCGTTCCCTTTTAATTGGGCGGCTGAACCACCCAAACCAAAGCAAGGTCAAGATAACGAGAATCCACCCGGATGTGAAGAGGGCGTGAAGATAACCCCGCAATCAGATTTCCTGGCCAGAATTCACACTGGCACCGCGGCCGACAACAGCCCGGCACGCAAGGCATTGGGGAATTTGCGTTTGATCATAACGACATAACGGCTTTCGGGCAGAACGGCCAACCCCATATCTTCGCGTGCAAGCAAGGGCATCAGGGCAATACCGTCCACCTCAGCCGCAAAACCGCCGATCAAACGCAAATCATGCGGGCCTTATTGCGCAGCGATGCTGAAGGGGCCATGCGGAATTTCCTTGGGCGCAAAGCTGTCAGCGGCAGCGCGGCCCCAGCGGCTTTGCCACTCGCGCAGGTCTGGATGCGGGTCTTTGCTCAGCAAAAAGCCCTCGGGCAGATAGGCATAGACCTCGTTTCCGTCACGAAATGCGTTATCCGTTTGCCGAAACATCAGATGATACGGCAGGAAATCATTCGGGCAATCCAGCCCGGCCGCGCCTGCGATCTCACCCAAAGCCTTTAGGGTATTGCTGTGAAAACGGGCGACGCGGGTGCTTTTGTCGTCGGGGTCAAGCGCACGCTGGCGCAGCGTATCTTGGGTGGCAATGCCAACCGGGCATTTGTTGGTATGGCAGGCCTGCGCCTGAATACACCCGATCGCAAACATGAAACCACGCGCCGAGTTGCACCAATCTGCACCAAGCGCCAAGGCCCGCGCGATATCAAAGGCGGTAACAATCTTGCCAGCCGCGCCAATACGGATTTCTTCGCGCAAACCCGCGCCGCGCAAGGTGTTGTGAACGAAATGCAGGCCCTCCAGCATCGGCATGCCGACGCGGTTGGCAAATTCAAGCGGGGCAGAGCCGGTGCCACCTTCCTTGCCGTCAACGACAATGAAATCGGGGGAAATACCCGTTTGCAGCATGGCCTTGACCATGCACATGAATTCACGGCGATGCCCGATACACAACTTCAGGCCGACAGGTTTGCCACCCGACAGATCACGCAAGCGCGCCACAAAGTCCATCAATTCCAACGGGGTCGAAAACTCGCTATGCGCGGCAGGGGATACGCAATCAATGCCCATCGGGATGCCGCGCGCGGCGGCAATTTCGGGGGTGATCTTGGATGCGGGCAGCATGCCGCCATGGCCGGGTTTCGCGCCCTGACTCAGCTTGATCTCGATCATCTTGATTTGCGGATCAGCGGCCTGTGCCGCGAATTTCTGCGGATCAAACCCGCCCTTGTCGTTACGGCAGCCAAAATAGCCCGAAGCAACCTGATAAATCAACGCGCCGCCCTGACGGTGATGGATGCTGATGCCGCCTTCGCCCGTATCATGCGCAAAGCCACCTATTTTGGCGCCCGCATTCAAAGCCTTGATGGCATTGGCAGAAAGCGCGCCAAAGCTCATCGCAGAGATATTGTAGATTGAGGCGTCATAGGGTTGCAGACAGTTCTTGCCGCCAATCCGCACCCGGAAATCACTGTTGGTTATGTGCTTGGGGTTGATCGAATGGGTAACCCAGGCATAGCCGGAATCGTAAACCCGTTCAGAGGTTCCAAAGGGTTTCTTATCCTCGACGCCTTTGGCGCGCTGATAGACCAGACTGCGGGTTTCGCGGCTGAAAGGTTCTTCGTCGCGGTCGCTTTCCAACAGATATTGCCGGATCTCGGGGCGGATCGATTCCATCAGATAGCGGATATGCCCGATAATCGGATAATTGCGCAAAACCGCGTGCCGCGCCTGAATAACATCATAAACCCCCAAGGCAAACAGCGCCGCAAAAACTGCAAACAGCAAGACCATCCAGCCAGACAGCGTGGCGGCGGCGGCCACGGCAAAAACCAGGGCCGCGACAAATGCCACACCCAGCAGGCTGTAGCGTTTCTGGAGATAGGTTGAGCGCATCGAAAGCCCCCGAAATGTCAAAGTGAAACAGCCCGGAGGCGCGCGCCTGTCGAGCTGCATTGGATTCTGTTGCGTAAAGCTGTCACGAACACAGCAAACAGTCCAGAGTGGCTGTCGTAAACAGTTCTTGCGTGCCCTAAAGGCCATTGTCAGGCCGCGCGCCGCCGCACCTGATCTGAACCGCGCAGATCGCCCCCGTTCCGCGCATTTGCCCCCCCACGATCCCGCATGCGCGCGCCCTTGCCCCGACAGAACCGGCCCTGTCACAAATGCCGCTTTTGGCCTTGCCTTTTTTGGGCCGCTTTGAGGGTCGCGCCCCTGCCCGAAGACATTGCGCTATACATTCGGCCACGCTAGGCTTTGCTTGGCGAACGGGCCCGCAAGATGCGGGTGGTTATAGCCAAATGCGCCTATCGCCGCCCTTTGGCAACGCCCCCGGCGGGCCAAACTTCGGGGCCACGACAGAGGTTTTTGTCGCCCTGCGGCGGCACTGATAGTGAAAGAGCGAACGTGTCTGACAGACCCTCTACCCTTGCCTTGTTTCGCAATCAGACGTTTCGGTCGCTTTGGATAGCAGCGTTGGCGTCAAATTTTGGCGGTTTGGTGCAGGCGGTTGGCGCCGCATGGATGATGACCGCCCTGTCGGATTCGCAAAGTATGGTGGCGCTTGTTCAGGGCTCTGTCGCGCTGCCAATCATGGTGTTTTCCTTGCTGGCGGGGGTGTTTGCCGATAATTTCGACCGCCGTCGCGTGATGCTGATCGCGCAAACCTTCATGTTCCTGGTGTCGGTTGTTCTGACGATCATGGCGTTGAAAGGCTGGCTTACGCCCTGGACGCTTTTGGGGTTCACCTTCCTGATTGGCTGCGGCACAGCGCTGCACAACCCGTCCTGGCAGGCAACCATGGGTGATATTGTCTCACGCCAGGAATTGCCGACGGCGGTTTCGCTTAACTCCATGGGCTTCAATCTGATGCGCAGCATTGGCCCGGCGATTGGCGGCACCATTGTCGCCCTTGCCGGGGCGGCGGCGGCCTTTGCGGTAAACGCGCTCAGCTATATCGCCATCATCTTTGCGCTGTATCGCTGGAAGGCCCCGATACGCGACCTGCACTTGCCACGAGAGCCGATGGGCAGCGCATTTTCCGCCGGTTTTCGCTATGTTTCCATGTCGCCCAATCTGATGCGGGTCATCTTGCGCGGGTTCTGGTTTGGCGTTGCGGCGATTGCGATTTTGGCGCTGTTGCCCGTGGTGGTCCGCGAGGAATTGCATGGCACCGCCTTTGTCTATGGCGTCATGCTGGGGTGTTTCGGGATGGGCGCCGTTGGCGGCGCGCTGATAAATGCGCGATTGCGCGCGCGTTTCAGGAATGAGCGGATTGCGCGCGGCGCTTTCATTGGCTTTGCGATCAGTTGTTTTGCGTTGGCGACCAGCCAATATACGATACTCGGCGGCGCCGCCCTTGCGCTTGCCGGGGCGTGCTGGGTTATCGCGCTGTCGATGTTCAACGTGACGGTGCAACTGTCAACGCCGCGCTGGGTGGTTGGGCGGGCGCTGGCGCTGTATCAGACCGGCGTGTTTGGCGGCATGGCGCTGGGTAGCTGGGTCTGGGGCGCGCTGGCGGAATGGGACAATGCGTCATCGGCGTTGATGTGGGCTGCAGCCGTGCTGGTGACTGGCGCGCTGATCGGGCTTCGGCTGCCGCTGCCAGAGTTTGGGGGCCTGAACCTTGACCCCCTGAACCGGTTCAAGGAACCCAAACTGCCGTTTGATATCAAATATCGCAGCGGCCCCGTCATGATCATGGTCGATTATGAAATCGCACAGCAAGACGTGCCCGCGTTTTTGGCTGCGATGAACCAGCGGCGGCGGATTCGCATCAGGGATGGGGCAAAGCAATGGGTCTTGCTTCGGGATCTTGAAAACCCGGAACATTGGAGCGAAAGCTATCATGTGCCGACATGGGCCGAATATATCCGCCACAATGAACGCCGCACCCAATCAGACACCGGGCCAACCGAGCAGTTACGAAAACTGCACCGTGGCGCAACGGGCCCGGTGGTTCACCGGATGATCGAACGCCAGACTGTGCCCTTGCGCGATGATCTGACCCTGAAAGAAGACCCCAACATGCCACATTGACGCGTGCTGCGCCATCCAGCGCAGATCAGGGATTGGCCAGCAGGGCGAACACATTTTCACGATCCGAAAGCACCAGCAAAAGCGCAAGATCCCCCGGCTCCAGCTGATCAAGGATATGTTCGGCCCCCACCGACGGGGCGCAGGCCTGCCCGATATGCTCTGGCCGGATACCCGCTGAAATGGCCGAACGTGTCAATAAATCGGGCGTTTCGCCCAAGACGCGCCCCCGCAGATAATCTGCAATTTCCGCGATGACGATGCGGTCGGGCTGAAACCGGATCGCGGTTCTCGTCACTTCGCCTATATCTTCGTCCGAATGGTCGCCGGGCTGGCTAAGCATCAAGAACCGCCGCTTTGACGGAATGGCGGCCAAACTTCTGCATACGGCTGCGACCGAATGGGTATTATGGGCGAAATCAACAAAGACCCGCGCGCCATTATAGGCAAACTCATTCAGGCGGCCAGGGTTGCCTTTGGTATCAGAGACAAAGCCACAAAGCCCGGTGCGGATAGCGTGATGCGAAATTTCCAGGGCCATGCAGGCACATAAGGCGGCAAGGGCATTTTGCGTATTGTGTTCGGCCATGCCGGAATGGGTTATCGGCACATCCCGCAGCGCGATGGAAAAACCATCACCACTGCCGTCGAGAAAGACCATCTCACCTTGGCTGACAAAGGCGCAGGGCTGGCCAAGCGCGCGCGCCTGTCTGATCATGGGCGCGCCCCGATCAAGCGAGAACCAGCAGATCGTTTTGTCAACACTGGCGGCGGCCTCCACCACATGCGGATCATCGGCGTTCAGAACCAGAACGCCGCCCGGCCCCAGCGCGCGCGCAACGGCAAATTTGGCCTGTGCCAGTTCGGGCAGGGTCATCACGCCGTATTCGCCCAAGTGATCCCTGGCGACATTGGTCACCACGGCCACACGGGCGCGGCGGGTCGCCAGACCCCGGCGCAAAATGCCCCCGCGCGCGACTTCCAGCACAGCGATTTCAACCCGAGGGTCGCGCAACACCATCCGCGCGCCGCCGGGGCCGGAGAAATCGCCCCGTTCCAGAATCTCATCCGCAACCTGCACTGCATCGGTTGATGTCAGCCCAACGGTTTTACCGGCAACGCGGGCGATTGCGGCACAAAGGCGGGTGGTCGTGGTCTTGCCGTTGGTTCCGGTAATCAGCGCCAGCGGAATGTCATGCAGGGCCGGCCAATCAACATCTTGCGGCCCGGGCAAAGCCCCCGCGGGCCATGTTTTGCTGCCTGCGCCGTGGCCAATCGAAACCGCGTCATCATCGCATAGAATATCCACATCTTGCGCCGCCGCTGCATCCATCAGGGCCATCAGCGCGGGGTTCGCCTCTTGTGCCATCACCGCTTGCAGATCACCGATCAGCATGTCAAAGGCCAGCGGTTCGGCGGCCAGCGGCTCGGCGGCCAGCAATTCGGCGGCGCAATACTGCCACGCCGCCTGCGCCACATAAACCGCCGAATAAAGCTGATCCAGCGGCGCCGAAAGGGCCAGACTGATGCCGCCCTGAAAGCGCCGATGGGTGACATGCTGGGCGTGCCAGCCAACGGCATCCAGCACACGCCGTGCATGTTTGCCCCAAAGGCCTGCCAGAATTTCGGTATCTGCCGCCTCGATATCCATGATCGCGCCGGGATGGGCCCAGATGATACCCGGCCCGGTAAGGCGGCGGGCGGGCGAAACGTGGATATGGTCGGCCTGTGCGGCGTCGATGGTCAGTGCAGCCTCAAGCTGTTCGATACGGTTCATCTTTGCGCCCTGTTCAATCGCCGTCGTCAACATCGCCGCGCGCCAAGCGAACCCCGCGCGCGTCTCGCACCATGCTTTGATCACCGTCCATCATGTCTTCGAATGGCACCGAGGCCTGACCGCCGCCCTGCGCCTGCGTGCTGCTGGTTTTGTGATCGGACGCGTTGAAATAAATGATCTGCTTCCAGCATCGCGGGCTGTTATCACCAAAAACAATCACAAGATCACCCGGCTGCGCCATGTTCAGGCTTGCGGCAACCGCGTCTTCCTCATTCGGAATGACGGAGATCTGATCCTCGGAAATGTCGTTTTTCAGAAACGCGGCACGGAAAAGCTGCGGTATTTCATCAGGACCACGGTTGCGCCGATTGTCATCGGCCTTGCAGATATAGTGGTCGAAATGGCCCGCAAGGATGCGTGCGGCCTCGGCGACATCCTGATCGCGGCGATCACCGGGCATCGACAGCACCACAATGCGGCGGCCCTTGACATCAAGACGATCGGCAAGATCGGCCATCGCGCCCAAAGCTGCCGGGTTGTGGCCATAGTCAAGGATCACCTTGAACGGGTGTTCATCAAACACGTTCATGCGGCCCGGCGCCTGAAAATAGCTGGTGTCAAAGGTGCGCAGCCCGTGGCGGATATTATCAAGATCAACGCCGAAACTATAGGCCATTGCCGCCGCGAACATGGCGTTTTGTACGTTGTGCACCGCCTTGCCTTCCAGCGTTGCCGGGATCAGATGCGACCACAATATCGGCATGTGCAGCCCGTTGTCATAGATCGTCAGCATCTCGCCGCTCATGCCCGGCTCCAGCACGATGGCTTTGCCGCCGGCCTTGATATGCTCTTTCACCAGCGAATGACCGGGGTTGAGCGTGACATAAAAGATCGAATCCACATTGGCGTAATCGGCCATTTTCAGGCAATTGATATCATCGGCGTTCAGCACGGCGGTTTGCGTGGCGCTTTCAATCACCACGCGCTTGACGACAGCAAGCTGCTCAACCGTATCAATCCCGGCAAGGCCAAGATGGTCGGCAGACACATTCAGGCAGGCAGCCACATCGCAATGTTGATAGCCCAGACCGCTGCGCACAAGCCCGCCGCGCGCGGTTTCCATCACCGCAAAATCAACCGTCGGGTCACGCAACACCATTTGCGCCGATTTCGGCCCGGTCATATCGCCCTTCACCGACAGCTTGCCATCCACATAGACCCCATCGGTCGAGGTCATGCCGACAATCTTGCCGCTGGCCTTCATGATATGGCCCAGCATGCGCGATGTGGTGGTTTTGCCGTTGGTGCCGGTAATCGCCGCAATCGGAATCCGGCTTTGCTGGCCCAGTGGGAACAGCATGTCAATCACCTTGCCCGCAACATCGCGGGGTTTGCCCTCGGACGGGGCGACATGCATGCGAAAGCCGGGGGCGGCGTTTACCTCTACAATCGCGCCGCCGATATCCTTGTAGGATTTGGTGATGTCGTCGATCAGAAAATCAACCCCGCCAACATCCAGCCCCACGGCCATGATTGCGCGTTCGGCCATATCGCGGTTATCGGGATGGACGATATCGGTCAGGTCAATCGCGGTGCCGCCCGTCGAAAGATTGGCGGTAGAGCGCAGGTAAAACACCTCACCCGGCGGCAAAACGGTGTCAACGCTATGCCCGGCAGCCGCAATCAGCCGCTTTGCCTGATTGTCGATTTCCAGCATTGTCAGCACCTTTTGGTGGCCAATGCCCCGGCGCGGATCAAGATTCACGATATCCACAAGCTCGGCAATGCTATGCCTGCCATCGCCGATCACATGGCCCGGCACGCGTTTGGCAACCGCAACCAGCTTGTTGTTGATGACCAGCATCCGGTGATCAAACCCGGT
The DNA here is from genome assembly GCF_034675685.1 of Pseudorhodobacter sp. GTDB lineage: Bacteria > Pseudomonadota > Alphaproteobacteria > Rhodobacterales > Rhodobacteraceae > Pseudorhodobacter. The sequence goes on along the minus strand of NZ_JAUCDA010000004.1, from coordinate 101,804 downwards.
GACAAAACTTTCCACCAGAATAGCGGCGCTTTTCGAATGAATTTCAGCCTCGGCAAACCCGGCTTCAACCTCGGCATCCTTGGTCAGATTTATCGACACGCCGCGCCCGTGATTGGCATTCAAAGGTTTGACGACCACAGGAAACCCGATCTTATGCGCGGCCTGCACCGCCTGCGCCGCACTGTAAACGATGCGTTGCTGTGGTACCGGCAGCCCCAGATCATTGAGCAGATTATGGGTGTCTTCCTTGTCGCAGGAAATCTCTACCGCGATATGCTTGGTTTCAGAGGTGATGGTGGCCTGAATCCGGCGCTGGTGTTTACCATGGCCAAACTGCACCAATGAAGAGTTGTTCAGCCGGATCCACGGAATATCGCGGTCTTGCGCCGCCTTGACCAGCGAGCCGGTCGAAGGACCAAATTCCTTGCGTTGCGCATGCAGCACAAAGCTGCGCAACTCGGCTTGCCAGTCAAAGCCCGGATCAAACGGGAAATCAACCTGGCCCTGCAAAGCCTGTGGCAGCAGATGCATCAGCAAGCGCAACGCCAGTTCGCCCGCCGCCAGCCCGACATCGCGCTGACGGTAGGCGTAAACCATGTTATACTGCCCCGGAACGCCAGTACCGCGCGTGCGCCCAAAGGTCACTTCGGTTCCGGCCGCGTTTTGCACCTCAATCGCGCAATGTTCCAGAATATGGCCCATCCATGTGCCATCGTCTTCATGCAAGCGGCGCAAAAAGCCCCCCGGCTCGCCATAAGAACAGCCGTGGGCCGCAAGCCCCGGCAAGGCCGCAACCAGCCCGTCAACAAATGCCGTGCCAATCTTTGCAGACGGCCACGCCTCCAACACCCCCAGATCAATTACATGCCGAATTACGGGAAACCCTGCCCAGACGTTAGGCCCGACAAAAACATTGGTTGAGAGTATTTTCAAATGGCCACCTCGTTATTTCAGGATGATCCGCAAAGCTGCGGAATGTTCAAATGCCTTGTACCGGCAACGTACAAAGCGCCGGATGCTGCGCCGGTGGATAGCCGACCCGTGCTTTCAGGTCATATCGACAGCCTTCGCCCAAAACGTCAAGCCGCAACCCCAAAAGGCTAAGCGCCTCGCCCGGTTTGGCATCCCACATCGACGAATGGGTCAGCTTGCTGGCATCAACCACGGTAACGGTGCCGCTGCCGATAACCTCCAGCACATTGTCGGGGCCAATAAAGGCCGCCGTATCCTCATCAATGCCCAGCCCGATCAGAAACGGGTTGAAGGACGAGGCCGTCAGCAACCGCCCCAGCCGATTGCGTTGGGTGAAATGCTGGTCGATGATGACCGCATTGGTCAGCCCGATTCCGGGGGCCAGCGTTACCGTGCCTTCGGCGGGGGATTCGTTGCCCTGCCCGCCCGCGACCATATGTTCCGACATGATCGACGCCCCCGCCGAGGTGCCTGCAACCGGCACGCCCTGCGCATTCTTGCGCCGGATCTTGGTGACCAGATGCGTGCCGCCAAGAATCGCCGACAGGCGCAACTGGTTGCCGCCCGTGATGAAAATTCCGGTCGCATCGTCCAACATTCTGGAAAATTCGGGGTTGTCGCAATCGGCGCGGCTTGTGATTGGCAGGAAGGCAACTTTGCCCGCGCCCAGACCCGAAAAGATGCGGTGGTAATCTGCGCCGGTTGTATCCAGCATCGAGGCGGTAGGGATCACGACGATAGAGGCATCTGCGCCACCACAAAGCTCGACAAACCTGCGGTGGATTTGCATTTCCTTGACGCGATCCTCACCGCCGCCAATGGGAATGATAAACCCGCGGTCGCCTGCGGCTGCCAGTGGTGCTGGACCCATTATATTTCGCTACCCTTTATTCACCTTGGCACAAGCCAATCCTTGCGCCCTGACATCTTCTTACGGCATCCGCCGCGCAGAACGCCAGATGCCGCGGGCTTGCTGGCCGAAAAAACCCATTGGTCAGGAAAGTCGCAGGCGGCACATGGGCGCGTATCTGCGGCATGTTGCTGCCTGCACATGCCGCAGCAGCCCCGGCAAGCCGGGTCAGGCCACGTTACAGCAACCGCTGGTTGCCGGGGTTCGCATGCCGCTGTCAGCGCAGCTCGGACATCAGATCGGCCAAGCGGGTTGCAATGGCACGGGCGACGGCTTCGTCTTGATCGGCGACGGCGCGATCCAGGGCGCGCAGGCGATTGCGCAGCGCGTGCAATTGGTCCACCAACGACAAGATGATCGGCATGGCATCATCATTGACAGCCATATCTTCGGCCAACTCTACGATCAATTGCAGCCGCGCCACGTCAACCCCATCAAAAATCGGGCCCGCATCATCCGACAGGGGCCTGACCCAGGATTGTGAAACGCACAGGGCAAGCCGGCTTTCCGTTAGCCTGTCCACCCGTTTCAGAATTTCGGTTTGTGTCAGCACGACTGTTGGTTTCGACATCATGGCTCTCCTTTCCAGCCCTTGCGGGCATCATGCGGATGGGCCGCGCGCCACGCCTCGATTGCGGTTGCAAGATCGGGGTCGATGCTGACGGGCAGCATGATTTTAAGGGTGACAAGCTGGTCGCCTGCCGCCCGACCTTTGGCCGCAACGCCCTTGCCGCGCAACCGCATCACCCGGCCGCTGCTGGACCCCGGCGGAATGCGCAGATTGACACGGCCCGAGGGGGTCGGCACCTCTACCGTGCCGCCCAAAACAGCTTCATCCAGCGAGATCGGCAATTCCAACAGAATATCGGCACCGACGCGTTCAAAAACCGGATGCGGTGTGACCGTGATGTGGATCAGCGCATCCCCCGCCGGGCCACCGTTAAAGCCGGGCTGCCCACGCCCGGCAAGCCGCAGCGTTTTGCCCGCGTCGATGCCCGCAGGGATGCTGATATCAAGACTGTGCCCATCGGGCATGGTAACGCTGCGTTTTGCACCATTCACCGCATCCAGAAAACTGATCTCAAGGTGATATTGGGCATCTGCGCCGCGCATCTGCATGCGCTGCCCTTCGGCCCCGCCCCCCATACCGCCACGCGCCCCAAAAGCCCGCGAAAATATATCGCCCAAATCGTCAAAATCACCGGCGCTTTGATACCGGTTCGCCTGCCCACCCGCCGCCTGATCCCGGTAAAACCCGCGCGGCGGCTTTTCAGTGCCGGTTGCGTCAATCTCGCCAGCGTCAAAGCGGCGGCGGTGTTCGGCATTGCCAAGCAGGGAATAGGCGGCAGAGACGGCCTTGAACCGCTCTTCGTTCTTGGTGTCACCGGGGTGCAGATCGGGGTGCAGCTTCTTGGCCAGCGCGCGGTAGGCTTTTTTGATTTCTGCATCGGTCGCGCTGGGTTTCACGCCAAGCAGTTTGTAGGGGTCGTCGGGGTGCGTGCTCATAGCGTCGGTATCCTGAAATGATTGGTGGCGCAGGGCTTTACTGGGTGTCAGACGCACCGCATCATGGCGGCTGAAAGCCCGGATCGGCGCCATGATCCACGCATCCTGCGCCGTCCCGAAACCTGATGCGACCTTGAACGCCCGCAGTGTTGTGATGCCGCGTGCAACGGCCCCGCCCCCTTGCCTTGGCAAGGGCGGCGACTGTCAAGCGGTTGCCGCCCGGATGATCTGTCGCCCAAACCGCCTGGCGTTAAAGTGGCACATCGTCATAGCTGCGTTTGGTGGAAGGCGCTTTGCCTGCAAAGCCTTGGGTCATGGCTGCGGTCATGATCTCCATCAGGCGCGCGGCCTCGGTGTTGTAATCCTTCAGCGCCTGACTGAAAAATTCGGACTGTAGCTTTTGAACATCCTCAAGGCTCTTGCAGCCAAGCATTGCTTTTTGGGTTTCTATATCTTGCTGCATCCGCGAAGACATGAATTGCATCACCTGCGCCCCCATATCAGACCACGCCTGCAGTGCGGCGCTGGACATCGGGTTGAAAGCTGCCATGTTTTTCGCACCCGTGGCAAAAATATCGGGTGCAGCGCCAGTTGTGGTTTTGGAATCCTTGGTCATAGTCTGTCCTTTGCTGTTCATGGGGCCGGGCCTATGGGGGGCCGGGCCTATGGGGCAGGCCAAAATATACATCTTTCAGGCCGCGCCTGCAATTTGGCGAAAACCGGCCAGCCCGTGTGATCAAGCGCGCCCAGCAAGACGGTGCCTATGGGAAAACGCTGTCATATGACCCACACCCTATGCATAGCCCCTATCGGCACGCAGCGCATTGACAAGGGTCAATCGGGCCTGACTGCGCGGGGCCAAGAAAAAACGGGAAAAGCGCCGCCCTTTCGGGGCGGCGCTGTCCTTCAAAGCGCGTAGCGCAGGATTGCGGCAAGCGGGGCCTCTGCAGGGATGTCTTGCTTGCGTACCGCCAGCACCCGCGCGCCGGTGCGCAGCGCGCGGCCCGCAATTTCATTGATCACACCGTAGCTGCTTGCATCCGCCTCAGCGGCAAAGGTAACCGCGCCTGTGGTTGCATCAACCGTGCCCGGCACGATCACATCCATATCAATCAGCAAGGTTTCAACGCCGCCAAAGGTTGCCGCCCGCGCTACATCAGATATGTCACTGGTGGCCCTGTTCTGGCTGGCGTGACTATCATAATGGGTTCTGAATTCTGCGATGCGCTTGGCATAATAGGCATCCAGAACCGGCCGCGCGGCTTTGGCCAATTCGGCTTCTGTCAGATGATCCGGGGCCAATTCGATCATGCCATCCAATAGCGCGACACGGCTCAGCGACCGAAACAGCGAGGCGACCGGCATCGTAGAGGCCAGAATAACCGGAATCTCTGAATGGGCCAGAACCGGCTGCAGGGCCGCGTCGATCTTGCGGATATATTGCGCCAGCCGGATCTTTTGCCCCTCTTTGCCCTGAATGCGCCGCCCCGTACCGCTGTCATTGATCGTGGCCTTGCCGACCGCGCTGGCGGCATCTTTCGGCATTTTCGGCACCTTTACTTCGGTGGCGGGCAGGTCGCTTGACACCTCGATCAACCGCACGGCATTTTCCGACACCGCCAGAACATGCGCAGCGTTGGGGAATGTTACGGCCCGCAACAGCGGTTTAAGGTGAAAGCGGTCGGCTACGGCGACCGACTCTGTCAGCTCATTGGCCAGTCGATAGGTCAATAGCTTTTCGGGCGTTGCCAGAATGGCAAGGCTGTGGGCCTGATGCTCCCAAAACTCATCATCTTCAAGAACTGTATCAAAATGTTCTTGCAGCGGCCAGATGCGCCGCTTTTCGATACCGGCGGCTTCCAGTTCATGGATGGCGTCCTTGGCCAGTTGCCGCAACCTTGTGCGGCTTTGGCCAATTTCGTGGGTAAGGGGCGTGGTTGCCAGATAGATCGAGACGCAAGCGTCCGAGCGCAACAAATCCAGATCACCGATTTCGCGCAACGTCGGAAGGTCAATATAAAGCATGTCTTTTCTTTCTTGCAGATCGTATTACCAACCAGCCAGAGTGCCGATTGCCAGGAAGCGCCCTAACGCTACATCATCGGCACCAGCGCCGTCTTGATCTAGGTCATGCCAAGCGGAAACCTGCCGGATCAGCCCTGCGGGCCTTTCACCGCTGGCGGGCGTTTCTTGCGCCGCTTCAAGGCCTCAAACCCGATGATGACATCCAGAAGTTCGGTCGTGATTTCACTTTGGCGCACTGATCGCAATTCGCTGGTCAGCGCCTCCAACTGGTCGTCGATGGATTGTTCGGCCTGCTGCATCCGCGCCAGACGCGCGGCGTTTTCGGTCACCATCGCCTCGGCCGCTGACCGAAACAGCCGCGCGAACAGATAGCTGCGGATCAGCGCTGCCAAAAGACGGTCAGGCGGCATCCGAAACTGCGGCAGGCTGCGCGAGGCCCAAGGTCTTTGCGCCAACCCCGCGATCAGCGCCGGGTCCAGCGGCAGCAAGGGCTGTGCAACCGGGTGTTGCTGCCCATGGTCGCCGCGCTGCATATGAACCAGCGACACGGTGATACTGCCCGCGCCTCGCATCCCGTCCAGCAGCGTGATCAGGCGTCCGGCAAGCCGCCCCAGCCCATCGGCGGTTGCCGGCGGCAGCAAGGTGGTCACGGGCATGATGCCTTGCCCAACCAGCGCATCCTCCATCTGCGCGCCGACACAAATCACCTGCGCGGCGGGGCCGGTTTCCGCAAGCCGCTGGGCCTCGACCGCCACCACCTCATTGTAATTGCCACAAAGCCCGTGATCCGATCCAAAGACAATCACAATCGCAGCCCCCGCCGGCCCGGCATCATGTGGCAGCGGCCCATGGCAATGCACAAAGGCATGAAACCCGGTCAGAACCGTGTCCTGATACGCTTCAATCGCCTGCGCCGCCTGTTCATACGGCAGCGCATTGATGGCCGACATGGTTTTCATCGTGCTGACGATGCCGCGAATGCTGCGCATCGTTTGGGTGCGATGGGTCAGGCGTTCAAGCGTCTGGGCCATTCTTCGCTGCCTTCCCGGCTATCGCCGCCTGCGCTATGTCAAGAATATGGCCGCGCAGTTCATCAGGCAGCTTGCGGTTTTCGGCAATCACCGCAGCCAGCCCCCCATCAGCGGCCCGGATAGCGCGGCGAATAGCCAATATCGCGGCGCGCGTGCGATCCTCCTCCATACCGTCAAGCGCGCCTTCCATTGCGGCGACCAGCACCGCCAATTGCTCATTGGCTGGCATCGGGTCGCGTTCGGCTTGCCGCAAGGCTGCACGCACTGCAGCCCCACGCGACAGGCGCGCGCGGGTGGTTTCGTCCAGCCGGGTGCCAAAACGGGCGAACTCTTCCAGCTCCTCAAATTGCGACAGGGTCACGCGCAGGTTTCCGGCCACCGCGCGAAAGGCACGGGCCTGCGCCTTGCCGCCAACGCGGCTGACCGATACACCCAGATCAACCGCCGGAAACTGATTGGTGCGCACCAATCGGGGGGACAGATAAATCTGGCCATCCGTGATCGAAATCAGGTTGGTCGGGATATAGGCCGACAGGTTTTCGGCCTGCGTTTCCACCACGGGCAAGGCGGTGATTGACCCTTTGCCTGCCGCAAACTGCCCTGCACGCTCCAAAAGCCGGGCATGAACATAAAAGATATCGCCCGGAAACGCCTCACGCCCCGGCGGGCGGCGCAGCAGCAGCGACAATTCGCGGTAGGCGTGGGCGTGATGCGTCAGATCATCCATCACCACCAGCACATCGCGGCCCTTGGCGGCGAAACTTTCAGCGACCGACATCGCCGCATAGGGCGCGATATAGGCCAGCCCCGGCGCATCCTCATCCCCCGCCACGATGATGACCGATTGCGCCATCATATCGCCATCCTGGATTGCGCCGATCACCTTGGCCACCGCATCGCCACGCTGCCCGATCGCACAATAGATGCAGATCACGCCGGTTTGACGCTGGTTCAATATCGTATCCACCGCGATAGAGGTCTTGCCGGTCTGCCGGTCACCGATAATCAACTCGCGTTGCCCCAGCCCCACAGGCACGGCGGCATCTATCGCCTTGATCCCGGTTGCCAGCGGGCGCGACACAGCGCGGCGGTGCAAGATACTGGGGGCCTCTGCCTCGACCGGGGCGGTCGTTGCGCTGTCCACGGGCCCGCCAGCATCGCGGGGGCGCCCCAAGGCATCAACGACCCGGCCCAGCAACGCCAGACCGACCGGCACACTGACCACCTTGTTCGTGCGGCGCACATCCTCGCCCATGGTCACATTCTCAGAGGGGCCAAGCAGCACAACGCCAAGCCTGCCGGGTTCAAGGTCAAACACGATGCCGCTGACGCCCGAAGCGAATTCAAGCAATTCATCGGCCAGCGCGCGGGCAAGCCCGGTTACAATCGCAATGCCGTCGCCCACTTCGGCGACGCGGCCAACCTCACTGACCTCGGGTTTGGGCGGCGGGCTGTCCAGCAGCGCCTGCAGCAGGGTTTCGGTCGTTTGGACTGCGGTTGCGTCAGAGGGCATCGGCAACCTGCTTTCGCAAGGGTCGCCCGGTCTGCGACTCCAACGCGGCCTCCAACCCATCAAGATAGCTGTCCACGGTCCAGCCAACCTGCGCCCCGCCCAACCGCAGGCTGAGGCCCGGCGACAGCGCCGGATCGGTGTTGAAACGCAGGGCGAAGCCCGGCAAAATCTTGGCAAGCTCGTCGCGAAGGGTTGCCTGCACCGCCTCGGGCAGCGGATCGCGGGTCAGCGCTACCGCCTCGCGGCTGCTGCCTGCGGCATCGCGCAGCGCGCCTGCCATGGCCCTGAGCTGGCCTGTGGCATGCAGGGCGATGCGCTGTTCCAGCGTCTCATCCGCCAAATCGGACAGGGCCTTGCGGGTCAGCGCCAGCAGCGCCTTTGCACCGCCAAGATGCAGGTCTGAGGTATATTGGCGGGCCTCGTTGGCGCGCAGCGCCTCGCGTTCGGATTGCTCTTGTTCCAGACGGTGCCGCGCCTCGGTCAACAGTGCATCGCGCGCCATTTTTGCATCATGCTGCGCCTTTTCCAACATCTCGGCCCGGCTGGCAGACAGGTCGGTGATCTGCGCCCTGTATTCGGCCTCTTTGGCCTCGGCGCGGCCACAAATGGCGGCGGCCTCGCCCATGCGGGTGGCAATCTCGGCCTCGCGCGCGTCGATCCCGTCAAGGATGGGGCGATACAAAAACCGTTTGAGAAGCCAGATCAGCACCAGAAAATTCAGGATCTGCGCCCCGACCGTGATCCAGTCTATCGACATGGCCTTAGCCCCCGGCCGCCTGCGACGCCGCAAGGGCCGCATCCCAGAACGGATTGGCAAAAAGCAGGATCATCGCAACGACAAAGCAATAGATCGCGGTGGATTCGATCATCGCAAGGCTGACAAACAAGGTGCGCGACAAGGTTGCGGCCGCATCGGGTTGTTGCGCGATGGCGCTCAGCGCGGTCGAGGCCGCCTTGCCTTCACCCAAGGCCGGGCCGATCGCGCCGAAAGACACGGTAAACCCGGCGGTAAAGATGGAAATGGCGGCGATGATGGCAAGATCGGTCATTTGGTTTCCTTTGTCGTTTCGGTCATGTCGGCGGCAGGGGAAGGGGAAGGGGCGGTCGCGCTTGAAATATAAACGGTGGCAAGGATGGCAAAGATATAGGCCTGGATAACGCCCGTCAGCAGGCCCAGCATATCCATCAGCACCGGAAAGAAAAACGGCGCCACGCCCAGCAGGATGACGGCGATGATGGCCCCGCTCATGATGTTGCCATACAGGCGTATCGCCAGCGATATGCCGCGCGATGCCTCGCCGATGATGTTGAAGGGCAGCATTACAACCGACGGCTCGATATAGGTTTTCAGATAACCGCCAAGGCCCCGGCTGCCGATGCCGAACAGCGGCACCGCGATCAGCACCGACAGCGCCAGCGCCGCCGTGGTGGACAGCGACGCGGTGGGCGTCGCAAACCCCGGAATGACGGTTGCAAGGTTGGCCATCACGATAAACAAGAACAGCGTGCCCGAAAAATACAGCACGCGCGGGTCACGCCGCCCGGTGATTTCGGCAATCTGCCCGACGATGCCGTTCACAACCACCTCCAGCGCGGTGCGCCAGCGGTTTGGCGGCACATCCGGGCGCAGGTTGCGGGTGATCAGCGCCGATACGCCCGTGAGCAGGGCCATGATGACCCAGGTGTTAAAGATTGTGGCGTTGACCGGAAGGCCGAAGGCGGTGAACAGCAGGCTGTCATCAGGGGTCATCTGCATGGTTTTGCCCCCTGATCACCCGGCAAGCGTGCAAGGCTTATCGCGCCCAGGCGGATCAGAAAGAAGGCAAGCGCAAAGCCCAGAAACGCCCAGACGCCCTGCCCTGCCACCAGCCAGCCTACGGCCAGCAGTGCGGCAATCCGCAGGGCTGCGCTGATCAGCAGCACGGGCATCGGGCGCGCCGCGCGCAACGCCAGACGCATGCTCCAGGCAAGGCCGGCAAAGAATAGCCCAGCCGCAACCGCGCCCAGCGCTGCGCCAAAGCCAAGGTTTGCCCAGTCAAGGTTCAGCCAGTCAAAAGCCATCATTTCCCGTCTCCTTCCTTGTCAATCCAGCCCCAGGCGATGAAGCCGCCCAACACCACGCCGCCCAACAGCAGCGCCACAACCCATGAAAACGCTTGCGGCGCAACCCGGTCCAGCCAGAGGCCCAGAAACGCACCGCCTACGGTTGGCACGGCAATTGCCCAGCCGATCATGCCAAAGGTGCCGATACCGCGCAGCGGGCTTGGCCCCGGATTGTCACGCGCCGCCTTGATGCGCCGGGCGCGCTGGCCGATATCTTGGGCGGATTTATCCGGCTTTTCGGTCACGGGTGCGGCTCCCTCAGGCTGGCAAAGCGGCGCACCATATCGGCCTCCAGCCGCGACAGGGCGGCACGGGCAACCCGCTCTTCGTCTTCCAGACCTGCAAAACTGCTGCCTACGGTTTCGCGCAGGGCCTCAAGGCTGTCACTTTCCACCGCACGACGCACAGCCACCTCTACCCGGTGGCCTTTCTTGACCAAAAGCCCCTCGTCAATGCCGTAAATCCGCTCGCAGCCATCGGCTTGGGTGATCAGCAGAACCGAGGGCACAAGGGCTGTGACGAAATCGACATGGTTGGGCAGGATGCCAAAACCACCATCCGCAGCCTCGGCGCGCAGGCAGGCAGCAGGCCCATCGAACAACACTTTGGACGGCAACCGCAGACAGACCTGCATTTCACTGGCCATGCTCATGCCGCATCCGCCTGCAGATCAGACAGCGCGCCGATCATGTAATAGGCGCTTTCGGGCAGATCAAAGGTGGTCTGCGACAAGATCGCCTCACACCCGTCCAGCGTTTCCGAAATCGTGACCAGTTTGCCCGCCGTGCCCGCCATCGCGTCAACGGTGAAAAACGGCTGGGTCAAAAACCGCTCCAACCTGCGGGCGCGGGCAACCACGGCGCGATCATGGGCTGAAAGCTCCTCAATCCCCAGCATGGCGATGATGTCGCGCAGCCCCTCATATTCCGCGAGGGTACGGCGCACGGCGCGGGCAATATCATAATGGCGCTGGCCAACGACCGCGGGCGTCAGCATCACCGAGGTCGAGGCCAGCGGATCAACCGCCGGATAAAGCCCCTCGCTGGCACGTTTGCGCGACAACACCACCGAAGCCGACAGATGCGAAAAGATATGCGCCGCCGCCGGGTCGGTGAAATCATCGGCGGGCACATAGACGGCCTGAATTGACGTGATCGACCCTTTGCGGGTTGAGGCGATACGTTCCTCCAGTGTCGCAAGTTCGGTTGCCAGAGTGGGCTGATAGCCGACACGGCTGGGCATCCGGCCCAACAGGCCCGACACCTCGGACCCGGCCTGCACAAAGCGAAAGATATTGTCGATCAGCAGCAAAACATCCTGCCCGCGATCATCACGGAAATATTCCGCCATCGTCAGGGCCGACTTGCCGATCAAAAAACGCACGCCGGGGGCCTCGTTCATCTGGCCAAACAGCATGACCATCTTGTCGCGCACGCCGGCCTCGCCCATCTCGCGCCACAGCTCCTCGGCCTCACGCGAACGCTCACCGATACCGCAAAACAGGCTGACCCCGTGGTGATGTTCCACCGTGTTGTGGATAAGTTCGCTCAGCAGCACCGTCTTGCCGACGCCCGCACCACCGAACAACCCGGTTTTGCCGCCGCGCTCGATCGGTGACAACAGGTCAATCGCCTTGATCCCGGTTTCCAGAACTTCGGCGCGCAGCACGCGGTCTGACAAGGGGGGCGGTGGTTGGTGAATTGCCCGGTGTGTTTCGGTTTGCGGTGGCGGCAATCCGTCCAGCGGCGCGCCAAAGACATTCAGCATCCGGCCCAGCACCGCCTCACCCACCGGAACGGCAATCGGGGCCCCGCTAGAGGTGACCGCCGCACCAAGCGCCAGCCCGCGCACCGATCCAAGGGCGATACAGCGCACAACACCCCCGCCAACCAGCAATGCCACCTCTAACGCGATATCGCCCGCGTATAGCAAGGTGGTGATGCGCGGCGGGGCAGTTGCAAAGGCAACATCCACAACACCGCTGCGAATAGCGACAACAGAACCCCTGGGTTTGCTGCCGACGGCCTCATCTGCGTGGGTAGTCATCTTTCGGCCTCTCTTTGTGCGGCAGTCGGCAAGCGGCCATACCATCATCAACAAGATCTTGCACGCGGGCGCTGAAACCGGCCCTGTCCGGGGCCAGAACCATCACCACGGCCGCACCATCCGCAGTTTTGCCAAGATGGTCAAGCGCGCGTGATGCCGCGCCCCCCGCAGCGCGCCCATGGCTACAAATTCAGCCGCAAGCCAGAAGCGCCACACCTACAGGTTGCGCAGCCGCAGTGCCAACGCCAGAAACAAGGTGCCAACCGCCATCGCAAAGATGCCGATCACCCAAGCCAGCGTGACCAATCCGACCTGCGGCAAGGCGCTTAACAATACACCGAACAAGATTGATACCATCCCCCCGACGATCAAGAACCATTCGCCTGTGATCTCGTGACGGATCTTGAACGCAAGCACGATCCGCAGCATGCCACCAACAACGGCCCAAGCGGCGATGACCATCAAAAGCACAAGCAACGTCAGCCCCGGCAAAAGCAAAGTCAGCAACCCGACGACAATCCCGAAGGCAGCTTCGAACACCAGTGGCCAAACCCGCGTCATTCGGTCGCGATTGCGCGCGGCGTCGATCAAGCCGACGATGCCGTCAACCAGCACATAGGCCCCGAACAACATGACCAACGCAGACAGGGTCAGCGTCGGCCAGGCAAAGGCCATGATGCCAAACACAATGGCCGAAACGCCGCGCAGCAAGAAAATCCACCAACTGCGTTGCAAGGTATCCATCATATCAGCCATTTTGAACGTCCTATCTGAATGGGCATAGGCATACACTGCAGCTTCCTGCCCGCTTGCGCAAGATCACCCGCGCCCGATCCGGCCATCCGGTGCCACCAAACCCGCAGGCACCCCAAGCGCCGCCCCCCCTTTGGCCCTGCCCAGACCTGCCCCCCGGACCAGCCGACCAGCGTTTTACAATCGCCCGGCCAAGAGGGCGACACTTGACGCACATCAATGACACGGACAGGTCGAGGCCCTAGCGTTTCAATCTAGGGATGTTTGGTACACCACAATCGGGGGCGGCAGTAACGTCGAAGTTCAGCAAAACCATTGGGGTATTGGTCATGTTGCGGATCATATTACAGACAGCTTGCGTGCTTTTCCTTGCCTCGGCTGTCCATGCCCAAGATGCTGGACCGCCCAGCGGGCCCGTCAGCGAAACCGCCGCACAAAGTGACCAAAACCTTACAAAACCAGAAAATTCCGGGCCAAAACTGACCGCAGACCATGCAAAATTCAAAAAGCTGCAAGGGCCTTTCGCCACCGGATCAGACGTTACCAAAGCTTGCCTGAGCTGCCACACCGAGGCGGGCAAGCAAGTCACGCAATCGCTGCATTGGACATGGGAAACCCTTAACCCCGCAACCGGGCAAACCCTTGGCAAGAAAACCGTGCTGAATTCGTTTTGCGGCAACCTTGCCAGCAATGAGCCGCGCTGCACCTCTTGTCATGCCGGTTATGACTGGAAAGAGACTGCCAGTTACGACTTTGCCGATGAAAGCAAGGTGGATTGCCTTGCCTGCCACGACACCACCGGCGACTATGTGAAATGGCCAACCGAGGCGGGTAACCCGCTTTATGCCCCGCGCACGCAGGCCAGCCGCAACGTGCCCTACCCGCAATCGTTGATCGTGCAGGAACCGGATGGAAAAGTGACCCACCTGCCGCCTGATCTGGCCAAGGTCGCCACCAATGTTGGCCGACCAACACGCGAAAACTGCGGCAATTGCCATTTTTACGGCGGGGGCGGTGATAATGTGAAGCATGGCGATCTGTCATCGGCGCTGCTGGCCCCAAGCCCCCAAGTCGATGTGCATATGTCGCCGCAAGGGGCCAATATGGTTTGCGTGGATTGCCATGTGGGTGATGGCCACACTTGGCCCGGTTCGCGCTATCATGGCACCATCACTGACACGTCAGAACAGCGGCCGGGGATGCGCAACACCGATATTCTTGCCTGCAATTCGTGCCATACCGCAAAACCGCATAAGGCGCTGTCGCTGAAGGGCAACAAGCTGAATGATCACACTGATCGTGTGGCCTGCCAGACCTGCCATATCCCGGAATACGCCAAGGGCGGCATTGCCACCAAAACCTGGTGGGACTGGTCAACCGCAGGCAAGCTGAAAGACGGTAAACCCTATGTGGAAAAGGATGAAAACGGGCTTGACAGCTATCTGACCATCAAGGGCGATTTTCGCTGGGGTACCGATGTTGTGCCGGATTATGCGTTCTGGGACGGTATCGTCGAATATACCTTGCTGGGCGACAAGATTGACCCGACAGCCATTGTCGGCATCAACCGGATTGGCGGCAGCGCAGAACAGCCGGGATCAATGATCTTTCCGTTCAAGCGGATGCTGGGCAAGCAGGCCTATGATGAAATCAACCAATATCTGATCCAAAGCAACGTCTACGGCCCCGAAGGTGATAGCGCCTTCTGGACCAATTATGACTGGGGCAAGGCGCTGGCGGCAGGTATGGCGGGCAGCGATGTGCCCTATTCCGGCAAGTTCGGCTTTGTCGAAACCGAAATGTGGTGGCCCACCACCCATATGGTCGCCCCCGCGAATGAGGCCCTGCAATGCGCGGAATGTCACGCCAAAGATGGCAGGCTGGACAATCTGGCCGGGTTTTACCTGCCGGGCCGCGACGGCTTTGCCATAACCGACCGGGTTGGTTTGTGGCTGCTGGCATTGGCGCTGGCGGGGGTCGTTTTGCACGCGACTGCGCGAATTGTGCTGCGCCGCCGTAATGGCAAGGAGGGCTAGGCCATGGCTGATCGTCAATATCTCAAGATATTCAGCCGCTTCGAACGGTTCTGGCATTGGGCGCAGGCGGCGCTGGTTTTGGCGCTGCTGTTCACTGGCGCACGGTTGCACGGGCTGATCGGCGGTGTAGACTGGTCAGCCGCCTTCGCGCTGCATCTGGTCGCGGCAGGGCTTATCATCGTGCTGTGGGTCTTTGCGATCTTCTGGCATCTGACCACAGGTGCCTGGCAGCATTACATCCCGACCTTGCGCAATCTGATCCCGGTGATCGGTTACTATGCTTATGGTATCTTTCGCGGCGCGGCGCATCCGGCCAAGCCGACCCTTCACCGCAAGCACAACCCGTTGCAACGGCTTAGCTATCTGTTCCTGAAGCTGGTGATCAATCCGGCGATCTGGGCGACGGGTGTATTGTATCTGACCATCAATCTGACCGGATTGGACCTGCAGACGGTGGCATGGCTGCATGTGATCTCGGCCTATGCCATGGCAATTTTCGTGGTGATCCACGTCTATATGGCAACCACGGGTGACACCCCGACCGCCTATCTGAAGGCGATGACCACAGGTTACGAATGGGTCATCGTGGAAGAAGACAAGGCCAAGGGGCCAATGACCACCCGCGCAAAACACTGAAATATATTGGCCGGCAAGGCTGCAATTTTAGTCAGCAAGACCCCATATCTCTTGTAACCCTCACCCCCGCATAAAAGGATATCATCATGGCAAATCGTGCAAACACCACAGCCGAAATCGAAAATGCCCTGAACGCCGCGCAGGCAGTATTCACCGCGAACCCTACATTTATGGCGCCGCAGACAAAGCAGTTTCTTGAAGCGCAAGAACAGTTTTTTGCGGGGATCGAGAAATTCTCATCCGCCTGGTTTCATCGGCGGCAAGAGGCGACAAAATCCCTGATTGAAGTTGGCAGGCGCCTGTCAGCAGAGGGGCGCCCCGACCCCGCCAGCGCGATGAAAGAGATCATCACCTGGCAAACCGGCGCAATGGCGCGTCTTGTCGAAGATGCCAAGGACTGCACCGAAATGATGCGCCGCTGTGCGCCGGGCGCTGTGCAAACCGCAGCCGAAACCGCAGCCGAAGATCAAAGCGCCCCAACTCAGGCACCGCCCCAAACCCCGACTCAGGCAACAAAGGCAAACAAAGCCCCCACCGTCTGAGCAATCCCGTCCAGGCTCTGCCAAAGGAGTAAATCGAAATGGATCGTAAAGATGCCTATCAGGCCAAGTTGCAGGCGCAGCTTGACGAATGGAAAGCCGATATCGCCAAGCTGCGCGCAAAAGCCGAAAAGGCGCAGGCCGAGGCGCGGTTGAAATATATGGAAGAGGTTGATGACCTGCGCGCCCAGCAGAAAAAGGCTGAAGCACGTCTGGAGGCTTTGCAAAACGCCCAAGGTGAGGCGTGGAAAGATTTGAAATCCGGCGTTGAGGCCGCATGGGATGAAATGGGCGATGCGATGAAGCGGGCATGGGGACGATTTTCCTGATATGCCGCAGCGACCAGTCCCGCCAACCCTGGCAAGGCCGCCAATCGGCGGCCTTGCCGCGGTACGGGAAAATCCCGAACGGCCAATATCCCCAGAACGCGTAGCGCGGCAGGGTGTTGGCGATCAACGATGTATCAAGTATTTTCCGAAACGTGTTGGCTGGGCGCGCAACACCTTGGCAGCTTGTAGCAAAGCGACGAAAGTCGGTGGTCGCGCACCATCCACGTCAGGCTGCATGGCGTCAAGGCCCGTCGCGCAAAGCGGCGGCAACAAATCCGCCCCCAGCCCTACCCTTTTTTCTGCAACTGGAACTGTCTGGCTATGAAATCTCTGGGTCAGCCGTTGCGCTCGACCCGCGCCAAGGAAATGAAATGACCATTTCGTATCGTCAAACCCGCAAATTCCGTTTTCTGGCCGGGACAGCCCTATGGGTGCTGACGATGGCCCCTATGGCCCTGGCCCAGCATGATTTCATGCCCGCGCCGCCGAAACCGCCAACAATCACCCCGCCCAGCGTCTACGCCCCGCCAAAACTGCCCAGCGCGCCCGCCCCCAAAACGCCCGCCCCAGCGGTACAAGCACCCCAACCCAAAGCCGCGCCAAGCACAAAACCGGCGAGCCCCGCCGCCGCACCGCAACCCGACAGCCCCGAACGGATCGCCCTGCGCGGTTTGCAGCAGTCTTTGGCAGCCGCCGGGTTTGATCCGGGGCCGGCGGATGGCCTGATCGGCAACCGAACCCGAAGCGCCTTGGACGAATGGATCGGCAGCCTTGAAGACGAAACCCATGCCGACAAAGCCCGCGCGGCGTTGCAGGCCGAAGATTTCGCGGCCCTCGCAGCTCTGATCAGCAATCCCCCCCTTTCCCCCGTTGTTGTCGAAACGCTGCAACTGGCCGCACCCGCATCAGGCGGCCCTTCGGGCAGCAGCGGGGCTGGAAGTGGCACCGGTGGGGACGGCGGCGGGGACGGCGGCGGGGACGGCGGCGGGCTGCCGGCCGAAAGCGACGAGGGGATGTTGAACCGCAAGGCCCCAAAACTGCAGCCCGACGCCGATCTTGTGCGGCTATTGGCGCGCTATGATGAGCAGGCAAAACAGATGAGCCCTGAAGCCTTGGCCAAAGAGGTTCAAGGGGTTGCCATGCTGACGCTGGACGAGCCCACAACCGCAATATTGGACGCAGACCTGACCGTCAGGCTTGCTGAAGGTTACGGCGGCTACAACAGCTTTTACGACCGCAAAAAAGCGCTTGAACAAGAACGGGATCGCCTGCTGGAAAGCTTTGAATACAGTGACCAGATGGCCCGGCTAGAGGAGGCCCGCGCGAATTACTATATCGCGCTTGGCAATGAACAGATCGTCGCAGACCGCAGTTTCACCCAAGCCAATGAGCGAGTCGCGAAAGCGGTCAAAAATAGCGAAGCCCTGCTTGCTGACAGTAAAAGCCGCCAGCCCCAACTTGTAGCCGCGCTTACCGAAGCGATCACAAAAGGCTATAGCGAAAGCTGGACCAATCTGAAACGAAGCAGCGTAGAATTCAATCAACGAAACATAACTGAAAGGCTTCCCGCTCAGATTCTGCGCCAGCGGTCGACCGAGTATTTCAACCAGACGCTTGCAACCACGTCGATAGAGTATGGGGGGACGCCCTATTCATTCGGTGGTGCCCCAAGGTTCAACGCTGACGGTGAGTTGATAAACAAGGAAAGCGACCGCTTTCTGGCCGACATAGAAACGCATTTTACCAACCTGCAAAATGAACGCCAGGCGCTTGAGGATTGGAAGCTGCGGGTGGAAGCCCTTCAAGATGACGTGCTGACATTTCGCAACACCGTGGTATCTGGTGGCCAGACCGAGGAAGATATTGCCAAGCTTCAAGGCGATCTGCGCGACACCATGCAAGACCCTGTCGAGGATGTCCTGAACACATTGACCGAACTTGAAGAACCGGTGGAAATTGCAAAGCCCACCCCCGAAACACCCCCCGGCCCCGATACCAACCCTGATGACCCCGGGCCTGCCCCCGAGGAATATCTTGCAAATGCCGATGACCCGAATGCAGATCGCGACTCCTTGCTGGCGCGCAAGCAATCCGAAATCACCCAAACCTATGAGAGCATCGACCGCGCCCGCGCCGAGATGGAATCAATCGCCAAGCGCACGGACATAGCCGCCGAGGAAAAAGCCCAAATCATAGAGGGGTTAAAGGCCCGTATCGCCGCATTGGAAGGCTTTGCCAAAAGCGATCAGGCAACGCTTGCCGCGCTGGGGGGCAGCTATGATGCCACAGACAGAAAAGACGTTTCGGGGTTTGATCCCTACAAGCTTACCGAAACGGATATCGAACTTGCCCGCAGTGCTGAACACCAAAAAGCGTCTGAACGCTTTTACGAAGAGCTGGCCCTGGCGCGGGAGACCATCCGCGACACCGCCGAAGGGCTGGATGCGATCACATTGCAAGACCGCGTAACCACGCTTTCCGAGCGCTTGGCAAAGAACGCCGATGACATCAATACCCTGGCCGAAGATTTGCACAGTTACGCCACCAACATCCGCCTGACGCGCGAACAGGGGGAATTGGAATATCTGGCCGCCATGGCCGAAGATGCGGTGCTCGCCGCTGAAAGCAACCTTGCCTATACGCAAAGCATCTTGCAAACTTCAAAAAATGCCAACCTGCTGTTGCTTATGGGGGCTGCCGGTGGGGCGACATTTGGCGTGGGCGGGGTAACTGCGGCGCAGGCCGCTGCCGCACAGGGCGTTCTGGCCAGTATGGAAGGGGCGACGGGCGCGATTGAGGGCTATAGCACAGGCGGTATTCTTGAGGGGGTGACGAAAGGCGGGGCCGAGGCTGGCAAATACTATCTGCCGATAAATACTGCCCTTTCCCTTTCGCGGGATGAAGGTGCGGGCACAGTCGCCCTTGGCATCCTGGCCGATGCAGCCGTTCTGTTTACCGGCTACAAGGCAGCGCAGACCTATCTGGACAAGGCCACCGCCGCTCAGGCCGCCGTTACCCGCCAAGCGTTGACCCCCGCCGAACAGGCCGTATCACAGGCGGCCAGACAGGCGGTGGACAAGGCCGACGACCTTATCGGCAGCTATCAGCAGACAAAATGGACAGTGCAACAAGCACGGGCCACGGGCCTTGCCGATGAGGCCGCCGAGGCCAGCCTGCAACGGCTGGTCAAGGCGATTGATCGCAGCGATGAGGCAAAGCTGGCGCTGAAGGCGCGTGACCCCAAGTTGCAATATCAGTTCATCACCGATCAGGCCGAGATTATCAAAGACCCGGCAAAGCTGGCCTTTGAGGCAAACATGCGCGCATTGGGCTGGAGCGATGAGGCCATCAAGACCGGGTCCATTCGCAACGCGTCATCGGCGGGCACGGTGGGCCTTGATGATGATATCCGCCTGCTGGAGCCGTCTGTTCTGGACATGCTGGATGACCAGAAGACATTGCGCTGGACCGGGCCACAAGACCCGGACCTTCTGGCCGCCAAGGCAGAATTCAAGGCCGGGTTCACCCAAAATGGCAAGTCTGGTTCCCTTGTGCAGTGGGAGGCAGATGCAAAGGCCGCGATGGACAAGGCCTACCTTGACACAGTTGGCTACTCGGCAGCAGAAGCACGGATAAACATGACAACCTCAACCAACCTAGAGGCCTATGCCGATGTAGAATTGTTGCTGGGCCAAGGCGGCAGCGCGGGCTGGGCCGAACAAACCGCCGCAGTGACCCAGACGAAAATCCGTGAGGGGATAAAAGCTGCCGATGCCATGGGCCTTGGCAACAGCCCCCCTGCCAGCAGCCTGTCTGGCATCGGCCTGGAACACGCAGCAACCGAGGCCAAAGTGGCCGCGCGCGAATTGATAAAAGATCTTGCAGGAAAGGCCATGCGCGCGCGCCCCGATGTGGTTTTGTCGGACAACACCCAAAAACAGCTACGCATCATCGGCGGCCTTGCCAAAGGTATCCATGACCCCGCCGTCGCAAATCGGCTTTTGCTGGAGCAAACAGGAACAACCCTGTCCAGGACTCTGGAAACGCTGGGCGGGCAGGTAGAAGTATTGCTCAAGTTCGATTAAGCGGTTCCCCCGGCAAAGGTTCAAAGCGGCCCCGGCACGCGCCTGCCTTTTCGCAGCACTGGCAAAACTGCCCTGCCTGCGCCGCCCATTGTTCATCAATGGCCCATTCCCGCTGCTGCGCTGGCCGGCGCTGTCGATGGCCATATTTGCAACATATCTGCCTTATTGCTCTTTTGCCTTTCTGAATTGATCTGGATTAAATTCATTTCTTGCAATTTGTTTTACGCTCCCCAAATCCTCAAAAATATTCAGGAGTTCCCCAGCATGATCGCCTCTCTCTCCGCGCGCCTTCCGTCTGTTGCTGCGCTTTTGGCCCTTGGGCTTTCGGCCCCTGCTTTTGCCCTGCCTATCGACCACGAAGGACCTGAGGCACAACTGACAGCTGCGGATTCGACCCAGGCGCGCGCTGGCGCGGCAACCGCTTCGCAGATTTTGCAGCGGTTTTCACCCGTCGGAAATGCGTTTGCCCTGCCGGGCGCGCCGCGCCGGACTGAAGGGCTGGGCGAGGGTGCCGCCCAAGGGCTTGCGGGCGGCGATATGGCCGTGCTCAAGGGGTGGTCGCTCTGGGGTAGCGTCGTCGGCGGTTCCACACAGAACAGCTTTGCCCCGGAACAGCAAAAGGGCACGGTCTGGACCCTGTCCACCGGCGCTGATCGCCCCATCAGCGAGACGACGACCATGGGTGTCTCATTGACCTTCACGCATGAGGGGGCCGATACCGCGTTTGGCACAGGAACCCGCAGCGCAAACTCGGTCTATCTCGCGCCCTATGCCAGTTTCAAACTGAACGATTGGCTAAGTGCGGATGTGACGCTGGGCTATGGGCATACCGATACAAACCAGAAGCGCGATTTTCTGGGTACGCCGGTCACAGGCAGCCACAGCAGCCACAGCCTGTTCGGGGCGGCGAACCTGACGGCCTCCAAATGGCACGGCGCGACGCTGCTGTCTGGCGTGGTCGGGCTAAGCGGCAGTTCGACCCGGCGCGGCAGCTTTACCGAAAGCGATGGCACGGTAAACCTGTCCTCCAAAAGCCAGCAACTGCAGGCGCGGATCGGCGGCACGATCGGCTATTACATGGAACCGATGCTGCCCTATCTGTCGGTCGAATATATCTATGACCTGAAACAGGAACGCTCGCTTTTGCCCGGCGCCCCCAATGACCGCGACGAGTTTCGCGTCACCTTGGGCAGCCACATCTATGGCACTGGCGCAAACAAGAACCTGTCAGGCGGCTTTGCGGTAAGCCATTCGTTCAACCGCAGCGACAAAAAGGCCACCAATGTCAGCCTGAACCTGCGATTGGCGTTCTGAGAATTGCCGATGCAAGCGCCCTGCACCCGCCGCACGCTTTTGCTGGGTTTGGGCGGGCTGTTGGCCGCTGGCTGTGTGGGCCCTGCGCCGCGCGCCATGCCCCAAACCGGGCAGGCTGTTGTCTTTGATGCCCCCGGCCTTGCCATCCGGGGGCGCTACCATCCGCCAGCGGATGGCGCTGTGGCGCGGCGTCTTTGGGTCGTGATCGAGGGCGATGGCGCGGCATGGCCCCAAGGGCTGCCCCCCCAGGATCCAACCCCGCGCCACCCCGCAGGCCCCGGCCTGATCGCGGTTTTGCCCGCAAACGACGCACGCCTTTACCTTGCGCGCCCGTGTCACTACCTGACGCCTGCCGCACTGGCCGCTTGCGACAGGCACTATTGGACAAGTGCCAGGTTTTCCGCGCCCGTCCTCGCCGCGTATCGGGCGGTGGTCGCCCAATACGCCTTTGACCATCCGGTGATTTTGGTCGGTTTTTCCGGTGGTGGCGTCTTGGCCGCCGAACTGGCGCTCTCGTACAAGAATGTGGCGGGCCTGATTACCTTGGCAGCCCCCCTTGATCTTGACGCCTGGACCACGCATCACGGCGTACCGGCAGTGGTCACGGCGCGCGGCTCAGCCCGGCGGCTGCATGATCTGGCCCGCCTGCAAATTCCCACCCTGTACCTGTTTGGCGCGCGCGACAGCGTCGTCCCCCCCGCAATGCTGCACCGCACAGGCATGATCTTGCCAAAAAACAGCGTTCAGATCGTGCCCGGCCTGCGCCATTCAGGCAACTGGGCCGCCGTCTTGGCACCAATTGCAGCAAGGGCCCCATGGTAAGCACTGAACCTGATCCGTAAAACGATCAGGCGCGGGCGCTGAACATGGCACATCAGATGCGCCAGCTTTTTCGCGTTTTCTTCCAATGCGGCCAGGTTACCCGCGCCGTCAGTTTCCGCCCAACAACCGGCGCAAGGCGCGGGCCGCCTCGGCCTCCAATGCCTCTTGCACCCGGCGCTTGGCGGCAGCCTCCAGATCTTCGCCTTCCTGCTGCTGAATACCCAACTCTTTTTCCAGCTTGGCTTTGATCCGCGCCTGTTCCGCATCGGCTTTTTCTTGCAGCAATGCCTTTTCATCCGCCAAATTCTGATCGAGAAAGGATTTCATATCCAGTCGGAACCGTGGCTGCGCCCAAGGCCCTGTGATCAGCAAAGGTACGGTCACGCCGCCGCTGCCATCGGCCTTGGTCAGGGCCGATGCGACCACCCGGTAATCGAGATCGCGCGCGCCAATCCCCACGCGCCCCGCCCCGGTCGCGCTGACATAGGGCGCGCCCAATTGCAGGTCATCATTGCGCAACACGCCATCCTTCAGGGTAAAGGTTCCGGTGATGGCATCGAAAATCGTTTTTTGACCGTCACCAACATAGCCCAGATCAAGGGTCCGCAGCATCCCCAGCAGATCAAGCCCCCGCAACTCTCCCCTGCCAAAGTGCAAGCTGCCCGCACCTGACAGCGACGTCATGATCGCGGCCATAGTGTTGCCCACGCCCAGAAACCTGACGATGATATCACCCGTGCCGATCAGGCGATCAAAGCTGGCAACGTCCTGCAACAAAGGCTGCATCGCCACGCCGCTGATCTTCAGATCACCGCCAACCGAAAGCCCACCCCGCCCGTTGATCACGAAATTTCCAGCCACAGTGCCGCCATAGGCCCGCAATTCCCGCGATTCAATAACCAGCCGCGCCCTTTCAAGCGACAGCAACAGCCGCGTCCGCCCCAGCCGCGCGCCGCCCAAGTCTACGCTATCCGCCGACAGGGTCACCCCCGCATCCATCACGGCAAGCCCGCTTACGTCAATCGGGGCGCGTGACCATCCGGCCACGGGGGCCGCGCCCTGGCTGGCAGCCCCCCCAGCCCCAGAAGGGGTCGCAGGCCCCCCCGCCAGGGCTGCAAGGTTCAAGGCCCCCGCCGCAATCTTTGCCGTAAGAAGGGGGCGCGCGCCGCCGAATGTCAGGTCCATATCCCCTGCAAGGCGGTTGCTATCCAACGTGATGGTCGCGCCGCGCAGATGTATCGAACCGGACTGTGTCAGGGTGATTTGCCCTGCCACCTGCCGCGTTGCCGCCCCCAGCCCTTGCGGCAACGCGGGCACCGCTTGCCCGGTCAGCGCCGCAACCGCGGCAAGATCTGCCAGATCGGCGGTTAGCGCGCCTTCGGCCACCAAAGGCGCCGTGCCCAGTCGGCCATCAAACCTGAACGATGATCCACCGATCACTGCGGCCAAGGCAAGATCGCTGATCCGCCCCGCAACGAAGGCATCAAACTGCGCCACTTGCCCGTCCAACTGCAGCTTTACGCCCGCATTGACTGCCGACAGGCTCAGCACCGCCGGGCCGGTAAAATCGGACATGCGCGCCTCTGCGGCGATGTTGCGCAGGGTGACGCGCCGGCCTGTCGCGTGATCCAGAAAGAGAACCGTTCCGTCCTTTATCATCCCATAATCCAGGGTGATCTGGCGGGCGCGCACATCAGGGCCTGCCGCTGCGGCGTTTCCTTGCGGTTCCGGGCCTGCCCCGACCGCAAGTTCCCAATTTCCAACGCCATCTTTGCGACGTTCAAGGATGATCGTGGGCTGGATCGCCTCAATTTTTGTGATCTTCAGATCGCCGCCGAACAGGGACGCCATGTCCACCCCGATCGCCAGCCCTTGCGCCTCCAGCATCGGCCCTTCGCGCGCCCAGTCTGCATTGGAAATCGTGACCCTCCCGGTCTTGACCCCCAGCACTGGCCAGATGGTCGGGCTGGCATCGCCCTCGATTGTCAGGCTCCGCCCGGTTGCCTTGTAAAACTGCGCTGCAGCCACCTCGGCCACCTGCCGCGAGGGGATCAAAAGCACCACCCCCAGCATCACCACCGCCAGCATGATCAAACCCGAGACTATCCGCACAACCCAACGCATGAACGCACCTCCACCCTATGCCCAGAACATGCCGCCGCGGCGCGACACAGCCAACCGTAACAACCCCTTGCGCCAAATGGTACTTTTTCTGTTCAAACCGGGATGCATAATCAGACCGCCCCGGCAGCACCGTGATCCGCACACGCGATTACCGCAACCGGGCCGGTCAAGAACCGCCGCGTCAAGGGTTTTTGTCAGGCAAGCGCGGCTGGCCCCCAGTATGCAGCGGCATTTTGAGGCAAACGCATGATGTTGCACTGTCGCCACAGCCAGCCGAAAGTGCAACATAGGGAACCGCCCGGCTTTGCCTCGCCTTTGCTTTCCATAGCGTTTCGCCTTTGGCCTGGTGCAAGGCCCATCACATAACACATTGATTTTTTTGATTTCAGGCCGCGACGGGCAAGGCAGGTTCAAGGCTAAACGCTTGGCCCCCCCTTGCCGCTGCCGGTCATGCCTGCCGACCCACCTTGTCGGCTTTACCCAAACCCAAAAGGGGCGGCCAAGGGCCGCCCGCTTTCATCTTGGTCCAAATGCCTGGCTTCTGCCCTCAGCCGCCGCGCACAGCCTCGATCATCCGCGACACATTGTCGGGGTCGGCATCGGGTGTGATGCCATGCCCAAGGTTGAAAATATGGGGCCCACCCGAAAACGCCTTCACAATCCGGCGCGTCTCATCCACCAGCGCTTGCCCGCCTGTGACCATGTGATGTGAGGCAAGGTTGCCTTGCACACAGCCATCCACCTGCACATGCTTTGCCGCCCATTCCGGCGTCACCGAATTGTCCAGCGCCACGCAATCCGCGCCGGTCGCACGCGCAAAGCCGATATAGCCGTCGCCCGCCTCACGCGGGAAGGCGATGATCGGCAGGTTGGGGTGGCGGGCTTTCAGTTCCGCAATGATCCGTTTGGTGGGCAACACCGCGAAATCGACGAAATCCTGCCCCTTCAGGCTGCCCGCCCAGCTGTCGAACAGCTTCACAACCTCGGCCCCGGCCTGCACCTGCGCATCAAGATATTCAATCGTGCCGTCGGTGATCCGGTCAATCAGCGCCACAAAGGCCGCGCGCTCGGTGTCTTTCATCTTATGCGCCGGGGCCTGATCGGGGGTGCCGCGCCCAGCCGTCATATAGGTTGCCACCGTCCAGGGCGCACCGGCAAAGCCGATCAGCGTTGTCTCGGGCGGCAATTCGCGGGCCAGAATCTTTACCGTCTCATAAATCGGCGACAGGGTTTCGTGAATATCCGCCGTGGGCCGCAGCGCCGTAACCCCCGCCATATCACCGATGGTTGACAGCCGCGGGCCTTCGCCCGTCACAAACCACAAATCGGCGCCCAGCGCCTGCGGCAGCAGCAAAATATCGGCAAACAGAATCGCAGCATCAAAGCCAAAGCGGCGGATCGGTTGCAACGTCACCTCGGCTGCCAGCTCGGGGTTATAGCACAGCTTCAAGAAATCGCCGGCCTGCTCGCGCGTGGCGCGATATTCGGGCAGATAGCGCCCGGCCTGACGCATCATCCAGATGGGGGGCGTGGGCAGGGCTTCGCCGCGCAAGGCACGCAGAATGGTTTTATCAGACATCGGGTTCTCCATTTCAACTTGCCCCCTGCCTTCCAAGATAGGCCGCACTTGTCAATATGACACATCATCCCCCGTTGTCAGTCAATCGCGGTGGCGCTAAGACAGAGCCATGAAAAACGTAGCCCCCTCCCCCGCCCAACCCTTGCGTATTGGCACCCGTGGCTCTGTGCTTGCCCTTTGGCAGGCGCATGAGGTGCGGCGCAGCCTGATGGTCGCGCATGATTTGCCCGAAACCGCCTTTGAGATTGTGGTGATCAAGGTCACTGGTGACCAGATTCAGGACCGCGCGCTGAAAGATATCGGCGGCAAGGGCCTGTTCACGCGCGAGATCGAAGAGGCGCTGCTTGATGGTTCCATCGACATCGCCGTCCATTCGATGAAAGACATGCCGACCCAGCAGCCCCCCGGCTTGGTGCTTGATTGCTATTTGCCCCGCGAAGACGTGCGCGATTCCTTCGTCTCGCATCAATTCAACTCAATCTCGGACTTGCCTGCGGGTTCGGTTGTCGGGTCAAGCAGCCTGCGGCGGCGTTCGCAGCTTGCCCTGCGGCGGCCTGATCTGAAACTGGTCGAGTTTCGCGGCAACGTGCAAACCCGAATGAAAAAGCTGGAAGACGGCGTTGCGGTAGCGACCTTTCTGGCGATGGCCGGGCTCAACCGTCTTGGCATGGCGCATGTGGCAAAATCCGCGATCGAGCCCGAGGAAATGCTGCCCGCCGTGGCCCAGGGCGCGATTGGCGTGGAACGGCGCGACGGTGATGCGATTGTGATTGCCTTGCTGGCGGCAATTCATTGCACCCCCACCGGGCAGCGCGTCACCGCCGAGCGCGCATTTCTGGCCGAACTTGACGGCTCTTGCGAAACCCCGATTGCATCACTTGCCCTGCTGAATGGCGGAGAGCTGTGGCTGCGCGGCGAGGTGCTGCGCCCCGATGGAACGGAATCGCTGGCCGATGATATTCGCGGCCCGATTGCCGATGGCCCGGATATGGGCCGCACGCTGGCACAACGCTTGCTGGGCCGTGCGCCAAAGGGCTTCTTTGACTGGCATTGACGCCCCGCTGAAGGCCGCGATTGAAGCGGCCTTGGCCGGGCCATACCAGCGCATCATGCCCCTGGAGTTGCCGGATGGCCGCAGGGTTTGGCTGAAGCGGGCCGAACGTCTGACAGGCCGGATGCGGTTGCAAAAGGGCAGCGGTGCCAAAGCCTTTGCGCGCGAATATGCGGGCCTGCACCTGCTGGGCAGCCTTGGCCTGCCCGCAGCGCCGATACTGGCGGCCGGGCCGGATTGGTTTGTCACCCCCGATCTGGGGCCAACCCTGCGCAGCCTGATGTGGCAGGCGCAGGGTGATCTGCCCCCGGTGTTTGCCGCCGCGGGCACCGCGCTTGCGCGGCTGCATCTGGCAAGCTTTCGCCATGGCCGCCCTGCAATCCGTGATTTCTGCTGGAATGGGCAGGCCGTGCATTTCATTGATCTGGAACGGTTCTCCCCGATCAAATCCGACCCGCGCGGCTTGGCGATTGACCTGCTGATCTTTGTGCACAGCCTTGTGGTCGATGGCGACAAGGCCGCCACTGGCAGCGCCGCAGCTTTGCAAGCCGCCGCCATTGCTGCCTACCGCGCCGATGCGCCGGGCATCTGGGCGCAGGCGCAAACCACAGCGGCATGGTTGCGCTGGTTGCCCGCAATTGCCCGGCTGAATCCGCGGTCGCGCGAATGGCAGGCGCTGGCCCCCACCTTGGCGCTGTTCAGGCCAGATCAGGGATAACCTTGCCGGGGTTCATGCGGTTGTCAGGGTCCAGCGCGGCCTTGACGCTGCGCATCACCGCCAGCGCCACCGGGTCTTTGCGCCGCGCCATAGAGGGGCGTTTGGACAACCCGACCCCGTGTTCCGCCGAAAAGCTGCCGCGCAGGGCCTGCACTTCGTCCTCGACCGCCTCAACCACGCGGTCATGAAGCGCCGGGTCATCGCTGCTGGGGAATACAGAGTAATGCACATTGCCATCGCCCAGATGGGCGACGCACATATCTTCGGCCCCGGCATCCAAGGCAGGCAAACGCGCCGCCATGCGTTGCAAGAACACATCCACCTTATCCAGCGGCACCGCGATATCGGTATCAATCGCGGGCTTGCGGGCAAAGGTTACCTCAGCCGCCAGTTCCCGGCGCTCCCACATTGCGCGGCGCTGCGCCTCATTCTGGGCGATCTCGGCGTCCAGCACCATGCCTGTCTCCATCATTCCGGCCAGCACCTCTTGCAAAAGCAGGGTCACCGGCACCTCGCCCGCGTCATTGGGGGTGGCATCACGCGGGGCAGTGGCGCCCAGTTCAACCAGAATGTTCACGGCTTGGCGGGGCGCAAACGGCTGGCGAATATCGGGCCGCGCCTCTGCCAGCCTTCGCATATAGCTTTCGGGCATATATTCAAACGCCTCTACCGCGCCGCCTGTTGCCTCGCGCAAGGTGTTCAGCAACACCAGCGCATCAGGCAAAGACCGCGCCGCCAGCGTGGCGGTTGCATAGGCCTTGGGGCGCGGCACCAGTTTCATCACCGCCGCCGTGATGATGCCCAGCGTGCCTTCGGCCCCGATGAACAGATTGCGCAGGTCATAGCCCGAATTGTCCTTGTGCAGTTCCGACATCAGGTTCAACACCCGCCCATCGGCCAAGACCACCTCCAGCCCCAGACAGAGCGCACGGGTAGAGCCATAGCGCAAAACATTGGACCCACCAGCGTTCGTCGATAGAACCCCGCCGATCATCGCCGACCCGCGCGCGCCAAACCACAGCGGAAAGTACAGCCCTTCGGCCTCGGCCGCGGCATGCAAGCGATCCAGGATCACGCCCGCCTCCACCACTGCAATCCGCGCCTCGGGGCGAATTTCGCGAATACGGTTCATCCGTTCAACCGAAATCATCAACCCGCCGCGCGTCATCGCCCCACCGACAAGCCCGGTGCGCCCCGAAACAGGCACCACGGGCACGCCATGTCTGGCGGCAAGCCGAAGACAAGCCGCAACCTCATCCGTATTGGCCGGGCGCACCACAGCCACAGGGTCGGCGGTATAGTCGCCGGTCCAGTCGCCGGTATGACCGGCGCGGTCTGCCCCCGTCAGCACATGCGCGGCCCCCAGGGCCTCTGTCAGGTCTGCGATCAAATTCATGCGGCGGCTCCTCTTGGCTTTCGCACCTTTGTTGCGCAACGCCCGTGCCAGCGCAAGCAGATCAGGGCTTGATCTGCGCCAGCAGCGTCAGCACTTTCGGCCCCATCGCCTCAACAATCCGTGCCACCCCTTCGCGGTTGGGGTGGATGCCGTCGGGCTGCATGAATGCCGGGTCAAGCGCACCTTCCGCCGTTGCAATCGGTGCGAAATAAACGGGCAGCAGCAGCGCCCCGTATTGGGCCGCAAGATCGGGGTAAATCGCATCAAACTCGGTCTTGTAATCTGCCCCGAAATTGCCGGGGGCCTGCATGCCGACCAGCAACACGGGCAAGCCCTTGGCCTGCGCCGCGTCCATGATCAGCGTCAGATTGGCGCGCGCCTGCGCCGGCGCCAGCCCCCGCAGCATGTCGTTGCCGCCAAGATTGACGATCAGCGCATCCGCGCCCGATGCCAGCGACCATTCCAGCCGCGCCGCGCCGCCCGCCGTGGTATCGCCCGAAACCCCTGCATTCACCACCTCGGCCTGCCTGCCCTGCGTGGCAAGCCAGGCGGTCAGTTGCGGCACAAACCCATCTTCACGCGGCAGGCCGTAGCCCGCCGTCAAACTGTCACCCAGCGCCAGAACGCGGGGCAAATCGGCGGCCATTGCGGCCCCCGGACCGATGGTTCCGACGGAAATCCCAAAAACAACCGTATAAACAATGTTGCGGATTCCCCGCGCAGCCCCATATCCATGGGTAAGGCAAGACCGAAGGGCAGATTTCATGACGACACCTATTCTGGCGCTGAACGACGCAGCGCTTACGCTTGCGGGCAATGCAGGCCCCGTAACCATTTTGCGCGGCATTACGCTCAAGGTCCAGCGCGGTGAGACTTTGGGGCTGGTTGGGCCATCGGGGTCGGGCAAATCGTCACTCCTCATGATCATGGGCGGGCTGGAACGGGCCACATCGGGCAGCGTGCAGGCCCTTGGCCATGACCTGACGGGCATGGATGAAGACCAGCTTGCGCGGTTTCGCAGGGATCATATGGGGGTGGTGTTCCAATCTTTCCACCTTATTCCCACAATGACCGCCTTGGAAAACGTGGCCTTGCCGCTGGAACTGGGCGGTGTGCAGGATGCCTTTGCCCGCGCGCAGGCGGAATTGGAAACCGTTGGCCTTGGTACGCGGATGGCTCATTACCCCAGCCAGCTTTCGGGCGGCGAGCAGCAGCGCGTGGCCCTTGCCCGCGCCGCGGCCCCCCGCCCTGCGATCTTGCTGGCAGATGAACCCACCGGCAATCTGGATGGCAAGAACGGCGAGGCAATCATGGACCTGCTGTTTGGTCTGCGCGACAAACATGATGCGACCCTGATCATGGTCACCCACGCCCCCGAGCTGGCGGCGCGCTGTTCGCGCATCATCCGGCTGAAGGACGGCATGATTGATACCGAGGCGCAAGAGATTGGCGCACAAGAGATCGGCACGCCAAAGGTTTCCGCCAAAGCAGGTGCAGCATGAGCCTTAAACTTGCCGCCAAACTGGCCCGGCGCGAATTGCGCGGCGGCTTGCGCGGGTTTCGCATATTCCTTGCCTGTCTTGCGCTTGGCGTCGCTGCCATTGCCGCCGTCGGCATGGTGCGGGCGGCGATAGAGGGCGGGCTGGCCGAACAAGGTGCAGCGCTGCTGGGCGGTGACGCACAGATGGAATTCACCTATCGCAAAGCCACAGCAGATGAGCGCGCCTTCATGGACGCCATGGCGGTTGCCACGTCCGAGGTGATTGATTTTCGCTCCATGGCCGTGGTCGGCGATGACCGCGCGCTGACGCAGGTAAAGGCGGTCGACAGTGCCTATCCTTTGGTCGGCGCGGTGGAGCTTGACCCCGAAATCCCGCTGGCCGCAGCCTTGGCCCCCCAAAACGACCTGCCCGGCGCGGTAATGGACCGGGTGTTGGTAGACCGCTTGGGCCTTGCCCTTGGCGACAGTTTCAAGATGGGCACCCAGACATTTCGGCTGACAGCCGTTTTGGTCAAGGAGCCCGACAGCGCCACCGGCGGTTTCGGGCTTGGCCCGCGCACGATTGTCCTGACCGAAAGCCTTGGCAGTTCCGGCCTTATCGGTCCCGGCAGCTTGTTTGAAATCGCAATATCGCCTGTTGTTGCCCCCCGATACCGACCTTGCGACCGCCAAGACAAGCGCCGAAGCTGCCTTTCGTGACAAGGGCCTGCGCTGGTCCGACAGCCGCCGTGCAACCCCCGGCGTGGCACGGTTTGTCGAACGCATCGGCTCGTTTCTGGTGCTGGTCGGGTTGGCTGGCCTTGCCGTCGGCGGTGTGGGGGTTTCTGCCGCAGTTCGCGCCTATCTTGAGGGCAAGATTGCCACCATCGCCACGCTTAAAACCCTTGGGGCAAGCGGGCGGATGATCTTTTAAACCTATCTTCTGCAAATCGGTGCCTTGACCGTTCTGGGCGTCACCCTTGGCCTGATCCTGGGCGCAGGGGCCCCGCTCGCGCTGTCGCCCCTTATCAAGGCCTCGCTGCCCTTCCCCGTCGCCTTTGGGCTTTACCCCGCACCATTGCTGGAGGCCGCGTTTTACGGCGTGATCACCGCGCTGTTGTTCACGCTTTGGCCGCTGGCACGGGTGCAAAATGTGCGGGCTGCGGTGCTTTATCGTGGCGGTGCTGGCAAAGTGGCATGGCCGAACTGGGTGCATTGGCTGGCGCTGATCGTGCTGGTCGCCCTGCTGATCGGCGGCGCTGCATGGCTTTCGGGCCTTGCGTTTCTGGCGCTGTGGTCGGCGGCGGGCATCGTCGCCGCGCTCGGTATCCTTTGGCTCACCGCAATCGGGCTGCGTTTTGGCGCCCGCGCGCTTGCGCGTTCCGGCCTTGCCCGTGGCCGCGTCGGCCTGCGTGCCGCGCTGGCCGCGATTGGCGGCCCAAGGGATGAGGCGGCTTCGGTCATCCTCTCGCTTGGCCTTGGGCTGACGGTGCTGGCCGCCGTGGGGCAGATTGACGCCAACCTGCGCGCCGCGATTGACCGCGATTTGCCCGCTATCGCGCCCTCATATTTCTTTGTCGATATCCAGAATGATCAGATTGATGGCTTTTTGGCCCGCACCACCAAAGACCCCGGTGTGACCCGCGTCGAAAGCGCGCCAATGCTGCGCGGCGTGGTCACCCAGATCAACGGGGTTGATGCACGGCAGGTGGCGGGCGAACATTGGGTGGTGCGCGGCGATCGCGGCGTGACCTATGCCGCCACCCTGCCCCAAGGCAGTGAATTGACCGGCGGCACCTTCTGGCCGGCCGATTACACCGGCCCGCCCCAGCTTTCCTTTGCGCAGGCCGAGGCCGATGAAATCGGGCTGAAGCTGGGTGATAAGGTCACAATCAACATCCTTGGCCGCGATATCGAGGCGACGATCACCAGCTTTCGCGCAGTCGATTTTTCGACCGGCGGCATGGGCTTTGTGATGATGCTGAACCCGGCGGCGGTGGCAGGCGCGCCCCATACCCATATTGCCACGGTCTACGCCGATGAAGCATCCGAGGCGCGGCTTTTGCGCGATGTCGCGGGGGCCTACCCCAACATCACCGCCGTGCGCGTGCGTGATGCGATCAACCGGGTGTCTGATGCCCTGACCGCCATCGCCACGGCAACTGCCTGGGCGGCAGGGGCAACCTTGCTGACCGGCTTTGTGGTGCTGATCGGGGCAGCGGCGGCCGGTGAACGCTCGCGCATCTATGAGGCGGCGATTTTGAAAACCCTGGGCGCAAGCCGCGCGCAGATCATGGGCAGTTTTGCCTTGCGCGCGGGCCTGACCGGGGCTGCGGCGGGCGTGGTGGCGATTGCTGCGGGTGGCCTTGCCGCCTGGGCCGTGATGCATTTTGTGATGGATACCGCCTTTGTGTTTGAACCCGTCTCGGCGCTCGCCATTGTGATCGGCGGGGTGCTGGCCACGTTGCTGGCGGGGTTGGCCTTTGTCTGGCGGCCCTTGGCGGCGCGGCCTGCGCAGGTTTTGCGCGGGCAAGAATGAATGTGGGGGGTGCCAATGCCCCCCGCGCTGCGCTATAACCGGGCCAAAGAAAGCGGAGTTTGCCCATGGATATGCGTAGCATCTTAGAGCGTCTGATCGGTTTTGAAACGGTCAGCCATATGACCAACGTGCCACTGATGCGCTATGTTGAAGGGCTGCTGGCCGAAGCCGGCATAGCCAGCACGCTGATTTTTGATGACACCGGCGAGAAGGCCAATCTTTACGCGCAGGTTGGCCCGCGCGATGTGCCAGGGGTAATTTTATCCGGCCATGTCGATGTCGTCCCGGTTGAAGGGCAGGACTGGACGCGGCCTGCGTTCAAGCTGACGCAAGAGGGCAGCCGGTTTTACGGGCGCGGCACCACCGATATGAAGGGCTTTGACGCCTGCGCCATTGCCCTCATGTTGCAAGCCGCCAAGCGTGATCTGAAAGTGCCGCTGATCCTTGCGCTAAGCCATGATGAGGAAATCGGCTGTCGCGGTGTCGGTTCGATGATTGAGGCGATGGCCGAATGGCCCGTGCCGCCGCGCCTGTGCATTGTGGGCGAGCCGACCAATATGGAGGCAGCTATTGGCCATAAGGGCAAGGTGGCCCTGCGGGTCAGTTGCACCGGCCAAGGCGGGCATTCGTCAAACGCGCCGCATGCGCTGAATGCGATCCATCTGGCAATGGATTTCGGCGCGGCGGTGCGCAGCTTGCAAGAACAGGTGGCGGCGGGCGGCCCGTTTGATGCCGATTATGACGTGCCCTATTCAACGCTGCATCTGGGCAAGATCAACGGCGGGGTGCAGGTGAATATCGTCGCCCAATCTTGCGTGATTGATATGGAAATCCGCACACTTGCGAATGATGACCCCGCGCTGCTTATCGCAAAGCTGGAGGCGGCCGCCGAGGCAATCGTGGCCCCGCTGCGCGGCACATTCCCCGAGGCTGCGATAGAGATTGAACGGCTGTGGGCATATCCCGGCCTTGGCACTGCCCCCGATGCCGATGTGGTCAGCTTTGTCAAAGGGCTTACCGGCGGCAACACCCATCTGAAAGTGGCTTACGGCACTGAAGGCGGCATGTATGCACAGCGGCTTGGGCTGCCCACCGTGATTTGTGGGCCGGGTGCGATGGCGCAGGGTCATACCCCGGATGAGTTTGTGGAAATCGCGCAACTGGAACGCTGTGAAGCCATGCTGGCGGCGTTGCTGGCGCGGTGTGAAGCCGGGTTTTAGCCGATTTCAACGGGGCGTCTGGCCGATGCCGGATCGCAATTCGGGCCGGTATGAAATCCGGGCCTTGCCCACGCCAGCGGCATGGGTGCGGGCAATCCGACGCAGCGGTGCAGAACGTGGCTTTTCGCCTGCGCTGCATTGCGCTATGGCTTTGGCATGGCATTGACCCTTACCTCCCTTTCCCAACTGGCCACGCTTGGCGTTGACGACATAATTGATGTTCGCAGCCCTGCCGAATTTGCCGAAGATCATATTCCCGGTGCGATAAACCTGCCCGTTCTGGGGGATGCAGAACGGGCCAAGGTGGGTACGATTTACAAGCAAGACAGCCCGTTTCGTGCCCGAAAAACGGGCGCGGCGCTTGTGGCGGCCAATGCAGCGCGGCACTTGCAGGGGCCATTGGCCGATAAGCCGGGCGGGTGGCAGGCTTTGATCTATTGCTGGCGTGGGGGCCAGCGCTCAGGCTCGTTCGCGTCAATCCTGAGCCAGGTTGGCTGGCGGGTTGATCTGGTGGCAGGCGGCTATAAGGCCTATCGCTCTCTGGTCGTTGCGGCGCTTTATGATGCGCCTTTCCCCTGCCCCGTGGTTCTGCTGGGGGGCAACACCGGAACGGCGAAAACCGCGCTTTTGCACCGGCTGGCGGCGCGCGATGTGCAGGTGCTGGATCTTGAGGGCTTGGCGCATCATCGCGGCAGCCTGTTTGGCGCGATGCCGGGGGGGCAGCCAAGCCAAAAGGCGTTCGACTCTGCTTTGGCGCAAGCGATCAGCCGCCTGGACCCGGCCCGTGTCGTGGTGGTCGAGGCCGAAAGTTCAAAGGTGGGCAATTGCCGCCTGCCGCCGGGGCTGTGGAAGGCAATGACCGCAGCCCCACGGCTGGAGGTGGTCGCGCCGGTGGCTGCCCGCGCGCGCTATCTGGTCACGGCCTATGCCGACCTGGTCAACGACAGCGCCCGGCTTGCCGCGGTAATAGACCGGCTGCGCGGCACCCATTCAACCGAGCAGGTAGCTGCATGGCAAGCCATGGCCAGAGAGTGCGCGTTCGAGGCGCTGGCGGCCAGCCTGATGGCCCAGCACTACGACCCGCGCTATGCCCGCCACCGCGCCCGGCTAGAGCATGGGGTGGAGGGCGTTGTGACCGACAGTCTGGACGCGGCGGCGCTGGAACGGCTGGCAGATCGGTTGGCGGAACGGCTTTCTACCGGCCTGTGACGGGCCGCTTTACGCGGCCCAACCTTGCCACAGCCGCCACTAGAGTTTGCTTTTCGCAAACGGTCACCAGCAGAGTTTGCCTTTCGCAAACAGCCGGTTCAACCCTAATCCCGCACCCCGGCAAAGCGTTGCTGCCACTCGGCCCGCTCATCATCGGTGATCTTGCGGAACAAGACCTCTGGCACGTCAAACGCATGGCCGACGGGCAATGCGCCCAGCGCATTGCGCATATCGGTTGGCCAAGACCAATCCTCTGACCTCATGTCAGCCATCATCGACGCGGCGGCAGCAGGGATGAAAGGCTGCGAAATCACCGCGTAAATCCGGATCAGGTTAAGCGCGAGGCGGATCTGGGCGGCGGCCTGTGCCGGGTCGGTTTTCACCACGCTCCAGGGCGCGCTCGCTTGCAGGTATTCATTGCCCGCCACCCAAAGGCTGCGCAGTTCAATCGCGGCTTTGCGAACCTCCATCGCTTCCATATAGCTTTCATAGGCGCGCAGACGGGTTTGCAGCTCTGTGATCAGCGTCTCCTCAGCCGCGCCCCAAGTGCCACCTTCCGGCACCGCCTCGCTGAATTTCGAACGGCAGAATTTGGTGACCCGGCTCACCAGATTTCCCAGCACATCGGCCAGATCCTTGTTCACCGACTGCTGAAAATTCTCCCATGTGAATTCGGCATCCGAGGATTCCGGGGCGTGAACTCAGCAGCCACCAGCGCCAGTAATCGGCGGGCAAAAGCGACAGCGCCTGATCCATGAACACCCCACGCCCGCGTGAGGTGGAAAACTGGCCGCCATCATAATTCAGATAGTTGAACGACTTGATATAATCGACCAGCTTCCACGGCTCGGCCGAACCCAATATCGTGGCGGGAAAGCTAAGCGTATGAAACGGCACGTTATCCTTGCCCATGAATTGGGTATAGGTCACATCATCCGCGCCCTTGTCGGTGCGCCACCAGCGTTCCCAGTCGCCGCCCGTGGCCGCCGCCCATTCCTGCCCGCAGGCGATATATTCGATCGGGGCATCGAACCAGACATAGAAAACCTTGCCCTCCATCCCCGTCCAGGGGGCGCCGTCAAACTGCGCCGGCACGCCCCAGGTCAAATCGCGGGTGATGCCCCGGTCTTGCAGCCCATCGCCGTCATTCAACCATTTTTTCGCAATCGAGGTCGTCAGGATCGGCCAGTCATGCTTGCTTTCGATCCACTCTGACAACGCGCCTTTCATTTCCGATTGGCGCAGATACAGGTGCTTGGTTTCGCGCAGTTCCAATTCGGTTGACCCCGAAACAGTCGAGCGCGGGTTGATCAGATCGACAGGGTCTAGCTGCTTGGTGCAATTGTCGCATTGGTCGCCGCGCGCCGATTCAAAGCCGCAGTTCGGGCAAGTGCCTTCAATATAACGGTCGGGCAAGAAACGGCCATCGGCAACGGAATACATCTGCTTTTCGGTCACTTCGCGGATCAGATCCTGCTCGGCCAGGCGCTTGGCAAAATGTTGCGTCAACACCCGGTTTTGCGGGCTGGAGGAGCGGCCGAAATGGTCAAATGACAGATGGAACCCCTGCGCAATTCCGGCCTGTACGGCATACATCTCGGCGCAATAATCGGCCACCGGCTTGCCCGTCTTGGCAGCGGCAAGTTCGGCGGGTGTGCCGTGTTCATCGGTAGCACACAGAAACAGCACCTCATGCCCCCGCGCGCGCAAATAGCGGGCGTAAAGATCGGCGGGCAATTGGCTGCCCACCAGATTGCCCAGATGTTTGATCCCGTTGATGTAGGGAATCGCGGAGGTGATAAGATGTCTGGCCATAGGGGCGCCCTTTTCGGATTGGTCCGGGGCTCATTTACCCCATGCCCGCGCCAAGGGCCAGAGTTAAGGGCCAGAGTTAGGGGCCAGTGTTAGGGGCGAGGTGTGAAAGACCACGGCAACAAGATCATCCGGGGCCATTGCCACCTTGCGCTGGGCACCATGCCCGCCATGGGTTCGACTTGACCAATGCACCGCCGGTTCATAATAGCAAACATCATTCGCCAAGGAAGCCCAGTGTGATCAGAAAGCCCAGCACAATGCCCGACCTTACCAAGGGCCTTCGCGATATTCTGCCCCTTGCGTTTGGCGCAGCCCTTTACGGGCTTGCTTTTGGCCTGCTGGCTGCCCAGGCCGGGATGAGCAGCTTGCAAACCGGGCTGATGGGCGGGTTGGTCTTCTCGGGGTCGGCGCAATTCATCGCGGTCGAACGGCTTGCCGCCGGCGCAGGGGCGATAACCGCGCTGATTGCCGGTATCGCGCTGAACCTGCGTATTTTGCTGATGACCGCCTCGCTGCGGGATGTGCTGGCGCACCGCCCGCTGTGGCAAAAGATCCTTGGGGTACATCTGACCACCGATGAAAGCTGGGCGCTGCTTCACGCCACCCGCGCCAAGGGCGGGCAGGCGAGCTATTGGTATCTGGTGGGCGCAGGCCTGGGGATGTGGGTGTTCTGGCTGATCTCTACCCTTGCCGGGGTCAGCTTTGCGGCCGCTTTGCCCGAGCCGCGTGCGCTGGGGATAGACTTTGCCTTTACTGCCGCGTTCATCGCCATCTTGCGCGGGATGTGGGCGGGCAGGCGCGACTTGTTGCCGTGGGGCATCAGTGCCGCAACCGTTGCCGGCCTTAACACGCTGACACCGTTAGAGCCGTCCTGGGCGCTGGTTGTCGGCGGTATTCTGGGGGCGATGGTCGCTGCAATCGGGGGCAAACATGCCTGAGCCGCTGCCTTTCACCGCCGTTATCGCAGCGCTTGCCGCCGCCAACCTGATAATCCGCCTGGGCGGTTACTATCTTGGCGCCGCCCTGCCCCAAACCGGGCCATGGGCACGCGGGCTGAAGGCGCTGCCCGGCACGCTGATCACCGCCCTTGTCACCCTGCAACTGATGCAAGGGGGGCCGAATGAATGGGCGGCGGGGGCCGTTGCCCTGGGCGTTGCAATTATCAGTCGCAGCCTGCCGCTGACCATGCTTGCCGGTATTCTTGCCATTTATACCCTGCGCATCTGGGCCTGAAGCAGGTCGCATTGCGCCTTGCGCAGCGGGCCCTTGCGCCCCTGCGTCGGGCGCTGCACCCATCCGGCGGGTGTGGCACCTTGGCCCATTCTTGTCTTGCCCCCCTACGTCTTCATACACTAGGCTAAGTCAGATGATTTTCAGCTATTGTTTTCAAGGACGGCCCACATGGCACCCAAACACCTTGTTTCTGTCCTGCTGGTTTCGGGCATTGCGCTTGCTGCGGTATCAGGCTGGCCCCAGATCAAGGAAAACCCGCTGCCTGCCCTGGTCCCCCAGGCCGCTGCCCAGACGCCCCCCCTTGCCCCGATTACCGAGGCGCAGATCACAGAGCAGCTGCGCGCCCGGCTGGAACGGGTAAAATCCGCGATGGCCAAGGCCGAAACCCCGCAAATGCAGGCGGCCTTGATACGTGAATTTGACTTTGTGTCTCGTGTTTTGGCGACCCCTGCGGCGGGCGCAAAACAGGCAACCGAAGATCGCAGCTTGCTGACCGAAGTCATGGGCGCGTTTGCGCTGCCGCCCCCCGAAGGGGCTGAGGATGCCGCCGCCGCCCTGGCCGCTGGCAATATTGCCAGAGTCAGCCCCCGCCTTCAGCGCCATCCGGGCGCAAGCCGAGGCCGATATTCGCCGGGCCGCGATGGCAGCCTTCGCGCTGGGGCGCATAGCGATGGCGCAGGGGGATATTGCCAACGCGTCAGGCTTTTTTCGCCGGGCCGCAGACCTTGACGCCCGCTACGCCTATGTAAAGGCGGCGCAAGCGACAGCGCTGCAGCTTGGCAATACCGAGGCGGCCTTGGCGCTGTCAAACCCGGTTTTGCAAACCGCGCTGACCGAGTTTGGCGAGATCAGCGCCGAACGCGCCGAGGCGCTGGCGCAGGTTGCACAGGTCTTGTTGATCGCGCAAAAACCTGCCGATGCTGAAAAACTGCTGCGCGAGGCCCTGGCTGTTGGCGAAAAGGCCACGGGCGGCAAGGATGAAGCACAGGCGCAGCGGTTGAACAATCTGGCGGCAGTGCTGCGCTCTGCCGGATATGCCGAGGCGGCCGAACCTTTTTACCGTCAGGCGATCGCGATTGACCGCGACGCACCAGACGGGGTCTACCCGGAAACCGCGACGCGGCTTGCCAATCTGGCTGAATTGCTGGTGGCGACAGGGCGCGCCGCCGAGGCCGAAGGGCTGTACGAGTCGGCAATAAAGGCCACCCGTCAGGCCCAGGGCCCGACCAACCCCGAGCTTGCCCTGCGCATCGCAGCCTTGGCGGATCTGCGCCGTGGTCTTGGCAAGACTGAAGAGGCGCTGCCGCTGTATCTGGAGGCGGTTGAGGTAAGCCGCGTATCGCTGACCCCCGAACATCCGGAATTTCGGGCGCGCCTTGACCGGATTGCAGGCGCGCTGCGCAGCATTGGCAAAGACCCCGAGGCCGAGCGGCTGTACCGCGAGTTGATAGAGCTGACCCAAGGCGCACTGGGCAAAGACAGCGCCGATTATGCCCGCGCCTTGAACAACCTGGCGCAGCTTTTGGCCAGCGGTGATCGCAAACCCGAGGCTGAGGGCCTGTTTCGCGAGGCGCTGGCGGTGCTGACCAAAGCACAAGGGGCCGAGAGTGCGGATGCCAAGCAGGTTGCCGCCAATTTGGGGGCGATGATCGCCAAGCAACCCTGAAACTTGCCGAGCCTTCTTGTCGCACCCGCGGGCGCGGCATCGGGGCGCGGGCCGGACCCGTTTGCAAACCTTGACTTGTCGGGACTTGCAGCGCATATCTGACTAGAACCGTCGGAGATAGAAAATGTTTATTCAGACCGAATCCACGCCGAACCCCGCCACGCTGAAATTCTTGCCGGGCCAGGCGGTATTGGACATGGGAACCGCTGATTTCCCGAATATCGAGGCGGCAGCCAAATCGCCGCTGGCCAAGCGCATCTTTGCGGTGGGTGATGTGGCGGGGGTGTTCTTTGGCAATGATTTTGTGACCGTCACCAAATCTGACGGCGCAGAATGGGACCATATAAAGCCCGCAATCCTGGGCGCGATCATGGAACATTACCAATCGGGCGCTGCCGTGATCGAGGGCGAACAGGCCGCTTCGGGCCATGCTGAACATACCGGCGAACATGGTGATATTGTTGCACAAATCAAAGAGTTGCTGGATACGCGCGTGCGCCCTGCAGTCGCGCAGGATGGCGGCGACATTACCTTTCACGGCTTTGATCGCGGCGTGGTTTACCTGCATATGCAAGGCGCTTGTGCCGGTTGCCCCTCGTCTACGCTGACGCTGAAAATGGGGATTGAGAACCTGCTGCGGCACTACATCCCCGAGGTGCTGGAGGTTCGGCCTGTTGCCGTCTGACAAACCCCTGCTGGCCTTTGACACGTCGGCCGCGCATTGCGCGGCCGCTTTGCTGTTGCAAGGTGACATCATCGCCGAAACGCGTGAGGAAATGGCCAAAGGTCAGGCCGAACGGCTGATGCCGATGATCGAGGCCATGCTTGCCGGCGCGGGCTATCATTGGCGGGATCTGGGCGCGCTTGCTGTGGGCGTCGGGCCGGGGAATTTTACCGGCATTCGAATTTCAGTCGCGGCGGCGCGCGGATTGGCGCTTGGGCTTGGCGTGCCGGCGGTTGGTGTGACCGGGCTGGAAGCCTTGGCATTTTGCGGCAGTGCTGTTGGCTTGGGGCAGATGCGCGCGGCAACACCTGCGGCGCGCAATGCCTTGTATGTGCAAGATTTTAATGCCGACATCGCGCTATCTGCCGTGTCTGAGGCCCGCCCGGATGATCCGGATTTCTGGCCCGGAACCGACTGCGCCTTGCTCGGTGATTGGCCCGAAACAGCGGCGGATCAAACCCGTTGCATCCTGCGCCCGGATGCGATGGCGCGGCTGCGCGCCCTGGCACATA
Source organism: Pseudorhodobacter sp. (assembly GCF_034675685.1). GTDB lineage: Bacteria > Pseudomonadota > Alphaproteobacteria > Rhodobacterales > Rhodobacteraceae > Pseudorhodobacter. The sequence goes on along the minus strand of NZ_JAUCDA010000004.1, from coordinate 59,918 downwards.
TCGGCGCAAAACGCGCCCACACAGGCGCGCCCCTGCCCGCCCCCTTTTATTTGCGCGCACCAGATGCGGCCCCGCCCAGCGATCCGCCCCCGGTCATCTTGGACGAGGACGGGCCGTGACCCCTGCGGCGCTCGCCGCCCTGCATGCCCGCGTGTTCACCACGCCCCGGCCTTGGTCAGCGGCTGAATTTGCAGCGCTTATGGGCGGGCCGGGTGTGTATGTCCTGGGCGATCCGCTCGGTTTTGTGATGGGCCGGGCGATTGCCGGAGAGGCCGAGGTTTTGACGCTTGCCGTAGCCCCCGAAGCCCGCCGCCAGGGTGTAGCGCGCGGATTGATGGCGCGTTTCGAAAATAACGCGCTTGAAAAACACGCCGAAACTGCATTTCTGGAGGTTGCCGAAGACAACAGCGCGGCCATTCACCTCTATCTTTCCTTGGGGTATACCGAGGCTGGGCGTCGGCGCGGGTATTTTGCGCCGCCACAGGACCCACGACAGGGCCCGCGCCGGGATGCCATCGTAATGACCAAAGCGCTTGTCAAGACCGGCTAACCGCCAAAGCCGCGCCGTGATCTTGACCAAATGGCCGAAACTCCGGCAAAGTTTGTCAAATATCTATTGACCCTTACCGCCAAACCCGCCCTAAATTGCACACGCCCCACGCCCCCCCCCCGACGGGGGATTCTTGCGGTGGCAAAAACAAATCGGGAGACTGCATAATGAGCCTCATGAAACACTTCTTCGCTGCGACGGCGATGATCGCGCTGACCGCTGGCATGGCCGCGGCCGACCCTGCGCTGATCTTTGACCTTGGCGGCAAGTTCGACAAATCCTTCAACGAATCCGCCTATGAAGGTGCGCAGCGTTGGGCCAAAGAAACCGGTGGCTCGTATAAAGAGCTGGAAATCCAGTCCGAAGCACAGCGCGAACAGGCAGTCCGTCGCCTTGCGGAAAGTGGCGCGAATCCGATTATCGTGATGTCCTTCTCTAATATCGAGACGCTGAACATCGTCGCCCCGGATTTTCCTGATACAAAGTTTGTGTTGATTGACGGCGTTGTTGATCAGCCCAACGTCCGCTCGATCGTGTTTGCCGAACATGAAGGGTCCTATCTTGTCGGGATGCTGGCTGCGATGTCCAGCAAATCGGGCACTGTGGGCTTTATCGGCGGCATGGACATCCCGCTGATCCGTCAGTTTGGCTGCGGCTATGCGCAGGGCGTGAAGGCGGTATCGCCAGATGCAACCGTTTTGACCAACATGACCGGCAGCACCGGCGCGGCCTGGAATGACCCGGTAAAGGGCGGCGAATTGGCGAAATCACAGATCAGCCAGGGCGCAGACGTGATCTTTGCTGCGGCTGGCGGCACCGGCCTTGGCGTGTTGCAGGCGGCAGCGGATGGCGGCATTTTGTCGATCGGCGTTGACAGCAACCAGAACTATCTGCACCCCGGCAAGGTTCTGACCTCGATGCTCAAGCGTGTGGATAACGCGGTGTATGAGTCGTTCAAGGCGGGCGAAGCGCTGGAACCGGGTATGGTGAACATGAACCTTACGCTGGAAGGCGTCGGTTATGCCGTGGATGAGAACAACAAAGACCTGATCACCGATGAGATGAAGGCCAAGGTTGACGCCGCCGCTGCCAAGATCGCATCGGGTGAATTGCAAATCCACGACTATCACTCGGACAACACCTGTCCTGCCGTTACATTCTAAGAATGGCGGCACAGCAAATCTCGGGGCGGCAGGCAACTGCCGTCCTCTCCTCCGCTCCGCTGGCTATTGAGCTGCGCGGAATATCCAAAGCGTTTGGCCCGGTGCAGGCCAACAAGAACATTTCAATCCAGGTCGCCAAAGGCTCTATCCACGGGATTATCGGGGAAAATGGCGCTGGCAAATCTACTTTGATGTCAATCCTTTATGGGTTTTACAAAGCAGATGCAGGCGAGATTTACATCAGTGGAAAACTGACCCAGATTCCAGACAGCCAAAGTGCCATTCAGGCCGGAATCGGGATGGTGTTTCAGCATTTCAAGCTGGTGCAGAACTTTACCGTTCTGGAAAACGTGATCCTTGGGGCCGAAGGCGGTGCCATGCTGCGCGGGGCAATGGCCAAAGCGCGGCAATCGCTGACCGAGCTTGCCCGCGAATATGAGCTGGATGTGGACCCGGATGCGCTGATCGAAGACCTGTCTGTCGGGCATCAGCAGCGCGTCGAGATTTTGAAGGCGCTGTATCGCCACGCCGATATTCTGATCCTGGATGAGCCGACGGGGGTGCTGACCCCCGCCGAGGCTGACCAGTTGTTCCGCATTCTCAACGGGTTGAAAGATCAGGGCAAGACCGTGATCCTGATCACCCACAAGCTGCGTGAGATCATGGAGATCACCGACACCGTATCAGTCATGCGGCGCGGCGAGATGACAGCAACGGTGAAAACCAAAGACACCAGCCCCGAGCAACTGGCCGAGTTGATGGTGGGCCGCAAGGTGTTGCTGTCGGTTGAAAAAAAACCCGCAACGCCCGGTAATCTGGTGTTGGAGGTCGAAAACCTGCGGGTGCGCGATGAGAGCGGAGTGGAGCGTCTGAAAGGTGTGTCGCTGACCATCCGCGCCGGGGAAATTCTGGGAATTGCCGGTGTGGTCGGCAACGGCCAATCGCAATTGCTGGAGGTGCTGGGCGGCATTGCGCGCGGCACCGGCACCGTGCGGCTGAACGGGCAGGACATTGCCCTGACCGCTGCTGCCGATGGGCAAAGCCGGCGCGCGCGCGGCATCGCCCATGTGCCCGAAGACCGGCAGCATCTGGGCCTGATCATGGATTTCAGCGCCTGGGAAAACGTCGCCTTTGGCTATCACCACGCGCCAGAATACCAAAAATCGGCCTTGCTGATGGATAATGACGCAATCCGCGCCGATACCATTTCCAAGATGGAGCGTTATGACGTGCGCCCGCCGATTCCGACACTGGCCGCCAAAAGCTTTTCCGGCGGCAACCAGCAAAAAATTGTCGTTGCCCGCGAGATGGACCGCAACCCCGACCTTTTGCTGGTTGGTCAGCCAACGCGCGGCGTCGATATTGGTGCGATTGAATTTATTCACAAGCAGATCGTCGCCCTGCGCGATGCAGGCAAGGCGGTGCTGCTGGTATCGGTTGAACTGGATGAGATCATGAGCCTGTCGGACCGCATTGCGGTGATGTTTGACGGCCAGATCATGGGCGAGCGCGACCCGGCCACCACGGATGAGCGCGAATTGGGCCTGATGATGGCGGGGGTGGTGCGATGACCACAATGCCAAAATGGGCCGATGCGGTTCTGGTCCCATTGATCAGCTTGCTGATTGCCTTTGTGATCTCGGGCCTTGTCATTCTGGCGATTGGCGAAGACCCGGTTGCGGCGATGAAGCTGATGATAACAGGTGCGCTCGGCTCGACCTATGGCTGGGGCTATACGCTGTATTATTCCACCAATTTCATCTTTACCGGGCTTGCGGTGTCGATCGCGTTTCAGGCCGGGCTGTTCAACATTGGCGGTGAAGGGCAAGCAAGCCTTGGCGGTTTGGGCGTGGCCTTAGCCTGCCTGTTCGTGCCGTGGCCGCATTGGTCGCTGGCGCTGATCGGGGCCGCGACCATGGCGGCCCTGTTTGGCGCGGCCTGGGCGGTGATACCGGCCTATTTGCAGGCCAAACGCGGCAGCCATGTGGTGATTACCACGATCATGTTCAACTATATCGCGGCCGCGCTGATGATCTATATTCTGGTCACGGTGTTGCGGCCGGTAGGCGCGCTGGATACGGCCTCGGCGCGGTTTGACCCGGCGTTCAAACTGCCGCGTCTCGGCGATATTCTGGGGCTGGTCGGCATTCCGTTCAACAACCGCAACCCGGCGAATATCAGCCTGCTGATCGCGCTGGCGGCCTGTGTTGGCGTTTGGGTACTTATGTGGCGCACGCGGCTTGGCTATCAGCTGCGCGCCTTTGGCAAATCGGAAAAGGCCAGCGTTTATGCGGGGATAAACCCGGTGCGGATCACAATGTATGCCATGCTGATTTCGGGCGGGTTATCGGGGATGATGGCGATCAATACCGTGATGGGTGAGGCGAACAGGCTGCTGCTGAACTCGGTTGAAGGTGCCGGGTTTATCGGCATCGCGGTTGCCTTGATGGGGCGCAACCACCCGGTTGGGGTGTTGCTGGCGGCTTTGCTGTTTGGGTTCTTGTACCAGGGCGGGGCGGAATTGGCACTGTGGACAACGATCCCGCGTGAATTGATTATCGTGATTCAGGCGCTGGTGATCCTGTTCACAGGGGCGATGGACAATATGGTTCGCAAGCCGGTTGAAAACCTGTTCCTGATGCTGCGAAAGGGGAAAATGTGATGGATTTCGCGACCCTGATCCAAATTCTGGACAGTACGGTGCGGCTGGCGACGCCGCTGCTGTTTGCCTGTCTTGCTGGCCTGTTCTCAGAACGCGCAGGTATTTTTGATATCGGGCTGGAAGGCAAGATGCTGGCAGCGGCATTTTTATCGGCCTCGGTGGCTGCCGTAACCGGCTCGGTTTGGCTGGGCGTGCTGGCGGGCATATTTGCCTCGTTGCTGCTGTCGGGTATTCATGGGCTTGCGTCTATCACCTTCCGGGGCAATCAGTTGATTTCGGGCGTCGCGATCAACTTTCTGGCCTCGGGGCTGACAGTGCTGTTGGGGCAAAAATGGTTCGGGCTGGGCGGGCGCACCCCGTCGCTGTCGGGCGATGGCCGGTTTGAGGCGATCACCCTGCCCTTTGCCGATAGCATTGCCCCCCTGCCCATCATTGGCCCGATCTATGCCGAGCTGATTTCTGGCCATTCGGCGCTGGTTTATCTGGGGATTGCCTGCGTACCGGCTGCGGCCTGGTTGCTGTATCGGACCCGCTTTGGCTTGCGCTTGCGTGCCGTGGGTGAAAACCCGGCTGCGGTGGATACGGCAGGGGTTTCGGTTATCGGCATCCGCTTTGCGGCGGTGGCGATTTGCGGCGTGCTTTGCGGATTGGCCGGGGCTTACCTTGCGCTTGGGCTTGCTGCGGGCTTTGGCAAAGAGATGACGGCGGGGCGCGGGTTTATTGCGCTGGCCGCGCTGATCTTTGCGAAATGGCGGCCTTGGTATGCCTTGGGGGCGACGATGCTGTTCGGGTTTCTGGAGGCCGTGGGCAACCGGTTTCCCAGTATCGACCTTGGGGTCTTTGCCATCCCGTCCCAATTCGTGCAGGCGCTGCCCTATATCATTACAGTCGTGATTCTTGCGGGCTTTATCGGCAAGGCCAGACCACCGGCCGCCGGGGGGGAACCCTATGTCAAAGAGCGCTGAGGCTTGGGCCAATCCGGGTGCTGGCTGATGGCGTGTTCCCGGATCTGGCGTAGCACCAACCGCCGCGGCGCAGGCCAGATAAGCCGCCGCCCCAACAAGGTTTGACAATGCCCCCAAGGCACGCAATTCTTGGGGTGCCACCCCGCCCCTGATCCCTTGCAACGCGTCCTGCACGCAGCGCAAGCACTGCCTTGAAACACTGTATTGATTGCCCAGACATGCAGATTTACCTGCCCATAGCTGAACTTTCCGTCAACGCCTTCGCCCTGCTGGGCCTGGGGGGGATTGTGGGTATTCTGTCGGGTATGTTCGGCGTTGGCGGCGGGTTCATCATTACGCCCTTGCTGTTTTTCATGGGCATACCGCCGGCGGTTGCTGTGGCTACGGGTGCCAATCTTGTCGTTGCCTCCTCGGTCTCGGGTGTGTTGGCACAGCTGAAACGCAAGGCGGTGGATTTTCGCATGGGGCTGGTGCTGCTGGCAGGCGGCCTTATCGGGTCGGCGCTGGGCATTTGGGTGTTTTCCTGGCTGACCACATTGGGGCAAATCGACCTGTTCGTGCAGCTTTGCTATGTGCTGTTTTTGGGGCTGGTTGGCGCGATGATGTTCAAGGAAAGCCTTGGCGCCTTGTTGCGAGCGCGCAAAGCCGGCGCGCCAGTCCGGCGGGCCCATGTGCATTACTCGGTTCACAAGCTGCCGTTAAAAATGAAATTCCGGGCTTCGGGCCTGTATATCTCGGTGATTCCGCCTGTGCTGGCCGGGGCTGCCGTGGGTTTTTTGTCGGCGATCATGGGGGTAGGTGGCGGGTTCATCATGGTGCCTGCGATGATCTATCTTTTGGGCATGCCGACCAAGGTTGTGGTGGGCACCTCGCTGTTCCAGATCATCTTCGTGACTGCCTTCACCACCGTCATGCATGCGGTGGCCAGCCAGACTGTCGATATGGTGCTGGCGCTGTTGCTGATTATCGGTGGCGTGATCGGCGCGCAGGTCGGATCAAAGATCGGATTGATGCTGCGGGCGGAACAGTTGCGGATTTTGCTGGCACTGATGGTGCTTGCGGTGTGTCTGCGCATCGCGCTTGGGTTGCTGCTGACCCCGGCCGAGGTGTATTCGATCACGGTGGGGGGGTTGAAATGATCCGCCTGTTGTTGTGCCTTTTGGCGTTGGCCTTACCCGCCCAGGCGCAAGAAGAACCAATGAACCCGACCGGGGAAACCATTGTGGCGGGGTTAAGCCAAAACCTTGTGTCCATCACCACCAATTTCTCGGGTTCCGAGATTTTGATCTATGGCGCGGTCAAACGCGAGCAGCCTATTCCCGCTGGTGCCCCGCTAGAGGTGGTGGTGACGGTTCAGGGCCCCTCTGGCCCGCTGACGGTGCGGCGCAAGGAACGGCGGTTTGGCGTTTGGATGAATGTCGATGCCGTCACCATCAGCCGCGCGCCAAGTTTCTATGCCATCGCCTCATCGGTGCCGCTGGATCAGGCTTTGTCGGAAACCGAAAACCTGCGCCATGAGGTGACAATACCAAGTGCAATCCGGGCCGTTGGCATTGCAGCCGAGGCGGCAGATGCGCCCGCGTTTCTGGATGCGCTTATCCGGCTGCGCCGCGAACAAGGCGATTATTCCTCGGCCGAAGATGTCGTGAACCTGGTAGAATCCACGCTGTTTCGTGCCGATATCGCCCTGCCCGCAAATCTGACAGAGGGAGAGTATAAAGTACGGCTTTTCATCACCCGGAACGGCATCGTCGTCGACAAGAGAGAAGAGATCATCACAGTCCACAAGGATTGGCTGGAACGCTGGATTTTCAACCTCGCGCATGAGCAATCATTGCTTTACGGGCTGATGTCGCTGGTCTTGGCTGTTGTGGCCGGTTGGGGGGCCTCGGCGGCCTTTGGGTTGATGCGCCGCTGACGCGCGCAAAGGATGCCAGTTTTGGCGCGGCAATCACTGAAAGCCGGTTTTGGCCTGGCAGTGACCTGCCTGCGATTGATCCTGGGTCAACACCTCGCGGCTTTTTCTTCGACGCGTGGCCATTTGCGCCCCATGGCGATTGCGCGCGTGATATTCAGCACCATCAGCGCAGCCCAAAGCCCGTGATTGCCCCAAATCGGCACCAATACCAACACCGCCACACCATACGCCAGCGCCGAGACAAGCATCGTTTGCCGCATTTCGCGGGTCAGGGTGGCCCCGATAAAAATACCATCCAGCATCCAAGCCCAGACCCCGATGATCGGGGCGGCAACCAACCAGGGCAGATACTCACGCGCGACAAGGCGAACATTGGGGGCCGTGGTCATCAGGTCAATCAGCGCGGGCCCGGCGGCAAGATAAATCAGCGACAGGCACAAAACCGCCCCCACAGCCCATTGCGTACTGACCAAAGAGGCCCGCCGCGCGCCCGCAACCGACCGCGCACCAACGGCTTGCCCCACCAGCGCCTCGGCGGCAAAGGCAAAGCCATCCAGAAAAAATGCCGCGATGGTCAGAAACTGCATCAACACCTGATTGGCCGCCAAGGTCACATCACCCTGCCCCGCCCCCAGAAACAAAAAGCTGGTAAAGCTGATCTGCAGCAGAATGGACCGGATCATGATATCGCCGTTCACCACCGCCATATGCCGCAGCGCCACCCCATCGCGCAGCCGCGCCATACCCGGGGCAAGTGCTGCCCCAAAGGCCGCGCGGCACAGCCACAGGCCAAATATCAACCCGGTCCATTCAGCGATCAGTGTGGCAATCGCCACCCCTTCGACGCCCCAGCCAAGACCAAGCACAAACCACAGATCCAGCGCGATATTCACCCCGTTGATCCAAAGCTGCAAGACCAGCACCGCGCGCGTGCGTTCCGTGGCAATCAGCCAACCGGTCACGGCATAAAGCGCGATCGTCGCAGGTGCCCCCCAGATACGCAGCCGCAAATAAGCATGGGCCAGCCCTTCAACCTCATCGCTGCCGGGTGCCAGCCACAGCGCGCCCCAAAACAGCGGCGCTTGTATCACGGTGAAAAATAGCCCCGCCGCCCCGCCGATCAGCAAGGCCCGCAACAAGATCGCCGTCACCTCGGCCTGATTGCCTGCCCCCAGCGCTTGCGATGTAAGGCCCGTGGTGCCCATCCGCAAAAAGCCGAAAATCCAATAGACCGACGACAGGATAATCGCCCCCAGCCCCACCGCACCAATGGGCGCAGGCAAGCCGATCTGGCCAACAACGGCCGTATCGACCGCCCCCAGCAAAGGCACGGTGACATTCGCCAAAACGATGGGAATCGCCACGCGCATCACCCGGGCGTGGGTAATCTCAATCATTTCGGCTCATGTCGACAAAAGGCCCGGTGTTGCGGCGTCTTCGTCGCGTAGGGGCATCAGAAAGTGGCCGGTCGCCTGTGCGAACAGGCGGCTGCGATTGTCTTGCCACGCTTCAACATGTACGCTTGCATAGCGCCGCCCCGACCGGTTGATCCGCGCACGCGCATAAGCATCCCGCGGCAAGCCAGAGCGCAGATAATCCACGGTGAAATCAATGGTTTTTGGCAGGCGCATCTGCTCTGGCACTGCGGCCCTTGCCGGGTCCAGCCGCCCTTGCTCCATATCCTCCCACAGCATCGACCAGCTTAACTCGATGATCGCTGTCACTTCCAGAAAGGCCGCCGTCACCCCGCCGTGAAGGGCGGGCAGCATCGGGTTGCCGATCAGCTTTTCATCAAAAGGCAGCACGGCGGTCAGCTCATCCCCGCGCCGGTCGAATTTGATGCCCAGAAACTGGATATAGGGCACGCCGTCAACCAACCGGCGCAGGGCCGCATCACGGCGCTGCTTGATGACCTGAACCGGCTCGGGGCGCGGGCGCTGCCTGATTTCGCCTGTCATGTCACGGCTCCTTTTGCGCGTTCAATCGTAAAGGCCCCGGTTGCGGTCGCTACGGGGCGTTCGCTATCTTCATCCGTGGTGATGACCCGGACGAAAGCGACCGAACGGGTCACATGATAACATTCGGCCCGCGCGGTGATTCGTTGCCCCGGCGTGGCAGGGCGCATGTAATCAATGCGCAGATCAATCGTCGCGGTTGAGACGGGCTCTGAGGGGTGGCACATCACCGATGCGCCCGAGGCCGTATCCATCAGCGCCGAAACCGCGCCGCCATGAATAACCCCCGTCACTGGATCGCCGACAAAGCGCGGGTCATAGGGCATGGAGACAACGGCAACGCCGTCTTTCAGCGTCTCCAGAACCATACCCAAGGCCTGGGAATGTGGCAGCGCTTCCATGAATTGGCGCACGAATTTCTTGCTGTCGGTCATCTTTGGTCCACCTTTTGCTGTCGCATATGTTCCCCATTGGCGGCCAGGCTGCAAGCCCTGCGTGGGTTTGACCTGCCAGTGATTGCACAACGGGCCGCATCGGCCTAATCTTCAAACAGGGGGATACCGATATGACCGACACGCGGCTTAGCTTTAAAGAAATGTGCACCAAGTTTGACGTCACGCCGCGCACCTTGCGCTATTATGAGTATATAGAGCTGCTGGAGCCGACAAAGGAAGGCCGCGCACGCTGGTACGGGCCGCGCGAAGTGGCGCGTATGACGCTTATTCTGCGCGGCAGGCGATTTGGCTTCAGCCTTGAGGAAATCCGTCAATGGTTGCTGATTTATCGCCAGAAAGGCAACAAACCGCAGTTGCAAGCCTGGTTGGAACTTGCAGACCGACAATTGGCCGAACTTGATCGCCAACGCAGCGAATTGGATACAACCATTGCCGATTTGCGGGCCTTGCGCGACACCGCAGCCAAAGAAATCTGATCGCGGGGCCTGAAAAACCTGGCTGACATCGCGTCACCTCCGATCTGACGTGACGTTACGCTGACGTTAACGTCAATTACTCTGGTAAGCACAGATCACCGACCCCATGTGACCTAGAGGAAAGCAAACTCCTGCCTTGGTAACCTGTGAGACATGTGATGACGAATGATGACCTTTTGACGATCCGTGAAATGTGTGACGCGTTTGACGTGACCCCGCGCACCCTTCGCTTTTATGAGGCGAAAGAACTGATATTTCCGAAGCGTGAAGGGACCAAACGCCTGTTCACCCGCCGGGATCGCGCGCGGCTAAAGCTGATCTTGCGTGGCAAGCGCTTTGGCTTCAGCCTCGAAGATATCCGGCAGTTGCTGGATATGTACGACCTCGAAGGATCAGAGCAGACGCAATACCTCCGCACCTATTCCCTGGCCCAGGACCGCTTGGCGCAAATGGAACAGCAGCGTGATGAACTGATCGAGGCGATTGCCGAGCTGAAAAGTGAATTGGCGGATGGCGCAAAGATGTTTCAAGCCTATTCCACCATGCCCACACAGGCGCCCGAACCCCAATTCGACCCCCTTAACAAATCCGCAGCCTGAACCGGCCGCACCCCGCCAAACTTAGCCAGACCAGATTTAGGGAGACTCCAATGCCCATCTATAATGCCCCCGTCAAAGATATTCAGTTCTTGTTGCAAGACGTGCTGAAAGTAACTGAAACCGGCGTGCCGGGTTATGAAGATCTGGAAGCTGATTTCACCAGCGCGGTTCTGGAAGAGGCGGGCAAAGTCGCGCGCGATGTGCTGGCCCCGCTGAATGCAACCGGCGATCAGGAAGGCTGCGTACTGGAAAACGGCGCAGTGCGCACACCAAAGGGCTTTGACAAGGCCTTCGCTGCGATGAAAGAGGGCGGCTGGACCGCCCTTGATTGCGACCCCAAATATGGTGGCCAGGGCCTGCCCTATATCATGGGTTCGGCAGTGGGTGAGATTTTTGTATCCGCCAATATGGCGTTCAACATGTACCAGGGCCTGACCCATGGTGCCTATTCGGCAATCCATACCCACGGCACGGATGCACAAAAGACCAAATATCTGCCCAAAATGGTATCATGCGAGTGGACCGGCACAATGAACCTGACCGAACCGCATTGCGGCACCGATCTGGGCTTGATGCGCACCAAGGCCGACCCGCAAGACGATGGCTCTTACGCGATCACCGGTCAAAAGATTTTCATCTCGGCGGGTGAACATGATCTGGCCGAGAACATCATCCATCTGGTTCTGGCCAAGGCTGCGGGTGGGCCGGATGGCATCAAGGGCGTGTCGCTGTTCATCGTGCCAAAGTTTTTGGTCAATGACGATGGCTCACTCGGGGACCGCAACGGCGTCACCGTCGGCTCGATCGAGCACAAGATGGGCATCCACGCCAATTCGACCTGCGTGATGAACTATGATGGTGCCAAGGGCTGGCTGTTGGGCGATCTGCACAAGGGCATGAAAGCCATGTTCACCATGATGAACGAGGCGCGTCTGGGCGTGGGCCTGCAAGGCTATGCCGTGGCCGAGGCCGCCTATCAAAATGCGGTGCTCTATGCCCGCGAGCGGCTTCAGGGCCGCGCCGTGACCGGCGCTGAAAACCCCGACGGCCCCGCCGACCCGCTGATCGTACACCCCGATATTCGCCGCAGCCTGATGGATCAGAAAAGCTTTGTCGAAGGTGCACGCGCCTTTACCTATTGGGGCGCGCATCTGATCGACCGCTCTGTCCGGATGGGCGACGCCGAGGCCGAAGGGCTGATTTCGCTGCTGACGCCGGTGATCAAGGGCTTTCAAACCGACAAAGGGTTTGAAATGGCGGTGCAGGCACAACAGGTCTGGGGTGGCCACGGCTATATCGAAGAAAACGGCATGAGCCAGTTTGTCCGCGATGCCCGCATTGCCCAGATTTATGAGGGCGCAAACGGCATCCAATCGCTTGACCTTGTGGGCCGCAAACTGGCGCAGGATGGCGGCAAGCATGTGATGGCTTTCTTTGAGATGATAAAAGGTTTCATCAAGGAAAATCAGGATGATGAGCGGATGAAGCCGTTCACCGACGCGCTGAAGGCTGGGTCCAAGGACCTGCAGGCCGCCGCGATGTATTTCATGCAAAATGGCATGAAAAACCCGAACAATGCGCTGTCCGGCTCTTACGATTTCATGCATTTGATGGGGCATGTCTGCTTGGGCTTCATGTGGGCACGGATGGCAAAAGCCGCCTTTGCGGCGCAGGATGCCGGAACTGGTGACACGGCGTTTCTTGCCGCCAAAATCGCTACGGGCCGCTATTATATGGCCCGGCAACTGCCTGCGACAGGCTTGCACTTGGCCCGTATCGAAAGCGGGGCCGCGCCTGTAATGGCACTGGCGGCAGAGGCGTTCTGAGGTAAGCTGGGCCAACACACCCACCCCCTACCCCTGTTGATTGCGGAGTATGCCATGCCAAAACGCTTTCGCCTGACCCGCCGTTTTCCTGTAGCGATGACCGAAGATGGCTATCGCCGCCTTAAACGGTTCGCGGCCGAGGCCGGCCTGGATGAAGGCGAGGCGCTGTCGTTTCTGTTTGAGAACTTCAGCTCCGTGATCGACCAAGACACCCTGACGCATCGTTTGCGGCTGTTCAATTCGGAACTGGAGGCGCGAAAGAAATAAGACCGTATCCCATGTGAGAGTTTCACATCAAGACCGGGGCGACTTCACCCTGGGCGGTCATTGGCCCCTTGGCCAATACCGCAACTGCACCGCTGGATAAGCATGGTTAACAAACCCTTGCTCGTCTTGGCTCACATACTTCACGGGGGCGACGGCTCATGCGCCACTGGTTCAAGAACCAGCCGGCGCGGGGGCCTGCCCCCCCGCCCGGCCCATAAAAAGGAGACCGATCTGATGACCGCGAAACTTTATTGCTTTGGCGAAAGCGGCAATGCCTACAAGGCAGCCCTGGCCCTGACCTTTGCCGAAATGGATTGGGACCCCGTCTTTGTGGATTTCTTCAACGGTGAGTTGCGCAGCCCCGCCTTCCGCGAGATGAACGCCATGGGCGAGGTGCCCGTCTTGGTCGATGGCGATACGACCCTGACCCAATCGGGCGTTATCCTTGACTATATCAGTTCCAAAACCGGCAAGCTGGGTGGGCGGTCTGCGGCCGAGCGGCGCGAGGTTTTGCGCTGGTTGTTCTGGGACAATCACAAGCTGTCGGGCCTGGCCGGAACGACGCGGTATCTGATGAATTTTCTGCCACCGGAAAAGCGCCCCGAGGCGGTGATTGCGTTCAATCAGGCGCGGCTGAAGGCCTCGTACACCATATTGAACGACCACCTTGCGAAATCCGATTGGATCGTGGGCGATCAGGTCAGCATCGCCGATTTATCCTGCTGTGGATATCTGTTTTACCCCGAGCCCTTTGGCTTTGATCGCGCCGATTGGCCCCATATCAACCGCTGGCTGGATCAGATCGCAGCCCTGCCCGGCTGGAAAGCGCCCTATGACATGATGCCCGGCAACCCGTCGGATCGGGCCTGAAAATGCCCGGTCTTGGCACGGCGCCCCCCCCCCCCGGCCCCGCCACGTCCATTTGGCCCGTGCCTGCGTCCGTTGCCCCCCCGAACGCCGCTTGCGGCAACCTTCCAACCTCTAAAGACCCGGAGAAACACAAATGACCGAAGCTTATATCTATGACGCCATCCGCTCGCCGCGCGGCAAAGGCCGCCCCGATGGCAGCTTGCATGAACTGACCTCGGTTGCGCTGTCAGCAAAAGTGCTGAACGCGGTAAAGGCGCGCAATGGCCTGGAAGGCCACGCGGTTGAAGATGTGATCTGGGGCAACGTGACCCAAGTGGGCGAACAGGGCGGCTGCCTTGCCCGCTCTGCCGTTCTTGCCTCGGACCTTGATGAAAGCATCCCCGGCCTTGCGATCAACCGCTTTTGTGCCAGCGGGATGGAGGCGGTGAACCTTGCCGCCAACCAGATACGCGGCGGCGCAGGCATGGGCTATATCGCCGGTGGCGTCGAAATGATGGGCCGCGTGGCGATGGGGTCAGATGGGGCGGCCATTGCGGTTGACCCAAGCCTTGCGATGAAAACCTATTTCGTTCCGCAAGGCATTTCAGCCGATATCATCGCCACCGAATACGGGTTTACCCGTGAAATGGCCGATGCCTTGGCGGTTGAAAGCCAAAGGCGCGCCGCCGCTGCCTGGGCCGGAAATCGCTTTGCCAATTCGGTGATTGAAATCAAGGATCAGAACGGCCTGACCATTCTGGACCGCGATGAATATCTGCGCCCCGGCACCGATATGCAAAGCCTTGGGGCGCTAAGGCCCGCGTTCAAGGATATGGGCGAGGTGATGCCCGGTTTCGATAAAATCGCCATGATGAAATACCCACATTTGGCGCAGATCAACCACATCCACCACGCCGGAAATTCCAGCGGTATCGTGGACGGTGCCGCCGCGGTGCTGATCGGCAACAAGGAATTTGGCGAGCGTTACGGCCTGAAGCCCCGCGCCCGCATCCGCGCAACAGCGAAAATCGGCACCGACCCGACAATCATGCTGACCGGCCCGGTTCCTGTCACGCAAAAAATTCTGGCCGATCATGGTATGACCATCAGCGACATTGACCTGTTCGAGGTGAATGAGGCCTTTGCCTCGGTCGTGTTGCGGTTTCAGCAGGCGTTCAACGTGGACCCGGCTTTGGTCAACGTCAACGGCGGTTCTATCGCGATGGGCCACCCGCTGGGCGCCACAGGGGCCATCATCATCGGCACCCTGCTGGATGAGCTGGAGCGCCAGGACAAGCAGGTCGGTCTTGCCACGCTGTGCATCGCGTCCGGCATGGGGGCCGCCACGATTATTGAGCGGGTGTAACACCATGGCCGCTTTTTGCATTGAAACACTCACCGCTGGCATGTCAAATTCCCGGAGGAACCAACCAAATGACTGATTTTGAACTGAAAACAGACGCCGATGGGGTCGCCACAATCACCTGGAATGTGGCTGACAAATCCATGAACGTGATGTCGCTGGCAGGCTTTGCCTTGCTTGACAGCCTGATTGACACGGCGTTGGCCGACACGGCGGTCAAAGGCATCATCATCACATCGGCGAAAAAGGATTTCGCCGGCGGGATGGACCTGAATGTCATCGCCAAAATGCGCGAGGATGGCGGAGCAAAGGGCATTTTTGACGGCGTGATGAACATGCACGCCATTTTGCGCAAGATTGAACGCGCCGGAATGGACCCCAAAACCCTGAAAGGCGGCAAGCCGATTGTCGCGGCATTGCCCGGCACCGCGCTTGGGATCGGTCTGGAAATTCCGCTGTCCTGTCACCGTATCATCGCCGCTGACAATCCAAAGGCCAAGATTGGCCTGCCCGAAATCATGGTCGGTATTTTCCCCGGCGCGGGTGGCACGACCCGCCTTGTGCGCAAGATGGGCGCGATGATGGCGGCCCCCTTCTTGCTGGAAGGCAAGCTGTCGGATCCGAAATCCGCCAAAGCCGCCGGGCTGATTGATGAGGTGGTCGCCCCCGACGAATTGCTGGCCCGTGCCAAGGAATGGGTCTTGGGTGCGAAAGACGCCGATCTGGTGAAGCCATGGGATGCCAAGGGCTACAAGATGCCCGGCGGGGCCCCCTATCATCCGGCCGGCTTCATGACTTTTGTCGGTGCCTCTGCAATGGTGCATGCCAAGACGATGGGGGTTTACCCTGCGGCCAAGGCTTTGCTGTCGGCTGTCTATGAAGGGGCATTGGTGCCCTTTGATACCGCGCTGAAAATTGAAGCGCGCTGGTTTACTTCGGTTCTGATGAATCCGTCTTCCAGCGCGATGATCCGCAGCCTGTTCATCAACAAAGAGGCGCTTGAAAAGGGCGCTGTACGCCCGGCGCAACCAGATCAGACCGTGAAGAAACTGGGCATCATCGGCGCGGGCATGATGGGGGCGGGCATTGCCTATGTATCAGCCAATGCCGGGATTGAGGTGGTACTGATTGACGCCAAACAAGAGGCCGCGGATCACGGAAAATCCTATTCCGAAGCCATCCTTGACAAGGGTATCAGCCGCAAGAAGGTGACCGAGCAGAAAAAAGCCGAGGTTCTGGGCCGCATCACCGCCACCACCGATTACGCCGCCCTTGCGGGCTGTGATCTGATCGTGGAAGCGGTGTTCGAAGATATGGAGATCAAGGCCGAAGTGACCCGGAAAGTCGAGGCGGTTGTGGGGCCGGATTGCATCTTTGCGACCAACACCTCTACCTTGCCGATCACCGATCTGGCAAAGGCCAGCGCCCGGCCAGACCAATTCATCGGCATCCACTTCTTCAGCCCTGTAGACAAGATGCTGCTGGTCGAGATCATTCGTGGCAAGGCCACAGGCGATCGGGCGGTTGCAAAAGCGCTTGATTTTGTGCGCCAAATTCGCAAGACCCCGATTGTGGTCAATGATGCCCGCTTCTTTTATGCCAACCGCTGCATCATTCCCTATATCAACGAAGGCATCCGGATGCTTGCCGAAGGGGTAGAGCCGGTGTTGATAGAAAATGCCGCCAAGCTGGTCGGCATGCCATTGGGGCCGTTGCAACTGGTCGATGAAACCTCGATTGATCTTGGCGTGAAGATTGCCAAGGCGACACGGTTGGCGATGGGCGATGCCTATCCGGATGGGGCGGTTGATACGGTGCTGTTTGCCATGGCCGATCAGGGGCGTTTGGGTAAAAAGGCTGGCGCAGGCTTTTACAGCTATGACGAAAAGGGCAAGCGTCTGGGGCTGTGGGATGGGTTGGAAGCTGCCTATCCGGTAGCCGGGACCCAGCCAGAGCTGACCGAGGTGCAGCACCGCCTGCTGATGGCCCAAGTGCTGGAGGCGGTACGGGCGCTGGAAGATGGCGTGTTGATGGACATCCGCGAAGGTGATGTTGGCGCAATTCTGGGCTGGGGCTTTGCGCCCTGGTCGGGCGGGCCGCTGTCATGGCTGGATATGATCGGCGCCGCGCGTGCGGTCGAGATTTGTGACCGGCTGACCGCGGAATTTGGTGACCGTTTCAAAGCGCCAACCTTGTTGCGCGACATGGCTGCCAAAGGCGACGGCTTTTACAGCCGCTTTGCGCCAAAAAAACAGGCGGCCTGAGTGTGGCCAAGGCGAAAAATCGGCTCCAGGCGGATTTTTCGTAGAAAAATCGGGGCGGCACCTTATCGGGTGCCGCCCTTTCCAAAGTCATCGAAACCATAGCCAAACCGCGCAATATCTTCGGCGCAAAGCACGGCCAAAAGGCCGGCGTCCGCGTCAGAATAATACCCACGCCAATCAGTTTTGCGGTTGGACGCATTGGCACGCGACAAGGGCGTCACTTGAAAGCCCAGATGCGCTTCAAAAGGGGCGATATCCTGGTTCAGATGCTCCAGCCGCAGATAAAGCGAACAGGTTTCCCTTCCCACAGCATCGCGCATATAGGCGCTGGCCGGCCAATCGCGAAAGCCGGCCTGGGTTTGCGGATGGTTGAGGAACTCGCTGAAACTCAAATGCCTCGACAGCGCCACTGCCGGATGGGCGAAGCTTTGGCTGCGTAGCCAATGGTAATAGCTGACAGCCCGGTCCCACGGGTTGCGCACCAGCGTCAGCGTGAACATTTGGGCTAGTTCATCCGTGGTCACCAGCCCGTCAATATCGCAAAGCCTGGCATGTTTCCACAGCCGCCCCGCAGCCGAAAGCCCTTTCACCCGCCCCTTGCGCGCCCGCGCCTTGGGCGTGTCACCGATCAGGATATCATCTTTCAGTGCCCGCGCCTCCAGCGCCAACGCCAACGCCGTACCGCCGGTTTTGGGGATATGTACAAAGACATAGTTGCGCCCCCACGAGAGGATCATGGCACGGAGGAGCCGCCCTTGGGGGCATCGAGCCCCCAAGGGCGGCCTTGGCACCAAGCCTTGATACGCTGGCGCAGCGCCACAGCAAGAGCCTTCGGCGAGGATATTTGTGCCGAACAGAAAGCCACGGATCAGACGAGGTTGGGTAAGGGCTTGCCGTCAAAAAAGGCGACAAGGTTTTCAACGGCCATCAGGCCCATGGCTTCGCGCACCTCGGTCGCCGCTGTGCCAAGATGCGGCAGGAGGGTCACGTTTTCCATCAACATCAGGGCGGGGGCCACATTGGGTTCATGTTCATAGACATCAAGCCCGGCCCCTGCGATGATCTCATTTTGCAGGGCGTCGATCAGGGCTTGTTCCTCGACGATATCCCCGCGTGCGATATTGATCAAAAACGCATGGGGGCGCATCTGCGCCAGGGCTTCGGCATCAATCAGGTGGTGCGTGGCAGGGCCACCGGGAACCGCGATAACCACGAAATCTGCGGCCAGTGCCTTGGCCATCTCGACCTGCTCGGATGGCAAACCGGGATTGGCCACGGGATTGCGGTTAAAGAAACGCACCTCCATGCCAAAGCCGTAATGCGCCCGTTTGGCGATGGCTTTGCCGATACGCCCCATGCCGATGATGCCAAGGCTTTTGCCGGACATATGCGTGCCCAGCAACTGGGTTGGATGCCAACCGCCCCATTCGCCGGCCCGCAGCATGCGTTCACCTTCACCCACACGCCGGGCAGTCATCAGCATCAGCGTCAGCGCAATATCGGCAGTCGCATCCGTCACAGCACCCGGCGTATTGCTAACGATAACGCCCGCAGCTTTGGCGGCAGCAACATCAATATGGTTATAGCCCACCCCGAAATTCGCCAGAAGACGGCAGCGCGGGGCGTGGTTTTCGGCAAAGACCCCGGCGCTGAACGGGTCGCCCAAGGTCGGCAAAATCGCATCATATTGATGCAGGCTGTCAATACAGGCCTGCTGCGTCAAGGGCGTGGTATCTTCGCGGATGGTCAGCGAGAAATGGCGGATCGCCTCGGCAATGACTTTGCCGGGCATCGGGCGGGTGATGAAGACTTCGGGTTTCAAAACAGTTTTCCTCCATTCGGCACATCATGGCCGGGGCCGATCAACACAACCTCGCCCGCGGCATCCGGCACGCCAAGCACCAGAACCTCGGACATCACTTTGCCAATCTGGCGGGGTGGAAAATTCACCACCGCCAGCACTTGTCGGCCAATCAAACTGTCGGCGGTGTAATGCGCGGTGATCTGGGCTGATGAGCGCTTCTCGCCAATCTCGGCGCCAAAATCGACCCACAGCTTGATCGCAGGTTTGCGCGCTTCGGGATAGGGCTCGGCGCGGGTGACGGTGCCAACGCGGATATCGACCGCGGCAAACGCCTCATAGCTGATCATTCGCCCAATTCCTTGCCGCGATTGGTGGCGGCCGCCACGGTGCGGGCCATCAGATCAGGCAATTCCGCCATCAAAACGGCAAGCCCCGCCGCCGTCGTGCCTGCCGGAGAGGTGACGTTGATACGCAACTGCGCCGCACTTTCTTCGGCCTGATGCGCCAATTCACCCGCCCCGCACACCGTGGCCCGTGCAAGCTGCATTGCCAGATCCGGCGCCAGCCCCACGGCCTCACCCGCTTGCGCCATTGCCTCGATCATATGGAAAACATAGGCAGGACCAGAGCCGGAAAGCCCGGTGACCGCATCTATCTGATGCTCACCTTCCAGCCGCACCACCTGCCCCACCGCACGCAGCAGCGCCTCTGCCAAAGCCATGTGGCCCTCGCTTGCCTGTGCATTGCCGCACATCGCGGTGATCCCGCGCGAGACGGCGGCGGGGGTGTTGGGCATGGCGCGGATAATCGGGGTTTGCGCCCCCAGAACCTTTTCGTAATAGGCAATCGTGGTGCCCGCAGCGACCGACACAAACAGCGTGGTTCCATTGCCAAGCGCCGTTAGCGATGGCAGCGCCTGCGCCATCATCTGCGGCTTTACCGCAATCAGCACAATCGCCGGGTCTGGGGGCAGGCTTTCGTTCAAATGCACGCCCGTAGCCTGCAACCAATCGCTCGGAAAGGGGTCGTTGACCCAGACCGACCCCGCCTTGACCCCCTGCACCAACCAGCCTTGCAGCATGGCAGACCCCATTTTGCCACACCCCAAAAGCACCAGGCCGCGCGTGTTCACTTCACCAAGGTTCATAGATCCCCCTCCTATCTTTGGGCAAGGTTAGCGTGAAAAATCAGAAAGCTGAATCACTTTCTTTCTGTCCGGCCAACACGGCATGCCACCCCCCCTGTATCCTTGGCCCCAAAGCCGTTACACTGGCGCGGTAAGCAAAGGAAATGCCATGCCCCAGACCATGCCCCAATCCGCACAGATCAACCGCCGGATCGTTCTTGCGCAGCGCCCCAAAGGGGCCCCCGATGCCGATACCCTGCGCCTGGAGGAAGCCGCGATACCCTCACCGGGGCCGGGGCAAATGCTGCTGCGCTCGGTCTATCTGTCGCTTGATCCCTATATGCGCGGGCGGATGAATGACGCGAAATCCTATGCGACACCCGTTGCGATTAGCGGGGTGATGAGCGGGCAAGTGGTGGCCGAGGTGATGATCTCGAACCTTGATGCCTTTGCCCCCGGTGATTTCGTCTTGGCGGGCAGCGGCTGGCAAGATTACGCGCTTTCTGACGGGGCCGAGGTGCTTAACCTTGGTCCTGCGCCTGCCAACCCGTCCTGGTCGCTTGGGATCATGGGTATGCCGGGCTATACAGCCTATGCGGGGTTATTGCAGATTGGCGAACCAAAGCCGGGGGAAACTGTGGTCGTCGCGGCGGCCTCTGGCCCGGTCGGGGCGACAGTGGGGCAGATTGCCAAGCTCAAGGGCTGCCGTGTGGTGGGCATCGCCGGTGGGGCCGAAAAATGTGCGCATGTGGTTGATGTACTGGGATTTGACATCTGTATTGATCACAAGGCGCCGGATTTTGCCGAGCACTTAAAGGCCGCCTGCCCCCAAGGCATCGACGTCTATTTCGAGAATGTCGGCGGCAAGGTGCTTTATGCCGTGCTGCCCTTGCTTAACCCTTTTGCCCGGATACCCGTCTGCGGCATGGTATCATGGTACAACCTGCCAGGCCTTCCCGAAGGGCCGGATATGGGGCCTGTGATCATGGGCACCATTTTGCGGATGAAGGTAAAAATGCAAGGCTTCATCATCTTTGACAGCTTTCCCCGCAGTCTCTACGCCGAATTTACCCGTGACATGGCCATGTGGCTGGGCCAGGGCAAAATTCACTACACGGAACAGGTAATCGACGGCTTGGAAAATGCCCCCTCTGCCCTTTACGACCTGTTGGAAGGGCGCAACTTTGGCAAGATGGTGGTACGGCTGTAACCTCGGGGGGGCTTGGCAATGATGGGTTGAAACGTCAGCTCCCTGACTTTCAACCTGTGCCGGCTCATCTTCACCTGCCTGCGGTGCCATGGTTCAAGACCAAAGTCTTTCGCCTTGAATCCAACACCGATATCACTGTCTGAAATCAAAGATTTCAACGCGGTGTGTGCCACGGCTTGAAGAACCCGCATTGCCTGGGCGGTTTTGCTTGGTGCAATATCTTGCTCAACTGCGGCCGGGGCGGTTTTTCTTAAGCCGGCTCAAAACCTCGGCGCGGCCCAAGGCAATTTCAGCGCTCTTGCGTGCTTCCATCCAAGCTGCAGTTTGGCGCGCAAGGGCAAGGTTGATTTCTGACCGCCGCGCATCAGCCCAAGCCTCGTATCGCAACGCCGCTGTTGCCAGCGCGATCGGGCCAAGCTGATCCCCGTCTTTGGCGGCCAGATCCTGCAATCGCTGAAGGCTTGCATTCCGTTGCAACGCGCAGGCTTGCAGCTTTGCCAGCTTATTGTCCAAAATCAGGTCAGAAAGGGCTGACAGGCGATCAAGGGCTTTCTTGTTTTTCACGGATTTCTCCTTGGCTGCCCCTGCATTTTCTTGCGCATCGCTTCCGAAAAGCGAATGGCGGCCGCAACGGCGCGATAGTGATCGGGGTGAACTTCCTGGCCCACATCAAGATGCGAATAAAGCATGCGTGCGGTGGGCGGATCAGAGTGTAGGGGAACCCCGGCCTCTGCCGCCCTTTCCCGGATTCGGGCCGCAATTTCATCAACCCCCTTCGCAACACAGACCGGCGCACGCCCCGAAGATTTATCCCATTGAAGCGCCACGGCGAAATGCGTTGGGTTGACGATTACAACATCGGCTTTCCCGACATGGGAAAGCATCCGGTTTGTCGCGATCTCTTGCCCTTTCTGTCGCCGCTTTGCTTTCAAATGTGGGTCGCCCTCGGCATTTCTTTGCTCATCCGTCACTTCCTTGCGAGACATTCTGTTGGAACGAAAATGTTCAGCACGCTGCCAGAAATAATCAATGCCACCGATCAAAAGCGTAATCGCCGTCACGATTGTCAGAAAGCGGATGACCTTCTCAAGCAGCATCGCGGTTGAAAGCGCCGGCGACAGGTAAATCATCTGCAAGAAATCATTGGCTTGATAGATCAAGAACCAAAAAAGCAGCGCAGAAATAACCAAGAGTTTTACAAAGTTCTTGAAAAATTCGAACAACCCCTTTCGTCCGAATTTATTCTTGGCGCCCGATATCGGAGAAATCCTGTCCAGTTTCGGTGCGAGCTTGGACGGTGTGAAAATCAGTGCCCGCTGGACGATTATCATCAGCGTCGCAACCACAAATGGAACCAGAAAAAATACGGCAAGAGATCCGACCACCCCGTTCAAAATGCCAATGACACTGCCACCAGCCCCTTTCGTCAATACGCCGGATAACTGATCTGCCTGGCCCAATAAAACGCTTGCAGTCTCTCCGGCATTTATCAGCGCGCCCCCTCCGAAGGCGAAGCCAGCCAAGACGAACCCCGCATAACTGCCGGCGGTGATAAGATCATTTGATCGTGGGATTTCCCCTTTCTCACGCGCATCATCAAGCTTTTTCTGCGAGGCGTCATGCTCTTTCTCGGATGCGTTTTGGTCATCGCTCACGGCACACCTGCGAATGGGTTGTCAATATACGCGTTCAAGGTGTTGAGCCAAAGGCGAAGAAGCAGGGGCGAGGCAACCGCAAGCAAAACCAGGCCGCCAAGTGTAAGGGCCGGCGCACCAACAAAAATCACCATCAATTGCGGCATCGCGCGATTGATCACACCAAGTGCGATATTGTAAATCAATGCGGCCGCAATAAAGGGGGCTGCCATCGAAAAAGCCAGGGAAAACGCCGCGCTGATGCGAAAAACCCCCCAATTCGCAACATCAGCGCCACGCGGAAAGGCACCGAACGGCATGACATCATAAGAATAGATGAAAAGTTCCGCGATACGAACATGCAGACCCGCCATAACCGCCAAAGCCAGGCCCGCCATAACGAAAATATGTGACATTGTGGGCTGAGGCTCGTTGCCCTGCCCCCCAAAGAGTTGCGAAAGCGAGGTTGATTGCGCAGCCAAAGTGCCCGCAATCTGTAGCGCAAATACGAACAGCCGAAGCCCAATACCGATCACCAGCCCGGCAATAACCTCGGTCGCAAACGGAAGCGTGCCTTGGGGGGGGGGGCGTGCGGTCAAGCACAGCAGGCAATATCACCAGTGTGTAACAGACGCCAAGGGCCAGACGAATGCGCTGTGGCACAGAGTGCTCTCCAAAAGCGGGCAAAAGCGCCATTGCCGCCCCCACACGCAAAAACACCAGAAAAGCCGCCCAAAGCCAGCCCTGAGCAAGGTTTGTGGCATCCGTGAGCATGTCGATAAGGGGGATCATGCGGGTATCTGCCCCAGCATTGCCGGGCGCGCCTCAAGCCCGATCTCCTCATAGGAAAGGACAGGTGTTGTCAGGCCCCGCGTGCCCAGGACTGTACGCAGAAAACGGCGGCGGAGCGTGGAGGTGACAATTGCAGGTTGCAGACCGCTTTCAGCCGCTTTGTTCAACTTTTCTGCCATGTTATTGGCCAGCCTGCTGAACTGATCGGGCGGAAGGGCGACATCTCTTTGTCCTTTTTCTCCTTCGATCTGGTAGGTTGCAAATGTTTTTTCCCATTCGGGCGCAAGCTGTAACAGCGGGATCGTGCCATCGTCACGACGCAAACCAGCGACAAGCTGAAAGCCAAGCCGTTGACGGACATGTTCACAAATCACCTCGGGCGCCCCCATTCCGCGCGCCTCGGCAATGCTTTCAAGGATAAGCGGAAGGTTGCGGATCGAGACCCGCTCCTCCAAGAGCAGACGAAGTACAGCCAAAAGCAGATCAACCGGAACCTTGTCGGGAACAAGCTCATCCAGCAGGCGTTTATTTGCCTCGGCGCGCACCGGGTCGGACAGATTGGTGAATTCATCCAGCAATCGTCGCAACCCACGCAAAGACAACAGGCGGGAGAGGTTGTTTTTCAAGACCTCAAGCAAATGGGTTGCCAGCACCTCTGTCGGGGAAACCACTGTAAACCCTCGAATCGAGGCCTCTTCCTGCGCATCAGGCGGTATCCACCGCGCCGGGGCGCCATAGACAGGTTCGCGCACATCCATGCCTTCCGGCGCGGGCAAGCCATCCGACAACAAAGCCAGGACCCGGTCAGGCAGCAACCGATCCCGCACCTGCTCAACCCCCTGCAGACGAATGCGATAGGTTCCTGCTGGCAAAGCGGCTTCATCGGTCAACCGAATTTCGGGCAAAATCAGACCAAAGGTGCTGGCGATATGATTGCGCATATTGGCTATGCGGGTATCAAGCCCGGTTGCGGGATCCAAGACCATCGCGACAAGATCGGGCGCAAACTCTATATGAATATCATCAAAATCAAGGACATCACCAAGGCGACGCTCGGCCACCGGCGCCGCGCCTTCCAGCGCCTCTGATTTGGGTTTTGCCGCCTCACCCGAGACCCAATAGGCTGCCCCCCCCAAAACGATCGCCCCCAGAATGAACGGGATAAAGGGAAGCCCCGGAACCAGGGCAAAAAGCGCCATCAGGAAGGCAACGGTTGCCAATGCCCCCGGATAGCGCCCCAGTTGCGCAAAGAACGACACATCGGCAGCGCCGGTCTGCCCCCCCCGCGCCAAAAGAAGAGCGGCGGCGATAGAGATGATAACCGCGGGGATCTGGCTGACCAATCCATCACCGACAGTCAAAATAGCATATGTTTCAAAAGCTTGCCCAAGGGGCATGCCATGAATCACCGTGCCGATGATCAACCCCATGACAATATTCAAAAGCGTTATCAGCAGGCCTGCAACGGCATCGCCTTTGACAAATTTTGACGCACCGTCCAGCGAGCCAAAGAAATTCGTTTCTGCCAATTCCGTTTCACGACGCGATTTTGCTTCTGCGTGGTCAATCGCGCCAGCCGACATGTCGCTGTCAATCGCCAATTGCTTGCCTGGCATCCCATCAAGCGCAAAACGCGCGCCAACCTCGGCCATGCGGCCCGCGCCTTTAGTGATGACAACAAAATTCACAATCAGCAAAACGCAGAAAACCACGACGCCCAGCAAAACCGAACCGCTCATGACAAAATTTGCAAAGCCTTCAATAACCTTGCCAGCCGCCCCGGTTCCGGTGTGTCCCTGACCAATGATAAGTTTGGTCGACGAAACGTTAAGCGCAAGCCGAAGCATCAAAGACGCCAGGAGAATCGTGGGAAACGCAGAAAACTCCAAAGGGCGCTGAATAAAGAGCGTGACTGTGAACATCAGGATGGCAAGCGCGAAAGACACGGCCAGCCCGATATCGAGCATCCAGGCGGGGACCGGCAACACCATCATCACAATGACCGCCATAAGCGCGAGGGCCAGCAAGATTGTGGGCTGGAAGATCGTGCTCAGGGTCAAACGTCTCAAGGTGAACCTCCAATGATCGGCCGGGGATGAATGGGCGATTGCAACAAAGGCCCACGGGCAAATACCAATCCGAATTTCTGCGGCGCAGATACGGCTTGTGGCAAGGCTGCGGATCGCATTTGCGCCGGGCCGGGTGGTGAATCTGCAAGGTAAGTCTCAAAAATCGTCTCAAGCCTTTGCAGATAGGATTCTGCCCGCTCATCATCGCGCGAGTGATAGCGCCCGACTGCAGCACGCCAATCGCCTGTTTGCTGATACAGACGTTGCAAGAAAGCGGCGGCATAAAGTGCGTTATTCTTGGGGGAAAACATATCTTCAAGGTTTTCAAAGGCTTCGGCGTGCCAGCGCAGATTGAGTTGAAAACACCCAATATCAATATTGCTTATACCTTGCGCAGTCAGTTGCCGGGTAAAGGCAATGGCAGAACGCGAATCAGGAAACCAGTTGCCTTTCGCACCGGATTGCACAGCCCACGGCCATGGCGCGAATTTATTCCTGTCAAACTTGGTTTGCCCCGTTTCGGCAAGTGTCACGGCCTGCAAGATGGACAGCGGTACGCCCGTTTGTTCGGCGGCGAATTGCGCTGCCTCCTCACAAAGCACGACAGGCGCAGCCCGCACCACCCCCGGCACAGCCGCCATTGCGCACATCAGGCCAAGGCCGGTCCGAAGGATATAAAGCCATTCTGGCATAGGTTTCTCGTATCCAAGAGGCGCATTCTGCCCCACAAGAGCGACCCTAAGCGCAATTCCTTTCCAATCAGTAACCATCTTCACAGTTTGCAGATTCAGCCGCCGCCCTAAATCAAGGCACGGGTTTGCCCCCGCTCAGGATAGGAGCGAAGGCCTTTCAAACCCGTTTTCTGCATTTTATCGTGCTTGGCTTACGCCTGAAGTGTTTCGGCTTGCACCCTGCGCAGCTATCGCTGCCTGAAATCAAAGCGTTCAACGCGGTATGTAATGGGCTGGGTTTCAGGCCAAAGTCGAAACACTATGGTCACCCCTGCGGTGTCATCGCCCTGCGTTGTCTGGCGCGCTCCAACCCCAGCTTACGTTCGCGCCAGATAATCAGCACACCCGCAGTTACCACAATAGAGGCCCCTGCCAGCATGGTGAACGTCGGCACCTCGTCAAAGATCCAATAGCCGATGGCCAGCGCGAACAGCATGGATGCATAGTCGAACGGGGCGACGACCGAGGCATCCGCCTCACGGTAGCTTGAGGTCAGGAAAACCTGCCCCACCCCACCCAACAGGCCAGCCAGCACCAGAAAAGTCGCATCTTTCGGCGTAGGAACAACCCAGCCAAAGGGCAGTGTCGCCAGCGATAACACCGTCGCGGTCAAGGAAAAGTAAAAGACAATGGCGGTGGTTTTTTCCCGCAAGACAAGCTTGCGAACGAAAACCTGTGCAAGCGCAGCACAGGCGGCGCCGGCAAGCACCAAAATCGCGCCAAGCGCTGCAGCCTCATCGCCCTCTCCAGGCATCACCGTCAGGCGTGGGCCAAGAACGACCAAAACCCCGATCAGCCCAAGCACAACGGCCGATATCCGAAACAGCCGCACATCCTCACCCAGAAACATCGCGGCAAAAACCACCGTCAATATTGGCGCGGCATAACCAATCGCCGTCACCTCGGGCAAGGGTAAATACCCCAACCCGGCAAACCCGAACCCCATTGCCAGCGTGCCGACCACCCCACGCCAAAAATGCCCGATCGGGGCCGTGACATGCAGCCCGGTGCGCAATTCGCGCCGCCATGCCAGCCAGACAAAAATAACCGGCATTGCGAACAGCGACCGAAAGAAAACAGCTTGCCCCGGTGGCACCTGGTCTGCGGTGGATTTGATCAGTGCGGCCATGACAATAAAGGTCACAACTGAACAAAGCTTGTAAAAGATGCCGCGCATGGGGCGCATTGAGTTCGGCCTTTGGCTTGGGTATCTTGATGTGGACCACCGTTTTGCAACCAATGCAAGGGCGATGGCCTTCTGCATGGCTTGCCCCCTCATTGGCAGGGCTGGCGTTTCTCTAAAGCTCTGTAGCGTTTCAAAAGGGTTTGACAGCGGCCCGCGGTTGCTGGACTTTGCCAGCAAAGGCTTTCGATTGGCTGATATTGCGGCCATATCAAAACCAGACACCACCAATAGAAGCGCCCGCTTTCACGATTTTGCCACGCGCCGCTTGATATGGTCAAGAAAAGGATATGTTCGATGCCCTTCGCTCAGCTTGCTGCCCCCCTCAGCGCCCGGATTTCGCAAGGCCAGGGTGCCGAACCTGCTGATCTTGTGTTGCGGGGCGGCCGGGTGCTTGACCTGATCACCGGCAATTTGCTGCAAACCGATGTCGCGCTCTGCGGCGATACGATTGTCGGCGTGTTTGAAGACTATGAGGCCAGGCAGGTAATTGATGTCACAGGACAAATCCTTGTGCCGGGGTTTATTGATACCCATCTGCATATTGAAAGCAGCCTTGTGACCCCCTTTGAATTTGACCGCTGCGTTACCCCCTTGGGCGTGACAACCGTGATTTGCGACCCGCATGAGATAGCAAATGTCTGCGGCTTGACGGGGCTTGGCTATTTCCTTGAAGCATCCTTGCTTACCCTGATGGATATACGGGTGCAGCTTTCGTCTTGCGTGCCTTCAACCCATATGGAAACAGCCGGGGCCGTGCTTGCAGCGGCAGACATCTTGCCTTTCAAGGACCACCCCCGCAGCCTTGGCCTTGCAGAGTTCATGAATTTTCCCGGCGTGTTGATGCAAGATCCCGGCGTTATGGCAAAGCTGGAAGGGTTTAAGGGGCGCCATATTGATGGCCATTGCCCTTTGCTGGGCGGTAAGGCCCTGAACGGCTATATTGCGGCAGGTATTCGGACCGAACACGAGGCAACAACCGCCGAGGAAGGGCTGGAAAAGCTGCGCAAAGGCATGCGGCTTTTGATCCGCGAAGGCTCTGTCTCCAAGGATTTGCATGCTCTGGCCAGCCTGATCACCGAACGTCACAGCCCCTACATCGCGTTTTGCACTGATGATCGGAACCCGCTTGATATTGGGGAACATGGGCATTTGGATTACATGATCCGCACCGCGATTGCGCTGGGGGCACCGCCACTGGCCGTGTACCGCGCCGCCAGCCTTTCCGCTGCCGAGGCCTTCGGGCTCAAGGATCGCGGGCTGATCGCCCCAGGCAAGCGCGCCGATATTGTGGTGATTGACAGTCTGGAAAACTGCAAGGCCTCGATGGTGTTTGCAGGGGGGGTACAGGTAAACGACGCGGCCTTTGCCGCGCGCAAAATCATCCCCCCCGTGGCGCGGCATTCGGTCAATGCCCCGGCAATCGCAGCAAAGGATTTTCGTACCAGCGGCAACCGGGTGGAAACGCCCGTGATCGGAATTATCCCCGGAAAAATCATTACCGAGCACCTTACCTGTGATATTGCCCCAAAAGACGGCGACAAGGCCCCCGATATCGCGCGCGACCTTGTGAAAATCGCGGTGATCGAACGGCATGGCAAGAACGGCAACCGCGCCACCGGTTTTGTCAAAGGCTTTGGATTGCAACGCGGGGCCATCGCCTCGACCGTTTGCCATGACCATCACAATATCGCCGTGGTGGGGGCAAATTATGACGACATGGCGCTGGCCGTCACCCGATTGGGGCAGATTGAAGGTGGCTTCGTGGTGGTCGAAGGCGGCAAGATTCTAGCCGAACTGGCGCTGCCCGTCGCGGGATTGATGAGCCTTGAGCCGTTCGAAACTGTCCGTGAAAGTCTGGTTCACTTGCGGGCGGCAGCACATGGCCTTGGGGTAACGCTGGAAGAGCCTTTTTTGCAACTCGCCTTTTTGTGTTTGCCCGTGATCCCGCATCTTAAAATCACCGATCACGGGATGGTCGATGTGGACAGGTTCGAAGTGATGCCCTAAGCGGGCTTGCTGGTGCCACAACCTGCCTTGATGCGTCAGGTGTTGCGCCATGCAAACCCAGATTCGAACAGACGGTTAGGCCAGATACTTGCGAAACGCGGCGACCACCTGCGTGTAAACCGCGCGCTTGAACGGCACGATAGAGCTGATCATCTCATCAGCACCGATCCAGCACCATTGGGAAAACTCGGGGTGATCGCTGGTGATGTTGATCTGATCGTCGCGGCCCAAAAAGCGGTAGAGGAACCATTTTTGTCGCTGCCCCCGGTACTTGCCGCCCCAGACCTTCCCCAGCAAGTCGGGCGGCAGATCATAGGTTACCCAATCGTCGGTCTTGGCGATGAACTCCACCAGGTCGGCCGTGACTCCGGTTTCTTCCCACAGCTCGCGCAGCGCCGCTGCCCGGTTTTTTTTCGCCGTTATCAATACCGCCTTGCGGCATCTGCCACGCGGCGACGCCATCGGGCGCATCCAGCCTTTGCCCGGCAAAAATCTGGCCAGCGGCATTGATCAACATCACACCAACACAGGGGCGGTAAGGAAGAGAGGCTGGCTGTGTCATGCGCTGGTCACTTCTTGAAATCGGCTCTTGAAATTGGCGGCAGGTCTTGAAATCGGCGCTGCATGGCGGGGGGGGGGGACGCCCCCCCCCCACTATAGTTCAGGTCAAGGCTTTACCGCGATTGCCGACAACCCTTTAAGGATATCAACCGCATAGGCCAGTTGATAATCTTCTTCGCGCAGCTTGGCAGTGTCTTCCTCGCGGGCGCGATCTTCTTCCAGCAGCTTGCGCTCATCCTCGGTCATCGAGTCATTATCCAAAGCCCCGCGCAAAGACGCTTCTGTCCGGGCTTTCACGGCACTTGCAGGCTCTTTTTCTTCCTCAAGCGGTTTGCGGGGGGGCTGTTGCACAATGATGTCAGGGGCCACACCCAACGCCTGGATAGAGCGGCCCGAGGGCGTGTAATAGCGTGCGGTGGTCAGACGCATGGCGCCTTCGCCCCGGAGCGGGATGATGGTTTGCACCGAGCCTTTGCCAAAACTCTTTGTCCCTACAACAATCGCACGGCGGTGGTCTTGCAAGGCGCCTGCCACAATTTCCGACGCCGAGGCAGACCCGCCATTGATCAGCACAACGACAGGCTTGCCGCCGGTCAGATCGCCGGGCGTGGCGTTGAAGCGTTCGCCATCGCTGGCCTCGCGCCCTCGGGTTGAAACGATTTCGCCCTTTTCAAGGAACCCATCCGAAACCTGTATTGCCTGATTCAGCAAGCCACCCGGATTGTTGCGCAGATCAAGAACGACGCCTTTTACATTTTCCCAGCCGCCCAGTTCCTCTGCGGTTTCCTTCAAACCTGCCTCCATCCCCGGATAGGTCTGGTCGTTGAAAGTTGTCATGCGCAGTACGATGGTGTTGCCAACAGTGCGCGCCCGTACCGCCGTCAATTTGATCGTATCGCGGATGATCGACACATCAAACGGCTCTGCCGTCCCTTCACGCACCACGGTAATGATGATTTCAGAGCCGACCGGCCCGCGCATCATTTCAACCGCTGCATCCAGCGTCAGGCCCAGAACAGACTCGCCGTTCACATGGGTAATGAAATCGCCCGCCTCGATGCCTGCCGCTGCTGCCGGCGTGTCATCCATCGGCGAGACGACTTTGATAAAGCCCTCTTCTTGCGTCACCTCGATGCCAAGACCCCCAAATTCGCCGCGCGTCTGCACGCGCATATCGTCAAAATCCTTGGGGGCAAGATAACTGGAATGTGGGTCAAGCGAGGTCAGCATGCCGTTGATGGCCGCCTCGATCAGCTTGTTGGTGTCTACTTCCTCGACATATTGGCCGCGAATACGTTCAAAGATATCGCCAAACAAATCAAGCTGTTCATAGACGGTCGCCGATTTCTTTGGCTCTTGGGCAAGCAATGGGCCCGCGATCTGCGTTGTCAGCAATATACCTGCAACCGTGCCACCCAAAGCAGCCATAGCGAATTTCTTCATTGCCTGTCTCAATCCTTTGTTGCGGCGAACCATGGGGCCGGATCCACCGGCTCGGTGCCTTTTCTGATCTCGATATAAAGCGTTTCTGTTTCGCGAATACCAGCCACATCGACGGCATTTGCCAGAAACTCTTTGCTGTTGTCTTGGTCACCGCCGCCCATAAGCCCCAGTGGCGCACCGATTCCCACCACCTCGCCAACCTCACCATAAACGGTTTCAAGCCCGGCAAGTACCATAAGATAGCCTCCGCCCGGCTCAAGGATAATCACATTTCCGTAGTCGAGCAGCGGGCCACGATAACGAATCGTCCCGGCCCAGGGCGCTGTGACCAAGGCGCGGGCGCGGGTTGACAGCGTGATGCCGGGGCGGCGGGCCCCTGCGGCATCGGCCTCATTGGCACGCAGCAAAAGGCTGCCAAGCGTTGGCAGGGCCAGCTTGCCTTCAGCCGAGGCGAAACTGCGCATCGCATCGCCGTCGCTCAGATCCAGGTCCAACCCGTCGGCAAAAGCACCCAAAGTATCGGCACTTTCCAAAAGGCTGCGCAAGGCGTTGGGGTCTTCGGTAAAGCGGCGCGGCAGGGTCGTGCGGTCGGATATCGCCTGGCTAAGGGTGGTGCGGGCCGTCTGGGCAACACTCAGCCCGTTTTCCAGAATTCCGCCGGCTGCAACCTGCAAGGTCCGCAAGTCGCGCAACTCTGTCAGCTCTGCCTGCAAGCGCGCAACTTCAGCTTGCAGGGCAGGCGTCACTTCTGACAGGATCATCCCCGATCGCGCAGTGCCCAACGGTCCCGAAGGGTGCAGCAACAACAGCGGTCCCGGCGTTGCCTCAAGCTGCCCCAGCACGCCCAGCAATTGCCCGACACGGTTGCGTTCGGCGTCAAACTGCATCAGCAACGCGGCTTCGCGGACCTTTGCTTGCCGCAAGCCATCGCGCAGCGCGCTTAAACCTTGCTCATAGGCCTGAATGGTTGCGGTCAGGGCAGACACCTGATCGCGCGCGGTCTTTGCATCTTCCATCGCGGTGACCGCAGCGGCAAGCGACTGGGCAGCCTGTACCGCCTGTTCGGCCACGGTTTGCGCCTGCGCCATACCCGCAAAGCCAAGCAGCACTGAAAGGGCGGCGGAACGGATCATGTAATCAAGGTTTTCCCGGTCATCTCATCTGGTTGCGCAAGGCCCATCAGTTGCAACACCGTCGGTGCAAGATCACACAGCCGCCCAGCCCGCAGGTTTGCCCCCAAAGGGCCACCATACAAGATAACGGGTACAAGATTGGTCGTGTGGGCCGTATGCGGCCCGCCTGTTTCCGGGTCCACCATGGTTTCACAATTGCCATGATCGGCGGTCACGATCATCGCGCCCCCCACCTTTTCCAGCGCCGCAAGGGCGCGCCCAAGGCCGTCGTCCACCGCCTCACAGGCCTTTATCGCGGCTTGCAGATTGCCCGTATGCCCAACCATGTCGGGGTTGGCAAAATTCACAACGATCAGATCATAGCCATGCTCAATCGCGCCAACCAATGCGTATGCCACCTCTGGCTCTGACATTTCCGGCTGCAGATCATAGGTCGCGACATTCGGAGATTTTGGCATGGCACGGTCTTCGCCAGGGCTGGCAGCCTCGGCCCCGCCGTTCAGAAAAAACGTCACATGCGGGTATTTTTCAGTTTCGGCCAGACGAAACTGGGTGCGACCTTGTTTTGATACCCATTCGCCAAGTGTGTTGTGCAAAACCGGCTTGGGATAAGCGGTGATCATGTAATCGTCATGCCGCGCCGAATAATCGACCATGCCAAGCATCGCCTCCCATTTCGGGCGGGCCGAGGCATCAAACCCGTCAAAAGACGGATCGCCAAGTGAGGCCAGAATCTCACGCGCCCGGTCAGCCCGAAAGTTCAGACAGTAAAAACCATCGCCAGCCTTTGCGCCGGCATAGCCTGCCATCACGCTCGGCGCGATAAATTCATCCGTCTCGCCCCGCGCATAGGCGGCGGCAATCGCGGCTTGCGGATCGGCGGCGGCCTCGCCTTTGGCAGCCACCATCGCGTCAAAGGCGCGGCCCACACGGTCCCAGCGATTGTCACGGTCCATCGCCCAATAGCGCCCGATCACGGTGCCGATGCGGATACCCGGCGCAAGCCCTGCCAGCAGCCGCGCCATGTGGTCCGGGGCGGAACTTGGGGCCACGTCGCGCCCGTCGGTGATCGCATGAATAACCACCGGCACACCCGCGGCCGCCACCGCATTGGCCGCCGCAATCACATGCGACACATGCCCATGCACCCCCCCATCCGAGATGACCCCCATCAGATGCGCCACCCCGCCCGACGCCTTGAGCCGGGCAATAAATGCCAAAAGCTGAGGGTTCTGGCCAAAACGCCCCTCCTCAATCGCCAGATCTATCGCGCCAAGATCCATCGCCACCACCCGACCGGCACCAATATTGGTATGCCCCACCTCAGAGTTGCCCATCTGGCCCCGGGGCAGGCCGACATCGAGGCCATGCGTGATAAGGGTCGCATGCGGGCAAGTTGCCATCAGCCGGTCAAAATTTGGCGTATTCGCCAAAACTGGTGCGTTGGCGCTGCTGTCCGGGTTCAGCCCCCAGCCATCAAGAATGCACAAGACAACGGGTTTCGGAACAGTCATGGCATGGCCCTTTTTACGGATATTGGCTTGGTTTTACGCCCAGCGCCCGCCCAGAGCAACCACGCAGCCCCTTACGATTTCATCTTGGCAAAAATACCTGCGGCGATTGGGCCAAGCGCTACTCCCTGTGGTAAGGGCTGCCCGCCAAAATCGACGCCGCGCGATACAACTGTTCGGCCAGCATCACCCGCACCAGCATATGCGGCCAGACCATCGCACCAAAGGACAGCGCAAAATCGGCACTGTTGCGAAAGCCGGGGGCCAGACCATCGGCCCCGCCAATGCAAAAAGCCACATCCTGCCGCCCCACATCGCGCCATTTCGCCAGTTGATCGGCAAATCCCGGACTGCTGAGCGTGCGGCCACGTTCATCCAACACCACGCTGACCGCACCCGACGGCACCGCGCGGGCAAGAAGGGTGGCTTCTGCCTCCATCCCACCGCCCTTGCGATCTTCGACTTCGCATTCGGCAAAAGGGCCAAGCCCCAAGGCCCGGCCCGTCCGGTTGAAGCGGGTTATATAATCATCAATCAAATCACGCTCCGGACCGGCACGCAGCCGCCCCACAGCGCACAGATGCACGCGCATCAATCTTCCTCGCGTACGCCTATGCCCATATGGCCACCCGGTTGCCACATTTTTTCAAGGTCATAAAACTCGCGCACTTCGGGGCGAAAGACGTGGATGATGACATCGCCCGTATCAATCAGCACCCAATCGCCGGTGTCTTTGCCTTCCATCTTGCAGACAAGACCAAATTCAAGCTTCATCCGGTCGGCAAGTTTTTCGGCGATGGACGCAACCTGACGCGCCGAGCGGCCCGAGGCGATAACCATGTAATCGGCCATGTCAGAGCGGCCCCGCAGATCAATCTCTACGATTTCTTCAGCCTTGTCATCCTCTAGCGAGGCGATGACGCGGGCCAAAAGCTCTTGCGGGGCGGGGTGGTTTTCAGCAGATGCCTGGGCCGTCATACGCGGTGCCCTAGGCCCAACCGGCAGGCCGGTTGCAGGATCAGAATGAGACAGGACATTGTCCTCCAGAATATCACGCGCCAGCCTTGAAATATCACGCCAACCCCCCCGGCGCTGGGTGTTGAAGACAGGATGCCACACAGAAATACCACATTCGATATAACCAAAGGTATCACTCTGCGGCGCAAACCTCAATCACAGCCAGCCAGCAGGCGCAAGCCATCAGCCCTGATCAACGTCAAGTTTCACCTCTCGGAGGGACGTTTTGAACAAGCCTTGGCCCACATCGGCGCAAAAGCCCGGTATGAAATGCCTTTTTTGGGCTGGCCGATGCAAGGCGATTCGGAAATCCTGTTCTGGATGGGGCGGGAACATGAACGGCCTTCGACGCCACGCGCCAAGGCGTTCCGGCAAAAAACCTGAAACGCCAATACCCTGCCGCGCCACGCGCTCTCGGGGTATATGTCTCACGTCTTTCGCGTACCGCTTTGGGGCCTGCCATCCGCGCCATACCATGCAAGCCACACAAGGCGGGGTCCCGAATTTGCCTCTACTCCTTTCCCGCCTCGTCCCACATGTAACAACAAAGAAGACTTGAAGCGGAGCATGGCATGTCAATTTTCAAACGCATTTTCCCCCGTCCTGTCAGTCGGCAGGAAATGGAGCGGGATTACCTGAACCAATCGGTAAGCCTGTATGATCTGGAACGCCGCGAGCGTGAGATTGCCCAAGGCAAGTTCGCACGATACTGACAATTTGCGCCAATCAACCCTGCCCTTGGTCAAACGCTGCGGCCTTGCCCATCTCTTGCGGGCTAGGGGCAAGCAGCTTTACCTCACGCTGCGGGAAAGGGATAGAGATGTTGTTTTCCTTGAAAATATCCCAAAGCGCCAGATAGACATTGCCCTTGATATTGGTCAGCCCATCGGTCGGATCCTTGATCCAGAAGCGCAGAATATAATCAACGGAACTATCGCCAAAGCCGATGATATGGCAAACCGAGGGGCGATCATTCAGCACGCGGGTCACCCGCCCGGCAGCTTCGACCGCCAGTTTGCGCACCAGATGCGGGTCATCATCGTAAGCGGTGCCAAAAAACAGATCAAGCCGAACAAAATCGTTTGAATGTGACCAGTTGACCACCTGGCCGGTAATCAGATCCTCATTCGGGATAAGGTATTCCTTGCCATCGCGCGTAACCACCGAAACATAGCGCGCGCCAAGCCGTTCTATCCAGCCAAACGTCTCACCAAGGCTGATGACATCGCCGGGCTTGATGGATTTATCCAGCAAGATGATGATGCCGGATACCAGATTTGACACCACCTTTTGCAAGCCAAAACCAAGGCCGACACCAATCGCCCCCGACAATACCGCAAGGCCGGTCAAATCAAACCCGACCGCCTTCAACCCGATAAAGATCGCCCCGCCAAACAAGAACAGTTGGACCGCCTTGATCGCCAAAACCTGCATCGAGGGGCTGATATCGGGGTTCTTCTTGATCCGCGTTGTCGCCGCGCGTGTCATCAGCCGCGCGCCTGCCACCAAAAGGCCGGTCACGATCAGCGCTTTGATGACCGTCAGCGCCGAAAGCCGGAAATTGCCAAAGGTAACGGCAAGGCTGTCCAGAAACGACAAAACCCCGGCATCAAAGCCCAGAATAAGGGCGACCACCCAAATCCCTGCCCCCAAAGTCACGATGCGCGAGATAAAGCGATTGCCGATCAAACGCCCCGCAAAGCTGACCGTCAGCAAGGCCAGGCCGATACTTGCCGCCACCTCGATCAACTGGCTGCGCGATGGCCAGGTGACCTGGCGCATGACCCAGAAAGTGATCCAACTGAACAGGGTGAACAGCATCAGCGTCAGATTACGGTCCAAAATCACGATCATGCGCAATTGCCATTTCGGCAGGCCTTCTTGCGCCCGCGCCCAGGCCGTCAACCGCCGTGATACAACCCCGCGCAGCAGCCACGTAGCCCCCAAAAGCGCGAGGATCCCGGCCAACTGGTACAATCGCCACGGCACCAGAAGCGAGCGGATAAAGGTTTCTGCCTGTGCAAGCAGCCCTTGGGTCGCGTTAAGGATTTCGGGGTTGATCTGGTCAATAGGGTCCATGCGCGGGCAATATCCATTCCTGATTTTTTCCTGAATCCTCACTTTAACGGCAGCCCTGCGGCATTACCAACCTTATTGCCCCGCCGCTTGGAAAAGCGTATGACAGCAGGCATGATACGGTTTTTTGACATTGATGATCGCGCGCGTTTGCCTTGGCGGTTTTTCGCCCAGTGCAGATCTGCGCTTGCGCGGCTTTGACCGCAGACAATGCCTGCCGCCCCCAAGGCACTGGCTTTGCGCGGCCCCGCCCCCCTATCCTTCCCGTTATATGAGAGATCAGAGCCATGAACGCTCAAACCCTGTACGATAAAATCTGGGACGCCCATGTCGTCCACCAAGCCGAAGACGGCACCTGCCTGCTGTATATTGACCGCCATCTGGTGCATGAAGTCACCAGCCCGCAGGCGTTTGAAGGCCTGCGCATGGCAGGCCGCACTGTGCGCGCGCCGGAAAAGACCATCGCCGTGCCTGACCATAACGTGCCCACCACGCTTGACCGCGCCAATGCCAAAACCATGACCGAAGACAGCCGTATTCAGGTCGAGGCGCTGGACAAGAACGCCAGGGAATTTGGCCTGCACTACTATCCGGTGTCAGATGTGCGCCAAGGTATCGTGCATATCGTTGGCCCCGAACAGGGCTGGACCTTGCCCGGCATGACCGTTGTCTGCGGTGACAGCCATACCGCCACCCACGGTGCCTTTGGGTCATTGGCCCACGGCATCGGCACGTCTGAGGTAGAGCATGTTCTGGCCACGCAAACGCTGATCCAGCGCAAGGGCAAGAACATGAAGGTGGAAATCACCGGCAGCTTGCGCCCCGGTGTGACCGCCAAAGATATTACCATGGCCGTGATCGGTGAAACCGGCACCGCTGGCGGCACTGGCTATGTGATTGAATATTGCGGTCAGGCCATTCGTGAGCTTTCGATGGAAGGCCGGATGACCGTGTGCAACATGGCAATCGAGGGCGGCGCGCGCGCGGGCCTGATTGCGCCGGACGAAAAAACCTTTGCCTATTGCATGGGCCGCCCGCATGCGCCGAAAGGGGCGGCATGGGAAGCAGCCCTGACTTATTGGAAAACGCTGTTTACCGATGAAGGCGCACATTTCGACAAGGTTATCACCCTAAAAGGCGAAGATATCGCGCCTTTGGTAACCTGGGGCACCTCGCCTGAAGATGTGTTGCCGATCACCGCAACCGTGCCTGCGGCCTCTGATTTCAAAGGCGGCAAGGTTGAGGCGGCGCAGCGCAGCCTGGACTATATGGGCCTGACACCGGGCATGAAGCTGACCGATATTCAGATTGATACGGTGTTCATCGGGTCCTGCACCAATGGCCGGATTGAAGATTTGCGCGCCGCTGCCGCCGTGCTGAAGGGCAAAAAGATCAAGGACGGGATGCGCGCGATGGTGGTTCCCGGCTCGGGTCTTGTGCGCGCGCAAGCCGAGGAAGAGGGCTTGGCCCAGATTTTCATCGACGCGGGCTTTGAATGGCGTCTGGCCGGCTGTTCGATGTGCTTGGCGATGAACCCCGACCAATTGGCGCCGGGCGAGCGTTGCGCCGCAACCTCCAACCGCAACTTTGAGGGGCGTCAGGGCCGCGGTGGCCGCACGCATCTGTTG
The DNA here is from genome assembly GCF_034675685.1 of Pseudorhodobacter sp. Taxonomy (GTDB): domain Bacteria; phylum Pseudomonadota; class Alphaproteobacteria; order Rhodobacterales; family Rhodobacteraceae; genus Pseudorhodobacter. The sequence goes on along the minus strand of NZ_JAUCDA010000004.1, from coordinate 20,678 downwards.
TCGCCCGCAATGGCTGCCGCCGCGGCGGTGACAGGGCATTTGACCGATATTCGCACATTTGCGACCGAGAACGCGTAAGGGGCTGGGACAATGGAAAAATTCAACAAACTCACTGGGATTGCGGCCCCGATGCCATTGGTCAATATCGACACTGATATGATCATTCCCAAGCAATTCCTGAAAACCATCAAGCGGTCGGGCCTTGGCGCGAACCTGTTTGATGAAATGCGGTTCACGCAGGACGGGCAAGAAATCCCTGATTTCGTGCTGAACCAACCCGCTTACCGCAAGGCCGAGATCATCATCGCAGGCGAGAACTTTGGCTGCGGATCGTCGCGTGAACATGCGCCTTGGGCACTGCTGGATTTCGGCATCCGTTCGGTCATCGCGACCAGTTTTGCCGACATTTTCTACAACAACTGCTTCAAGAACGGCATCTTGCCGATTGTGATGCCTGAAGATGTGGTCAACATCCTGATGGAAGACGCCCGGCGCGGCGAAAACGCCCGTATCACGGTGGATCTGGAAAACCAGACCGTCACCGCCTCGGACGGACAAAGCTTTCCGTTTGAGGTGGACGCATTCAAAAAGCACTGCATGATGAACGGTTTGGACGATATCGGTCTGACAATGGAAAGAGCAGCCAACATCGACGCTTATGAGGCAAAGGCAGCCACCCTGCACCCTTGGGTCTAGGCCCGAGCCATACACAACATCTGGGGCTGCCCATCGGGCGGCCCTTTTTTTAGCCACAATTTGATGCAATCTAGCGACAGTTTTTCCGCTATTCCGCCACAAACTTTTGGTTTCCTCAATGCAATGGTTGCTAGGAAATCCGAAAGAAGGCACAATTTGGGCAAGATTAAGGCAGTCCGCCACAATTGGCGGGAAATATCGGGGATAAAGGTGCGGCGCCGTATCGTACCTGCCTCGCATGAAGGTAGAGCAGCAGTGCTTTCACGATTCGCAGGTGCGCTTATGCGTGCTTTCTTGGTTATGGTCCTTGTCGCCACGCCATCGGTCTTGTTGCCGGGCGTCACCGAGGATGGCAAGCAAATGGTGGCGCTTGTTGCCCTGTTTGCGGGCGTTTTGACCTTTGTGGAATATAATGCAACCTACCCCGGCCTGATCGAATTTCGGGATGCCCGCCCCTATAACCGGACACGCTATTTGATGCTGCTGTGCATCGTTTTCTTCTTGTCGGTCATGGCGCGTGGCCACGCCGACCCATCAACGCTTGCGCGCTTGTTTGAGGCGTTGGGCATCTTGATTGGCCAGGCATTGGACTTTCCCTATTCTCCCATTCGGCTTGTAACCCTTACCTTGGCCGAAAACAGCCCCCCCGCCCATGTGCTTGCTGTGCGCTCGGCTGCGGGCGTTGCCTATCTGACCTCAGTGATTGCCCTGGCCATCTTTGCGCTGACCCTGCGAATTTATGACTGGCCTTCCAAAAACGGCGCCTTCAACGTCTGGACCAACCTGCCCACTTTTGATCCAACCGTTGGCGGCGATGTGGTTGCCCGGCTTGAGCGGGACGCACGTTTCAACCTTGCCTTGGGGTTTTTGCTGCCGTTCTTGATACCCGCCATTGTCAAAATGGGCGGTATGGGGCTGGGCGCGATTGATTTGCGCTACCCGCCAACGCTGGTCTGGCTCATGGCGATTTGGGCCTTTTTGCCCGCATCCTTGTTCATGCGCGGCATCGCCATGACGCGGATCGCAGGCATGATCCGCAACAAACGCGTGCGCAATTCCGAACAAGCCATACCGGGGTATATTCCGGCGTGATCGCACGGCTGGCCCTTGCCGTTTTTTTGCTTCTGGCGCCTGCAAGCTATGCGCAGACCTCTGGAATGATACGGGTCGCCACCTATAACCCCGATTTAAGCCGCAAGGGGCCGGGGCTGTTGCTGCGTGACATCCTTTCAGACAAGGACACACAGATCGCGGCTGTGGCTACAGTGCTGGCCAAGCTGAATGCCGATGTGCTGGTGCTGACGGATTTTGATTTCGACTATGATCTTGTTGCCCTGTCTGCCCTTGCAGACCTGTTGGAAAAAGCAGGCGCGCCCTATCCGCACCGTTTTGCAAAGCGCCCCAATAGCGGCATGCCAACCGGACTTGATCTGGACGGCGATGGCCGGCTTGGCGGGGCGGGCGATGCGCAGGGCTTTGGCAATTATTCGGGTCAGGGCGGTTTGGCGGTGCTGTCGCGCCTGCCCATTGACACAGGCGGGTTTCGTGATTTCAGCGATTTCTTGTGGCAAGACCTGCCCGGAAACCTGATCGGCGACAGTATCGACGCTGATGTGAAGCCGATCCAACGCCTGTCAAGCACCGCGCATTGGGACCTGCCGATCATCCTGCCCGATACCACGCCGCTGCACTTGCTGATCTGGCACGCCACACCGCCCGTATTTGACGGGCCAGAAGATCGCAACGGCAGGCGAAACCATGACGAGGCCGCCTTTTGGCTGGCGCTGCTGGATGGCACTTTGCCAATGCCTGCCCCCCCTGCCCCGTTTATCCTGCTGGGTGACGCCAATCTTGACCCGGTTGATGGCGATGGCCGCAACGGTGCCATTACCGCGATTTTATCCGATCCGCGCCTGCAAGACCCCGCACCAAAAGGAACCCATACGCGCGCCGAGCCCGGCCAAAAGGGCGATCCCGCATTGGATACCGCGCTTTATGATTTTGGCGGGTTGCGCGTGGATTTCGTGCTTCCCTCGGCCAAGCTTCGCGTGATTGGTGCCGGCGTGTTTTGGCCGGACCCGTCAGACCCAAACGCCGAAACGCTGGCCCGTGCATCGCGCCACCGCCCGGTCTGGGTGGATATCGCACTGCCTTGAGCCCCCGCCCTGCCCCAGACCCCGCCCTGAAGCCGTTGTCTTGACCAAGGCGAGCCAAAGCGATACGCCAACCCCAATCCTTTTTTTCCTCAGAGTGCAGGAGCGTTCCTTGGCCAATCCTTCCCTTCTTATCCTCGCCGGTGACGGCATCGGCCCCGAAGTCATGACCGAGGTCAAGAAAATCATCGCCTGGTTTGGCACCAAACGCGGCGTCACCTTTGATGTGTCCGAAGATCTGGTCGGCGGCTGCGCCTATGACAAACACGGCACACCGCTGCATGATGACACAATGGCCCGCGCTTTGGCGGTGGACGCCGTTTTGCTGGGGGCCGTGGGCGGCCCGCAATACGACACCCTTGATTTCAGCCTGAAGCCAGAGCGGGGCCTGCTGCGCCTGCGCAAGGAAATGGACCTGTTTTCCAACCTGCGCCCTGCACAGTGCTTTGATGCGCTGGCCGATTTTTCCAGCCTGAAAAAAGAAATCGTCGCCGGTCTGGACATCATGATCGTGCGCGAACTGACCTCGGGCGTCTATTTCGGCGAACCGCGCGGCATTTTCCCCGACAATGAAGGCGGGCGCGTTGGCATCAACACCCAGCGTTATACGACGGATGAAATCCGCCGCGTGGCGCGGTCGGCCTTTGAGCTGGCCAAGCGCAGGGGCAACAAGGTCTGCTCGATGGAAAAGGCCAATGTGATGGAATCCGGCATCTTGTGGCGCGAAGAGGTGCAATGGGTGCATGACAACGAATACCCCGAGGTAGAACTGTCGCATATGTACGCTGATAATGGCGCGATGCAGCTTGTGCGCTGGCCAAAACAGTTTGACGTGATCGTCACTGACAACCTGTTCGGTGACCTGCTGTCCGATTGCGCCGCAATGCTGACCGGCTCGCTTGGTATGCTGCCCTCGGCCAGCCTTGGGGCGCCGCAGGCAAACGGCCGCCCAAAGGCCATGTATGAACCGGTTCACGGCTCTGCGCCCGACATTGCGGGTACCGGCAAGGCGAACCCGATTGCCTGCATCCTGTCCTTTGCGATGGCGCTGCGCTATTCCTTTGATATGGGGGGTGAGGCGACACGGGTTGAAAAGGCTGTGGAAAAGGTGCTGGCCGATGGTGCCCGCACCGCCGATCTGATGGGCAAGGACGGCGGCACCCCAATCAGCACCACCCAGATGGGTGATGCGATACTGGCGGCACTCGACGCGTCGCTTTGATAATCGCGGCATGTGTTGACAGCGGTTTGTACGCTTTCTGATCTGGGACGCGTGCAAACCCAGGACGGGTGGCAGTAGGGGGCGGTTACGCCTTTACGCCACCCGCGCCTTGCGCCCGAACCAGACAGCCAGCGCCACGGCCGAAGCGAACGCAAACATCACGGGGGTCACGACCTCGCCCAACAACAGCGCAGAAAACCCCAGCGTTACAAAGGTTTGCAACAGTTGCACTTGCCCCACGCGCGCTATGCCACCCATTGCCATTCCCGCATTCCAAAAGAAAAACCCGGCAAACATTGACCCAAAGGCCAGATAGGCCAGCGCCAACAGCGCGGCCTCGGGTGGTCTGGGCATCCCGACTTGCAGCGTCAGCCAACTGCCCAGCCCCGTCAGCGGCAAGCATAGCACCAGCGCCCAGGCAATCACCTCCCAGCCCGGCAGCTTGCGCGACAGCTTGCCCGAAACCACATAGCCAAACGCCGACACGACAGCCGCACAGCCCAGCCAGACATGGCCTATCCCCGGCACAAACCCGCCGCCGCGCAGGGTAAAGGCCAGCACCAGCAGCGCCCCCACCACCGCCCAGACCCAAAACGCCAAGCCCGGCCTTTCGCCCCCGACCAGCGCCGCGAATACAGCCGTCAGAAGGGGTAACACCCCCAACACAATGCCCCCATGCGCTGCTGGAACTGTCTGCATTGCCACATTTGCAAAGCCCGGAAACCCAAAGACAAGCGTTGCCCCGATCAGGGCCAGAGCCCGCAAATCCTTGCGCGGAAAGCGTTTGCGCGCAACCAGCAACACCGCAGCCGCAGCAATCCCGGCCAGAAACGCACGCGCAAAAGTAATAAAGGCAGGATCAAACCCCGTCAGCGCCACCCGCGTCACCGGCAATGTCGCGCCAAAAATGACAACGCCGATAAAACCGGACAAAAGGCCAAGAAATGGCTTGGCAGGCAGATAGGGCAACGTCACGGGTTCCATAGTATCGCCTTGGTGCTCTTGCATGGGGGCAGCCAATCTGGCACCACAGGCAAGGAAGAGGTTGCTCAGGCCGCAAATAGCTGCGATGCCGTCTGGCGAGCTTGCGCATTAGCGCTAACAGGCGCAATAGCAGAGACAGCCAAATCGTATCGAGAGTGAAGATGCCGATTATCACACCCAACGTGCGCGGCGCAATCATGGCGCTTATCGCCTTTGCGATCTATTCTACCCATGATGTGTTTGTAAAGTTTCTGGGCGCGCAATACTCGCCCATCCAGATCATCTTTTTCTCGGTCATTTTCAGCTTTCCCTTGGTGGCGATGATGTTGATCGGTGACCGCAATGACGGAAATCTGCGGCCACGTCACCTGTGGTGGACAATGCTGCGCACGGTTTCGGCGCTGATTACCGGAGTTTCGGCATTTTATGCCTTTTCGGTGCTGCCGCTTGCCCAAACCTATGCCATCTTGTTTGCGGCCCCGTTGCTGATCACCTTGCTTGCCATTCCGATCCTTGGCGAAAAAGTCGGTATTCGCCGCGGCCTTGCCATTATTGTCGGCCTTGCCGGTGTCATGATCGTGCTGCGCCCTACCGGGGCCGAGCTTGGCCTCGGCCATGCTGCCGCGTTGATGGCGGCGGTATGCTCATCGCTTGCCTCGGTCATTGTTCGCAAGATCGGGCATGACGAACGCTCGGTTGTGTTGCTGCTGTTTCCGATGCTGGCCAATTTCCTGGTTCTTGGGGCGGCTTTGCCCTTTGTCTACAAACCCATGCCGATAGAGCATTTGGGCATGGTCGCCATCATCGCAGCCTTTGGTCTGGTTGCCAGCCTGTTCATCATCAGCGCCTACAGATCCGCCGAGGCGGTGATCGTTGCGCCGATGCAATATAGTCAGATGATTTGGGCCGCGATTTTTGGCTTTCTGATTTTCAACGAAACACCTGACAGCCTGACACTGATCGGCGCAAGCGTCATCATGGCCAGCGGGCTTTACATCGTATTGCGTGAAAGCGGCGGCAAGGTCTCCAAAAACAGCCCAGTTCTGGAATCACACACCCGCCACGAAACCGGCACCCTGCCCCGTATCAGTTTGATGCTAAGGCGCGAGAAAGATACGAAATAAGCCTTGGACTTTTTTCGGATAAGGCGGTTTTGTCCTCTTGCAAATCCAAAGCGATGGGTTTACTTCCCCGCCTATCGGCCGGAGCGTAGCGCAGCCTGGTAGCGCACCTGCTTCGGGAGCAGGGGGTCGGAGGTTCGAATCCTCTCGCTCCGACCAATTTCCCGAATGTTTACAGGCAGTTACAGCAGGCAGCGCAAGTCGTGCGACTGCTGCTTGGGGCTGCCATAGCGGCTTTAGCATGAGGGCGCAGTGAATCAACTATTCAGCAAAACGCCCGCATGAGGTGCAGGGCATTACTTGGTGTAACGCGACGCAAACTGGGGGCCAAAGGGGGTATATCCGGGGCTAAGGCGTCGTTACCTGTCGTGAGCTGACATCATCTGTCTTTTGCCAACGAAATAAGGGAATTAAGTGGATTGTCTTAATGGCCTGATGGATAGACGAGACATTTTTGCTCCGAACCGATTTACCAATAAAAAGGGGCCAATAATTTCCGGATGTCAGATTTGGCCGGCTGACCCGACAGATAAACTCTCGCCCTGAATGTGCGTTTAACCCAGCAATACAAGGCGATTATCGCCGTTTCGGCATCTTTGATCGTTGCGCTCGGCAGGCGCTAGGAATGAACTGCGGCGAAGCTTTTCTGATCTACTTCATACCTACAATAAATCAATGGCTTACGGGTAGTTTTCAACCGAAACACCGCGCCCATGGTGTCGAAAAGGACCGATTTTAATGAAGTATGCTGCAGTTTCCCCATAAACGATATACTTATCAAATGCTTATGCGGATTTTGCCTATCTCGCCTTCCGTTTGAGCTATGCGCTATCCGCATATCGGTGCGGATCATGCGCTTAGATGATCATGATGGTGAACGGGCCGGAGATTGGTCCTGGCATTAGATTATCGTTCATCGGCTCCAGCCAAACGTAATGGGTGCCCTGGCTTAGGCAGCCTTCGGTTTCCAGATAGGCTATCAGTCCGTCGAGCGTGCCATCATAGGCAGAGCTTGCGCGCACTGCGACGGTTGCATTTCCACTGACTGCCTGAATGCGCTGGCTGTGATGCCCGGCGGAGGTGACCGCAGAGCCGGGCCGATCCGATCCGCCAAGAAGATAAGGCGTCAGGGTGCCAGCGGTCATATCGGCTGAACTAAAGCCGATACGGTAGAATTTGCCGACCTGCGCGACAAGAGCTTGCCCGACATCATCCGCCGTGCCCGGCGTGTGGGTGGCTTTGCTTGCTGCAACTGCCCAACCCGGATCGAGGGTCCATGAGGCCGGATTGTCAAAGCCACTGTCGACCAAGAGGTTTGATCTGGTGGTATCGCCGAGGGCAAAGCTATAGCTCTGCATCAGGCCCACAGCGTATGGCTCACCAACAGCATCGGTTTCGCGGTTAAGGCTGGCAGAGGTCGAGCGGTAGATCTGCACCTTCGTGGTGGATGCATCGGCCCCTGTCGCCAGTTGGATGAGCGCACCGCCCAGCAAAGTCGTCACGCTGATCGCGTCAGTATCGAGAGCCGTAGGAATACCTGCATCGCCCGCGCCAACTGTGAGTGTAATATCATCGGTCCACGCGCTGTTTACACCCGCAGCTGAGATCGCCCGTGCCCGGATTACCACCTGGTCGCCACTGGCATAGTCCATGATCGACCCGCCGCCATTGGCCGCAGGCAGAGTAAGCGTGGTAAAGACGCCCGCTCCGACCATTTGGTGTGCCACTTCAAAGCTTGCAGTTACAATACTGCCCGGCGCTGCTGCGAGCTGATAATCAATCTGGTCTGCGCTACCAGTGCCGCCAAATCCGCTGGTGATAGAAACGAACCGCGGTGCGTCCGGCGCGCTGATGACGTCATCCAGTTCTGCACCCGCGCGCCCGGTCCAGCCAGGAATGATATCGGCGGTGAGCTGCTCATCGATAATGGAGGCTTCATCGACCAGATGCAGGATTTCGTCATTCTCTTGCGCCCGCTCTACCCCGCGCACGATCAACGGTAGGCTTTCAGCCGAGGCACGACCAAACAGCACTACATTACCGGCCTGAGGCATTGGTCCAGTTCCGGTCAGTGTCAGGATCTGGGTTTCCCCGGCAGAGGGTGTCACAGTTCTGACGATTGATGTGCCGATGGTGTCTGGCTCGGTCGAACCGGTGTCAAAAACCCGAAACCGCAAGGCATAGGCCTGGCCTTCGATCATCTCGACCGGCTGATCCAGTTCGATCAGCGCGCCGATCACATCGCGCACCCGCGCCGAGGCCTGCACGTTGTCGAGGACATAGTGGTTCAGCACGACCTTGTCGCCGCGCGTGGCAACCCGCACCGGCCCGATCTGGCTGACCTGATAGCTGTCAGAGCGATAGATCGCCTCATATTGGCGGCGGCGCGCCTCGCGCCAGATTATATCTGGGTCGGTGATACCCGGCAGGTCCAGCGCCTCTGTCACGGTGATGTCGCCCGAATAACCCGGCCAACGCACCACGCGCTCGGCGTCTTTGAAATCATTGGTCTGGTCGCTGAACTTCACGCGAAACGCATGTGGATGCTCGATATAGCTGCGCGTGGTCCGAAAACCGGAACTGTTTTGCGCGTCCAGATGATCGATGATCAGCTCTTGCGCCCGGTCAATGGTCACACCCCAGCGCGTGCCGTCATGGCGCGGCGTTGCCCGGCCGACCGCCGCGATCTGTGTCAGAACATCGCGCAGTGAGGTGCCGGTCTCGTCAAACACCTTGTTGAAGCTTAAGCCCAGAGTTCGGCAGAAATCATGCCAATCTTCCAGAAGGGCAAGATCAAGCCCCGCATCGCTGACCGCCTTGGGGTTGCAGGGCGCTTGCAGGGCGTGGCGAAAGAGAGCCGCAGGGTTTGAGGTGGCGCGCTCCAACCAAAGACCCGTGACATGATCATAGTCGAGGCACACCCGCGTTCCCAGCACGCTGATGTTATCGAGTGCGCCTGACAGCTGATGCGTCGCCTTGATCCTGACAGCCACCAGTGACAAGGGCCGTGGATAGGCCAGCGGATATTCTGGCCGCAGCGTTTGTAACGCCGCCCAACTGACATTGCGCTGAATGGTGTTGTCGGTCGTTTCATCATTCAACAGCGTCAGGCGCACCTGCCAACGCGAGCGGGTCGGAAACTCCCAGCTGTGTTGGCGGTAGAAAGTTTCAAGCTTTTTAGCGACGATATCCAAATGGGTCAAAAGCACCCAGTCTTCGGCATCAACCAAACGGTATTCCACCCGAATTGTGATACCTTCCGCATGCGATCTGCCCTCCTTATCAAAGCGGATCATCCCGGATGGGAATGCCAGGATGATGGATGCGCCTTTGGCATCAGCTCCAGTGGTCCGAACAATCGGCGTATCAATGGTAGCGGCCCCCGAAATGACCTCGCCCAATTCATCACGCGGCAAGGGTCTGGTCAGCGCCACCCCAACCGTTTCCTCGGCAATCTGGCGGGGATAAAGGCTGATTGGTGCGTCGGCATCAATGCCTTCGCGGGTCTCGATTTCGACATTGGTGTATTCGCTGATCGACGTCTCGCCGATGCGGATATCCTCCAGCCGCACGCGGCCTTCACCAAAACAGAACAGCGCGCGGATATACTGAAAATCGCCCACGATCTCGGTATAGGGCAGCGCGGCATAGGGTGGCGCATAGCGCAAGCTGCCCATCAACATCGGCACAGCGCCATTCGGCTCCAGCCGGTTGCGCAAACCGCTGATCGCATAGCGGTTGGCGGCATTGCGGTCTTCGGGTTTGATCGGCGGGATAAGCGCATTGATCAGCAACTGGCCAAGCGCCGTGACCGCCAGTGATGCCGCGGCGAAGGCCAGCGCATAGCCCGGCGCACCGACAGTCAAACCCAGCAGCGAACCTGCGAACCAAGTGCCCGTGGCAATCGCGGCCACCGCCACGACAATCGACAATATCGATTTGAGCGCGCTTTTCCCGGCCACCAAGCGAATGACCACATGCACGCCTGCCTTAGGCCGCACCCGCGCCCACAGCTCTGGCAAAATCACCTGCGTGCCATGCGGTGTGACCAGCGCCACCCGAACCCGTGACAGCTCGGATGCAGGCTGGCACGGCAAGGCCGCCTGGACCATTTCGGCAAGTGTCAGACCTTCGGGGAACGCCAGCGTGATCCGACGCTGACCGGGGTCGAAATGTGGCGCGGCGAGAACCGGGACCAATCCAGTCATGGGGTCACCCCCTGCCAATGGAAATGCCCCACCAGACGATTGCCCCATCGCCCAGTGCTATAGGCCTCAATCTTGGCGCGGTCCTCATCGACCATGTGCAACATCACGCCGGGCCGGATCACGATGCCCAGATGGGTTGAGAGCCGCCCGCGCCGGAACACCGCAATGTCAAAGGCCTGTGCCGGGCCGCTCCGGGGTTGCCACAGCGGCGAGCCTTCGGCCCCCGAAATCAAAGCATCAATCTCGGCATGTTCTTCGACGCTGCCATAGCCAAGGTAGTCGGGCAGCAGGGTATCGCGCGCCTCGCGGTAAACGATGCAGGCCAACCCCCAGCAATCCGCGCCGTAACGGTCCCGCCCGAAGGCGGCGTAGGGAATGCCGACGAAAGCGTTGGCCCAAGCGTTCATAGGTGCAGCCCCGGAAAGCGGTCGCGCGTCATGCGGCCCGGTGGAAATGGCTCCAGCTCAATCTCATCACGGCTGATCGAGAGCAGAATCTCTGCGTCAGAAATATCCGCACTCAGCAGCTGCAAATCGAGATATTCGGCCTCAACCAAGTCGGGCGTCTCGGCCAGCACCACGGCCATGTTCACTGTTGCTGGCGTGCGAAAGCTGCGCAGCAGACTGACCATTTCGCTATCCAGATTTTCGACCACAATTTGCGCGGCCGCCGGTGTATCCTCTTGGTCGGACGGCAACAGCGCCGAAGCAAGTATCCACAGGAACGGCTGGGTTTGGGGGTCAGCGCCACGCCAGTCTGACCGCGTGCCATAGATTAGCGGGTCGATAGAGATCCGTTCGGCATTGTCGGTCGATAGCCGGATTGGGCCATCCTCCAAATCCGGGTGGGTGATTTCCAACAAGACAACAAACAGCGTGTCTGTGCCGACCGCATCGATGGCCTGACGGGCATTCAGGGACAGTCGTCTCATGGCATCACTTGCAGATTAAAGGTTTTTCGGCACTCAATGCCGACCAGCGTTTCGCTCGGCGGGGTATCGCCCCAGGAACACAGCCAGAGCTTGGACAACAGCAGAGGCTGGCCATCCACAGCCAACAGCGGCACACCATCACTGCCCAACAACGGCCAGCCATCGGTGGTCGGGTCTGGCATCCAAAACAATCGGCTGCCCCCCGCGCAATCCTCATCGTAAAAACGATCAAAAACCGCTCTTAAATCGCGATTTAACAGCAGTGACATCGTGACCAGCTGCGCCACACGGCTCAGCCTAAGGCTATAGCGCGCCGGTCCCGCATCGCCTTGAGTTTTGCGCCGACCGTCTTGCAGGGTCCGCTGCCATGTCTGGCGCTCTGGTCGAGGCAGAGATGTGGGCCACTCCATAATCATCCGCGCTGCCTCACGGCAGGGCTCAGCGAAAATTCCGATTGCATGGCCCTGCGCAACGGATTGCCGCGCTGCGACACCGCAGCCGCCGCCTGCTGCCCGATCGTCATTGTGATCTGCGGCTGCCCCCGGCCATCGGTGCCTTGGGTGGCCTCAACCTTCTGGCCCGAATAGTCGTTGATTGCGAAAGACATCGACACAGTTGCTGGTGCGGCACTTTGGTTCGCCGCCTGAAAGCTGGGGGTGTTCGACGTCAGGATTTGATCCGCCCCGACATAGCCGCCAGAGGCATAGCCCTTTACGGTGCCGCGCCGCAGGTTTTCCAGATTGGCAACCCCAATCCGCGCGGTTGCGGCGGCATCAAACACAAATTCCTTGCCATGGACAAAGCCGCGCACCTCATCAGGTGATGAGCCACCTGTCTCCCCACCAGACGAGAACCCCGGCAATCCCATAGTCTTTGCAATGCTGCCTGCAATCGTGCCAAAAAACCCTGACAGACCACCTTGCGTGCCGCCAGACGCAAGGCCTTGCAACCCACTGCTCAAGGCTTTGCCGAAGCCGCCCATACCCTCGCCCAAGGTGCCCAAATCGGTGGTCGCAGTGGTTGCGGTATTGCCAAACTGCGCAAGGGCGGCATTCGCCGCGCTCATCCGGCCGGTGAAATTATGGGCAGCTTCAGGATTCGCGGCCGTCCACCCTTGCGGGCGCTCGAAACCTGCGAACGCTGACGTTGATTGCTGCACATCGGTCGAGGCCAGCAGCTTTTTCAGCACACCGTTTTCGCTGCTCAGCAGCTCCTTCCACACATGTTCCAGCTGTGCCCCGATATTGCCAAGGCCAGCCTCTCCGCCTACTGCCCCCAGCAGCCCCTCGGCGCGCACTCCATGATGCTGGAACAGACCAAAGGATGTCGGGGAGCCGTTGCGAGGATCGCCCCGCGCCAAAGGGTTGAAGGCGCTCTCCGCCGATACGTTCCCCATGATCCCGGCAATCTGGTGTGGCTTCAGTCCCTTGCCCGCAAAGAAACTCCAGACCTGGGATTGCACACCCGTTGACCCGCCAAGACTACCAGCCCCAAACCCGGCTGCGCCGCCTGCAGCCCCGCCCTGGCTCAGGAATGATTGCAGGCCAATACCACCGATCGTCACGTTGGCGGCATTCACAGCCATCGACTGCACAGCCGCCGTGGCCGTTGACACAAGCGCGGCCTCATCCACGCCCTTCTTGCCTGTCAGCCGATCAAATATTCCTGACAGACCACCCAAATCATCCAATGTGCCCAGATTGCCACCAAACAATGCATTCTTCAGGGGGTTACGCACAGCAAGATCAAAGAAGCCTTTTTCGATCTCGCCGATGAGGTCGGCAATCGCCCCGCCCACATCGCCCGCCTTCAGCTTATCCAAAACGCTGTCGATGGCGCTTTCGCCCGCTGACTGCACCCGTTTCCAGGCATCGGCCTGCCGTTCAATGAATTGGGTGCCCTCCGCTTCCAAGACGGCATTGCGGCGCATTGTTTGGGCGATATCACCGGTGGCCCCCAACCGCTGGATGTCGCGTTCAGCCTGCACCAGCGCCAGAACCCGTGCGCGAACCGCAGCGGTTTGGCCGATCAGGGCCAGTTCCAGTTGCATTTGCTGCAACCGCGTGGCCTGATCGCGCAAATAGTCTTGCTGCGACTGGGTCAACTCTTGCATCGCACGGGCGCGGACCCGTTCAGCCGAGGCGGCTGCAACTGACGCATCGGCCCCATCAGCAATCTGGCGGGCATATTCCTTTTCCGCCGCAAGCGTTGCCCGCAAGATCGGGTTTGGCTCTGCTGCAATTTGGGCATCATAACCATCGCCAGCCGATTGGTTCGCAATATCGGCCAGCGCCTTTTGCCGATCACGCTCAGTTTCCGCATTGGCACGGGCAATCGCGCGGATCCGTTCCAGAACGGCCTCAAGCCCGGTTAATTTGCGCTTGCGGATCTCGATATCTGCTTCGGCCAGAGCATTGGCTCGAGCCTGTTCAGCATTGCTGGCCCCGATCAGAGCAATCTCGCGGCGAATACCGTTCAGTCGGTCCAGCTGATCACGGACGGCCTCTTTTTTGGCCGCGACGATATCCAACTCACGCTGCAATTGCTGGTCCAGCAAAGCGTTATGCGCCTTTTGCCATCCGACACTGCCTTTGATGACCCCCATTTCCTCAAGCCGAAGATCCAGCGCCTCTTTGGCTTGGCGGGCGCGGATACGTTCAACCTGGAAACTGTCTTGGCCAAACTGCCGACCGGCGGCCGAGAGCGCAGCTTCCTGACGATATCCAAGGGCGACAGCATCAACTTGACGGCGCTTTTCGTCGCCAATTTGCGTGGCTGTCGCAAGTTCTTGCGCAGCCAAAGCAGCCATGATGCGGTGCCAGTTCGCACTCCCTGCCAATATGCCCTGTTCAGCCAGACGCACATCCAGCATCTCGCGCGCCTGCACGTTGCGCAACTGATCAACTTGCAGACTGGCTTTGCCAAACTGCGTTTCGGTCGCTGCCAGCTCGGCCTGTTGCTTATAGGCCAGCACCATCTGGTCAGTTTGGCGGGTTAATACTTTGTCTTTGGCCGAGCCGTTCCACGCAGCCTCGACCTTTGCGCTTTCAATGGCAGTTTTCGCCAAGATCTCGAGCAGCAGCGCGTCAGCTCATCCTTCATGCCATTGACGGAGCCGCCGCCTGACATTGCGTTTTGCAGTTCGCCAATATTTTTGCGGTCACACCTTCGATGTCATCGCCACTGTCAGACAGTTTTTTCAGCTCGTCGATGCGTGTGAAAAATCATCGTCAGCGCTGTTGGCTGCCCCGAGCTTGTTGTAGTTTGCTCTTTTGCCAGCTTCGGGTTGTTTTCACGAGATATCTATGGTCTTCCGGGGATCGGTGTCACCACACCAACAGCAAATGCCACCTGCCAAACTGTTGCCCCCAGCTTTCTTTGACTTCCTTGTTCAGAAAACTATCGATGACACCATTCAACTGCTTCAGCTCAGACGCACGGTCCAGTTCCAGCATGCCTTGGGCGAGGCCTTTTACATCGGCAGTTAGGCTGCCAAACGCATCGCCCAGCCGAATGTTCTGCACCAAATCCAGATTGGTCTTCATCCGGCCGAGCGTTGCCGTGAGGTCATCGACATTATCGCCAAAGCTCTTGGTTTCCTTTTTCAAACCCATCAACCACTGGATACCCGCCGCGCCCAATGTCACCAACGCAATCGTGGCAAGGCTTGCCGGGCTTATGATCGACAAAAGGCCCGTGCCGATGGCCTTAATAGCCGAGTTGCACCGCCGCCCATTTGCTGCATGACCCCAACAAGCTGCGAGCCTTGCTGCAAGCCGATGGTCAAAGGGTTCATCCCCATCGCCGAGGTCACACCGATGTCAAAGCCCTGTGCCGCAATATTGGCTGAGTAGAAATTATTACCAACAGCCGACCGGCCTTTACCACCCAGCCCAGACGCAGCCGGGGCCAAACTGCCTGCTGCCGCAACGCGCGCCGCTGCTGCTTCACGTGCATTGATCGCGCCCATTTCTTCGGCAGTGGAAATTCGGGCCAACTGCTGCTCATATTGACGCGATGCAGCAAAGAGCGGGTTGAAGCTGGCGCGCACGTCATCCAGAGACGCCTGCCAGATTTGCGCGGATTGTGCGGCAGAAACCATATCCGCTGGCCTAGCCACCAATTGACACCGACAGACCATTAATGGCCCGTTGCAGAGACCCTGCCGCCGTTTGGGTGGCGGTAAAGGCCGAGCGCATTTGGGTATCGCCACCGGAAGGGTCGGCCAGCGGCCCAATCATGGCGCGCGTTCTGGTTTCAATCGCGCGCTTTTCAGCGACGATTAGACCATCCTGGGCCGCCATGGCTTTTGCGGTCGGCCGAGGCCATCCGCTCCAACTCGGCCGCCTGTTTTGCCGTTCCGGCCCCAGCGGCAACAGCCTCAGACGACAACTGCTTCAGACCCGATGTCACATCCGTGAGGCCAGCCTTTGCCGCGCCAACATCTGCACGCAGCACCAAAGCAATATTTAGGCTTGAAGCTGTCACTGTTTTGCCTCTCCAAACGCCGCCACGGCTGCGGCTTCCATCACCATCAGGTCGCCAAAGACCTCATTTGCCCGCTCGACCGTCAACCCAACCCGCCTCAGCACCACGTCGACGGCGTTATAATCCAGGCCCAACCACGCGATGCCGCCCATGCCCACCGCCACCCGCCATTGCGTTTCAACAGCAAGCCAAATCCTGACGGCATCGACATTCTGGGCCATGACCTCAAATGCCTCGGGATACGCGATGGCATCTACTTCGAGCGCCACACCCATTCGGGCAAATTGCGCGGCCAGTTCAGTATCAACCTCAACCGGCTGGCGGCTATCAGCCCGTCCGATCCGCGCGAGCGCCCAAGCCCGCGCGGCAGCGGTTAGTTTCCCACTCGAGCCTCTTCGCCGTTCATGGATTTGGTCAACGCCTCATTGATCGCCTTGTTGAACCAAGGCTGTTGCAGCGCTGCCTGCAGAAGCTCCGGGGTGAAGGGCACATCATTGCCAGCATCATCGACGATACCGCGCCAGCTTTTGACAATCCGCGCGACCTGTGCCGCCTCATGATCGGTCAGAGCGCGCAGGGTGGTCAGCTTGGCCGACGCCTCTTGCGCTGCCAGCATGTCTTCGCGCGGCAGTGGCGCAAACTGTGCATCAAACTGTTGCTCGATGATTGCGCCGGCCTTGTCAGGATCTGGCAGCCGCACCGTAACCGGCCACCAGTAACGGTAAGATTTTGAAAGCTTGAACTGCATTTTAAAGGCCCTTTAACGGATGATGATGACAAGCTCGTCCAGTGCCGTGGTCGGGCAGAACGAGAGCGGCAGGCTGTAATTGAGGATGCCGTCTTTCTGGCCCTGGCTGGGCTTGCCGATCTCAATGGCCGGGGCCGCAATTTCAACGATGTTGCCCGCCGTCTTGCCATGGATCAGACTGAGCGCGCCGCGCGTGCTGTTGATAGCGCGGTCGAACCAATTGATTGTGGCCAGCGATGTAGCTTCAACAACCGCCGCCCCGGTGACCTTGCGATCCGAAATAATCACGCTTTCAGATCCGATCAGGAAGCGCGGCGTCACGGTATTACCAAGGGTGACGGTCAACTGCTCGGCAATCGACGCCCAGCTATGCAACACCATAGTCGTGTTGGCCGATGACGGCTCCAGCGGCTTTTGCCAACCAGCCAGGGTGACGGCCGGCACCACCTGATCTGTGATCGTGCCCAACAGCCCGGTCATCGAGAACCGATAGGTCGGGATCGCCAGAGGGGCCAGAGTCATCGTCAGGGTGCCACGACTCCCAATCATCACGTGCCGCACACCGTCGATCTCAAAATAGATCGTGGCACTGCTGACGGCATCTTCGACAATGGAATAGGTCACCGAGGTCGCAGCGACAGTGGTTTCGGCAAAACCGCAAGCCCGCAGTAGCGAGGCATATTTTGGGGTCGTCCCTGCCGCGCCTGCGCCCGCCAGTTCCACATCCATTTCCAGTTTGGCATGTTTGCCGGTCAGAATGATGCCCTGATTGCCCAGATGCGGCAGAATCAGATCTCGGCTGACCTCAGTCGCTTCCAAAGGCATATAACTGACGTTTTTGCCGATGATCGCCTCAGCGCCGGTTGGCACGGCTGCAACGCCGTACCCAGTCTCAATCTTGCTCAGAACGGCAAGTTTACGGAAAAGACGGGGCATCACTTGCCTCCTTTCTTGAGGGGTGTCGTTAAGGGGGTCGGGGCATCATCCGCGTCAGTGTCGGGCGCGGTGAGGGTTGGCGCTGCATCGTCTTCGGGCAGCTGCGTCAATGCCCCGGTCTTGGGGTCGCGGGCATAGCGGCCACCGGCGGTTGGCAAGCTGTTCATGGGATAATCCTCAGCTGATCGGGAACAGAAAACTCGATTTGGAAGGCAAGCACACCTTCTCCCAGGTTAATCATGGCACCGCGCACAAGTTGGAACGGGCCAATAGCATCGTCAGGAACCCAGCTGTTAATTGCCACTGAGAATTGACCCGGCATTTTCACCGAGATCTGACCCACCTAGTTGTTATGTTCTGCGTTTTATGTTGGCGTCAATGCTGCTGTCTCCTTCCGTTTTCTTTTCGCTGTCTCGGAGCTGGCCTTGAAGCGATAGCTGTCGTTTCCGGTCTCCAAAATATGGCAGCGATGAGTTAGGCGATCGAGCAGTGCCGTCGTCATTTTGGCGTCCCCGAAGACCGTGGCCCACTCGGCGAAGCTCAAGTTGGTGGTGATTATGACGCTGGTGCGCTCGTAGAGTTTGCTCAGCAGATGGAAGAGCAAGGCACCGCCAGAGGCGCTGAATGGCAGGTATCCCAGCTCATCAAGGACCACCAAGTCGGTTTTCACCAGCGCCTCGGCGATCTTCCCGGCCTTGCCCTGTGCCTTTTCCTGCTCCAGGGCGTTGACCAATTCGACCGTTGAGAAGAAGCGCACGCGCTTACGGTGATACTCGATTGCCTGAATGCCGAGCGCCGTCGCAACATGGGATTTCCCTGTGCCAGGGCCGCCGATCAACACCACATTCTCTGCGGCATCCAGGAATTCACATCGATGAAGTTGGCGGACCAGAGCTTCACGCATTTCACTGGCCGCGAAGTCGAAGGCGGACAAGTCCTTGTATGCCGGGAAGCGGGCGGCCTTCATGTGATACGCGATCGAGCGCACTTCGCGCTCGGCCATTTCGGCCTTGAGCAGCTGCGACAGGATCGGCATGGCAGCTTCAAATGCAGGCGAGCCTTGCTCATGCAGATCCTGCACGGCCTGCGCCATGCCTGGCATCTTCAGGCTGCGTAACATGATGATCAGCGCAGCACCCGCGGGATCATGACGCATGACGGGTTCCTTTCTGGGTGCGCAGCCCATCATAGCGCGCGACGTTGGCCTCAGGCTCCTTGCTCAGCGACAAGGCGGCTGGAGGGTTCACATCCGGCTGGTCGGTCAGCTTGCCATCCAGCAGCCTGTGGAGCAGGTTCAGCACATGGGTTTTGGTCGGCA
The DNA here is from genome assembly GCF_034675685.1 of Pseudorhodobacter sp. Classification (GTDB taxonomy): domain Bacteria; phylum Pseudomonadota; class Alphaproteobacteria; order Rhodobacterales; family Rhodobacteraceae; genus Pseudorhodobacter. Next base: position 1,873 of record NZ_JAUCDA010000004.1, on the reverse strand, counting down.
CACCTGCTTCGAGCGCCATTTCCACGGCACAGAGCACCGCCTGCTCATCATGGTGCAAGACAAGTGACAAGATATCGACCATTTCGCGGTCCCCGCCGGGTTGGCGCAGCATCTTTGCCTGTAATACGCGGAAAGGTTCGGGCATTTCCACGAAGGGGGCACCATTGCGCAGCGCCCCGGGCTTGCGCTGCACTACCGCCAGATAGTGGTGCCAGTCATAGATCACGCGCCCCGGCTGACGGTGGGATCTATCAATAATCCGCTCATGCGTGCAGACTACATGCCCCTCGGCCACAACCATCAACCGCTCAGGGTAAATGCGCAGGCTGACGGGGCGGTTCGCAAAACTGGCGGGCACAGAATAACGGGTGCGATCAAAGTTGATCAAGCCCCCTCTCGCGCATGCAAGCATGCGCTGCCGGGCAGCGGGTCGGCGAGACGCGCTTTCTTTCCTCGACAAAGCCATCAAACATTGTGGGGAGCGGCATCAGCGCAGGCTTCTCAGCTTCCCACACATCGGCGATGCTTCCAGGCAACCTGCCATGGGCCGTCTCAGTCCACAGCAGTTTGCAGCGATCTTCTAACCAGATGTTCAGCGCATCCAGATCAGGAAAGGCCGGCATCAGCTGCCACATGCGGTGACGAGCATCGCGCACATTCTTCTCGACTTGCCCGCCGCCATTGGGCTTGAACCAATGGCGCACCAATGGCTTGCCCCATCCTGCGGCCGGATTGCAGAACTCGGGATCGAAGACATAATGGCTGGTCATCGCCGTGAACCGCGCATTCACATCGCGCTTCTTGCCAATGCCGACCTTGTCGACGGCGGTCTTCGTTCGGCCTGACCTCGGACCCATGGCGGTCAAGCCTCACTGTCATAGATGCCGCGGCGCGGGATGCCCTCGAAGAAGCGGAAGCCATGCCAATGCGCGTCGAACAGCATCCATTGCCCGGCAGTGCATTTCTGCAGGAAATGTCACGAGAGGGTCATGCGTCTGCAGAAGATACGCTCGCACAAGGAAGGCGCGGCTGTGAGACAGCTTGATGTGGGCAACCTGCAGCTTGATGCGCTCGCCGCCAACATAGGCCCAGTCCTCGCTCCAATCGAACTGGAATGCCTCGCCCGGAGCGAACACCAGCGGCACGAAAGTTCCCCGATCCGTCGTATGATGCGCCCGCTGCCGTTCGCCTTTCCATTCCCGAATGAAGGCCGCAACTCGCTCATAGGAACCCTCATATCCCAGCTTCACCAAATCGGCATGCATCAGCTTCGCCGTCCGGCGCTCTTTGCGTGATTTGCGCTGATCCGAAACCAGCCATCCTGTCAGCTGACTGGCATACGGATCCAGCTTGCTCGCACGATCCGGCGTCTGAAACGCAGGCTCAACAATCCCCTCCCGCAAATACTTCTTGATTGTGTTACGCGAAATGCCCGTGCGCCGCGCAATCTCGCGAATGGGCATCTTGTCTCGCAGCGCCCATGTCCTGATAACCTTCAAAAATCCCATCTCGATCACTCCATATGCCCCCAACTGGTTTAAGCTGGGGCAAGGTTGCACATGGGTCAGTTCTCAGTGACAATTTTGGCAGTTGCCGGGTCAATTCTCAGTGGCAATTAACACCGCCAATGGCTCAAGTTCATGTGCGCAGCAAGCGCGTCTGAAAGTTTTATAAGGTGCTGATAAGGTGCATTTTCCATTGCATCAATAAGACACTTAAATCTTGATATGTCAAGATACTTTTGTCTTACTTGTCCAAATCAGATTTATCTATCTTACTTTGCGTGTATAACTCTCAACCATGAGCCAAGAACCAAACACATCAGCGGCAATCAGTGACCGCATTCGAGGCCTCGTAGAGGAAGGTCTTAGGA
>NZ_JAUCDA010000003.1:0-207268 GCF_034675685.1 Pseudorhodobacter sp. | reverse complement strand
AGACTGTGCAAACGCCGCGAAAGTTCGCAATCCGCCCATTTTGTTGATGCCAATCTGGCCTTGTCCTGTTTTTGCGCTTGCAGCGAACGGCAATAAAATCCCGCTGTGCGGTCCTTGCGTAAAAGCACTCGGCATGTCTGCTTTCGGCCCAACATAAGGTCCCACACATCAACCTAATACGGCGGACGCATCTAGGACGCGAGAACCAAGTGTCAAATGGCGAACACAAATACAAAACACTTTGGTAAAATCGCCATTGAATATCGTCGGCCTTTACCAAACATAGCAGTTTCGTAGGGTTAACCCTGATTACTGTCGAGGTATCAATCTATCCGATGCCAAAACGATAGCGAATATCGATCCCCCTCCCCACGATGAAAGTTCATAACGCAAAGTGCGTGGTGCCATCCTCAACCAGGAACCACCAAATGGTCAGCAAACCCTGATTGTGGCCTTGGGCCCGACTGATTATGGCTGAATCGCCTATGAATGGTAGGCCGCAGCCTCACACCACAATTAAGGGTGGGCACATTCTGCGCCCACCTCTGTGCCCACCCTTCAGAAAACTCAATGAAATCAGTGTAGTGGTAGGCCCGGCAGGACTTGAACCCGCAACCAAGGCGTTATGAGCGCCCTGCTCTAACCAGTTGAGCTACAGGCCCGGAAAGGAGGGCTGCGCCCACCTGATCGGATAGTGCGTGTGCTATGCGCAAGCACGGTTAGGGTCAAGCAGAGTTTGTTGCAAACTATGCGCTTTCTACGCTCACAGCAGCAGATTATGTGCAGATTTGGGAATGCAGGCCTTCGGTTTTCGCTTGATCTGTTGCGATAAACGCAAACTTTACCGCATTAACCGATTGGAAACCTGTTTCTGCCATTCCTGAGGGAAAGGTCAGGGGGCAGTCTTGGAACAGAGCGGTATCAAACGAAAGATCAGTCTTTCGCGCAAAAGCGTTCCCATTGAAGTGCAGGGGGTAGCCAAAGCATGGAAACTCGCGCTGGCGCGTGCAGCCTATGACGCTATCGGGATTGAATTGGGGCTTGTCGAATTAAGCCAAAACAGATCTTCGCTGGCGGAACTGCTCGATTTGCCCCCTGATCGCGCGCTTGTCGCAATGTTGGAAGGCCCGAAAGATGGGCTTGGCCTATTGATGATTGCCCCCGATATTCTTGCTGGAATTCTTGAAATGCAAATGGTTGGGCGCATAGGCAAGACCCCGCCCCTCGTGCGTCGCCCCACGCGCACCGACGCGGCGATGGTTTCCGGCATAATTAATTCTGCGCTGCGCGGGCTTGAGGTAGAGCTGTTCCAATCTGATGATTTGATCTGGGCCGGCGGCTTTCGCTATGCCTCCTTTTTGGAAGATGCCCGCCCTTTGCCGCTTTTGCTTGAGGATGTAACTTATCAGGTTCTGAAAATTGATATTTCTCTGGCCGAGGGGGCCAGGACCGGGCATATTCTGCTCGCGCTGCCTGCCGACGGTCGCGGAGAGGTGCCCAAAGCAGCCTCGCCACCGCCAAGCCGGGCGGCGGAACTGGTTTTCAAAGCCGCCATGAACGCGCAGGTTTTGGAAGCAAATGCCGAGTTGATTGCCGTCTTGGCGCGGATATCGCTGCCACTGGAAGCGCTTCTTAACCTCAAAGTCGGGGACCATATGGCGTTGGGGGCTGCCGCGCTTGACCAAATCGACCTTGTCGGGCTTGATGGAAAACGGCTGGCATCGGGCAAGCTGGGCCAAAACAGCGGCCTGCGTGCCGTGCGCCTTGCGGCCGCATCAAGCCCCGCTGCCCATGTAGATGCGGCAATCAGACCGGCACAAATGCCTGAAAAAGCCACTGATATTCAAAAGGCCGGATAGGCCCGCACACGATCGAAACCAAAGGCGACATCAGCAGAAAGGTACGCCCCAAACCCGTCAACAAGACCCCTTATGCAAACAGCCGCGGTAAACACCAAGAGGTTCTGTGTTCAACCCGGTGCCAGAGGCCGGGCCCAAAACGCACCCTCGTCACAGGCTGCACGGCCTCCGTGCAATCAGGTTTGAATTAAAGGTAAGCGGCTTTGCATTGTCGTGGCCGCTTTCACGCCAACCGTTCAAATGCCAAAGGTCCATGCGATCAGTCAGGCGTTCACATCGACGACCACACGCCCCTGTATCTGACCCTTCAGAATATCTGCCCCCAGCTTTGGCAAATCAGCCAGGGTGGCCGGTTGCACCATCTGTTCCAGCTTTGCAATCGGCAGATCTTGGGCGATGCGGTCCCAGGCGCGCAGGCGGTCCGCATAGGGGCGCAACACGCTGTCGATCCCCAGCAGGTTTACCCCGCGCAGCAAGAAAGGAATCACCGTTGCCGGCAACGCTGCACCGCCCGCCAACCCAACGGCCGCAACCGAGGTGCCATATTTCATCTGTCCCAAAATCCGCGCCAGCATTGCGCCGCCCACAGCATCAACACAGCCTGCCCAGGTTTCCCCCTCCAACGGGCGCTTGATCGTTTCGGACAAATCTGCGCGCGCAACAATGCGGGCAGCTCCAAGGCCCATCAGGTAATCGGCTGTTTCAGGTCGTCCCGTCACCGCCGCCACCTCATAGCCAAGATGCGCCAGAATGGCGGTAGCAACCGAGCCCACGCCCCCCGCCGCCCCCGTCACCAATACCGGGCCATCGCCGGGGGTCATCCCATGATCTTCCAAGGCCATCACCGCAAGCATCGCGGTAAAGCCAGCCGTTCCCACCGCCATCGCTTGTCGCGTCGTCAGGCCCGCAGGCAAAGGCACCAGCCAATCGGCCCGCACCCGTGCCTTTTGCGAATACCCGCCCCAATGCGCCTCACCCACGCGCCAGCCGGTCAAGACCACCTTGTCACCCGCCGTGAAGCGCGGGTCTGACGAGCTCTCGACCGTGCCTGCAAAATCAATTCCCGGAACATGCGGGTAGTTGCGCACCAACCCGCCCCCCGGCCCGATGCAAAGCCCGTCTTTGTAGTTCACGGTTGAAAACTCTACCGCAACCGTCACCTCAGCCTCTGGCAATCGGTCCAGGCCGATCTGCTGGACCGATGCCGAGGTTTTTCCGTCGGCATGCTTTTCCACGATCAAAGCGTTAAACATCGCACTCTCCTTCAAAACCAGACATCCTTTGCTATCACAGACGATTGCATGCGCCAATTGGCCGGGCGGCACCGGCATTGAAATGCCGGACCGAACCATCATACCCCTCTTGCTTTGACAAAGGCGATCACAATCGGGATGACGGGGCATGCCCGATCATCCCCCAAGGTTTCCTGAATGGCGTGCTTTGTCAAACCTGTATCTGGCTTGAAAGCCAGCGGTAGCCGGCGCGGCAAAGGAAAATCGGCAGCGGCCTGCCAAAAGCGCCAATCGGCGCGCAAAGGGTAAAAGGCCGCCCGCTTTTTACCGGCTAATCAAGCGGCAGCGGGTTACACCCCCACCGCCGCCTCAAGCCTGGCATCGGGGAAATGAGCCAGGAAATCTGCAATTTCTTCCGGCCCCGACGTCAGGCAAGCGGCAGTTGAAAGCGCATCGGCCAGCGCTGCCGAGCCTGCAGAGACAGAGATTGATTGCCATTTCGCAGCCGCAGGCAGGCCCGTCCTTGGGTCGAGAATATGGCCCACCTGCCCCTTTTCATCAAAGCTGGTGCCAAGCGGTGCGGATGTTGCAAGCGAACGCTGCGCAAGGGCCACGCTGCCGCCAAGCGCAAGCTGAACCGGCCAGGCCCCGCCCCCCGGTTGCCCACCCAAGGCGCGAAGCTCGCCGGTATCGACCAGAATGTTATCAAGCCCCTCGGCCGCCAGCATTACCGCTATCCGGTCGGCAATATAGCCTTGTGCGATTCCATTTAACGTCAGGGCCATGCCCTTGCGCAAGGTGATCGCAGCCGGATCAAGTGTTACGCCTTGCCAGCCTGTAACGGCCAAGGCCTGTGCCAAGGCCGCCTTGCTTGGCCGTGCGCCCGCAGCCTCGGCGTAAGTCGCCCAAAGAGGCTGAACTGTGGGGTCAAACAGCCCCCCGGTCGCATGATTGACTGCACCGGCAAGGCTTAGACATTCCAGCAGCTCAAACGGCGGGTTGGCCAGCGTGGCAGTGGCATTCAACTGCGACACCGCGCTTTGCGTTTGAAACAGGCTGAAAATTCCTTCCAGCCGCGCGATTTCAGCGGCGGCGCGGGTGGTGATTGCTTCGGCCTCCGGGTGCGCCAAGCGTATCGTCGCGCGCGCCCCAAGCGCAATCCCCGTCCAAGTGTAAACCCCGGTTGCACGGGCCATGGTCGGCAAGGCAAGGGCAGCGGCGCTGATTGTCAAGAAACGGCGGCGGGATGTCATGGGCTTATCCTTTCGGCTGGCGCGACAAAGCACGCAGGCGGTCTTCAAAATCTAGATCTGAGTCTTGGTCTTGGGCAGAAGTCGGCGTATCGACGGGCGCAAGGGCTGCACTGTCGGGAATATCAGCCAGGCGCATCACCTCACCACCATTGGTTTTGACAAAGGCATCGGCAGCGATCCTGGTTGAAAACGGCACGATTTCCGGTGCGCCCATCCCGCCGACGATCGTGCTTCCCACAACAAAAAACGCCTGTTCTGCGTCAAGCCAGTTATCCGCGCCGGGGTGCTCCCAGCTTGCGCCGGGGGCCGCCATGTCATTGACCCAGGTCGCAAGGATCGCGTGGCTTTGCTCGGGCATCCGCATATAGGCCACGGCATCGCGCACCTGACTGAAGAACAGCGGCGCACCAGGCAGGCCCGCCAAATGAATTTGCGCCTTGGGGCCGTCATGCTCCAGCAGGTTCATTTGGCAATAATGGCCGGCAGAGGTTTCGGTAAGCGCCACAGCCGACACATCCTGCGCCACCTCTTCTTGGCAGGCGGCCAGCAGCAGCACCACACAGAAAAAAAGGGGTTTCATGCCGTCACCTTGCGAAAGGCAAGCGTGGCAAGGCCAAGGGCCACCACAGGCCAGACCACGATCGACAGCAAGGACTGCCACAGCGGGATCGCCGTCGCCGCAGCGCCAACACCCGCCGCCGCCGCCGTTGCCTGCGAGGCCGCAAGGTTGAACAGCCGGAACGCATCGGCCGGGTTCGCCAGCAAGGCCACGGGGAATACGCGCGTGGTGAAAAGGCCGCCATCATCGGCCACAATCGCGGCCAGCAGCCCAAGATCATACAAAACCACAAGCCCAAGCCACAGCCCGATCGCCAGCCCCGCCGCCGCCGAAGGCCTGCGGGCCAAGGATGACAGCGCATAACCCGCGCACAGGAAGGTGGCGCCCAGCAAAACCGCGCTCCACGTCAGCCGCCACAGGGCTGCAAGCCCCGAACCCGCCGCACTATCCGTCGCAAAAGCCGCCACGGCCGCCGCGCCAAAGCCTGCAACAATCGCCAACGAAAGCACGCCAAGATGGGCCAGCAACTTGCCCAAAAGCACCTCCCAGCGGGCTACAGGATAGGTCAGCAACAGCGGCAAAGTGCCCCGCTCCACCTCACCGGCGATGGCATCAAACGACATCAGCAAGGCGATCAACGGCACCAGATAGACCGAAAGCGAGGTCAGCGACGCCACTGTCACCGACAGCCGATCAGCCCCCAAAGCCCCCGAGGGCGCAGAGCCAGCCGCGGCCAGGACCAGCGAAAACACCACCATCAGCAAAACTGCGATTGTCACCCAGCGGTTACGGCTGGCAATACGGGCCTCGGTTGCGGCAGTGGCAAGGATACGGGCGATCATTGGCCATCCCTCCGGCTGAAATGGCTGTAAATATCTTCAAGGCTGGGAGGGAGGATCTCCAGATCCTCAATCTTGGCTTGCAACTCGGCAATTTGCGCCAGTGTGGCCAGTTTTTCATCCTGGGCGCAGGTCAGGTGCAGATCGCCGCGCACCGCAATTGCGCCGGGCAAAGCGACCATAAGATCAGATGCATAGCCATTATGCGGCGTGATATGCAGCGCCACCGGCAAGGCCGCCTTGCGCCGCAGGTCGGGCAAGGTGCCGCTGGCCACCAGCTGCCCTTTGGACAAGATCAGCAAACGGTCGGTGCGGGCCTCTACCTCGGTCAGCGCGTGGCTGGAAAGCAAGATCGCCGCACCATCGGCGGCCAGATCATCCAGCAGCGTATAAAAATCGCGGCGCGACACCGGATCAAGCCCCGAAGTCGGCTCATCCAGCACCAAAAGCCTTGGCTGGCCAATCAGCGTTTGTGCAAGCCCCACGCGCTGCCGCATGCCTTTGGAATAGGTGCCGATCCGGCGCTTGGCGGCATGGCCAAGGCCAACCCGGTCCAAAAGCCCCATGGCAAGGCCGGGGCTTTCGCCGCGCAGCCGCAAGTAATGGGTTATCTGTTCCAACCCGGTCAGGGCCGGATGAAAGGCTGTGTTTTCCGGCAGATAGGCCACCTGCATTCGCGCCGCAGCACTGCCGGGGGCCGCACCGCACACCGAAATATCACCGTGATCGGCGGCAATCAGGCCAAGGATGATCTTCATCATCGTTGATTTGCCCGCGCCATTATGGCCAAGCAGGGCCACACGCTCACCCGCCGCGACATGCAGCGAGACATCCGACAAGGCGGCCAGCCCGTCAAACGCCTTAGTGAGATGAGAGATCGTTAATGTCGAAGTCATCTATTGGTCCTTTGGCCCGATTTTCTACCGCCTCGGCGGCCATCTGGGCATATTGGGGCGGAATGGCAATCGTCAGCGGTGCCATCAGCGGAAAACTGTCAACCACACCGCCCGGAAGCGTTGCAGGAAAGCTGGATTGCGACCAGCGCACAAGCTGCACCGCGGGCGATCCCGTCAGCAAAGCGGCGGCAGGCTGCGACCACAAGATATGATCCATCAGGTCATTGGGGCGAAACGGGCTGTCGGCATAACCGTCACCGTTCAGGTCAAACCCCGGATGATCGGACCAGAAATTGCCGCGCCCCTCAAAGCTCCATTCAATATCGCGGGTGCCGACATATTTCACCTGCTCACGGTTGCCCAGAAAACTGTTGCCGGTCAGCACGTTACGTTCCGACCCTGCGGTAAAATGGATACCGATGTCGCAACCTTCAAAGCGGTTGTTGTAGATCAGGTTCTTATGGGCATTATAGATGAAGGTGCAACGGTCGGTGCCAAGCTCTGGCGGCCCTTCGTTTTTGGTACCGGCGCTTCTTTTTCAGCGTGCCCAGCACCAGATTGCCCGAAACATCAGAGTTGTTAGCATAGTTCAGCATGACCCCATGGCTGCGATCGCCAAGGCTCAGGTTGTTTTTGGCCACAACCCGATCCGAGAACATGAACGCAAAGCCAAGCTGGTTGCCGATGGACACATTGCCCGACACTTCGGAATCATTGGTATACATATAATGCACGGCAAAGCGCAGGTCACGAAACAGGTTATTACGGTAAGTGCCCTTGCGTGAGGTGTTGGAAAATATCCCATCCCTGCCCCAGCGCACGGTATTGCCTTCAACCAAGGCACCCGGCGAATTCCAGACGTAAATCCCGTTGCCGCGATCATTGACCCGCAGTTGTTGCGTGCCTTCAATGATATTGTTGCGCACGGTGGCATCAAGCCCACCGTGAATATCAACGCCGTGCAGATTACCCAGAATATGGGTATTCTCCACTGTGGCGCGGTCTGCACCTTTCAGAATTTTCACGCCGGCATCAAGGTCTGGGCTGCTCATCCCGGATCCGGTGATGGTCAGCCCCACAATCGATACATCCTCGGCGTCGATGGTGACAGCTGTGCCTTGGCCCAAGCCGTCGATGATGGCCGATGATGGCCCGCGCAAGGTAAGCGGGCGATCAATGACAATGGCCCCGGTATACCGCCCCGGCGCCAGAACAAGCACATCGCCGGGGGCAGCCCCGGCGATGGCAAGGCCAAGCGCCCCCTGCCCCAGGTTCGGCACCACAGGCACCTCAGCCGCCCAAACGGGCAGGCCAAAGGCAAGGGACAAACCAAGAAACAGGGGGCGCATCATAGCTTAGGCTTCCTTCGGCTCAACAAACATCCGGCCGCGCATTTCCATGTGAAGCGCGTGGCAGAACCACTGGCAGTAATACCAGAACACACCTGGCTGTGCAGCAACGAAGGTCACCGAGGCGGTTGCCTGTGGCGAGATCTCCATTGCGACACCGTGGTTGCCCATGGTGAAGCCGTGGGTCAGGTCGTCGATGTCATCAAGATTGGTGACATAGACCGTTACCTCATTGCCCTGCTGGACAGTGAACTTCTCGATCGAGAAGTTTGGCGCCTGGCTGGACATATAGACCCGCACCTTGTTGCCATCACGGATGATCGTGTCCTGGAAATCGTCCAGATCAACGCCATCGGCCTCGGCCTGCGCGCGTGCCTCGGCCCACATCGGGTCGTTGCGGTCCCAGACCGACTTCGGGTTCACCTTGGACGGATCGACGATGATCGAGTCATGGGGTTCGGCAAAGGTCGGGCCATCGTGGATCAGGGTCAGCTTGTCACCGTCAATGGCGAACAACTGCTCATTTTCCGGCTTCAGCGGCCCTACGTTCAAGAAGCGGTCCTTCGAGAACTTGTTCATGGTCAGATAGTACTTGGCGCTCGCCTCCAGCGTTTCCCCCATAACGGTAGAGTTATGGCCGGGCTGGTAATGCACATCCGCTTTGGTAACGATCGGGTCAACATCTTCGCCGTTATACAGCTTCACGGCTTTTTCGATGTCCCAAACCACGACCTGGCTGTCAAGGAACAGCGTGGTATAGGCCCGGCCATTGCCGTCAAAGGCTGTGTGCAGCGGGCCAAGGCCCAACTCGGGCTCAGCCACCACGGCCGAACGCGGGTCTGCATCTTCGTTGAACAGGGCGTCCAGTTTGCGCACGTCGATCACCGACACAGTGGGCGAAAGTTTGCCGCCGATGCACAGGTGAATCTTGTCGGGTGCCATGTTACAGCCGTGCGGGTTGTTCGGGACCGGGATGTAGCGGGTGTACTTTTTGTTCTGCCCTTTACGCCCGTCGATCACCTTGACGCCTTGCAGCTCGATAAAGTCACCTTCTGCGATGCCTTTTTCGATTTCTGCGATGTTGAACACAACGACATGGTCCATATCGGACTCGGTCATCTCGGGCAGGGTCATCCCCATTTCCGAGTTATACGAGGTCGAGAAGGCATATTTGCCGTCATAATCGCAATCGGTGTTGTCAAGGTTGCCGGTGACCATGACCTGCCATGCAACTGTCATTTCATCCGCATTTACAGCGGTGTAGAAGTTTACATACTTCTCTGGCTCGTCCAGGATCTTGCCGTCATTGACCATCGGCACTTCGTCTTCGCCGTTGCAGAAGACATAGTTGGTGCGCGGCCATTTTTGCGGACGCAGACCGTGGATGGCCTTTGCGTTCGGGATTTCAATGATCTTGTCGCATTTCATCACGTCACAACGCACACGGGCAACACGGGTGTTGGCCTTGTCGTTCATGAACAGGAAGCGACCGTCATATTTGCCTTCGGTGAAGGACATATGCGGGTGGTGCAAGTCGCCGTTTGGCGGGAATTCATGGCCGTTTGCCGCCAGATATTCCTTGGTTTTCGGCAACAGACCTTCGGTCAGGATTTTCTTGGATTCGTTGGTGATGCCCCAACCCGTAGCCGAACAGGTGTTGAACACCGGAATCCGCATCAATTCACGCATCGACGGAATGCCCAGAATACGCATCTCGCCGCACTGGCCCGAGGACCAGAAGCCGTAGTATTCATCCAGTTGCCCTGGGCCGACCTCGGCGCTGGCAGCGCTGGCAGCCGAAGTACCGGCAACGGTTGCAGCCCCGATCGCGCCGCCTGCCAGAATGGCACGCGTTCCCAGGCCACCAGCAAGGGCAGCGCCCCCGGCAGTCGCCCCCAGCAACCCACGACGGGTAAGTTTCATTCTCAGATCCTCAGACATGGTTAGTCCTTTCAGTTGAGTTAGGATTTCAGTTGGTTCGGGTGCCCCATAAAGCCGCGCCCAAGATCGGGAACAAGATCAGGCGCAGAGCCTACCTTTTCACGGCGCTTCATCTTCTTGATTACAACAGGGCAAATCGTCTTTGACTGGTACAAGACCTGACAATGCAGGCAGTTCACGCACTCATTCGGGTTGATCTCACCCGTGGGGTGGATGGCCTGTACCGGGCATTCATTGGCACAGCTTTGGCAAGGGCTGCCGCACTCTTTGTAGCGTTTCAGCCAATCGAACATCCGCAACCGGGCCGGGATCGCCAAAGCCGCGCCCAACGGGCACAGGTAGCGGCAATAGAAGCGCTCCACAAACAGCCCTGCGGCCAGCAACGCCACCGCATAGGCCACAAATGGCCATGCCCGGACGAATTTGAGAATGATCGCAGTCTTGAACGGCTCCACCTCGGCCAGATGCTCAGCTTGTTCGATGCTCATCAAGGACACACCGAAAAGACCAAGGAAAATCATGTATTTCAGTGGCCATAGCCGTTCGTGCAACCCCCAGGGCAGGGTCCATTGCGGGATATGGAAAAACTTGGCAATCCGGCTCAGCAGTTCTTGCAGCGCGCCAAAGGGGCACAGCCACCCACAATAGGCCCCACGCCCCCAGAACAGCAAGGCGGCAGCAAGCGAGAACCACAGAATAAACGTCATCGGGTCCAGCAAGAACGCCTGCCAGCTAAAGCCCGACATCAAGGCCCCGAAAAGTGCCATCAAATTGACAACGGACAGTTGGGCGTTTGCATACCAGCCAAGGAACACCAGCGTTACCGTCAGATAGGCGATGCGGAACCAGAAAAAGGCACGGGCGTTGCGGGTCGCAAAACTCTGGAAAAAGAACACCAGTGTCAGCAGACCCAGCATCGCAACCAGAACCGCAATCTCAAGCTTTTTACCCTGCCAGATCCGCTTCCAAAGCGCTTGCTGCGCCGCGTCTTCGGATTGGCCGGCGGCAGCCTCAACGGCTGTTGGTGTTTCGGTGGTGGGGACAACCGCGACACGCTGCAAATACTGCTGCGGCAGTTGATAGCCCAGATCGAATGTGGTGAAAACCTTTTCAATCGCACCCACTTCGCGCTGCACCAAAAGCTGGATACGGAATGGCTGCGTCGGGTCAAAGCCGGAATCGGCGGGGATCTTGAACAAATCCGCCTCATTGAAGGCCGGCGCGCCATCAGCGGCAATAGCGTTGATACGGCGATGCTGCTTGTCATGGAAACGGACAGAAATATCGTTCTGGATCAATACGATACGGTCAAAAATTCCGCCACGCACATAGCCCGAACCCTTGAAGGAATAAAGACCCCTGCCGACAATGGCAACCGCATGCTCGCCCTCTTTCAACCATGTTGCAAAATTTGCGGCTTCGGTCTCGCCCAACAGGCTGCGCGCGATGGAGGGATGCGACACCAAGGCCGCCTGCATCTCGATATAGGTGGTTTCGGGGGCTTCGGTCAGCGCACGTTTGGCGGCGCGCGGATCATCCATTGCGGCGAAAGCTTCGTTGATCTGGCCCACGTCAAGGGACAGGCGGCGCAACGTGCCATCGCCTTCCAGTGTCATCCAATCGCTTGCCGCTTCCGCGTCAAGGTTCATCTCGAACTGTGGGCCTGTGGGCTTTTCTTCAACGGCAAGGCCGCCCAGACCCAAGACGCGGGCCACTTTCAAGCCTGACCGCACGATGGAATCGTCAATCACCATGATCGTCACGGTTGCGCCTGAAATGATGTCCAGCTCATGCCCGGTACCGCCGGTCTGCGCCTCGTGCACCAGATCCAGGCCGCGATAATTGGCAGTCAGCGCCTTGATCTTGGAGTCGGGAATCCCGATCAGGACAATCGGCTCCGAGTGCTTGACCAGATCGACGCCAATCACCTTGGCATCTTTATCAACCGCAACCATGGTGTGAATGGGCTTGCCGGAATATCCGGTGGTAGACACGAAATCAGAGGTGACGAACACCCAGCCAATCACCTCGCCGCCTTTAAGGACCGGCGCGATGGCTACATCCTCACGAATTGCGCCAAAGCCATCGGCACCTTCGACCAACGCGCCCGGAACCATATCAGGCAGGTATTTCGCCAGCACCGTTTCGGCTGAGGCAGGTAGCGCAAACAGCACAACAGCGCATAGCGTGGCCAGAATTCGTTGGAAATAACGCGGCAAAGTCATAGCTGGCATCCTTGCAAGAGGTGCCCGCCAAGGCCGAAAGCATGTCCTGGATACATTTCACTGTGGTCAAATGTAGCCAAGACAGCCTTTTGCGCGGCATGCGCAAAAACAACCCGACCCTGCAAAGGGGGGCCGCGCGGCATTGGGCGGGCGTTGGTATCTAAAACGATGGTAACATCAGCATCGGCCATTGGCCATGACGGGCTGGGATACTGCGGCTTGGCCAGACCTGCGCTTGTCTGATTGGCAAACAAGACCGGCGCGTGACCGCAATCAAGGCAGTTACAGCACACGCCCCCCGGTTCAACCGGGTCACCGTTGGCGTCGATATAGACCGTAAGCGCAACGCCATCGGCACAGATCACCATTTCGGTGCCGCCCACAGGCATTTTCATCCCGGCATTCGCCGCCGCACCATAAAGGGCAACGCCGAGGCATAAGACAAGAAGCCGAATATATGACCAAGCGGTTTTCATGCGCCCCTTCTGGCAGCAAAACCACCTGAACGGTTTGATCCAAGTCAAACCACCTGGCAGTTTTCCTGCAATATTTTCATAACGCATGGAAATTCGATACGGCCGCTTCATCTTGGCGTCTCGCAAAGGCTTTGCCTTGGATGTCTTTGGTCGCTTTGCTGCATCAAGCTGCACCGTCCATAAATCAGTTTGGCCAGAATGGCGCGCCAGCTTCTCAGTCTTATCGAAAGGGGGCGGCGCATCAATACCAAATTGCGCGATACATGGCGGATATCGGCCTGCCCCCCCGTCAGTCGGGATCGGCAGCATCTTGCGCCAGCAGATGCCGGCTGCGGCCTTAAATCAAGGACATCAAGACCTTGGCTGATAGAAGCGGCTGCAAGCAAATGCCGAAACGGCGCCCTGTGCAAGCGCTGCCATACGCCCTTTTACCGTCAAGTAAAACTGGCCCCACCGGCCTTGCGCAGCCTACCAAGGCAACGCCACCCCATGGGCATCGCCCAAATCCTTGAACTCTGCAACTGTCACCGGGTCCAATGGAACGCCCGATGCGCGCCGCCGGGCGGCCTCTTCCCATTCGCGGTCGCCCGGTGCCAGAACGCGGCATCCTTGCCGCGCCTCTGATCCGCGTAACGCCGCCAGATAGCGCTGCATTGCAGCCCGCAGCAACGGCCCGCCGATAAAGCCATCCGGATCCATCACGATCACAAAAGCGCCGAGTTCGCGCGGGGTCGTCGTATCTGCCCCCCCCATAAAGGCGATCTCGGGGCTTAACCGCATGCCAGTCATCGCCGCCGAAAGAATCTCGGCAACGCCCCCCAGCGCCGCCCCCTTAAAGCCGAATGCCCCCCCGACAGGGGCCAGCATCTCAACCTTTGCCGGGTCCAATACTTCGGCCCCCATTGCGTCCGAGGCCACATCTGGCGGCAAATCCATGCCAAGCGACTGATACAATTCGACCCGATTGAACGGCACGGCAGAGGTCGCCATATCCAGCAACCAAGGGTTGGCCTGACCAGTCGGCACCGCCACCGCAATCGGGTTGGTGCCGTGAAAGCGCTGCGCCCCGTCATGCAGGCGCACAAAACTGTCCGAATTGCAGACCACCAGTGCCACGAACCCGCGCTCTGCCGCCGCAAGCGCATAGGCCCCCGCAGGCCCGAAATGGCTTGTGTTTTGAATCCCCACGGCCGCAATCCCCTGCGCCACCGCCATGTCAACTGCCAGGTCCACGGCGTGATAGGTAGCGCGCGCGCCTTGCGCATGGCCTGCATCCAGCAGGCCTGACCCCGGCTTGATCTGACGAAACCGCAGCACAGGGGCCTTGGCCACCTCACCGCCCGCCAATAGCCGCAGATAATACGGCAGCAGCCTTACGCCATGGCTGTCAACGCCGTGCAAAGACCCGTGCATTATGGCGCGGGTTGCATCACGCGCTGTGGCGGCATCCGCCCCCACAGCCAAAAAAGCTGCCTCACAAAAGCGCGCCAACGCGCCCACCTCTGCCTGCACCCGGTCTTGCATACCCACCCTTTTTCTACCCAAAGCCGCGCCGAACAGACCGCCGCCCCCTGCCGCACACCAAAAACGCTTTGCCCCCAAACAGCCCGAGA
Source organism: Pseudorhodobacter sp. (assembly GCF_034675685.1). Classification (GTDB taxonomy): domain Bacteria; phylum Pseudomonadota; class Alphaproteobacteria; order Rhodobacterales; family Rhodobacteraceae; genus Pseudorhodobacter. The sequence goes on along the minus strand of NZ_JAUCDA010000003.1, from coordinate 193,026 downwards.
CGGGCTGAGCAAGCGCGCCTGCGAACCAGGACCAAGGCCCACCGGGCAAACCTGCGTTTTGCATTTGATGTTCCATCCGCATATACTCAAAACGCTTTTGACAAAGCAACCGCTTCCCTCGCAGCAGGTTTCCTGCAAAAAGGGCAAAGTCTTGCTCAAGGACGCCAGCCATGCCCCTGCCGCTACCCGCCGCCCTTCATTTTTCCTTGCAGCCGTCCCGCAACGCGCAGCCACAGGCGGCCGATGCCCTGCGCAGCGCGATCCTTACCGGCACCCTGCCCCCCGGCACCAAAGTCTCGGAACAAGAAATCGCCAATATCATCGGCACCTCGCGCCAACCCGTGCGCGAGGCATTCTTGCGGTTGGCCGGCGAAGGCCTGCTGGATATTCGACCGCAGCGCGGCACCTTTGTCTCAAAAATCACCGCGGCCGAAGTGCTGAACGCCCGTTTCGTGCGCGAAGCGGTTGAGGCAGATCTGATCCGCCTTGCTTGCAAAAATGCGGCCCCCCCCGCGCTTGATGGCTTGCGTGATCTGCTTGCGGCGCAGGCGGCGGCCAAGGATTCGGCGGGTTTCATGGCGTTGGACGAAGCATTTCACCGCGCCATCGCGCAAATCGCGGGCAAGGCCGGTGCCTGGGATCATCTGCAACGCCTGAAATCCCAAATGGACCGGGTGCGGTTTTTACAACTGCAAGATTTTCCGATTTCCGCCCTGATCGCGCAGCACAAAGCCATGGTTGACGCCATGGCCGCCCAAGACCCCGACGCTGCCGAAACGCACCTGCGCGCCCATCTTCGGTTGATCGAGGCCGACCTGCCCGGCATCCAAGCCGCCCATCCCGATTATTTCACCGAAACCTGACCGCCTGTCGCTGTTTGCGTCGGTTCTATGCCGGGCCGTGTCACAGCACCAGCAAGCCGCGTTCGCCCAGAGCAAACCGTCGTAACACGGCCGGATATAAGCGATGCTCTTGCACCAATACCCGCGCGGCCAAATCCGCCTCGGTATCGCCCGGCAAGACGGGCACAACCGCACGCCCCAATAGCGGGCCATTATCCAGCACGGCGGTGACTTCATGCACCGAACATCCGGCCTCTGCATCGCCTGCGTCAAGCGCGCGGGCATGGGTGTGCAATCCGGGGTATTTGGGCAAAAGGCTGGGATGAATGTTCAACATCCGGCCTTCAAATTTTGCCACAAAAGCCGGCGTCAAAACCCGCATGAACCCTGCAAGGCACAAGATATCGGGCTTTGCGGCCAAAATCGGCTTTAATAACGCCGCCTCGAACGCCGCACGGTCGCGACCAAAGGGCCGATGGTCCACCGCCGCCGTGGCAATCCCCAACTCGGCAGCCCGCAGCAACCCGCCCGCCTGCGGGTCGTTGGACGCTACAAGCACCGGACGACAGGGGTGATCGCCGACCATATCCCGGCACAAAGCCAGCATGTTGGAGCCACCCCCGGAAATCAGGATGGCAACGCGCTTCACAGCAGGCGGCCCTTGTAGATCACGCCGTTACCAGGCACCACATGGCCCATTGCCACCACGGTTTCGCCCGCATTTCTCAGCAATGCGGTCACGGCCTCGGCCCGATCGGCGCGAACCACCAGCATCATTCCGATGCCGCAGTTGAAAGTCTTCAACAACTCAGGCTCCGCCATCCCCGCCGTCTCGGCCAGCCAGCGAAAGACAGGGGGCAACTTCCACGCAGACAGGTCAATTTCGCAGGCCAGCCCTTCAGGGATCACGCGCGGCGGGTTCTCGGTCAAACCACCCCCGGTGATATGTGCCAACGCATGTACGCCCCCTGCCCGCACCGCAGCCAAGGCCTGCTTTACATAAAGCCGCGTTGGCGCCAGCAAAGCCTCGCCCAGCTTGCCCGCGCTGAACGGGCAATCCGCATCCCATCCAAGGCCAGAAACCTCGACCACCTTGCGCACAAAGGAATAACCGTTGGAATGCACCCCGTTCGAGGCAAGCCCAAGCAGCACATCCCCCGCCCCAACCCCGTCGGGCAAGGCCGTCCCGCGTTCCATCGCACCAACAGCGAATCCCGCAAGGTCAAAATCATTCTTGTGGTACATCCCCGGCATTTCTGCCGTCTCGCCCCCGATCAAGGCACAGCCCGAGGCCTCGCAGCCCGCCGCAATCCCCTCTATGATTCGCGTGGCCTGATCAAGATCCAGCTTGCCAGTTGCGAAATAATCCAGAAAGAACAACGGCTCGGCACCTTGGCACACAAGATCATTCACACACATCGCCACCAGATCAACGCCGATTGTATCCACGTTGCCGGTATCAATCGCGATGCGCAGCTTGGTGCCGACACCGTCCGTTGCCGCTACCAGGATCGGGTCGCTATAGCCTGCGGCCTTCAGATCAAACAAGGCCCCAAAACCGCCCAACCCCGACATGGTGCCGGGCCGCGCCGTGCGTTTGGCTGCCGGTTTGATCCGCTCGACCAGCGCATTCCCTGCGTCAATATCCACGCCCGCATCGGCATAGGTCAATCCGTTTTTGCCCGTCATATCCGCCCCCGGCGTTTAGGGGGCGCAACTGGCCCCAAAGATTCCTGCCCCAGATAGACGATTGCGCGCGCCAGCACAACAAAACGAAAGAACCATTTTCGGAATTGCCCAACCCACCGTCTGCACATATGTTTTTCGGATGACCTATAAAATTGATTTGATGGAGAGATAAATGGGAATGCTTAAACCCGCGACGAATATCAAGATCAGCCAAGCCGATGCATTGAAAATCTTTGAATGGTTGCATGGCAAGTCTGGGCTAAAGACCAGTGACATGACCAAAGAAGACCAAGGCATGGCACAAACGATCATGGTCGAAATGCTGGATGCAAGCTTTGCAGTTGGCTTTATCGAGGCTCTGTTTCGGTCCAGTGTCAAAGTGCCGTCTGGCCCGGCGGCCGTGATAAAGGCCTTTCTGAAGGGGGCTGGTAAAAATCTTCTGAAATACAAGGATAAGGACGATATCAAGAAAATGCTGAAAAAACCGATTATCTACAAGATGATTTACAACACCGTGAAGCTTAAAACCAAATCGCTTTGGGCAATCAGGATTTCTATTGGCGAATGGTGACTCGTCAAAGGCAAAATGCCCGCGAAACAGCAAGGATTTTGAAAAATCGGTGCAAAGGCAAGGGGAATAATCTGGTCATGGTGGGTGATAAGGGATTTGAACCCCTGACATCTTCGATGTGAACGAAGCGCTCTACCACTGAGCTAATCACCCGCCGCTGCGCCGTTTAATCGTCTTCCCTATCCTGCGCAAGGGTCTCTTTCGATGCCGCAGCTGCGCCACCGCCTTTGCCGCCACCGCGCCGCAACTTCAAGATCAGGATTTCGGCGTTACCCTCATCGCGTTGGCGGTTCACCTTCATCTTGCCCAAGGGCGGCAGGTTCAGCTCTTCGCCCGCCGAAAGCGCATCGCCCAGAACCCCCAAAGCCGCCTCGACAATCAGTTTCACGTCTTTCTTCTTGGCGCCCGAGGCTTTGACGATCCGCTCTACCAACTCTTGCTTTTTTACCATCTGGGGTTGGTCATTATCGGCAAGCGAAGCGGTCGCGCTTGGTGTATCACTGGTGTTCAGCGTTCCGGCAACAACCGACATTTTCGGCACCAAGACATCGGCGGGCTTGATGTATGGCGCTGGGGTTCGCCCCCGCACAGCCGGTTTCGTGCTGCTGGTTTTCTCTGCTGATTTTGCTTTTTCGCTGTCACTTTTGATTGTGGCCATGATGGCAACCGCCTTTTTGTTTTGGTCCCTGTACAAGGTCAAACTAACCCGCTTTGCGGGCTTTGGGAATGACAAACTCTCGGATATCGCCCGGACAAAATGCAAAAAAGGCGCGCTCTTGCAAGCGCGCCTTTCGATGTTGCCTACCACGCGCTTAATGTGCGGTGTGTTGAATGCCGCTATCCACTTTGGCTTGGCGGGCCGCCGCCGCGGCTTCTTCCGCCGCCTCATCCCATTCCACCGGCTCAGGCTGCCGCACGAGCGCCAATTTCAGCACTTCGCGCACATGGGTTACCGGGATAATCGTCAGGCCTTGTTTGACATTCTCGGGGATCTCGGACAGATCCTTTTCGTTTTCCTGCGGGATCAGCACGGTTTTGATCCCCCCCCGCAGCGCTGCCAGCAGCTTTTCCTTCAGGCCGCCGATCGGCATCGCATTGCCGCGCAACGACACCTCACCTGTCATCGCAATATCCTTGCGCACGGGTATCTGTGTCAGAACGGAAACAATCGAGGTGACCATCGCCAAACCGGCACTAGGTCCGTCCTTGGGCGTTGCGCCATCCGGCACATGAACATGGATATCAATCGTTTCAAACTTCGGCGGTTTGACCCCGATCTCGGGGCTGATAGAGCGGACATAGGAAGACGCCGCATCAATCGACTCCTTCATCACATCGCCCAGCTTGCCGGTCGTCTTCATCCGGCCTTTGCCCGGCAGGCGCAGCGCCTCGATCGACAGCAATTCGCCACCAACAGAGGTCCAGGCAAGCCCGGTAACCACGCCAATCTGGTCTTCTGCCTCGGCCAGCCCATAGCGATAGCGTTTAACCCCAAGGAAGCCTTCCAGCCCCTCAATCGTCACTTTCACCACTTTGGTCTTGCCCTTGACGATCTCGGTCACGGCCTTGCGCGCCAGCTTTGCCAGCTCTCGCTCAAGGTTGCGAACGCCCGCTTCGCGCGTATAGGTGCGGATCACCTCCAGCAGCGCATCATCCGCGATAGCGAATTCACCCTTTTTCAAGGCGTGGTTTTTCACCTGCTTGGGGATCAGGTGCTGCTTTGCAATCTCGCGCTTTTCATCTTCCGTATAGCCCGACAGCGGAATAATTTCCATCCGGTCAAGCAGCGGCGACGGCATGTTATAGCTGTTCGCCGTGGTCAGGAACATCACATTCGACAGGTCATATTCGACCTCAAGATAGTGATCGGTGAAAGTGGCGTTCTGTTCGGGGTCCAACACCTCCAGCATGGCGCTGGCCGGGTCGCCCCGGAAATCCTGCCCCATTTTGTCGATTTCATCCAACAAGATCAGCGGGTTCGTCGTTTTCGCCTTTTTCAGTGCCTGGATGATCTTGCCGGGCATAGAGCCGATATAGGTCCGGCGGTGGCCGCGAATTTCGGACTCGTCACGCACCCCGCCAAGGCTGATGCGAATAAACTCACGCCCGGTCGCTTTCGCAACCGACCGGCCCAACGATGTTTTCCCGACACCCGGAGGGCCAACAAGGCACAGGATCGGGCCTTTCAGCTTGGCCGACCGCGCCTGAACCGCCAGATATTCTACAATCCGCTCCTTGACCTTTTCCAGCCCATAGTGATCGGCATCCAGCACCGCTTGCGCCTTGGCCAGATCTTTCTTGACGCGGGATTTCACCCCCCACGGCACGCCCAGCAGCCAGTCAAGATAGTTGCGCACAACTGTTGCCTCGGCGCTCATCGGGCTCATGCTTTTCAGCTTTTTGACCTCGGCATCCGCCTTCTCCCGCGCCTCTTTTGACAGGGCGGTCTTGGCGATCCGGGCCTCAAGCTCGGCAATCTCGTTCTGGCCGTCCTCGCCGTCACCCAGCTCTTTCTGAATGGCCTTCATCTGCTCATTCAAATAATACTCGCGCTGGGTGCGCTCCATCTGGCTTTTCACACGGGTCTTGATTTTTTTCTCAACCTGCAAGACCGACATTTCGCCTTGCATATGGCCGTATACTTTTTCCAGCCGCTTGCCGATATCCAGCGTTTCCAACAAGATCTGCTTTTCGGCAACCTCAATCCCCAGATGCCCGGCGGCCAGATCGGCCAGACGCGAAGGTTCGCGCGTTTCAGCAACAGAAACCAGTGCCTCTTCGGGGATGTTTTTCTTGATCTTGGCATAGCGCTCAAATTCATCGGCCACGGCCCGCACCAGCGCGCCCACGGTAGCCGTGTCACCCGGCAACTCCTCCAGGCTGATGGCCTCGGCTTCAAAATACCGATCGTTTTCGATGAATTCGGTAATCTGCACCCGGCTTTTACCTTCCACCAGCACCTTGACGGTGCCGTCGGGCAGTTTCAACAGTTGCAAAACATTGGCCAAAACCCCGGCGCGATAAATACCGTCGCTTGTGGGGTCATCGACCGTTGGGTCCATCTGGCTGGATAGCAATATCTGGCGATCTTCGGCCATCACCTCTTCCAACGCGCGAACCGATTTTTCACGCCCGACAAACAGCGGCACGATCATATGCGGAAACACCACAATATCGCGCAACGGCAACACGGGATAGCTGGGGGATTTTACGTCGCTCATTTTATTTCCTTCTCTGGCAGGAAAACCTTGTCCCGGCATTTCGGCAACATGCGGCTTTCCCCTCTTATGTCACCATATCTGGTGTTGCATGACAGGTCTGTCAACCAGCCCAGCCGAATTTGACACAATGATGCGCCCGTCCTGTCCGCACATCAAGGGCAGTTTGCGTGGAATTTAACAGAAAACCGCGCCCAAGCCTGACTCTACGTCACGCAACCGGCAACAACGCCGCCGCAATCCGGCGCCCTTCGGACAAAAGCACATTATAGGTGCGTGCCGCCGCGGGTGAGTTCATGACCTCGACCCCGATGCCGGCTGCCTCCAGCTCTTGCCGGAAAGCAAGCGGCACATGGGCAATCTCGGCGCCCATACCGACGAACAGAACGTCAATTTTGCCAATCAGGGCCAAGGGGGCTGCCGTATCCTCCAGCCCGCCCCAAGGCCCTGCATCCCAGGGCGTCACCAGAACCGCGCCCTGCAGTACGCGCCCCGCCACCCGAAAAAACCCCGGCCCATAGCTGTCGATGGGCTGGGCATTATCATAGGTAACTTCGGTCAGGCGCATCCCGCATCCTTACGCATCAATACTGTCATATTCCGCTTACGCCTCGATATTGGCATATTCCGAGGGTGTTCCCTTGCCGCCCTTGGGTTTGTCCGAACGGTCCAACCCGATAAACAGCACCACGTTTTTGGCAACATAGACAGAAGAATAGGTGCCGACAATCACACCAAGAAAAATCGCAAGGCTGAACCCCCGGATAACATCGCCGCCCCAGATCAGCATCGCCCCCAGTGCCATCAACGTCGTGCCCGAGGTCATGACCGTCCGGCTCAGCGTCTCGTTCACCGAAAGGTTCATCACCTCACGCAGCGGCATGGTTTTGAATTTCACAAGATTTTCGCGTAAACGGTCAAACACCACAACGGTATCGTTGATCGAATACCCCAAGATCGTCAGCAAAGCCGCGACGATGGTCAGATCAAACTTCCATTGAAACACCGCAAACAGGCCAACGGTAATGATCACATCATGCACCAGCGCCAAAACCCCGCCCAGTGCAAACTGCCATTCAAACCGCAGCCAGATGTAAATCAAAACCCCGACACTGGTTGCCAGAACCGCCATGACCGAGGTCCAGATCAATTCAGACGAAACCTTTGGCCCGACCAATTCCACCGACACCACCTTCAACGCCGCATCAATAGCAACCAGGGCAACCTTCACCCGGTCCAGCGTTTCCGGGGTCACCGCTTCATAGCCATCTTGCGCGCCGATACGAATCTGGGCGACATGCTGATTGGCGCGGAAGGACGGGTCAAACACCTCGGTGATCGACACATCCCCCACATCCAGCGCGGTCAGGGCCTGACGATATGCGCCCACATCTACCGGCGTCGTGCTTTCGGTGCGCAGCGTTGTGCCGCCCTGAAAGTCGATGCCAAAATTCAGCCCCATAAAGGCGGTTGCCAACAGGGCCGCGACAATCATCACCATGGAACCGCCAAAAGTAAGCCACTGCCAGCGGAAAAAGTTGATATTGGTCTTTTCAGGAACGAGCTTCAGACGCCATGCCATTCTCGGCTCTCCTTACAATTCGATGGTCTTGGGACGGCGCCAGCCGAACCAGACCGCAATCAACAGCCGCGTCACGAAAATCGCACTGAACACCGAAGTGATGATCCCGACGCCCAGAACCACGGCAAAGCCACGCACCGGCCCGGCCCCAAAGAAAAACAAGGCGGCGGCTGTAATCAAGGTAGTCACGTTGGCGTCCACAATCGCCGACATTGCCTTTTCATAGCCGATGTCAATCGCCCGCGCCGGGCCTTTCGCGGTTTTCAACTCTTCGCGAATGCGTTCGAACACCAGCACGTTGGCATCCACCGCCATCCCGATGGTCAGCACGATCCCGGCAATCCCCGGCAAGGTAAGCGTGCCGCCAATCGCCGTCAGAATCGCAAAAATAAGCGCGATATTGATCGCCAGCGCAGCGTTGGCAAACATGCCGAACAGCCCGTAAGAGGCAAGCATGTAAACGCCGACAACGACCACCGCGATCACCGCCGCGATCTTGCCTGCATCAATACTGTCTTGCCCGAGTTCCGGGCCAACCGTGCGTTCTTCCAGAAAGGTCATCTCGGCGGGCAGCGCGCCTGCGCGCAGCAGCACCGCCAGCTTGGTGCTTTCCTCGACATCAAAACTACCGGTAATGATGCCGGACCCGCCCGCGATATGGCTTTGAATCACCGGTGCCGAAATCACCTCGCTGTCCAGCACAATCGCAAAGGGGCTGCCGATGTTATTGGCGGTATAATCGCCAAACAGCCGCGCCCCCGCCGGGTTGAAGCGAAAGCTAACGGCGGGGCGGTTGTTCTGATCAAAGGCGGGCTGCGCATCGGTCAGGTCTTCGCCGGTCACAACCGGGGTCTGTTCAACAATATAATACTGCCCGACCTCATCTGCCGAGGGCAGCAACAGGTTGCGCGCACCGGGGTTGGCCCCCGCATCCGTAGTGCGCCCGACAACCGGGTGGAACGTCAGCTTTGCCGTGGTCCCGATCAATTGTTTCAACTCAGACGCCGATCCGATTCCCGGCACCTGAATCAAGATCCGGTCTTCGCCCTGCCGCTAAATCGTCGGCTCGCGCGTGCCTGCGGCATCGACCCGGCGACGAATGATTTCCAGCGATTGCTGAAGCGTGCGGGTATCCATTGCCGCCCGCTCCGCTTCCGATAGCTGCACGATGATCTGATCACCCTCAGCCGTCACCTCAATGTCACTTTGCCCCACGCCGGTCAGCGACACCACCGGCGTCGCCAGGGCCTTTACCGCCGTCAGCGCCGCCTGCATGCCATCGGGCTTGGAGATGGCCACGCGCAAAACACCTGGAACCGATGGCTGCTGGCGCACGGTGCCAACCGTATCACGCACATCGCCCAGGGCCTTGCGCACCTGTGGCCACATCCCGTCAATCCGCGCGGCATAGACATCGGCGACCTGCACTTCGGCCAGCAAATGCGCGCCGCCGCGCAGATCAAGCCCAAGGTTCACCAGCCCCGAGGGCATCCATGACGGCCATGCTGCAATCGCCGCCGCCTGCTCTGGCGTGGCCACACCTTGCGCCAATTCCACCGCAGCTACGGCGTCATTATGCGTCTCAACCTTGGAATAAAACAGGTTCGGCACCGCAAGGATAATCCCGAAGGCACAAAGCCCCAGAATTATCACGCGCTTCCACAGCGGGATCTGCAACATGGGATATGGCTTTCTGAACTTAGGCCGCTGCCGGCTCGGTCTTGGACATGACCTGCGCGATGGTGTGCTTCAGCACCTTGACCTTGACGCCCTCGGCAATCTCTACCTCGATGACGCCATCATCGGCAACCTTCAGAACCTTGCCGATGATTCCGCCCTGTGTCAGCACTTGATCACCACGCCGCAGCGCCTCGACCATCGCCTTATGCTCTTTCAGCTTTTTTTGCTGTGGGCGGATCAACAGAAAATACATGATCGCAAAGATCAGGATCAGCGGCGCCAGCGAAGTCACGGTGCCCATGGCACCCCCGGCAGTCTGCGCAAAAGCAGGTGTAGCAAACATCAAAAATCCTCTCGGTCGGTGGGGTATTACCCCTTTGTCAGGGCTTGGGCCCCAGATTTGTCGCCGCGCACCCTATATCCGGCGCGTCCTGTCCGCAAGGCAGCGAAAACGTGCCTGCCTCGGCCATATAAGGCCCCGGCGGCGGAATGTGTAGCCCACAACGCCCAAAAACCCCCACACCGCCCCGCGCAGATCAAAGCTGCGCAAGACGTCAACCACAGTTTCATCCGCGCCCCGACTGCCGCCCGATTTTTCCCGTTCCCCTTCTTGCTATAATAAGGCATATCTGCCCCATTCAAAGAATGAGGCCCAAAATGCACGATATCAAAGCGATCCGAGAGAACCCCGAGGCTTTTGATGCCGCCCTTGCCCGGCGCGGCCTGCCCCCCCTCTCGCCCGAAATCCTTGATATCGACGCCGCGCGCCGTAGCAAAATTCTAGCCGCTGAAACCGCGACAGCCGCCCAGAATGCGGCCTCCAAGCAGGTTGGCGCTGCCAAAGCTGCGGGGAATGAGGCCGAGTTCGAACAACTCCGCGCGCTGGTGGCCGAGAAAAAAGCCGAAATCGCCACATTGAATGAAGAAGCCGCCGCCGAGGATGCCCGTCTGCGCGACCTTTTGGTCAGCATCCCGAACCTGCCGCTTGCGCAGGCACCCGAGGGCCGGGATGAGGCCGACAATGTCGAGATTCGCCGTTGGGGCACCCCACGCGCCCTTGATTTCAAGCCGCTGGAGCATTTCCAAATTCCCGCCGCGCTGCCCGGCCTGGATTTCGCCACCGCAGCCAAACTTTCTGGCAGCCGTTTCGTTGTGCTGCGCGGCGCGATGATCCGCATCCACCGCGCGCTGGCGCAGTTCATGCTGGATACGCATACCGAGGACCACGGGTTGTCCGAGGTCTGGACCCCGGTTCTGGTGAAAGATGAGGCGATGTTCGGCACCGGCAACCTGCCGAAATTTGCCGAAGACAGCTATCAAACCACCAACGGCTGGTGGTTGATACCGACCTCGGAAGTCACCCTGACAAATACCGTCGCAGGCGAGACACTGGACGAAGCCCAGCTACCGATCCGCATGACCGCCCACACCCAGTGCTTTCGCTCCGAGGCCGGGTCGGCGGGGCGTGATACCTCGGGTATGCTGCGCCAGCACCAGTTCGAAAAGGTCGAGATGGTCAGCATCACCACCCCGGAGGCCTCGCTTGCCGAACATGACCGCATGACCGGCTGCGCCGAGGCGATCTTGCAAAAGCTGAACCTGCCCTACCGTGTGGTGGTGCTGTGCACTGGCGATATGGGATTTGGCGCCACCAAGACCCATGATCTGGAGGTTTGGCTGCCCGGACAAGATACCTATCGTGAAATCAGCTCGGTTTCGGTCTGCGGCGATTTTCAGGCACGCCGGATGAATGCGCGCTTCAAGCCCGCAGGTGGCGGCAAGCCCGAGTTTGTGCATACGCTTAACGGCTCTGGCCTTGCCGTCGGTCGCTGCCTGATTGCGGTGCTGGAAAACGGGCAGCAGGCCGATGGCTCTATAGATCTGCCTGCGGTGCTGCATCCCTATCTGCGGGGAAAAACCAGGGTCACGGCGGCGGGTGAATTGGTCTGAACCACGGTTTGCGCGCTGACATTCTGGTTGCGCGCAAACGCCTTGGGGCGGGCTTTCAAGCAGGGTGCAAAGGCTTTGCCCTTGGCGTTCTTCGACGGGCCGCGGAAATGGGCCACAGACAAAACAAGCTGCACTTGCCGCTGTTTTTGTCCCAATGGTTCAGATCGGCGGTTCAGGTCGGCATTTCAGATCGACATTTCAGGTCGGCGGTAAACCGCCTTAGCCGCCCAGGATGACCAAAACATAGTTCCGGGTTTCGGTATAGGGTGGGATGCCTGCATGTTTTTCAACCGCCGCCGGTCCCGCGTTATAGGCCGCCAAGGCCAAACGCCAACTGCCGAATCGGTTGTACATCATCCGCAAATAGCGCGCGCCGCCCTCAAGGTTCTGATGCGGGTTGTTGATGTCTACGCCCAGTTTGCGCGCGGTTCCGGGCATCAACTGCGCCAGCCCGGTGGCCCCTGCATGCGACAGTGCCGATGGGTTCCACCCGGATTCCTGCTGTACCAGACGCAAGAACAAATCTTCGGGAACGGAATGTTTGCGTGCAGCCGCTTTGGCTACAGCCAGATACTCGCCCTTGTAATTGCCCCGAAACCGCGGAATAGCCGCATCTTTGGCGACGGCAACAGGGTTTGGCTGCAACCGCACCGAGGCAGAATACTGCTTTGAAAGCCGGGTATCCAGCAGCCGCGTCTGCGACTTGAACACCGCGTTGCGGGAACTTGATTTGCCTGCCAAGACCAACGCCTCAGCCATCACCGGCCCGACCATGAACAGAGACGCAAAACACATCACAAAAATCGCCCGAAGCATCGGCCAGCCCCAAATTTATCCCCGCTATCAGGCCTGAACATTACAGAATATGCGCAGAAAGGCCAGCCCTTCGCTGCCAATCCGCCAGCGGGCGCGCAGATCAAACAGCCCCGCATGGTTGATCTGCGCCGGTTCTGCATTTGTCAGGCCCGGTGATCGTGTTGCGGCGAAGGGCCGGCAGCGGTATAGACTTTGATATCCTGTTCCGGCGAAACTGCCGCTGCGGGCAATGGAATCAGACACTCGAAACCGGTGTGTCATTAGCGGGGGGCCAAATGGCTGGATCAGTAAACAAGGTCATCATCATCGGAAATCTGGGCCGCGACCCCGAAGTGCGCAACTTTGCCAATGGCGGCAAAGTCGTGAACTTGCGCGTTGCGACCTCGGAAAACTGGCGCGACAAATCCACGGGGGAACGCAAGGAACGGACGGAATGGCACTCGGTCGCGATTTTCGATGAAAATATCGCGAAAGTGGCGGAGCAATATCTTAGAAAAGGCTCTACCGTCTATCTTGAAGGCCAGATTGAAACCCGGAAATGGCAAGACCAAAGCGGGGCTGATCGCTATTCTACCGAGGTGGTTTTGCGCCCCTTCCGCAGCACAATGACCATGCTTGGTGGTCGCAATGACGGTGGGCCTTCTGGCGGGCCTTCTGGTGGGGCCGATGGCGGCTACGATGATCGCGACAGGTATGAGGGTGGCGACTCATCGCGCGGCTCAGGCGGTCGTGGCGCATCCGGGGGCCTATCGGGCGGTGGCAGATCAGATATGGATGATGAGATTCCATTCTAAAGCGCTTCGCCTTGGACCTGACATGCATGTCGCGGCCTGAAATCAAAGGTTTCAACGCGTTATGTGACAGACCTTGTTTCTAGCCAAAGCCGTAACGCCATAACGCTTCGTTTTCAGGTTTATCGGTGTCACCGCCCAATTCGCGGTGGCACCATTTTCCCGGCCAGGCCGCTGCACTGGCCCGCACCACCTGTCTGCGCAGGTCGGGTACAGCCAGTTCCGGCCCCCTTTTGCCCAGCCAAGAGTTTTGGCGTCGCCACCACTGGACGTCCACGCAATAATTCCCTATATATTCAGTCAGAATAACGCGTGAGGCCAAGATGAACCAGCCGCAGGACCGGATTGAAGGAACCCCTTTGATCAAGCCATCCACCACAGATCACCCGCTATATGAGCAGGTGGTAGAGGCATGCCGTACGGTATTTGACCCGGAAATTCCGGTCAATATCCACGATCTTGGCCTGATCTATACCATTGAAATTTCTGCTGAAAACGACGTCGAGATTTTGATGTCGCTGACAGCACCCGGCTGCCCCGTTGCGGGCGAGATGCCCGGTTGGGTCGCCGATGCGGTAGAGCCACTTGCCGGTGTGAAATCGGTGAATGTGGGCATGACGTTTGAACCGCCCTGGGGCATGGAGATGATGTCAGACGAGGCGCGGCTGGAACTCGGCTTTATGTAATGCGGGATTGCTGCCCTTGAGAGGGGCAGCCATAAATCCTATATTGCAGATAGTGATAAAAAGGACGCCCCCAATGTTCGGTATTCCCGGAAAAGCCGCTGTTACGCTAACCCCTTCCGCTACAAGGCAAATCTTGCGGTTGATGGAGAAACAGGGCGCGGCAGGCCTGCGCATCGGCGTGAAAAAGGGGGGCTGCGCCGGCATGGAATACACCATGGATTACGTCTCGGCGGTAAACCCGATGGATGAAACCGTTGAACAGGACGGGGCGCTGGTGATGATCGCGCCAATGGCACAGATGTTTCTGTTCGGAACAGAGATTGACTATGAAACCTCGCTGCTGGAGGCCGGGTTCAAGTTTCGCAACCCAAATGTTTCCGAAGCCTGTGGCTGCGGCGAGTCGATCAAGTTCAAGAACGCCTGATTTGGGTTTTTCGGTAAAAATTCAACCTTCGGCACAGCTATTCCAGCCAGGATGAAATGCGGGGTTTGCCCCATTCCCAAAGCCCGAAAAATCCCTTAGCCCTGTAGGCAGTAATTTTGGAGGGATGAAGATGCGTAAGCTGGCTGCTGGAAACTGGAAGATGAACGGGTCTGTTGAGGATCTGGACGAGGTGACTGCACTGATTGCAGCCCATCCGGCACCGGGCTGCGAGATGTTGCTCTGCCCGCCTGCAACGCTGCTGTCGCGCATGGCAGAGCGTGCGGCAGGTTCGTCGCTGATGGTCGGTGGCCAGGATTGCCACGCCAAGACCTCGGGCGCGCATACGGGCGATGTTTCGGCACAGATGCTGAAGGATGCAGGCGCGACCCATGTGATCCTTGGCCATTCCGAGCGCCGCGCCGATCATGGCGAAAGCGATATATCCGTGCGGGCCAAGACGATAGCCGCGCAGGCTGCCGGGCTGACGGTGATCGTTTGCATTGGCGAAACCGAGGCACAGCGCAATGCGGGCGATACCCTAGCCGTGATTGGTCGCCAGCTTGAAGGCTCGTTGCCGACCAGCCTGACCACCGCGCCGGATGGGTTGGTGATTGCCTATGAACCGGTTTGGGCCATAGGTACCGGGCGCACGCCGACGCTGCAAGAGGTTGGCGAGGTCCATGGATTTATCCGCGCGACTTTGACCAAACGCTATGGTGAGGCGGCGAACGGCCTGCGCCTGCTTTATGGCGGATCGGTAAAAGCCTCAAACGCGGCGGCGATTTTTGCGGTGCCGCATGTAAACGGTGCGCTTGTCGGCGGTGCCAGCCTGAAGGCGGCTGATTTTGGGCCTATCGTCTTGGCTTTGGCTGTATCGTGATGCCCTTGCAAAGCCTGTCACAATCGCCCAACGACCCCGCATTCGTGCAAAACCCTTACTCTTTTTATGATCGTGCGCGCGCTGCCGGGCCGTTTTTCCATTGGCAGGAGTACGGCAAAACCTGCGCCACCTCTTACGCTGCCGTAAATGCCATCTTGCGTGATCGGCGTTTTGGCCGCGAAATCCCGGCTGATCAACAGCCCGAAATTGCCCCGCATACCGCCCCGTTTTACGCTGTCGAGGCACATTCGATGCTGGAGTTGGAGCCACCGCGCCACACCAGGCTGCGGGGCTTGGTGATGCGGGCCTTTACCTCGCGCCGCATCACCGCACTTGCGCCCGAAATTGCCCAGTTGGCGCATGAACTGGTTGACGCCTTGCCTGCGGGCGATTTCGACCTGCTGCGGGCTTTTGCCCAACGCTTGCCCGTGACCATCATCGCCCGGCTTTTGGGCGTTCCCGAGGAGATGGGCGAGGATCTCCTGCGCTGGTCCAATGCCATGGTGAAAATGTATATCGCCGGGCGCAGCCGCGCTGATGAGGATGCCGCCGCCGAGGCCAGCCGTGATTTTACCGCCTTCATGCGCAGCTATATTGACGCCCGCCGGGCCCACCCTGCCGATGATCTGATCACCCATCTGATTGCCGCTGAGGAGGCAGGGGAAAAGCTGTCAACGGATGAGCTGATCACCACCTGCATCTTGCTGTTGAACGCCGGACATGAGGCGACAGTACACAGCATCGGCAACGGGGTGAAAACCTTGCTGGAAACCGCAACCCCCATCACCACCGCCCCGATTGAGGCCGTGGTGGAAGAGCTGATCCGCTTTGACCCGCCGCTGCATATGTTCACCCGCTACGCTTACGCTGATGTAGAGGTGATGGGCCATCTCATTCCCAAAGGCTCTGAACTGGCCCTGCTTTTGGCAGCCGCCAACCACGATCCAGCGGCATTTGAGGCCCCGGCCCGGTTCAACCCGCACCGCCCGGTCAAAGCAAACCTCAGCTTTGGTGCGGGGTTGCATTTTTGCGTTGGCGCCCCCTTGGCACGGTTGGAATTGCAGGTCGCCCTGCCGATCTTGTTTGAACGGCTGCCGAATCTGCGCTTGGCTGAGGTGCCGCGATATGCAGATCTCTATCATTTCCATGGGCTTGAACGGCTCATGGTGACGGCCTGACCCACTTGGCATAAGCACCTTTGGGGGGCTGAATTATTTGCCGTCAGGCAAATAGGGGGGGGGCAAGCAGCCCCCTGCCCGGCTTCACACCGGCAAGACCGTGGTGGATTTGATCTCTTCCATCGACAGCAAGGCGGTCACGTTGAAAATCCGGACTTCGGAAATCAGCGCCTGATAAAAGATGTCATAGGCCCGCGCATTCTTGACCCGCACCTTCAAGATATAGTCGATATCGCCGGCCAGCCGATGCGCTTCCAACACTTCGGGGCGTTCTTGCAGGGCGCGCAGGAATTTGGCTTGCCAATCGGCCTCATGCTCTGACGTGCGGATCAGCACGAAGAAACATGCCTCCAGCCCCAGCGCCTCGGCATCCAGCAAAACCGTCTGGCGCAGGATCACCCCGTCTTGCTTCATCCGCTTGATCCGATTCCACACCGGGGTTTTCGAAGACCCCACTTTGCGGGCGATTTCATCCAGACTTTGGGCTGCATCGTCTTGCATCTCCGCAAGGATTTTCCGATCCATCTCATCCAATCGGGCTGCCATTCCTTATCTCCCTCCAATGCCGGAACAATCTATCCGCAAATATCAATTCATCAAGACATAATTCCTTATCAACACGGGCATATGGCTATTTTATAGAATATTGTTCTATATTCAGGGCAACAACTGCAAGGATATACCATGCCAGACCTGCCCCTGCCCCAAAACGTGACCTTCGTTGGTGCTGGCCCCGGTGCGGCTGCGCATCTGACCCTGGCGGGTTTTCAGGCGCTGCAAACCGCCGAGGTGGTTATCCATGATCGCCTTGTCGGGCCCGAAATTCTTGCACTTATCCCGGCAAATGCCCTGCGGATTGATGTTGGCAAGCAGGGGTTTGCCCCCTCAACCAGTCAGCAGGTGATTGATGCCACCTTGGTCGCGCAGGCGCTGACCGGCAAGCGGGTTATACGCCTCAAGGGGGGCGATTGCGGTGTTTTCGGGCGTCTGGATGAGGAGATGGACGCGCTGCAAGCCGCTGGCCTTGGCTTTACCATTCTGCCCGGACTGACCTCGGCCACCGTCGCCGCTGCAGAAATTGGCCAATCGCTGACCCGCCGGGGCCGCAACACCGCGCTGCGGATTGTCACCGGCCATGACATCGCTGGCTTTGCCGACCATGATTGGGCCGGTATCGCCCGCACCGGCGAGGTTACTGCGGTCTATATGGGCAAGAAGTCGGCCCGCTTCATTCAAGGCCGGTTGCTGATGCATGGCGCGCCCGCCGCGACACCGGTTTCAGTGGTCGCCAATGTCTCGCGCCCGGATCAGCAGATCATCGGCACCACCTTGGCTGACCTGCCCGCCGCCGTGGCCTGCGCCACTGGCCCCACCGTTTTGCTGATCGGCCTCGCCCCCCGCGCCGCCATCCATTCCCTTCCCCAATTGCAAGAGGCCCACGCATGAGCCGCGTTTTTACCCCCAAAGTCATCACCGCCAACGATCTTTTGGCCGGGGATGTGATTTATCTGACCGCTGATGACCAATGGTCGCGCCACCATTCCCAGGCCGAATTGATCGAGGATGAGGCCCACGGTCAATTGCGCCTGCTTGATGCGCAACGCCTTAAAACCGTTGTCGGGGCTTATCTGGCCGAGGCGCGCCAAGGCGCCAATGGCCCCGAGCCTGTTCATTTCCGCGAAGCCTTTCGCACGCGCGGCCCTTCCAATTACCCACATGGCAAGCAAGCGGGGCAATCGCATGTATAATTACACCGCTTTTGATGAGGCCTTCGTGCGCAACCGCACCGCACAATTCGCGGGCCAGGTGGAACGCCGGATTTCGGGCGCGCTGACCGAGGATGAATTTCGGCCCCTGCGGCTGATGAATGGGGTGTATCTGCAGCTACATGCCTATATGCTGCGTGTCGCTATTCCTTATGGTTCGCTCAACCCGCAGAAAATGCGGGCGCTGGCGCAGATTGCCGATAGCTATGACAAAGGCTACGGCCATTTCACCACACGCCAGAATATCCAGTTCAACTGGCCATCGCTGACCGATATTCCGAAAATCCTCTCCGATCTGGCCGATGTCGGCATGCATGCGATCCAAACCAGCGGCAACACCGTGCGCAATGTCACCGCCGATCATTTCGCCGGGGCCGCCGCCGATGAGATCGAAGACCCCCGCCCGGTCGCGGAATTGCTGCGCCAATGGTCGACCGACCACCCGGAATTTCAATTCCTGCCGCGCAAGTTCAAGATCGCCATCACAGGCGCGCCCAATGACCGTGCGGTGACCCGCGCGCATGATATCGGCTTGCGCATGGTGCGCAACGCGGCAGGCGAGCCGGGGTTTGAGGTGATCGTGGGCGGTGGTCTTGGCCGCACGCCGCTGGTCGGCACCACGGTGCGCGACTTTCTGCCAAAGGCCGACCTGCTGCCCTATGTCGAGGCGGTTCTGTCAGTCTACAACATGCTGGGCCGGCGTGACAACAAGTTCAAGGCCCGTATCAAGATCACCCTGCATGAGACTGGAAAGGCAGAGCTTTCCCGCCTGATCGAAGAACGCTTTGCCGAGCTGCGCCCGCAGTTTGGCGGCAATGACCAAGCCCTGCTGACCCAGATCGAGGCCGCCTTTACCACGCCCGTCCTGCGCAAGGCCGACACAGCGGCCTACACCGCCTTTTACAAGGCCGACCCGGTGTTCCGGTCCTGGGCCGATACCAATCTGGCGGCCCATAAAAACCCCGATTACCGCATCGTCACCATCAGTCTGAAAAAGCACGGCGCCACCCCCGGCGATGCAACCTCGGCCCAAATGAGCCTGATCGCCGATCTGTCCGAACGCTTCGGCCATTCCGAAATTCGCATCAGCCATGAACAAAACGTCATCCTGCCGCATGTGCATCTGTCCGACCTGCCCAGCTTGCATGCCGCCCTGCGCGGGTCGGGGCTGGAGACGGCCAATGTCGGGCTGATCTCGGATATCATCGCCTGCCCCGGCATGGATTATTGCGCCTTGGCCACTGCCCGCTCGATCCCCGTGGCGCAGAAAATCGCGACCCGCTTTGACGAGTTGAAACAGGAGCATGAAATCGGCCCGCTGAAAATCAAGATCTCGGGCTGCATCAATGCCTGCGGGCATCACCATGTCGGCCATATCGGGATTTTGGGCCTCGACCGCGCCGGGGTGGAAAACTACCAGATCACCCTTGGGGGCGATGGCACGGAAACGGCTGTGATCGGCGAACGCGCAGGCCCCGGCTTTGCCTATGACGAAATCGTCCCGGCAATAGAGCGCATCATCGCGGCCTATCTTGCGCAACGCCGCAGCCCGGCTGAGACCTTCCTGCAGGCCTATCGTCGGCTTGGCCTTGCCCCGTTCAAGACCGCACTCTACCCGGATGAGGCAAAGCGCGATGCCGCTTGATGGTCAGGCATCCTCCACCGCGGTTCGCATTGCAGGTCTGAACGCCCGCTACCGCCACCATGGCGCAACAGCGGTGCTAGAACATGCCTTGCGCGACCGCGAGGTGGGGCGGGTGGCGCTGGTATCCAGCTTTGGGGCCGAATCAGTGGTTCTGCTGCATCTGCTTTCGGTCATTTCGCCGCATACGCCGGTTTTGTTCATCGACACGCAAATGCTGTTTGCTGAAACAATAGCCTATCAGAAAACGCTCGCTGAAAAGCTCTACCTCACCGACATCCGCCGCCTCAGCCCTGATCCCGCACAGGTAGCGATGGAAGACCCCGACGGCACATTGCACCAATTCAACACCGATGCCTGCTGCGCATTACGCAAGACCGAGGTGCTGGAACGCGCGCTGTCGGGGTTCGATGCCTGGATCACAGGCCGCAAGCGCTATCAATCCGGCACCCGCGCCGAGGTGGAGTTTTTTGAGGCCGACCGTGGCGCGCGGTTGAAGATAAACCCGCTGGCCCATTGGACCCGCGATGATCTGCAAGATTATATCATCAACAACCGTTTGCCGCGCCATCCGCTTGTGGCCAAGGGCTATCCCAGCATTGGCTGCGCCCCCTGCACCAGCGCGGTGAAACCGGGCGAAGACCCACGCGCAGGCCGTTGGCGTGGAACGGAAAAAACCGAATGTGGGATTCATGTTGTCAACGGCAGAATGGTCCGAATATCAGCAAAGGAAACAAGATGACTGTTATCGTCACCGACACCGGGTTTCACCTTGAGCCCCCGATCCCCGCCTTCACCTCTCTGGCGCAATTGCCCTTTCATGAAGGCGCAATAGACCTTGCCAACAGCGACGATCCGGCAGCATTGGCCCCCTATCTGACCGACCTGCGCCTGATCCGCATCGACTTCCCCAGCTTTGCCGATGGGCGCGGCTTTACGCTGGCCCGGCGGTTGCGGATGATGGGGTTCAAGGGCCGGTTGCGGGCGCGCGGCCATGTGCTGGCCGATCAATATACAATGGCGCGGCGCGTGGGTTTTGATGAGGTGGAAATCAGCGATGATCTGGCAATCCGCCAACCCGTCGCGCACTGGCTGGCCCGCGCCGATTGGCAAACCCATGACCATCAGTCGCGGTTGCGGGCCGGTTGACGGCTTGCCCCCTGACATAGATCAAAGCTAGACACTGCATACCGGTTTAAAGCCGGGGAGTATGTTAATGACCGAAAGCCTTACCGTGACCGACGCAATTGCAAAAACCGCCCCAAAGCCCGCCAAGCCACACCTGCCTGATGCGCAGGTCGTGACATCCGTAAAGCACTGGACCGACCGGCTGTTTTCTTTCCGCGTCACGCGCCCGCAATCCTTGCGGTTTCGTTCGGGCGAATTCGTGATGATCGGCTTGATGGGCGATAACGGCAAACCCTTGCTACGCGCCTATTCCATCGCCTCGCCCAATTGGGATGAGGAGTTGGAGTTCTACTCGATCAAAGTGCCCGATGGCCCGCTGACCAGCAAGCTGCAGCATATCAAGGAAGGCGATGAGATAATCTTGCGCCCGAAACCCGTTGGAACCTTGGTGCATGATGCCTTGCTGCCGGGCAAACGGGTGTGGTTTTTGGCCACCGGCACCGGCATTGCCCCCTTTGCCAGCCTGATGCGCGACCCCGAAACCTATGAGAAATACGATCAGGTCATCATGATGCACACCTGCCGGGAGGCGGATGAGCTGGAATATGGCCGCCAACTGGTCGAAGATCTGCAAAATGACGAGCTGATCGGGGAAATGGTCGAAGGCAAGCTGCTGTATTACCCGACAACCACCCGCCAGCAAACAGCGCAGATGGGGCGGATCACCGATAATCTGACATCTGGAAAAGTATTTGAAGACCTGAATCTGCCGCCGATGAACCCTGCCGAAGACCGCGCGATGGTATGCGGCTCGCTGGCGTTCAACATTGATGTAAAGGCGGTGCTAGAGGGCTTTGGCCTGCGCGAAGGCGCAAATTCCGAGCCGCTGGAATATGTGGTCGAAAAAGCCTTTGTCGGCGAAGGCATTTAATCAAAAGCCCAACAATCAAAAGCCCAGGGCCCGCATGTCAAGAAAGCCGCGCAACATCTTGCGCGGCTTTCTTGTTTATCCAAAGATCAAAGCCCCAAAGCGGCTTTCACTTGATCCAGCACACCTTGCAACAGCAGCGGGTTGCCTGCCGCGCCATCCACCAGCGATTTCAGGTTGGCCTTTGTGCCGGCATCCATGGACGAAGCGTCAATCATCGCCCCCACCTTGGCGGCATCAAAATTCGTGGCATCGAACAGCTTGGCCGGGTCAACCGTGCCGGCGGCAGCGTCAGCGGCGGCCTTTGCCTCAGCTTCGGCCTTGGCAGCAGCATCTGCAGCAGCTTTTGCAGCTTCCTCAGCGGCCGCTTTTGCCTCTTCCTGGGCTTTGGCCGCGGCCTCGGCGACGGCTTTCTCAGCGGCCTCAGCCGCAGCTTTTGCTTCCGCCGCAGCGGCTGCCGCTTTTTCTTCTGCAGCTTTGGCCGCAGCCTCTTCGGCTGCTTTCAGCTCCTCGGCGGCTTTGGCGGCGGCTTCTTCGGCAGCCTTCAGCGCAGCCTCTTCAGCAGCCTTGGCGGCCTCCTCTGCGGCTTTCGCGGCATCTTCGGCTTTTGCCTTGGCTTCCTGCGCGGCTTGTTGCGCCGCTTGCTGTGCTGGTTCATAGCTGAACTTGTAATAGCCAATCCCGGCCACAACGATCAGGGCTGCGCCCAGAAGTACGCTCTTGTTCATTTCACATTCTCCCAATGCCAGTAAGCACTGGCGGTTATTGCGCCTACATGACAGAAACCCACGGAATTGAAAAGACTTTGCCGTATTGCCGCACCCCATCGGGCATGTTTCGACCGAAAGGTGTTGAACTACGCGGCCCAGAGGTCTATTTTATGCCGCGTGGGGGCAATGCCCCTGCACCGTTATCAATGAAAGAAGGAAGCAAACCATAGCCCGCAGACCCCACAACGCCCCGCCGCAACGCGATACGGGCCCCCGCGTGAACGACCGCATTCGCAGCCCCGAGATTCGCCTGATTGGCGCAGACGGGGAAAACGTTGGCGTTGTTACGCCAGCCCGCGCGATGGCCATGGCCGAGGAGGCCGGGCTTGACTTGGTTGAAATCTCGCCCAATGCGGAACCGCCGGTCTGCAAGATCATGGACTTCGGCAAATTCAAGTATGAGCAGCAAAAGCGCGAGGCTGAGGCCCGCAAAAAGCAGCACATCATTGAAATCAAGGAAATCAAGTTTCGTCCCGGCACGGACAAGCATGACTATGATGTCAAGATGCGCTCGGTGCTGAAATTCCTGAGCGAAGGCGACAAGGTTAAAGTGACCCTGCGCTTTCGGGGTCGCGAAATGGCGCACCAGCAGCTTGGTCTGGAATTGCTGAACCGTGTCGCAGATGAAGTGATCGCGGAAGAGGCCGGCAAGCTGGAAAGCTTTCCCAAGCTGGAAGGCCGCCAGATGGTGATGATGATCGGGCCAAAGTAATCGCCCCGTCATGCAAGGTTGCAAACGGGGTCGGCCTGTGTACCACCCCCCCGCGATAAAAGCCTACGACCACAAGAGCAGCCATTAAATTGGCTGCTTTTTTCTTTTTATTTCACATTATGTTTGCGCCGGACAAGGCAATAACTCTTGCACAAATCTTCTTCGCCTACAGCGCTTCAGGAAAGACCTCAAACACAGCCCTTCGCATAACACGTTGAAAACTTTGATGTCAGACAGCAATCTGTGAGTGATGTTCAAGACGAAACGCCTCAGCGTTCAGGGGCAGAAAGCACTTCGCGCCTGATCTGCTGCAACAGATCAGGCGCGAAATCAAAACGAGAGAGTTCTTGCAATGTGATGATCAGCAGCCACCCCAAGATTGGTTGACCGCAAACCGCAGCAATCACTACTCAGGCGGCGCGTGACATCAACACGTCATCAACAGTCTTTTGTGCGCCTTTTTCATCAACGCCCGATACTGCCGCGACTTCACGGGTCAACCGCTCCAACGCGGCCTCATAGAGCTGGCGCTCGGAATAGGACTGCTCGCGCTGGTCATCGGTGCGGTGCAGGTCACGCACCACTTCGGCAATCGACAGTAGATCACCCGAGTTGATCTTTTGTTCGTATTCCTGCGCGCGGCGCGACCACATCGCACGCTTGACGCGGGCTTTGCCCTTGAGCGTATCAAGCGCCTTGGTAATCAAATCCGGCGATGACAGCGACCGCATGCCGATTTCGGTGGCCTTATGGGTCGGAACGCGCAACGTCATCTTGTCCTTTTCAAAGGAGATGACGAAAAGCTCCATATGCAGACCTGCAATTTCCTGTTCTTCAATGGATATGATACGGCCAACCCCATGGGCGGGGTACACAACAAACTCATCAGGGCGAAACTCAGGCTTTTTGGTCTTTGTCATAGGATCATTTCCTTACTATTGCTCAGCTCGGACAGGCACCCGTTCGGACAAAAAACACCGCACGCGGTCATAATGACCCCGACGATGGTAAAAATTATCCAGAAATATCCCCCATATGCAAGCAGCGCGGGGTTCGGCGTGACGGTCCTTGGTTGTCTGCTGCGCATCTATAACACAGAATCACCCCGATTCCAACAAGATAAGAATCGGCACACCGCAGGAAGAACCCCTGAAGCAGCGGGGGTGCAAGCTCATCCAGCCTTTTGCAACCCGAGGCCGAGTGGCAGCTTAGCCGCCGTCGCCCGGCTTTGCCGAGAAGTACTTGGTAACCTTATCCAACTCGCCGTCGCGGTCTTCATAGCCGGGCAACGGATCTTTTTTGGTCACGATCACGGGCCAAAGATCAGCATATTTGCGGTTGAATTCAACCCACTTTTCCATATCCGGCTCGGTATCGGGGCGAATGGCATCGGCGGGGCATTCCGGTTCGCAAACGCCGCAGTCAATGCACTCATCAGGATGGATAACCAGCATGTTTTCCCCCTCATAAAAGCAGTCCACGGGGCAAACCTCAACACAATCAGTGTATTTGCAGGCGATGCAATTGTCGATCACGATATAGGTCATGGCAGGCCTTGTCTTTGTACGGTGTCTCTGAGGTATTTTCTGGCAGGCGCGTCGGTATTGGGATTGTGGATAAATCACCCAAGCCGATCATTCAAGCGGGGAAGAGGTCGCAGGGGCGATTGGCGCAAGATCAAGATACAGCGTCTGTGCCTCGGTTGCCGGGCCACGGCGGGTGCCGGGGGCAAGCACACGGATGACGCGGGCCTGATCGCCCATCGGAAACGTAAGAACATCGCCGGGGCGAACCACATGGCCGGGCTTGGATTGGCGCTGCCCGTTCAGCCGCACGCGGCCCTTGGTTATGACAGCCGAAGCAAGCGCACGTGTTTTGAAAAAACGCGCATAAAACAACCATTTGTCGAGACGCATGGTTTCGTGCCCGTTTTCGGCAGTATCGGCGGGCTTTGCGCCCGCCGTGGTGTCGTTGCGACCCGCCAAAGGGTCAGATCTTGCCCTTCAGGGCAGCAAGTGCCGCGAAAGGATTATCGGGGTCGATTTTTTTCTCGGTCCGTGCGGGGCGGGATTCATATTTCTGCGGGGCGTTTTGCGGTGGCTTTCCGCCTTTTTTACCCTTGCCCTTGAAACCGCCCTCGGGGCGTGGGCCCCGACCACCTTCGGGGCGGCCAGCGTCATTGCGGCCACCGGCAGCAGCTTCAGTACGGGGGGGGCGTCGCCCCCTGCCCTGCGCCACGTTCGCTGCGCTTGGCGCCATCATGCTTGGTGCCGTCACG
This sequence comes from Pseudorhodobacter sp., assembly GCF_034675685.1. Lineage (GTDB taxonomy): Bacteria > Pseudomonadota > Alphaproteobacteria > Rhodobacterales > Rhodobacteraceae > Pseudorhodobacter. The sequence continues at coordinate 167,495 of NZ_JAUCDA010000003.1, read as the reverse complement.
CTTGGCCCCGTCACGCCGGCCCCTTTCGCGCTTTTCGCCATCACGGGGCTGAGCTGCAGCACCTTCCGGCCTTGCGTCAGGGCGTTGCGGGCGGCGGTCGGCACGCGGGCGCGGGGCCCATGTGAAAGTGATAAAGCTTTCCATTTCAACAGCGGCTTCGGCAGCGGGCGCGGCGGCGGTGCTTTCGGCGGTGCTTTCGGGGGCAGCTTGGGCGGGGCTGTCTGGCGTGGGCTCTGCGCCTGGCGCGGGTGCCTGGGCCGGAACGTCATCCGGAACGATGATTTTTGACGCGGCCGCTGCCAAAGCTGCGGCTTCGGCAATCGCCTCGGCGGTCAGCTCTTTGGGGGCTGGCGGTTTAGCCTTTGGTCGCTCGGCCTTTTCGCCCTTGTAGCCCAGACCCGTCATCAAATCAGCAAACTGATCCAGCGTCATGCCTGTGATCGACAGCATGTCGGGGATTGCTTCAAACCCGCCGCGGCTGTCTTGGCCGCGCAAAAGATCGGCAAGACGTTCAAGCATGTCGATGCGGATCGCGCGGCTGCCTGCGGGGCGATAGCCTGCCAGCGTGTAGTGCTGCATTGGCACATCTGGGATGTTCGGGATGGTCACCAAACCGGGCGGCGGGCTTTCGGGAAATTCCTGCAAGCCATTGGCAAGCGACCATAAAACCAGCCGCAAACGGGTAGGCGCGGGTTTCAGCAAAAGCTGTTGAAAGATGGTATATTGCCCAAAGCGGATGCCATGCTTGCGCAACTGGCCGCGCGCCTCCTGGTCCAGCGCCTTGACGTCTTCGGCCACAGTCTCACGCGGCAATATCCCCAAGGCTTCGACCATCTGAAACGCAAAGCCGCGCGCCATGCCGGTCAGGGTTTCATCCCGGCTCATGTTCAACAGGGGTTCAAACAAGGTCGCCACCTTGCGGTCGATAAAATGCTGCAAGCGGCGCTTTACCTTTTCAGCGATTTCGGGGCCCGCGTCCTCGTCTACAAACGCCTCGACACCGGGGCGCAGGGCGTCGGCCCCGGCGACCAGCTTACCAATCGCAGAATTGCCCCACATGAGGCCGCCCTGCTCGGTAAAATCCAGCTCGGTATCGGGCGCGTTATAGAACCTGTCCGCGCGCAGGTGGAATTCAGGCTTTAGCGCCTGCAGCGCCGCCATGCGCAGCGTGCGCGCCTCATCTGCCGTGGCGGTAAAATCCTGGCGAAACCGGAAGCCTTCCAGCTTGCCGACAAATTCGCCTTCTACCGTCACTTCGCCTTTGTCATTCACCTCGGCCACAAGGCTCTCCTTCTGCTTCAACCGGCGCATGAGCACAGAAGTGCGCCGATCAACAAATCGTTGGGTCAGCCCGGCATGAAGCGCGTCTGACAAGCGGTCTTCTACAGCCCTCGTCTCTTGCCGCCAATGGGCTTCGTCTGCAACCCAATTCTTGCGTTGGGCAACATAAGTCCAGGTGCGAATAAAGGCCAGGCGCTTGGATAAAGTGTCAATGTCGCCCTCGGTCCGGTCAATACGCTTGATTTGGGCCGCCATCCAATCGGCGGGAATCTGCCCTTTGCGCAAATATTCGAACAAACCTTGCAGCAGCGTCGCGTGTTCGGTGCTGGAAATGCCGCGAAAATCAGGGATGCGGCAGACGTCCCACAAAAGCCGCACATCTTGCGGCGTTTTAACGTGATCATGAATTTCGGGTAGCGCCCACAAGGCCTTAAGGGCGATCACATCATCCGCGTCGCGGGCGCGTGACAGCCATTCAACATCTGTATGCCGCTCCAACGCCGCAATCAGACGGGGGATCGTGCCGAATTCAAGCTGCTCATTGCGCCAGGACAGTTTGCGCACAGGGTCAAAGCGGTGATCCTCGATCGCGCCCACCACTTCATCACTCAGGGGGCGCGCCTCGCCCGTGACGCCAAAACTGCCTGCGGTCATATGCCGCCCTGCGCGGCCTGCGATTTGCGCCAGCTCTTGCGGAAAAAGCGCGCGCATCCGGCGGCCATCGAATTTGACGGTCGATGAGAAGGCGACGTGATGGATATCAAGGTTCAACCCCATGCCGATCGCATCGGTCGCGACCAGATAATCGACATCGCGGTTTTGGTACATCTCTACCTGCGCGTTGCGGGTGCGCGGCGACAACGCCCCCATGACCACCGCGCAGCCGCCTTTGGTACGGCGGATCAGTTCGGCGATGGCATAGACATTTTCAACCGAAAACCCGACGATTGCGCTGCGTTCCGGCATCCGGCTCAGCTTTTTCGACCCGGAATAGGTCAGTTCCGATAGCCGGGGCCGCGCCATGAACTGCACCCCCGGCACCAGGGCGGCAATCGCGGGGCGCATGGTGTCGGCCCCCAGAAACAGGGTTTCATGCAATCCGCGCGCGCGCAAAAGGCGGTCGGTAAACACATGGCCACGTTCGGCATCGGCGCAAAGCTGGATCTCGTCAATGGCGATGAAATCGGCGCCGATCTCCAGCGGCATCGCCTCGACCGTGCAGACCCAGTATTGGGTGCGGTCGGGGACAATGCGTTCCTCACCCGTGACCAGGGCCACCACGCCCGGCCCCCGCAGGGCGACGATTCGGTCATAGACTTCGCGCGCAAGCAGGCGCAGCGGCAGGCCGATAACCCCCGTGCGGTGGCCCAGCATCCGTTCAATTGCGTAATGGGTTTTGCCGGTGTTGGTCGGTCCCAGAACCGCCACCACCCGCGCTGTACTGCGCATAGGATCTGGCCTGTGTTACATTTCTTGCCCGGCGGCCATAGCTTGCAGCCGGTCTACCGCGTCCCTTACCCCGTCCAGATTGGGATGTATAGCAAGCGCTGCCTTGTAAAGCTGCAAGGCGCGTGCGGGCTGGTCGGTATCTTCAAGGATACGGGCAAACCCCGCCAATGCCCCGAAATGCCGGGGATTAAGTGCCAGAACGTGCTGAATATCGGCCACCGAGGGCCCGAAACTGCCAACCTGAAAATAGGCGGTGGCCCGCCCGTTCCAGCCTTCGGCGAAATCGGGGGCGTGGTCAATAAGCGCGGTAAAGTGGTCAATTGCAGCCGCAACATCCCCCGCCTCCATCGCATCGCGCCCCCGTTGCAGCAATAAATCCATCGCCGCGGAACCCGATTTTGACCACTCGCGCCAAATCTGCCGCTCTATCCGCCCGGCGGGGCCGGGTTCAGCCGTTTGCAGCTTGTCAAACAGCTCATCCAGCCCTGCCCCCGAGGCTGGCAAGGCCACAAGCCCCACAAGAATCGGAAAAAGTGCCGCAACGATACGATTGTTAAATGGGCGCAGTGGTTTCATACAGTTAACTGTAGCGTGTGCTTTGGGAAAAGCCATATCCCACGGCTCACTTTCAGGCGAGGATGGAAAGGAAATTCGATGAGTGCTGTGATTGATACCGCCGTGGTGGCTCTGACCAAAAAAGTGCAAACCTTTAACGGCGTTGCGAAATTTGTCGTAAAGGGCGAAGGCGCCATCATGATCGACGAGACCGGCGTAAGGGCGGGCGATGAAGACGCGGATGTTACACTGACAGCAAGTGCCGAAGTGTTTCAGGCGATTCTGGAAGGGGATATGAACCCGACCACAGCCTTCATGACCGGCAGATTGTCGGTTGATGGGTCAATGGGGCTGGCGATGAAACTGGCCTCGGCGCTTGGCTGATGCCCAACGCCCCGCTTTTCAACGATCTGGCGCAGGGCCCGGATGACGGGGGCGCCTATTGGGTGACGGCCAGCGATGGCGTGCGGTTGCGCATGGCGGTTTGGCCGAAAGGCGAAAAGGGAACGGTTTTGCTGTTTCCGGGGCGGACAGAATACATTGAAAAATACGGCCGCGCGGCTGCTGAATTTGGTGCGCGCGGCTATGCCAGCGTGGTCGTTGACTGGCGCGGCCAAGGGCTGTCTGACCGGCCCACGCCGGATCACATGCTTGGCCATGTTGAACGATTTTCCAACTATCAAAACGACTTGGCAGCCGTTCTTGCCAAACTGCATGAGCTTGGGCAACCCGGCCCCTTCTTTCTGGTGGCCCATTCGATGGGCGGCTGCATTGGATTGCGGGCCCTGACCCGCGGCTTGGATGTCAAGGCGGCCGCGTTTTCGGCCCCGATGTGGGGGATTCGCTTTTCGCCGGGGGTTGCGCCGCTGGCGCGCTGCTTGTCACATGGCGCGCGCGTGCTTGGCCAGGGCCAGCGCTATGCGCCCGGCACCAATGGCGCGACCTATGTCAAGATCGCGCCATTTGTGGGCAATGTGTTGACGCGCGATGCGGAAACCTATGCCTGGATGCAAAATCAGGTCGCGCAAAAGCCGGAACTGGCCTTGGGGGGCCCCGGTTTGCATTGGCTGGATGAGGCGCTGCGCGAATGTCGTGATCTGGCGAGGCTACCCGCGCCCGATCTGCCGTGCCTGTGTTTCTTGGGGGCCGAGGAAAAGGTCGTTGATCCCGCGCCCGTTGCTGTCCGTATGGCAAACTGGCCCAAAGGTCGGCTTGAACTGGTGCCGCATGCCGAACATGAAATCATGATGGAAATCCCATCAACCCGCCGCCGATTTTATGATCTGACAACCGCACTGTTTGCGCAATCCAGCTAGGGCCTGTTGCGCCTGGTCAGGTTCCCGTATTCAGCCAATTCACCTTTGGGCAGATGCATCCTCAATTGCCCATGACGCCCGCCAAGGCGTTTCAAAGGCCCCTGCACATATGTAAACCAAAGCGGAAAACGCTTCAATCCTTGGGCAAAAGCCTGTGCGCGTCTTTGGGCTCGGCCAGCAAAGAAATCAATGATATTCTGCGCCGCCATCATTCCCATGCGCCGAAACGCCCCATCCGAAAGCGTCGCGGCATGGGGGGTCAAGATCACATTCGGCGTGTGGCGCATTGGGGCGTCCATCGGCAAGGGTTCCTGCACCGTCACATCCAGCCCCGCGCCGCCCAGATGGCCGGAGTTCAGCGCGGCAATCAAGGCGGCCTCGTCGATCAACCCGCCCCGCGCGCAGTTCACCACCATCGCCCCTTGGGGCATGCGGGCAAAAGCCTCGGCATCCAGCAGGTTCTGGGTTTGGGCGGTAAGCGGGCAATGCAGGCTGATAATATCGGCCTGCGTCAAGGCTTTGTCAAAATCGGGGGCAACGGGATAGCCCAGATGGCGGGCCTCTTTCAGGTCACGCGAATGGATGGTCACGGCCATGCCCAAAACCTTGGCCAACGCGGCCACACGTTTGCCGCTTGCCCCAAAGCCCACAACCAGCAAGCGCCGCCCTTCCAGCCCTTGCACGGGCGGCATTGGCCCGCCCGGCACCGCTGCGCGTTGTCCATCCAGATTGCGGGCCAAGGCCAGCATCAACATCAGCGCCTGTTCGGCCACGGCACTGGCATTGGCGCCGGGGGTGTTCATCACCGCCACCCCTGCCGCTGCGGCCGCCGCCATCGGGATGTTATCGACGCCAACACCATGTTTGGAAACAAGCGAGAATTGCACCACCTCTGCCGCTGTAATCGCACGGGTCCGCACCAGCAGCGCATCGGCGGGTTGAAACGGCGCGGCCGGGCCGATCACCTCAAACCCCTGGGCGCGCAGCAAGGCTACCGCATCGGCGTGGACTGGTTCGGTGATCAGAACGAGGCGGCCCATCACAGCGAAATCTGCGAAAAGCCGTCGCGCAGCGCGGTCGACCAGGCTTCAGACATTGCACGGAAACTTTCATCCCCCGGCTCTATGCGGCGACGTTGGCTGATCTTGCAGCTATCACGTTCGATCACCGCCAGATCAAGCGGCATCCCCACCGTCAGATTCGAGCGCAGCGTCGAATCCATCGACAACAGCACCGCTTTTTGTGCATCTTTCAGGCTGGTTCGCGTTGTCACCACGCGGTCAAGAATGGGTTTGCCGTATTTATGCTCACCGATTTGCAGGAACGGGGTGTCTTCGGTCGCCTCGATGTAATTTCCCTCGGGATAGATCAGAAACATCCGCATTTCGTCCCCTTTGCGTTGTCCGGCAACGATCATCGACGCCGAAACCCCTTGCGACATCGCCAGCTTTTGGTCCACATCGGCCCGCACTTCGGCCAGTTTCGCACCGACGATATCCGCTACCTTTAACATGGTCGGCGCCTTCATCAGTGAGGTTTCTTCGCTGGCATTCGGGTCATCCGCAATTTCACGCAACCGCGCCATCGTCGTTTGCGTAACCGACAGGCTGCCCGCCGTCAGAACAATGATCACACGCTCGCCCGGTTCCTCGAACACGAACATTTTGCGATAGGTCGCGATATTGTCCAGGCCCGCATTGGTACGGGTATCGGACAACAGCACAATGCCTGCATCCAGCAAAAGGCCAACACAATAGGTCATGGGATGCTCCGCTGCTCGGGAAATGGGATCGGATGCGCAAACAGCTAAAGCCCGCTTTGCCGAACTGCAAGCTGAACCTGACACAAGCTGGCCCAAGCGACAATTTGGGCCAGACACAAAGATGCGACCCGCGCAGGGTTGCACCCGACGGCAGGGCGACCTTAGATAAGGACAAATGCATGAAGTGAGGTTTACCCATGACGCTGTTTGATCGCCGCCCCGTATTTGACGCCAATGCGACCGGATCGGGGGGGCTTGGCAAACTTCCCGATTGGGATTTGACCGACCTTTATCCCGCCCCCGATTCCGCCGAATACATGCAAGATATGGCATGGCTGAACAAGGCCTGTGCCGATTTTGCAGCCAGTTATGAGGGCAAGCTGGCAGATCTGGATGCCGCAGCAATGCTGGCCTGTGTGCATGCCTATGAAGCGATTGACGTGACTGCGGGGCGCGTGATGTCTTACGCTGGCCTGCGCTATTACCAAAACACCATGGACAGTGAGCGCGCCAAATTCATGGCCGACGCGCAAGACCAGATCACGGCTTTCACCACGCCATTGGTGTTTTTCAGCCTTGAGTTCAACCGTTTGGATGAGGCCCATCTGACCGGCCTGTTGGCGGCCAATGCCGATCTGGCCCGCTACAGGCCGGTATTTGACCGCATGCGCGCCATGCGCCCGCATCAACTGTCGGATGAGCTGGAAAAGTTTCTGCACGACCAATCCACAGTCGGCGCCGCCGCGTGGAACCGGTTGTTTGATGAAACCATGGCAGGATTGATGTTTGAGGTGGCGGGCGAGGATGAGCCCCTGAACCTTGAAGCGACCCTGAACCTGCTGACCGATACCAAGCGTGAAAAACGCGAGGCGGCGGCGCGGGCCATGGCTTTGGTGTTTGACAAGAACATCAAACTGTTCGCACGGGTTCACAACACGCTGGCCAAGGAAAAAGAGGTCGAAGACCGCTGGCGCAAAATGCCGACCCCGCAGACGGGCCGGCACCTGTCCAACCATGTCGAACCGGAAGTGGTCGAGGCGCTGCGCAATGCGGTTGTGGCGGCTTACCCAAAGCTGTCGCATCGCTATTATGCATTGAAAGCCAAGTGGATGGGGCTAGAAACGCTGCAGGTCTGGGACCGCAACGCCCCCTTGCCGCAGGCAGATCCCCGCATGGTCGATTGGGAAGAAGCCCGCAAAACCGTGACCGAGGCCTATGCCGCGTTTTCCCCCAAGATGGCCGAACTGGCCGAGCCGTTTTTCACCAAGGGCTGGATTGATGCGGGCGTGAAACCGGGCAAGGCCCCCGGCGCATTTGCGCACCCGACAGTGACAACCGTGCACCCCTATGTCATGCTGAACTATCTGGGAAAACCGCGTGATGTCATGACCTTGGCGCATGAGTTGGGGCATGGTGTGCATCAGGTTCTTGCAGCAGGCCAAGGCGAGTTGCTGTCAGCCACCCCCTTGACCCTGGCCGAAACCGCAAGCGTCTTTGGCGAAATGCTGACCTTCCGCAAGCTGCTGGACGGGGCAAAAACCCCAGCCGAACGCAAGACCCTGCTGGCAGGCAAGGTAGAGGATATGATCAACACCGTGGTCCGCCAAATCGCGTTCTATGATTTTGAATGCAAGCTGCATGCCGCCCGGCGCGAGGGCGAGTTGACACCGGACGATATCAACGCGCTGTGGATGAGCGTTCAGGCGCAAAGCCTTGGCCCGGTGTTTGACTATATGGACGGCTATGAAACCTTCTGGGCCTATGTCCCGCATTTCGTGCATTCGCCGTTTTATGTCTATGCCTATGCCTTTGGCGATGGCTTGGTGAACGCGCTGTATGCCGCCTATGCTGATGGTTTGCCGGGGTTCGAGGAAAAGTATTTCGAGATGCTGAAGGCTGGCGGGTCCAAGCATCACAAAGAGCTTCTGGCGCCCTTTGGCCTTGACGCCAGCGACCCGGCTTTCTGGGACAAGGGGCTGAACATGATTTCCGGCTTTATTGACGAGCTGGAAGCGATGGAAGGCTAAGCCATGACGCGCGAGGAGATCAATGGTTTTTGCGCCTCTCTTCGCGCGGCAACCCATGTGGTGCAATGGGGCGGGGCGGATGTCTGGAAAGTTGGCGGCAAAGTCTTTGCGATTGCCGGCTGGGACAGTGATGCAGTCGTGTTCAAGGCCTCGGATATGGCGTTTGAGGTTTTGCGGCATGAAGAGGGCATCCGCCCTGCCCCCTATATGGCATCGCGGGGGTTGAAGTGGCTGCAACATTACGGGCTGCCGAATGGGCGGGCCGGCGGGCTTTCGGATGCGGCGTTGCAAGCCCATATCACCGCATCCTATGACATGGTGTTCGCAGGATTGCCCAAGAAAAAACAGGCCGAGTTACGGGCTTAGGGCAAATCCGGTCCCTGCCACCCGGTCCAGAAAATCATCAACCAGCGTCTCCTTGCCTGCGTTCATGCAATTCATGCCGAAATACCAGTACAAAAACGCGTCATGCGGCCATGGCGTCACGATGGCGCGGTTTAGGCCCGCCTCCATTTCGGCGGGGGTTTTCACCGTCACGGCGCAATGGTGAAAATCGGTCTTACCACAAAGCACAACCGGCACGCCCTGCATCATCGCCTCTATTCCCACCGCAGAATTGATCGTCACGCAGACCGCCGCCTTGGCCAGGATGTCATGGATATTGGCATCGACGATGCGAATCCGGGCATCACGCCCAGCGATACGGTTCAGAAAGCGGCGGGTGGTTGGATCATGGTCGCGGGGATGCGGTTTGACGATGATGGCGCGCGGGTCAGCGCGGGCCATAAGCGATTTGAGCAGTTGGCGCAGGTCAAGGTGGCAGGTTTCCATCACATCCCGGTGGCCTTCGGATTGCAAGAATACCGCGATGCAATCGGCTGGAACCTCAACGCGCTGCATGGGTTGTTCATAGCGCGATTTGCGTGCAATCACCCAGCGTTTGCGCAGGCGATTGGTGAACGCGATGGCCTGCTCCTTGTCGATACTGCTGGGATCAAAGGGTTTTTCCGCGATAGAGGACAGCGCGCGGATGCCCCACGGGTCAAGGTTCCAAAACGGATAGACATAGGCAATGCCGGTATTCAGCACCCTCGGGTGCCGTGCCGCCCCATGATCGACGATGTGGAAATTGGTGCTCGCAGCAACCTCGGCCAGCAGGGTTTCACGGTTATGCAGCGCAAGGCCAACGGTGTGGCCCCGCGCCGCCAGACCTTCGGTCAATTTGACGTAATAGGGTTTCATCTCGGCCCGGTCCCGCAACACGGAACCGGGAAGATGGAAGGTAAAGCCGCTCACGCCAAGGATATCACTTCAGCGGCGGCGAACACTTTGTCAATCATCGCCGCCGTGCCATGGGTGAATTCCAGCGGGCAGGCATAGGGCGTGCCGTTGCGGATGCTGTCACCGAAGTTTTGCACTTGCAGCACATATTGGTTCACGCCGGGCCAGCGTTCGGTGGTAACCGACATGCCCTGCCGCAGCTCCAACTGGGCCTCGGCAAAGACATTGGCGTTGAAAGGTGCCGTAAGCCGGATCAGCCCCTTGTCGCCGTGAAAGGTCATTTCCTGACGGTTGTGCAGCCGCATCGAGGTGATGGCGGAATAGGTAAACCGCCCCCCCGCAAACCCTTTTCCCGGCCCCGCCATGATGCCTGTTGCCTGCGCCCAAACGTCCACGCCGTTTTCTTGCCGGATGCGGGCCTGAAATGCCTCGGGCTCGGCCCCGGTGACAAAGCGGGCCGAGCCGTAAGTATAAACGCCAATGTCATAAATTCCGCCCCCCCCGGTTTCCGGCTTGTTGCGGATATTGCCGGGGTCGGTGCGGTTGTCATAGGTGAAAACGCCGTCCACATGGCTCAGCGTGCCAATCGCCCCCGATTGTACAAGGGCACGGGCGCGCTGCCATTGTGGGTGATGCACGATCATATAGGCTTCGGCAGCCAGCAAACCGCTGGCATCGCGGGCCGTGATGATCTGCGAAATCTCATCCGCCTTCAGGCAGATCGGCTTTTCCGTCAGCACATGTTTACCTGCCGCCAGCGCCTTCAGCGTCCATTCCACATGCAGGTGATTGGGCAGCGGAATATAAACAGCCTCAATCGAGGCATCCGCCAACAGCGCGTCATAGCTGGCATGAACCGCAAGGCCGGGCGCAAAGGCCTTGAACCCATCGGCCTTGGCCGGGTCCGAGGTCGCAAGCGCTGCCAGTTCTGCGCCACGCGCCGCATGAATGGCCGGGGCCATGTGGTCCCGCGCGAATTTGGCGGCCCCAAGGATGCCCCAGCGGATTGGTTTGGTCATATCACGTCCCCTTTTGCCTTTGTGCCGGATCAGGTCGCCCGTGCGGCAAGGCCAGCTTAGGCCGCCCCGCACGGCAAGGAAAGTCTGTATCCGCGCGGGGGCCATCTGTTGGGGCGGCGCGGTTACGCCGGGATTACCATGCCTTTTTCAAAGGCCAATTCACGCATCTTGGCTTGCAGCTTTTCGAAGGCCCGCACCTCGATCTGGCGAATACGCTCGCGCGAGACGCTATAGGTTTCGGACAGTTCCTCCAGCGTGATAGGCACATCTTGCAGGCGGCGTTGGATAAGGATGTCTTTTTCACGCTCGTTCAGCACGGCCATTGCCTGCACCATCATCTCACGCCGCGTATCCAGCTCATCTTTTTCGGCATAATCGCCGGCCTGATCGCTGTCTTCATCTTCCAGCCAATCTTGCCACTGGGTTGATCCTTCGCCATCCGACCCCACGGTCACGTTAAGCGAGGCATCGCCCCCCGAAAGCCGCCGGTTCATCGAGATGACCTCGGCCTCGGTCACGTTCAGATCGGTGGCAATCTGGGTCACATTCTCGGGGCGCAGATCGCCTTCTTCCAGCGCCCCCAGCTTTGCCTTGGCTTTGCGCAGGTTGAAAAACAGCTTTTTCTGCCCCGAGGTGGTGCCCATTTTCACCAAGGACCACGACCGCAGGATATATTCCTGGATCGACGCCCTGATCCACCACATTGCATAGGTCGCAAGGCGAAAGCCCTTTTCGGGGTCAAAGCGTTTGACCGCTTGCATCAGGCCCACATTCGCCTCGGATATCACCTCGGCCTGCGGCAATCCGTAACCGCGATAGCCCATGGCGATCTTGGCGGCCAGACGCAGATGCGAGGTTACCATTTTATGCGCGGCAGTGCTGTCCTGGTGGTCAACCCAGCGCTTGGCAAGCATGTATTCTTCTTCCGGTTCCAGCAGCGGAAATTTGCGAATTTCCTGCATGTAACGGTTCAGGCCCTGTTCCGGGCTTGGGGCTGGCAGATTTGCATAGGTACTCATCATCATCCTCCGTTCACTGTCGGTCCCATTTTCGGTCATTCCCGTGCCGGGGATCGGCAATCTATCAGTTTACTGTCCTGCCGCAAGGGCAGGCATTTCTGATATTCTATACGCTAAATGATTGCCGTTCCGTTCCAGTTCCAGATTTATGTCGGTCTTATCACGAATATGTCAGACCGTGTGACCCAATGCGACCAGCAATTCCGCGATGTCATCCGGCAAAGGCGCCGAAAATTCCAGCATCTCACCTGTGACCGGATGCGCAAAGCCCAAGGTCGCTGCATGCAGGGCCTGGCGGGGAAATGCGGCCACCGCAGCCACGGCGGCCGCCCCGATCGCTTTTTCAGACAGCTTGCGCTTGCCGCCATAGGTCGGGTCGCCGATCAGCCCATGGCCGGCATGCGCCATATGGACGCGAATCTGATGGGTGCGCCCGGTTTCCAGCCAACATTCAATCAAGGCGGCCACCGGGGGTGTCCCAAAACTTTCCAGGGTACGGGCGCGGGTTACGGCATGGCGGCCCACCCCTTCAAAGAATACGGCTTGCCGTTGGCGGTCGGTCTTGTGCCGTGCAAGGTTGGTGGCGATGCGCAAGATATTGCCGGGCTCAAAGCTGACACCATTGACCCCGCGCAGGCGTGGGTCGGCGGCATCCGGGGCAGCGTTGACCACCGCAAGGTAACGGCGCTGCACGGTATGCGCCTCAAACTGGGCGGCAAGCCCGTGATGCGCGCGGTCTGATTTGGCGACGACCAGCAGGCCAGAAGTTTCCTTGTCAATCCGGTGCACGATACCGGGCCGCTTTTCGCCGCCTACACCCGACAGATTGCCGCCAAAGTGATGCAGCAGCGCGTTGACAAGCGTGCCCGTCCAAGACCCCGGCGCGGGGTGCACCACCATGCCCGCAGGTTTGTTGACGACGATCAGATCGTCATCTTCCCACAGGATATCCAGCGCAATATCTTCGGCCAGCGTGTCCACATCGGCAGCGGGTTCCAGCGTCAGGGCATAGGTCTGCCCTTCGACGACCTTGGCCTTTGGGTCGGTCACGGCCACGCCATCCAGCAAAACCAGCCCTTCCGCAATCATCTTCATCAGCCGCGAGCGCGACAGCGACGCTGTCTCTGGCACTTCACGGGCAAGCGCCTTATCAAGGCGGTCAGGCGGGGCCTCCCCGATTGTGACTAGCAAGACAGGTAAGGACGTATTCGCCATGGATCAGGCTCCGGCACCGGATGGGCTTCCGCCCAGCCTCAGGTTTCTAAAAGGGTTGGTGATCGTGCTGACGCTCACCATGATTATCGGCGTCATAACGGTGGTTGCGGTGATTGTCACCCGCATGCCGCAAAGCTTTGGCGAACAGCCCAGTCCGGCGGCTGCCGATTTACCGGCCAGTTTCGATCTACCCGCCAGCCTTGCCTTGCCTGACGGTGCCGTGGCCCAGGCCGTGACCTTTGGCAAAGGCTGGATCGCCGTCGTCACCAATGATAACCGCATCCTGATCTTTTCCGCTACGGGTGAATTGCGACAGGAAGTTTCTTTACTTAAGGATTAGTTGCAGGCTTAGCTGTGGCAGCGATCGGTTGTCTGGCACGAGGGTTCGGTCAGAGCGCCATGACACGACCCAAGGATCACGCCAGTGCCAATGTTGAAAAACGGCCCAACCGTAATAGAGGAAATCAAGCGACAGCGTGACCTGTTGTGGGGCGAGCGCTGGGGGCGTTTACCGTTGACCGTGCTGGCGCTGGCGCTGACCATGCTTTACCTGCCAGTCTGGTTTTCCCTGCTGTGCCTTGCCCTTGACATCGGGGCAGAGCTGCTGGCGATGCATTACATGCGCGCGCTCGACCCAAAGCGCCATCCAAAGCGCTATGGTTTTGTGATGGTCTGCATGTTCTTGATGGAGTTTTCCTATTCCCTCCCGGCCCTGCTGATCTGGCAAGGCGATGAAAATTACGCCAAGTCCTTTGCTGTGGGCATGATCATGACCACGCTGATGCAGATTATTTCAGCCCGCACAATCCATATGCCTTTTGGCTATATTGGCTTTGCCGCTGTGGCGCTGCCTGCGTTGGCGGGCAATGCCTTTTATTGGATCAACAATGACAACGTGCCGGGCCTGATCTTTTCAACGATCGCAGCGGTTGGCGCGCTGGCCTATACGCTGATCGCGATGAAATCGAACAACCGGCTGCACCGCGCAGCCGCCCTTGATCGCAAGGCGGCTCAGGCCAGCAACCGGGCCAAAAGCCGCTTTCTGGCCCAGATGAGCCATGAGTTGCGCACGCCCCTGAATGCCATTCTGGGCATGGGCCATGCCGAACAACGCCGCAACAAGGATGCGTTAAGCCAAAATCGTCTTTCGGTTCTGATCATCGCGGCCGAGGGGCTTTCCACCATCCTTGATGATATTCTGGATATGTCCGCGATAGAGGAGGGCCGCCTGCCGATCCGCCCGCAAAAGGTCATCCCCAGCGAACAGATCAGCGCCACGCTGGCCCTGTTTCATCCGGGCGTTTCCGAGGCGGGCCTGCGCTTGACCCATGACATCAGCCCACAACTGGGCACAGCCTGGATGCTGGACCCGCAACGCCTGCGGCAATGCATGTCGAACCTGTTGTCGAACGCGGTAAAGAATACCAAGCATGGCGGTATCCACGTTACCGCACGCCTGATTGCCCAGCAACAGCGCCCCCCGATGCTAAGCGTAGAGATTGCCGATACCGGGCCGGGCATTCCCAACCACCTGCACCGCCTGATGTTCGAGCCGCTCTCACAGGCGCGCAGGCCTGCGGATGGGGCCGAAAGCAACGGGCTTGGCCTGTCGATCTGCCGGTCAATGGCGCGGCAGATGGGCGGTGACCTGATCATCCGCCCCAACAAACCCGGCCAAAGCGGTGCGCGCTTTGTTCTGACGCTGCAACTGAACCCCGCCAAAGACCCCAAACCTGTCGAGCAAGACCAAGACCAGCCCCCGAAAGGCGGGCCACAGCATGTGCAAGGCACGACGGGCCTGCGGGTATTGGTCATCGACGACATCGCAACCAACCGGCTGGTTGCATCGACCTATCTTCGAATGTTGGGGGCGACGATGATCGAGGCCGAAAGCGGGGCGCAGGCCCTGACCATTCTGGCCAGCACGCAGCCCGATCTGGTGCTGCTCGATATGAATATGCCCGAAATGGACGGTCTGGAAACGCTGGCGAAAATCCGCGCTTTGCCGGGCGGGGCGGGCAAACTGCCAGTTATCGCGATGACCGCCGATGCCTTGGCCGAACACCGCGCACATTATATGGCAAACGGGTTGGATGGCTATTTGGCCAAGCCCATAAACCCGGCCCGCATAGAAGCCGAAATCAACGCCGTGCTGGGCAAATCCGGCCGCGCCCCTACGGATTAGGGCAACCCATTCGCACAGGTTACGCCATGCCCGACACAGCGTTTTCACGGCCCCAGATCACGGGGGGCCAGATCACGGGGGTGGGGCTGGCCGCACGCTAACGCTACGACGCCGATAAAGCGTTGATGGCGCTTTGCACCAGTTTGGGGCGCATCGCCCCCCGAGGTTCGGGGCGGATAACACCGGCCATTCGGTCAAGGCCCTTGCCAACAGCAAAACCCCCGGCATAGGCTAAGGCACTCACCCAAAGGAGCAAAGCATGCCTGAAACCCCGATCGCCGTCGAAGCCCGCAATGCGGTAAAGACCTTTGGGCAAGGTGCGGTTGCGGTCAAGGCGTTGGATAATGTGTCGGTGAAAATCCGACAGGGTGAGTTCTTCACCCTGCTGGGGCCGTCGGGCTGTGGCAAGACGACGCTGCTGCGGCTGATTGCCGGGTTTGAAACACCGACCTCGGGGCAGATTTTGCTGGGCGGGGCCGATATAACCCATCTGCCGCCAAACAAGCGCCCGGTGAATACGGTGTTTCAAAGCTATGCGCTGTTTCCGCATCTGAGCGTGGCACAAAACATCGCCTTCGGGCTGGAAATGCAGGACCGCCCGCGCGCCGAGATAAAAGAAACCGTGGCGCGGATGCTGGCCCTTGTGCAGTTGGAACCAATGGCCGACCGCAAGACCAGCCAGCTTTCGGGCGGCCAGCAACAGCGCGTCGCCCTCGCCCGTGCGCTGGCCCCCGCGCCCAAGGTGCTGCTGCTGGATGAACCGCTGTCGGCGCTGGACCTGAAGCTGCGCAAGGAAATGCAGATCGAATTGAAACGCTTGCAGGTGGAAACCGGGATCACCTTTGTCTTCGTCACCCATGATCAGGAAGAGGCGCTGACGATGAGCGACCGGATTGCCGTGATGAGCGCGGGGCACATCCAACAGGTCGGCCCCCCGCGTGAAATCTACACCCGCCCCGCCAACCGCTTTGTCGCCAGCTTTATTGGCGAAACGAATTTCCTGAGCGCGCAAAGCGATGGTGCCCGCGTGGTGCTTGGCAATGGGGCGGCGTTTTCGGTGGCCGCGCCCAAAGGCCCGGTCGGCCTTGCCATTCGGCCCGAACAGGTGCGGGTGGTGGCGGCAACCGAGGCGGGGGCAATGCCTGCAACCGTTGACTCGACCGTGTATTTTGGCACCGACACGCATTTGCACCTGACACTGTCCGATGGCACGATCATCGTTGCCCGCCAGCAAAGCCCGGCGTCGGGCGGCGTCGATGCGCAAAAGGGTGCGCAGGTTGGCGTGGTGCTGGCGCAGGACGCGCTGCAAGTGTTGGGGGATTAGGCCATGTCTTCAGACGCTGAAACCAAGGCTGAGGCGGCGCGCACCCGTTCTGCCTGGTTGCTGTCAACGCCGGCGCTGATTGTGCTGGTGTTTGCCGCCTCGGGGCCGCTGCTGATCGTGCTGACCTATTCGTTTCTGACGCCGGGCCAATATGGCAATGTGATCTGGGATTTCGATCTGAACGGCTGGATCGGCATCCTGTTCACCAAGGATATTTTTGATGGCACCTGGGGGCTTGCAGATGCGCATCTGTCGATCTTCTGGCGGTCAATCAAGCTGTCGTTGATGACCACCGCAATCACCTTTGCTGTCGGTTTCCCAACCGCCTGGTTCATCGCCACGCGCCCGCCCACGCAACGCGCGCTGTGGCTGTTTCTGATCACGATTCCGTTCTGGACCAACCTGTTGATCCGCACGGTCGCGATCAATGAGGTCATCCGCAATGAAGGCTTGCTGAACACCTTTCTGATCTGGTTGGGCGTGATAGCCGAGCCGATCCGCATCATTTACACCGATACGGCGGTGCTGATCGGGATGGCCTATGTCTATCTGCCGCTGATGGTGCTGCCGCTTTATGCCGCGATTGACCGTTTTGACATGCGGCTGCTGGAGGCGGGCTATGACCTTTATGCCAGCCGGTTGCGGGTGCTGCGCCGGGTAATCCTGCCGATTGTGAAACCGGGGATTGTGGCGGGGTCTATTCTGGTGTTCGTGCCGTCGCTGGGCGCTTATGTAACGCCGCGCGTGCTGGGCGGCGGCAAGAATATGATGATCGGCAATTTCATCGAATTGCAATTCGGACAGGGGCGCAACTGGCCACTTGGGGCAGCGTTGTCGATGACCTTGCTGGTCGTGGTCATGGTGGCGCTGCTGGTCTATGTGCGCGCCGCGAATAAAGGAGGCACCCCGCATGGCTGAGCGCAGCTTTGAGGTCGCCCGCCTGCCGGGCTTCAAATTCATCGCGATCACTGCTTTTGTGCTGCTGTATCTGCCGATCATCACGCTGGTGGTTTACAGTTTCAACGGCGGCGCGTCGGTTGCGGTGTGGGAAGGATTCTCGCTGGATTGGTACGCCAAGGCCTGGGCCAATGAGGCGGTGAAAGGGGCGACGATCCGCTCGCTGATCATCGCCGCCAGCGCCTCGGCGATTGCAACCACGGTGGCGACGATGGCAGCGCTTGGCACCACACGGCGCAAGGCGTTCAAGGGGCAGACCTTTATCTATGTAATGATCAACCAACCGTTAATGGTGCCCGAGATCGTGACGGCGGTGGCGCTGCTGATCTTCTTTGCCTCGATCAAGGTGGCAACCGGCTATAACGGCTTGATTTACCTGGTAATCGCCCATGCCGCATTCTGTATTCCCTTCGCCTATCTGCCGATCCGGGCGCGGCTGGAGGGCATGGACCTGACATTGGAAACCGCCGCTGCCGACCTTTACGCCAGCCATTGGCGCAGCTTTCGGCGTGTCACCCTGCCCTTGATGCTGCCGGGGATCATTGCAGGCGCAATGCTGGCCTTTGTGATCAGCCTTGATGATGTGGTGATCACCGAATTTGTAAAATCCGGCGGACAAGATACACTGCCGACTTACATGCTGGGCCAGATGCGCCGGGCTGTAACCCCCGAAGTGAATGCCATATCGACGGTATTACTGGCGCTGACGGTGGTATTGCTGACCGCGTTTTTCCTTTTGACGCGCAAGAACGACTGAAAACAAAAAACCAACTCTGGGAGACGACTGATGAAAAAATTCCTGACCGCGACCGCCTTGCTGCTGGCCAGCACCTCGCTTGCCGCTGCCGAAGGCGAATTGCAATTGTATAACTGGGGCAACTACACCTCGCCCGAGCTGCTGAAAAAGTTTGAGGCTGAGACCGGCATCACCGTGACCGTGACCGATTATGACAGCAACACCGCCGCACTGGCCAAGGTAGAGGCGGGTGGATCTGGCTTTGACCTTGTGGTTCCCTCGGCCAACTACATGCAGATCTGGGTCGAGAAAGGCCTGATTGTCGCGCTGGACGACAGCAAGCTGGCCAACAAGGGCAATATCGCGCCGCAATGGGTGAATGTGCCTTGGGATGAGGGGCGCAAGTTTTCGGTTCCGTGGCAGTGGGGCTCGGTTGGGGTGGCGGTGAATACATCCGTGTACAAGGGTGACATCAACACCTCGGACGTGTTTTTGCGGGTCCCGGATGAGCTGAAGGGCAAGATCAACGTCGTGCCGGAAATGACCGATGTATTGAACATGGCGATTTTCAATGTCGGCGGCGAGGCCTGCACCGAAGATACCGAAGTTCTGAAAAAGGTGCGTGATCTGGTGATCGAGGCCAAGAAAGACTGGCTGTCGATGGATTACGGCGCAACCGAAAAGCTGTCGAACAACGACTGGGCGGCGAGTGTGAACTGGAACGGATCAAGTATGCGCGCGCGTATCGCGAACCCGGATGTGGCATTTGGCTACCCCCGCGAAGGCTACCCGTTGTTCATGGATTCGGTTGCATTGCTGGCGGACGCCAAGAATGTCGAGAATGCCTATAAGTTCATTGACTTCATCATGCTGCCGGAAAATGCGGCGATGATTTCGGCCTTTGCGCGCTATGCCAACGGGATTGCGGGATCGGAAGAGTTCATGCCCGATGACATGAAAACCGCGCCTGAGGTTGTTGCACCCGAAGAGCATGCCAAAGCGGGGCGGTTCTTGCCGACCTGCGGGCAGAAATCGCAGGAATATCTGACCGCGATCTGGACCGAATTGCAGAAATAAGGCAGCCCGGATCGGCGGCCCCCCCCGACGATCCGCGCGCCCGCCGCAAACCCCATTGGCTGCAATGGGGTTTGCCCCCAAGGTATTTTTTCCAGAATGAAGGAGCGGCAGATGGACGTGACTTCGCTTTCGGCGCTAGAATTGCGCGGCCGGATTGCGCAAGGTGATGTTTCCTGCGCTGAGGTGATGGCAAGTTTTTTGGCGCGGATTGCTGCGGTGAACGGGCAGGTGAATGCGATTGTCAGCCTGCGCGATACCGATAGCGTGATGGCCGAGGCGCGGGCGGCCGATAAGGCATCAAAGCGTGGGCCGTTGCACGGATTGCCCTTTGCCGTAAAGGACCTGGTGGCGACCAAGGGGCTGCGGACCACCTACGGATCGCCGGTGTTTGCCGATCATGTGCCGGCGCAGGATGATCTTTTGGCCGCCAGATTGCGGGCCGCAGGGGCGATATTCATTGGCAAGACCAATACGCCGGAATGGGGGCAAGGCTCTCATAGTTTCAACCCGGTGCATGGGGTCACGCGCAACCCCTATGATCTGGCGCGCAGTGCGGGCGGGTCTTCGGGGGGCGCGGCGGCGGCGCTGGCGGCGCATATGGTGCCGCTTGCCGATGGATCGGACATGATGGGTTCCTTGCGCAATCCGGCGGCCTTTTGCAACGTCTACGGCTTTCGCCCGACCTGGGGCCTGGTGCCGGGCGATGCCGATGGCGACAGCTTTCTGGCGACGCTTGCGACCGAGGGGCCGATGGCCCGCAACATCGCAGATCTGGCGCTGTTGCTGGATGTACAGGCGGGCGAAAACCCTTTGGTGCCATTCGGCCGATCAGAGCGGTTCACCACACCTGTCGCAGCAGATATGCGAGGCAAGCGGATTGGCTGGCTGGGTGATTGGGGCGGGGCCTATGCGATGGAGCCGGGGATATTGGCGCAATCAGAAACGGCGCTGCGCGTCTTTGAAGGCTTGGGCGCCGAGATTGTGCCAATTCCGCCGCCCTTTCCCGCCGAAAATCTGTGGCAGGCCTGGATCACCTTGCGCGCCATGCTGAGCGCCGGCGGCAAGCGGGCGCTGTATGAGGACCCGGCGCAGCGAGCGCAGACCAAACCCGAAACGATCTGGGAGATAGAGCAGGGTTTGGCCCTGACCGCTGCAGCGGTTTATGATGCCTCCGTGTGCCGCTCACGCTGGTTTGCGGTGGCCGCAGGGCTGTTTGACCAGTTTGACGCGCTTGTCTTGCCCTCGGCGCAGGTTTGGCCGTTTCCGGTGGGGTGGCGCTGGCCGCAGATGATCGACGGGCACAAGATGGATACCTACCACCGCTGGATGGAGGTCGTGGTTCCTGCCAGCCTGATCGGCCTGCCGGCCTTGGCCTTACCTGCGGGGTTTGGCGAGACCGGCTTGCCGATGGGCGTGCAACTGATCGGGCGAAGTGGGGCCGATCGCCACATTCTGGCGATGGGACAAGCCTATCACCAAGCCAGCGATTGGCCGGGCAAACACCCACCGCCACTGTAAGGCGGTCGGGGCCGGTTTCATTTCCCTTGGGCGCAGAATGTGGCGGCCAGCAAAAAACCAGCCGGGTCAGCCCAAGAAATCACATGCCGATCAGGCCACTGGGGCGAACGGGCGCCAAGCAAAGCGCCGCCCGCCCGCCCACCGGGACAGATAGGCCCCCCCTCAGATCTGTTTTTCAGGCATCTGCACGCGCAGACCATCCAACGCATCGGTGACCTTTAGCTGACAGGTCAGGCGCGACCGTACCGGGTCCGGCTCATAAGCGAAATCAAGCATGTCTTCTTCCATACCGTCCTTGGCAGGCAGCTTGTCGACCCAGGCCGCATCCACATAGACATGGCAGGTTGAACACGCACAGGCCCCACCGCAATCAGCCTCGATCCCCGGAATGCCATTGTCGCGCGCGCCTTCCATCACGGTCAGCCCGGTTTTCACGTCAACCACATGCTCTTTACCGCCAAATTCCACATAGGTGATCTTCGCCATGCTCATCCCTTATCTTTTCCAGTTGGCCAATTAGACCCTAGCGCTGATTTAGGGCAAATTGCGCCGGTTTGCCAGCCTGTCCCACGCCGGTTTCAAGGTATTTCAAGGCTATTTTTCCAAGCTGGGCGCATTTATCGGCCGCGCCGTGGCTGGCCCTTGCCTGCGCTGCCAATGCGCAACGCCTTGTTCAAACTGCGCAAGCTGCGGCTTTCCTTCGCTGTGAATGCCGCTATGGTTGCCGCATCCAACGAAAAATGCCGAGCATCCCTTTATGTACCATTCCGCCTTGCCGCTGATATTGGCCCTTGCCCTGTCGGGATGCCAGCCCGCTGTCCCCGCAGCCCCCGCCATCACCAGTTTGAAAAAAGAGCTGGTGACCAAGACCGGCAACACCCCCCCCTCCAAGGGCAAGGGAATTTGCTGGGCAGAGGATGTGACCCCGGCAATCATCGAGACCGTAACAGAACAAGTGCTGCTGCGCCCTGAAATACGCGGGCCAGATGGCGCGATACTGCGCGCCGCCGTGTTTCAATCAGAAGCGGCGCAGCGCATCGTGCAAGACCGCCGCGCCGTCTGGTTCCGTGCCCCCTGCCCCGAAGATCTGACGCTTGATTATGTTGCCACGTTGCAGCGTGCGCTGAAAGCACGGGGGTATTACCGTGGTGACCTGACCGGCCAGCTTGATCCGCAGACCCGCCGCGCCATCCGTCAGTTTCAAGACCCTTTGGGATTGGATAGCGAGCGCCTTTCCCTGGCCGCCGCGCAACGCCTTGGCGTCTCGGCCACCGAGTTCAAACGATAAGCCCCGCCCCACAGGCGCAAAACCCTGCGGCGTTTGCCGGATAATATCCGGTGAAACGGCCACGCCCCTATCGCTTTCGGCTAAGGCAAGGCCCGTTCACCCAGGCATGAAAAAGGGGCGGCAGGTTTCCCCGCCGCCCCGGCCTTGCACATTGCAAAGACTTACCTGTCAATTCCCAGCGCCACAAAGCGCGGGTCACCGGCCCGGCGGATCAGCAACAACAGCGATTTGCGGCCTGCGTTCCGGGCCTCTTCGACGCGGTCCTCCAGATCCTTGATCCGAACAACCCTTTGCTGCCCCGCCTCGGTAATCACATCACCAACGCGCAGACCCTTGGCATAGGCTTCGGAAACCTCATCCACTTCCAGTACCGCCAGGCCTTCAGCCCCCGCCGACAGGCCAAGCGCTGTGGCCTCTTCTGGGGTCAAAGGTTTCACGGTCATGCCAAGAATGGCGGATTTTTCCGGTTCGGGCGCGGGGGCCCCAACTGCAGGCACCGACTCGCCCTCGGCGGTTTCGCGGCGCCCCAAGGTGACCGACAGCGTTTCCGTCTTGCCATCGCGCAGCACGATGACCCGCACCGCCTGGCCCACCGGGGCATCCGCCACGCGGCGCACCAATTCGCGGGTATCAGCCACGGATGCCCCACCGAATGAGGTGATCACATCGCCCGACATCATCCCTGCATCCTTGGCCGGACCATCAGGGACATCGGTGATCAGCGCGCCTTTGGCATCAGCAAGACCCATCGCCTCGGCCACATCCGGCGTCACATCCTGAATGCGCACGCCAAGCCAGCCGCGACGGGTTTCGCCAAACTCTTTAAGCTGGCCCACAACCTTGGCGACAACATTCGACGCCATGGAAAAGCCGATCCCGATCGAGCCGCCAGTGGGTGACAGGATCGCGGTATTCACCCCCACAACCTGACCATCCATATTGAACAGCGGCCCACCCGAATTGCCCCGGTTGATCGCCGCATCGGTTTGCAGATAGTCATCATAGGTCCCAGAAAGCGCGCGGCCACGGGCCGAGATGATGCCCGCAGAGACCGAAAACCCTTGCCCCAACGGGTTGCCCATCGCAATAACCCAATCGCCAACGCGCATCAGGTCAGAATTGCCAAAGGGCACGAAGGCCAGCGGCACATCGCTTTCCACCTTCAGCAGGGCGATATCGGTTTTCGGATCGGTGCCGATCAGTTTCGCTTCCAGACGTTTGCCGGAAAAAAACTCGATCTCGATTTCATCAGCTTTGTCGATCACATGGTTATTGGTAACGATATAGCCATCTTCGGAAATCACAAAGCCCGACCCCAACGCCTCGGACCGGCGCGGTTTGCCGCCGCCATTGCCGTTACGATCCAGAAAATCCTTGAAGAAATCCTCAAACGGCGACCCTGGCGGCACTTGTGGCGAATCTTCGGCGCTGGCAGCAACGGTGGTTGATGTCGTGATATTCACAACCGCCGGGCTGATTGACGCTGACAGATCGGCAAAGCTGTCGGGGGCGCCCCGCGCTTCGACATACATGGCCTGCCCCAATACAAGGGCAGCGCTGAGGATAAGCGCGGTCAGCCCGCGCATCATTCCGGTTTGGCGGCGATCGGCGCCGAACCGGGTGGCAGTCTTGCTTTTCGAATGCACTCGAAACTCCTTTTCTTGCGTCTCGCGGCCCTGAGTCCCGACAGGTTTACGGGCGGGATGGCTTTGCAGTGGTAGTTTGAACCTAGGCGGGTTTGCGCGCAATACAAACCCCCTCGCGCACGCTCAACAGGATGTGAACGGCTTTGTCACCTTGGCAGCGACAGCGCATAGCGAAAAGCGCGGCTTTTGACCGGGGTCTGGTAAACCATTTCCCCGGTCAAAAGCCACGCTATCGGTCACCCCGTCTTTTTCAAGGCGAGGTTCGGCAGGGTTAGGCAGGTTGGTCAGTTTGCGGCGTCTGGCGCCTGGTCGCTGCGCAAATATTCAAAGAACTGGCTGTCCGGCTGCATCACAATCGACGAATTCGACCCCTTCAACGCCCGCTCATAGCTGGTCAGCGACCGGGTAAAGGCAAAGAATTCAGGGTCACGGCCAAACGCCTCGGCGTAGATCGCGTTCCGCTGCCCGTCCGCCTCACCGCGGATCACCTCGGATTGCTTGCGCGCCTCGGATGTCAGCTCGACCACGGTCCGGTCAGCACTGGCGCGAACCCGCTGCGCGGCCTCGTTACCGCGTGCTATCTCGTCGGCGGCTTCACGTTCCCGCTCGGCGCGCATCCGTGAATAGGTGGACGCCAGGTTTTGCTCGGGCAAATCGGTGCGCGTCAAACGCACGTCAACCACATCCACCCCCAACGAGGCCGCCTGACGCCGGGCCTGATCGCGGATCAGGTTCATCAGGCTGGTCCGATCCTCGGACAGCACGCGCTGCGATGGCACCGCGCCCAACACCTCTTTGATCGCCGCGTTCAGAATAGGCTCTATCCGCGCCTGTGCCGTGCGCACGCCGCCAGTGCCGGTAGCCTGACGAAACTTGACCAGATCGGTGATCCGCCAGCGGGCAAAGGCATCAACCACCAAACGCCGATCATCGGCCGGGGTTACTTCGGACGGCTGGGTGAACAGGCCCAAAATCCGGCCATCATATTTCACCACGTTTTGCAGCAACGGCACTTTGAAGCCAAGGCCGGGCGTCTCGCGCACGGTTTTCACCTCACCAAATTGCAAGACCAGCGCCTTTTCACGCTCATCCACAATATAGACCGACGACAAAAGGCCTGCGACGGCAATTGCCAGAACTGGCAGAATGAATGCTGTCTTTTTCATCAGTTGCTTTCTCCTGTGGCCGATCGCGGTGTGGGTGTCAGGTTGTTCAGCGGCAGATATGGCACAACGCCCTGCCCACCCCCTGCGTCACCAGAAACCCCGTCAAGAATCACCTTGTTCATCCCGCCAAGCACCCCTTCCATGGTTTCCAGATACATCCGGCGCCGCGTTACCTCTGGCGCTTTGACATATTCGGCGTAAACCGACAGGAACCGGCTTGCCTCACCCTGCGCGTCATTCACAACGCGGGCGCGGTAGCCTTCGGCCTCTTCGGTCAACTGGGCCGATTGCCCCCGTGCCGCCGCTGTTACGCGGTTGGCATAGGCGTCGGCCTCTTTCTCCAGACGGTCGCGCTCTTGCTGCGCGGCCTGCACTTCACGGAAACTGTCGATCACTTCGCGCGGCGGGTCGGCCTTGTCAAAGTTCACGCGCACCACATTGATGCCAGCCCTGTATTCGTCCAACGTGCGTTGCACAGCCGCCTTCAGATCGGAGGCAATCACACCCCGATCCCGGTTCAGAACCGGCGACAGTTCAGACCGTGCAATAATGTCACGCATCGCGGATTCAGCGACCGCGCGCAGCGTGTCTGCAGGTTCCGCAAGGTTGAACAGATATTGCGCCGGGTCCGATACGTTCCAAACGATCTGGAATTCGATATCCACGATATTCTGGTCACGGGTCAGCATCAACCCGCTGTCCATCACCCCACCGCGGCCCGTGCCGATATCGGTTTGGCGTTCCCCCGTAACCTGCACAATCTCGGCCGTAACAAATGGCCAGGGCGCAAAGTTCAGGCCGGGATTGCCGACCGTAGAGAAACTGCCCAGAAACAGCTCGACCGAGCGTTCCTCGGGTTTGACCGTGTAAAACGACGCAAAGGCCCAAAGCCCAAGTGCGATAACGCCGCCCAGTGCAAGCCCCTGCTTTGAAAACGCCGGGCCCATGCCGCCGCCGCCGCCCGCCCCGCCGCCATTGCGCCGGTTGCCGGTGCCACCACGGCCGCCCATCAACACGCGCAACTGTTCCTGCCCCTTTTTCATGATCTCTTCGATTTCAGGAATTTGTGGCCCGTCCTTGCCCGGACGCCGCCCACCACCTGGACGACCGTTTTCCTCGTTGCCATCATCGCCCCGATTGCCGCCGCCACTGCCGCCGCCCCAAGGGCCTCCGCTTCCCGCCATGTGAATACCCTATCTACTTCAGTTCTGTTCTAACTGGTGGTTTTCACCAGAATTTCAAGTTTAGCCGGTACGAACCGGGCTGCGCATCGTCACCAATTCTTCCGCCATCGTCGGATGCACCGCGATTGTTGCGTCGAATTGTTCTTTTGTGGCCCCCATCGTGACCGCAATTCCCACAAGCTGGATCATCTCGGCCGCACCGGGGGCGACAATGTGACAGCCCAAAATCTTGCGGCTGGCCTGCGATACGATCAGCTTCATCAACACCCGGTCCGGACGGCCGGCAAAGGCGGTCTGCATCGGGCGAAAGGCGGTGGCGTAAACCTCGATCGGCTCTTGCGCGCGCGCGTCTTCCTCGGTCAGGCCAATCGTGCCCATTTCCGGCTGGGTAAAGACGGCACTGGCAAACAGGCCATGATCAACTTTCCGGCGCTGACCGCCAAAAATGGTATCGGCAAAGGCATGGCCTTCACGAATGGCCACCGGAGTCAGGTTGATGCGATCCGTGACATCGCCCACCGCAAAGATCGACGGCACGGCGGTCTGGCTGTAATCATCAACCACAATCTGCCCGTTGCGGCCCAGTTCCACGCCCAGCGCTTCCAGCCCCAGACCTTGCGTATTGGGCCTGCGCCCCGTGGCAAAAAGCACCGCATCAAACACCCGCTCAGAGCCGTTGGTCGCCACGGCACGAATACCGTCAGACACCGGTTCAAGCCGCATCACATCGTTACCACAATGGATATCGACACCGCTGTCTCGCATGGCTTCGGCCACATGGCCCCGCGCCTCGTCATCAAAGCCGCGCAAAATTTGCGCACCCCGGTAGTATTGCGCAACCTCACAGCCCAAGCCGTTCAGAATACACGCAAACTCTGAGGCAATATAGCCACCGCCCACCACCAGAACCCGTTGCGGAAGCCTGTCAAGATTGAAGATCTCGTTTGAGGTAATGGCAAGATCATGCCCCGGAATATCGGGCACGAAGGGCGCACCGCCCGTTGCCACCAAAATATGCCTGGCGCTGACCGTCTGGCCATCGGCCAGCTTGACCCGATGCGGATCAACCAGCACCGCGCGGCTGTCAAATACCGTCACGCCCGCCCCCGAAAGGCCGCCCCGATAGGCTTTTTCCAGCCGCGTCAATTCGGTATCCAGCTTGGCGCGAAACGCCGTCCAGTCAAAGCTGCCGATTTGCGCATCCCAGCCATAGGCGCGCGCCTCTGCCACCATATCCGGATATTCGCTGGCAAAAACCATCAGCTTTTTGGGCACACAGCCCCGGATCACGCAGGTGCCGCCCATCCGGTATTCTTCGGCCAGCGCCACCTTTGCGCCATGCGTACCCGCCGCAATCCGCGCCGCACGCACCCCACCCGAGCCGCCACCAATGACGAATAAATCGTAATCAAAGCTCATGTCTCTCGGCTCCATGTTGCAACCAAAGCATTGGGTTTCGGTGCCGCTGCTCTGGCCCATGATGTAAACCCGCGATTGCGGTGCCGCGTCTCGCAGATCAAACCTCAGTCCCCCAGATCGGCAAAGATATTGTCGGCCGGCACGAACTCAACCCGGTCATCTTCCACCTGCCCCGAGTTGATATCGCGCAAGATGACGCGGCCATCGCCGTGGCCGATAATCACGATGTCACAGATATCAATGAAAAGGCCGTTTTCCACCACGCCGGGGATCTGGTTCAAAACCATCGCCAACTGGCGCGGGTTGCCAATGCGTTTCAGGTGCAGATCGACGATATAATTTGCCTCATCCGTCACCAAAGGCGCGTCGTGATTCATGCGCAAGGTACATTCACGGCTCATCACATCCATGCCCACCAGCATTTCCTCGATCAGCGCCTTGGTGGTCTGCCAGCCAAAGGGAATCACCTCAACCGGCAGCGGAAAGGCCCCCAGTTGTTTCACTTCCTTTGCCGCATCGGTAATCACGATCATCTGATCGCTGGCCGTTGCGACGATTTTTTCTTGCAACAAGGCTGCCCCGCCGCCTTTGATCAGGTTCAACTCGGGGTCAAACTCATCCGCGCCATCAATCGTCAGGTCAAGCCAGCGTGCCTCATCCAGACTGGTGATCGGAATACCCAGACTGCGCGCCAGTTCGGCGGTGCGGCTGGAGGTGGGAACACCCGTCACCCGCAGCCCTTCCTCACGGATACGTTCAGCCAGACAGCGCACCATCCACGCCGCAGTCGAGCCAGTGCCAAGCCCCAGCTTCATACCATTTTCGACAAATTCAACGGCCCGCTTGGCCGCTACGAATTTGGCCTTGTCGATCGGGGAAAGCTCTGCCGCCATGATGTATCTCCGCTATCAGTTACCCCCTGCTTATAGGCGAGGCAGCCGCGCGGTGCGAGGGGGCAATTGGACCCAAAGCCATACCTTTGGCGATTACGGGGTGGATTTTGCGGCGGCAAACCCGCTGAATGCCGCGATCCCATTAGATATGTCGCTTTTTTGACATTGCTTTTTGCGCGGCCAAGCTAGGCCTGCATGAAGAAGCGGGGTATGAACGCCGCCTCATGATTTGCCTGCTTTACGGCAGCGCCTACCGGAAAGAGCCGCAATGTTTCTGTCTGTCCTTGATATGTTCAAAGTGGGCATCGGCCCGTCGTCTTCGCATACGATGGGGCCGATGGTGGCCGCAGCGCAGTTCTTGCAAACCCTAAGGGGCAGCCCGTTTCACGCCCACGGCCTGCGCGCCACCTTGCATGGCAGCCTTGCCTTTACCGGGGTTGGCCACGCGACCGACCGCGCCACCATCCTCGGGCTGGCCGGGTTTGAGCCGCAAACCTATGACGCCGCCCGCGCGGATGCGGTGCTGGCCGAGATAAATGCACGCAAGATCATCGACGCGCCCGGCCTTGGCCCGCTTGCCTTCGACCCCAAGACCGACCTGATTTTTGACTACGGCCCCAATCTGCCCGGCCATGCCAACGGTATGGTGATCCGCGCCACGGATGCGCAGGGCGATGTGATCCTGTCCGAAACCTATTATTCCATCGGCGGCGGCTTTGTGCTGACCGAGGCCGAACATGCGGCGGCGGGCAAGCTAAAGGCTGATGCCCGCTCGGACGTGCCGTTCCCGTTTCAAAACGGGGTCGAGATGCTGGCGATGGCCAAAACCTCGGGGCTGACCATCGCCCAGATGAAGCGCCGCAATGAGCTGCGCTTTCGCACGGCAGAGGCGCTGGACAGCGGCATCGCGCGGGTGTGGGAAGTGATGAACGATTGCATCAATCGCGGGATGGAGGGCACGGGCATCCTGCCCGGCGGGCTGAAGGTGCGCAGGCGGGCCAGAGGTATCCATGAACAACTGCTGGCCGAACGCGGGCTGAACATGACCGCGCCGCATACGATCAATGACTGGATGTCGCTATATGCGATGGCCGTGAATGAGGAAAACGCGGCGGGTGGGCAAGTGGTGACCGCACCAACCAATGGGGCGGCGGGCGTGGTGCCTGCGGTGATCCGCTATTACCTAGACCATGTGCCGGGGGCCTCGGCCAGCAAGGTTGCCGATTTTCTGCTGACCGCCGCCGCGATCGGCGGGCTTTGCAAACATAACGCCAGTATTTCCGGCGCCGAACTGGGCTGTCAGGCCGAAGTCGGCTCGGCTGCCGCCATGGCTGCCGCCGGTTTGGCGGCAGTCTTGGGCGGCTCACCCGAGCATATTGAGAACGCCGCCGAAATTGCGTTGGAACACCACCTTGGCATGACCTGCGATCCGGTGAAGGGCCTGGTTCAGGTGCCTTGCATTGAACGCAACGGGCTGGGCGCGATCAAGGCCGTGGCAGCCGCCAGCCTTGCGCTGCGCGGTGACGGGGTGCATCTGGTCAGCCTTGATGCCTGTATTGAAACCATGCGCCAGACCGGGCAGGATATGCATGAAAAATACAAGGAAACATCGCTCGGGGGGCTGGCCGTCAACGTGCCGAATTGCTGAAAACCGGCCTAGCCCAGCCCAGCGCGCTGCAAATACCCCGTTTTGGATACCGCTGCATAAAGCGCGAACTCCTTGGCGTTTGCGGCGTGATAACGGGCCAGCACCGCCTCGCTCAGCGCGTAATCAATCCCGTCGCTCAGGGGCGACATGTTGCGCATCGGCAAAGTCAGCACATCGCCGGTGCGCGCCGATAAGAACGCCTCCAGCAGATCAAGCCGGTCATAAGCGAACACATGATCCACCCGCGCCGCGCGTCCGGTCCAGCCAACAAACCGGTCTTGTCGCCCCAGATTGGCCATCTGGCTGCCAGTGCCCGCCAGATAGGCCTGCATAAAAGCGTCAAAGCTGGTGCCGCGCGTGCTGACCGGCAAATCCGCGACCCGTGGCCGCATCCGATAACGATACCAGCTTTGCATCCGTTCCAATGGCGCACGCACAACCGCCACGGTTTCCAGCGCATCACCAAAGGCCTGCGCCAACGGGGCGGCATATTTTTGCACAAAACCACGATGCCCGACATGCCGCGCCGCCTCATTCGGCAGGGGCAGCGCGTGGGGCGGCACGGTGTAAGGCAACAGCATCGCGCGCAACGCCAAAGAGCCGGTCTTGGGCGTTTCCAACACCGCCAACCTTTGCACCCCAAGTATCAGCACCCGCCCCCCTTTTCATCGCCAAAACCGCACACAGCGCCCAAAAGCCGGGCCTGGGCGTTTTCGACACAGCCAACCTTTGCACACCCCGAGTCTCGGCGCCGCCGCTAAGCAAAGCGCAATGGCCCCGGTTCCGCAAGCCCTCTGCCCGGCCCCAAGGCATGCGCTGCACCAGCCCCCCACGGCATTTCGATACAATGCCTATTTGCATAGCGCAGCCCGACGTCAAAAGATTTCAACGCATTGGATGATTGGCCCGGTTTCAAGCCATTGTCATACTGCCCCAAATGCCGCTTTTGGGCCTTTTGATGGCCGTATCAGGCAGGCCGCCTTGGCAACCGGCCGCTACTCGTTGCTTATCATGGCAAATATCACATCACTCGCCCCGCATAATGACCGCATTCTGACTGGCGTCACCTTGATGCTCGCCTTTTGCGTTTTGGCCCCTTTGCTTGATGTTTCGTCAAAACTGGCCACGGCGACCCTGCCGGTGGGTCAAATCGTGGTGGCGCGATTTGTGTTTCAGGCGTTGCTGATGCTGCCCTTTGTGCTGGTAATGCGGCTGGACTGGCGGATCAGCCGCCGCAGCCTGGGCCTTGTCTTTGCCCGTGCGCTGTTTTTGATGCTGGCAACCTACTGTTTCGTTGCCGCCGTGGCCGTGATGCCGATTGCCGATGCATTGGCGATCGTGTTTGTGGAACCCTTTATCTTGCTGGTGCTGGGCAGTCTGCTTTTTGGCGATGAGGTTGGGCCGCGCCGCATCATCGCCTCGACCATAGGTTTTCTTGGTGCGGTTCTGGTTATTCAACCTTCGATTTCTGCCTTTGGTTGGGTCGCGCTGTTCCCGCTTGGCACCGCCTTTACCTTTGCCGCCTATATGCTGATCACGCGGGCAATGTCGCGCGCGATACACCCCGTTACCATGCAATTGCATACGGCCCTTGCAGGTTCGGCGATCTGCCTGCCGCTGATGGTGGCGTTTGACGGCAGCGGCATCCGAGAGCTGGACGCGATCTTGCCCATCGGCATCGAGTGGTTGTGGCTGTTTGGCGTCGGTTTCTGGTCAACCTGCAGCCATATGTGCATGACCTATGCGCTGAAATTCGCGCCCTCGGCCACGCTGGCGCCGCTGCATTACGCCGAGCTGATTTCGGCGGTTGCGCTGGGCTATCTGGTGTTTGGCGACTTTCCAAACCTGATGACCTGGGCCGGTATCAGTATCATCACCGGATCAGGGCTGTATATCATCTACCGCGAACATGTCACAGCCCGCGCCACCATCACCCCGCCAAAACAAAAGCGCTAACCTCAGCGCGGTATGTGATGAGTCGGGTTTCAAGGTGACGTCGAAACGCTACAAGCCCGCAAAGCCTGCAACACCACGCCAAGCCGCGCGCGCGGCACAATCACCAACATCCCCGGCGCATCCATCGTCAACCGCACCGGGCCAGTTGCCTGATTGGACGTACCAACCCGCCCGCCGGGCGCAAACGCCAATCCGGCAATCGGCCATTCCAACCCCTCGCTGCGCCCTGTCACCGGGGCCAGCGGAAACAGACTGAACCGATCACCCGCCACCATCGCAATTTCCAACTGCGGCGGGGCGGCAAAAATCACATCCTCTCGCCCGATCAACACACAGGGCTGTGCCCTGCGCTGCACCAGCACCGACAACGCCGCCAGTTCATGGTCAACCCGCCCCCCCAGGCACCCCAGAGCCAGCACAAAAGGCGCATCTATATTGCGCAGCGCCTTGTCAAAATCGGTGCTCTCTTGTTCTGCAACGCGGTGCAGCACCGCCCCAAGGCTTGCGCGTGCGCTCGCACTTATACTGTCCAGATCGCCGATCACCGCCACAGGCCGCGCGCCCAGCGCCAAGGCCCGGTCTGCCCCGCCATCTACTGCGACCAACAGCGGGGCCAAGGCCAGTGCCGCCCGCAAATCTTGCGCCAGAACAGAGCCGCCCGCAATCAGCGTAACGCCGGTTTCGGATTCGACAATTCCATGATTCATCGCGATACTGTATCCAGATTAAGGCAAGATCTTGCCGCTTGGACACAAACAATCCTTCAAATTACCCTTAAGTGTCCATGGAATTGAACATCCCTTGCGGTTCTGTAAGGCATCAGTTTGGTAATGAAGGGCGAGCATCCAATGGTCGGGGCGAGCAAAATTCTAACGGTTTCATACGGCACTTTCTCTTGCACCTTGGAGGGGTTTGACGAACCTTTCAACACGATGAAAGCGATTGCCGAGTATTTCCGTGATTTGGCGGCAGATGACCGATATTTCGGGGCAGAACCACCGACGCCTGATGCCGCCATGCTGCATCAGATTGCCGAACGCGAAATGAAGCGCCGGGTTGAGGCGCGGATAGAAGACAATGGCGTGATCTTGCGAGCCTCTGATTCGCACTCTGCAGCCGGCACGCTATCGCGGCCGGCCCCAAAACCCGAAACCGCAGCGCCGCTATCGGCCCCCCTGACAGGCAAATCCCCCCCCGAGGCTTTGTTTGAGGATCAGCACGCCGCACGCACGCCAACAGCCCCCGCCGATAGCACAATTTCAGACAGTGTTGCCGCAAAGCTGTCACGCATTCGCAATGCCATGGCCGAAACCCGCGCCACGGGTGAAACCACCCGCCCCCCCATCAGCCTCGCCCTGGCTCTGGCCGCCGCCGAAGCCGAAGAAGCCGCGAAAGCCGAGGCGGCAAAGGCCGAGGCTGAAGCTGAAGCAAAAGCCGAGGCGGCGGAGGCCGACGCCAAGGCAAAGGCCGAGGCTGAAGCGAAAGCCAAGGCGGCGGAAGCCGAAGCCAAAGCAAAGGCCGAGGCTGAAGCGAAAGCCAAGGCGGCAGAAGCCGAAGCCAAGGCAAAGGCCGAGGCTGAAGCAAAAGCCAAAGCGGCGGAAGCCGAAGCCAAGGCAAAGGCCGAGGCTGAAGGCGGCGGCCGAAGCCAAGGCAAAGGCAGCAAAAGAAAAAGCCGAGGCCTCATCAGAGGCCGCGCTTCTGGCATCCTTTTCTGATCCGCTCAAAGATGAAAGCCACGCAGCCGACAGCCGTTTTGAAGAAGACCTTGATACAGACCTGTCACCGCTGGATAAATCTGACAGCGACGGCGACGATATGTTTATGGCTTCGCTGGCTGCCGCGCTGGCCGATCCGGCACCAACTGGCCCCCTACCAACCGCGAAACCCGAGACAAGGCCAGCAGCAACCATCAAGCCTGCTGAAAAGCCGCTGCAGGCCAGCGCAGGCAAGGGCGATCCTGATGTTTCCTCTGCTTTGGATGCCGCCTCACCGCAAGCCCCCCTGCCAGAGGGGCCAGCCCAGGCCAGTGACGACGCCGTCAATCCGACGCTGCAGCGGGCCCGTGCCCGCGTCATCAAAATCCGCCGCGCGCCAGCCGAAGACGGCGCGCCAGCCCCCCATTCCGCCGGTGCCACACCCCCCCTGGCCGGGGCCCAAACCGAATCCGCCGCACTCTCGCCCGAGGCCGAAGCCGATCTGATGCGCGAACTTGAAAGTGTCGAGGCCGAGCAACCCCGGCCCGCATCCGCAAAACCCCAGGCCCCTCCGCCACCAGTCGCAAAAGCGAAATCAACCGATAGCGCGGGCCCGGTGCGCCCGCAGCGCCCCGTCTCCAATCGTCGCCGCGCCAGCGAACTGGCCGCCAAGGAAGAGGACGCCTCGGTGAAGCGCCTGCTTGACCAGGCCAATACCGAATTTGAAGGCACTGAAAACCGCCGCCGCCTGTCGGCCATCGCACATCTGAAAGCGGCCGTTGCAGCCACGGTCGCTGATCGCAAATCGGGCGGTGACCGGGGACCAACCGAAGAAATGCGAATGAACCCCTATCGCAATGATCTGGAGCGCGTCGTGCGTGCCCGCCCGGCACCGGCCACAGGGCCTGCCACCAAAGGTGCTGACTCGGGTGCGGGTGCAGACGCGGGCACCCGCCCGGCCCCATTGATATTGGTATCGGAACAGCGCATTGATACGCCACGCAACAAACCAAGTGCCGGGCAAAGCCATATTACCGCCGTGCACCCGCGGCCTGCGAAAACCGGCAACCTCGGCCCCAGCGATGGCGATCAAGAGAACCGAGATATTGACGCGCCAACCGAGGGCACAGAGGCGCGCAATGTCTTTGGCGTAACCATCAGCTTTGCCGTCTACGCCGAGATCACTGGGGGCCGAGTCCTTGCCCAGCCTGCTTGAGGCCGCCGTCGCCTATGCCGCCCATATCGAAGGTCACGCCGATGTTTCACGCCCCGAAATGATCAAGCACCTACAATCGGTTATGCCGGCGCTGGAACAAGATCGCGAAACCCTGCTGCGCAGCTTTGGCACCTTGCTGCGCGAAGGCCGCATAGAAAAAGCCCGGCGCGGCCATTTCTCGCTGGGTAAAACTTCGCCCATTCACGCCGAAGCCCGCAAGGTCGCCAATAGCTGAACTGGGCGCTTTCAAGGAAAACAAGGCTGGGGCCCATGCCCCGCATTTTATTTGGCTGTATCGGGGGCCGTATCTGCCA
Organism: Pseudorhodobacter sp.; assembly: GCF_034675685.1. Lineage (GTDB taxonomy): Bacteria > Pseudomonadota > Alphaproteobacteria > Rhodobacterales > Rhodobacteraceae > Pseudorhodobacter. The sequence goes on along the minus strand of NZ_JAUCDA010000003.1, from coordinate 132,350 downwards.
TCGTCGCAGGGTCGGGCTTGCCCACGCCCAAAAATACAAACTTGAACGGCAGCATCCACAAAAAGCCAAGCAAGGCATAGACCACCAGCTCCAGCCAAAATGGCGGGCGGTCAAACAAGGACACGACAAACAGCGCCAAGGCAATGTAGAGCGGCAAACCGATCAGCAGCAGCACCAAAGACCACCGCCGCCGCGCCTTGTAGGATAATGTCATTCCGCCCTCATCTTTTTTGTCCAGCCTGTCTTATTACAGCCTGTCTTATTACAACCCGCATGGACAGGGGCGACAAATGCCGCCCCAAACGCACCCGGATTGATCTGATCAATCCGCAAACGGATCGGTGACCAGAATCGTATCATCGCGTTCCGGGCTGGTCGACAACAAGGCGACCGGACATTGAATCAATTCCTCAATCCGACGCACATATTTGATCGCCGCCCCCGGCAGATCGGCCCAGGATCGCGCGCCTGCGGTATCCTCGGTCCAGCCTTCCATCTCCTCATAGATGGGCTGGCAGCGGGCTTGCTGATCGGCGGCCGTGGGCAGGTAATCCAACCGCTTGCCGTCCAGATCATAGCCGACGCAAATCTTGATGACCGGAAAACCGTCCATCACATCCAGCTTGGTCAAGGCAATCCCGGTCACACCGCTGGTCACGCAGGTCTGGCGCACCAAGACCGCATCAAACCAACCGCACCGGCGCTTGCGGCCGGTCACGGTGCCAAATTCATGGCCGCGCTCGCCCAGACGCACGCCATCGGCATCGTGCAACTCGGCCGGGAACGGGCCCTCGCCAACGCGGGTTGTATAGGCTTTGACAATCCCCAGAACAAAATCAATCGCCCCCGGCCCAAGGCCCGTGCCGGTCGCCGCCTGCCCCGCGATCACGTTGGATGAGGTAACAAAAGGATAGGTGCCAAAGTCGATATCCAGCAAGGCCCCCTGCGCCCCTTCGAACAAGATCCGCTTGCCCGCACGCCGCGCCTCATTCAGCACTTTCCAGACCGGCTGCGCATAGGGCAGCACTTGCGGCGCAATTTCGCGCAGCTGCGCCAACAGCGCATCGCGGTCAATCGGCTCCAGGCCCAGCCCACGGCGCAAGGCGTCATGGTGGGTCAGCAAACGGTCCACACGCAGTTCCAAAGTTGCCTCATCGGCCAGATCGGCCACACGAATGGCGCGGCGCCCGACTTTATCCTCATAGGCGGGGCCAATGCCGCGCCCGGTGGTGCCGATCTTGGCCACGCTCGTCTGATCTTCGCGCGCGCGGTCCAACTCGCCATGCACGGGAAGGATGAGCGGTGCGTTTTCGGCGATCATCAGATTTTCGGTGGTAATTTCCACCCCCTGGCCGCGCAGCTTTTCAATTTCCATGACCAGATGCCACGGATCAAGCACAACGCCATTACCGATCACCGACAATTTGCCGCCGCGCACGATGCCAGACGGCAGCAGCGACAGCTTGTAAACCTTGCCATCAATGACCAGCGTATGGCCCGCATTATGACCGCCCTGAAAGCGCGCGATCACATCGGCGCGCTCTGACAGCCAGTCAACAATCTTGCCTTTTCCCTCATCACCCCATTGGGCGCCGACGACAACGACATTGGCCATGCTGATGATCCCTTCAAGCTTTGGTCCGGTTGAAACCGATTGGGGTATAACCGCCTTACCGCCGGTGGGAAACCACTATTTCGCGCCGCAGCCGCCGCCAAACACGATGGCGCACCGGACAAGGCGAAAATACTGCATTTTCACCCCAAGGGCATTTCAGGCCCCCTGCGACGGCTTTCAACGGGTCTTTGCAGGGCCTTTATGGGGAAAACCAGCTTGTGCCTGCTAGCTGCGGGGGCCTGCGCTGTGGCGTGAAAGGGTTTGGTTCCTGCCCCGGAAAAACCTGCGCGACCCAGGTTCGGGCCAAACAAACCCCGCCGCAAAGGCATCAGCGCAAGCTGAAAACTCAAGGCAGCCCGCTTGCCACCGCACCAAGGACGTTGAACAAGAATCATGTGTCGGCTTTTTGGCGAAGGCGCGGGCTGCGCCGCGACGTGAAGGCCCGGCTGATTTGGGTGCTGGTCGCCGGGGCGTGGCTGGCGGCGCAAAATGCGGCGCAGTTACATGTGGTTCCGGGTTGGGCCGCAGCAGGCGATGGCGGGAAGTGCCTTGTGGCACAGGCGCATCGCCATGACCGCCCGCACCGCAATATCCCGACAAGATCACAGCAAGATCGCCGCGTGCCGGGTCAATTGCAAAGGTTTGCCCCTGCAGATCGTCACCAAGGGCTTGCCCCCACACGAAACTGCGCCTAAGTAGACGCGTCAGCCAAACGAAAAGCCCAAAGCCCTATGGAAAACGTCGTTCTTACCATCCACCTGATCCTTGCACTGTGCCTGATTGGCGTCGTGCTGCTCCAACGCTCGGAAGGCGGTGGGCTTGGCATGGGTGGCGGCGGCAGCGGTGCCATGTCGGGCCGTGCCGCGGCAACAGCCCTGACCAAGTTGACCTGGATTTTCGCCATTGGCTTTATCATCACCTCGATCTCATTGACCCTGATCGCCGCGCAGAATGCCACAGGAACGTCGGTGGTTGACCAGTTCGGCGGCTCTGCCCCGGCACCAACCGTGCCCACGGCACCGCTTGGCGCCGATCTGCTGCCGCCGATGCCTGCCGATGCGCCCCTGACCCCGCCGCGCGCGGATGATGCGGCCCCCGCCGCAGCGCCGTCAGGCGAAGTTGCAGCACCGTCAGAACCAGCCGCAGCGCCGTCAGAACCCGCCGCGGCGCCGTCAGGCGAAGTTGCAGCGCCGCCGCCTGCGCCAGACGCGGCCCCTGTTCAGGTGCCTGCCCCGGCCGAAGCAACACCTGCGGTGCCAGCACCCGCAGCGGGCAACTGATCCTGACAACCTGGCAGGCCCCATAACTTGGGGCCGCCCAAAAGATTTCCTCATCATCTAGCGGTTCTGTTGCGGATCGCTTGGTTTTCGGTTATGTCTCTTCTCCCGTGATGGTGCGATTTTGAGACGCCGAATCGCATGTTCATTTTTTTTCACGGGGGCCCAGCACATGGCACGTTATATTTTCATCACCGGCGGTGTTGTTTCCTCATTGGGCAAGGGCCTTGCCTCGGCCGCTTTGGGGGCGCTGTTGCAAGCACGCGGCTACTCGGTCCGGCTGCGCAAGCTTGACCCCTATCTGAACGTCGACCCCGGCACCATGTCGCCCTTTGAACATGGCGAGGTGTTCGTCACTGATGATGGCGCCGAAACCGATCTTGACCTTGGTCACTATGAGCGATTCACCGGCGTTCCCGCCCGCAAGACCGACAGCGTCTCTTCGGGCCGCATCTATTCCAACGTGCTGGAAAAGGAACGTCGCGGCGATTATCTGGGCAAGACGATTTAGGTCGTCCCGCATGTTACCAATGAAGTCAAAGACTACCTGCGCATCGGCGAGGATGAGGTGGATTTCATGCTGTGTGAAATCGGCGGCACCGTCGGCGATATCGAAGGCCTGCCGTTCTTTGAGGCGATCCGCCAGTTCATCCATGAACGCCCGCGCGGTGAATGTATTCTGGTGCATCTGACCCTGCTGCCCTACCTGGCCGCCTCGGGCGAGTTGAAAACCAAACCGACCCAACATTCGGTCAAGGAATTGCAAAGCATCGGCCTTGCGCCTGACGTGCTGCTGCTGCGTTCGGAACATCCGATCCCAGAAAAGGAACGTGAAAAGATCGCGCTGTTCTGTAATGTTCGCAAAGAAGCGGTGATTGCCGCTTATGATCTGAAAACCATCTATGAGGCCCCGCTGGCCTATCACCGCGAGGGCCTTGATCAGGCCGTTCTGGATGCGTTCAATATCGCGCCCGCGCCACGCCCCAATCTGACGCGTTGGGAAGATGTGATGGACCGCATAACCAATGCCGAGGGCGAGGTGCGCGTGGCCATCGTTGGCAAATACACCCAGCTTGGTGATGCCTATAAATCCATCGCCGAGGCGCTGACCCATGGCGGCTTGGCCAACCGCACCCGCGTGCGCGTCGAATGGGTCGATGCCGAGCTGTTTGAACGCGAAGACCCGGCCCCGCATCTGCAACATTTCCACGCGATCCTGGTTCCAGGCGGCTTTGGCGAACGCGGCACCGAGGGCAAGATCAAGGCGGTGGAATTCGCCCGCACCCGCAAAGTGCCGTATCTGGGCATCTGTCTGGGCATGCAAATGGCGGTGATTGAAACCGCCCGCAATCTTGCCGGCCTTAAAAACGCCGGGTCCGAGGAATTCGACCATGAGGCCGGCGCAAAGCGCTTTACCCCCGTGATCTATCACCTGAAAGAATGGGTGCAGGGCAATCATGTTGTGGAACGCAAGGTGACGGATGACAAAGGCGGCTCTATGCGCCTTGGGGCCTATAGCGCGCATCTGACCCCCGGATCGCGCGTTGCCGAAATTTACGGCACAACCGAAATCGAAGAACGCCACCGCCACCGCTATGAGGTCGACATGACCTACCGCGACAAATTGGAAAGCTGCGGGCTTATCTTCTCGGGCATTTCCCCCGATGGAAAACTGCCCGAGATTGTCGAGATCAAAGACCACCCGTGGTTTATTGGCGTACAATTCCACCCGGAATTGAAGTCAAAGCCATTCGCCCCGCACCCGCTGTTTGCTGATTTCGTGCGCGCTGCGGTAGAGGCAAGCAGGTTGGTTTAAGGGCCGCCCAAAGCCTGGCAAAAGCGCCGCCGCCGATGTCTTGCGGCGGCTTGCAGGTTTGGCATGACGCGGGCAGGCCTGGGTTTACCCCAACGGCCCCGTCTTACCGCGCAAAACGTCGCCGCAACACCATCACTGGCCGCTCTATCAGCCAATGAACCAAGGCGGCATAGCCCAGAGAAACGGTCCCCGCCGCCAACGCCATCTGCACTGACCCCGAGGCAATGCCAAAGCGTTCCATCGCCAGAATGACGCTGTGATGACACAGGTAAAAGGTAAAGGAATAAATCCCGATCCACTTTACCCAAGGCCAGTTCAGAGGGCGGAAATACCAATCATCGGCCCGCGTCACCGCATAATGAAACAGCGGCATCAGCGCGGCCCCTTGCACAGAATAGCGCCACGTTGATCTGAACATCGGGTCGCGGATCACAAACCCGAGCAGAATCACCGCTGCCGCGCCCATGACTATCCAAATTCGCACGGCCCCTTGCGGCATCCAGCGCGCGGCCACCCCGCGCGCCTGCATCAGGGCCAACAGACAGCCAAAAAGCAGGCTGTCCATCCGCGTGTCAGAGGATTGGTAAATTGTCCATTCATCATGGCCCAATAGCGAAAACCTGACCCAACGCCAGACAAGACTGCCAAGCAGCAGCGCCAGCACCGCCCTGCCCCCATACCACCCCCGCGCAATTCCCAAAAACAGCACGGGCCAGAGCAAATAGAAATGCTCCTCAACCGACAAGGACCAAAGAACCCCGGTCCCGGCTATCTCATGCACTTCGCCAAATTGGGTGAAATAATTGTAGTAGAAAAACAACTGGCTCGACAGGGTGCGCCACTCGACCTCGCCACCAAAGATACCCAGCCAGACCAGCACGGACCCCAATGTCAGCGTCACCAGAATTGCCGGGCCAAGCCGCAGCACCCGCCGCATGTAAAACGCACCCAGATCAACGCCGCCCGTCCGGTCATATTCGCGCTGCAACAATGTGGTGATCAGATAGCCCGACAGAAAGAAAAACACCGTCACGCCAAAGCCGCCGGGAATCGCCGCGCTCAGCCCTGCATGAGAGGCAAAGACAATCACGATTGCCGCAGCCCGCAACCCGTCCAGTGACGGGATCATGCCCTGCGGGGCTTCCTGCGCATTCATTGTCAAACTACCCTCATATCAAAGCTGGTCGCGGTGCGCCCCCCTTGGCCTCGGCCATAACTCAAACGCCCGCCCCCTCTGGCGGCGCCTTCGACCGAGGCCCCTTGCGACAGAGAGGGTAAACCGCTTCTGGTCATAGTTGCTACAATGTGTAGCGCCAATGTGGCAGGCGCGTGACGCAGGGCGGGTTTTTTCAGCAACACCACTGGCAGAAGCGGTACATCTGCCCTTTTTCGCCACCGCCACTCCATCCCCTCTTGGCCATTGCCCAGGCTCCCTGGTATTTCTGCCAGGTTTCTTGGGTCTGGATGATCACTTGATCTTCCCTCATCCGGCGCCGCCTGCTACCAAGCCTTATGCTCAGTTATCAACATCATTATCACGCCGGAAATCCCGCAGATGTCCATAAGCACGCTTTGCTTGCCTGGATGCTGGATTACCTTGTCCAAAAAGACAAGCCGATGACCTATATCGAAACCCATGCCGGCCGCGGTCTTTATGACCTTGGCGATGAGGCGGCGCTGAAAACCGGTGAGGCCGCGCAAGGCGTTGGCAAATACGAACCGTGCTTTCCAGACGATCATCCCTACCGCCAACGGCTGAATGAGACGCGCTTCAAATATGGGCCGCTGGCCTATCCCGGCTCGCCCCTTGTTGCCGCGATGAGCTTGCGCGAGAGCGACACCATCCACCTTGCCGAGCTTCACCCCGCAGAGCATGTGATCCTGTCCGAACATCTGACCCAATGGGAGGCGCATATCCACCGCCAGGACGGCTTTAAGCTGGCCCAGGCCATCTGCCCCCCCCACCCCTCGGCGCGGGCTGGCCCTGATCGACCCCAGCTATGAGGTGAAGGCAGATTATGACAGTATTCCCAAAGAGTTGGCGAATATCGCGCGCAAGTGGAATGTGGGTATTCTGGCGTTGTGGTATCCGCTTTTGACCTCGGGCAGCCATGGGGCGATGCTTGGCCAGCTCATGGCGCAGTTTCCCGAGGCCCTGCGCCACGAGGTCCGCTTTGGGCCCGTCCGTGAAGGCCACCGTATGATCGGCTCTGGTATGTTCATCGTGAATCCGCCCTATGGGATTGCGGATGAGGCCGCACGGCTGACCAGGATTTTCAAAGCATAAGGATAGAACCATGGCCAAAGGATATTGGGTCGCGCATGTCGATGTTGCAGACCCCGCAGCCTATGAGAAATACAAGGCAGCCAATGCCGCCCCCTTTGCCAAATACGGGGCCAGATTCCTGATCCGCGGTGCGCCGCAAATTCAGCTTGAGGGCGCCTGCCGCAGCCGTACCGTGGTGATCGAATTTCCCAGCGTGCAAGCCGCGCTTGATTGCTATCACAGCCCCGAATACCAAGCGGCCAAGGCGCTGCGCGACCCGGTTTCCACTGGCGATTGCCTGATCGTTGAAGGCTATGACGGCTAGCCTGGGGTTTGCCCCCCATGCCTGTCTTTGTGGCCACCGCCTGACATCGCCGGCAGCCGTTTGGCGCGGCCCCATTTGCACGACCTCGGCTGACCCTGAGGATTTGAACGCGCTATCGCCTTTCCCGTTTGCATTGAAGCGCCAGCCAAGGCGGTTTCAGCAAGGCCTGAAAACCGTGCCAAGGGATCGGCGGCGGGTGTCAACTCAATCGCGTTGCACAGGGTGCGGCGCGTTACGCCAGAATCGTGTCATCAAAAATGCCGCAGCCACGCTCAACCCCACGGTAAGGCCAAGCCACAAACCCGCCCCGCCAAACCCCAAGGGAAAGGCCAGCGCATAGCTTGCCGGAATGCCGATTACCCAATAGCTAAGCGCGGCCATCCACATCGGGGCACGGGTGTCTTGCAATCCACGCAAAAACCCCAGCGCCATGACCTGGGTCGCGTCCACCAGTTGAAACAGCGCTGACAGGGCCAAAAGCACCGTGCCAAAGGCAATGATCGCACCGCTGGACGGGTTTTCCCGGTCCAGAAACAAGGCCACGATCGGCCCCGGCAGCGCCAGAAACAGCACCATCATCGTCACGCCAAAGCCCAGCGACAGGATCAGCGCCACCTTGGCCCCACCGCGCAATGACGCTGCATCGCCCTGCCCCATCGCGCGCCCAACCCGTATCGTCGCCGCATTCGACAGCCCCAGATGCACCATGAAGGCCAGCGCGGTCACTTCCAGCGCGATGCCATGCGCGGCCAGTTCGATCGTGCCAATCCAGCCCATCATGATGGCCGATGCCTGAAACATGCCGCCCTCGGCCAACCCGGTCAAGCCAATGGGCCAGCCGATCCGGTAAACCTGCCGCATGGCCTGCCAGTCAGGTCGCCAAAACCGCTGAAACAACGCAAACCGCCGCAATTCCGGCAGCCAGTGGGCGTAAAAGGCAAGGGCCGCAAAGGTTACGGCCTGTGTCAGCACCGAAGCAATCGCCGCCCCGCGCACCCCAAGTTCCGGCGCGCCCCAATTGCCGAAAATCAGCGCATAATTGATGCCCGCATTCAGCACCACGGCGGCCAATGTGATCCACAGAACCACCTGGGTTCGCTCCAGCGCCGCAAGATAGCTTTTCAGCGCCATGACCAGCAAGGCGGGCATGATGCCAAGGCCCGCAATCCGCAGATAGTCCTGCGCCAGCGCCGACACATCGGGCTGTTGGCCCAGCGCCAGCAAAATCGCCTCGGACCACCAAAACACCGGATAGCAGACCATGCCAAAGCCGATCGACAACCACAGGCCCATCCGCGTATCACGCCGTACCTGCACCTCATCGCCGCGCCCCAGCGCCTGCGCGACCATCGGCATCACCGCCTGGCCAAAACCCGAGCCGAGGATGAACACAATGAAAAACGCCGCAGCCCCCAGCACCACAGCGGCAAGTTCTACCACGCCATACCACCCCAGCATCACGGTATCGGTGACATGCAGCGCCATCTGCGCCAAATGGCTGCCGACCAGCGGCAAGCCAAGCGTCAGCAAGGCGCGGGCGTGATCGGTTTTGGTCAGGGTGGGAAATATGGCCATCAAAACGGCTTACCCGTGCCAGAGCGCTTGGGCAAGCCTTTAGAAAGCCCAACCGCAGCGCAGAGGCAATGCAGAAAGCAATTTTGCCCCCCTATACAAAGTAACCCGCCAGTACAACTACCGCGCCCTTGCCGCGACGGGCATCTGCCCTACCGGCTGCGCCGCAAAAAAGCTTTAGCCTTCAGTGCCTTTTGCCTTGTCTTCGGCCTTGGCAACGGCCTTGGCAACGGCCTTGGGCTTGCGCAATTCGCGTGGCACGGCGGCATCTTTCAGCCCCTCTACCCCCCGAATAACCTGCCCCGCCTTGCCGATGATAAGGGGGTCAGGGGTTCCAATCGCCGCCACATCCTTGTCGGGGTAATCGAGACTAATCAGGAAATGCCGCATACAGTTCAAGCGCGCCCGCTTTTTGTCGTTTGATTTCACCACGGTCCACGGGGCATCGGCGGTATCGGTATAAAAGAACATCGCCTCCTTGGCCTCGGTATATTCATCCCATTTATCCAGCGATGCCTTGTCAATCGGTGACAGTTTCCACCGTTTCAACGGGTCCGTTTCCCGGCTTGAAAACCGTGCAAGCTGTTCTTCTTGCGTGACCGAGAACCAGTATTTGTACAGCTGAATCCCAGACCGTACCAACATCCGCTCCAACTCTGGCGCCTCGCGCATGAATTCCAGATATTCGGTCGCCGTGCAAAACCCCATCACGCGCTCAACGCCTGCGCGATTGTACCAGGACCGATCAAAAAATACGATCTCGCCACTGGTTGGCAGATGCTCCAGATACCGCTGGAAAAACCACTGGCCCTTTTCCTTTTCGCCGGGTTTGCTCAGGGCGACCACGCGGGCGTAGCGCGGGTTCAAATGCTCCATGAACCGTTTGATCGTGCCGCCCTTGCCGGCCGCATCCCGCCCCTCCATCAAGATCACAAACTTCTGCCCGGTTTCCTGCGCCCAGATCTGTACCTTCAGCAATTCTGCCTGTAGCCGGGCCTTCTCGGTCTCATAGATCTTGCGCGACAGCTTGCGCCCATAGGGGAATTTTCCCTGCTCAAACGTCATCCGCACCGCCTCGGCCTGCGCAACCTTGCGTCTGGCCCTTTGCGGCACGGGCTTTGGCATTTCACCAGGCGAAATATCGGTGTCGGCCTCTGCCTCTGTCGTCGTTACCTCGGCTGCATGAGGCGCTGCGGGGTCGGTCCTGGTTGGTGTGGTCATGCTATCTCCGATTGAAGGGAACGCCGGGATTGGCCAGCGTGTCATGTGTCACGGCAGCTTTGCCCGCAGTATCCGCTATTTTCAAATCCGCCGCCATGATCCCGATCAGAACGGCGCTGATCTGATGGCCCTTGTGCTTGGCCAAGCATTCCGCAACACTCGGTTCAAAGATCCGGTCAGCCAAAATTCCCAGCATCATCATGAGGCAGCCATGCTTACGATCTACGAAGTCCTTCGATCTCGTGCGACCCGCCCCCTGTGGCTTTTGGCCGAGACTGGAACCGCCTTTACCCATGTTCCCGTGATCCAGAGCTATCGGCTGGCCGATCCGCTGGCGGCGGATGCACCGCTTAACACGCTTTCTCGCGACTTCCTTGCGATCAGCCCGCAATCGGCGGTTCCGGTGATGGTGGACGGCGATCTGACCTTGACGGAATCGCTTGCCATCACGCTGCACCTTGCGCGCCAATACGGCGGCACGCTTGGCCCACAAAACGCATCCGAACTGGCGCAGGCCGAGCAATGGGCGCTGTTTGCCGGCATCGCTATTGACCCGCCGGGGCTTGATATTCTTTACACCCATGCCGATGGCCTGGCCGATACTGCTGAAGGCGCTGCCAAAATCGCCGCCGCGGTTGACCGCCTCTCGCGCCCGCTTGCACGGCTGGAGACGCATTTCAGCACCCACGACCGCCTGATTGGCAACCGCTTCACCGTGGCTGATATCATGCTTGCGGAATGTCTGCGCTATTCCCAACCCCATGCACCGCTGCACGCAGCCTATCCCAAAACCTTTGCCTGGCTGGCCCGCTGCCAGGCCCGCCCGGCCTTTGTAGAGATGATGAAAAGGCGCAATGCCGAACCGGCATGAATGGCGCAGAGTTTCGTTGAGACTCATTTTTCTTGGCGGCACATGAGCGGCCATGGAATCTCTTTCATTTTCTGCCACGCGTCTCCGGGCGCTTTTCAACGAAGGGCTGGGGTTTCGTGTCTTGGATAGTGGCATGGAAAACCAGATGATTGGTTTCTACCCACGGTTGGCCAAAAAGAATTTAAAGCGTTTCAAAGAAAACTTGAATCGGTTGGTTCCCATGGGGTCATGTTTGTGTTTCATCTTATGTGGAAGGGTCGGTCATGTCCGCAGCTTTGCCATTGGCGCTTCGGGCGCGTTTTCAAAGATAGATTGAAGATGGGTTGATGTGCTGGCCGATGCTGAGGGGGGTCAGGTTCATCACGCATCCATCGCCGCTTTGCTGCCGCGCCTCGGGGTCACATACAAAAAAGACGTTGGTCGCGGCTGAGCGCCGCCGCGCCAAGGTAAGCCAGCAGCGTGCCGGTTCCTCTTGCTGCCGCCATATTCGCCCGACCTCAACCCCATCGAACAGGCATTTTCCAAACGGAAAGCCCATCTGCGACAGATCGGGCCAGGACCTTCACCGATATGTTCAAGGCCATCAAAGCGATCTGCGCCCTATACGCCCCCAAGAATGCTGCAACCATTTCAACGCGGCCGGATATGTATCAGGTTGAAACCGAAGCGTTTTAGGGCAGTAGGCAGATGCGGATTAGCCGCGGCTGTAGCGCAGACATGCGAAAACCCCGGCAGCCCCCGAACTGTTGCGCGGGCATGCAAACGGAAGGCCTGGGCAGATTGTCTCGGTCTTTCAACTTTCTGGGCAAGCGCACAGGAAAGAAGGGTATTTTCAAAGGGTGGGTTTAAGGGTGACCTCAAAACGACAATTATCAAAAATTTTATGAAATCAACATGTTGATAAATTTCTTGGAGCGGGTGACGGGAATCGAACCCGTGTCTCTAGCTTGGAAGGCTAGGGTCTTACCATTACACAACACCCGCGCGTTCACCACTATAAGCGCCCCAATCACGGGGCGCAAGCAGGAGTGGTGGCAAATGTGATCAAACGCCCCGCCCGCACAAAAAAAGCAAAGAGGAGGGGGCGCAATCCAAGCGCCTGAGCCGGATAGCAGGCGCGTGTCCGGACTTTTATGTATGGCTGAACCTGACCCGTCAGTATAAACTGCTCAAGATCGGCCGTTCATTGATCTATTAGGCACCAGTTGGGGTGAATGCCGAGACACTTGAGCTGATGCATGAGATTGATAGGGTGTTCACCAAATACCCGTGTTTCGGAAGCCGCCAGATCGCGGCGTATCTCCCCAATCGGGCTTCTTATCCGGGCAGCACCGCATGCGCCGCCTGATGAACATCTTGGGGTTGCAGGCCATCTGCTGCACCATTCCCCGAACCTCTGCGGCTGGAAAGATCGCAAGGCTGTGCCAAAGGCCTGAAGCGAATTTATCAGGCCACGGATGGGATCGAGGCCGCAAAAGCCCTTGATGATGTCGAAAAAGAATGGGGCCGGAATTACCCGCCCATCGCGCCCTCATGGCGTGGAGCCTGGCAAGGGGTGATCCCGTTTCAACCGCATGGGCCAACCCGCGCCAAACGCACAAAGGCCACGCTTTAGGCGCAGCCTTTGCCAAACATTTGTACAGACCTGAAAAGGGGTTATTCGCCAACCTTCTTGATGCGGCCTTCGACTTTGCTGGTCACGCCCCCCATCTTGACAACATAATCCATCACATCATTCGCCATCAGATTGCCATTGCCGGCGTTGATCAGCACGTTGCCGCCACCCAAAGCGGCAAAACCATCACCGCCACCAAGGATGTAGTCATTGGCCGCCACTTTATACAGTTTGTTCGGGTCCAGCGGTTCACCGCCAACCATCGCCTCGGCAATACGCGACCCGGCAGGGGCTGTCGGATCATAGACAATCGTCGCCCCCGAAAGCTGCAAAAACCGGCCCGCGCCCTTTTCCACCTGGCTTACCCCATTTTCAAAGACGGCCAGAACCTGACTGCCCGGTATTTCCGTCAGAACGGTTACGTTGCCAAAGGGTAATTCGGTCAAAATATCACGCCGAGTCAGTATCTTACCTGCTTCATACGTTGTATCCCCCCGAATACCACCGCCATTTGCCAGCCCGATATCGGCCCCGGTCGCAGCGCGCAGCGCATCGGCAATCAGGTTGCCCATGGCCAATTCTTCGGCGCGGATCACGTTGCGACGCGAATCAAGCTCACCTTCGGTAGCCCCGATTTCAATGTTCAGGCTTTCGTCCAGCTTGGTCTGAAACGCTTCCACCATCGCCTGGCTTTCCGGATCAGGCTCGACATTTGCAGTATCAATGAAACGGAAAATCGGAGTCCATTTCACCGAGCGTTTGCCATCTTTTTCCGACACATCCACCATCAGATCCAAAGGGGCCAGATACCGCGCATCAATCGAGGTTTCGACATATGCGGTGATGCCATCATAAGACGTGCCGTAACTGTGGTCATCACCCGACAAAATCACGTCAAACGCCTTGGATGCGATCAGCAACGCATCATTGGCCTTGTCGGTCTGCACCACGCCAACAACCAGATCGGCCCCGTCTTCGCGCGCCTGCTGCGCCGCAGCAATTCCCATGTCAACCGTTGGCCCAAACTTCAGATCACCCGTCGATGCCACCGTCGGCGAGGTATCTTGCGCAACCGGAATCAACGCCACTTTCAAGCCCGCAACCTCTTTCACCATCACACCGCCAAGCCCCGGCACCGGCGAACCATCCGCAAGCGTGATGTTGATGGCAGCCCAAGGATATTTCGAGGCGGCCAACTTTGCCGCAAAATTCTCTGGCCCGAAATCATATTCATGGTTGCCCGGAACAGCCAAATCAAATGGCACAAGGTTGGTCAGATCAATTGTGTTCTGCCCTTGATCAAACCCCGACAAAATCGACGGCGACAACATATCCCCATCAAATACATAGATCGTATTGGGATTGGCGGCGCGCTCGGCCTTGGCAACCGCATTCAGGCGCGCAAACCCGCCACGGCCATTGTCATCAGCAAAATTATAGACATCGCCAACGCCCAGAAACGTCAGTTTGATCGTTTCGGCCATTGCCCCGGTCAGCGGCACCGCCACCAAGGCCGTCGCCCCCAAAAGCATCGCAGAAAATCGTTTGGTCAGCAGGTTCATTGCCAGTCTCCCTATCCGGTTTATGGCGCGTATCATTGCGCCCCAATCGCATTGTGTCAAAGCCCTTGCACAAGATAGGGCATCGAAAGCGTTGCAAGATGAACAGGAAACACGCCATATCTCCGCATTCCAACCCAAAGCTGCCCATTGACGCAGTTTTATACCCGGTGCATGTACAAGCTCATGCTTATATTCAAAATCTTCCGCCGCCCCGAATGGAACCACCTGCACGAGACTGGCGAAACCGCCGGTGCGCCGATTGATCTGGCCGATGGCTATGTGCATTTTTCAACCGCCGCGCAGGTCGCCGAAACCGCAGCCAAGCATTTCGCCGATCAGTCCGATCTGGTTCTGGTCGCGGTTGAGGCGGAAACGCTGGGCGATGCCTTGAAGTGGGAAGCCTCACGCGGAGGGGCCTTGTTCCCGCATCTGTACCGCAATCTGCGCCTGACAGATGTGCTATGGGACAAGGCACTACCACGCGGCGCATCCGGGCATATCTTCCCCGAAACCCACATGTTTTCAAGGGCAAAACCATGAAACTGGCCGAGCGTCTGGCGCTTGCCGCCTTGCACAGGCTTGACCCCGAGCGCGCCCACGGCCTGTCGCTTGCAGCCCTGCGCATGGGGCTTGCCCCTGCACCCGGCCCTTACACGACCGCCCGACTTGCGACATCACTGGCGGGCATGGCGCTACCCAACCCCGTGGGGCTTGCCGCCGGTTTTGACAAGAATGCGGAAAGTTTGCCCGCCTTGATGGCCGCAGGTTTCGGCTGGCTAGAGGTTGGCGCCGCCACCCCCTTGCCGCAACCGGGCAACCCAAAGCCGCGCCTGTTCCGCCTGACCAAAGATCACGCCGCAATCAACCGTTTCGGCTTCAACAATCAGGGGATGGAGGCAATCGCTGGCCGCCTCGCCACCCGCCCGCCAACAGGTGTTCCCGTCGGGCTGAACCTTGGCGCCAACAAGACCTCAGCCGACCGCGCCCAGGATTTTGCCCGTGTATTGGCCCGCTGCGGTCCATTTGCCGATTTTGCAACAGTCAACGTGTCTTCCCCCAACACCGAAAAGCTGCGCGACTTGCAAGGGCCGGCAGCCCTGACGACCCTTCTCGCCGGGGTGATGGAGGTGCGCGAACAGCTTCCAGTCCAGATACCGATCTTCCTGAAAATCGCCCCTGATCTGTCGCCCGATGACCTCGCGCAGATAGCCGAGATCGCCCTTGCCTCGGGCCTTTCCGGCATCATCGCCACCAACACCACCCTGGCGCGCGACGGGTTGCAAAGCCGCCACAAGGTCGAAAGCGGCGGCCTCTCGGGCGCGCCCTTGTTCGAAAAATCGACCCGGATCCTGGCGCAACTGTCCCAATTCACCAATGGCAAAATTCCCCTCATCGGGGTTGGCGGCATCACCACCGCCGAACAAGCCTACGCCAAAATTCAGGCCGGCGCCGCGGCTGTGCAGCTCTATACCGCAATGGTCTATCACGGGCTCAGCCTGGTCTCAAAAATCGCCAGGGAGCTCGATGCGTTGCTGGAACGTGACGGCCACACAACCATTACGGCAGCCATAGGCACAAAGCGCGATCTCTGGCTCTGACCCCAGCCCCGCATTCTTTTCGGCAAAAATATCCCGGGGGGTCCGGGGGGCTGGCCCCCCGGCGCTAAAGCTGTTCCGCAGGTCGGCGCCTTTGGCCAATACCCTGGGTATCGTCGGGTATCGTCAAAATGCCTTGAACGTCATCGTCGTCAACGTCCGCACGATGCCCGGAATATCGAACAATGCTTCCGACAGGTAATGCCCGACATCCTGCCCCTCAGGAATATAGATCTTGGCGATCAGGTCATATTCGCCACTGGTGGAAAACAGCTCTGACACCACTTCGCGGTCATAAATCGCGTCGGCAACCTCATAGGTCTTGCCGGGGGTGCAGCGGAACTGGACAAAAACGGCGGTCATGGCACTCTCCTCTTTTTCACGAAACATAGGCTTGGGCGCGGGTTGGTGAAAGCCCTATTCCTCGGCCTGCAATTCCAGCCGCGCGGGCCGGGCCACCAGGTCCGAGACGCCCAACGCCTCCACTGGCCGCCCCAAACGGTTGCGCACCACCCAAAGCAAACGGTCCTGCGCCCGTGTGATCGCCACATAGGCCAGGCGCTTCCACAACGGGATTCCCGCCTCTGATCGCCCTGCCTGCGCCGCGGCCCACAGGTCGGGCGCAAACACTTGCACGGTATCCCATTGCGACCCCTGCGCCTTATGGATCGTCACCGCCGCCCCGTGCAAAAATGCCGCTCCCATACGGGCAGCCGATGGGATAAACGGTTCTTCCTCGCCTGGCTTTTCGATCTTGATGATGCTTGCCGCCGAAACCTGCGGCTCCTCTGCGCCAACCACATGCAACCGCGCAAACCCATCGCGGTTTCCCGGCCCCATATAGATCACCTGCGCGCCTTTGATCAGGCCCCGCGCCTCCAGGTCGATGCGCTTTTTGCGGTGTTTCGCCGGCAGCTCAATGCCGTCACAGATCAGCGGCTCACCGGGGATCAACTCAAAATCCGGTGCCCCATGGGCGGCGCGAAAGGCAGTGATCAGCCGGATGCGGGTGGCATTGCGCCACACCAGAACCGGGGACCGCGCCATCAGATCACTGTCCACCCGCTGCGCCATCTCAACCCTTGGGTCACGGGCTGCAGCGTCTTCGACCATGCGCTCAAAAGTGTCAAACGTCAGGCCGGGGTCAGCCAAAGCATGCGCCAGATCCAGAATCGGGTTGCCCTCAACCTGCCGGTGAATCCGGCTCAACTCCAGCCGTCGGGTCGGGCCAAGCGTATCAAAGACCATCTCGCCCGAACTGCCCACCGGGGCCAATTGCGCCGGATCACCGAACAGCACAAGCGTTGGAAAAATTTCGCGCAGGTCATCAAACTGGCGCTGGTCAAGCATCGAGGATTCGTCAACGAAGCCGACATCAAGCGGCTCTTCACGCCGCTTCCACCCTTTGATGAAGTCACTCCCCCGCAAGCCCGCCGCCGCCAAAGCGCCGGGGATAGAGGCGACCGTCTCATAAAACGCCTTCGCCCGGTCCAGCGCCACTTCGCTCAGCCCCTCAACCTCGGGGCGCGGGCCATTGCCAGCCAACCATTCGGCGATTTTCTCATATTGCGGGTCGTAAAGCGGTGTATACAAAATGCGGTGGATTGTGGTCGCAGGCACCCCACGCAACCGCAAAACGGAAGCCGCCTTGTTCGTTGGCGCCAAAATCGCCAAAGTACGCCGGTCTTTGCGCTTTTTACCCTCATAATCGCCCGAAACCACGTCGACACCCGCCGCGACCATCGCCTTGTACACCTTGGCCAGCAGCATTGTCTTGCCCGAGCCAGCCTTGCCAACCACAGCCATCACGCTGGCTTTTCCCTCCATAGCCGGGGTCAGGGTGGCATTATCCATATCAATGCCCATGCCGCGAAACTGATCAGCAAGCCTGTCCCAGGCCTCTGCCTGATCGTCCGAAAATGTAAGCGCGGTTGTGTTCATCGCGCGACCATATCCAAGCCCCCGCCCCAAGACCAGCGGGCAGACCATAAATCGCCACTCTCACGCTTTTATTTCTGTGCCCCTCCCTAATTCGGGCGCCGCAGCTGCTTTGCCTTTCCCATCGCTGACAGCACATCGGGCCGTGGCCGCAGGCCAGCGCCGCCGGCCTGAATTTCCAGTTCTGCAACCCGCAACGTGGCAGCAACATGAGTCGCGAGTGCAGGCAGGTCATTTTGTTCCGCATAGGCACGAAGATCAGCCAATACGTCAAAGATCCAGTCATGGCGCATTGCGCCCCCAATACAAAATTACGAAAACACCACCAAATCATAGCCCTTGGCCCCTTCAGATTAGCGGCTCATCCGTCAATAAATGGTAACCACGCACCAGATAAAAACGGGAAAAGAAAAAAGCCGCCACGCCCCGGCGGGACTGGCGGCTTTTATAGCTCCTACGCGGCGTTCAGCGGTTCTTGCTGGCCTCCAATGTGTCTGCGAAAGTCCGCAATCCCGTCCGCGGCGCTTGAACCAGCACGGACATATTGCCTGGCTTATGCTCATTCCGGCGCATTTTCATATGGGCCGCCGGAATCTCTTCCCACGGGAACACCTCGGACATGCACGGATCAAGCCTGCGTTCCAACATCAGCTTATTGGCCGAAGACGCCTGTTTGAGATGCGCGAAATGGCTGCCTTGAATACGCTTTTGGTGCATCCACAAATAACGCACGTCAAAGGTGCAGTTGAAGCCGGTGGTTCCGGCGCAAATCACCACCATGCCACCCTTTTTGCACACCAGCGTTGACACCGGGAAGGTCGCCTCGCCCGGATGTTCAAACACCATATCGACATTGTTGCCCTTGCCGGTAATGTCCCAGATCGCCTTGCCGAATTTACGCGCCTCGGTGAACCATTCTTTGTATTCCGGGGTGTTAACCGTGGGCAACTGGCCCCAGCATTTGAATTCCTTGCGGTTGATCACGCCTTTCGCGCCCAGCCCCATCACAAATTCGCGCTTGTCCTCTTCGGAAATCACGCCAATCGCATTGGCGCCTGCCGCATTGATCAATTGGATCGCGTAAGAGCCAAGGCCCCCCGACGCGCCCCAGACCAGCACGTTTTGCCCCGGCTTCAGGTCATGGGGTTCATGCCCGAACAGCATCCTGTAAGCGGTGGCCAATGTCAGCGTGTAGCAGGCCAATTCTTCCCATGTCAGGTGTTTGGGGCGCGGCATCAACTGCTGCGCCTGGACATTGGTGAACTGCGCAAACGATCCGTCCGGCGTCTCATAGCCCCAGATCCGCTGGCTGGTGGAAAACATCGGGTCACCGCCGTTGCATTCCTCATCATCACCGTCGTCTTGGTTGCAATGGATCACCACCTCATCGCCAACCTTCCAGCGCCGTACCTTGTCACCCACAGCCCAAACGATACCCGCCGCATCTGAACCGGCGATGTGATAGGGTTGTTTATGGCCATCAAACGGGCTGATCGGCAGGCCCAAAGCGGCCCAAACGCCATTGTAATTCACGCCCGCCGCCATAACCAGAACCAGCACCTCATTGCTGTCGATTTTTGGCGTATCCACCACTTCGACCAACATCGCCGTATCAGGCTCGCCATGGCGTTCACGGCGAATGGTCCAAGCAAACATCTGCGGTGGTACATAGCCCAGCGGCGGCATTTCACCGATCTCGTAAAGGTCCTTTTTTGGTGCCTCATAGGCAACGACATCAAGCTGCGTATCCAGAGCCATGCGGGCCTCCTGTTCCTGTTCATCCATGCCGCAACGCAGAATTACGCCGGCGTTGAGACGAGGGATACGGCGATTTACGCAACTTTGCAATAGATGCGGATGCAGTTTTTGTAATTTTATGTCTGCCGCGTTGCGGCATCCCCGTCTTGTCAGCCCAAGGCTTGCAAAACTGGCACTGGTAAAGCCAGATGAGGGCATGGCCCCGGCCGACCAGCTGCATCTGGCCCGCGCCCGCGGTCACACTCCCACACTCAATCAGTGGCCTAGACCATTCTGCGCAACTTCTGTTGCATCGCCAAACGGCAAGGCCCCCGCCCTGCCCGCCTGCGAAAAAAAACCGGTGCATCAAGGGGCATAGAAAATGCAAGACAAAGATGATCGCGCCGCACCCTAACTCCAAAATCAATAACCAAAGCAGAGCCCTGATGCGGTTGGACATGACAAACCGCGCGGCACGGATGGGCAAGCCGCGGCTCCTGTTCGCGGCTATTTTCCCTTTGCGCGAAGGAAGATCTTTACTTTCAATGCCGCAACTGCAAATTTCAAAGCGCTGCATCGCAGCGAATTGACATGGGCATAAAGTGTCGATTATCAATCCGCTAACGTAATAAAATTGCGCGACACCTTTCACGCGCGCCCCGTACCAAGGAAGCCCGCCATGACCGCCCAATCCGCAGCTGCAGTTCCTGCCCCAGTTCCAGTCAAAGACAAGCCTTGGCTGTTTCGCACCTATGCGGGCCATTCCACGGCATCCGCCTCAAATGCCTTGTATCGTGGCAACCTTGCAAAGGGCCAGACCGGGCTGTCGGTGGCCTTCGACCTGCCGACGCAAACCGGCTATGACAGCGACCACGAACTGGCACGCGGAGAGGTCGGCAAGGTGGGCGTTCCGATATGCCATCTTGGCGATATGCGGGCCCTTTTTGCCGATATTCCGCTTGAACAGATGAACACATCAATGACGATCAACGCCACAGCGCCGTGGCTGTTGGCCCTTTACATTGCCGCCGCTGAAGAACAAGGCGCTGATATTGCTGCACTAAATGGAACTGTGCAGAATGATATCATCAAAGAATACCTGAGCCGCGGCACCTATATCTGCCCGCCGGCGCCCAGCCTGCGCATGATTACCGATGTCGCGGCCTATACCCAAAAAAACCTGCCAAAATGGAACCCGATGAATGTGTGTTCCTATCATCTGCAAGAGGCCGGCGCCACGCCAGAGCAAGAACTGGCCTTCGCCTTGGCAACCGCCTGCGCTGTGCTGGATGATCTGAAGGGCAAAGTACCAGCCAAAGACTTCCCCGACATGGTCGGAAGAATTTCCTTTTTCGTCAATGCAGGCATCCGTTTTGTGACAGAAATGTGCAAAATGCGCGCCTTTGTGGATTTGTGGGATGAGATTTGTCTGGAGCGTTACGGCGTGCAAGACCCGAAATTCCGTCGCTTCCGCTATGGGGTGCAGGTAAACTCACTTGGCCTGACGGAGCAACAGCCGGAAAACAACGTTTACCGGATTCTGATCGAGTCTCTGGCAGTAACCCTGTCGAAAAATGCCCGCGCCCGTGCCGTGCAACTGCCCGCCTGGAACGAGGCGCTTGGCCTGCCGCGCCCATGGGATCAGCAATGGTCACTGCGGATGCAGCAGATTCTGGCCTATGAATCCGATTTGCTGGAATATGACGACCTCTTTGATGGCAACCCTGCGGTTGACCGTAAGGTCAATGCGTTAAAGCAAGGTGCACGTGAGGAGTTGGCGCAGATCGACGCGATGGGGGGCGCCGTGGCCGCGATTGACTATATGAAAGGCCGTCTGGTCGAAGCAAACGCCGAACGCATCGCGCGCATCGAGTCCGGCGAAACGACGGTCGTCGGGGTGAATCGCTGGATTGAAACCACGCCAAGCCCGCTGACTGCTGGTGACGGCGCGATCATGGTTGCCGACCCCGCAGCGGAAGCCGATCAAATTCAACGTTTGACCGCTTGGAAGGCGGCCCGCAATTCGGCGGCCATTGAGGCCGCACTCATCGCGCTGCGCAGCGCCGCGCAGAGTGGCGCCAACATCATGCCCCCGTCTATTATCTGTGCAAAAGCAGGGGTGACAACCGGCGAGTGGGGCGCGACAATCCGCGCCGCCTTTGGCGAATACCGCGCGCCCACGGGCGTTTCTCGCAACCCTTCAAACCGCACCGAGGGGCTGGAGCCGATCCGTGAAGCCGTGCAGGCGGTTTCCGCAAAGCTTGGACGGCAGTTGAAATTTCTGGTTGGAAAACCGGGGCTTGACGGCCATTCAAACGGCGCCGAGCAAATCGCTGCCCGCGCGCGCGATTGCGGCATGGATATTCACTATGAGGGAATCCGCCTGACCCCCTCCGAAATCGTGGATGCGGCGATTGAACAAAAGGCCCATGTGGTCGGCCTGTCAATTCTGTCCGGCTCTCACATGCCGCTGATCACGGAAACGCTGGAGCTGATGCGCGCCAATGGTCTGGCGGATATTCCGCTGGTCGTCGGCGGCATCATCCCCGAAGACGATGCCGCCAAACTGCGCGCGGCGGGTGTTGCCGCCGTTTATACGCCCAAGGATTTTGAGCTGAACCGGATCATGATGGATATCGTGGTGATGGTGGATCAGGCGCCGGTTGCCGCCGAATAATCAGCTAAAGAAAGGGGCGCCACACAACCTGGCGCCCCTTTTCATCTTTGGAAAATTACCTCAGCCAAAGGCTCAGATCTGTCCGTAAAAACCGCCCTCAGGCGTGGATGGCACCATCACCGCAGGCAAGGGCGGCCTCACGCACCGCCTCGCTATAGGTTGGGTGGGCGTGGCAAGTCAGCGCCAAATCCTGTGCCGATGCGCCAAATTCCATCGCGACGCATACCTCATGGATCAAATCACCCGCCATCGGCCCGATGATATGCGCGCCCAAAATCCGGTCGGTTTCCTTATCGGCAAGGATTTTCACAAAACCTTCCGCCTGGAAAATCGCCTTGGCCCGCGCGTTGCCCATAAAGGAGAACTTGCCGACCTTATAGGCGCGCCCCGCCTCTTTCAGCTGCTCTTCGGTCTTGCCGACGCTTGCCACTTCTGGCGTCGTATAGACCACGCCGGGGATCACATCATAATTCACATGGCCCGATTTGCCCGCCAGAATTTCGGCCAGCGCCATGCCCTCATCTTCGGCCTTATGCGCCAGCATCGGGCCAACAATCGCATCACCAATGGCATAGAGCCCCTTGATATTGGTAGCGAAATGGTCGGTTTTGATCTGCCCGCGCTGTTCCATCGCAACGCCCAACGCCTCCAGCCCCAAGCCATCGACATAGGGCTTGCGGCCCGTGGCGACCAGAACGCAATCGGCGTCAAGTGTCGCCTCGGTATCGTTTTTGCGCAGTTTATAGGTGACCTTGGCCTTGCCGCCCTTGGTGGTCACGCCCTGAACGGCGGCCCCCATAATAAACTTCATGCCTTGTTTGCCAAGAATACGCTGAAAGGTCTTGGCCACTTCGGCGTCCATCCCCGGCGTGATCGCGTCCAGATATTCCACAACCGTCACCTCTGACCCCAGCCGCGCATAGACCGAGCCCATTTCAAGCCCGATCACGCCCGCGCCAATCACCACCAGCGCTTTCGGGATCTTGTTCAACACCAGCGCGCCGGTGGAGGTGACAACGGTTTTTTCATCAACCTCAACCCCCGGCAGCGTCGACGGCTCTGACCCGGTGGCGATGACGATATTCTTGGCCTCATGCAGCTCATCGCCGACCTTGACCTGACCTGCCGCGGGGATGGTTGCCCAGCCTTTCAGCCATGTTATCTTGTTCTTTTTGAACAGAAATTCGATGCCCTTGGTGTTGCCGTCAACCACATCCTGCTTATAGGCTTTCATCTGGTCCCAATCGACCGACGGGCTTTTGCCCTTCAGGCCCATTTTGGCAAAATTATGCTCTGCCTCATGCAGGGAATGGGTTGCGTGCAGCAGCGCCTTGGAGGGGATGCAACCGACGTTCAGGCAGGTGCCGCCCAGCGTTTCGCGGCCTTCAACCACGGCCACTTTCAGGCCAAGTTGCGCGCAGCGGATGGCACAAACATAGCCGCCGGGGCCAGCGCCGATGATGATGACGTCAAAACTTGCCATGGGTAGGCTCCTTTTTTGAACTCAGAGCCGGGGGCTGCCTGCCCCCGGAGCCCCGAGGATATTTTTGAACAGATGAATTACACGAGGGCTGCGACGATCATCGCCAGTGTCGCAAAGAAGCCTACGCCCCAAATCGCGGAACGCCAAGGGCGCCAGCCATAGGCATAGGCGGGAATGAACAAGACGCGGGCGGCAAGATAGGTCCAGGCGCAAGCGGCGGTGAAGCCGGTGGATTGGCCGCCAAGCGTGACGACGACCACGGCGATGGTGAACAGGATCAGCCCCTCAAAATGGTTGTTCATCGCGCGCTGCAAGCGCCCTGTGCGGTCCGACAGCGGGCGGCTGGGCGGGCGATCACGCGCCGAGGAGGTGTAGCCGGTGCCAAGCTCGCGGTTTGCCGGAACAGCGAAGAGGATGAACTGGACCGCTTGCAGCAGCGCCGCGAGGGCAAGGGTGGTGAGTTCTGGGGTCACCGGAGAACACGCCAGTTGACCAAACTAATCGTGCATCTAGCTTTCATGATTTCCACCTTTGTCGGCTGCTAAAATTGATTTCAGTTCCTCCACAATGGGACGGCCTGCCAATTTCTCTACTTCCTTTGTTTGAGTGTTTGCTGCTTTGGAGAGCATTAAATCATCTAGGCGAGAGAAATTAAAGCTGTCTCGATTTCTGTAGGCCGTATTAAGAACCGTACCCAGTGCAATCCCATAGCCAAGTGTCGAAAAATCATTTTCGCCAGACTTCTCGATGCGCTCTGCAAGGGCCAAAGCGACAAGAGCCACTTTGTGCGGCCGCTCAGTCTTCCGCCAATCGACATGCTTCTTAGATTGCGCCCAAGTTTCAGAAATCATAGAGTTTGCCATTTGCGATGGATTGCCCTCAAGATTTCCGACCGCTACTTGCATCTTTATCAGATTCTCGAGTGCAGAGGCTGCCTCCGCCTTTCTCAATTGAATTCCTGCACCCCTAAAAATGCCAAACACCGTAACCAACCCTTTCACGTCAAATAGTGGCGGGATTTCCCGCCACCCTCACAAATCCATCAGCAACCGCCGTGGGTCTTCCAGCGCCTCTTTCACGCGCACCAAGAACGTCACAGCCCCTTTGCCGTCCACGATCCGGTGGTCATAGCTTAGCGCCAGATACATCATCGGGCGGATGACGATTTCGCCTTTCACCACGACCGGGCGATCCTGGATTTTATGCATGCCCAAAATCCCCGATTGCGGCGGGTTCAGAATGGGCGAGGACATGAGCGAGCCGTAAACCCCGCCGTTGGAAATGGTAAAGGTGCCGCCCTGCATCTCGGCCATTGACAGCTTGCCATCGCGGGCGCGCAGGCCCTTTTCGGCAATCGCTTTTTCGATCTCGGCAAAGGACATGCTATCCGCGTCACGGATTACAGGCACCACAAGACCCGCAGGCGTGCCTGCCGCAACGCCCATATGGACGTAGTTCTTATAGACTACATCGGTGCCGTCAATCTCGGCGTTCACCTCTGGCACTTCTTTCAGCGCATGGCAGCAAGCCTTTGTAAAGAAAGACATAAAGCCAAGACGGACCTTGTGTTTCTTTTCAAACTCATCCTTGTACTGGTTGCGAAGCGCCATCACCGCAGACATGTCCACCTCATTATAGGTGGTCAGCATTGCGGCGGTGTTCTGGCTTTCTTTCAACCGGCGCGCGATGGTCTGGCGCAGTTTGGTCATCTTCACCCGTTCTTCGCGGCTGGCGTCACTGGCCGTCGCGGGCGCCCGCGGGGCTGCGGGGGCTGGGGCTACGACCGGGGCGGTGGCGGCCTTGGCCACGTCTTCCTTCATCACGCGGCCATCGCGGCCCGAGCCCTGAACCTGATCGCGGCTGAGCCCCGCCTCAGCCATGGCTTTCCTGGCCGAAGGCGCATCTTCGACGTCCTTGGCCTTGATGGTATCTTCGGCTTTGCGCGGCTTCACCTCTTCGGGGCCGGCGTCGATGGGCTTTGGCGCGGCCTCGCCTTCGGCGATTACCGCCAGCTTGGCATTGGCGGAAACGGTTTCGCCTTCGGCGGCGATAATCTCGGTCAACACCCCTGAAACCGGGCTTGGCACCTCAACCGACACCTTGTCGGTTTCCAGCTCGCACAGCATTTCATCTTGTGCAACCGTATCACCCACCTTCTTGAACCAGGTGGAAACAGTGGCTTCGGATACGGATTCGCCAAGGGTCGGCACATTTACATCAGTCATTTTACCCTCTTTCGCGCTGGCCTCGGCCGCGACTATTTTGTCATTGGTTTTCGGGCTAGCAGCCCCGGTATTTTCAGATTGCGCCCCGATCTGGGCCAAGAGCGCGGCAACGCCCACGGTCTGGCCCTCGGCGGCGACAATCTCTATCAGGGTGCCAGCCACCGGGCTTGGCACCTCAACGGTGACTTTGTCGGTTTCCAACTCGCACAGCATTTCATCGACCGCGACCGTATCCCCCAGCTTTTTATACCAGGTGGCAACGGTCGCCTCGGTGACGCTTTCGCCCAGCGTGGGAACCCGTATTTCGGTTGCCATGCGCCCCTAGCCCCCCGTCAGCGCATCAACGATCAGCGCCTCTTGCTCGGCTTTGTGGCGGCTTGCCAAGCCGGTTGCAGGCGAGGCCGAGGCCGCACGCCCCGCATAGCGCGGACGGCTGGATTTGGCTTTGATCCGGCCCAGAACCCATTCGATATTCGGCTCGATAAAGCTCCAATAGCCTTGGTTCTTTGGCTCTTCCTGGCACCAGATAATCTCGGCCTCTTTGAACCGATCCAGTTCTCTGACCATCGACATCGCCGGGAAGGGATAAAACTGTTCCAACCGCAGCAGATAGACGTCATCCAAGCCCTGCTCATCCCGCGCGGCCAGCAGATCAAAATACACCTTGCCGGAACACAGCACGACGCGCTTGATCTTGGCGTCCTCTTTCAGCGTCAGGTCGGAATGGCCCTTTTGCGCATCATCCCACAGCACGCGGTGAAAGGCGGAACCGGTGGTGAAATCATCCGCATTCGAGATGCACATCGGGTGGCGCAGCAAGGATTTCGGCGTCATCAACATCAATGGTTTGCGGAAATTACGATGAAGCTGACGGCGCAGGATGTGGAAATAATTGGCGGGGGTAGAGCAATTCGCCACGATCCAGTTATCATTCGCCGATTGCTGCAAGAAGCGTTCCGGCCGGGCGCTGGAATGTTCCGGCCCCTGCCCCTCATAGCCATGTGGCATCAGGCAGACGAGGCCCGACATCCGCAACCACTTGCTTTCGCCCGAGGAAATGAACTGATCAAACATGATCTGCGCGCCATTGGCAAAATCGCCGAACTGCGCCTCCCACATTGTCAGCGCGTTGGGTTCGGACAGCGAATAGCCATATTCAAAGCCCAACACCGCATATTCCGACAGCATGCTGTCAATCACCTCATACCGCGCCTGACCCGGTTTGATGTGGTTCAGCGGGTAATACCGTTCTTCGGTGCTTTGATCGACAAAGGCCGAATGGCGCTGGCTGAAGGTGCCACGGGTACAATCCTGCCCCGACAGGCGCACCGGAAACCCTTCGGTCACCAGCGAGCCAAAGGCCAGCGCCTCGGCGGTCGCCCAGTCAAAGCCCTTGCCTTCGGCAAACATCTTTTTCTTGGCCTCCAACTGGCGGCCAACGGTTTTATGCAGGTCAAACCCATCCGGCACGCGGGTCAGGCCTGCGCCCACCTCGGCCATGGTCTCAGCCGAGATCGAGGTTTTTCCGGCCTCGTAATCCTCGCCTTCACGCGACAGGTTTTTCCAGCGGCCGTCCAGCCAATCGGCCTTGTTCGGCTTGTAATCCTTGCCCGCATCGAATTCCGTGTTCAGATGCGCCTGGAACGCGGCCTTCATATCCTCGATCTCGCCTTCCGGGATCAACCCGTCCTTGACCAGCCGTTCGGTATAAAGCGACAGCGTGGTCTTGTGCTTTTTGATCTCGGTATACATCGCCGGGTTGGTGAACATCGGCTCATCGCCTTCGTTATGCCCAAAGCGGCGATAGCAGAAGATGTCCAGAACCACATCCTTGTGGAACTTCTGGCGGAACTCGGTTGCCACGCGCGCCGCATGTACCACAGCTTCGGGGTCATCGCCGTTGACGTGGAAAATCGGGGCTTCGACCATCAATGCGATATCGGTGGGATAGGGCGAAGACCGGCTGAATGACGGCGCGGTGGTAAAGCCGATCTGGTTGTTCACCACGATATGAATGGTGCCGCCGGTGCGATGCCCGCGCAGCCCCGACAGGCCAAAACACTCTGCCACAACGCCCTGACCCGCAAAGGCCGCGTCACCATGCAGCAAGATCGGCAGAACCTTTTCACGGTTCGGGTCGTTCAACTGGTCTTGCTTGGCCCGCACCTTGCCCAGAACCACCGGGTTCACCGCCTCCAGGTGGCTTGGGTTGGCGGTCAGCGACAGGTGAACAACATTGCCATCAAAATCGCGATCCGAAGAGGCGCCAAGGTGGTATTTCACATCACCCGAACCATCCACGTCTTCGGGCTTGAAACTGCCGCCCTGAAATTCGTTGAAAATCGCGCGATACGGCTTTTGCATCACATTGGCCAGCACGCTCAGCCGGCCCCGGTGCGGCATGCCGATCACAACATCCTGCACCCCCAGCGCGCCGCCGCGCTTGATGATCTGCTCCATCGCCGGAATCAGGCTTTCGCCGCCATCAAGCCCAAAGCGCTTTGTCCCCATGTATTTCACATGCAGGAATTTCTCAAACCCCTCGGCCTCGACCAGCTTGTTCAAAATGGCTTTGCGGCCTTCACGGGTAAAGGCGATTTCCTTGCCGTAGCCCTCAATCCGCTCTTTCAGCCAGGCTGCCTGCTCGGCATCTGAAATATGCATATATTGCAGCGCGAATGTGCCGCAATAGGTTCGCCTGACAATATCAATGATCTGCCGCATCGAGGCCATTTGCAGGCCCAACACATTGTCGATGAAGATCGGACGATCCATGTCTTGATCGGTGAAACCGTAGGATTTCGGGTCAAGTTCCGGGTGGTTGGTCTCATCACGCATGTTCAGCGGGTCAAGATCGGCGGCCAGATGCCCCCGGATACGGTAGGCGCGGATGATCATCAAGGCACGGATGCTATCCAATACCGCGCGTTGCACCTGCACATCCGACAGCGACACCCCGGCCTCGGCCGCTTTGGCGACAATCTTGTCTCCGGCCGCCTTGCCCTCTTTCGATGGCATCACCGGCCATTCGCCAGTCAGCGCAGCCGTCAGATCATCGGTCGGCATCGGTGGCCAATCGGCCCGTGCCCAGCTTGGACCCGCCGCAGCGGCCCCCACCACCTGGGCCGACTCGTTCAGCCCTGCAAAGAACGCGGCCCAGCTTGCATCGACCGACGCAGGATTCGCCGCATGTTTTGCCGCCATCTGGTCGATGTATTCGGCATTGGCGCCATCAAGGAAATCTTGCGCGCGAAACTGAGAGTTAGGGGAGTGTTCGGTCATTGCTGGACCTCATCTAAGGTTGGGGCCGGATCTAGGCAGGGAAAACCCCCACCGCTCCTGAATGGGTGAAAAGACGGAGTTTCCCCCGCCCTTGTTTTTTTACGCCTTGATCGCAGCCATAACGGCCTCACCCAGATGGGCAGGGCTTTCGGCAACGACAATACCGGCCGCCTTCATCGCTTCGATCTTGCTTTCCGCGTCGCCCTTGCCACCGGCAACAATCGCGCCGGCATGGCCCATACGGCGGCCGGGGGGGGCAGTACGCCCCGCGATAAAGCCGGCAGTCGGTTTCCAACGGCCCGCTTTACGCTCATCCGCCAAAAACTGCGCCGCTTCTTCTTCGGCGCTGCCGCCAATCTCGCCGATCATGATGATCGACTGGGTTTCGGGGTCGGCCAGGAACATTTCCAGGATGTCGATATGTTCAGACCCTTTGATCGGGTCGCCGCCAATACCTACCGCCGAGGATTGGCCAAGGCCAAGATCTGTGGTCTGCTTCACCGCTTCATAGGTCAGCGTACCAGAGCGCGACACAACACCAACCGAGCCGCGGCGATGAATATGGCCCGGCATGATGCCGATCTTGCACTCGCCCGGGGTGATGACGCCGGGGCAGTTTGGCCCGATCAGACGGCTTTTTGTGCCTTCCAGCGCGCGCTTGACCCGCATCATGTCCAGCACCGGGATACCTTCGGTGATGCAAACGATCAGCTCCATCTCGGCGTCGATCGCCTCAAGGATGCTGTCAGCGGCAAAGGGTGGCGGTACATAAATCACCGACGCATTGGCCTGCGTGGCAGCCCGCGCCTCATGCACGGAATTATACACGGGCAGGTCCAGATGCGTGGTGCCGCCCTTGCCGGGGGTCACGCCGCCGACCATCTTCGTCCCGTAAGCAATTGCTTGTTCGGAATGGAATGTCCCTTGGCTTCCCGTAAAGCCCTGACAGATAACGCGGGTATTGTTGTTGACGAGTACGGCCATTCGGGCCTCCTTATGCAGTCATGTAAGCACCAAGCGGTGCCGATTATCAGTAGGCAGGGCGGGCGTTTCCGGGACAGGTGATATAAATATCCTCACCACCGACCTTGCCGCTGCGCGCCCAATCGGATTGCTGGTTGCAAACAGCCTCTGGGTTGCCATCGCTGCCGGTTTGCCCATGGACCACCGGGCCTCCGCAGGCTGCAAGCATCAATGAAGCCAATGATCCAATTACAATTTTCTTCATTCCCCACCCATTCATCACTGTTGACGTTATCCGCAGGCCTTTGGCCGTTTTGCGGGCTTATCATTTGGCCATGGGCCCGCCGGCTTTTTGTGGCGCGCGGGGGTCACCCCTTGACCGCCTTTACAATCTTTTGCGCGCCGTCTTTCAGGTTTTCGGCGGCGATCACATTCAGGCCGGAATTGTTGATGATGGCCTTGCCCTCTTCAACATTGGTGCCTTCCAGACGCACGACCAGCGGCACCTTCAGCCCGACTTCCTTGACCGCAGCCACCACACCTTCGGCAATCACATCGCAGCGCATGATACCGCCGAAGATGTTGACAAGGATCCCCTTCACATTCGGGTCCGAGGTGATGATCTTGAACGCCTCGGTCACCTTCTCGCGCGTGGCCCCACCGCCAACATCCAAAAAGTTCGCAGGCTCGGCGCCGTAAAGCTTGATGATATCCATCGTCGCCATCGCAAGGCCCGCACCATTGACCATGCAGCCAATCTCACCCTCTAGTGCGATATAGTTCAGATCGAACTTGGAGGCCGCCAATTCCTTTGGGTCTTCCTCGGTTTCATCGCGCAGGCTGGCAATATCGGGGTGGCGATACATCGCGTTACCGTCAAAGCTCATCTTGGCATCGAGGCATTTCAGGTTGCCATCGGGCGTCACGATCAAGGGGTTGATCTCCAGCATCTCCATATCCTTCTCGATGAAGGCTTTATACAAGATCTTGATCAGGCCCACGCATTGTTTTACCTGCCCGCCGGTCAGACCCAGCGCAAAGGCAACGCGGCGGCCATGGAAATCGGACAGACCCGAGGCAGGATCGACCGAAAAGGACACGATCTTTTCGGGTGTATTGGCTGCGACCTCCTCAATATCCATCCCGCCCTCGGTCGAGGCGACAAAGGAGACGCGGCTGGACTGACGATCCACCAACAGCGCAAGGTACAATTCGCGCGCGATGTCAGAGCCATCTTCGATATAAATCCGGTTCACCTGCTTGCCAGCCGGCCCGGTCTGATGTGTGACAAGGGTACGGCCCAGCATTTGCTTGGCCATCTCGGCCGCCTCACCTACTGATTTCGCCAGCCGCACACCGCCCTTTTCCCCGGCCTGCGCCTCTTTGAAATGGCCCTTGCCGCGGCCGCCAGCGTGAATTTGGGCCTTGACCACCCAAAGCGGGCCATCCATTTCGCCCGCTGCCGTCTTCGCCTCTTCCGCACGCAGGACAACGCGACCATCGGACACAGGCGCCCCATAACTGCGCAACAGGGCTTTGGCTTGGTATTCGTGAATGTTCATCGACTGTCCCATCGGTAAGGAATTTGCCCTGTAATGCCATAGAAACAGGCAATTTCAAATGGCATTTCTTGAAAAATCACCTTTTGAGGAATAATTCTGACATTTGTGATCACACCCTTCAAGGCTGTGATCACAAAGCTGTCGGCCTTAAAACTTCGTTATGATTCGATAGGTCAAAACCGGCGCGGTTTCGCTACTCCGCGCTTGGATTCCCCCCGGAATTTATGTCCCTAAGCCAATCCGCAGCCCCCCCGGCCCGGCTATAGCTGACCAAAACCGCGTCAATCCCGGCGCCGCGCGTTGCGGCAAAGCCCTTGGCCAAAGCATCCAAAATCCAGGGCCTCGGATTGCCAAACGCGCCCCCCCCAATAAAGGTCAGAAACAGTGGTTTACCGGGCGCATTCTGCGCAGCAACCCGAAAACACGCCTCATAGCTTGCCTCCAACACAAGCCGCGCAAAGCCCTGCCACGCAGCTGCGGGCAGACCGGAATAGGCTATCGGCAGCGCGCTGCAATAGGCTTGTGTCACCAGATGCCCGGCGCCTTTCAGCGTGACCTCCGTTTCGGCCTGTACCCCGATGCGCAACAGCCCTTTCAGCGCCTCACGCTCTGCCGTGCCCAGCGCGTCAATCTTGGCACAAACCTTGGCCAAACCCGTTGCCGTAGGCAGTGCATAGCCATTTTTCATTCGCCACAACCGCCCCGCGTCATTGCCCAAGGCAGCACCCAGTCCGGCCAGACAATCCACCTGCGCCAGCGCGGATTGGCCCTGCTGTTTGCCCATCGGCATCAGATAATTGCGATACAGCGTTCCCGCGCCGCAGGCCATTGCGCAGGCCGGGCCCTGAGTGCGATCATAGGCATAGCCCGCAATCCCATCCTCGGGCCCCACATCCGGTCCGGGCATTTCCAGCAAATTGAATTGCGAGGCCACCTGAAATACCGCCCCCGCATGCGCCGGGTCGGCATGCAGCGCCCGCACATCCCCCACCACCTCACGCAACTGGCTTTCACCCCGCCCAGAAGTCTCCACAGGCAGCGCCCGCAGTTCGGCAAGGCTCGGCAGTGTCAACCGCCCGGCCCGCATGCGCCGCCCATTGGCGGCCGAGGTGAGCCAGTCGCCCTCTACCGAAACAGCGCCCCGCACCGCTACCGGATCATCCCGCGTCAATCCTGTCAGGTCTTGAAACCACATCTTTTGCTCCATTTCGGGCAAGAGTGGCAAAAGCCGGCCCGCCGCACAATGGTAAAGGGGGGCAATCGAAAAGGCGCGCAATGAAAAAGGGGCACCCCAACGGATGCCCCCATGGTTCTGGCGTCAAAGGCGGATCAGGCCAGTGACGGGTCAATCTCTTTGCAGGCGGCCACAAGGCCCTTTACGGCATCAACCGACTTGTCGAACATCGCCTGCTCTGCCGGGTTCATCTTGATATTGGCAATCCGCTCAATTCCGCCAGCGCCGATGATGGTCGGTACGCCAACATACATGCCCTTCACGCCCAGCTCACCATCGCAATAGGCCGCGCAAGGCAGCAAACGCTTTTGGTCCTTCAGATAGGCTTCGGCCATTTCAATGGCAGAGGTCGCCGGTGCATAAAATGCCGAACCGGTTTTCAGCAGGCCAACGATTTCAGCGCCACCGTCGCGGGTGCGCTGGATGATCGCATCCAGCTTGTCTTGCGTGGTCCAGCCCATTTCGACCAGATCAGGCAGCGGGATGCCGCCAACGGTCGAATAGCGCGCCAGAGGCACCATGGTGTCGCCGTGGCCGCCCAACACAAACGCGGTCACATCGCGCATGGAACAGTTGAATTCCACCGACAGGAAATGGCGGAAACGGGCGCTATCCAATACGCCAGCCATGCCCACAACCTTGTTATGCGGCAGGCCCGAAAACTCGCGCAGCGCCCATACCATCGCGTCAAGCGGGTTGGTGATGCAGATCACAAACGCATTCGGCGCATGTTTGGCAATGCCTTCACCGACGGATTTCATCACCTTCAGGTTGATGCCCAGCAGGTCATCGCGGCTCATCCCCGGTTTGCGGGCAACGCCTGCGGTCACGATGCAGACATCGGCGCCTGCGATATCGGCATAGTCATTGGCGCCTTTCATCACGGCGTCAAAGCCCTCGGACGGGCCCGATTGCGCGATATCCAGCGCTTTGCCTTGGGGGGTGCCTTCGGCAATATCGAACAGGACGATATCGCCCAGTTCCTTGATCGCGGCGAGATGGGCGAGCGTTCCGCCAATCTGCCCCGCGCCGATAAGTGCAATCTTGGGTCTGGCCATGATTTCAATCTCCGGGTCGGGTTGTTTGATGGGGGATGCCTAGACCCTTGGCGGGAATTGCGCAAGGGCGCTGCGATGCGGCATAGCCACCCGCCCTGTTCGAGACAGGATGTTTGCGCTAAAGCGGCAAGAAAGCTGCCACAAGACAGATGAGGGAGAGCGAAATGGACGGCACAGCATTTTGGATCGCGGCCGTGATTGCCTCAATCGCGGTCGGCCTGTCCAAGGGCGGTTTGCCCGTAGTGGCGATGATGTCGGTTCCGATTCTGTCGCTGGTGATGCCACCGTTGCAGGCTGCGGGGCTGTTGCTGCCGATCTATATCGTATCCGATTGGTTCGGCGTCTGGGCCTATCGGCGTGACTATGACCTGCGCATCTTGAAAATCATGTTTCCCGCCACCGCGCTTGGCATCGGGCTGGGCTGGGCCACCGTGAACCTGATTTCAGAACAGTTGGTCGGTGGCATGATCGGGGCATTGGGCAGCAGCTTTGCCGCCAGTCGTCTACTGGGGTGGGGGGCAAAAGCGGGCGCGCAAGAGGCGCGCATCGCGCCGGGCCTGTTTTGGGGCGCGACCGCCGGGTTCACCAGCTTTCTCAGCCATGCCGGCGGCCCGCCATTCCAGATTTACACCCTGCCGCTGCGCCTGCCCAAGATGGTATTTGCCGGCACCTCAACCATCCTGTTTACCTGGGTGAATGCCGTCAAACTGCCCGCCTATTGGTCTATCGGCATCTTGTCCCTTGACAGCTTGCCAATCGCGGCCTGGCTGTTTGCGCCCGCAACGCTTGCGGTGTTCGCCGGGGTGCGGCTGGTGCGGCTCCTGCCCGAAAAGCTGTTCTATACTTTGGTGCTATGGGCGCTTTTGCTGCTGTCTTTGCGGATGCTGTGGGTTGCGGTTATTCCCTTGCTTACACCGGCTCACCCTTAGCGGGGAATGCATCTTTCATCGCCTCAAACCCCTGCCCCGAGGCAACCAGACAGGTTTGCCCCTGCGCCGTCGTCACCGTAATCGACCAGCTTTGCGAAGTATCGGATGCAAATATCTCCATCACCATATTATTGGCAGCAAGGCCCATAGCCCGCCGCGTTTCGCCAAACCGATCTGCAAGCTGTTCCATCACGGCACCGCGTGGGCCGCATTGCAGCGCGGTTAGAGTCGGGGTTTGCGCATGCGCCTGTGTCACAAGGATCAGCGCACCAAATCCCAAAGACAGGGCAAACAGTTTCTCTTTCATCGCTGAACCTTTCTGTTTGGCTTGGATCAAGGCAACGACCCAGAGCGAAAAATCATCCATATCTTGCCAAAACTCTGCGCCTGAAATACGCAAAAAGGGTTAATCCCCCGCCCCACCATGCTGCACCGCGGCGCATTTAGGGTTGAAGATAGTGCCAAAATCATACCCCATGACGCAACAAAATTGCCTGTGAGAGAATCATGCCCCCCATTCGCCCCTACCGCTCTGCGCTTTACATCCCCGGCTCAAAAACCCGCGCGCTGGAAAAGGCGCAAACCCTTGCCGCCGATGCGATCATCTTTGATCTGGAAGATGCGGTCGCCCCGGATGAAAAATCCGCCGCCCGTGCGCTGTTGATTGAGACGCTGGCCACGGCCGACTATGGCAACCGTGCGAAAATCGTGCGGGTGAACGGGCTGGATACCGAATGGGGCGCCGATGATATCGCAGCTTTCACCGGCGCAAAAATCGACGCGCTGCTGATCCCCAAGGTCTCCACCCCCAAAGACCTTGATGCCGTGGCCAGCCTCATCCCCGACACCCCGCTTTGGGCGATGATGGAAACAGCGCTTGGCATGCTGAACGCCACGTCCATCGCCGCGCATCCACGCCTTGTCGGCATGGTCATGGGCACCAATGATCTGGCCAAGGAACTCAACAGCCGTTTCCGCGCCGACCGTCTGCCGATGCAGGCGGGGCTTGGCCTGTGCCTGCTGGCCGCAAAGGCGCATAACCTGACCATCATCGACGGGGTCTATAACGCCTTCAAGGATGATGACGGCTTGCGCGCCGAATGTGACCAGGGCCGTGATATGGGCTTTGACGGCAAAACCCTGATCCACCCTGCACAGCTTGCTATCGCCAACGCAGCCTTTGCCCCAACTGAGGCCGAAATCACCCTCGCCCAGCGCCAGATAGAGGCTTTCACCGCAGCGAAAGCCGCTGGTCAGGGCGTGGCGGTCGTAGATGGTAAAATCGTAGAGAACTTGCATATTGTCACCGCAGAGGCGACTTTGGCAAAAGCTGCAGCCATCGCGGCAATGACCTAACCCCAAAGGCACCTTATGTTTCTTATTCTTCTCGGCCTTCTCCTCTGGTCCGGCACGCATTTCTGGAAACGCATCGCCCCCGCGCACCGCGCCCGTTTTGGCGACAAGGGCAAGATCATCGTGGCGCTTGGCTCGGTTGTAGCCATTGTGCTGATGTATTTCGGCTATAGCACGGCGGAAGGCACCTTCTTCTGGGGCCGCCATCCGGCCACGACCGGCATCAACAACCTTTTGATGCTTTTCGCCTTTTACCTTTTTGCCGCATCGGGTGCGAAAACCCGCGTCACCAAATGGGTGCGCAACCCGCAACTGACCGCCGTCAAGGTCTTTGCCATCGCGCATCTGCTGGTCAACGGCGATACGCCGTCATTCCTGCTGTTCGGCGGGCTATTCGCCTGGGCATTGGCCGAGGTGATCGTACTTAACCGCGTGTCCCCTCCCGGCCCTTACCATGTCGTGCCGGTCAAAAAAGAAATCACCGCCATTGTTGCAACAGTGGTTGCCTTTTCCCTCACCGCTGCCATCCATATCTGGCTTGGCTACAACCC
This sequence comes from Pseudorhodobacter sp., assembly GCF_034675685.1. GTDB lineage: Bacteria > Pseudomonadota > Alphaproteobacteria > Rhodobacterales > Rhodobacteraceae > Pseudorhodobacter. The sequence goes on along the minus strand of NZ_JAUCDA010000003.1, from coordinate 95,623 downwards.
GTTTGGATAGATCATGAAACTTTACCGCCTGCTGACCGAAGAAGACACCTCGGCCTTTTGCCACAAAGTCACCGACGCGCTGAACAAAGGGTGGGAGCTGTATGGCGCACCCACCTATGCGTGGGATGCCGCCAAGGGCGTGATGCGCTGCGGCCAGGCCGTGATCAAGGATGCCCCCGGCACTTACACCGCCGATACCAAACTGGGCCAGCAATAGCACGCGTAGCGGTGCGGCACTACGCACCGCTACCCCCCTGCGCCGGCTGCATTTTTGCCCCCCTCCTGCCCTCCGCCTCCCAAGGACCACCGCCATGAAAACCAACCTCGGCCGTTTTTTCGAAGACTACACCTTGGGCGAAACCATCCAACACGCCGTTCCGCGCACCGTGGCCGAAGGCGAACGTGCGCTGTATCATGCGCTTTATCCCGCCCGCACCGCCCTTTATTCCTCGGATGATTTTGCCGGTGCCTGTGGGCTGGAAGGTTCTCCGCTTGATGATCTTATCGCCTTCCATACCGTTTTCGGCAAAACTGTCCCCGATATCTCGCTTAATGCCATTGCCAATCTTGGCTATGCCGATGGGCGCTGGCTTGCCCCGGTCTACCCCGGCGACACGCTGCGCTCGGAAAGCACGATTATCGGGCTCAAACAAAACTCCAATGGAAAATCAGGTGTGGTCTACGTTCGCACGCGCGGCCTGAACCAAAGGGGGGAAGCCGTGCTGGATTACGTCCGCTGGGTCATGGTTCGCAAGAACCGGGACACACCCGCACCCACAACCGTGGTCCCTGACTTGCCATCTGTCGTCACCCCCGATCGTCTGGTCATCCCCGATGGCCTCGATTTCAGCGATTATGACTTTACACTGGCGGGTGAACCCCACCGCTGGGGCGATTACGCGATTGGCGAGAAAATCGACCATGTCGACGGCGTCACCATTGAAGAGGCAGAGCATATGCTGGCCACGCGCCTTTGGCAAAATACCGCCAAAGTGCATTTCGATGCGACCAACCGCGACGACGGCCGCCGCTTGATCTATGGTGGCCATATCATCAGCCTGGCGCGGGCCCTATCCTTTAATGGGCTGGCAAACGCGCAGATGATCGTGGCGCTGAATGCGGGCGCGCATGCCAACCCCTGTTTTGCCGGCGATACCCTGCGCGCCTGGTCTGAAGTGCTGGACAAGGCCGAGACGGCCGCGCCGGGTGTTGGTGCGATCCGCCTGCGTCTGGTTGCCGTGAAACATGGCAGCGCCCCCTTTGTTCTGCGCGACAACGACGGCAAATATGACCCCTCTGTACTGCTGGACCTCGATTATTGGGCCTTGATGCCAGTATAAAATGACGCGCCTGCTGCTTTGCCTTCTCGCCGTCGTGATGCTGGCGTCACCGCTTCGTGCCGCTGACATCGCAATGGAAGACCTGGAGGTGTTCTTTGAACTGGTGGCCGTTGGCCCGACCGCCGCAGTCCAAGCCGCCCTAGAGGAGACGCCCACCCTTGCCACTGCCCGCGACCCCGATGGGTTCGCGGCGATCCATATGCTGGATCACGCCGACTTTGAACCAAAGCTGGCGTTGTTGCAGCGCCATGGGGCCGATATCAACACCCGCACCACGGATGGTATCGGCCTTATTCATATCCTGACCGACCCTGCGTTCTTGCCTGCAGCGCTGGCCGCTGGGGCCGACATCAATCTGCCTGATACGTTTGGCCGCACCCCCCTTATGATCTACCCAAAGCCCCGATGGCGCGGCCATGGTGCAGGCCCTTGTCAATGCGGGCGCTGACGCCTCTTTGCGTGACAGCAATGGCCATAACGCCGTATTCTACGCACGCGAAAGCGGCAAGGATGACCGCCTGATTCAAACCCTGATCACGGCCGGGGCAATGCCTGACTGAACCAGCCCCTTTGCTTTGCGGGGCAAAACTGGCAAACTGGCCATCTGTGCCCGCAGGGCCCTCACTCAAAGAGCTTAGAGACAAAAATGATCCGTAGCCTTGCGTTTGCCTTCCTCCTTGCATCCCCCGTTTGCGCCGATGAGTCGCAGGATTTTGTGGCAGCCAATATCATCTCGACGCTTTACCACGAATTTGGCCATGCGGTGATTCACCTGACCGACGCCCCTGTTCTGGGCCGCGAAGAAGATGCCGCCGATATTCTGTCGGTGGTGTTGCTGGATGCGCTGTGGGAAGAGGACTCGGCGGAATTTATCCTTGCGCTTACCGCACTGTCCTTTGTGCTTGCCGCCCAAGAAGCCGAAGATCCTGCCTATTGGGATGTTCATGGCCTTGATATTCAACGCTATTACAATCAGGTCTGCTTGTTTTACGGTGCCAACCCCGAGGCGCGCGCATCCCTCATTGATGATTTTGATCTGCCCGCAGAGCGTGCCGCGACCTGCGTTGAGGAGTTTGAGCTTGCCGCAGCGTCCTGGGGCGGCGTGCTGGAACCGCTGGAGGCCGATACGCCCGGCAATAGCATTCGGTTCCGCGGCGACCGAACAAGCGAAGTCGGTGCGCTTTTGGCTGATGAGGTCAATGACCTGAACGCGATCTACACCCTGCCTTATACGGTGACGGTGGAACTTGCCGCTTGTGGGGAAGAGAACGCGTTTTATGACGCTAATACCGCGACCATAACGATCTGCACCGAATATGTTGATTTTCTGGAACGGCAGGCGATTGCGAATGATTTGTGATCACAACGCTCCGTGACTCACTGTGTAAACCCGCCCCTGGCTGCACCCGGCTTTGCAGAAACGGCGATTTACCCTGACGGTGACAGGCAATCTGCTGACAGTGACAGGCAATCTGCGCCGCGATACGCGCGCCTTTTGTGATCACACTTGGCGGCTGTGTGATCACGTTACCCATCTTTCTGCAAGCGCAGCTTGGAAAAGCCGTGTTTATTTGTGTCAGCACTCGTGACTCGGGCAAAAAATACGGTATTCATAGGCAAAGCAGAAAGCCTAAGCGCGGGCCGATCCCGCCGGGCACAGCCACGAGGGATAGACAATGGCCGAAGTAAAGCGGGTGCAACGCCCCCTTTCCCCCCACTTACAAATATACCGCATGCCACTTACGGCGATCGTCTCGATTTTGACGCGCATCACGGGCAATGGGCTGATTGTTGGCACCTTGCTGGCAGTCTGGTGGCTGGCGGCTGCGGCGACCTCGCCCGAGCATTTTGCAACCGCCAACGCGGTGGCCACCTCTTGGTTCGGTGATCTGGTCTTTACCGGCTCACTTTGGGCGATCTGGTATCACTACCTCGCCGGGCTACGTCACCTTTACATGGACGCAGGCAAAGGGTTTGACATTCCCACGGCTGAAAAGACGGGCTGGGCTGTCATCATCGGGTCGGTTGTGCTGACCATCATCACCATCATTCTTGTGCAATAAGGGGGCAACCATGCGTTACCTAACCGACCGCAAGCGCGCCATGGGCAAGGGCTCGGCTCATTCCGGCACCGAACATCACTGGCATATGACCGTTTCGGCCGTCGGCCTCGCCTTCATGGTGCCGACATGGCTTTATATCTTCGGCTCGGCCCTTGGCGGCACGCATGAGCAAGTGCTCGCCACCTTCTCGCGGCCTTTCCCCGCTGTTCTGACCGGGCTGGTGATCTTTGTCGGCATGCGCCACTTTGCCAAAGGCGCCACCATGATGATTGAGGATTACACCCAGGGCTCCGTTCGCAAGGCGCTCGTTATCCTCGCCATTTCACTCTCTTACGCGATCACCGCGACCGGGCTTTTCGCCCTGATCCGCATCGCGCTCTGAAGGACTGACCATGACCGCTTACGAATATGAAACGCATGAATATGACGTTGTTGTCGTGGGGGCTGGCGGTGCTGGCCTGCGCGCAACACTTGGAATGGCGGAACAAGGCCTGCGCACCGCCTGTGTGACCAAGGTTTTCCCGACCCGCTCGCATACCGTGGCCGCACAGGGCGGCATTGCGGCCAGCCTGTCCAACATGGGGCCCGATAACTGGCAGTGGCATATGTATGACACGGTAAAGGGGTCTGACTGGCTGGGCGATACCGATGCGATGGAATACCTTGCCCGCGAAGCCCCCAAGGCGGTGTATGAGCTGGAGCATTACGGTGTGCCGTTTTCGCGCACCGAAGAGGGCAAGATTTACCAGCGCCCCTTTGGCGGCCACACCACCGAATTTGGCGAAGGCCCGCCGGTGCAACGCACCTGTGCTGCCGCCGACCGCACAGGCCACGCCATTTTGCACACGCTTTATGGCCAAAGCCTTAAGCACAACGCCGAATTTTTCATCGAATATTTCGCGCTTGACCTGATCATCACCGATGGGCGTTGCACCGGCATCGTCGCGTGGAAGCTTGACGATGGCACCATCCATGTTTTCAACGCCAAGATGGTTGTGCTGGCCACCGGCGGCTATGGCCGCGCCTATTTCAGCGCCACCTCGGCCCATACCTGCACCGGCGATGGCAACGGCATGGTCGCCCGCGCTGGCCTGCCGCTGCAAGATATGGAATTCGTGCAATTCCACCCAACCGGCATCTACGGTTCGGGCTGTCTGATTACCGAAGGCGCACGCGGCGAAGGCGGTTATCTGACCAATTCCGAAGGCGAGCGTTTCATGGAACGCTATGCGCCAACCTACAAGGATCTGGCGTCGCGCGACGTGGTATCACGCTGCATGACGATTGAAATTCGCGAAGGGCGCGGCGTTGGCCCGAACAAGGACCACATCCACCTGAACCTGAACCACCTGCCCAAGGCAACGCTTGATCTGCGCTTGCCCGGCATTTCTGAATCTGCCCGCATTTTTGCCGGGGTGGACCTGCAAAAAGAGCCGATCCCGGTGCTGCCGACCGTGCATTACAACATGGGCGGCATTCCGACCAACTACTTTGGCGAAGTGTTGAACCCGACCAAAGACAGCCCCGACGCCGTCTTCCCCGGCCTGATGGCTGTGGGTGAGGCGGGCTGCGCAAGCGTGCATGGTGCAAACCGTCTCGGCTCCAACTCGCTGATTGACCTCGTGGTCTTTGGCCGCGCCGCCGCGATCCGTGCCGGTGAAATCCTGAAGCCCGGCGAGCGCGCGCATCCGGTTGACAAGGTCGAGGTTGACAAGGCGCTGGGGCGTTTCGACGCTGTGCGCCACGCCAACGGCGCCATCCCCACCGCAGATCTGCGGTTGGAAATGCAAAAAACCATGCAGGCCGATGCCGCCGTGTTCCGCACGGATAAAACGCTGGCGGAAGGCGTGGTGAAAATGACCGCAATCGCGGCCAAGATGGATGATCTCAAGGTCACAGACCGCTCAATGGTCTGGAACTCGGACCTGATGGAGACATTGGAGCTGGGCAACCTGATGCCCAACGCCCTTGCCACCATCGTCGCCGCCGAGGCGCGCAAGGAATCGCGCGGGGCCCACGCGCATGAGGATTACCCAGACCGAGACGACAAGAACTGGCGCGTCCATTCGCTGGCCCATGTCAACGGCAACAAGGTGACCCTGTCGTCGCGGCCGGTGCATATGACCCCCCTGACCAAACAAGAAGACGGCGGGATTGACCTGAAGAAAATCGCGCCGAAAGCGCGGGTGTACTGATGCATCACGCCGCGATCATTGCTTTGGGCCTGCTTGCCGTAGGGTGTACCGCCCCCGTCAGCATGCCCGATACACCCGCGCAGCGGGCCAAAGCGGTGATCGCGGCGTCTTTGGTGGGAACCGCGCCGCAAAATCTGATGCCCGCAATCGCCACCTGCGCCGCAAGCAACGCCACCGCTTCCGAGCTTGACCGCCTGCAAGGCGCGATTGCCACCGCACCCAACGCGGCCACACGCCGCATCGCGCGGGCCATCATCCACCGTGCGCAAACACAACGCTGCCTGAACGATCACGGCATCGTCATGGCAAACCGCTGAAAGGGCCCGCATGATCCGCATCTTCATCCCATTGGCTTTGCTTGCGGCCTGCACCACCGTCAACCCGGTTGAGCAAATCGCCCGCAGCACCGCGAAATCGGTGGTCTTGCCGGTGGTTCAGCAACGCCTTCCCGGCCCGCAGGCCGAGGCGGTCGCCGTTTGCGTTATCGACAATGCCAACACGGATGAAATCATGACCCTGGCAAAGGATGTCGGCAACCGCGCGGGCAGCCGCACGGTGCAAACTATCGCCACCATCCTGCAACGCCCCAACACCGTGCAATGCGTGCTAGGGGCCGGCCTTCCGGGGTTGGCGCTATGACGCGGCCACTTGCCTTGATGCTCGCGCTGGTTCTGGTAGCCGCCTGCGGCCCGATCCCGGTACAAGACGCCGAGCGCCAATGCCTGATACGCGCCCATGACGCCACCGGCCCCCATGGCGAAGTGGCCGTGGGTATTTCCGATGGCAAGGCGCGCGGCCGCGTCAAACTTGGTATCACCAGCGATTATCTGATGGGGCGCGACCCCTCGGCGCTGTATGATCAATGCGTCTTTCAAAAATCCGGTCAGCCCCCCACGCGCCCCCTCTACTCTCATCCCGATTGGAAGGGGTAGCGCATGGCACCAGACCCCAGCTTGATCGACCGCGCCCAGGTAAACCGCTTTTTGCGGCGCAAGGGGCTGACGGCCATCGCCGATAAATCACAGGCCGCTCATCTGCAAAGCTTTGGCCTTGCGCCCGAGATCGTCTTTGACGTTGGTGTCGATCTGGGCACGCCATTCCTGTACCAGGCTTTCCCCAGCGCGCATTTCGTGCTGATCGACCCGCGCGCCGAATCCCGTGTGGCCCTTAGCGGGCCAAATGCCCCCCGCTCTGCTGTCTTCTTTGAAACGGCGCTGGGGGCGATTCCCGGCAGTTTGCCCCTCCACATCCCCCATTCCGACAAGGGCGAACAAGGGGCGATGGCCAGCCTGCGCCACCGTACCGACAGTTTGTCGGACAAATTCAACCGGATAGACGCGCGCGAGGTTCCTGTCACCACGCTTGACACGATCGCCAGCGCTTTCAAAGGCCGCGTCGGCCTGAAGATTGATACCGAAGGGTTTGAGGATGAGGTGCTGGCAGGCGCCACCGAAACCCTGCTGCGCACTGACTTTGTGATCCTTGAGATGTCGCTGATCCGGCGCTTTGAAGGTATCGCCCCGCCCTCCAGCCTCATCACCCGCCTTGCCGCCGCTGGCCTTGAATTTCGCGACGTTCTGCGAATGACCGGCGATGGCAAAGGCGGCGGCGCGCCGCGCCTGATGGATGTTCTGTTTACCCGGTGGCACGCCCGCGCCCCGGCCCCTACAACACTCGCTTCTTAAAGGAGACGGACCCATGGTTCAGTTCACCCTGCCCAAAAATTCGACCATCCGCACTGGAAAAACCTGGCCGAAACCCAGCGGCAGCAATGTTCGCAAATTCAACATCTATCGCTGGACGCCGGATGATGGCGCAAACCCGCGGGTCGATACCTATTTTGTCGATATGGATAGCTGCGGCCCGATGGTTCTTGACGCGCTGATCAAGATCAAGAATGAGATTGATCCGACCCTTACCTTTCGCCGCTCCTGCCGCGAAGGTATCTGCGGCTCTTGCGCCATGAATATCGACGGCATCAACACGCTGGCCTGTATCTATGGGCTCGACGAAGTGAAGGGCGACGTAAAAATATACCCCCTGCCCCACATGCCAGTGGTCAAGGACCTGATCCCCGATCTTACGCATTTCTACGCGCAGCATGCCTCGATCATGCCCTGGCTGGAAACCAAAACCAACACCCCCGCCAAGGAATGGAAGCAAAGCATCGAGGATCGCGCCAAACTTGACGGGCTTTATGAATGTGTGATGTGCGCTTGTTGCTCTACCTCTTGCCCGTCCTATTGGTGGAACTCTGATCGCTATCTTGGCCCGGCATCTTTGCTTCACGCGTATCGCTGGATCATCGACTCGCGCGATGAGGCGACCCCAGAGCGGCTTGACGACCTGGAAGACCCGTTCAAGCTGTATCGCTGCCATACCATCATGAATTGCGCCAAAACCTGCCCCAAGGGGCTTAACCCGGCCAAGGCAATCGCTGAGATCAAGAAGAAAATGGTTGAACGCGTGGTATAGGGCCGATTGCGCAACACAAAGGCATCGCTGCGGCCCCGGCCCGGCGGTGCCTTTTCTTGCGCTGCCCACGCGCCCCGAAAGCCGTGGTGATTTCCGCCAACCGCTTGAAACCAAACCGCCTTGCCCTAGGGTAAGACCTGACGTCACAGCAGTGCTGCGTTGCAAAAACGATGGTTGCGCCGCCCCCCATGCAGACTTAGGTTGCAACCGGGAGGAACCCCGCGATACCCGAGGTTCACATGGAAAACCAAACTGAAACTGCCGCAGCCCTGGCGCTGGAGGTTCTTGATCAAGCCTATGCCTATTATGATGCGCCAAAAGCTACGCAAGCAACACAGCCAGAGCCGCAAGAGTATTTCGAATACTTTGCCGCCGCTTGAAATGCTGTTGGCTTTGCGCTTGCTAACGGGCATGGCCTAGGCGCGGCATGCCCCTTCTGTTACTCGTCCTCTTGCTTGGCACTTTGCTGTATATGTGGCTGTCGCGCCGCAACTCCACGCTTACCCGCGCCTGCCGCTGGCGACTCGACAAGGCGGGCGGGGCAAACCACTATCGTTGCGCTGCCTGCGATGCCGAAACAGATACCGCCCCCGGTAAACTGCCGCGCGATTGTTTGCGCAAGCGCCCCGACTCTGCCTGAAAGGCAGCCCTGAACCGGCCACAAAAGACAGCCTGCAGGCGCGGTTTGGCCTAGGCCCGACGTATAAAATGCATGTCCTGAAACTGCGCACGCAACGCCTTTGTGCGCGGCGCAACACTGGCCGGGTTGTTTGCGCGCAGGCCCTCGGCGATCAGCGCAGCCAGGGCCGGAACATCCGCAGGCGTCACACCACGGCGCACCAATTCTGGCGTTCCGATGCGCAACCCGTTCATATCTCCCGGCACTTCGGCAATCGGCAAGCCGATGCCACAGGCCAGAAAGCCCGCCTTGCGCAGCCTTTTGGAGGCGGTCTGGCCTCCGCCAAAACCCGCCGCCTCAATCGCGAATTGGTGGCTTTGGGTCATGCCACGATCAGCACCAAAGACCGGCAGGCCAAGGCTGGCAAGTTCTGCGGCCAAGGTCTGCGCCACCTCTATCATCGCGCCTGCATAGGCTGCGCCATGGTCGCGCCAATCCAGCAGGCTGATCGCCAGCGCGGCCGTCTTGCCTGCATCGAAATTCGCGGTCATGCCGGGAAAGGCGATTGCGTCCAGGCGTTCGGCAATGGCAGCGTCATTTGTTACAATCAAGCCACCCGCCGGGCCACCAAGCGATTTATAGGTGCTCATCGTCATCAGATGCGCCCCTTGGTCAAGCGGATTGGCCCAGGCCCCCCCGGCGATAATACCGCATTGATGGGCCGCATCAAACAGCACTGATGCGCCAACCTCATCGGCAATCGCACGCACCTCGGCTACCGGATGCGGAAACAGGTTCAACGAGCCGCCGATTGTAATGAGCTTTGGCCTGACCTTGTGCGCCAACCTGCGAAGGGCAACAAGATCAACGGTATAGCCATCTGGATTCACCGGGGCGGCATGGCTGAGAAGCCCGTAAAGACCAGCACAACCGGCTGCATGATGCGTGACATGGCCGCCCACCGAGCCCGGCGGGGCGATGATGGCATCCCCCGGCCTGGTCAGCGCCATGAAGCCGTAAAGATTGGCCAACGCGCCAGAGCCGACACGGATCTCGGCGTATCTTGCACCGAAAACTTCGGCAGCAAGTTCGGCGGCGATCACCTCGATCTCCTCAATCGCCTCCAGCCCCATTTCATATTTGTCACCGGGGTAGCCAAGACTGGGACGAGAGCCAAGACCGCGCGACAGGGCAGCCTCGGCCACCGGGTTCATCACATTTGTGGCGGGATTCAGGTTGAAACACTCAAAATCGTGGATTTCGGTGTTGCGGGCGATCAGCGCCTCCAGGCGCGTCGCCACCTGCGCCGACGTGCCTGCCGTCTGGGTGGCAATTTGTTGAATCAGGGCTTCGCAGGCGGCTGGCACCCAAGGGCGTGGAGCGAGATGGGGCATTGCATGGTCCTTGGTCAAGAACGAGGATTGGTCCCGAAAGGGATTTTATGGCAGCCTTTGCGGTCGTCTTGGCAGCGGTGCGGCACGCCGTAAGGTCGCCAAATTGCTGCAAGATGTCATGCAAAGGCCGCTTTCAGAGCTATTTCCACCATATCGCCAAAGCTGCGTTCACGCTGGTCCGATGGCAGGGCCTCATGCGTCAGCAGATGGTCGGAAATGGTCAGAATAGCCAAGGCGCGGCGGCCATAGCGGGCGGCAAGCGTATAAAGTTCGGCCGCCTCCATTTCCACGCAAAGAACGCCATGGCGCTGCATCTGTTCGGTCAGGTCGGGGCGTTCGTCATAGAACACATCGGACGAATAGATCTGCCCGGCATGGGTCGCCACATCGCGCCCCGCCGCCGCCGTCCAGGCCGCTTGCAACAGGCCAAAATCGGCGGTCGGGGCAAAATTCAGCTCTTTGAAAATTCCACGAGACGGGGTTGAAAGCGTGCAGGCCGACATCGCCAGCACCAGATCGCGCACCTTGATATTTGGCTGCATCGCCCCTGCCGAGCCGATGCGGATCAGGGTTTGTGCGCCGTAATCGCGGATCAGCTCATTCGCATAGATCGACAGCGATGGCATCCCCATCCCGGATCCCTGAATCGTGACGCGGTGGCCCTGCCATGTGCCAGTATAGCCCAGCATGCCGCGCACTTCATTGACCAACCTGGCATCAGTCAGAAATGTTTCGGCAGCCCAACGCGCGCGGTAGGGATCACCGGGCATCAGAACGGTTTCGGCAATCTCGCCAAGTTTGGCACCAATATGAACGGTCATCATGCTCTCCTGTATCTTGGGGCAGGATAGGCACGAAGCAGCCCATAGGAAAGACCAAAACGCAGGCCGGGTCAGTGTTTGGGGCCAGCGGCCTGCGCAAAGCGGCGCTGCGTGTAAAGGCTTGCGTTGGGGCAAAACCCGGCTTGGGCCGGCAACACCATATTTGCCCCCCTATTGGCCAGAAGCGCCTTGCAGCTTTTCACTGCGCCGCAGCCCTGACAGACCTCAAGCGCGTTAAGGTAACTATCGCGCCTGTGCTGCAGCTTGGTCAGATCGGCGCCGAAAACCACGGCCATTTGTGCCAAGCGCTTTGGCACCGCCGCAGACATCGCGACATAATTGCGCAGGGAGGTTCGACTGGCACCAAGATCGGCACAATCTTGATCTGTCAGCCTGTCCAGCTCGGCCTGTTTACGCCACCGTGCGAAGGTGATTTTCAGAATATCGAACATCAAAAGCCCCCTCGGTCGGATATCCGCCAGATTTAGGGGAACAGTTTTTCCACGCGCGGGCCATGATCCAGATCATTTGCACGGTTACCTGAAACGGCTTGGCGGCAGGCCGTGTCAGGTCGTCAAATGCCGCAAGCCTTGGGTCACATCGGTACGAATCGCCAGCCGCAGCCCCGGCTCATCCCCGGCCTTCAGCGCGGCAAGAATCAGGCGGTGATACGGTGGCGGCTCATTCCGGCGCAAGCGGCCATAAAGCGCCCGCATTGTAGGGCCAAGCTGCAGCCAGACAGTTTCAGTCAGCGCCAGCATTGCCGGGGCCTGGGCACGCAGATAAAGCGTGCGGTGGAACTCCAGGTTGGTGCGGATATAGGCCACTGCGTCTTGCTTCAGCACCGCCTCGCTATTCGCGGCATTGATCGCCGTCAGCCGATCAATCAGCGCGAAATGCGCCCGCGGCAGCGCGCGGGAGGCCAGTTCCGGCTCCAGCAAGGCACGGATAGAGGCCAGCTCTTCGATGCGTTCCGGGCTGAGTTCCGGCGTAGCGGCCCGCCCGGATGACGACAGCGACAATGCGCCTTCCGCAACCAAGCGCCGCACCGCCTCGCGCGCGGGGGTCATGGAAACGCCAAAGGTGCGCGCAAGGCCGCGCAGCGTAAGCGCCTGACCGGGCGGCAACTCGCCATGCATCACCTGACTGCGCAGGGTGCGATACAGCCGTTCATGTGCGGCAGCGTTCGGGTCAACCGGGCGGGAAAGCGACGTGGCGCGCGCGCTCAGCATGGCGCACCACCGCGTCTGCCCCTTGCCACAGGGTTTGGGATGCCGGCGCTCATGCCGCCCCCCGATCCGTGAACCGATAGCTGTGAAGGGCATGGCCTTCGGTTTTCAGCCAGCGGCGGTGGCGTTCATAATCTGGCATCAGATCGGCCACGATCGCCCAGAACCGTGAAGAATGGTTCATTTCAGCCAGATGCGCCACCTCATGCGCGGCCACATAATCCAACACCAAAGGCGGGGCCATGATCAGCCGCCACGAATACATCAACCCCGCATCGGCGGTGCAAGACCCCCAGCGCGAGCGCGTGTCGCGCAATGTCAGCCGGTGATAGCGCCGCCCGATCCGCTGCGCGTAGTGATCAGACGCAAGCGCAAGCCGGTCACGCGCCAGATGTTTCAGATAGGCCGCAACCCGCACCCCTGCGCGGGCTTCATCCCCCGGCACCTGCAACTCATCGCCGGCAACCACCGGGCTGCGGCCCTTGCCTGCCACCAGACGCAGCGCCCGCCCCTCGACCGGGATTTGAGAGCCGATTGCCACCACGCCGCTTGGCACAACAGCCACCAGCGCCTGCCGGATCCAATCTTCTTGCGCCCGCAAGAATGCCATCGCTTCCGCCTCACGCATGCGCGTTGGCATGGACAACGTGACGCGCCCGTCCAACCGCGACACACGCAAAGACATGCGCCTTGCCTGCGCGGTGCGGCGCAAGGTCACCTCAACGGGCGGCGATCCGGGAAGTATCGGCATATACCCTCTTGTCATTATGGGCCGCAGGATGCCCGTACAGGCCGCCTGCCGCAAGCCTGATTGCGGCCGCAGGCCATCCGCTGTGCAATTTACCGCTGCACCTTGATTGGCCCCGGAATCTAGGCCATATCGGTTTTCATGCAAAAGGCTTTGACACCCGCCCGCGCCTGTGGCAAGCGACGTTTTTGCTGGAATTGCTGGGCCCATCACGGACCCCGTTTGATGCTGATGACATAAGGGAAAAACCATGCCCAAAGAAGAATGGGGCACCAAGCGCCTTTGCCCCACCACCGGAAAGCGCTTTTACGACCTGAACAAAACCCCGATCATCAGCCCCTATACGGGCGAAGTCGTGGATATTGAAAGCGCTCGGCGCAAGATCATCTCTTCGGCTGCCAGCCGCCCTGCTGCGGCCAAGGCCACGGAAAAGGATGCCGTGATTGATGATCTGGATACAGATGACGATCTGCTTTCCGTTGTCGAAGACGACGATACGGATGGCGTCGACGATGATCTGCTTGAAGATGAAGATGATGACAGCGTTTCGCTGGATGAGATCGCCGATGTCAGCAACCCTGACGATGATAGCTGAGGCGGCAACACTTAACCACGACGCCTGAAACGACGTGAGAGAAAATTGCGCCGCAAGAATGATTTTTCCTCTTGCAGCGCCCGCCTCCCTCACCTAAATAGCCCAAGTAGTCCAAACGGGGCTACATCCGGTGGGGTCATAGCTCAGTTGGGAGAGCGCTTGAATGGCATTCAAGAGGTCGGCGGTTCGATCCCGCCTGGCTCCACCATATTTCCCAAATACTACTGCCCGCTGGCAAAGCCCCGTAAGGGGTTTTGTTGTTTCTAAGCTGCGCGCAAGCCTTGGCGATGGGACAAAATGGGGGCGCGGCACATGCTGCCTTCGCCCCGCCCCCCATCTAACCGCCGCGCGTGCAAGAAATGTGGACCTGTGCATGGCAGCGACTACGCAGCAAACCCAACAGGCTGGCAAAAAGGAAAAATCCGCCGAAAGACGGGCCGCCGAAAAGATGCGTGATGAAAGCAATGGCTTTTGCCATGGCGCCAAAAGCGATGAGGCGCGACACGCCTGTCAGGACAAGGCGTAGCTGGTCAAAAGCGAACGCAGGCGCAACATTCTTCTTGGCAAGCGCTTTATGCTGTATCTTATTGAAATCAGGCCCTTGAATGGCTGTAGCTTCCCCGTAAACTTGCGCCAGATTGATTTGGGAGTGTGCATATGCCAAAAATGAAACCCGTTCTGATGACACTTGCGGTCGTAGCTGGGCTGTCCATGGCGGGGGGGGGCTGCGGTGGCGGCCTCCTGCTCTGATTCGGGCAACGGGTATGACGGCTGGAAAGCAGAAATTGCTGCAGAGGCCGCTGCGCAAGGCGTGGGGGCCAAGGGGATCGCAGCACTGATGGGAACCAGTTATTCGCGCGAAACCATTGCGGCTGATCGCAACCAGAAAAGCTTCAAATACAGTCTTGAAAAGTTCATGCAGCTGCGCGGCGCGGATACAATCATCAAGCAAGGGCGCGGCCACAAGGCCAAGAATGCCGCATTTTTTGCGGCGGTCGAACGGCAATATGGCGTGCCGGCTGGCGTGCTGATTGCGATTCACGGGATGGAGACGGCCTTTGGTGGTTTCATGGGCAATACAAGGATTGTCGCGGCCATTTCAACGCTGACATATGATTGTCGGCGCTCTGATTTCTTTCACCCGCATATGATGGCGGCGCTGATCCTGGTGGATCGCGGGTCGATCAGCGCCGAGACAGTCGGGGCCAAGCATGGCGAATGGGGGCATACGCAGTTCCTGCCGGGCAATGCGCTGAAATACGGGGTTGATGGCGATGGCAACGGGCGGGTGGATTTGAACAACCGCGTTGATGCGCTGACCTCTACCGCCAACTTTCTGCGGCAAAAGGGCTGGCAGCCGGGGCAAGGCTATCAGAAAGGCCAGCCCAATTATGCTGTTCTAAAGGACTGGAACGCTGCAAGCGTGTACCAAGAGGCGATCTCGATCATGGGCGCGCGGATCGACGGTTGATTTGGGTTTGAAGGGGGCCACCGGGGCCCCCTTTATGTTTCAGAACACAAGGTTCGGCAGCCAGGTTGAGATGGTGGGAAAGGCCCAGATCAGCGCCATGGCAACGATTTGCAGCAAGATGAACGGGGCAACGCCTTGGTAAATCATGCCGGTCGTGATCTCGGGCGGGGCCGCGCCGCGCAGGTAGAACAGCGAAAATCCGAAAGGCGGCGTCAGGAACGAGGTTTGCAGGTTCACCGCAATCAGCACCGCCAGCCAGATCGGATCATGCCCCATCAAGATAAGCGGTGGCACCAGAAGCGGCAGCAAGATCACCGAGATTTCAACGAAATCAAGGAAAAAACCAAGAACAAAGATGAACGCCATGGCAAAGATCAGCGCGCCCGTTGGCCCGCCCGGCAGCGATTGCAAAATGTCAGCCACGCGGTGCTCGCCGCCCAAACCAACGAAAACAAGGCTGAAATAGGAAGCCATGAGGATGGTCGCAAAGATCATCGAGGTAACGATCAGCGTTTGCCCCATCGCCGCGAACATGATGCCTTTGCGAAACGTCGCCAACAGCGCCGCCGCAATCGCGGCCACGCCGATCAGCGCAAGGCCGGTATAGGTGGCCGCCATCGCATATTCCAAAACCCCGGCATCGGAGCGTTGCAACCGCACCGGGGCCAGCCCTGCGGCAAAGGCAAGGATCAGCAGCGCCCCCGCCCCCGAAAGGATAAGCCAGCGCGGCGCCCCCTGGCGCAGACCCGCCAGCAAGATTGCGCCGACAGCGCCAACCGATGCCGCCTCATTCGGGCTGGCCACCCCCCCAAGGATCGCCCCCAGCACGGCAAAGATCAGCAGCACGGGCGGGACGATCGCACCGAACACCTCGACGACTGAGGGCTTGATGGCTCGTTCACGCATCGCGGGCGCGTCTTTGGGAATCAGCCAGGCACGGCCAAAGATATAAAGGATGTAGATCACCACCAGCAGCAACCCCGGCACCAGGGCGGCGGCAAAGGTCTGGCCGACCGAAATGGTTTCAACCGAAAACTTGCCCTGCTCATATTGCGCTTGCTGAAAGGCCGATGACATCACCTCGGCCAGAATGATCAGCAAGGTGGAAGGCGGAATGATCTGCCCCAATGTGCCCGCTGTCGCCACCATACCCGCCGCAAGGCGCGGGTTGTAACCATTGCGCAGCATCGCAGGCAGCGCGATCATGCCCATGGCGACCACCGTGGCGCCAACGATGCCCGTCGATGCCGCCAGCAGCGCGCCGACCAACATCACCGACACGCCCAAGCCCCCGCGCATGGCACCGAACAGGCGGCCCATGGTTTCCAGCAAATCCTCGGCGATACGGGATTTTTCCAGCACCACCCCCATCAGCACGAAAAGCGGAATCGCGGTCAGCACCGGGTTGGTCATCACTGCAAAAAAGCGTTGCGCCAGCGCGCCCATCAACCCAAGGTCAAACACGCCAAGCGCCCAGCCCAGCAAGGCAAAACCCGTGGCAACGCCCGCGATGGAAAAGGCCACCGGATAGCCCATAAGGATCACGATGATCAGGGCCGCAAACATCATCAGGTCAAGTGGCAGGGTCATTCTGGGCCTCCCAGCCGGATAACATCACGAATAAGCGCCGACAGACCCTGGATCAGCAGTAAAACGCAAAAGGCCGGGATCAGGGATTTAAGCAAAAACGAGGCAGGCACCCCGCCGACCGAAATCGGCCCTTCCAGAATTGCCCAGGCACGGCGCACCGAAGGCCAACTGTAATAAAGCAGGATCGCAAGGGATGGCAGCATCAAGCACAGATGGCCAAAGATATCGACCATCGCCTTTTTACGGGCCGAAAGCGGGGCGTAGAAAATATCAACCCGCACATGGCCATTCATCAACAAGGTATAGCCCGCGCCCAGCATGAACAGCGAGGCATGCAGATACAGCACCGTTTCATTGATAAAAATAGACGTGTAGCCAAAGACATAGCGCAGCAGCACGATGCCAAATTGTAGCAGCACCATGGCAAGGGCGGTCCACATCACCACGCCGCCCACGGCGCGGTTGATCTGATCCAACCGATCTGCAAAACGCTCCATCCTGTACCCCCTTGTTTCGCCCTTTTAAGTGGCTGCGGCCCCCGAATTGTCAGGGGCCGCGAACTTGATCAGTCGCCGTAGTTGAATGCCAGATTGCGGGCGTTCATCTGGCCGTTATCGGCCCATGGCATGTATTCAACCATCAGGCGGCGATACTCAAGGAAGCTTTCGGTGATACGGCGCACCAGCTCATCGTCAGAGTTGCGCAGCTCGGTGATCACTTCACCCATGGCATTGCCCATGGCGATGGTGATTTCTTCGGGCCATTGGCGCAACTGCACGCCGTGGGTCGCAACCAGTTCGCGCAGGGCCAGCGCATGCTTGGTGTTATACTCGGTCAGAACCGGGTTATACATCGACTGCGTTGCGGCCTCGACCGCCTGTTTCAGATCATCCGGCAGGTCGTTCCATGCCGCAAGATTGATGCCACATTCCTCGGCCGAGCAAGGCTCGCCGGGGCCGGGGCCGTAGAAATAGGGGGCGACTTGATAAAGGCCGAGCGCGCTATCGGTCCAGGGGCCGATAAACTCACCCGCATCCAGCGCACCGGATTGCAGGGCCTGGAACATGGCGGGGCCCGACATCGCCTCAACCGCGACGCCAAGTTTGGACATGACTTCAGAGTTCAGGCCGGTGGTGCGGTATTTCAGGCCCTTCAGATCGTCCAACGACTTGATTTCCTTGCGGAACCAGCCAGCCCATTGCGGACCGGAGTTGCCGGTCAGGAAAGGTTTGACGTTAAAGCGCGCGTACATTTCATCGTAAAGCGCCTGCCCGCCGCCCTGCATCATCCAGCCTTGCTGCTCAATAGCCGTCAGGCCCAAGGGCTGGCTGCCGAACAGCAGGATGCCTTTGGATTTGCTGCCCCAATAGGCGGGAACGGCGTGATAAATTTCGGCGGTGCCTTCGCCCACCGCGTCAAACACGCCGGGGCCGGGAACGATTTCGCCTGCGGCGAAAAGCTCGACCTCGATCCGGCCACCCGAAAGCGCGGTGATGCGGTCAGCCAGCATTTGGGCTGCAACACCGGGACCGGGAAGGTTTTTCGGCCAGGCCGACACAAGGCGCCACTTGCGCACGTCTTGCGCGATGGCAGGTGTGGCCAATGCGGCAGCACCGATACCGGCACCCGCTGCGGCGGTGATAAAGTTACGTCTTTTCATAGGTCTTCTCCCTTTTTTGGATGGTCGTCTTCGGTATCAGACAGACGGGCGTCTTGAGGGCCTGCCTTGATCTTTGTCATTGCTGCATTTTGATGTCGACAGCCTGTTCTTCAGCGATCATCGCCTCCAGCTTGCGGCGAAAGCGTAGTTGGCCGCCGTCGATCGGCAAGTCAATATGCGGCGTGGTTTTATTGGTCATACCGATTTGCACTTCGGTCAGGATGGCGCGATCTTCCTCAAACGCGTGCTGCACGTCTTCGGTCATCATCGCGCTCAGCGCGTCATCATCGGGGCGGATGTTGCGCAGTTGGAACCAATAGTAGCGGGTTTCCGTGGCGCTGGTCGGCGTCATGAAATTCAGGCTGTCCATGATGAACGTGTCTTTGTGAAGTGGTCCATCCGGGCCGCCGGTGCCGGCGGGCGTGAACACCGCGCGGATCAGGGCATGGCTGGGATAGCGCACCTCATAATGCTGCAGACGGTCGCAATTGCCGGTGAAGGGCACGACTTTTTTGTAAAACGGGGCGGGTTCGACATTCATCATCCAGCGATGCACAATGATGCCATTGTCGGTTTTGGTGACCCGCAGCGGGGTATCCTTGGTTGCATCTTGCGCAAAGGATCCGGCATGGACCCAGGCAACATGGGTCGGATCAAGCAGATTGTCGCACATCAGCAGGTAATTGCAGGGCAGTTCCATCGCCTGACCGCGGTTGATGCCCCAGGCGGGGTCGCCCCAATGCTCAATCTCGAAGATTTCCGTGGCGTCGGCCATGGCGGGGTTGCCCATCCAGATCCAGACCAGCCCGTATTTTTCATGGGTAGGATAGGCGTGGACATTGGCGTTGGAGGGAATGCGCCCGGTACCCGGCGCCCAGACGCATTTGCCCGCACAATCAAAGGTGAGGCCATGATAACCACATTCAACCTGATCGCCTTTCAAGCGGCCTTTGGAGAGGGGCAGCTTGCGATGTGGGCAGGCATCATCGAGCGCGATGACTTCGTTCCTGCTGTTCCGGTAGATACAGATCTTTTCCCCCAAAACCATGATTTGCTTGAGGGTATTGGAAACCTCATGGTCCCATGCGGCGACGTACCAGGCGTTTTTGAGAAACATGTTTACGGTCCTTTATGTGGCAAGCGCCGGGGGCTTCACGCCCCCGGACCCCCGTGGGATATTTGTGCCGAAAAGAAAGCAGGGGCCGCGCATTATTTCAAAATGGCGGGGAGATTCAGGTTATGGTCGCGGGCGCAATCGAGCGCGATATCATAGCCAGCATCGGCGTGGCGCATGACGCCGGTCGCCGGATCGTTCCACAGCACGTTATGCAGACGGCGCGCCGCATCTTCGGTGCCATCAGCAACGATCACCATGCCCGAATGCTGCGAGAAGCCCATGCCAACGCCGCCACCGTGATGGAGGCTGACCCAGGTTGCGCCCGAAGCGGTGTTGAGCAGCGCGTTCAACAGTGGCCAGTCGGATACTGCGTCGGAGCCGTCCTTCATGGATTCGGTTTCACGGTTGGGCGAGGCGACAGAGCCTGAATCGAGGTGATCACGGCCGATGACGATGGGCGCCTTGAGTTCGCCGGATGCGACCATTTCATTGAATTTCAGGCCAGCCTTGTGGCGATCACCGAGGCCGATCCAGCAGATGCGGGCGGGCAGGCCCTGAAAGGCGATGCGGTCGCGGGCCATATCCAGCCAATTGTGCAAATGTGCGTTTTCCGGGAACAGCTCTTTCATCGCCTGATCGGTTTTGTAGATATCTTCGGGATCGCCCGACAGCGCGACCCAGCGGAACGGGCCGATGCCTTTGCAAAACAGCGGGCGGATATAGGCGGGCACGAAACCGGGAAAGGCAAAGGCGTTTTCAAGGCCCTCTTCCAGTGCCACTTGGCGGATATTGTTGCCGTAATCCAGTGTTGGCACGCCGGCATTCCAGAAATCAACCATCGCCGCAACATGGGTTTTCATGCTGGCGCGGGCGGCTTTTTCTACCGCTTTGGGGTCGGATTCCTGCTTGGCGCGCCATTCGGCCACGGTCCAGCCCAAGGGCAGATAGCCATGGATCGGGTCATGCGCCGAGGTTTGGTCGGTGACCATATCGGGGCGCGGCCCACCGGCTTTCATGCGGGCGTAAAGTTCGGGGAATACCTCGGCGGCGTTGCCGATCAGGGCTACGGATTTCGCCTCGCCTGCCTTGGTCCATTTGTCAATCAGGGCCAATGCCTCATCCAGCGTATGGGCTTTTTCGTCGCAATAGCGGGTGCGGATGCGGAAATCGGCGCGGGTTTCGTCACATTCCACCGCAAGGCAGCACGCGCCTGCCATTACAGCGGCCAGCGGCTGCGCGCCGCCCATGCCGCCAAGACCGGCGGTCAATATCCACTTGCCTTTCAGCGAGCCTTGGTAGTGCTGGCGGCCAGCCTCAGCAAAGGTTTCATAGGTACCTTGCACGATGCCCTGGGTGCCAATGTAAATCCATGAACCAGCGGTCATCTGGCCATACATCGCAAGGCCGCGCTTATCCAACTCGTTGAAATGATCCCAGGTCGCCCAATGCGGCACGAGGTTGGAGTTGGCGATCAGCACGCGCGGTGCATCCTTGTGGGTGCGAAACACGCCGACGGGTTTGCCCGATTGCACCAAAAGGGTCTGGTCATCGTTCAGGTCGCGCAGGCTGGCGCAAATCTGGTCGAAATCTTCCCATGTGCGGGCAGCGCGGCCGATGCCGCCGTACACCACCAATTCATGCGGGTTTTCGGCCACATCCGGGTGCAGGTTGTTCATCAGCATCCGCAAGGGGGCTTCGGTCAGCCAGCTTTTCGCGCTGATCTCGGTGCCCGTTGCCGGATAGATATCGCGGGTGTTGTGGCGCGGATTATTTGGGGGATTTGTCATGATATTCTCCGTTCAAGCCAGCAGATGGGCGGCGATTATATTGCGTTGAATTTCGGAAGAGCCTTCATAGATGCGCATGATCCGTACATCGCGGGCATAGCGTTCCAGCGGGAAATCGCGGGTAAAGCCATAGCCACCGTGGATCTGAATTGCGCCGTCCGTGACGCGCCCGGCCATTTCCGAGGCGTGAAGTTTGGCCATGCTCGCTTGCATGGAAAAGCGCGTTCCGGCCTGACGCAGACGGGCTGCCTCCAGCGCGATCGTCTCGGATGCATGCAGGTCCAGCGCCATATCGGCCAATTGCCAGCGGATACCTTGTTTTTGCGCCAGGGCCTCGCCGCCGATGATGCGGGTCTTGGCCCATTCGGTCGCAGCCGCAAGGGCGGCACGGGCGATGCCGATACACATGGCAGCCACCTCCAGCCGACCATTGTCCAGCACTTTCATCGCGGTCTTGAAGCCCGAGCCTTCGGGGCCAAGCATCGCGGTTGCGGGCAGATGGCAATCAAAATCCAATTCCCAGACATGGCCCCCTTTCAGGCCCATGGTTTTTTCGGCGCGGCCCGGTTCCAGACCGGGGGTGCCTTTATCAACCACGAAAGCCGAGATACCGCGATGTGCAGCGGCAGGATCGGTGACAGCGAAAACCACAAGAAAATCGGCCACACCGCCGTTCGAGATGAAGCACTTGCGCCCCTTGAGATGCCAGCCTTGTTCGGTTTTTGTAGATTTTGTGCGCATATCTGCCGGGTCTGACCCCGCAAAAGGTTCGGTTAGTGCAAAAGCGCCAAGCTTGGCGCCGGTGGCTGCATCGGGAAGATAGCGCGCGCGAATGGCATCATCACCGCCAAGCAGAATGGAATCGGTTGCAAGGTAATGCGCTGTCAGGGCCGAAACGGTAGAGCCACAGGCACCCGCAATAAGGCTGACGGCCCGCAGCAGCGCTTGCGCCGAAATATCTGCGCCGCCCCAAACCTCGGGCAGGTTGGCGCCCATCATCCCGGTTTGGGCAAGCGCGCGAATTTGCTCATGCACGAAAGCACCGGATTCGTCGGTGGCATGGGCCTTTGGCGCAAGCTCATCGCTGGCAAAGCGTTCAAGTTGGGTGATGAAAGCGGCTTCGCCCTCATCCAGCATATAATACATGTCGGTCATGTGGCCCTCACTATTCCGGCGGCGATCAGGCCGCTGATTTGGGTTTCGGTCAGGCCAAGCGCGGCCATCACATCGCGTGATCCCCCGCCCAATGCGGGCGCACCGGTGCTGGCAACCGGCTTTTCGCCGTTAAATCTTACGGGTTGGCCGATGATGGGCGCGGTGCCAAGCCCGTGATGCGGCAGGTCAGAGACAAGACCGCGCGCGGCGGCATGCGGGCTGTTTGCGGCCTGCGCCAGCGTCAGAATGGGCGCGGTCGGGATATAGGCGCCGCGCAGGGCCTCAACTGCCTGTGCGGTTGTGTGTTGGCGCGACCACGCCTCGATCAGCGCTTTTAGCGCGGGTTCATTTTGGGTGCGCGTCGTATCGGTGGCATAACGCGGGTCGCTTGCCGCCTCGGGCACGCCGATCACGCCGCACAGGGCTGCAAACTGGCGGTCGCCCAGCACGGCGATAATCGCGTGGCCATCCAAGGTGGCATAGGCGCCAAAGGGGGTGGAAAGCGGGTGGCGGTTGCCGACCCGTTCCACCGCAGATTTCGCATAGAAATGAATGGCATGGCTGGTTGGCAGCAGCGAAAACAACGCGTCGAACATCGCAACGTCAAGGCTTGCACCCTGCCCGGTTTGCGCCCGCCCCACAAGCGCCGCAGCGATACCCCAGGCGGCGTAAAGCCCCGCCATCAGGTCGCCCAGCGCCTCGCCCACTTTCAGCGGCGCGCCGCCTTCTTCGCCATTCGCCTCCATCAGGCCCGACATCGCCTGAACCACGATATCATAGGCGGGCAGGTCGCTGAACGGACCATCCTGGCCAAAGCCAGAAATCGAGCAATAGATCAGCGCGGGGTTCTCATGGCGCAGGGCATCGGCCCCCAAGCCCAGTTTGGCAGCAACGCCGGGGCGGAAGTTTTCCACGACCACATCGCAGGTTGCGGCGATCTGGCGGGCGAGCGCCTGCGCCTCGGCGGTCTTGAGGTCCAGCACGACCGAAGATTTGCCGCGATTGGTCAAGGCAAACAGCGCCGAATGGCCATCCACAAACGGGCCGATATGGCGGTAATCATCCCCCTGCGGGGGTTCTACCTTGATGATTTCCGCCCCCAGATCAGCCATCAACGCGGTACAGAAAGGGCCTGCCAGAACGCGGGTCAGGTCCAGCACCCGGATGCCTGCAAGCGGCTTCAAAGTGTCACCTGCAACCCGGCAGCAGCGGTCAGCGCGCCGGTGCGGACAAGGGCGGCAGCGGCCTCGATATCGGGGGCAAGGTAGCGATCTTCTTTCAACGCGGGCGAAACCTGACGCAGCGCGGCCACTGCCGCTTGCAAGGCGGATGACGTTTCCAAAGGCGCGCGAAAGCCAATGCCCTGCGCAGCACACAGCGCCTCTACCCCCAGGATCACCGAAAGATTGGCGTTCATGCGCCCCAAGCGGCGCGCGCCATGGGCGGCCATGGAAACGTGATCTTCCTGGTTGGCGGATGTCGGGGTACTGTCAGTCGAACAGGGGTTGGCAAGATGCTTGTTCTCGCTCATCAGCGCCGCCGTTGTAACCTCGGCGATCATGAAGCCAGAGTTCAGGCCCGGTGCCGGCGTCAGGAACGGCGGCAGATCGTGGCTCAGCGTCGGGTCCACCATCAGCGCCACGCGGCGCTGCGCAATCGCCCCAATTTCGGCCAGGGCCAACGCAATGATATCGGCAGCAAAAGCAACGGGTTCTGCGTGGAAGTTACCACCGGAAATGATGCCCGCACTGACAACAAGCGGGTTGTCGGTAACCGCATTCGCCTCGGTTTCCAGCGTTGTGGCAGCAAAGCGCAAAAGGTCTACGGCGGCCCCCACCACTTGCGGCACACAGCGGATGCAATACGGGTCCTGGACGCGGGTGTCACCCTCACGGTGGCTTTCGCGGATGATCGAGCCCTCCATGATCATGCGCAAGGCATGGGCCACGTCGATTTGGCCACGATGGCCGCGCAGGCTATGGATTTCGGGCTGCAACGGGGCGGTAGACCCCATGATCGCATCGGTCGACATGGCGGCTGTCACCAGCGATGCGCGCGCATTCTGCCAGCCTTCAAACAGGCCGACCAAGGCCAGCGCCGTGGAAAACTGGGTGCCGTTGATCAGGCCAAGCCCCTCTTTGGGGCCAAGCACCAGCGGGGTCAGCCCCGCCGCCTTCAGCGCCTCGCCCGAGGCCATGCGCTTGCCTTTATAGATTGCCTCGCCCGCGCCGATCATGGTTGCGGTCATATGGGCCAAGGGTGCCAAGTCGCCCGACGCCCCAACCGAACCCTGCGCCGGAATGACCGGAATCACGCCCTGCGCCAGCAGCGACTCGATCTGCTCAATCACCGCCCAGCGCACACCAGACGCACCGCGGCCCAGTGACAGCAGCTTCAGCGCCATCATCAGGCGGGTCGCGCCCTCATCCAGCGCCTCACCCACGCCGCAGCAATGCGACAAGATCAGATTGCGTTGCAGCGTCGCGGTATCTTCTTGCGCGATCTTGACGCTGGCGAGTTTGCCAAAGCCGGTGTTGACGCCATAGACTGCGACGGTTCCGGCAGCGGCGGCGGCAACCTGCGCACAGGCAGCCTCAACGCCCCCCCGCGCGGCAGGGTCCAGCACCGCGATACCGTCCCCGCGCCACAAGGTTTCAAGTTGCTCCAGCGTGGTAGCACCCGGTGTCAGCTTCATATCGCGCCTCCAAAGATCCGCTGATGCAGCGGGTTAAAGCCAAAGCGGTAGGCCAGTTCGGCCGGGGTTTCGACGTTCCAGATCGACAGATCGGCGCGCATCCCCGGCGCAATACTGCCCGTATCGTTCAGGCCCAGCGCCCGGGCGGCATTCACCGTCACCGCGCGCAGCGCCTCATCCGGGGTCAGCCGGAACAGGGTGCAGGCCATATTCATCGTCAGCAAAAGCGAATTCAAAGGCGAGGAGCCGGGGTTGCAATCGGTCGCCAGCGCCATCGGCACACCGTGGGCGCGAAAGGCCGCGACCGGCGGCATCTGGGTTTCGCGAATGGCATAGAACGCGCCGGGCAGCAGCACCGCCACTGTGCCAGAGGCGGCCAGCAGCCTGGCATCCGCTTCCGTCGCATATTCGACATGATCGACCGACATCGCGCCATACCGTGCCGCAAGCGCGGTTCCGCCAATATGCGACAGTTGTTCAGCGTGCAGCTTTACCGGCAAACCAAGTTCGCGCGCTACATCAAAGACGCGGGCGATCTGCTTGGTATCAAAGGCTATTCCCTCACAAAACCCATCAACCGCATCGACCAGCCCTTCGGCATGGGCAGCACGCAGGGCGGGGATGCACAGATCATCAATATAGGCGTCAGCGCGGGATTTATAGGCGGCAGGCACCGCATGCGCCCCCAGAAAGCTGGTCCGTATACGCACCGGGCGCATTTGCCCCAAGCGCCGCGCCGCGCGCAGCATCCGCAATTCGGTCTCTACGTCCAGCCCATAGCCGGACTTCACCTCGACGCAAGAAACCCCCTCGCCGATCAGCGCATCCAGACGCGGCAAGGCCTGCGCCACAAGGCTGTCTTCATCTGCCGCGCGGGTGTCGGTGACGGTTGAGATGATGCCACCACCGGCGCGGGCAACTTCTTCGTAACTTGCGCCTTGTAGCCGCATTTCAAATTCGCGCGCGCGGTGGCCGCCATGCACGATATGGGTATGGCAATCAATGAAAGCCGGGGTCAGCAAGCGGCCCTGCAAGTCGCTGCGCTGCCAGCTTGCGTATTCCGCCGGCAGGTCTGCTTGTGCCCCGGCCCAGCGGATCACCCCCTGATCCAGCACCACAGCCCCTTGCGGCAAAAACGCCCCCGCGCCCGTCACACCGCCGCCAAGGATGACCGTTTGCGTCCCGATTTCCATCTTGATTCCTCCCGCATTTCGGTTATTATGTACATACATATTAAATCTGTCAACACGCTGCGCGTGAAATTGGGATGGGCTACAGCATGACGATACTCTGGGCAGAGCAGGCACTTTTGGCGGATGGCTGGGCGAAAAACGTGGCCATTACCCTGCAGGGCGACAAGATTGCGAACATCGCTGTGGGTGCTGCCCCGCAGGGCCAGCGCGTTGGCGTGCTGCTGCCTGCCCCCAGCAACCTGCATTCCCACGCCTTTCAGCGCGCGATGGCCGGGTTGACCGAAAGGCGTGGCCCCAACCCGCGCGACAGTTTCTGGACCTGGCGGCAGTTGATGTACCGCTTTCTTGATCGGCTGACGCCCGAGGATGTGCAGGCGATTGCCGCCTTCGTACAGATGGAAATGGCCGAGGCGGGCTATGCTGCCGTGGCTGAATTTCACTATCTGCACCACGGCCCCGGCGGCACGCCTTATGCCAACCTTGCTGAAATGGCGGCACGGGTGGCCGCTGCGGCCGAACAAACCGGGCTGGGCCTGACGCTGCTGCCGGTGCTCTATGAATTTGGCGGCTGCGATGGCCGCAGCCTTGGCCCCGGCCAGAACCGCTTTGGCAATACACCCGATGAATTTGCCCTGCTGATGCAAGGGGCCGAGGCCGCATTGGCCACCCTGCCAACAGATACCGTGCTGGGCGTTGCCCCCCATTCCCTGCGCGCCGTGTCGGTTGATGGGTTGGGTTTTGCCGCCAGCCTGCGCCCCAACGCGCCGATCCATATGCATCTGGCCGAACAGGTGGCCGAGGTGGATGAGCTGCTGGCCCATCGCGGCGCACGGCCCACCGAATGGCTGCTGGCGAATGCGCAGGTTGATGCCCGCTGGTGCCTGATCCACTGCACACAGATGGAGCCGCATGAAACCAGCGGTCTGGCTGCATCGGGCGCGGTTGCGGGCCTGTGCCCGATCACCGAATCATCACTGGGCGACGGGATATTCGATGGCGTCAGCTATGCCGCCCAAGGGGGCCGCTGGGGCATCGGCTCTGACAGCAATATCCGCATCGCGCTGTCCGAGGAGCTGCGCACGCTGGATTACAGCCAACGCCTGCGTGATCGGTCGCGCGCGGCCCTTGCCAGTGCTGATAAATCCACCGGGCGGGTTCTGTTTGAAACCGCGGCACGGGGCGGCGCACAGGCGGCGGGCCGCGATGCCGGCGTGATTGCGGTTGGCAAGTTGGCCGATCTGGTCGCATTGAACAGCACTGGCCCAGATATGGCGGGGCATCAGGGCGATACCACGCTTGACGCCTATATCTTTGCCGGGGATGACCGCATGGTGTCCGATCTTTGGTCGGCAGGCCGCCATCTGGTAACCGGCGGGCGGCACCATGCGCATGACGCCATCACGGCTGGCTATACTGCCACCGTGACCAAACTGCGCGCGCTGTGACCACGATCACCTGGCAATCGGTTCAGGCCGAGGCCTTGCGGCGTATTCGGTCGCGCGAATGGCCGCCCGGTGGGCAAATTCCGCATGAGGCCGATCTGGCGGCGGAACTTGGCTGCGCGCGGGGCACGGTAAACCGGGCGCTGCGTGAACTGGCCGAGGCGGGGCTGCTGGAACGCCGCCGCAAGGCCGGCACACGCGTACCCATGAACCCGGTACGCAAGGCAACGCTGGACATCCCGATCATCCGCCAGAACATCGAGGAGCGCGGCCACAGCTATAGCTACAGATTGCTAAGCCATAGCGATGCCGCCCCGCCTGCTGCTGTTTGCAGCCAATTCAAACTGGATGCCACAGCCCCGATGATTCATGTGCTGGCGCTGCATCTGGCCGATGACGCCCCTTTTTGCCTTGAGGATCGCTGGATCAACCCAACCGCCGTGCCCGAGATTGCCGAGGCAGATCTAACCACCATCAGCGCCAATGAATGGCTGGTACAAAACGCGACCTTCTCTCTTGGTGACTTTGCTTTTGGTGCCATCAACGCGCCGGACAGCGTTGCCAAGCATTTGAACTGCGCGCCCGGCGCCGCCCTTTTCACCGTGGATCGAACCACTTGGGCCGGGGCCCTGCCAATCACGGCAGTTCGGCTTTGCTATGCCCCCGGATACCAGATGGTTGCCGCAATCTGATCTGCGGGTATTGCCCTCGGCGGTGTCTCAACTTGGCAGAACGACCTGACACGCGTGGCAAACAGAGGCCGGCGCAACGTGCCGGCCCCGGCGTGGCGGCACGTTTCGGAACAACGGCACGTTACCGGCCCCGCCCACCGGCAAAAGCCACCGCGCAACCTGAAAAGGCGCCGCCGCATCGGGTGCGCTGAAATCGCTTACCCCCAGCGCCCAATCAATTTTAGACAAATACGGCGCTTAAATGAAGAAATGCAGATGGAAACACTTGATATTGCGGCCCATCCCTCCAATATCCTGTGGCAGGTAGGTTTGCGAATGCATCCCTCGCACTGGAATTATAACGGAGGCTTTAATGGCTGAGTATCACACCATCAATTCGGTCGGCGCAGGCACCCGTTCTGCACAGATCGACGCGGGGCTTCGCGCCCATATGAACAAGGTCTACGGGCTGATGTCGGTCGGCATGTTGATGACGGGCGCGGCGGCTTGGGCGATTGCGGGCCTTTCCACCACGCTGGACCCCAATTTGGCGACCGTACAGCTTGGCAATGGCACCCTCTTGACCAGCCTTGGTCAGGCAATCTACCTGTCGCCGCTGAAATGGGTGATCATGTTTGCGCCGCTGATCATGGTTTTTGCCTTTAGTGCAATGATCAACCGTCTGTCCTATGGCGCGGCACAACTGTTCTTTTACAGCTTTGCCGTGATGATGGGCGTCTCGATCTCGTCGATCTTTCTCATCTACACAGGCGCGTCGATCGCGCAGACCTTCTTGATCACCGCAATCGCTTTCGCGGGTCTGTCGCTTTACGGCTACACGACGAAAAAAAGATCTGTCGGCCATGGGCACCTTCCTGATGATGGGCCTGATCGGGCTGATCGTTGCTATGATCGTGAACATCTTCCTCGCCTCCTCGGCGCTGGCCTTTGCCATCTCGACCATCGGCGTGCTGATCTTTGCGGGTCTTACCGCCTATGACACCCAGTCGATCAAGACTGAATATGTCGCACAGGCGCAACAGGCCAATAGCGAATGGCTGGCAAAGTCTGCAATCATGGGTGCGCTGCGCCTGTACCTCGACTTTATCAACATGTTCATGTTCTTGCTCAGCTTCATGGGCAACCGCGAATAAGCACCCAACATTGACGGATGACTGGGGTCGCCTTCGGGCGGCCCTTTTCTTTTTACAGGCTGGTTTGCGGATTTACACGGCGCTGTCAGCCGCCGAACACCCCGGCGGCGGGCCAAGTTTGAACCGCTAAGATCAGCCGCCGCCTTTTAACTGCAAGGGTGAAATAGAAAAAGCCGCACCAAACGGTGCGGCCTTGTTCTTTGTTCGTTTTGGCAAGATCTTACTTGATCTTGCCTTCCTTATACTCGACATGCTCACGCTTTACCGGGTCGTACTTGCGTACAACCATCTTTTCGGTCAGCGTACGCGCATTCTTCTTGGTCACATAAAAGTGGCCAGTGCCTGCCGTCGAGTTCAGGCGGATTTTGATTGTCGCTGGCTTCGCCATAGTCGTTTCTCCTGCGTGCGTGGGAAACAGACCTTTCCACGCGAAATCCTTATGAGACGCGCTTATGCCCATCTCAGCGGCCCGAGTCAACGCGATATTCCTGTTTTTAACCGAAGTATTTTCACTCTGCTGCAATCGCCCGCAGGCCCGGCCCAAAAGCCTGAAAACCAAGGAATACAGATGCTTTGCGGCCAAAATCTGCGCGGATGGCCTGTAAGCCGGATTTTGTTCCGGGAGTTGCCTCCCTTCGATGACCATTCCTCTGGGCGCGCCATTACTGACGCGCTCTAGCTGCCAACCCGGACCTCGGGGCTGAAGCGTCCCTGCATTTGCCCAAAAGAGCGCATGCATGAGGTCCCTATTCGGCATTGCTCCGGGTGGGGCTTGCCTTGCCATCCGTGTTACCACGTCTGCGGTGGGCTCTTACCCCACCGTTTCACCATTGCCTTAGCGTTTTGCACGCAAAACACCGAGGCTTTCTCTTCTCTGTGGCGCTTTCCCTTGGGTTACCCCAGCCGGGCGTTACCCGGCACCCTTGCCTCATGGAGTCCGGACTTTCCTCGCATCTGACGGTTTCTCTTGCAAGACTACGCCAAACACGCGGTCATCCGGCCATCCGCGCAAAGCGATACTTAAGCGTTCAGGGGGCCGTGTTCAACTCCAAACCGCATGGCAAGGTTTTGGGCAATCAAGATATCTGCGGGCTCAACGGGCCGCCCTGCCCCAAACCCGGCCCCCGGCCTGAACCGCTTGCGAAATGTATCCAGCAAGGAGATCGCAAGGGCAGAGCCTGCCGCCAGATCTGGGGGAACAGGATAGCCAAACGCCCGCAGCGCATCGGCAAAGGCATCATGGGTCTTTGCCGCTGCAAAATGGCCCTCTGGCCGCGCCAACGCCATCTCATCAGGCCAGACCGACAGGCCAGACCGCGCCAGACGCCGCCAATCAAATCGCGCACCGGGGTCAAATTTTCGGCCCGGCGCCATATCTGAATGTCCGATCACCGCGGCAGGTTCGATGCCCCAACGGCCCATGATCCCGGCCAAAAGCCGTTCCAGCGCGGCCATCTGCGGCGCGGCAAAGGGTTCAGCCCCGTCATTCGCCAGCTCAACCCCGATCGAGCGGGAATTGAGGTCATCCAGCCCGCGCCATTGCCCGGCACCGGCATGCCAGGCCCGCGCGGCCTCGGGGACCAGCGCGTGAACCGTGCCATCATAATCAATCAGGTAATGCGCAGAAACCTCAGAGGCCGGGTCACACAGCCGCGCCATCGCCGCCTTGCAGCTTTCCATCGCCGTATAGTGGAGCACCACAAATTCTGGCAACAGCCCACCCCGCCGCTCGCCAAAATTCGGGGATAGCGGCATGGGGCGGTTTACTTCAACGCGTTGCGGAACGGGCGCGGATCCCATCCGCAGGCAAAGCCGTCGCCATCCGGGTCCAGCCCGTCTCGGTCTTTTTGCGGCCCCCCATTCGCCAGGAACGCCTCTTGCGCAAAGTCGGGGGATGAATATTTGGCGCAGGTTTTCAGGGGGTCACGTTTGAAAAAACTGCTGCGGTCATAGATTTGCACGCCCGGCGCGTTTGTCGTGGACAGCGCGTATTGCACAATGCTGGCATTCGGGCCGCCGCTACGCTGTGGCAGCGCAGTCGGCGCAATCACCTCATATTGCGCGCGCTGTTCGGCAAGGCGCTCGGCATCGCTTTCAATACTCTCGCGCGCCGCAACCGCGCTGAAATCCTGCTCATCCGAAATACGGCCGCCGCCCACCATTTCGCCAGCTTCCTGCTTTATCCCAGCGGGCGCATCGCCACGCGGGCGGTTGGCGGCATAAGGGGTTTGCGCCGCAGCGGCCTGCCCGATGACGCGGCCCGTGGGCGGGGTGGTTTTGTTTGCGGCATTATCAATCGCCGCGCCAACAGCATCGGTCGAGAAAACCGGCTGGCTTGCCGCCGCGCCCAAGGGCTGCGCCCCCTGCCCGGATGCAGCCGCCTCACGCTGGCGCACATAACTGGAATAGTCGCCAAAACCAACCCCGGCCCCACTATCGGGAACGGCGGTTGAACACGCGGCAAGGGCCAGACAGGCCAGAAGCAATTTAGGCGAATGCATGTGCTGCTCCGGTAGCATTTGGGTCAGCACTGGCATCTACCACCATTTTTCGGCTTTGGCCACAAAACCGGCGGCCTGTTCAAGCACATAGGCGTGATTTAGCAAACCAGCCTCATCCCAGGGTTTGCCGATCACTTGCAGGCCCAGCGGCAGGCCCTGCGCATCTTGCCCCACGGGCACTGAAATTCCGGGCAGGCCTGCAAGGTTAACGGTCACGGTGAACACGTCATTCAGATACATCTGAATCGGGTCCACATTTGCCATCTCGCCCAAGCCAAAGGCAGAAGATGGGGTTGTGGGCGTCAGAATCGCATCAATGCCTGCCGCAAACACCTGATCGAAATCGCGCTTGATCAGCGCACGCACGCGCCGCGCACGATTGTAATAGGCATCATAGAACCCGGCAGAAAGCACATAGGTCCCGATCATCACGCGGCGCTGCACCTCTGGGCCAAAGCCTTCGGCGCGGGTTTTCTCATACATCTCGGTGATGCCATCACCCGCCCCCAGCGCCGCGCGGTGGCCATAGCGCACCCCATCATAACGTGCCAGGTTCGAAGATGCCTCGGCCGGGGCGATCACATAATAGGCGGGCAAGGCATATTTCGTGTGCGGCAGGGAAATATCAACAATTTCCGCGCCCGCATCCTTCAGCATCGCCGTGCCATCGGCCCACAGCTTTTCAATTTCCGCAGGCATGCCGTCCATACGGTATTCATGCGGGATGCCGATTTTCTTGCCGCGGATATCGCCGGTAAGCGCGGCTTCAAAATCCGGCACGGCCAAATCCGCGCTGGTACTGTCCTTGGCATCATGTCCGCACATCGCGCCCAGCATGATGGCCGCATCCCGCACCGATTTCGTCATCGGCCCCGCCTGATCAAGCGACGAGGCAAAGGCCACCACGCCCCAGCGGCTGACGCGACCATAGGTCGGTTTGATTCCAACGATGCCGGTAAAGGCCGCAGGCTGGCGGATGGAGCCGCCGGTGTCGGTTCCCGTCGCAGCAAGGCACATATCCGCCGCCACCGCCGCCGCCGACCCGCCAGAGGACCCGCCCGGTGTGAGGGTGCGATCATCCACCTTCCACGGGTTGATCGCGTTTCCGTAACAAGATGTTTCATTGGATGAGCCCATCGCGAATTCATCCATGTTCAGCTTGCCCAACATCACCGCGCCAGCGTCGAAAAGCCGGGTCGTGACCGTTGATTCGTACTCTGGCTTGAAGCCTTTCAGAATGGCGCTTGCCGCCTGAGACGGCACGCCCTTGGTGCAGAAAAGATCCTTGATCCCCAGCGGAATGCCGCACATGTCGGGCGCATTGCCTGCCTTGATCCGGGCATCGGCGGCCTGGGCCATCTCAAGCGCGATTTCGGGCGTTTTATGGACAAAAGCATTCAATCCATCGCCCGCATCAATCGCGGTCAGACAGGCCATGGTCAAATCTGTCGCCGTAATCTCGCCGCAGCGCAGGGCATCGCGGGCAGCAGCGATGGTAAGCTCATTCAGATGTGTCATTCCACCACCTTCGGCACTGCAAAAAACCCTTCGCGCGCGTCTGGCGCGTTTTTCAGAATTTGCGCTTGGATATCGCCATCCGTCACCACATCTTCGCGGCGCTTCAGGCGCATAGGGGTGACAGAGGTCATCGGCTCGACCCCCTCCACATCCACTTCGTTCAGCTGTTCCATAAAGCCGAGAATGCCAGAAAGCTCGCCTGCAAGGGCTGGCAAATCGGCCTCTTCAACCCGGATCCGGGCAAGTTTCGCGACCCTGCGCGCGGTAGCGATATCAATGGACATGACGGCCCCTTTTTTCAACGTTTCCCCCGTTTAACTTGAGGCGTGGATGGGTGCAAGCGGCGGTACGACCGAAGATGCGCCTGCGCCCAGGCAAATAATGCGTTTCATCTTTGCTGTGTAACGGCCCGAAGTGGCGCGGCAAATTTGGCCCCGTGACCTGTTGGTCTTGCCCCGGTTTGGTTCCTGTCTCTTCCAAGCACTATTTGCCATGAAAGAGATATGAAATGGCAAGGCGATGAGCGCCCTAAATAGGCGGGGGCCCGCTGGCCCCCTTGTCGGGCATGTAAAAACAGGCCCCGTCCCGTTGTCCGGCAACGCAAGCCTGCGAGGGGGGGGGCAAGTCAGGGTTGAGACGGCCTTCAAACCATCAAGGCTGAACTGATCTGGCGCAACCGCTGGGGCACATGCCGCCAAGCCGAAGGTGCTATCTTGCACTATATCAATGGGTTCCATAACCCGCGCCACCGACATTCATAATCAGGCAGCAAAAGCCCCCTAGCCCTCAATCGAAACGCTTTAAATGAGTTGAGAGACCAGAACGCGATCGTAACAAGATCACCGAGCGCGTAGCGCGGCAGGGTATTGGCGCTTCAGCTTTCCTCCGAAACGCCTATTGCCTGGCGCGCTGACGGTTGGAGCGTTTGCGAAAATCAACCCTGGGCAATGCCAGATGTTTTGCCAGCAGCAAAAATGGGTCATCGGCGTTTGGAATGTCTGACGCACTCAGGAAATAGCGCTGAAAATCCGGGTGGGTTGCAGTTTCAACATTGGTGATATGGCGCACGGCGCTTTCGATCTGGTATCGAGCGTCAATATCCAGCAGGGCGACACAGGCACCGGCCCCCGCCGCATTACCCACAGCCGTTACGTTTTCAAACGCGCAATCAGGAATCAACCCCAGAACAATCGCGTGTTTGATGGAAATATGGCTGCCAAAGGCACCAGCAAGAACGATCCGATCGACGGCCTGCACGCCCAATGCATCCATCAGCAAACGGACGCTTGCGTAAAGTGCGGCCTTGGCCATTTGCACTTCGCGAACATCATTATTGGTGAAAATGATCTTGGTTGTTCCTTGATACACCAATACTGCAACCGTCCGGCCATCTTGAAAGCAGGCCGCGCAACCCGTTTCCTCGCGCCCACCGATACGGCCCGTCTGGTCAATAATGCCTGCCATGCGCATTTCGGCCACCATCTCAATCACCCCAGAACCGCAGATGCCGGTGACGCCGATGCCACGGATAGACGCCTCGAACGCGGGATCGTCTGACCATAGATCCGACCCGATCACCTTGAAACATATATGTTTTGTGACCGGGTGAATGCGAACACGCTCAATTGCACCGGGTGCCGCCCTTTGCCCATGGGTGATTTCCGCGCCCTCCAGGGCAGGCCCGGTCGGTGAAGACGAGGCAACGATGCCGGCGCTATTGCCCAAGAAAAACTCGGCATTGGTGCCGATGTCGATGATCAGCGTCATGCTTGCCGCTGATTGAAGGTTTTCACACAGCAAAACCGCGGCGGCATCTGCGCCAACATGATTGCCAACCGCGGGCAGAAGATAGGCGTTCGCCCGTGGATGAATTGGCAAACCGACGTCGCGCGCCGCAACGCTCAGGCCCTTGGACGTCGCAAAGGTAAACGGTGACTGCCCCAACTCATAGGGATCAAACCCCAGAAAAAGGTGATGCATGATAGGGTTGCAAACAACGACCGCATCCAACACTTGCGAGGAAGAGACGCGGTGTTTTTCGGTCAGTTCCCCGATCAACTGGCGCAAACCCTCACGCACGGCGGCTGTCATATCCAGATGCGTGCCCGGATGCATCATCGAATGGCTTACGCGCGACATCACATCCGCGCCATAAGACACTTGCGGATTGGTCATTTCGGATGTGCCCAGCGTCTTACCCGTCACGAGGTCGCACAGATATACCGCAATCGTTGTTGAGCCGATGTCGACGGCAATTCCATAGGCGCTTTGTGTGCAATCACCGGGCCAAATGTCGATCACTTTGGGGCCGTGGCGCCGGTTGCCACGCCTTATCACACAGGTTACGCGCCAATCGGCGGCGCGCAGCGTTGACTGCAACGACGCCAGCACCTCAAATTCGATGTCAGGCTCCAACCCGGTCTTTTCCGCAATAGCAACGATCAGGCGCTCAAGATCACCATCGGTGTGACTTTTGTTCGGCGGACAAACCTCGACATCAACGAGTATAACCGCAGGGTTGACAGTAATCTTTTCGTGGGAGAGCTTTTTGCAATCGGCTTCCCGTTGTGCAGGGCCTTCGGTTGGCGCACTGTGATGCTGACAAGGTAACAATGCTGACGTCTCATCCATCTTTATCGCCCTGCCCTGTGGTGGTTAGAACCCTGAAATCCGCGACCAATTCCTTGCGAAAAAACCTCCGGTCGGGGATAGCCAAAGCAGCAGCGCAACATCCTGAGCCTTCCACGCTTTTGTTGGTTCAGACGACAGGCCACAGCCAGGCTGATGGCACGCTTAAACCAGTCTTCGCATCGTAAAACAGACGACGCTGGAAATATAGCCACACAAACAGGCATCGTAAATACCGATTAAAGTATTTCGTCTTGAAACCTTCCTCACATAGCGCGGGCTGACATCAAGGTTTTCAACGCGTTATGTAACAGGCCAAAGGCGAAGCGCCATAAAGCCCCGAGACACTGGCCGCAGTCAAGGCGTTCAATGTCCGATTCGTCCGCAAGGCTTTTGATGCTCTTTCAATTTGCCCCGGCAGCGCGCCGGGGTTTTCTATGTCTTGGGGTGATTTGGCGCGTTGTTGTGACGTGTCACTGATTGCACGGCCATTCTGGCCCGCATCGACACCGCTAAATCATTGAAATGATTGGCGCACCCGACTGGATTCGAACCAGTGACCTCTGCCTTCGGAGGGCAGCGCTCTATCCAGCTGAGCTACGGGTGCGGACAGGGACTAGGTAGCGAAACCAGAGCCGGGTTGCAACGGGTTTATCGCGTCAAACGCTCATCCAAAGAGCTCATGACAAAATTCCAGCGCAGCGATCAGCTTGTCGGCCTCGTCTTGCGTATTATACATCGCAAATGACGCGCGGCAGGTGGCGCCTACCCCCAAATGATCCAGCAACGGCATGGCGCAATGGGTCCCCGCGCGCACCGCGATGCCGCGTTTATCAAGGATGGTCGAGATGTCATGCGCATGGGCTGCCCCGTCCAGCGTAAAGCTGAAGATAGCGCCCTTGTTAGAGGAATTTCCTTGGACATTCAGCCAGTTAAGGCCTGCCAATCGGTCGCGCGCATAATCTCGCAAGGCGCGCTCATGCGTGGCGATGGCCTCCATCCCGATGCCCATCATATAATCCAACGCCACGCCCATGCCGATTTGCTGGATAATGCCGGGGGTGCCGGCCTCAAACTTCATTGGCGGATCATTATAGCTTACCGATTCGCGTGTCACCTCGCGGATCATATCGCCGCCACCAAGAAACGGGCGCATTTCGGCCATGCGGTCGCGATGGATAAAGATCGCCCCGGAACCGCTTGGCCCATATAGCTTATGCCCGGTGATCGTGTAAAAATCACAGCCCATCGCGGCCACATCCACCGGCATATGCACAGCCGCTTGCGAGCCATCAACCAAACTTGCCACCCCCCGCACCCGTGCGGCTTGGCAAATGCTGGCGACATCAACCACGGTGCCGGTAACATTGGACATCTGGGTAATTGCCACCAGCCTGGTACGCGGCCCGATCGCGTCAATCACCGCCTGCGGGTCCAGATCGCCATTGGCGTCACAGTCCACCCATTTCAGCACCACGCCCAAGCGTTCGCGCAAAAAATGCCAGGGCACGATATTGGCGTGATGCTCAAGGATCGACAGCACGATCTCATCGCCCGCCTGGAACCGTGGGGCGGCCCACGCATAGGAAATCAGATTTATGCCTTCGGTCGTGCCGGTGGTAAAGACAATCTCATCTTCAGATGGCGCGTTCAAAAAACGGGCGACTTTGCCACGAACCGCCTCATACCTATCGGTCGCCAAGTTGGAAAGATAGTGCAAGCCCCTGTGAACATTGGCATATTCATGCGAATAACCTTGGTTCATTGCGTCAATCACAACTTGCGGTTTCTGCGCTGACGCCCCGTTATCCAGGTAAATCAAGGGCCTTTCATTCACCTGACGCGATAGAATGGGAAAGTCGGAACGAATTTTCTGCACATCAAACATTGCTTACTCTCCCACGACAGGTGCGCCGATCACCATCGCAAAGACAAAGGCCAATACGACAGAGGCACTGAAAATCGTAAGTATGATCCCCAAGAACACCAGCCCAAGGCTTTTAAACCCATGCAATTGGGCGGTAAAATTGGTCAATAACCACAAAAACAGCACCAGCCCAAGAATGCCCAACAGATCGGCCAAAGGCGGCACCAGGGCTTGTGCAACCAGTTGTGCGATCTGCACGCAAAGCAAGATGAACTGCAACCAGGCGAGCAGAACAACCGCATCTCCAAGGTCGCCTTTACCGCCCAGCTTGCGCCCGACTTTGTGGATTGCGTGCACCGAGAGCAGCAAAACCACCCATTGCAGCATCGCCGTGCGCAACGGGCTGCCCATCGCAGTTCCCCAAAACGCCTGCGCATCGGCTGGCATCATCGCAAAGCTGACATGGGTCAAAAGCGTAGAGGCAACGGCCATCAACAACAACGACAGCCAACCGACCACCGGCGCAAAACCAAATCCCAGAATGGTGGACGCGGCCACACGCGGGGCTGCAAGCGTGTCACGCATCATGCGCATCAAAAAACCTGGCGTCAGTTCCATATTTTACCGTTCCGCCTCAATCAGGTTGAGGATCCAAAAACCCAGAAATGCCACGCCCGTCACCACGGTCACCGCCGTAAGCCCCGGCCCTGGCCCGATCATTCCTTTGACCAACCCAACCAGCAGCATCAGCGGGCTGACGGTGACCAGCGCCCAAAACAGCGCCAGCCTTGCGCGGTAATGGTCGCCCCGCCCGCCCATCGCGCGTGCAAGCCAATGGCCCATCGCGGCCAGTAAATACCACACAGGTATGAAGGCCAGAATCCCCATGCCGATGGCAAACATCTGCGCAGAAATCGGCATCTCGGGGGTATAAAAGGCGTTCCGGCTGGCGCCCGGCCATTGCGCCACAAAGGCCACAACCATAAACGCCACCAGCAAAGAGAATGCCCACGGCTCAGACCGCCCCCGGGCCAGATGCGACTGCATCACACTGCGGGGACGGCGCCAGGATTGGACGATATCTGTGGTAACGGGCATGCTTGCCTATTTCCCTTCGTGCTGGGTCAGCCACTCTTCCATGCGGTCGCGGATGTCATCCGCCAAGACGTCATCCTCGATCTCGGAAATAGCTTCTGCAAGGAAGGCCAGCACCAGCAAGCTTTGCGCGGCGCGCTCGGGCACGCCCCGCGACCGCAGGTAGAACAGCGCCCCCTCATCAATCGCCCCCGAGGTAGAGCCGTGGCTGCATTGCACATCATCGGCGTAGATTTCCAACTCGGGTTTCGCAAGAAACTGGCTGTCGTCATCCAGCATCAACGCCTGGCTGATCTGATAGCCATCGGTTTTCTGCGCACCGGGTTTAACCAAAATCTTCCCCTGAAAAACACCGACTGCCCCGTTTTTCAACACTTTCTTGAACACCTGGCGGCTTTCGCAACGCTCGGCGTCATGGGTCACAAACACCGTATCATCGTGGTGAAACGCGCCATCGCCAACCGCAGCCCCGGCAATATGGGCCGTCGCATCATCACCCGAGAATTCAATCACAGCCTCGTTTCGGGTCAACCTGCCATTCATGGAAAGGGTGAAGCTTTTGAACACAGAGTCTTCTGACAAGCGCGCAAAGATATGGGTCAGCAATTGCTTGCCCTCGGATCGGCCCTGGGGGCGGATGTGGTGCAGCTTGCCGCCGCGCTCTATCTGCGCCTCCATCACGATATTGCTGCGCGCCCCCGTGATGCCGGTTTCAAGCATGGTCAGTTCAGCGCCTTCTTCGACCTTGATGCAATGGTGCAAGATCGCATCAGAAGTCTTTGATTTCTGGCGATAAGCAATGTGCAAAGGACGCGGGGCAGCGCCCGTTACCCAAATCAAAAGCCCCTCGGTCGCGGCCATGGTATTCAAGGCGGCAAACGGGCGCGCCACCGGGGTTTGGCCTGCCGTTTCCAAAACCCCATAAAGCCCGCTTGCCCAATGAATATCTTGCAGATCGGCCTGTGACAGCAGCGAAATTTCCACGCCTGCCAGTTCCAGGTCATCCGACGCGGCGGCATCGAAAACACCGTCGACAAAAATCAGATGAACCTTGTCCCGGCCCGCGAAAATCGGCGTTTGCACACGCAACGCCTCAGATTCTGTCGCGGTATCGGCGTTCAGCAGCGCAGGATCGGTATAGCGCCAGTATTCATCGCGCCGCCCCGGCAGCCCCATCTGTGTAAGCCGGGCCAGTGCCGCTTCGCGCGCAGCCTGCGAAAAGCCGCCCTTGGGCATGGCCAATGCCGCCAAGCGCGCATCCAGCGCGTCGGTTTTTTTCTGAACCTGTGCCATTACGCCACCTCGGCCAAAATATCCGCGTAGCCGTTCTGTTCCACTTCCAATGCCAATTCCGGCCCGCCAGACTTGACGATGCGGCCATCGGCCATGATATGCACGAAATCAGGTTTGATATGGTCCAGAAGCCGCTGATAATGCGTGATAACAAGGAAAGACCGCCCTGCAGCGCGCAGCGCGTTCACCCCTTCGGACACCAGCTTCATCGCATCGACATCCAACCCCAAATCGGTTTCATCCAGGATGCACATCTTGGGTTCCAGCATCGCCATTTGCAGGATCTCATTGCGCTTTTTTTCACCGCCTGAAAAGCCGACGTTGACCGGGCGCTTCAGCATCTCGGCGTCAATCTTCAACGCCTTTGCCTTTTCGCGCACAATCTTCAAAAACTCACCGGCCGAAAGCTCAGCCTCGCCCCGCGCCTTGCGCTGCGCGTTCATGGCTGTGCGCAAAAAGGTCATGTTGCCCACGCCCGGAATTTCAACGGGGTATTGAAACGCCAGAAACAGCCCCGCGGCCGCACGCGCTTCCGGCTCCATCTCCAGCAATTCGACCCCTTCCAGCATGGCAGAGCCTTGCGTAACCTCATAGCCGCCCTTGCCCGACAAGACATAGGACAAGGTTGATTTGCCCGAGCCATTCGGCCCCATGATCGCATGAACGGAACCCGGCTTGATCGACAGGTTCACGCCCTTCAGGATCGCCTTATCTTCTTCTTCAAGTTCGACGTGCAGGTTCTTGATTTCCAGCATTTTTCTGTCCTTCTTCTATCCTTTGAACACCAGCGCGGCACCACATGCAATCAGCACGAACCCCGCCAGCGTCATCCAACTTATACTTTCCTTCAGCCAAAAGACTGAAAACGCAGCAAAAACGACCAGTGTGATGACCTCTTGTATCGTCTTCAGTTGCGCGGCCGAATAGACGGAATGTCCGATCCGATTTGCCGGAACTGCCAGCCAATATTCGAAAAAAGCGATCCCCCAGCTGATCAGAACGACGACCCAAAGTGCCTTTGCCGGAAACTTCAGATGACCATACCAAGCAAATGTCATGAACACATTTGACGCGACCAGCAGAACCACCGGCGCGACATAGGGTGTCATCCCACCGACCCTTCCAGCGAAATCGCGACCAGTGCCTGCGCCTCCATGGCAAATTCCATCGGCAAGGTTTGCAGAACATCTTTCACAAACCCGTTCACGACCAGCGCCACGGCTTCCTCTTCATCCATCCCGCGAGAACGGCAATAGAACAGTTGGTCATCATCAACCTTCGAGGTCGTCGCCTCATGCTCAACCCGGCTGGAGTTGTTCTTGACCTCGATATAAGGCACCGTATGCGCCCCGCAATCCGACCCGATCAACAGACTGTCGCATTGGGTATAATTGCGTGATTCCTTGGCCTTGGGATGCATTGTTACCAAACCGCGGTAAGTGTTTTGCGCGCGGCCAGCCGAAATTCCCTTAGACACGATCCGGCTTTTCGTGCGCTTGCCCAGATGGATCATCTTTGTCCCAGTATCGGCCTGCTGCGCGTTATTCGCAATCGCGATTGAATAAAATTCCCCCTGCGAGTCGTCGCCACGCAAGATACAAGACGGGTATTTCCAGGTGATCGCCGAGCCGGTTTCAACCTGCGTCCACATCACCTTGGCCCGGTCACCGCGACAATCGGCACGTTTGGTCACAAAGTTGTAGATCCCGCCCACGCCATTCTCATCGCCCGGATACCAGTTTTGCACGGTAGAGTATTTCACCTCGGCATCGTCGAGAATCACGATCTCGACAACAGCCGCGTGCAACTGATTTGTGTCGCGTTTCGGTGCGGTGCAGCCCTCAAGATAGCTTACATAGGCGCCTTTGTCGCAGATGATCAACGTGCGTTCAAACTGCCCCGTATTCTCGGCATTGATCCGGAAATATGTCGAAAGCTCCATCGGGCAGCGCACCCCCGGCGGAATGTAAACAAACGACCCGGCGCTGAAAACTGCCGAATTCAGCGTCGCAAAAAAGTTATCCGATTGCGGCACAACCGAGCCAAGATACTTCTTCACAAGCTCAGGATGCGTCTTGATCGCCTCGGTGATCGAGCAGAAAATCACGCCCGCCTTCGCCAGCTCTGCCTGAAACGTGGTGCCCAGCGATACAGAGTCGAACACCGCATCCACCGCCACCTTGCGCGCATCGGCGGGCGTGGCATCTGCGCCCTCAACCCCCGCAAGGATCATCTGTTCTTGCAGCGGGATACCCAGCTTTTTATAGGTTGCCAGCAGCTTGGGGTCCACCTCATCCAGGGATTTCGGCTTGTTCTGCATGCTTTTGGGTTCGGCATAATAGTAGATATCCTGATAGTCGATGGTTGGATAGCTCAGCATCGCCCAGGTCGGTTCTTCCATTTGCTGCCAGCGCCGATAGGCCTCCAGCCGCCAGTCGGTCATCCATTCCGGCTCGCCGTTCTTGGCCGAAATCAGGCGGATGATATCCTCATTCAGGCCCTTGGGCGCGAATTCCATTTCAACATCGGTTTCCCAGCCGTGCTTGTACTTGCCCGACATGGCAGCGACGGTTTCAATCGTCTCACGGTCCACACCGTCGCGCACTTCGATCTCAAGTTTTGGCATCGCGGTCATTTCGATCTCTCCTTGCCAGGCCTCTGCCCGGTTCATTCCTCAGCCCCGCCTTGCGCGGTGCCTGTCATACTGTCTGGCCCAGGTTTCTGCAAAGCGCAGAACCGTCCCTTCACTTACCCCCGGCCCGATAGAGACGCGGATCGCCGAAGCGGCCAGTGCCTCATCATAGCCCATTGCGCGCAAAACGCGGCTGGCCCGCACCTTGCCCGAAGAGCAAGCCGACCCCGCCGAAACGGCAAAACCGGCAAGATCCATCTGCATCACCTGCGTCTCGCCTTTCCAACCGGGCGCGATCAGGCAAAGCGTATTGGGAAGGCGCGTCGCTTCATTCCCGACAAAAATAGTATCTTTTGCCAGCGCTGACAATGCCCTTATTAGAATATTTCTAAACTGGGCAATTTCTTCCCATATTCCATCCGCCAAATCGCGCGCCGCCGCTTCGGCTGCAGCGCCAAATCCAGCGATGCCGATAATATTTTCAGTACCCGCGCGAAAGCCCATTTCCTGACCGCCGCCCTTGATGTGCGCTGCAACCTCAAACCCTTGCCGCAGCGCCACAGCCCCCACACCTTTCGGCCCCCCCAGCTTATGTGCCGAAACCAGGCCCGCATCGCAGCCCAGCCAGTTGAAGGCCAGCGGCACTTTGCCAAAGGCTTGCGTCAGGTCGCTCATCGCCAGACCTTGTGGCAAATCTTGCATCACCCCGGTTTCCGAATTGGCCATTTGCAGCGCGACCCGGCCCGGATCAGGCACGCTTGCCTGCCCCGCCCCATCCACAGCCAAATCCGGCACACACCAGCTTGTCACCGCGTCATGCTCTATCTCTGCACAGCGCAGGCCACGCCCCGCACAAACCAGCGCGGCCCCCTCGGTGGCCGAGCCGACAAACACAATATTCG
The DNA here is from genome assembly GCF_034675685.1 of Pseudorhodobacter sp. GTDB lineage: Bacteria > Pseudomonadota > Alphaproteobacteria > Rhodobacterales > Rhodobacteraceae > Pseudorhodobacter. The sequence continues at coordinate 51,773 of NZ_JAUCDA010000003.1, read as the reverse complement.
CCCCCTCGGCCCCAAGCGCCGCCGCAACCTGCCCCCGCGCCCGTTCAATCAGCGCCTTTGCCGCGCGCCCTTCGGCATGCACCGACGAGGGGTTGCCCACCACATCCATCGCCGCAATCATCGCCGCGCGGGCTTCTGGCCGCAGCGGCGTGGTTGCATTCCAATCCAGATACCCCCGCAAGGTCACACGCCTCTCTCCATTCATCCTGGCAAAGGGGGGCTACCCCCCATTTTCCTATTCGTCATCAACCACCGCCAAAAGGGCTGGTACCGCCGGGCACGGTCGCATCTCATTGCGCACCACATCCGACAACCGCGTCTGGTGCAAGAAGACATAAACCTGCGCCGAAAGTCCTTCCCAAAGCCGATTGCTGAGCGATTGCGCGCGACTGCCCGAAATCGCCCCCGAGGCCCCCGCGCCCGGATGCATCGCGCTGACGTTTTCCTCTACCGCTTCCATGATCTCACTCATCCGGATGTCCGAGGCGGTACGCGCAAGCCGATAACCGCCTCCCGGCCCGCGCATCGCTTCGACCAGCCCGGCCCGGCGCAGCTTGACGAAAAGCTGTTCCAGATAGGGCAAGGAAATATCTTGCCGTTTAGAGATTTCAGACAGCGATACCAGCCCCTCATCCCCGCCAGCTTTCTGCGCGGCAAGTGCCAGATCACACAGCGCCACTACCGCATAGCGCCCCTTTGTCGAAAGTTTCATCCTCAGCCCCCACCTAACCGCATAATCAGACAATCCAGTGCCGTTCTTGCGGCAATTCGCGCCCGAGTTCCACCAAACACATTGACCTGCACTGACGGGGCGCTTAACTCAACATCAACCGCAGGCCGTCACTGGCCTGTTTTGACCCGTTCTAGATATGTCGGTTCGCTTTGTCCATCAAAGCCGCCGCAGGAAAGAGACAAGGCGAAACCCATGCCCGAAGTAATTTTTGCCGGCCCCGAAGGCCGCCTCGAAGGCCGCTACCATCCGCAAAAGGAACGCGATGCGCCGATCGCCATCGTGTTGCACCCACATCCGCAGTTTGGCGGCACCATGAACAACAAGGTTGTCTATAACCTGCATTATGCCTTTTACAAAATGGGCTTCACTGTGCTGCGCTTCAACTTCCGCGGCGTGGGGCGCAGCCAGGGCGAATATGATCAGGGCATCGGCGAGCTGTCGGATGCGGCCTCGGCCCTTGATTACCTGCAATCCATAAATCAAAATTCCAAACATTGCTGGGTCGCGGGATTCTCGTTCGGTGCGTGGATCGGCATGCAGCTTTTGATGCGCCGCCCCGAAATCACGGGCTTCATTTCTGTGGCCCCGCCCGCCAACATGTATGATTTCAGCTTTCTGGCACCCTGCCCGGCGTCTGGTCTGGTGATCAACGGCACGGCCGACAAGGTGGCACCGCCCAAGGATACCGTCAACCTTGTCAGCAAGCTGCACGAACAAAAGGGCATCACCATCACCCATACCCAGATTGAGGGGGCCGATCACTTTTTCAAAGATGATGAGCTGCATATGACCCCGATGATCGACACGGTTACCGGCTATGTGAAACGCCGCATAACCGAGCAAACCCGATGAGCCTGGTCGAGGACCTGGGCGATGCCCTTGCCCAAACCACATTGGAGGCGATGGAGCAGATTGACGATGACCGGTTTTACGAAAAGGTAAGCCGTGTCATCGGGGCTTCATCGCCCACCTTGCAAGAGGCGTATCTGACGGCGGTTCGCGTTCGTCTTGCGGAACGCCGGGGCCGCGAATTTGTGGCCAAAGCCCTGGCAGCCGCGCAAAGTGGCGCGGCAGTCTCTGATGCGCCCACCGTTACCAATGCGGGTGACCATTGAACCCGCTGGACGCGCAATTCGCTTTCCTGAATGAGGCCGATCGGCTGAAATCCGTTACGCGGGCAAATTGCCTGCTGGATGGGTCGCGCGATGAAAACAGCGCTGAACATTCCTGGCATGTGGCGCTTTGGGCTTTGGTTTTTGCCGAATATGCACCCGAAGGCTGCGACCTTGCGCGCGCGATCTTTATGCTGTTGCTGCATGATCTGGTGGAGATCGACGCAGGCGACCACCCAATTCATCTGCCCAATCCGGGCCAGGCCCTTGCCGAGGCGAAAGCCGCCACGCGGCTGTTTGGCCTTCTGCCCGCGCCCCTTGGCACGGACATGGCGCAGCTTTGGGCCGAATTTGAGGCAGGCATCACCCCGACCGCCCGTTTTGCCAAGCAGATCGACCATGCCCAACCGCTGTTTCAGGTGCTTTGTTCTGCAACCCCTCGGCCCGATCATGTCGCGATCGTGCGCCAAAATCTTGCCACAGGCCGCGCCGCAGACATGCCGATACGCTGGCCTGATTGCAACAGCGCTGCCCGCGCGCGGCTTGGCAACAACCCCCTCCAACCCTCTGATTTTGAAAAATGTCTTGGCTTTTTGACCGAGGCCGACAAACTGAAAGCCGTTACCCGCGCCACCACGCTTTGCGATGCCTCTCGCTGTGAAAATACGGCAGAACATTCGTGGCATATCGCGCTTTATGCCCTCATCCTTGCCGATCAGGCCGGGCCCGGCGTTGATATTTCCCGGGTCATCAAGATGTTGTTGCTGCATGATCTGGTAGAGATTGACGTCGGGGATGTGCCAATTCATTCCGCGAATGGCACGGCCCACGCCTCGGCCCAGGTTCAAGCCGCCGAGGCAGCAGCCGCCGCGCGCATTTTTGGGTTACTTCCCAATTTGTTGGGCCGCGATCTTCATGGGTTGTGGCAAGAGTTTGAGGCCAATGAAACCCCCAGCGCGCGTTTCGCCAAATCTTTGGACCGGGTGCAGCCGGTGATGCAGAATATCCAATGCCATGGCGGCACATGGGCGTCATATAATGTCACCCTCACACAGTTGGAAACCCGCGTCGGTCGCAAGGTCGCAAATGGGGCCCCACAGCTTTGGCCCTATATCCGCGTGCTCTGCCTGCCTTACGTCCGATGACTGGCGATGCGCGCGGTATACAATCGCATACCGCCCTAGCCAAAGCCGTTTTTTTGCGCTAAGCAGTCGGCAATCCAAATCCCCTAACCAAAAAGGCGTGGCGCATGACCAAGATCAAAGTCGCAAACCCCGTTGTCGAGCTTGACGGCGATGAAATGACCCGGATCATCTGGGATTTCATCAAGCAAAAGCTGATTCTGCCCTATCTTGATATTGATCTGAAATATTATGATCTTGGCATTGAAGAGCGTGACCGCACCGATGATCAGGTCACCATTGACGCGGCCCACGCGATCCAGAAATATGGCGTCGGCGTCAAATGCGCGACCATCACCCCTGATGAGCAGCGCGTCGAAGAGTTCGGCCTGAAGCAAATGTGGCGCAGCCCCAACGGCACCATCCGCAACATCCTTGGTGGTGTGATTTTCCGCGAGCCGATCATCTGCAAGAACGTGCCGCGCCTTGTGCCGGGCTGGACCCAGCCGATCGTCGTTGGCCGCCACGCTTTCGGCGACCAATACCGCGCCACCGATTTCCGCTTTCCGGGCCCCGGCAAGCTGACAATCAAATTTGTCGGCGAAGATGGCGAAGTGATTGAACGCGAAGTGTTCGACGCGCCATCCTCGGGCGTCACCATGGCGATGTACAACCTTGATTCGTCGATCATCGACTTTGCCCGTGCGTCGATGAACTACGGTCTGGTCAAAGGCTGGCCGGTGTACCTGTCAACAAAAAACACCATCCTCAAGGCTTATGATGGCCGCTTCAAGGATCTGTTCCAGCAGGTGTTTGATGAGGAGTTCGCCGATAAGTTCAAAGCCGCAGGCATCACATACGAGCATCGCCTGATCGACGATATGGTCGCCTCGGCGATGAAATGGTCCGGCGGCTATGTCTGGGCCTGTAAAAACTATGACGGCGACGTGCAGTCGGATACCGTGGCACAGGGCTTTGGCTCGCTTGGCCTGATGACGTCAGTGCTGATGACCCCCGATGGCCAAACGGTGGAGGCAGAAGCCGCCCACGGCACCGTCACCCGCCACTACCGCCAGCATCAGGCCGGCAAGGAAACCTCGACCAACTCCATCGCGTCGATTTTCGCATGGACCGGGGGCCTGAAGCACCGCGCCAAGCTGGACAACAACGACGCGCTGGCGAAATTCGCGGCGACCCTGGAAAAGGTCACCGTCGATTGCGTCGAAGATGGCTTTATGACCAAAGACCTGGCGCTGCTTGTCGGGCCCGATCAGAAATGGCTGACCACCATCGGCTATCTGGAAAAGGTCGATGAATACCTGAGCAAAGCCTTGAAGGGTTAACACCTTTCATCTTGGATCAAATACCTGCGGGGGGCATTGATGCCCTCCGCGCTTGTTTTTTTTTATTAAAGCGTTTCGGAAAATACTTGATACAGCGTTGATCGCCACTGTCCCAAGGGCGCATAGCGCGGCAGGGCTTGCGGTTTTTCAATAAAAAACCTAGCTACTTTCCCGCAGCTTCTCGCGTGGGAAGCCCCCTGACCCCCAATCCAAAGCGCCCCGATGACAGATCCAAACCGCCACAGCCTGATCGAAGACATCCAGGGCATTGCTTTCGGGTCCGGCATGGCGGCGTTCGGCATCGTCATTCTCACCCATCTTGGCCTTGTCACGGGCCAGACCGCAGGCTTGGCCGTTCTGATTTCTTACGCGACGGGCTGGGGCTTTGGCGCCGTATTCTTTGCGATCAACATCCCCTTCTATTGGATCGGCTACAAACGCATGGGCTGGGTGTTCACACTCAAGACCTTTATCGCGGTTGGCCTGCTTTCGGTGCTTACCATCCTGATGCCGGATTGGATCAGCTTTGACACGCTCAACCCGGTTTTCGGCGCGATTCTGTTTGGCTCGGTGTCAGGCGTCGCGCTTATCGTGTTGTTCCGTCACGGCGCCAGCCTTGGCGGCATTGGCATCGTTGCCCTTATCTTGCAAGAAAAGACCGGCTTTCGTGCGGGCTACACCCAGTTGATCTTTGACGTCTTCCTGTTCGCCATCGCGCTGACACTTCGCGACCTGCCGACCGTCGCCATCTCGGCGCTGGGGGCTTTGGTCGTCAATCTCAACATCGCGATAAACCACCGCCGCGACCGCTATATCGCCACCTGAAAGCGCCCCAGCCGTTGCGCTCTCGGTTGTGCCCGCCAGGCTTTCAACCAGTTTTTACCCGGTTTTCGTAGCGTTTTCGTCATGGGGGGTGGTGTTTGCAGCGCGGCTGCTGTAACGCGACCGCAACCCGAAATGATTTGAAAAAGAGACACCTCCGATGGAGCTTCGCAACATTGCCATTATCGCCCACGTCGACCATGGCAAAACCACCCTCGTCGATGAGCTGCTGAAACAATCCGGCACTTACCGCGACAATCAGGCCACGACCGAACGCGTGATGGACAGCAATGACATCGAGCGCGAGCGCGGCATCACGATTCTGGCCAAGGCCACGTCTGTTGAATGGGGCGGGATGCGGATCAACATCGTCGATACGCCCGGTCACGCCGATTTCGGCGGTGAGGTAGAGCGCATCCTGAATATGGTTGACGGTGTTGTCTTGCTGGTTGATGCCGCCGAAGGCCCGATGCCACAAACCAAATTCGTGACCTCCAAGGCGCTGGCGCTTGGCCTGCGCCCGATCGTGGTGCTGAACAAGGTTGACAAGGCCGATGCCGAACCTGACCGCGCGCTGGACGAATGTTTCGACCTTTTTGCCAACCTTGGTGCCGATGACAAGCAGCTTGATTTCCCGCATCTCTACGCGTCGGGCCGCTCTGGCTGGGCCGACACCGAGCTTGACGGCCCGCGCAAAGATCTGACCGCGCTGTTCGAACTGATCGTCAAGCATGTGCCGGCCCCGGCACAGGTTGCCAAAGCCGCCGAGCCGTTCAAGATGCTGGCCACCACACTTTCGGCTGATCCGTTCATCGGCCGCATCCTGACCGGCCGCGTCGAATCCGGCACGCTCAGGGTCGGAACGCAGATCAAGGCCCTGACCCGCGATGGCGATCGGGTCGAACAATTCCGCGTCACCAAAATTCTTGCCTTCCGCGGCATCGGCCAGCAGCCGATTGAAGAAGCCGTTGCCGGTGATATTGTCACCATCGCGGGCATGACCAAGGCAACCGTGGCCGATACGCTTTGCGATCTGTCGGTTGAGGATGCGATTGAAGCGCAGCCCATTGACCCGCCAACCATCACTGTCACCTTCGGCATCAACGACAGCCCGCTGGCTGGCAAAGATGGCACCAAGGTTCAGTCGCGCATCATCCGCAAGCGCTTGATGGATGAGGCGGAAACCAACGTCGCGATCAAGATCGCTGACACCGCCGGTGGTGAGGCGTTTGAGGTTTCGGGCCGGGGCGAATTGCAGATGGGTGTGTTGATTGAAAACATGCGCCGCGAAGGGTTTGAGCTGTCAATCTCGCGCCCTCGCGTGATCTTCAAGGACGAAGACGGTGTGCGGATGGAGCCGATTGAAGAGGTCACCATCGACGTCGATGATGAATATTCCGGCGCCGTGATCGAAAAGCTGACGGGCGAGCGCAAAGGCGATCTGGTTGAGATGAAGCCTGCAGGCGTGGGCAAAACCCGCATCGTCGCCCATGTGCCGTCGCGCGGGTTGATCGGCTATCATGGCCAATTCCTGACAGACACGCGCGGCACCGGGGTTTTGAACCGTCTGTTCCACGGCTGGACACCGCATAAGGGCCCGATTCAAGGCCGCCGTCAGGGGGTTCTGATCTCCATGGAAAACGGGATTTCGGTTTCCTATGCGCTGTGGAAGCTGGAAGATCGCGGCAAGTTCTTTATCGGCGCGCAGGAAGCGGTTTATCAAGGCATGATCCTTGGCGAACATTCGCGCGACAATGATCTGGAAATCAACCCGTTGAAGGGCAAGCAGCTTACCAACGTGCGGGCCTCTGGTACGGATGAAGCGGTGCGGCTGACAACCCCGGTTCGGATGTCGCTGGAGGAATCCATCGCCTATATCGCAGATGATGAATTGGTCGAGGTTACGCCCAAGAACATTCGCCTGCGCAAGCGGTTCCTTGACCCGCATGAGCGTAAACGCCAATCGCGCTCGGCATAAGAAAACAAAGCCCGCTCAATCGAGCGGGCTTTTTTGAACCCCCATGCCTATAGCGTTTCGCCTTTGATGTGAAACAAGGTCAACCGCATAACGCGTTGAAATCCTTGGTTTCAGGCAGTCTTATATGCGGAAGGCGTCAAGGCAGAACATTTCAACCATGTTGTCGGGGGGCTGCCACGGCCTGACTTGCGTTTTGGTCCGGCGCTTGCTGTGATGTGGCAAAAACTGGGCGGCATGGTGATAATTGTCTTGCAAACATGCCCGTCTGGCGCTGTAACAACGGCAGGTCTGCTCTGGAGTTTTCAATGGCAAATATGGTCAAGGCTGAGGCGCCAAAACGCGCGTCCTATGATGTGGTGATTGTGGGCGGCGCGATGATGGGTTCATCGGCAGCATGGTTTTTGACCAGCAACCCGGATTTTGACGGCACGGTTTTAGTGGTGGAACGGGACCAGAGCTATGAATATGCAGCGACATCGCACACCAACTCCTGTATCCGGCAGCAATTCTCTACGGATTTGAATGTCAGGATTTCACAATTCGGGGCCGCATTTGTACAAGATTTGCCCAGTGTCATGGGGGCTGATGCGCCAAAGCTGAAAATCCAGAATTTTGGCTATATGTATCTGGCCGATTCAGAGCGTTTTGCCGATGTCTTGCGGGCCAGCCACAAGGTGCAGGTGGCAGCGGGGGCGGCAACGCGCTTGCTGACGCCCGAACAGATCAAGGCCGCCTATCCGTTTTATGCCGTCGATGATCTGGTGCTTGGCAGCATCAATACCGTGGATGAGGGCTATTTTGACGGGATCACCCTGTTTGACATGTTCCGCCGAGAAGCGCGCAAGGCCGGGGCCGAATATGTCGCCAATGAGGTGGTTGCGATCGGCAAGAACGCCGCCGGAACACGGGTGGAAAGCGTAACCTTGAAAACCGGCGAGGTGATTGCCTGTGGCCAGCTTGTCAACGCCTCTGGCACGCGCGGGGCAAAAACAGCCGCGATGGCTGGGATTGCGATACCGATAGAACCGCGCAAGCGGTTCACATGGGTTTTCACCGCCGAGCAGCCGTTAGACCGCCCCCTGCCCCTGACCATCGACCCCTCGGGCGTGCATTTCCGGCAAGATGGCAAGACCAGCTATATGGCGGGCGGGCATGCCGCGCATGACCCGGCTGTCGCGCAAGATGATTTTGCGATGGATCACGGGTTGTGGGAAAACCACATCTGGCCCGCCATTGCCACCCGCATTCCCCAGTTTGAGGCGATCAAGGTAATGCGCGAATGGGTTGGGCATTATGATATGAATACGCTTGACCAAAACGCGATTGTCGGGCCGCATGATCAGATCACGAATTTTCTGTTTCTGAATGGATTTTCCGGCCATGGCTTGCAGCAATCGCCGGCGATGGGGCGCGGCACGGCGGAATGGCTGATCCATGGCGCATATCAAAGCCTTGATTTGTCACCGCTGGGCTATGACCGGGTGCTGCGCGGCGCGCCTTATGTTGAAAAGGCGATTATCTGACGACAGCAATTGTCAGACCATCTGGCGGTATGCGGTAGACGGCTTTTTACGCGATGGTCTGGCGCTGGCGGGGGGGCCCTGTTGGCTGATCTGCGCCACGACCGGAACCTGATCTTGCAGGGTTTGGCCGTTGTCGGGCAGCGGGGCTGCGCAAGGTGCCCGCCCTTTTTTTTTCTGTTTGCAAAGCCCGCTGGCAGCATCGGCTTGAACCGATGCGCCATTCAATGCCTCAACGCCCGCGCAAGGCGTCGTTCAGCAAGCCCAGCACCGCCTCGCCCGGAACATCGGTGGCAACGAAACTTCTGCCGATCCCCTGCGCAAGAATGAAGCGCAACTGGCCATCAACTACTTTTTTGTCCTGCGCCATAAGGCCCAGCAGCGCCTCAGCCGAGGGCAGATCGCCCGAAATATCGCTGATATCAACCTTCATCCCCATGGTTCGCAGATGCGCGCGCACCCGGCTTGGGGCCTCTTGACTGCACAGGCCAAGGCGCATGCTCAGTTCAAACGCCAAGGCGCAACCAATCGCAACCCCTTCGCCGTGCAGCAAGCGGTCGCCAAACCCTGTCGCGTGTTCAAGCGCGTGACAAAAGGTGTGGCCAAGGTTCAACAGCGCGCGGTCGCCTTCTTCGGTTTCATCGCGGGCCACGATTTCGGCCTTCATTTCGACCGAGCGGCGCACAGCATATTGGCGCGCGGCCAGGTCGCCAGCGGCAAGCGCCGGGCCATTCGCTTCCAGCCATGAAAAAAACGCCTCATCGCCCAGCAACCCGTATTTCGCCACCTCGCCATAACCCGACAGAAAGTCGCGCGGCGTGAGCGTGCCAAGCAGGCCAATATCGGCCAGCACCAAGGTCGGTTGATGAAAAGCCCCGATCAGGTTCTTGCCCTGCGGCGCGTTGATCCCGGTTTTGCCGCCAACCGAACTGTCAACCTGCGCCAAAAGCGAGGTCGGAATTTGCACAAACCCCACCCCCCGGCGCAAGACAGACGCGGCAAAGCCGACCAGATCACCGATAACCCCGCCGCCAAAGGCAATCACAAGGTCTTTGCGTTCCACCTTTTGATCCAGCAGCCATTCCACACATCGCGAAAACTGCGGCCAGTTCTTGGTGCTCTCTCCCGGCGGCAAGGCAAGGGCTGTACTGTCGATGCCAGAGTCCGACAAAGCCGCCCGCAGCCGCGCAAGGTGAAGCGCGCCTACCGTTTCATCGGTGACGATTGCAGCCCGCTTGCGGCGCAAAAACGGGGCGATTTCTGCCCCCGCCCGGTCAATCACCCCATCGCCAATCCGCACATCATAGCTGCGCAGGCCAAGCTCTACCCGGACAGTATCGGTTTGCATGGCTCTTTACCTTTCCAAAACATCCGGCCGCGTCGATAGGGCGTCAAGCACCCTGTGGGCCATGGCGTCAATCGACAAATCCGTCTCGGCATCAACCGTCAGATCAGCCAGCGCATAGATCGGCACGCGCTTTGCATGGATTTCTTTCAGCGTTGCCTTTGGGTTGGGCGTGTGCAGCAAGGGCCGGCTGGATTTATGCCGAACCCGCTGCCACAGCAATTCCAGATCGGCCCGCAACCAGACCGATACGCCCTTGGCTGCGATCAGCTCGCGGTTTCGGGGCGCAATAAACGCACCGCCTCCGGTAGACAGCACACAGCTTGGCCCTTCAAGCAGACGCCCGATGATCTGGGTTTCCTTTTGGCGAAAAAACGCCTCGCCGTCGCGCTCGAATATCTCGGCGATACTGCGGGTTGCGGCGGCAACAATGGCATCATCGGAATCAATGAAGGGAACAGAAAGCAGCCGCGCAAGCTGGGTACCGACGGCGGTTTTACCCGATCCCATCATCCCAACCAAAACGACAGACTTTTTAAGCCGCATCCCGAAACCAACCCCCGCTCAAGACTTCCATCACCCCTCCAATAACGACCCTTGGCGCCCTCTGTCCAGCCCCGCGCCGATGCCCGCGCCGCGAAATCAGGCAACCTCTTGCCTTTATCGGTGCAATTCTTTGCGCAGGGGCGTGAACTCGGGTATGAATCGGTGTATAGGTGCAGACAAAGACCGAAACGCTGTTGATCTTGCCGGATAAGTCCCCAGATCCAAGGCGGGACACTCGGCGGATGAGGTTTGGGCAAGAGAGCAATGGCATGAAATTGATCGTTAAGGGTATGGCTATATTACTGGTCTTGGCCGGGATTGGCTTGGTAGGGTTCGCCTATCTTGGCGATTTGTCGCCACAGCAGACAGTGATAACAAAACCCGTGGTTCTGGATGGGCAATAAGCGCAGGCTTGGGGTCGCTGCGCTGTGCGCTTTGACGTTCGGGGTCGGGTTCAACCCCGCCGCCGCACGGGCAGAGGCGCCGATGTCGGCGATTGATTGGCTGTCAAGTTCGGTTTCCACGCCAGCCAACCCCTTGCCCAAGCCAGAGGCGGGTGTGGCAGATATTGGCGGGGCGCTGCCGCAAGATGTGATTGTGTCGGTTCTGGGCGGGCCGTCGCCTGATTCCGCCGGGGTTTTGCCATCGCGGGTGACGGGCTTGCCAAATGATCTTTGGGGCCTGGGCGAAACCGAAAAGATCGCCGCACTGATTTCGCAAAAGCGCGATGATTCCCTGCCCTCGTTGCAGCGGGTGTTGATGACCGTCATGCTGGCCCAATCCGCAGCCCCGGCAGATGCGGGCGGGCGCGGAATTTTGCTGAGGGCGCGGATCGACAAGCTGCTGGAAATGGGGGCGCTGGAACAGGCGAACGCGCTGATCATGACCTCGGGCAAGATGACGACCGAGGTGTTTCGCCGGTATTTCGACATTGCCATGCTGACCGGCAAAGAAGATGACGCCTGTGCCTATATGCGCCAGACGCCCGATCTGGCCCCGACCTATCCGGCGCGGATCTTTTGCCTTGCGCGCTCGGGCGACTGGGCTGGTGGCGCCTTGACGCTGCGCATGGCACAGGCCCTGGGCTATGTGGATGCATCAGATGATGCCTTGCTGTCGCGGTTTCTCGACCCTGATCTTTATGAGGGTGAACCCCCGCTGGTTCCGCCCTCGCCCGTGACCCCGCTGGCCTGGCGGATGCTGGAGGCGATAGGTGAAGGCCTGCCCACCGCACATCTGCCGCTTGCGTTTTCGCATGCCGAATTGCGCGAAACGGCAGGCTGGAAGGCGCAGATAGAGGCGGCGGAACGGCTGAGCCGGGCCTCGGTCCTGGACCCCAATGTCTTGCTTGGGATTTACACCGAGCGCCTGCCTGCGGCCTCGGGCGGGGTTTGGGACCGGGTAGAGGCGTTTCAACATTTCGATACCGCCCTGACGGCGGTTGACCCCGGTGCTGTGGCCTCGGCCTTGCCGGGGGCCTGGGCAATGATGGCATCGGCGGGCCTGGAAGTGCCTTTTTCCGAATTGTTTGCCGAACCTTTGCTGCGCCTGCCTTTGACCGAAACCGCCGGGGCTATGGCGTTCAGGGTCGCCTTGTTGTCGCAGCACTATGAAAGGGCGGCGAATGCCCGCACGCCTGCGGATATGAACGAGTCGTTTCTGATTGGGCTGGCGCGCGGCAATCTTCAGGGGGTTACCCCGCCCGACAGCCTGTCTCGCGCCATTGCCCCGGCGTTTGTGCGCCCCACCCCGCCCGCAGACCTGATGGCGCTTTTGGCCGAGAACCGCTTGGGTGAGGCGATCTTGCACGCAGTTGACCGGATCGAGCGCGGCCTGCAGGGCGATTTGCGCGGCGTTACCGAGGGTTTGGCGCTGTTTCGCCATGTCGGGCTGGAAGACCTTGCGCGGCGCACCTCGCTTGAACTGGTGCTGTTGGAGCGCCGCGGATGAGCGCCGAACAGGATCGCTGGATTTCCACCTTCCTTGAGGCGCAAGCCGCCGAACTGGGGGCCGCACGCAATACCCGGCTGGCTTACGGGCGCGATCTGGTTGATTTTGGCGGATGGCTGGGGCGGGCGGGCAAATCCTTCGCCCTTGCGGAGCGGGGCGATGTTGAACAATATCTGATCTATTGCGAGGCGCAGGGGCTGTCCAAGGCCACCCGCGCCCGCAGGCTGTCTGCCATCCGTCAACTCTATCGTTTCGCGTTTGAGGAAGGCTGGCGCAAGGACAATCCCGGCATGCGGATCAAGGGGCCGGGGCGCAGTGCCAAGCTGCCAAAAACGCTGGACCTGCCGCAGATCGAGGCGCTGATCGCCGCCGCCAGGGAAAGTGGCCGCAGCCCCGCCGATACCACCCGCAACCGCTGCCTGATAGAGCTGATCTATGCCACCGGCATGCGGGTTTCTGAATTGGTAGAGCTGCCGGCGACTGCCGCGCGGGGCGCGCCCGCAATGATTTTGGTCCGCGGCAAAGGCGGCAAGGAACGGATGGTGCCACTATCCTCTCCGGCCAGAGCGGCGCTGGCCGATTGGCTGGTGCTGCGCGACGCCGCCGATGAGGCGGCGCAGGCGGCGGGCAAAAAACCGTCGCGGTTCTTGTTTCCGGGGCGCGGCGCTGCGGGGCATATGACGCGGCAACAGTTTTTTGTGCTGCTCAAATCCTTTGCACTGCACGCGGGGCTTGACCCGGCACAGGTCACGCCCCACACGCTGCGCCATGCCTTTGCCACGCATTTATTGGCGGGCGGGGCCGATTTGCGGGTGATCCAGACCTTGCTGGGCCATGCCGACCTGTCCTCGACCGAGATTTACACACATGTGCTGGATGAGCATCTGAAGGCGCTGGTGCTGAACCATCATCCGCTGGCGCGTAAGGCATAGAAAAATCTGTGCCGGGCTGTGATATGAAACAAGACGAACGCATGAGGGTTTGACGTGAGCGATACGATTTTTGACACCGGGCTTTGGCTGACCGCAGGCGCGATTCTGGCCTTGCTGATAATGTCGGCGTTTTTCTCAGGGTCGGAAACCGCTTTGACGGCGGCGTCACGGGGAAAGTTGCGCGGGCAGGCCGATCGCGGCTCCAAAGGTGCGAACAAGGCGCTTGAGGTGACCGATGACAGTGAAAAGCTGATCGGGGCGCTGCTTTTGGGCAATAACGTGGTGAATATTCTGTCGGCGTCTTTGGCAACCGCCCTGATGACGCGGCTGTTTGGCGAAAGCGGTGTTGCGATTGCGACCCTGGTGATGACCGCGCTTGTGCTGATTTTCGCCGAGGTACTGCCCAAAACCTATGCGATCACCAATGCCGAATCCGCAGCGGTGCGCGTGGCCCCGTTTATCGCGGTGATCATCCCGATCTTTTCGCCGCTGGTGAATCTGGTACGGGCTTTGGTGCGCGGAATCCTGTATTTGTTCGGTGTCCGCACCGACCCCAACAGCAAATTTCTGGCGCTGCGCGAAGAAATTGCCGGTGCCATCGCGCTTGGCCATTCCGAGGGCGCAGTGGAAAAGGAAGATCGCGACCGCCTGCTGGGCGCGCTCGACCTGAATGACCGCACGGTAGAAGAGATCATGCGCCACCGCCGGGAAATCGAGATGATCGACGCCGAAAAGTCGCCGGGCGATATTTTAAGCCAGGTTCTTGCCTCGCCGCACACGCGCCTGCCCGTTTACCGCGGCGATGATGAGAATATTCTGGGCGTCGTACATGCCAAAGACCTGCTACGCGAGGTGGAAAAACTGCTGCGCATGGGGTCAGGCCGGATCGCCAAGCTGACCGATCTCGATATCCTCAAAGTCGCGATGAAACCTTATTTTGTGCCCGAAACCACGCCACTGGATGAACAGATGCGGCAGTTTTTGAAACGACGCACGCATTTTGCATTGGTGGTCGATGAATATGGGGCATTACGCGGGCTGATCACGCTGGAGGATATTCTGGAAGAAATCGTCGGCGAAATTCGCGATGAGTTTGATGTAATCGAAAAAGACACGGCGCTGGCGCGCACCGAGACCGGGGATTATGTGATCGAAGGCGCGATGACGATCCGCGACCTGAACCGGATCACCGATTGGGGGCTGCCCGATGATGAGGCGAATACGGTGGCAGGGCTGGTGATCCACGAGGCGCAACTGATCCCGAATGAAGGCCAGGTATTCAGCTTTCACGGCTTCCGCTTCGAGGTGGTATCGCGCAAGGAAAACCGCATCGCCACGATGAAAATCCGCCCGCTTTAACCACGCCCCAGCCTCGATTTTTCTACGAAAAATCCGCGCCTGCGGCCACTGGAATCGCAACAGGTGGGGGAATACGGTCTTTGCACCACATTGCGGCGAAACCAACACCCGAATTGCCGCTTTATGGCATTGCAACTGCTTTGCCACGGCCTAAAACGGTGACAACTAGATTAAGGATTGGCCATGTCTGCTGAAACCGCTGCATCTGCTGAAACCGCCCCATCTGCTGAAACAGTTGAGGAGGCACTGGTAATTTTCACCCCTTCGGGCAAGCGTGGCCGTTTTGCGCTTGGCACCCCGGTTTTATCGGCGGCCCGGTCGCTGGGCGTTGATCTTGACTCTGTGTGCGGTGGGCGGGGTATCTGTTCCAAATGCCAGATCACCCCCGGCTATGGTGAATTTGCCAAGCATGGCGTGACCGTTTCCGAAGGCGCGCTGTCAGAGTGGAATTCGGTTGAGGAGCGCTATAAATCCAAGCGCGGGCTGATCGACGGGCGGCGGCTGGGCTGCCAGGCCAAGGTGCAGGGCGATGTGGTCATTGACGTGCCGCCCGAAAGCCAGTTGCACAAGCAAGTGATCCGCAAACGCGCCGAGGCCCGGCAGATCACCCTCGACCCATCGGTGACGCTGCATTACATCGAGGTGGCCGAACCTGACATGCACGACCCCTCGGGCGATTTTGAACGTGTTTCAATGGCCCTGCGCGACCAGTGGCAGATTGAAACCGTGCAGGCCGATCTTTCGGTTCTGACCCGGCTGCAAACAGTTTTACGCAAAGGCGCGTGGAAGGTGACAGTGGCGCTGCACCACGAACGCGACGGCGATGTGCCGCAGATCATGCATCTGTGGCCGGGGCTTTATGAGGGAACTGTGTACGGGCTGGCCGTCGATCTTGGTTCGACCACCATCGCGGGGCATTTGTGCGACCTGCGCTCGGGCGAGGTTTTGGCCTCATCCGGGTTGATGAATCCGCAAATCCGCTTTGGTGAGGATTTGATGAGCCGGGTCAGCTATTCGATGATGAACCCGACCGGGGCGGCCGAAATGACCGCCGCTGTGCGCGCGGGCATGAACACCTTGTTTACCCAGGTCAGTGATGAGGCGGGGATCGACAAGGGGCTGATCATGGATGCGGTGTTTGTCTGCAACCCGGTCATGCACCATCTGTTCCTTGGGATCGACCCGTATGAGCTGGGCCAGGCCCCCTTTGCGTTGGCAACATCAGGCAGTTTGCGGCTGACCGCACGAGAGTTGGATTTGCAACTGCATCCGGCGGCGCGCGTTTATCTTTTGCCCTGTATCGCGGGGCATGTGGGGGCAGATGCCGCAGCGGTGGCCCTGTCGGAAGCGCCGGAAAAATCCAAGGACTTGGTGCTGATCGTCGATGTCGGCACCAATGCCGAGATTTTTCTGGGCAATACGGAAAAGGTTCTGGCCTGTTCATCACCAACCGGCCCCGCCTTTGAAGGCGCGCAGATCAGTTCAGGCCAGCGGGCCGCCCCCGGCGCGATTGAGCGGGTAGAGATTGACCCCGCTACCAAAATACCGCGTTTCAAGGTGATCGGGTCGGACCTGTGGTCGGATGAGCCGGGCTTTGACGCTGAGGTCGCGACCACCGGCATCACCGGGATTTGCGGATCTGGCATCATCGAGATGGTGGCGGAAATGCGGATGGCGGGGATTGTGGACGGGCCGGGGCTGATCGGTTCGCCCGCGCAAACCGGCAGTGACCGGGTTTTCCTTGATGGCCGCACCCATTCCTATCTGGTGTTCGATGGCAGCGAGGACGGTGGCCCGCGCATCACCGTCACCAACCGCGATATCCGCGAGATTCAGATGGCCAAGGCTGCGCTCTATTCTGGTGCGCGGTTGCTGATGGACAAGTTCGGGGTGGATACCGTGGACCGCATCGTTTTGGCCGGGGCCTTTGGCGCGCATATCAGCCCGAAACATGCAATGGTTCTGGGCATGATCCCGGATGTGCCGCTGGAAAAAGTGACATCGGCAGGCAACGCAGCTGGCACAGGGGCGCGCATTGCGCTGCTGAACCGCAAGGCGCGGGCCGAGGTGGAACATACCGTCAACCAGATCCACAAGATTGAAACCGCAATTGAACCGCGCTTTCAAGAGCATTTCGTCAATGCCTCCAATATCCCCAACGCCGTCGAGGGCTTTCCCAATCTGTTTTCCATCCTCACCCTGCCCGATATCAACTTCAATACCGGTGGCGGCGATGCCGAGGGCAGCAGACGGCGCAAACGCGGATGACGCTGTGGCGGAAAGCTTGACGGCAGCCCCTGGCCTGCTACGCCTGTCGCATGACAGTGCTTTGCCATGCCGATAATGGGTGATGACCCGATTGCAGCGCTTTTGCTGCGCATCGCCGCGCAAGATCGTGCGGCGTTTCGCGAGATATATTCTGCGGCCTCTTCGAAACTACTGGGTGTGCTTTTGCGTATCTTGGGAAACCGGGCAGAAGCGGAGGATGCGTTGCAAGAAGTTTTTACCCGCGTTTGGCTGCGCGCTGCCCGCTTTGATGCGGAGAAAGGTCGGGGAATGACCTGGCTGATTGCCATCGCCCGCAACCATGCCATTGACCGCTTGCGCAGCCGCAATGTGCAGTCCAACAATGATGACGGCGAGACATTGGCACAGGTGGCCGATAGCGGGCGCGGGGTTCTTGCCGGGCTGGTCGCCAAAGGCGAGGCCCGCCGCGCCGTGAAATGCTTTGGAGAGCTGGAGGCGAATAAATCCGCGGCTGTGCAGGGTGCCTATCTGGATGGGCTTTCCTATGAAGATCTGGCCGCGCGTTTCGGGGTGCCAATCAACACCATGCGGACATGGCTGCGCCGAAGCCTGTTGAAACTGCGGGAGTGTTTGGATCAATGACCCCCCCTGATCGCGATATTCCAGACCATGAGGCCGCCGATATTCTTGCGGCGGAATTTGTGCTTGGCACCTTGCCGCTGGAGGCGCGCGAGGCCGCCGCAACCCGGATACGCCGCGACGCGCATTTTGCGCTTGCCGTGGCGCGCTGGGAACACCGCCTGGCCCCCCTGAACGCGGGATATGAAGATGTGCCAGCCCCAGACCTGCTGCCAAAGATAGAGGCGCGTCTGTTTGGCGCGGCCCCCAAAGGCAATCCAGAAAGCCTGCATTCTGGAAGGGCTGGTTTGGTGGGGCTGCTGTTGCCGCAGCGCTTGGGCTGGCGGTGCTGGCTTATTTGCCGACCACACCGCAACCCTTTCGCCCGCTGACAACGCTGGCCGCCGAAAATTCAGACCTGCGCTATGAGGTGGGGCTGCGTGGCGATGATTTGCGGATTGCCCATATCGCTGGCGCCGGTGCTGACGCCGCGCATGTGCATGAACTATGGCTGATCGTGGGCAATGCGGCCCCGATCTCGCTGGGCCTGATCACCGGGCAAGAGACAACACTGGCCACAACCGGGCTGGCGCCCGGCATGGTGCTTGCCATCAGCCTGGAGCCAACGGGCGGCTCACCGACCGGCGCACCCACCGGCCCGGTGCTTGTGACAGGCGTTATCGAAAAACTTTGAAGTTTTTTCGATACGCCTGAAACTTTCTTACAATTGCCTCCGTAACTCCAAGCATACCAAAGGGATTGGCCCTTGGATGAAACGGAGAACCACCATGTTGATCAAACGTATCGCGTCCTTTACCGCAGCTTTGGCCCTGACCTCGGGTATGGCGCTGGCTGAAAATCCGATGGTTGGCGGCGCGGCCATGTTCGAAACCAAGAACATTGTCGAAAATGCCGTGAACTCTGCCGACCACACGACACTGGTGGCTGCGGTCACCGCTGCTGGCCTGGTTGAAACCCTGCAAGGGGCCGGCCCGTTCACCGTATTCGCCCCCACCAATGATGCCTTTGCAAAGCTGCCCGAGGGCACAGTTGAAACCCTGCTGAAGCCGGAAAACAAGGATCAGCTGACCAAGATCCTGACCTGCCATGTGGTTGGCAAAGCCGTGATGGCTGAGGCGTTGAACAAGATGATTGCCGATGATGGCGGCAAGCACCCCGTGCCGACGCTGGGCGGTTGCATTTTGCAGGCCAGCTATGAAGGCGATATGGTGAAACTGACGGATGAGAACGGCAATGTTGCAACGGTGACTGTGGCCGATGTGGTGCAATCCAACGGCGTGATCCATGTGATTGACACCGTGATGCTGCCCGCCATGTAAACCCTGTTGAGGTGGGCCTCTTTCCCTCGCCCACCCCATCGGGTTCAGCAAGTAACCCGTGATGTTTTTTGTGTGCGCTGAACCCAAAGCCCCCCCGGCGCAAATTCCGGGGGGGCTGACGCATCTTGCGTTGCGGATGATACAGCCGCAACGCGCATCCTATCCAGATAAAGCGGTTCGCCATGAAGCCTTCCGCACATATCGCTGCCTGAAGTCAAAGATTTCAACGCGTTATGTGATAGGCCTTGTTTCAAGTCAAAGACGAAACGCTGTAGTCACCTGCCTTGTCTCGCATTGCTGGCACTCTGCGTCTGGCTGAAGGAACCCCGCTTTCTTATTTGTTTGCTTGCAGCCTGAAGGTCGGCGCTCTAGCATTTCTGATGTTTAGCGATATCTTTTGAAAGGACGACAGAATGCGTGAATTAAAAGCTTTGGTTTCTGTTGCATTGATTTGTTCGGCCAGCCTTGTTGCGGCAGAAGGTAAATCCATCATTGTCTTGGATGGTTCCGGCTCTATGTGGGGCCAGATAGAGGGGCGAGCAAAGCTGGAAATCGCACGCGAAGCCCTGGCAAATGTGCTGTCCGGGCTGGCGCCGGAAACCGAGCTGGGCCTGATGGCCTATGGTCATCGCGAAAAGGGCAATTGCGGCGATATCGAACTGATGGTCGCCCCGGCTGCGGGCAGTGGCCCCGCCATTGCCGCTGCCGCGAATGCGATGCAGTTTCTGGGAAAAACCCCGCTGACCGAGGCCGTGCGCCGCGCTGCGGCCGAGCTGCGCTCGACCGAGGAAAAGGCAACGGTTATCCTGATCACCGATGGCATTGAAACCTGCGAGGCCGACCCCTGCGCCTTGGGGGCCGAGCTTGAAGCCTCTGGCATCGACTTTACCGCCCATGTTGTAGGTTTTGGCCTGAGCGCCGAAGACGGCCAGAAAGTCGCCTGCCTTGCCCAAAACACCGGCGGGCAATATATTGAGGCCAAGGACGCGGGCAGTCTGACCTCTGCCCTGCAAGCGACCGTGGCCGCAGCACCCGAGGTGGCCCCCGCCCCGGTAGCCGAGCCCGAACCCGAACCCGCGCCTGAGCCCGAAAAACCAGTCGCCTTGACCGAGAATTTCCGGCCCATTTTGCGGCTGGCGCCGAATGGCCCCGAACTTGGTGATGACATCTCGCCGTCGGTTGAAATTTTTGCGCTCACAGGCTCCGGCAGCATGGGGGAGCGGGTCCATCACAGCTATGGCGCAGAAGCGATCATGTTGCCAGCAGGCCGCTATAGTGTCAGCGTTCAAAAAGATCAGGCCGCCATCACGCAAGAGGTAGAGGTGGCAGCCGATACCCTTAACACCCCCGAAATCATTCTGGATGCCGGCTTTCTGACCATCCGCCCCTTGATCACGCAAAACGGCGAGCCCCAAGCAAACAGTGCAGTCTCCTTGCGCGGTGCAGGCGGCGTTGAAGCCCATCACTACGGAGAACAGAAGGTGCTTTTGCCAAGCGGCGAATATGAGGCGGAAGTGACCATCGGCAAGGCCGCGGCCAAAGCTGTGGCTGTGGTTGAGGCGGGGCAAAGCACAACGGTTGATGTCATTGTTGCGACCGGCCTTGCCGTGATCGACACCTATTACACCGCCGACATGATCATGGAAGACCTGGGCCAATCCATCGCGATCTATGAAGCAAAGGCCGCGCTGGACGGCAGCCGCAAAAGCGTTGCCGGCGGTTATGGGGCCGCGCAGGAATATCTCTTGCCCCCCGGTGATTATATCGCCGTCGGTGACAAGGAAGAGGCCGAAGCCGAGGTTGCCTTTACCGTCAAAGCCAATGAACGCATCGCCGTGCCAATCGTCTTGAACGCCGGCGTCTTGGCGGTTTCGGCCCCCGGCGCGCGCGGTATTCAGATATTTCACGCCAAAAAGAGCATTCAGGGCGACCGCAAATCCGTGCGTTATGACTATGGCGAAACCACACAAGCCACGATCCTTGCGGGCGACTACATCATCGAGGCAGAGGTTGACGGCGCCATGAAAGAGGCGTCAGCAACGGTGATCGCCGGCGAACGGGCAGAGGTCACCCTACCCTGAGCCAGCCTGTGTGCCGTCACAAAAAGCGGGGGGCATGACTGCGTTTGATCTGTTGCATCAGATCAAACGCAAATCATGCCTTTCGCCTCTCGATACCAGAGTGCAAACAGGGGCAGACGCAGCAACCCGAACTGCGGCCTCATCACTGGTAATGCCCTGCTCAATCCATTGCCAGAGCCAGACCCGCTGGGTTCGGTGCGCGGTTTTGGGGCGGCCGGGCGCGGTTAACTGATCTCGGGGGCTCCGGTCAGGGGCGCGTTTGCGTGTCATCCTCGCAATCTCCAATCTGGAACTGTTACGACAACCGCATGAAACCGCCTTGCGTCCCCTCATGCTTGCCCGCTTTGTGTTTGGCTTGGTGCAGGCCGGGGTTGCCGCCACATTCTTTGGCAGCATGCATGATTTCACCCCCGCGCCCCCTTTCTTTCAACCTCAAATCCCCTATGCTGGCCGGAATCGCAAAAAGGACACTCGCATGGCGCGCAGCATCGACTACGGCAACCTCATGCACAATGCGATGCGCGGGCTTATCCAGTCTGTGCTGACCGATGTTTCGCAGCGCGGATTGCCCGGAAACCACCATTTTTTCATCACCTTTGACACCACGCATCCCGATGTTGCCATAGCCGACTGGCTACGCGACCGCTATCCGACCGAAATGACCATCGTCATTCAGAATTGGTTCGAGAACCTCGATGTCACCGATACCGGGTTTTCCATCACGCTCAATTTCGGCAATAATCCCGAACCGATGGTCATTCCCTTCGATGCCCTGCGCACGTTTGTTGACCCCTCGGTTGAGTTTGGCCTTCGCTTCGAAACCCATGAGGAGGAGGAGGACGACGACGACGACGAAGACGCGCCCGAGGGTAAGGAGGACAACGCCGAGGCCCCCGACAAACCACATCATGAGGCAGAGGTCGTCTCGCTCGATAAATTCCGCAAATGATGGCACACAAGCCGGGACAATCCATGCTTTCTGATCTCGCGCTTTTCTTGAAACAAGCCGTTCTGCAACCCAAGCAAACCTCATCACTGGTGCCATCTTCACGCGCTTTGGCGAATGCGATGGCCGCCCATGTCGGGCCGCAGACCGGGCAGGTGGTTGAATTTGGCCCCGGCACCGGCATCATCACCGAAGCGATTCTTGCACAGGGCGTTGCCCCCGAAAATCTGACCCTGTTTGAAATGAACACAGCCTTTGCGGGGGCCCTTGCCGCGCGTTTTCCCGGCGTGACGCTGCATGTCACCGGCGCCCAGAACGCGCCGACCCTCATGCCAGCCACCGTTGGCGCAGTTGTCTCGGGCTTGCCCCTGCTGTCGATGCCGCGCGCGTTGCGGCGCGAAATCGTCAGCGCTGCCTTCAAGGTCATGCGCCCAGACGGTATTTTCATCCAATTCACCTATGGCCAGACGGTTCCACTCTCGGATGAAGGGCTGGCAACATTGGGCCTGCAGGCCAGCAAGGCCAAAAAGGTTTGGGGCAATTTCCCCCCGGCGCAGGTCTATGTTGTGAAACGCGCACAAATCTAGTGCCCCCGCTGCGGTATGCCGCCGTATACCGATTGATTTCTGCCCCCTGCCGCCCTATGAAAGGCAAAATTTTTGCAGGAGAGCATGATGTCCGCAACCCGTATCGAAACTGACAGCTTTGGCCCGCTAAACGTTCCCGCCGATAAATACTGGGGCGCACAGACACAACGCTCCATTCAAAACTTTCCCATCGGCTGGGAACGCCAGCCGGTTGCCATCATCCGCGCTTTGGGTGTCATCAAGAAAGCCTGCGCCAATGTGAATGTCATCCAGGGTGATATGCCCGCCGATTTGGGCAAGACCATCGCCGAAGCGGCGCAAGAGGTGATTGACGGCAAGTTTGACGATAACTTTCCGCTGGTCGTCTGGCAGACCGGCTCTGGCACCCAATCCAACATGAACGCGAATGAGGTGATCTCAAACCGTGCGATTGAGATGATGGGCGGTGTCATGGGCAGCAAAAAGCCGGTCCATCCGAACGATCATGTCAATATGGGCCAATCCTCGAATGACACATTTCCCACAGCGATGCATGTTGCCACCGGCATGATGGCCCGCGATGTCTTGCTGCCGGGTTTGGAGAAACTGCACGCGGCACTGGTCGCAAAGCAAAATGAATTCAAAGACATCATCAAGATCGGCCGCACCCACACCCAGGATGCCACCCCCCTGACCCTGGGGCAGGAGTTTTCCGGCTACGCCCATCAGGTCGCCAAAGGGATCGAGCGTGTAAAATCCTGCCTGCCCGATATTTATGAACTTGCCCAAGGCGGCACCGCGGTTGGCACCGGCCTGAATACGCGCGTCGGCTGGGATAAGCGCGTTGCCGCTGAAATCGCCGCCATCACGAATTTGCCCTTCGTTACCGCCCCCAACAAGTTTGAGGCGCTGGCCGCGCATGACGCCATGGTAATGATGTCGGGCGCGCTGAAAACCGTGGCCGGGTCACTGTTCAAAATTGCCAACGACCTGCGTCTGCTTGGCTCTGGCCCGCGCTCTGGTCTTGGCGAGTTGATCTTGCCGGAAAATGAACCCGGCTCCTCGATCATGCCGGGCAAGGTGAACCCGACCCAGGCCGAAGCGCTGACCATGGTTTGCGCGCATGTAATGGGCAATGACGCAGCAATTGGCTTTGCCGGCAGTCAGGGCCACTTCGAACTGAACGTCTACAACCCGATGATGTCCTATAACCTGTTGCAAAGCATGCAGCTTTTGGGTGATGCAGCGGGCAGTTTCACTGATAACATGGTTGTCGGCACACAGGCCAACGTGGCCCGCATTGACAAGCTGATGAAGGAATCGCTGATGCTGGTCACGGCTTTGGCGCCCACCATCGGCTATGACAATGCTACGAAAGTTGCCAAAACCGCCCATAAGAACGGCACGACCTTGCGAGAGGAAGCGATTGCCCTCGGCCTTGTCGATGGCGAAACCTTTGATCGCGTGGTCCGCCCCGAAGATATGATCGGGCCGAAAGGCTGAGCAACGGGATCATTTGAAACATGGCTGAAATCATCAACCTGCGCAGCGTCAAGAAAGCCCGGATCCGGGCCGCCTTGCGTGCGCAGGGCGATGCCAACGCCGCCAGATTTGGCCGCAGCAAGGCAGAGCGGGCTGTGGAAACGGCCCGCGCCGACAAGGCCAGTCAAACACTTGACGGGCATAAACGCGACGACACAGCCACAAACGGGCCAGACGAATGACGGCCCGCCCCGTCAAACACTCTCTTACGCTGCGCGGCCACCGCACGTCAGTGTCATTGGAGGCCGAGTTTTGGCAAGCCTTCCGCCAGATCGCCGAAACCAACGGTAAAACCATCAACGCCCTTGCCATAGAAATTGACAACGCTCGCAGCGCAGATTCGGGTCTCGCCTCTGCAATCCGTGTGTTTGTGCTCAATCACTACCGCAAGACATCTGGCTAAGGCGTTTCATGCCCCGTCAGATGCGCGGGTTCAGGCCATGCCATTGGCCGAATGGGGCTGCGTGCAACGGGTTTCGCGTGCAAGCCGCCTACCTGAGGCTAACTTTCAACCAAAGACCATCCTTGGCCCGAACCGTCAGATGAGCCACCGGAATCGGCTCTTTTCCGGGCAGAATATCAAACCGGAACTTTCGGACCAGCATCGCCAATAAAAGCGGCCCCTCGATCATCGCAAACCCGGCCCCCGTACAAACCCGCGGCCCTGATGAGAAGGGAATAAACGCCTCGCGCGCACAGGCCCGACCGGCCTCTGTCTGCCAGCGATCCGGGTCAAACGCATCCGGCCGTTCCCAAATTCGTTCGTGCCGGTGCAAATGCCATGGGCTCAAGACCACCTGCGCCCCTTGCGCCACCTTGCGTCCGCGAAAATTCTCTGGGCAGCTATTTTCGCGCACCATCATCGGAACCGGCGGATAGAGGCGCAAAGTCTCTCGAAACACGTCACGCGTGAATTTCAACCGCCCCATCGCCGCAAATTCCGGGCTTTCCCCCAGCGCCACCGCCTCTGCCGCGACCCGGTCCTGCACCTGCGGATACATCGCCAACAGATAAAGCGCCCATCCCAGCGCCGAAGCGCTGGTTTCATGCCCCGCCAAGAAAAAGATCGCGACCTGATCGACCATCTCGTCTGGCTCAAACCGCTGTCCGGTCACCGGATCTGCCGTCTGCATGATCTTGGTTGCCAGATCATCCGGCGCCCCCCCCGCCTCAATCTCGCGCGCCCGCGTCTCGGTCAACTGCCGTATCAGCCCCCGGATGCGGGCCGCTGTCTGTTTGGTTTGCCGGGAATGAAACCGGGGAAACCAGCCTGGCAAAGGCAGGAACGCCGCAAGGTTCAGAATCGGCTGTTCCCGCTGATAGGCGCGGAACTGATCAAAGACCTCTGCCGCAATCGCATGCTCAATCGGGATGGAAAACAGCGTGCGGAAAATCACATCCGCCGCCGCATGGCTCATGGCCGGCTCTATCTCTTGCACCCCCGGCGTCATCCGCGCCACAGCCGCCTGCGCCGCCGCAACCATCGAGGGAAATGTCTCGCGAAGCCGCCCCCCCCTCAAACGCGGGGTCTATGATGCGGCGCTGGCGCTTCCAGGCCGCGCCATTGGTCACAAAAACCGAATGCCCGAGCAAGGGGCGCAACCCTTCACGGATCCGGTCGGATTTCGGGAAATCATCCGGGCGCTCATTCAACACCAGCCGCACCAGGGTCGGGTCATTGCAAAGATAGCTGCGAAAGAACGGTGTACGAAATTCGGCCATCCACGCCCGATACAACCGCGCAGGCTGGGCCGACAGAATATCTTCCCGGAAAAGCCGCAGATACCGCCAAAGCGAAACCTTATCCGGCCTTGCAGGCGGTTTTGGCGGGGTCATGGGCCCACCGAGGTAAATTTATTGACGGCCGCCTCTATCCGCGACTGCGAGGCAGGCCGCCCCTGATAGCGCGCGCCCAGCGTCTTTGGCCCGGCGGTGATCTGAAAATAATCATAGTCGCGCGGGCGATCAAACGCACAGATATACTGAAAATGCAGCCTGAAAAACCGCCAGCGCAATGCCTTCCAGCGTTCATCAGACAGCGTTTGTGTGAATGCCGCCGAGAAAACCAAAGGCCAGCGTTTGCCCTGTGGAGCAACGCCAGACACAGAGACCGGATCACAAAGCGCAAAGGCGCAGCCATCGCCGGGGGCGGTCACATCAACCCAGACCAGCGTGTTGCTGGCCGAAAGAAACGCCAGATCTGCCCGCAAACGCTGGGCTGCGGGCAAAAATGAGACCATCGGCACCACCTGCCCCAAGGTAAGAAGCGACAACGCAGGCCCAGAGGCAGGCACGCGCCCCGCCCGGATCAGATCACTAAGCACCGATACCGCCAGATGTGCCCCCGAAGAATGGCCGACAACCAAAACCTCGTCCACGTCCTCGGTCAAGGCTGCCGCGATGGCATCACAGAACGCCAGCATTCGCGCCTCAAGCTGCGGTGGGTTGGCCCCGTTGAACTGGGCGGAATAGGCGTAATCATGCATCAGGTAATAGGCGAAGGTCTTGTTGTCGACCCGCCTGAACCAGCGCAGCAACAGCCCCCCCAAACCAAGCCCCGCCGCCAATCCTAGCGCCAGGCCCCAAGGCCCGATCAGCGGTGCCAGCAAGAAATCCGCGCCGACAGCGACCACGCCCGCAAGCAAAAGCGCCAACGCGGCCTGCACCAGTAAAAACACCACCGGGTAAAGCGCCGCGATCACCGGCCCCTTGCGCAGTCGCATCAACCGCCACAAGGCACCCGAGCCGATATAGATCCAGGCGGTGCGCAGCATTTGCAGATAGGTAGCAAGAATGCCGGTTTCCATCGAGTTTTTTACAATGTCAGACCAGACCAACACCTCAACCTGCGCCTGAACTGCGGCCCCATCAATTGTTGCGGCCACATCCCAGCCATAGCTGCCGCCTGCTGTTTTTGCTGAAATGCCAATGCTGTAGCCAGAAATTGCCGCCTGCGCAGCCGCCTCTTTACGATACAATTCGCGGTAGCGGCGGGGATGGAACGGATCATAGCCCGGAATATAAAACACCCGGCGGCGCGTCACCGCCGCCTTTTGCTTTTGTCTCATGGCGTGATCTGGCATTGGTGCGTCCCTTACAATCCCTTCATGATATGCCGGTAGAATTGGGCAAAACTATGGGGACAGGTCACAGCATCATCCCAATACGCTGAGAATGGGGAAGGTTTCGAGCAACCAGAAAGAAAAGGCCGAAAACGCGCCCGTCAGCAAGGCAACACCGACAACGATCAGCAAGACGCCCATCGCGCGTTCGATGGTTTTCATGTGGCGTTTCAGGCGGGCCATGACGCCAACAGCGCGCTCGATGAAGATCGCCGCCAGAATGAAAGGCACGCCCAACCCCAAGGCGTAGACGCCCAGCAAGGCTGTACCGCGTGTCAGGCTTGCCTCTGACGCCGCAAGCGACAAGATCGCGCCAAGTTGCGGGCCGATACAAGGCGTCCAGCCAAAGGCAAAAGCAAGGCCCAGCAAATACGCGCCAAAGGCCGATCCGCCCCTGTCGCCCGCATCCAGCCGCGCCTCACGGTCCAGGATGGCAATCCGGTAAACACCCAGAAAGTGCAAACCAAAAACGATCACGACGATACCGGAAACCTTTGATAAAACATCCTGATATTGAAGGAAAAACGTACCAAAAACAGACGCGGTGAAGCCTAGCAGAAGGAAGACCGTAGACAGGCCAAGAACAAAGAAAACCGCAGGAAGCAGGACCCGACGACGGGCTTTTCCACCCTGCATCTCGCCCATGCTGATACCGCCCATATAGGCCAGATAGGGCGGCACAATCGGCAGAACGCAGGGCGACAGGAACGACAACACACCTGCGACCAAGGCGACAAACATCGCCGGAAACAGGGCCGCGTCAATAAGATCAATTCCGACCATTTTGGTTCCTTTACTTGCACTTGTCAGTCTTACCGCGTTCCCGGCGCGGTTGTCACGACGACATCTTGTCACTTTCGCGTGGCTTGGTAAGGCCCGTCGCACCCGTTCAGGGCAAGGCCCGCCCATGCAAAAGGGCGCAGGCAGTGCCCCTGCGCCCTTTACACTGTCTTATCGGTACAATTAACGCCCGAGGTTCCACCAGCCGCGCCGCTTTGGCTTGGTTTCCTCGCTGTCAGACTCGACAGCTTCGGTCTCGGCCACATCCGCTTTGGGGGTATCAATTGCCGTCTCTGCAACCGTTTCGGCAGGTTCAGACGCACGCTCTGGCACCGGCTCTGCCACAGGTGCAGAATCTGCTACCGGTGCAGGCTGTGGTTGAAGTGCCACCGCCTCGGCCGCGGCCACTGCTTCGGGCGCAGGGTCTGCACTGGTCTCGACTTCCGACTCTGGCTTGGCCTTGGGCTTGCGCGTGCGGCGGGGTTTTGGCTTTTCAGTCCCGTCATCTGCTGCCGTCTCGGCCTTGGGCTTTGCTGCGGCTTTTGTCTTTTTGGCAGCACCCGTATCAACGCCACCTTCAGAAACCACTTTCGGCTTGCGTGTGCGGGCACGGCTGCGCTTTTTCGGTGCCTCATCGCCGGTCTCGGCAGCCTCTGAACCAGAGTCAGCCGCGCCATCGACAGCCGCTTCGCTCTCGGCGGCCGGTGCTACGACCGCGCCAGACTCGCCTGTATCAGACTCGCCCGTATCACCATCGCCCGTATCACCATCGTCGGACTCATCATCATCATCGGAACCGTCTTGATCCGTATTGTCTGATCCGTTGTCATCCGATCCGCCATTGCCGCGACGACGACGACGGCGACGGCGCTTTTTGCGACCGTTTCCATCCTTCGGTTCTTCCTCATTGGGCGCTGCCGCCACCGCAACTTCGGCGTTTTCCTCTTCTTCGGTCGGAATGTCCGGGTCGGTGATATCATCCGCGACCGCAACCCCCATAAGCGAGGAATTGCCCGATATCGCCGAAGAAACCTCGGCCACCACACGCGTTGCCGTCTTGAATTTCTCAATCGTGTAATCGGGGCTGATCATGACCGGATCACATTCGATGCGCACCGACATGCCGTAGCGAGCCTCAATCATCGCGACATGTTCACGCTTTTGGTTCATCAAAAAGTTGACGACGGCAATCGGCGCACGCAGCAACACTTCGCGCGACCGCTTACGGGTGCCTTCTTCCTCTAACGAGCGCAGAATGGTCAGCGCCATGCTGTCATCCGAACGGATCAACCCGGTTCCGTGGCAATGTGCGCAAGGTTGGGTTGTGCTTTCCAGCATACCGGGGCGCAGGCGCTGGCGGCTCATTTCCAGCAGGCCAAAGCCGGAAATCCGGCCTACCTGAATCCGCGCGCGGTCCGTTTTCAGCTTGTCTTTCAACCGCTTCTCAACCGCGGCATTGTTACGCCGATCTTCCATGTCGATAAAGTCGATCACGATCAGCCCGGCCAGATCGCGCAGGCGCAACTGGCGGGCCACTTCATCGGCGGCCTCCAGGTTGGTCTTGGTCGCGGTATCCTCGATCGAGCCTTCCTTGGTCGCGCGACCAGAGTTGACGTCGATCGCCACCAGCGCCTCGGTTATGCCGATCACGATATAGCCGCCGGATTTCAGCTGCACCGTCGGGTTGAACATCCCGGCCAGATAGCTTTCAACCTGAAAGCGGGCAAACAGCGGTGTCTGGTCGTTATAGGGCTGCACGGCCTTGGCATGCGACGGCATGATCATGCGCATGAAGTCCTTGGCGACGCGGTAGCCTTCGGCCCCCTCGACCAGCACTTCGTCAATCTCGCGGCTGTAAAGGTCACGGATCGAGCGTTTGATCAGGTTGCCTTCTTCATAGATCGCAGCGGGCGCAATGGATTTCAGCGTCAATTCGCGGATTTGTTCCCACAGGCGCATCAGATATTCATAGTCGCGCCGGATCTCTGGCTTGGTGCGCTTGGCCCCTGCGGTGCGAATAATCAGGCCCGCACCTTCTGGCACCTTGATTTCTGACGCGATTTCTTTCAGCTTCTTGCGGTCGTTGGCTTGGGTGATCTTGCGTGAAATACCACCACCGCGGGCAGTATTCGGCATCAGCACACAGTAGCGGCCTGCAAGCGACAGGTAAGTGGTAAGGGCCGCGCCTTTATTGCCACGCTCTTCCTTGACCACCTGAATCAGCATGATCTGACGGACTTTGACAACTTCCTGGATTTTGTAGCGGCGTCCACGCGGGCGGCGCGGCGCCCGGATTTCTTCGGTTACATCCTCATCCGCGATGGATTCAATATCGGAATCGGTCTCTGAAGCGGTGTTGACGGCGCGGAAGGGTTCTTCGTGGCTGTCATCATCGCCATGGTGATGATGGTCATCGCCGTTATCATCGCCGTGGGTCGCAGCATCGGGCAGCCCCGTTCCGGGCTGCTCGGCCTTGTGATCTGCGGTGCGCGGGGCCTTGGGCGCGCCAAGCTGTGTGGCTGCATCCTCTTCATCCGCGCCATCATCAAGATCGACAACATCCATAGAGCCAATATCATCGGTTTTCACCGCATCATTGGAACTGGCCGATTGCGCACGCGGCGCGCGGCGACGGCGGCCCTTGCCACCATCCCGGTCTTTTTCCTTCTCATCCTCATCCTCGGCTTGCGCCAAGGCCCGCTCTTCCTCTAGCAGCGCTTTGCGGTCGGCCATCGGAATTTGGTAATAATCGGGGTGGATTTCCGCAAAGGCAAGAAAACCATGGCGATTCCCGCCATAATCCACGAAAGCCGCCTGAAGCGAAGGTTCGACCCGCGTTACTTTTGCGAGGTAAATGTTACCAGCAAGCTGGCGTTTGTTGATGGTTTCAAAATCAAATTCCTCAACTTTGTTCCCATCTACCACGACAACCCGAGTTTCCTCGGCATGTGTGGCGTCGATTAGCATTTTCTTGGCCATTTTGTTCCATAGCACCCAGCCGCGCCCATCGCGCCGGAGACTGTCCGGGCGAACGATTTGCGCTGAAGTGGTGACTTGTCTGGGCGAGGCTGCGCACCAAAAGCGGCGGGATCGGCCGCAAAGGCCCCCCGTCAGCTTCGATAAAATTTTCTGCGCGGCGCATCGCGGTTTATCCCGAACGCATTGCTGCGTCCATATGAAAGGCCCGTATTGTCAAAGACTTGACGGGCAGAAAAGAGACCTTGCGGCCGGTGATCCACCGATGGCATGCCGTTGCGAACATCTGGTCCGCCCACGGTGCTGTGGCGTGAATTTGTCGCGCGGGGCTGCCAATTTGAAAGACAGACCCACGTTATCCGAACATAATGGCAGGACGCCTTGAAAGACAATGGGAAATTTGCAACGAATGCGTATTAAGCAAGGGGTGCCGGTCGCTGGGCGGGATGCCAACAGGCGCATGCAAGCAGCAGAGTCCAAGTGCTGGGCCACCCATACGTCAACCGATTTTGATACACCCAAAGATCGGGCCGCTTGGTGCCGCCTACAAAACAAGGCCACCCCTGCCCGAAACCTGTTCCAGCGCCGCGCGATACAACCAAACACAGCGAACCCGTTCGCATGGCTGGGTTTTACAGTTCCATCAACACCCTTGCCTCATGGGGTTTCAGGGTCAGGCGGGCCGCCGGATAGGCCTCTGCCAGATCAAGCGCAGGAAACAGCGCCAGCAATTCATCCCGTTGCGGGCTTTGCATGCCCTTCAAGCTCTGGTCGCCCGGCTGAAAACTTTCTGTCCAGGCACCATCGCCGCAAATGATCTCATGCTGGTCAAACAGCAGGTGAATATAGGTGACCGATTGCGGCCAGGTGCGCAAAATGCTGTGATCATTGATCAAATGGGTTGCCGCAACCAAAACCTCGGCCTCGCCAAACAACATTTCGGCACGCGGGTCCACGATCAGCATGCGGTGTTGCGGCGAAACGGTCATATCGCGTTCGGGCAAACCTGTGCCCAGCGCGCCCGCCCGGATGCGTATCGGGTTGAAATTGGGCTGGACGATCAGGTCACGCTTGGACAAAACCCGCGCCCCGGCCCAGCGCAGCGTTTGAAAGCCATTGTCGCGCGTCAGTATCTTGTCACCGACGCACAACGCCTCAACCGGTTTTTCGCCCTGATTGGTCAGTATCAGGGTGCCGGGCGTAAAACAGGGGATGACGCTTTCGATATTTGAAAAGGTAAAACTGCCAACCACGCCGCCGCTGACATCCAGCACATCGACCCGGCCCGCCGTGTTGTCGCCGCCGCCATAGATGACATTGGTCATCGACGCGCCGCCAAGGTTGGACAGATCGAGCGTGTCAAAATCATCGCCGCCGCTGCCACCGTCGATCACATCGCCAATGCCGCCATAAAACAGGTCACGGTCAGCGCCGCCAAACATCTGATCCGCGCCGTCGCCGCCGGTCAGCGTGTCGGCGCCCCTGCCGCCGTACAGAACATCGTCACCCTTACCGCCGAACAAGGCATCATCGCCCTGATCGCCCGACAGCATGTCATTGCCCGCACCGCCATAAATCTTGTCATTATCAGCACCGCCAAACAGCGTGTCATCGCCAAGACCGGCGTTCATGGTGTCATTGCCATCGCCGCCATAGGCGTCAAACTTCAGCGTGGCATCGCCGGCATCAAGATAGTCATTGCCCGCGTCCAGATAGATCGTGCCTTCGCTGTCATAGGCAATATCGCCCGGCGCAGGGGCGCCGATATAAACCAGATCATTGCCATCGCCGCCATAGATCAGGTCGCTGCCCTGACTGCCTGCCAGAAGATCATTGCCTGCACCGCCATAAAGCGTATCAATCCCGATGGACCCGATCAGGCTGTCATCACCATCACCGCCATAGATCAGATCGGCGCCGTCGCGGCCAAAAATATGGTCATTGCCGTCACCACCATAGATCGTGTCATCGCCGTACAGACCTTCGATCTCATCATTGCCGGCGCCACCTTCCAGCCAGTCGTCACCATGGCCGCCCAACAGGCTGTCATCGCCATCGCCGCCGTACAGGCTGTCATTCCCCGAGCCGCCATAAAGGCTGTCATTGCCTGCACCACCATACAACAGATCATCGCCGCCCGGCCCCGCAATTGGATTGCCACGCACCGAGAAATGCGAATCGAAGTCATAATCACCAACCAGGCTGTCATCGCCATCTTCGCCGTTCAGCGTGTCATTGCCCGCGCCGCCCAGCACAGAATCGGCCCCCAGACCCGCATCCACACTGTCATTGCCTGCGCCCGCAACAACCGTATCATTGCCCGCACCGGCATGAATGGCATCATCATCCGACCCGTTCGCTGCATCATTTGCGTTCACACGGTCGCCCTCGGGGTCCAGCGCATAGGCATCATCAATCAGGTCATCATCGGCGGTGCCATCAACGATATGGTCAAGTGTCGCCCGCTCAAACGTCAGATTGCCGACGCCGAACATGCCGCTGCGCACCGCAGACTCGCCATGGTCGAACACGAATTGAATTTTGGAGACTGGCCCGGCAATAGTCACCGCAACGCTGTCTGCGGCCCCCGTGGTTTCCACGCCACTGCTGAAAAAGCCATCGCCATTCAGGGTGTTGCCCGTAGAGCTGTGATAGGGATCGCCCAGCAAATCACCATAACTCACCGCCTTTACAGTGCCTTGGGCATCGGTGACCAGTACCGTCAGCCGATCATCCCAAACCCCTGCATCGGAATCGATGTCATAGATTTCAAAACTGAAATTCGAAACGGGCGCGGTGAATGTCAATGTACTGGTGATTGGTTCTGAAATGCCGCTGACCCAAAGACCCGAGGCCGAAGGCGTCCCCGATGACGCCGCTGTTGCCGTTGCGCCGCTGGCGTTGGAGGTTGTCGCAATCGTCAAACCCAGACTGTCGGACCCATCGGCAAGCGTATAGGTTCCGTTGGTGCCAGCATTCATCCAAATCAGGTTAAATGACATATCACCCTCACTAAAAACTTTCCGCAGCCTCAAAAAATCTGAACCACTCAAACCTTGGCTCTTGTTATGGCTATGGCTTTGAACCACGGCAAAGATTAGGCAAGGGCGTGACCATTCAACGGTGCAGCCAGATCAATGTGGGCCAAGAATAGCCAGAACATCTGACCAAGCCGTGTAATAGATCAGGCCAAAGTCGCCAAAACGTTTTGCATTTTATCCGACGCAACAGCCCAAACACAAAATCAACGGGGCTTGGCTTGCAATACCACCGGCCCTGATTGTCTCAAAACCACTTCAAAGCCAATAGGAATGGTGAAGAGGACAAAACGCCCCCTTCCTTAATACTGCCGCCCCATGCCATTCGCACATTGCCTTTCAGCGGATCAAAAGACTGGCTTCATGCTTTTTCAAAGTGCGGCGCGCTGCGGTGTAATCCTCAATGCCTTCCTTGGTTTTCAAGTCTGGAAAAATCTCAAAGATTTCAGTGCGTTGTGCATTGCCCATGCCGTTCAACGTGTAGTCTCCGGGCTGAAAGCTTTCTGTCCATGTCCCATCCGACAGCACAACTTCGTGCTGGTCGAACAACAGGTGAATATAGGCTGTGCCGATGCTTTGAACCTCAAATATCCCCTTGCCGCCGATCAAATGCTTGGCAGAGACAAGAACCTCATGCTCGTCAAAATACAGCGACGTGCGATCGTTGGATACCAGAACACGATGGTTCGGGCTAAGCATCATGTCCCGTTCTGGCAGGCCATTGCCCAGACTGCCACGGCGCAACATGATCGGGCGCAGGTGTGGATTGGCGGCCAAATGCGCCCAATCAAACTTGCGTTGCCCGCTCCAGCGTAGTTCCTGAATACCGTTGTCACGCGTAATCACCCGATCACCCGCCTTCAGGCTTTCCACCGGAACTTCACCCTTTGGGGTGGCAATCAGGGTGCCGGGGGTAAAGCATGGAATGCTCTCGATATTTTCGAACCGCAACGAGCTGGTGACGTTGCCGTTCGTATCAAGAAACTCTACCGTGCCATCAAGGCCATTGCCGTCACTATCCGTTACGGTATCGACAATGCGGTATCCTGATCTTGGCCCCTCGATAATCAGACGATCCCAATCATCCCCCTCTGAACCGCCGAATATCCGGTCACCAGCGCCCTCGCCTACCCCGATGATAAAATCATCACGATCCGCACCGCCGTAAAGCGTATCAGCGCCAGCACCGCCCGAGATTTGATCATTGCCAGCACCGCCTTCGATGATGTCATTACCCTCATCACCGTTCAGCGTGTCATTCCCGGCCCCCCCCTGCAGGAAGTCATTGCCCCGACCGCCGTTCAACAGGTCGTTGCCGTCGCCCCCCTGAAGAATATCATTGCCCTGATCGCCATTCAGCGTGTCATCGCCAGCACCACCTTGCAACAAATCATTGCCGGTGCCGCCGTTCAACAGGTCATCGCCATCGCCACCCTGAAGCGTGTCATTGCCCTGATCGCCGTTCAGCGTGTCATTGCCCGCATCGCCTTGCAGCAAATCATTGCCGGTGCCCCCATATAGCAGGTCATCGCCGTCACCGCCCTGAAGCGTGTCACTGCCCTGCTCACCATAGAGCGTGTCATTGCCGGCATCACCGCGCAGCAGGTCATTATCGACACCGCCGTACAACAAATCGTCGCCGTCGCCGCCCTCCAGGATGTCATTGTCATCCCGGCCATAGATCGTGTCATTGCCCGCCCCGCCATAGAGCATGTCGCGGTTGTTCAACGGGCGCAGATCAAGACTGTCCGGCAAATCAAGCGCATCGCCGATAAGGCCATCAAGCCCGCCATAGATCAGGTCGTTGCCCTGCTCACCATAAATGGTATCGGCCCCTTCGCTGCCCACGATGGTATCATCACCGTTGCCGCCATAAACCAGATCCGCATCAATGCCCGAGAAAATCAGGTCATTGCCGCCGTCGCCATAAATCGTATCGGCATCATCGCCAGTCCGGATCGTATCATTGCCCAGACCACCATAAACCAGATCACGGTCATTTTCCGGGTCGGTATCGGCCCCGTAAAAACCGGGATAGTTGATATCCGGCATCGGGCGCGAGCCAGATGTATCAATCAGATCATCACCTTCCTGACCGTAAACCGTATCGCGGCCATCACCGCCAAAAAGCGTGTCATTGCCTTCATTGCCGCGCAGATCATCATTGCCAACGCCGCCATAAACCAAATCATCGCCGGTTCCGGCAAAGACCGTATCATCGCCAAGCCCGGCAAAGACGGTATCGTCGCCCCCTTCGGCCCGGATGCGGTCATCATTCGGCCCATCATCGCCCAGAATAGCGTCGCCGGCATCGACCCGGTCGGCATCAAACGGGTCGATATAATTTTCATCAATCAGGTTGGCATCATCCGTGCCACGCACAACGCCGTCACGCCCAGGCGAGACCGGATCATCGTCGATTGCCACCGTTGCAACACCATCCGCTGTCAGCCCATCGGGGTCAGTCACGGTATAATTGATCGTGGCAGTACCGATAAAGCCATCATTCGGCGTAAAGGTAACCGAACGGCCATCGGCATTTACCACAACCAATCCATCAGCCGAAGTCGGCGTGCCAAAGATCAGCAAATCCGTATTCAGGTTGTCAACATCCGTATCATTGCCAATCAAATCAATCACAACAGGCGCGTTGTAAGGGCCTGTCACGGCATCATCCACCGCAACCGGCGCATCATTTACCGGGTTTACCGTAACGGTAACGGTGCTGGTGGATTCGTTCCCCTCGGGGTCGGTGATCGTATAGGTGATCGTATCCGTCCCGTTGAAATCCGGGTTCGGCGTATAATTCAGCGTACCATCCGCATTCACCCCAACAGTACCATTCTCGGCGCTTGGTGTGCCGGTGATGGTCAGCAAGGACGGGTCGGTATCTGGGTCGGTGTCATTCACCAGAACCGGAATCACATCAATCGACGTGTCCTCATCCGTTTCGGCTGTGTCGGGGTTGGCGGTCGGATCAGCGGAGGCATTGTCAACGCTGTCCGAAAGCGAGAACATCTCGACCGAACCCTCGAAATAATTGTTCAGATTGTTCAGGATCGCCGGATCAGACAAGGATTGCCCCGCACCGATCATCCAGGGCTGGCTCATCGGGCCTTGGTCCATGGTCAGGCCCGGCGGAACCGTATCGGCAAAACTGGCATCTGTCGTCAGGTTGCTGATCTGCACCGATCCGCCGCTGCTGACATCCCATGAATACACGACATTCACCTCATCGCCCGGATTCACAAAACCGGGGTCGGTCTGAAATGTCGCAGTATCGCCTGCCGATTCATGCGAAATAAGCACAGAACCGTCGGGCATCACCTCAATCCGGTAACCGCCCGGTGTTTCATCGCGCGAGTCGCGCGACAGCACAGTGTTTGGCTGACTGCCCACATGCTCGGTCTGCGAAAATTGGATCTCCAGCGTGCCGCGCGGCAGTTGAAATTCCGGGCTGCTGTAAATTTTGACCTTGTCGTCAACACCATCCAAAGCAACGCGGCCCCCAACCGGAAACGCCCCGTCAAAATACGCGCCATTCTGGGCACCGTTACCCACAGCAGAATCCGCGGCCACCAAATTCGTGTCGTTAAAGTTATACAGTGCAAATATCGGCATTTTCCAGGTTCCTAACTTCAGCAGAGACCCAAGGATTACCCAAGGACGCCCCATCAAACGCAGCGCAGAACGCCACAAGATCAACGCGAACCGGGTATGCCGGTCTCTACGCCACTACGAAGCCAGTCCGACGGAGCGATAATGCAAGACGTAAAGGCCAGTCGGGAAAAGCTGCACCAACACGCCAATTTGCAAGTGCAGGCCAAACCCCACCTTTGCAGCATCAAGCATAATTCCTGTGCCGCGAACCGCCGCACAAGCATCACTCAAATCGACCGCCCCCACGGCCAGTCCTTTCCAACAAGGACCCCCAATAGATACATCGGCTAACGCCTGCTTGAAAGTAAAATCCGCGCCAGCCACCGCGATGGCGGCCCAAATTTTCCTGAAAGAACAGCCCTTTCTGCGCGCAATGCTGCAGCCTGCCGCCAGCATTGTTTCCAAATTCCATCCGTCAACTTGCCTAGACAGACAGGTTTGGTTCGAATTTTGATAGGAAACGTGACAAAATATGCAAAAACAAATCCAGACATCAAGAAAGTGGAAACAATCCCGAAAACGATTCGCTTGGCAACTGCGTCCATTTGATTTGGGTTGTCTACGTCTTTATTGTCGCAGCCGCGTTCCTGAAACAGGGTCAATGCGCCCGTCTGGCAGCAAAATTGCCTAAATTGAAAACAATTGACCGAGATCAAACGAATCACATCGGGCAGAGATGTTGCATGAAACTGTAACGGAAAGGTTAATAAAATACTGGTGCCCGAGGGGAGACTCGAACTCCCACGCCGTGAAGCGGGGGATTTTGAATCCCCTGCGTCTACCATTCCGCCACTCGGGCCCAGTGACAGCGATTTAACCCGCCTTGCGCGGCGCGTCAATCACCCCCCATGCGCTTTTTTGCTTAAAGATCATTTGTCGAGAATGTATCGCAAGATCCCAGCGAACCCGATTGATATCCCGTCACAAACCAGCGCGCCCGCTGGGCTGATGTGCCATGGGTAAAGCTGTGTGGATTGGGGCGCTGGCCTGCGTTGCGTTGCAACGTGTCATCCCCGATTTTGCGGGCAGCGTTTATCGCCTCTTCCAGATCACCACGTTCGATCGTCCCAAATTTTTCTTGCGCAGCGCCGGCCCAGATGCCCGCGAAACAATCGGCCTGAAGTTCGACTCGCACCGACACGGCATTGCTGTCGGCCTGTGACACCTGGGCGCGCACTTCATTTGCCCGCGCCAATATGCCCAGTTCATTTTGGACATGATGCGCGATTTCGTGCGCCACGACATAGGCAGCCGCAAAATCCCCTTTGGCCCCCAAGTGCCGTTCCAGCGTTACAAAGAAATCCGTATCCAGATAGGCCTTTTTGTCGGCAGGGCAGTAAAACGGCCCCGACGCCCCCGAGGCACCGCCGCAGGGCGAGTTGGTCGCAGCTTTGAACAAAACAAGGGTCGCAGGCGAATACGGCCGCCCAAGCTGGTCTTGAAACACATGCGCCCAAACCTCTTCGGTATCGGCAAGCGTGACCGACACAAACTGCCCGGCGTCCTTGTCGGCCTGCGTCATCTGTGCGGGTGCCATATTCCGCCCGTCGCCCTGATCTTGCAACAGCGGCGTCACATCAATGCCCAGGAAATAGGCCACCACCAGCA
Source organism: Pseudorhodobacter sp. (assembly GCF_034675685.1). Classification (GTDB taxonomy): domain Bacteria; phylum Pseudomonadota; class Alphaproteobacteria; order Rhodobacterales; family Rhodobacteraceae; genus Pseudorhodobacter. Next base: position 12,488 of record NZ_JAUCDA010000003.1, on the reverse strand, counting down.
CGGCAACCAAACCAACCCCGCCAATACCCCCCGCAGCACGGGTTTTCGACCGCCCACGGCGATCTTCGATGTTTCGGCTTTCGCGCCGCCCCCGCCACTTCATCCCGATGCCCCTTTGACCCTAAGCCCCCAGTTTAGCGCGGCACCGCAAAATCACGAAGCCCTTTTGTCCCCTTGACGCCCCCTGCCCTGCATGATGCAAGGCACAACGCCCTGTAGGAGACTGTGATGATCCGTGCATTGTACAATTGGACGCTTGGGTTGGCACAATCGCCGCGCGCGATATGGGCGCTGGCCTTTGTCGCCTTCATCGAAAGCTCGGTTTTTCCGATTCCGCCCGATATCTTGATGATCCCGATGATCATCGCCGCCCCGCGCAAGGCCTTCTGGATCGCCTTGGTGGCAACACTCGCCTCGGTTTCCGGTGGGGCGTTCGGGTATTTCATTGGCTCTGCGTTTTACGAAAGCATCGGCCTGCCGGTGCTGGAATTCTATGGCAAGACCGGCGAGTTTGCCGGGTTCCAACAGCGCTATAACGAATATGGCGCTTGGGCGGTGTTGATCGCAGGCGTCACGCCTTTCCCCTACAAGGTCATCACGATTTTATCGGGTGCGACCGGCCTTTCCTTGCCGGTGTTCATGGCTGCAAGCCTGGTGGCCCGCGCCTTGCGCTTCTTTCTGATCGCGGCCCTTTTGTGGAAGTTCGGTGCACCAATACGTGATTTCATCGAGCGCCGCCTTGGGCTTATGTTCACCCTGGCGGTCGCGCTGCTGATCGGCGGATTTATTGCGGTAAGGTATCTATGATGACGCGTAACTCTTTGATCTTCTTGGCTGCAGCGGGGTCGGCTGCGCTGCTGTTGGGGGCCTTTGCCTTTCAATATATCGGTGGCATGGCCCCGTGCACGCTGTGCATCTGGCAGCGTTGGCCGCATGGGGCTGCGGCGCTGATCGGCGCGGCGGCGCTGCTGATTGGCGGGCGTTTCTGGCCCTATCTGGGCGCGCTGGCGGCGGCGGCCAGTGCCGGGGTTGCGTTGTTTCACACCGGGGTCGAGCGTGGCTGGTGGGACGGGCTTGCCTCTTGCAGCGGTGGCTCGATCAAGGGCCTCAGCATGGCCGAGTTGCTGGACCCCAGTGCCAATATTGCCGCCCCTGTGCGCTGCGACGCGATCCCGTGGGAAATGTTCAGCCTGTCGATGGCATCCTGGAATGGCATTCTTTCAGTCGCGCTTGTCATTTTGTGGTTGGCCGCAGCCAGGCGCACCTGAAGCGGGTGGCGCATAATCGCAGTCAGCCACCATCGCGAACGCGGCTTTGGGGCACCGGCTGAACCCGCGCTGTGAACGGGGCGCAACAGGTATTAGATCACATCCCCCTTGGGGGGCGACAGTGCAATCAGCTTTGCGCCCGCCTCTGGCACTTTCTTGCTGTCGATGGCCACAAAGCGCAGATTGCCCTTGGCTGGAATAACACAAAGCAAGACCGAGTTTGGCCGGTCCTTGCGCCAGTCGTCAAAGCCATATTCCTCGGTCAGCTTGGTCGTGCGTACCGTCCAGCCCTCGGCCATCAGCTCCTCATAGGCGTAATAGGTGCGCCCGTCGCCAAGACGACGGCCACCAAGCGTGACCGGCAAGCTGTGGCGTTGGCTTTCACTTTTGTCGCGCGGCAATTGCCACACCTTGTCACGGCCGAATTCGGGGGCCAGATCGGTTGCAACCAGCGTATTATAGCTGTCATTGTCAGTCGCCGCCAGAATGGTTGAAAAACCAATGAACTCAACCTTGGTTTCGGCAGCTTCAGACAGGATATCGCCATAAAACACCGGCAAACCAGCCGTGCGGGCGTGGCGCAGGTGGCCAAGGTTCATATCCGTGATCAACACCGGAATCTCGGCTTTTTGCAGCGCGGCACCCAGCCCTGTGGTCAGCCGCGTACCGCCAACCAGCAGCACCCCCGGCACTTCGGCCGCGCGCAGGCCCAGCACGCTTGCCAGCGGTGTAAGGCCAAAGCCGTTGATGACAACCGTAGCGGCCACCAGCGCAAAGGCCAGCGGGCCGATGGTCGCGCCATCCGCAATTCCCAGCGACAGCAGCCGTTCGCCAAACAGCCCCGCAACCGCCATCAGCACCACGCCACGCGGCCCGGTAAAGGCCACCAAAATCCGCTCTCGCACCGGCAAATCGGTGCCAAGCAACGCCACCATCACCGTCAAGGGCCGCGCTACCAGCACAACCAGCGCCACAAACAGCAGCGCCCGCAGGTCCAGCCCCAAAAGCGCGTCCATATCCAACCCTGCCGCCAGCAGAATGAACACCCCGGACACCAGCAAAGTCGTCGCATGTTCCTTGAAACGGCGCAATTCCTCGTAACTGGGCAATTGCGCATTGGCGATAACAATCCCCATCACCGTTACCGCCAGCAATCCGCTTTCATGCAACAAGCGATCGGACAGCGCAAAGGCCGCCAAAAGCACGGCAAACAGCACCGGAATCTTCATGTATTCCGGCACCACCGCGCGACGAAACGCATAGGAAATACCATAGCCGGCCAGCAACCCTACCAGCGTAGCAAAGAAAATGCCGATAAAGAAATGCGTGGCCGCATCGGATTTATCCGCACTGGTCGCCAACACCTGCACCGCCCCAAAGGCCAGCACCGCCGCCAGCGCCCCCACCGGGTCGTTCACAATCGCTTCCCATTGCAGCAGCGCTGCGGGCCTGCGCGACAGCCGCGCCTGACGCAGCAAAGGGGCAATGACCGTCGGGCCGGTCACGATCATGATGCCTCCGAACACCGCCGAGGCTTCCCAGCCCAACCCCGCACCGTAATACACCGCCAGCGCCGAGGTAAGCCAGCCCAGCGGCGCACCAATCACCACCAAACGCCGCACCCCCTTGGCCGCATCTTGCAGCGCATGCAGGCTTAACGTCAGGCCCCCTTCAAACAAGATCACCGCCACCGCGACCGAGATCATCGGCCCGACAAGATCACCGATATCGCGCGCGGGAATGAAGACCCCGGTCAGCGGGCCGATGATCAGCCCCGCCAACAACATCAGGACAATTGCGGGCATCTGAAGCCGCCACGCCACCCATTGCGCGCCCACGCCGATAACCCCGACAAGGGCAAAAGCTTCGACGGGGCTAAGGCCTGCTGTCGTCATCTGGGTCTACTCCGGTTGTGTTGGCGATGTTTGAAACAGGCGCGCATGCTCTTGCAAGGCGAAACGATCGGTCATGCCTGCTACATAATCCGCCACGATGCGGGCCAACAAGACCTGCGTATCGGCGCGCGCCACGTCGTCACGCCACTCGGCGGGCAAATACGCGGGCTGGTCCATGAACAAGGGAAACAGATCACGAACAACCGCGCTGACCCGCGCGCGCTCTTCCATCACGCTGGGTGCGCGGTACATGCGGGTAAACAGAAAGGACCGGATCACCTTCAGCTCTTGGTAAAGCGGCTTGGAGAATCGGATAACTGTGGCCTTCAGCGCCCTGATTTCGCTAACAGATTGCGGCTTTGCCGCCTCCAGCCGAATGTTGGCGACATTGATCACATCTTCAACCATCCGACCAAACACCCGGCGCAGCGCCTCATGCCGCCGGCGCATCGGGTCAAGCCCGGGATGAAGCGCATCCACCTCGGCAAAGGCCGGACCGGTTACGGGCAAATCCATCAAATCGGCCTCATCAAACAGGCCCGAGCGCAAGCCGTCATGCAAATCATGGTGCGAATAGGCGATGTCATCGGCAATCGCGGCCACCTGCGCCTCGGCGCTGGCGAAACTGTGCAATTCCAGATCCCATTCGGCATTGGCCTCGGTCAACGCATAGGGCAGCGTCTGGCCCGGCCCCGCGACCACGGGGCCGTTATGTTTTGCAATGCCTTCAAGTGCTTCCCAGGTCAGGTTCAAGCCGTCAAAATCGGCGTAATGCCGTTCCAGCCGGGTTACGATCCGCAGCGCCTGCGCGTTGTGGTCAAAGCCGCCATAAGGGGCCATCAACTCGGCCAATACATCTTCGCCGGTATGGCCAAAGGGCGTGTGCCCCAGGTCATGGGCCAGCGCAATCGCCTCGGCCAGATCGGTATTCAGGCCCAAAACACCAGAAATGGTGCGCGCCACCTGCGCCACCTCTATGGAATGGGTCAGGCGGGTGCGGTAATAATCGCCCTCATGTTCCACAAACACTTGTGTCTTGTGCTTCAGGCGCCGAAAGGCGCTGGAATGAATGATCCGGTCCCTGTCGCGTTGAAAGGGTGAGCGGAAAGACGACATCCGTTCCTCGTGCAGACGACCACGCGAGGCATCGGGCTGGCAGGCATAGGGTGCAAACATCATTCAGACCTTTTGCGCCATGGGGGCCATGGCTATCACCCTTATCTATAAGTGATTCTTTGACGGATGGCACCCATTGCGCGCATGTCTTGTTCAACCGCCCTTTCGCGCCTATATTACAGGTGTCCTCCAGTTAAAGGCGCCATGAAATGAACCTGACCCTGCCCCCCCGTGTGACCGACCGCGCCTTTGCGCGCCTGGCCGAAATTGCCGAAGCATCGGGCGATGCCAAGGCGTTGCGCGTATCGGTCGAGGGCGGAGGATGTTCAGGCTTTCAATATGATATCCGGTTGGATGACCCCGCCGAGGATGATACGATTCTTGAAAAAGACGGCATGAAAGTGCTGGTCGATACCGTGTCTTTGCCGTTTTTGGCCAATGCCGTTATCGACTTTTCGGACGAATTGATCGGCGCGCGCTTTGTGGTTGAGAACCCGAATGCAAGCAGCTCTTGCGGCTGCGGCACTTCCTTTTCCATGTAAGCTTGCCCTGTTGCCCCCCCGCCCGTAGAACAGGCGTGACGCAAGGCAATGACAGGGGCAGATCATGAAGCTGGCAACATTCAATATCAACGGTATCAAGGCCCGGATTGAGGCCTTGCCGCGCTGGTTGGAAGCGGCCAAACCCGATGCTGTGGCCCTGCAAGAGATCAAGTCGGTAGATGAAACCTTCCCGCGCGAGATCTTTGAAGATATGGGGTACCGCGTTGAAACACATGGGCAAAAGGGGTTCAATGGCGTTGCCATCCTCTCGCGCTTGCCGCTGGAAGACATCACGCGCGGCCTGCCGGGCGACGATAGCGACGAACAGGCCCGCTGGATCGAGGCGACGGTGATGGGCGCGCGGCCCGTGCGGCTGTGCGGGCTGTATTTACCCAACGGCAACCCGGTGCCGGGGCCAAAATATGACTACAAGCTGGCATGGATGGCACGGATGGAGGCGCGGGTTGCCGCGCTGTTGAGAACCGAAGACCCAGTGGTGATTGCCGGCGATTACAATGTTATCCCTCAGCCTGAAGATGCTGCGAATCCAATGGCCTGGGCCGAGGATGCGCTGTTTTTGCCCGCCACCCGCGCCGCGTTTCGCCGGATCGTGAACCTTGGCCTGACCGACGCCTTTCGCGCCCGCAATCAGGCCCCTGGCCAGTATAGTTTCTGGGATTATCAGGCGGGTGCCTGGGAAAAGAACAACGGGATCCGGATTGATCATCTGCTGCTGTCGCCGCAAGCCGCCGACCTGCTGCGCGACTGCCGGATAGACCGCGAGGTGCGGGCCGAGGAAAGGCCATCCGACCATGTGCCGGTTTGGGTTGAACTGGCGGCCTGAACCCGGCGTCAACCAAACGCGGGCCCCGACAGCTTATGGCCCGGCCTTTGGACGGTCGTTTTGCCGCCCCGTCCGCCCCCTACAACGCGTTGCATGCCGATGCCAAGGCGGGTTGCCTTGAAGCCTTCCTCACTTATCGCTGCATGAAATAAAGGATTTCAACGCGTTATGCGACAGGGCTTATTTCAAGGCAAAGGCGAAACGCTCTGGGGGGCCGTGACATCATGGCCATAAATCCAGTCAAACTTGCGCAACGCCATGCCCGGTGCCACCGCCCCGCCCAGCCTCAGCCCAAGATGCGCAAGCGTGCGCAAAGGCGCGCGCAGATGATAGGCGCGGGCGTTGTTGTTGGCGGCCTGCACGATTTTGGCGCAGCGTTGTTTTCGCGCGGCCTGATAGGCGGGCAGGCCATCGCTCAGGCCGAAACGCGCAAGGCAATCGGCCAACACCCATGCATCCTCCAACGCCATATTCGCGCCCTGGGCCAAAAATGGTAGCGTAGGATGCGCGGCATCGCCCAGGATGGCTGTATTCTTGCCATACCAATGCTTGGCAACCGGATGGCGAAACAGCCCCCAAAGCCAGACATCATCGACCGACTCCAGCCAGCCCTGCACGCGGGGCGAGAATCGCTCGAACGCCAACCGCATTTCCAGCGGATCGTCGCGCAGGTTCCACCCCTCCTCCACCCATTGCCGCCGCTCCTCCACCGCTACGATATTGCGCAATGTGCCGTTGCGCAGCGGATAGCTGACCAAATGCCGGCCGGCCCCCATATGCACCTCGGCCACCGCAGAATCGCCAGGGGTGGCAGGAATAAGCGCGCGCCATGCAATCTGATGCGTGAAAAACGGCGCGACCGCGCCATTCAAGGCCGCCCGCACCCGCGAGTGCAAGCCATCGGCGCCAATCAAAAAGCCGATGTTGCGCGCGGCACCCTGGGCGGAAACCAGACAGGGTTGCCCGCCCGACAGGTTGACCGCGTCAATGCGTTGCAAAAGCTGCAACTCAACCCCGGCCGCCTCGGCCCCCTGTTTCAACAGCGCAATCAGGTCGGCGCGATGCATCAGATGAAAGGCCTGATGCGGGCGCAGTTTGGCCACATCCAGCCGCAAGACCGAAGCACCGCTATAGCCATCAAACAGATGCACAGCCTGGGTGCGCATCGCAGATTGTGCAAGCCCGGCGCCCAGCCCAAGGGCTTGCAAAACCCCGGCCCCATTGGGGCTGATCTGCAGCCCGGCGCCAACTTCGCGGATCGCATCGGCCTGCTCCAGCACTGTCACCTTTGCGCCGCGCAGGGCCAGGGCCGTGCTGACGGCAAGCCCGGCAACCCCCGCGCCCAAAACCGTAAATTCAACATTCTTCAAAGTCATCTTTTGGCCTTCCAAAAGCGCGAAGCCGGGTCCTTTGTCAGGCCCGGCTTCTTTGATAATCACCTATTCCAAGCGGTCGATCAATCCTCGCGGTGTACCCGTTCGCGGCGTTCGTGCTTTTCCTGGGCTTCCAGGGTCATGGTGGCGATGGGGCGTGCATCAAGACGCTTCAGGGAAATCGGCTCGCCAGAGGCTTCGCAATAGCCAAACTCATTGTTGTCAAGACGGCGCAGCGCGGCGTCAATCTTGGCGACAAGCTTGCGCTGCCGATCTCGTGTGCGCAACTCCAGCGCGCGGTCGGTTTCTTCCGAAGCACGGTCGGCAATATCGGGCACTGCACGGGCCGACCCCTGCAGGCCTTCGATGGTTTCCGCCGATTGCTCCAGCATATCTTGCTTCCACGTCAATAGCTTGCGACGAAAATACTCCACTTGCCGTTCATTCATGAACGGCTCACTCTCAGCCGGGCGGTAATCGTCGGGAACAAAGGTTTGGACCTTCATCTCATCAATCTCCATTTTGTCGGACTTGGTCGACACGGGGGCTTTGGGCATCACGGGGGGCCTTATATTTATCGCACGCTCCTGTAGGCGGTCACTTAGCGGAAGCTGATCCGATTGTCACTAGCGGTTGCGACAATTTCATGGCGCAGATAGGGTCTGCGCGGAACATAAAACAGGGCCGCATGCACAAAATGAAATTTGCTTCTACAGACAGCTACATAGCCACCGAAGATCTGACCGTCGCCGTGAATGCCGCCGTGGTCTTGCAGCGCCCGCTTTTGGTAAAGGGAGAGCCGGGAACAGGCAAAACCGAGCTTGCCCGCCAGGTTGCACAGGCCTTGGGAATGCCCTTGCTGGAATGGCATGTTAAATCGACCACCAAAGCGCAACAGGGTCTGTATGAATATGATGCGGTCAGTCGTTTGCGTGACAGCCAGTTGGGCGAAGAACGGGTGCATGACGTCAAGAATTACATCCGCAAAGGCAAGCTGTGGCAGGCGTTCGAGGCCGAAGAACGGGTGGTTTTGCTGATTGATGAAATCGACAAGGCCGATATTGAATTCCCCAATGATCTGCTGCAGGAATTGGACCGGATGGAATTCTTTGTCTATGAGACGGGCGAGGTCATCAAGGCGCGGCAGCGGCCGATTGTGATTATTACATCCAATAATGAAAAGGAATTGCCCGATGCCTTCTTGCGCCGCTGTTTCTTTCACTTCATCCAATTCCCCGAAATGGAAACCCTGCGCCGCATTGTCGAGGTGCATTTTCCAGGGATCAAAGACGGGTTGCTGACCACCGCCCTGACCCAGTTTTATGAATTGCGCGACATGCCGGGGCTAAAGAAAAAACCCTCTACCAGTGAGGTTCTGGATTGGCTGAAGCTGCTGCTGGCCGAAGATCTGGGGCCAGAAGATCTGGCGCGGGACCAGGTTTCGTTGCCGCGGTTGCATGGGGCATTGTTGAAGAATGAACAAGACGTGCATTTGTTTGAACGGCTGGCCTTCATGGCGCGGGGCAAGCGCTGAGGGCAACCCGCAACCAGGGCGGCGGGCAAAGCGGGCAGGCAAGTGGCCGCAGCGCTGCGGATAGACAGTCGCCGCTGGTCGCGTTATGGCTTTGGCTCAGAAGCGCGGATCACGGCACGGGCCGCCGAAATCTCGGCCCATGCGTGGCGCAGTAACAAAACTTGACGGTCAAGCCTTGCGCGCTGCCGTGACGGGGGCAATTGAATGATCGTATTGGGTGGATTGTTGTTAGGGGCCATCTTCGGGGCCAGCCTTGCGCGCAAACGCGGTGGCAAACTGTTGGATATCTTGCAATATGCGGCGGCGTTTGCCATCGCCTGTGGCCTTTTGGGTCTGTTTGTGACGATCATCGTCGCGCGCATGGCGTAGCGCCGATGTTTCTGCCCTTCTTCGACACTTTGCGGCGACATGGCGTGCCCGTCAGTTTACGCGAATACCTGTCCTTTCTGGAAGGGGTGGTTGCCGGGTTGGTAACCTATGATGTTGATGGGTTTTACTATCTGGCCCGCCTGACCATGGTCAAGGATGAGCGCCATCTGGACCGTTTTGACCAGGCTTTTGCCGCCAGTTTCAAAGGGTTGGAAACGGTTACGCCCGAAGCCGTGATTGACGCGCTGGACCTGCCCGATGATTGGCTGCGCAAGCTGGCCGAAAAGCACATGACGGCAGAAGAACGCGCGGCGGTAGAGGCGCTGGGTGGGTTCGACAAATTGATGGAGACGCTGAAACAGCGGCTGGAGGAACAGAAGGGCCGGCATCAGGGCGGCAATAAATGGGTTGGCACCGCTGGCACCTCGCCCTTTGGGGCTTACGGCTATAACCCCGAAGGGGTGCGCATCGGCCAAAAAGAGGGCCGCCATGGCCGCGCCGTCAAGGTCTGGGACAAGCGCGAGTTCAAGAACCTTGACGATACGGTCGAACTTGGCACCCGCAACATCAAGGTAGCCTTGAAACGCCTGCGCAAATGGGCCCGCGATGGCGCAGCCGAGGAATTGGACCTTGACGGCACCATCCGCGCCACCGCCGAGCATGGCTATCTTGACGTGCAAACACGGCCAGAGCGGCGCAATGCGGTGAAGGTGCTGTTGTTCCTCGATGTTGGCGGCTCGATGGACCCATATGTCAAGGTGGTCGAGGAGTTGTTCAGCGCCGCGCGGTCCGAATTTCGGCATCTTGAACATTTCTATTTCCACAACTGCATCTATGAGGGCGTTTGGCGCGACAACCGCCGCCGCTGGGATGCACAAACCCCGACCTGGGATATTTTGCGCACCTACGGACCGGATTGGAAATGCATCTTTGTCGGCGATGCCAGCATGAGCCCCTATGAGGTGCTGCACCCCGGCGGCGCGAATGAACATTGGAACGCGGAATCGGGGCAGGTTTGGCTGGAACGGCTGTGCCAGCAATGGCCCGCGCATCTGTGGATCAATCCAACCCCCGAACGGTTCTGGCCCCACAGCCATTCGATCCGCCTGATCCGGGATGTTTTTGGCGCTAAAATGGTACCGATGACGCTGGATGGCATTTCACGCGGCACCAAAGGATTAAGCCGATGAAACGCAAGCTCATGCTGGCAGGCTTTGCCGTTGCGGCGGTTTTGACCGCGTTTTTTCTGGTGCGCGCAGTGATGTTTGCCCTGTTCTGGATGGACCCGGAACGCGGGCTGCACCCGGTCGAGCCTTGGATGACACCGCGCTATATCGCGCACACCTATGACATTCCACGCGCTGATTTGCAGCGGATCTTGAAGCTGGGCCCCGAAGAAACGCCCCGCATGCCCCTGAAAAAACTGGCCGAGGCGCATGGCGTCCCGCTGGAAGGTCTGATCGCGGAACTTGAGGCTGTTATCGCCGAGCGCGGCACAAAATGATTGATCTGCTGCTGTTATGGGTTTCGGATTACGGGGTGCTGGTGATTTCAGTGACCACATTGCTGTCGTGCTTTGCGCTGCCCCTGCCCTCATCCTTGATGATGCTGGCGGGCGGTGCTTTTGCCGCCTCGGGCGATCTGGAACTGTGGCAGCTATGCGTAGGTGCCTTTGCCGGCGCCTTCAGCGGCGCCGAGATAAGCTATTACATCTCGCGTCACCACGGCGGCGCACGGGTTTGGCGCTGGTTGCGGCAACGCAAAGGGGCTGTCGGGCTTTTGGCGCAGGCCGAGGATCTGCTTGCCCGGCATGGTGGCTGGGCGGTGTATCTGACCCGCTGGCTGTTTGCGCCTTTGGGCCCCTATGTGAACCTGATTGCCGGGGCAACGGCGATGGCGTGGCCACGCTTTGTCATTGCAGATATGCTGGGCGCGATGAGCTGGGTCGCGGTCTATGTAAGTCTTGGCTATGCCTTTGGCAACCAGATCGAGGAGCTGTCGGACATGCTCGGCTCGGTCATCGGCGCATTGACGGCCGGGGTGGTGACCGTGCTGTTGGGGCGCGCGCTGTGGCGCAAACATAAAGCGTCGAAATGAACCGATTTTACGCGCAGGCCTTTGCGAGCAGGGGTTTTGGCCCCATATTAGCGCCATGACGCTATTAGCCCCCCTGATTTTGCCCCTTGTGATGGCCTATGTGATGTACCGCTTTTCGGCGTGGCAAACCGGCAAGCATCTGGATGCAACCTCCAAGCCCCTGCGCGACCCCGAGTTGGAGCGGGTGATGGCGCGGATGGCTGTTGCCCTTGAGGTGCCGAAAATCGCGGTGCATGTCTATGATGTAGAGCCGGTGAACGGGCTGGCTGCCCCCGATGGCCGCATATTCCTGACCCGCGGCTTTATCGACCGCTATCGCCAGGGCATTGTCACTGCCGAAGAAATCGCTGCAGTCGTGGCGCATGAGCTGGGGCATGTGGCGCTTGGCCATACCAAACGCCGGATGATTGATGTTACCGGACAAAACGCGGCCTTCATGCTGATCGCCTCACTTTTGGGCCGGTTCATCCCGATCATCGGGTTTTTCATCGCCTCTTATGTCACCAGGGCTTTGGGGGCTGGCCTGTCGCGCAAGGATGAGAATGAGGCCGATGCCTATGCCAGCGCCTTGCTGGTCAAGGCCGGAATTGGGGTCAAGCCACAAAAGAGCCTGTTTCAAAAGCTGGACCGCCTGACCGGGGCCTCGGGGCAAGAGGTGCCGCAATGGCTGCGCTCTCATCCCAAAACCGCCGAACGGATTGCCGCGATCGAGGCCCGCGAGTCGAAATGGGGCCTGCGATAGACCGCAGCCTTTGGGGGCTTTGCAAGATTCCACCTGCAGCGTTTTGACCGCGCAAAGTGTTGGCAATTGCGCTAACGGCGCCCTTTGAATTGCGCAAGGCTGATGCCCGCCGCCTGCAGGGCTGCGCGAATGGATTTGGCGATACCAACCGCTTGGGGGGTATCACCATGCAGGCAGATCGTGTCTATCGGCGTGGGAATATATTTGCCACTGGCGGTGATGATCGCCCCGGCTTTGATCATTGCAACCATACGTCTGGCGGCAAGGTCTGCATCATGGATCACAGCGCCGGGCTGCTTGCGATCAAGCAGCGTGGCATCGTCATTATAGGCGCGGTCCGCGAAAATCTCGGCCGCCCATCTACAGCCAAGCCCTTGCACCGCCTGTTGCTGTGCGGTGGCCGCCAGAACCATGATGATGATATCAGGGTCCACGGCCAATGCGCCTTGATAACAGGCCTGCGCCATAAGGACATCTTCGGCGGCCATATTGGCAAGGGCCCCGTGCAGTTTAAGATGCCGCACCTGGCCCCCCGCCAGCATCGCCATCGCGCGCGCCGCCCCAAGCTGATAGGCAACAAGGTGGCGCAACTCGGTATGTGCAAGCACAAGACGACGCCGACCAAATCCCTGCAAATCGGCAAAGCCGGGATGCGCGCCGATGCCGATCCCATGCGCCACGGCACCGGCCATGGTTGCCACCATGACA
>NZ_JAUCDA010000002.1:0-647374 GCF_034675685.1 Pseudorhodobacter sp. | reverse complement strand
TATTTCTTTCAAAAATGCGAAAATACGCGGTTCGAGGCTTATTTTCCTGGTTTCTGGCGGGCCAGGCAACCGCTTCTTGCAGGCTTCAACTTGGGAATCGGCGGCAAAACGCTATTGCTGGCCAATGCAGACCCAAACGGGCTGCGATGATTTTGGCGAGTTGGGCGTCAGGATCGGGGTTTCTTGGACTTGGGGGCGCTGCTGCCAGATCGCCTGCTGTGATATGCCTTGAACAGCGCCTCTCGCACGCCCCCCAAACGGTAGCGCTTGATCACATCATATAAGGCGCTGATTTGCGGGCATTCGCACAGATCAGGAACAAGGCCATGGGGCGATGATGAGGCGCCGCAATTGGTTCGGCGGTTTTTGGCGCCGGGCTACACCCAGTAGGTTGCCAACGGATCGGGGGCATGCGCCTGCGCAAAACGCCGCCACATAGCGCCTCAAAGCGGTTTTGGCACCCCTTACCCCTTGACCCTGCCCTATGCCACACCGATGCTGGTACAAGATTTTCAATCGGAGAACCCATCCCATGACCCGGCGCATTTTACGATCAACATCTTTAGCCGCCCTATCGGCCCTTGTTACCGCCCCCCTCTTTTCGCCTGCCTTTGCCGATGTAACGGCGGACGAGGTTTGGCAAAACTGGAAAGTGCTTGGTGCCTCTTATGGCCAAACCTACACGACCGGATCGGAATCGCGGTCGGGTGATACATTGACGATTACGGACCTGACGATGGATATGGCGGGGGGCGATATCAAAATCACGGGCACCATTCCGCAAGTCGTCTTTCGTGAAACCGGGGATGGGCGCGTCGAGATCACCATGTCCAACGACTATCTGCTGACAATGCAAAGCAAGAACGGGATGGACAAAGACCTGTCCAACACCATCAAGATTGGCCAGAATGGGCTGATAATGACTGCCAGCGGCACCCCTGCCGCGATCAGCTATGACATGATGGCTGACTCGGTTGCCGTAAACCTGGCGGATTTCATGGTTGATGGCAAACCCAGAGACATGGAAGTTGACGTGAACCTGTCAAAGATGTCGACCAATTATCAGGTCACACCAGGGGATATGACGGGCATAAACTCGACCTTTGCGGCCCAGGGGCTTTCGTTCCGGATGCTGGGGCAGAATGAGGATGGCGAAGGCAAGTTCGATATGTCCGGCCAGATGAACAACCTTGCCGGGGCCTCTGCGGGGGCCATTCCCAAGGCCATGGAAAAGGGCGATCTGGGCGCAATGCTGGCCCAAGGGTTCACCACCGATGGTTCGGGCACTTATGACAGTGGCAGTTTCACCCTTGCCGCAACAGATCCCGACGGCAGCACCACCAATATAGACAGCACTTCAAAAGGCGGCAGCCTGAATGTATCGCTGGACAAGGACCGCATTGCCTATGGCCTGAACGGCAAAGGCGTGGCGATGAAGATGTCTGGCTCCTCGATCCCCTTTCCTGAGCTGACCGCCGCCTATGATGAGGCAGCCTTCAGCCTGCTTCTGCCCATCTCCAAAGGCGAGGAGCCGAAGGATTTTGCAATCAATGCCAAGCTTCAGGGCCTGACTGTGTCCGAAATGATCTGGGCCATGTTCGACCCCGGCGCAACCCTGCCGCGTGATCCTGCAACACTGGACATCGCGCTGAAGGGCAAGGCCAAGCCCTTGGTCAATCTGCTTGATGCCGATAAAGTGGCGATGATGGGCGAAAAGCCTCCGTTTGAGGTAAGCGTGCTGGATATTGACGCGCTGCAGCTTTCCCTTGCCGGGGCCGAGTTCAAAGGCAATGGCGCATTGGCGTTTGACTACAGCCAACCCCCGGCGTTGGGCGGCGTCGCCCCAATGCCAACGGGCAAGATCAACCTGTCACTGACTGGCGCGAATACGCTGCTGGGCAAGCTGCAAACACTGGGGCTGATTGATCAGGAAATCACGATGACCTTTGGCATGATGGCAGGGATGCTGGCCAAACCTGGCCCGACCCCTGACAGCCTTGTGTCGGAGGTGGAAATTCTAGAGGGCGGCAAGATTTTGTCAAACGGCAATCCATTGCCATTCTAAGCCCGGACTTGGCCCGCCAAACCAACCGGGGCAGCCTGCAGGCTACCCCTTCTTTTAAAATATGTTGTGCTTGGTCAGAGTCACATAGTCAGCCAAGGCAGCATTTGCCGTGCATAACCTATTCAGGGTATTGGCGACTGTGATTATGTGCAACACGCCCTGGCTGCGCCTTGCTTTGCCCTGCTTGGCGGCTTACCTGCCTGATGCAAACCTGACCCCCGGAGGCCCGATGACCCGCTCGCTTGAAAAGCTGACCGATGCGCTGCTGCTGGCGGCAAAACACGCAGGCGCCGATGCGGCGGATGCGATTGCCGTTGAAGGCATTGCCACCGCGATTGATATTCGCGCGGGGGCGCTGGAACAGGCTGAACGGTCCGAAGGGGTGGAACTGGGGCTGCGGGTGCTGATTGGCCGGCGACAGGCTTGCGTGTCGGTATCGGACACTTCGGCTGCCACACTTCAGGCGGTGGCTGAACGTGCCGTTGCCATGGCCCGCGAGGCCCCCGAAGACCCCTATGCAGGGCTTGCCGATCCCTCACAACTGGCGCGGGGCTGGGATATGGCCGCGCTGGACCTGTGCGACCTGACACCCGAGGCAAGCGCCGCCGCGCTGGAGGCCGATGCACGCCGCGCCGAAGCTGCAGCAATGGCCGTTGCAGGCATCACACAAGTTGAGGCCAGCGCGAGCCAATCGCGCCGCCAAATTCACATGGCCGCCAGCAATGGGTTTTCGGGCGGATACGCGCGCTCATCACGGTCGCTTTCTGCCGTGGCCTTTACCGGTTCCGGCACAGGGATGGAGCGGGACTGGGCCGCCGAAGGCCGCATCCACGCCGCCGACCTGCCCAGCGCCGAGGAGATCGGCGCCTTGGCCGCCCACCGCGCGCTAGAGCGGGTCGGCGCACGCAAACCCAAGACCGGGGCCTATCCCGTACTTTATGATGAGCGCATTTCTTCGGGGCTGATCGGGCATCTTTTGGGCGCAATCAACGGGGCCACGATTGCACGCGGGTCAGGTTGGCTGCGGGATGCTTTGGGCCAGCAAATCTTGCCCGGCGGGCTGTCGGTGATTGAGGATCCGCACCGCCCCCGCATTTCCGGCAGCCGCATGTTTGACGGCGAGGGCCTGCCAACCACGCGGCGCGCCATTGTGCAAGATGGCGTGCTGATGGGCTGGGTGCTGGACCTTGCAACGGGCCGCAAGCTGGGCATGCCCAGCACCGCCAACGCGGCGCGTGGCACCTCTGCCCCGCCCTCGCCCGGCACCTCGAACATAGACCTGACGCAAGGCAGCAAATCGCGCGCCGATCTGCTTGCCGATATGGGCACCGGGCTGCTGGTGACCTCGCTTATCGGCTCATCCATCAACCCCACCACCGGCGATTATTCGCGCGGGGCCTCGGGGTTCTGGGTGGAAAATGGCCAAATCGCCTTTGCGGTGAATGAATGTACCATCGCGGGCAACCTGCGCGATATGCTGCTGCGCATGACCCCCGCCAATGACGCGCGGCTGCATATGTCTACCCGCGTGCCATCTTTGCTGGTCGAAGGGCTGACGCTTGCCGGTGCCTGATCTGGCTGGCGATCTTGACCTGCTGGTCAATGCTGCCCGCGATGCGGGTGTGATTGCGATGCGCTATTTCAGGCGTTCCCCACAGGTCTGGGACAAGGGCGATGGGGCCGGCCCGGTGTCCGAGGCTGATCTGGCAGTAAACACCATGCTGGCGACCCGCCTGCGCACGGCACGCCCGGATTATGGCTGGCTGTCCGAGGAAAGCCCCGACAGCGCCGCCCGCCTATCATCGCAACGCTGCTTTATCGTCGACCCGATTGATGGCACCCGCACCTTTATTGATGGCCAAGACAGCTTTGCCCATTCGCTGGCGGTTGTAGAGGCGGGCGAGGTAATCGCTGCCGCTGTCTACCTGCCCGCCAAAAACCGGATGTACAGCGCCCATGCCACATCGGACGCGTATTTGAATGGCCAACCCATCCGGGCCAGCCTGCAAGCGCAGGTAGCAGGCGCAACGGCCCTGACCTCCAAGCCCAACATGCTTGCTGCGCACTGGCCCGGCGGTGTGCCGGATTTGCGCCGGTCCTTCCGGCCATCGCTGGCCTACCGGCTGTGCCTTGTGGCCCAAGGGCGGTTTGACAGCATGTTTGCCTTTCGCCCGACATGGGAATGGGACATC
The DNA here is from genome assembly GCF_034675685.1 of Pseudorhodobacter sp. Lineage (GTDB taxonomy): Bacteria > Pseudomonadota > Alphaproteobacteria > Rhodobacterales > Rhodobacteraceae > Pseudorhodobacter. Next base: position 643,117 of record NZ_JAUCDA010000002.1, on the reverse strand, counting down.
GCTGCCGGTGCGCTGATCGCCACACGCGCCGGGGCCACGGTCAGCGATGCCAAAGGGGCCGCGCTGCGGTTCAATGCCCCCGAGCCGCGCACGCCAGGGGTGATTGTGGCGGCTCCTGCGCTTCATTCGGCACTGATTGCACGGCTGGGCTGACCGATCGCAGGTATTTATGCCAAGATGAACGGGGCCAGATCAAGGCAGGTGGCCTAAAGCTGCATCAATACTTTTGCGTGCTGTCTGTCTTGGAAAGACGCTTCATTGCCCTTGGCCTTTTGGCATAGGATGCGCATATAAGAAGCAACGGTTTTGACGAAAGAGGGACGTAATGTTGACATTTGGTGACAAATCGGGCGCGGCACAGGCTGCCTCTGACGCAGATCTGATCAAGGACGGGACCGAAGCCACATTCATGGCCGATATCATCGAAGGCAGTGCCGAAGTTCCCGTGATCGTGGATTTCTGGGCACCCTGGTGTGGCCCGTGCAAGCAGCTTGGCCCAGCACTGGAGGCGGCCGTGACGGCGGCCAAGGGCCGGGTGCGCATGATCAAGATCAACGTGGATGAAAGCCCGAATATCTCGGCGCAATTGCGTATCCAATCCATCCCCACCGTCTATGCGTTTTTTCAAGGCAAGCCGGTTGATGGTTTTCAGGGCGCTTTGCCCGCCTCTGAATTGAAAGCTTTTGTTGAAAAGGTCGCGGCCCTGGCGGGTGATGGCGGCCTGGCCGACGCGATAGAGGCCGCCGAGGCGATGCTGGCCGAGGGCGAGGCCGCCGACGCATTGGAAACCTTTACCGCAATTCTTGAAGAAGAGCCGGAAAACCCTGTTGCCTTTGGCGGCGTGTTGCGCGCGCATCTGGCGTTGGGCCAGGTCGCGCAGGCCGAAGCGTTTTTGGCCGATGTCCCCGCCAAAATCGCTACCGCCAAAGAGATAGAGGCCGTTCGCGCGCAAATCGCACTGCTGCGTCAAGCCGAAAACGCTGGCCCCGAGGCCGAACTGCGTGCGGCTGTTGAGGCGGACCCGGAAAACCTTCAGGCCCGGTTTGACCTTGCACAGGCGCTGCATGCTGCGGGCAAGGTAGAGGAAGCGGTCGACATGCTGCTGGACCTGTTTCGCCGCGACCGGGACTGGAATGACGCCGCCGCCAAAACGCAGCTTTTCACGATTTTTGACGCATTGTCGCCCAAGGACCCGATTGTCCTGAAAGGCCGCCGCAAACTTTCGTCGATGATATTTGTCTAAATGAAAATGCGGCCTATCTGCCAATCATGAAACATATATCCGACTTGCCCGATACGATCCCAATCTTTCCGCTGCCCGGTGCGCTGCTGCTGCCCCGGGCGCGCTTGCCGCTGCATATATTTGAGCCGCGCTATTTGCTGATGCTGGAAGATTGCATGAAAACCTCGGCGCGCCTGATCGGCATGATCCAGACGCGCGAACTCCCTGCCAGCCATGGCAGAGGAGAGCCAAAGCTGCAGGCCATTGGCTGCGCTGGCCGCCTGACCGGGTTTTCCGAAACCGAGGATGGGCGCTATATGGTCACGCTTTCGGGTGTGTCACGCTTTCGGGTGCGCGAAGAGGTAAGTGGCGTTACACCCTATCGCCGCGCGCGGGTGGATTGGCACGGGTTTGAGCGTGACCAGGGCGGGGCCGAGGAAGATGCAGGCTTTGATCGTGCCGGCTTCATGGATTTGCTGCATCGCTTTTTCGATTCCATGGACCTGTCTACTGATTGGGACAGTCTGGCAGAGGCGGATGAGGAGTTGTTGATCAACTCTCTGTCCATGCTCTGCCCCTTCTCGCCCGAGGATAAACAGGCGCTGCTAGAGGCACCAACCTTGATCACCCGGCGTGAAACCATGGTAACCCTGATCGAATTTGCCCTGCGCGGCGGCACTTCTGAGGAGATAATGCAATGACCACCGAATCCCCCGCAATCGACCGCCGGATGTTAGAGGCGCTGGTATGCCCGATGACACAGACAACCCTGTCATATGATGCAGCGGCGCAAGAACTTGTGTCCAAAGCGGCTAAAATGGCGTTTCCTATCCGCAACGGCATCCCGATCATGCTGATATCCGAAGCGCGGGCGTTGGACTAAGGGGGAACGATGCGCACCATCTGGATCTATGCTGCGTTTGTCCTCGGGGTGCCTGTCATCGGCGGCGCGATAGGGCTGATAACCCTGCCGGGCGCATGGTATGCCGGGCTGGCAAAGCCATGGTTCACCCCGCCGAATTGGTTATTTGGTCCGATGTGGACCACGCTTTATCTGCTGATCGGCTGGGTCGGTGCGCGCAAATGGTTGCATGGCGGTTCTGTGGGGCTGTGGTGGGCGCAAATGGCGCTTAACTTTCTGTGGTCACCGGTGTTCTTTGGCATGCAGCAGCCCATGGCGGCCTTGGTCGTAATTATGGCCATGTGGCTTGTTATCCTTGGGTTCATCGGGCGAGAATGGCGGGGCGACCGCCTGTCTGCTGCGCTGTTCATACCCTATCTGGCATGGGTCAGCCTTGCCACCGCGCTGAACGCCGGGATTGTTGTGCTGAACTAGGGCCTATCTTTCTGGCTGGCGTCGGGCCGGCAAAACGCAAGAAACCCCTGCTGCCTCTCAAGAAAAACCTGCCGCGCCAAGACCCCTGGGGCGCATGGCGCGGCAAGGTAGTGGCGATCTGTCAGGTATTTTCCGGAACGTCTTAATTGTCGTTGATGTCGCGGTCCCAGATCTTGGCCTTGCTGGCCTGTGACCCCAAAAGTTTGCGCGTCACAAGCCATGCCGCCAGGGACGCCAAGGCAAACACCAGCAAGGTTGCGGGCAGGGTTGCGCCCAAAACCCCGATCCCCACCAAAAACCCCGTCGCCACCGCACCAAGGGCAAAGCCAAGGAAGATATAGCCGGGGGCCAGAACTTCCAGCACCCCAAGCGCAAACCCCGCGACGATCCAAACCCACCAGAGGGAAAACCAGCTCATGTCCGGCCTTTCAGCATCTTGAACGCATCACCAAACGCCTCCAGCGCTTGCGCTGGCACGATAATCGTTTGTTTGCCGGCACCCTGGCCCACGGCCGTCAAGGCCTCAACCTGTTTCAATGCCACCTGATATTGCGCCGCCTCAATGCCGTTCATCTTGATTGCTTCGGCAATCACACCAGTCGCATAGGCCTCGGCATCTGCCAGAACCCGGCGCTGCTCGGCCTCGCGCTTGGCTGCATATAGCTGCGCATCCGCGTTCAGTTCCACTGCGCGTTTCTTGCCCTCCGCCTCGGTCACTTGCGCCCGCCGTGCGCGCTCGGCATTCAACTGCTGCAACATCGCCGCCCGCGTCGCCTCATCAAGGTTCACGTCCAAAATCTCGGCCCGCGTTACCTCGATCCCCCAATCATCAACCATGGCCGCGACCAGTTCCCGGACCATTCCGATCAACTGGGTGCGATTGGATTGCACCTGATCCAACTCCATCTTGCCGATCTCGCTCCGCACGATTCCGGCCACAGTTGTTGCAATCGCGCCATCGACATCGCGAATCCGGTACACCGTCTTTTCCGGTTCGGTAATCCGGTAAAACACCGATGTTTCCACCTTTACCAGCACGTTATCCGCTGTAATCGCGTCTTGCAGCGCATTCGGCAACTGCCGCTCCAATATCGAAATCCTGTGTGCGATCTTATCCAGAAACGGCACGACAAAATTGATCCCCGGCCCAAGAACCGCGTGCAAGCGCCCGAACCGTTCCACCACATGCTTTTCCGATTGCGGTACAATCCGCACGCCCAGAAAAATACAGACAATGATGAAAATGGCGACCGCCAGATACACCGCATTGCCCCCGATAAATTGCTCGATATCCATGATGAAAACCCTTTGAAAGCCACCTGTTCCCTACATGGCCGCAAGATGCCCAGCAACGCAAGAGGCTGTGCCAGACTGTCAGGCCGCGCAGCACGCATCAAACCTGTTTCGGGCCGTAACCGAACCGCCGCAAAAAGACGGGCCAAGGGCGCGCCGATTCTGTAGCATCGGCCCTACAACGGCCAGACAAGCAACAGCAGAGGCATGCTGACCGCAATCACCAGCAATTCCAGTGGCAGCCCCAGCCGCCAGTAATCGCCAAAACGAAAGCCGCCGGGGCCAAGGATCAAGGTGTTGTTCTGATGCCCGATGGGGGTAAGAAACGCACATGAGGCGCCAATCGCCACCGCCATTAGAAAGCTGTCCGGGTTGACACCAAGCGTTGCAGAAATCCCGATGGCAATCGGGCACAGAACCGCCGCAGTTGCAGCGTTGTTCATCATGTCAGACAAGAACATGGCGGTTATCAAAACCACGGCCAGCGCCGCGATGGCATTGCCTTGCGCGATGGTTTCAACCAAAAATCGGGCCAGCAGATCGGCGGCACCCGTGGTCTGCATCGCACCGGCAACCGGAATCAGCGCGGCCAGCAAAACAATCACGGGCCAGTCGATCGTGGTATAGATCTGGCGCGGCGGCACAGTCCGCAACAGCATAGAGGCAAGAACTCCAAGCGCAAAAGCTGCAGCCGCAGGCAACAGCCCAAAGGCCACGATCCCAATCGCCCCCAGCATGATCGCCCCCGCGATCATCGCCAGACGTTTGTCGGGGATGCGCAATTCGCGCGCGCCCAAAGGCACACAGCCCGTATCATTGATGAATTCGGCAATCATCTCGGCGGGGCCTTGCAGCATAAGCAGGTCGCCGGATTTCAGCTTGAGATTGCGCAAGCGTGACCGTGGCGGATGCCCCTGCCGCGAGACGGCCAGCAGATTGATTCCATAGCGCGTGCGCAAGCGCAGATCACTGGCCGACCGCCCGACGATATTCGAGCCGGGCAAGACAACCAGTTCGCGCAACACGATATCCTCATCCCGATCCTTGCTTTCCTCTGCTGCCTCATCTTTTGCCTTCGGCCCGTCCTTGCTTGTGCCAGAGCCGTCTTTGCTTGCTGCCGCTGCGTCTTGGTCTGCCTGTTCTTCGGCCTTTTCCTGTTCCCCCAGCTTGAGGCTGAAAACCGAAAGGGTTTCGGCAAGCCCATCGACATCGGTATTCAGCGCCAGAATATCCCCCTGCCGGATGCGCCGCCCACCATGGGGCGCGGTTATGCGCACATCATTTCGCTCAAGCCCGGCGATCTGGACGCCGCTATCCTTGATCTCGGCCTCAAAGCTGCGCAGGGTCAAACCAATGGCCTTGCTTTTTTCAGGAATGCGCACCTCGGTCAGATAGGTGCCTGTCTCAAATCCATCGCCAACGCTTGGTTTGCGTGCAGGCACCAGCCGCCAACCGATTGTGGCCGTGAAAAGCACACCAAGGGCCGCAACCACCACACCAACGGGGGAAAAGTCGAACATGGCGAACGGGCCCAGCCCTGCCGCTTCTCGAAAACCTGACACGATCAAGTTGGGCGGCGTGCCGACCAGCGTGGTCATGCCCCCCAGAATCGTGCCAAAGGCAAGCGGCATCAACACCTGCCCCTGCGTCAAATCCAGCCGGTTCGACAATTGCACCGCGATCGGCATCAAAAGCGCCATCGCCCCCACGTTATTCATGAACCCCGACATAAGCGCGCCCAGCCCCATCAGCGCAAGCATGCTGACCAGCCGGCCAGCGTTACGGGGCAGAAAGCTGCGCGCCAACCAATCGACGGCACCGGTGTTGTGCAACCCCTGACTAAGCACCAAAACACAGGCGACCGTGATCACGGCCGGGTGGCCAAAACCGGCAAACGCCCGATCAGCCGGAACCAGCCCGGCAATCACGCAAGCCATCAGCGCGGCCAGCGCGACCACGTCATGCCTGAACCGCCCCCACACAAACAGCCCCATCATGGCAGCGAGTACAGCAAAGAGCAGCATTTGTTGCAAGGACATGGGATTCGTCTTCCTGTTGCGATCGCCGCATGATGATACGAACCGGCCCGCTAAAGCGTTTTGCCTTAAAGCCTTCCTCACATATCGCTGCCTGAAATCAAAGATTTCAACGCGTTATGTGATAGGCCTTGTTTCAAGTTAAAGGCGAAACGCTATCGTGAAGTCTGGGCCTGCCATGTTCAGCGCATAAGAATTATTCTGCTGCCCTGTTTGATACACAAAGCCGGGTGGTTACAGCGGTTTGCATACATCTTGAACAAGGCCGACGTGAACCTGACGCTAGCCCTCTTTACGGCCTCGATCAAGCACGTCTTCGGCGTGGGAGGATGTGCATTCGTGATCGGTCAGCGTTCTTGCCTTTGGTGGCAAATCAGCACATCGCAGGCGGCATCGCGCAACAGTCGCCGCGTGACGCTGCCAATGAACAGGCGGCGTATCAGGCTGGGGCGGCCGGGGCCAACAGCCATAAGATCAACCTTTGGGCGACGTGTTGCACGAACCAGCGCGGTCGCCGGATCACCGTACAAGACGGCCCTGGTCGTGCGGCCCGCAGCCTGGGCAGAAAGGTCGCGCAGATCGTTTCTGGCGACCTGTATCAATGCATCCCGATAGGCGGCCAATGCCGTTTGGTCAGTTCCGACCCGCAGCATCGCTTCTTGCAACTGCGGGGCTATTTCCACCGCCTGAACCAGATGCAGGCTGGCCCTGGGCAGCAGCGCCTCGACCAAAGTCAGGGCTGCCGGGGCATTATCTGCACCATTGGTTGCCAGCAACACGCGGGCATAGGGCCGGTTTATCGGGCGCTTGACGACCAGAATCGGTGCAACAGCCGCTGCGCACAGCCGATCGGTCGTTGACCCCAGCATTCGCTCTGCAAATCTGGTTTTCTGATGCGCGCGCATAACGACAAGATCGGGTTTTGCCTCTTGGCAGATATCGATCAGTTTCAGCCCGGCAGAGCCGGCTTCAATCCGGATTTCGGCGCTAGAGGCTTGCGCCCCCAAACGCAGCAACGCCGCGGTGATCCTGTCGCGTGCGGCAATTGCGGCCTGACCTTGCAAGGTTTCTTGATCCGAGAAATCCGCCTTGCAATCGGGAAGGTCGATGACGTGGATAATCGTCAGCGTTGCGCCAAGCGGCGTCGCAAGCTCTAATGCGCGGGCAAGCACAGCATCGTCTTGCGGGAATTGCCCCACTGCTGCAAAAATGCGCGTCAGCACCATAGCCTTCCCTTCACTTTTACGATCCGGGTGTTGCCCTGTATTTGGCAGGCTGCGCCCAGGTTGGTTTATGCAATGGGTCTGGTTTGCACTCGATCCCGGCCGGAAAGACTGCAAACCGCTTTGGCACCCATTATTGCTCTATACACAATGCCAATGGCGCGGGCCACACCCTTGGCAACCGCTAACAGCTTTCAGGCCAAGGCCAAACCCTGCCCGGCTGGGTCAAGCACGGCCTTTGCCTGCATAGTCCGGGCTGCATCCCTGTGCGGCCCGGCTTTTGCGACCGGTTCTATTTGGCCGCCATCATCTTGGCAGCGCGCAATGGCTTTTTTCGGGGTTTTGAAGATTTCGGGAAACAGCTCTTCGAAGTCGGCTTTGCAAATCATCATTTGGTCATCTCCCTTGAGTATGGTTGTATACAACCTGTTCCGGCGTTTTTGCGCCACCGCTGTCGGATGGCGCAGATAAACCTGTACCGATTGGACCAAAGGCGTTTTACCTGAAGTCATGGTTTCAGCCAAAACGCCTTAGGCCGCAGCTTGATATGCCATATGGTTTGCACTGACCAATCTTGTGGCCGGCGCTACTGGCACCATTTGCAATTCACGCGTGTCGAAACCGTTCACCACGTCTCGAATATCGCCACGAGTGATGCCGATATCATCAAGCAGCCTGTCATCCATTGCCTCGAAGGCGGCTATCATCCTGTGGCGCCGCCATTTGGTAACGACGCTGCCCAGCAACCGGGTGAACAGGCCATCGGTTCGCTTATTACCCAGCGCACCAGCCGCCGGGGTGATCATTTGACTTGTGATGCAGACGGACATTTCATCCTCCAATCTTGATAGTACTGATGCCAGGACCTGAAAAACCGCGCGGCCCGAACCAAGGCGATAGACGCCCAAAACCCGGACTTCGGCTGCGCAAGCCTCCACGTCATATTCACTTGATCGACAAGGATCAGATAACCCCCGAAGCAGGAAACGGCACAGCTGCCTACCCGCCCGGGGTTACCGGCGGTTCAGTAATTTTCCTGCTGCGGGCAGGAACCTCTTATGAAAGCTGAACATCATCATGCCTTCTACATGGGCCTTATGGCCGGGGCTTTCAATCACCCCAGGATGGGCTGCGACCTTTGGGCGCGAAAGCGCCGATCTTGGGGCGGTTTGGAACATTTGCGCCACAATATGCCGCCAGATCAGCACGCGACAATTGACTAATCATCGGCCCGTGCCTAGCTTTAGGTCATGGTGAAGCATGTAGATCATTTTCGATTTCTTTTGCTGAACCGCCCGTTGCCCCGGGCGGTATAGGCGCGTTCGCGCCTGCCAAGCCCCCGGGGCCTCCTCATAACCCTGCAACGCGCGTGTGACGACCCAATTCGTCCGAGGAGAAGTCATGACAAGCATTCACAATACCCAGCCCCCCCACTCTCAATTCCGGCCCGGCCCCCGGCTTGCGCCGCTGTCGCGCCCGCGCCCACGATCCGTGCTGCCCGAGGCCGATCATCAAAAGCTTCAACAGCATTTGACCTGCTGTCAGCAAAGCCAACTGCCCATCTGGACATTGCTTGCCTATGTTCTGCTTAATAAAATCATGACGACCGAACCGGTCAGTGATTTTCATGCGCGTGATCTTGTCACCAGCGGTTGCCGCGTTAGCTATTCGGTGAATGGCGAACCCGCACAGACTGGCTTACTTGTGCACAGCGCCAGATCAGAGTTTGGCAGCGGTGTAATTCCCGTGTCTTCGTTGCTGGGCGCAACCCTGATCGGCATGCGCATCGGGCAACGCGCCCCGCTTTTATGCGAAGATGGAACCGTCATGTCGCTTTCGGTTCTGGATGTCTTGCCCCCGAACTGACGCCACGCACCTGCCAAACCCACCGACTGAAAGCACGACCAAGGGTCGCTTGCAGTCTTGTATATTTTTCGCTGTCTCACTTTGATAAGGACATCACATGATGATTGAAATGACCAAAGCCCCAAAACCACGCAGCCCCAAGGCACCAAAGATCGTCATCAATGCCGATGAGCTTGCCCATATCGAGGCCCTCGCAGAGGGGGCGATGCAGCGCAATCCCGCGCTTGCCGATCGCCTGTTCGAAGAAATCGGGCGCGCGCGGATCGTTACACCCGCAAAGATGCCGTCGGATGTCGTTTCCGTTGGCAGCACGGTCACCTACCGTGACGAATCCACCGGGTTGGAAAAATCCGTGACCCTGGTGTACCCGGAGGATGCCGATATCGCGCGTCAGCGTGTCTCTGTGATGACGCCGATTGGTGTGGCCCTTCTTGGGCTGGCCGAGGGCGCGGCCTTTTATTGGGATACGCGCGACAATCAACGGCGTATGCTGTCGGTGATAAAGGTTGAACAAACGCAGCCGTCGGACACAGAACAGGGCTGACGATGACCAGATCCCAGAAAAAGCTGCCGGTCGCACGTCGCAGGTTTGCAACGACGGCATCGGCAGCACATTGGGTTCTGCGCAATGTTGAACTAAGCTCACTGGCGTTTCTGGCGCTTGTCATCGCGGCTGTCTGGGGGTTTGCCGAACTGGCCGACGAGGTTGTCGAGGGCGCAACCAACAGCCTTGACCGGGATATCTTGCTGTTTTTGCGCAGCAGCACCAACAGTGCCGTGCCACTTGGCCCGCCGTGGTTGCAAGAGATGGCCCGCGATGTGACCGCTTTGGGCGGGGTTGCGATTCTGACCCTTGCAACGGCGGCTACCGCAGGCTTTTTCATGATGCGGCAGCACTACGGCTCTATGGTTTATTTGTTGGCCACGGTTGGGGGTGGGATAGTGGCATCCAGCATTGCCAAGGGGCTGTTTGACCGCCCGCGCCCCGATCTTGTGCCGCATGGCTCTATCGTCACAACCGCAAGCTTTCCCTCGGGCCATTCGATGATGGCGGCGGTTGCCTATCTGACGCTTGGCGTGTTGATTGCCAATGCCTTGGCGGATAGGCGGCTAAAAGCCTATGTTTTGTGTCTTGCGATTACGGTCACACTTCTTGTGGGTGTCAGCCGGGTCTATCTGGGGGTACATTGGCCCAGCGATGTACTGGCTGGTTGGCTGGCCGGAACCGGCTGGGCCGCCCTTTGCCTGTTGGGGGCAAGGGCGATGTCTGTGATGTAAGGTGGCGCAGGCGCCCCCCTTTGCCCCTGCTTTGTTCGGGCAGGCCAAGGCTGCGGTTGCGCCTTGCAAGACAGGGCCGGAAAAAGGATCACGGCGAAAGCGCGCGTGCCAATTTGCAGCCCGCCCCCTTTCAGCCGGTTGATCGCAGCCTGCCAAACGCAACACAGCCCACCCCTTCCCAAACGCCTTGTTTTCCTGTAGACGCGCGCCATCTGTGACGTGAGGCCTGCCCCCGGCCGCATGCAAAGGATTGGGGGGCGGCGGCAATGGGGCCGCTATGTAAACGGGGGGCCCGGAACGCCGGGATGCCCCCATATAGGAAACGATGAATGTTTAACGTAACGAAAAAATCTATCGAATGGGGCGGTGAAACGCTGACGCTGGAAACGGGTAAAGTGGCCCGTCAGGCTGATGGTTCGGTTATTGCCACGCTGGGCGAAACCAGTGTGATGGCCAACGTGACCTTTGCGAAATCGCAAAAGCCGGGCCAGGACTTTTTTCCTCTGACAGTTCACTACCAAGAGCGGTATTACGCTGCTGGTAAAGTTCCGGGCGGCTTTTTCAAGCGCGAAGCGCGGCCCTCGGAAAAAGAAACCCTGACATCGCGTCTGATCGACCGTCCGATCCGCCCGCTGTTTGTGGATGGCTTCAAAAACGAAGTTCTGGTGATTGTGACCGTGTTGTCGCATGACCTTGAGAATGAGCCGGACGTGCTGGCGATGATCGCCGCATCCGCTGCGCTGACGATTTCAGGCGCACCGTTCATGGGCCCGATCGCCGGTTGCCGCGTTGGTTTCGTGAATGGCCAATACACGCTGAACCCATCTTGCGACGACATGATGAAGCTGCGCGACAACCCCGAGCAGCGCCTTGATCTGGTTGTGGCCGGCACCAAAGACGCCGTGATGATGGTCGAATCAGAGGCGTATGAGCTGTCCGAAGCTGAAATGCTGGGTGCGGTGAAATTTGCACATGACAGCATTCAGCCCGTCATCGACCTGATCATGGATTTTGCCGAAGACTGCGCCAAAGAACCGTTCGAGTTCACCCCGCCCGACTATTCCGACCTGTATGAGCGCGTCAAGGCAGCGGGCGAAAAAGACATGCGCGCCGCCTTTGCGATCCGTGACAAGCAAGAGCGTACAACCGCAATCAGCAATGCTGTAGCCGCGATCAAGGCAAGCCTGTCGGACGAAGACATCGCCAATGACAATCTTGGTTCGGCAATCAAAAAGCTGGAAGCGGGTGTATTGCGTGGCGATATCATCAACGGCTCGGCCCGGATTGATGGCCGCGACACCACGACCATCCGCCCGATCGTTTCGGAAACCGGAATCCTGCCGCGCACCCATGGTTCGGCTTTGTTCACCCGTGGTGAAACCCAGGGCCTTGTGGTCACGACTTTGGGCACTGGCGAGGATGAGCAGTTCATCGACGCGCTGACCGGCACCAGCAAATCCAACTTCCTGCTGCATTACAACTTCCCCCCCTATTCGGTGGGCGAGGTTGGGCGTTTCGGCCCCCCCGGACGTCGCGAAATCGGCCACGGCAAGCTGGCTTGGCGCGCGCTTCAGGCGGTTCTGCCTGCGGCAACCGATTTCCCCTACACAATTCGCGTTGTGTCCGAGATCACTGAATCCAACGGCTCTTCGTCAATGGCGTCGGTTTGCGGCGGCTCCTTGTCGATGATGGATGCGGGCGTGCCGCTGAAGGCCCCTGTTGCTGGCGTGGCAATGGGCCTGATCATGGACGATGCCGGCAAGTTCGCGATCTTGTCGGATATTCTGGGTGACGAAGACCACCTTGGCGACATGGATTTCAAGGTTGCGGGTACCGAAAACGGCATCACCAGCCTGCAGATGGATATCAAGATTGCAGGCATCACGCCCGCGATCATGGAAAAGGCGCTGGCACAGGCCAAAGACGGCCGGATGCACATTCTGGGCGAAATGGGCAAGGCTTTGACCTCGGCGCAGGCGTTTTCGGCCTATGCCCCAAAGATCGAAACCATGACTGTACCGACTGACAAGATCCGTGAAGTGATCGGGTCGGGCGGCAAGGTTATCCGTGAGATCGTCGAAGTGTCGGGCGCCAAGGTCGACATCAACGACGATGGCGTGATCAAGATTGCCTCGAACAATGCCGAAGCGATCAAGAAAGCCTATGACATGATCTGGTCGATCGTGGCAGAGCCGGAAGAAGGCAAGGTTTACACCGGCAAGGTCGTGAAACTGGTCGATTTCGGCGCGTTCGTGAACTTCTTTGGCAAGCGTGACGGTTTGGTGCATGTGTCCCAGATCGCCAACAAGCGCTTGCAGCACCCGAATGAGGCGCTGAAAGAAGGCCAGGAAGTGAAAGTAAAGCTGCTGGGCTTTGATGATCGCGGCAAGGTTCGGTTGGGCATGAAGATGGTCGATCAGGAAACCGGCGCAGAAATCACCGAAGCACCCGCCGAGGGCTGATTTTACAGTTGAAATTGAAAAGCCCCGGTGGAAACGCCGGGGCTTTTCATATCAGGGCTTTGCGCAAGAGTGGCTATTCCTTTGCGAAGAAACTCTTTCAGGCTGCACGGCACCGATCAGGCAACGATATGTGAGCCGGGTTTTTCACCGAAACGCTGTCGTGAAATCGCTTTGCGTCTGCCGGGTGCAAAAGGTCGCCCCCACCCTGATCTGGGCCAATCACAGGAATCGCACATGACCCATGGCAAAATCACCTCAACCAACGAAGGCGCCCATGCCCTGCATGATCCCGGTGGCAAGGTTCTTATCCGGCTTGCTGATGGCATCATCGGCGGCGCAACCTTTTCTGCTTGCGGCCGGTATCGGCATACATTGACCCGCGATTGGACCCCGGAAGGAACCGAACCGCGGGTGATCCTGTTTATCGGCCAAAATCCTTCGGTGGCACGGGCAGAGGTTTCAGACCCGACTTGCGACAAAGAGCTTCGCTTTGCAAGGCGCTGGGGGTTCACGCGCTATGTGAAAACCAACATGCTGGATTGGCGCGCAACCCATCCAAAAGATGTGCCGCATGATCCTGCAATCGCCTGCAGCCCCGATAATCTGCCAGCCATCCTGCGCGACGCAGCGCGCGCCCATGAGATTCTGCTGGCCTTTGGCAAACTTCACAAGCGGCACGCCCAGATCGTCGAACGCACGTTACGGGCGCTGCGCGAAACGGGTAAGCCCCTTAGCTGTCTCAAGCTCAACAAGGACGGCTCTGCCCAGCATCCGCTTTACATCCGCAACGATACCGAAAGGTTTCCATTTCCCGACGCGCTGATACCCTAAAGCATTGTGTTGTAGTTAATTATTCCGCAGTGCTACCAATTAAGCCGCAAAAGGGCTGACAGTAGCGGCTGTTAGGTGGAATCAGCTAGTAATTGACGGTTAGGGCCGATTGGGGAGACCGCTTTCGCCACCATCTTTGAAGGGAAGAGATGCTTATTTGGCGCTCGGGCGGGAAGCTTTTGGCGACATCTGACACCACTTCCTTATAGGTCTTATGCTCAATCCGGGCCAGAACAAAGGCCTGCAATTCGGGGTCCGTGTTCAGGCGTGACGGTGTGCCGCGCCGGTGCATATCACGGTGCTGATCCGCGATTAAAGGGCTGTTTAATGCCCCTTCAACAGTCCCTTCAAGGGTCATTAAAAGGCGGTCGCTTGCGGCCTTTGCGCGGTCCAGCATTTGCGCGGTTTGCTGCGCTTGGATAATGGCGGTGCGTAAGTCACTCATTCGGACCGTCCTTCTGTGTCGCCCTCAACCAGCCTCGCACTGATACATCCGTTGTGCGCAGGGTGCGGGCGATATGCGCGATGGAATGGCCCTGCCAATCCAGCATTTGCGCCAACCACTTCTTTGCCAGCGGAACGCGTCGCTGCAAGCGATGATCTTGTGCCGCAAGGGCGCGGGCGTTGTCCAAGCCGATCACGGCTTCCACTTGGCCCTTTCCCTTTGGGTTTTGGGCAAGGTGCAGTTCCGCCCCGCCAAAGGCCAGAAGGAACGTGACGGCAAGATCAACCCCCAGAATTTCAACATAGACGGCAACTTGGGCGGTCGGTTTTGGCATTGGTCTTGCAGGTAGGTTCATGAGCAGCCTTTCCGTATTTGTCGAAAACGCCCCGGCCTGACGGGGACACATCAGGCCGGGGCGCTGTTTGCCGCGCGCACAGGAGAAGCCGCGCGGCTTAAGAGCGGGTTCATCACGCCCGCCCCAACCTCATGAATTGAGTGAACCCGGTTTCAGGCCAAGCTGGGAACAAATCGCCGCCGCTTCATTCGAGTCGTTGCCCATGGCCGCAATCGTTTCAAACGGCGCACGCGGCAGCGGTTTGAAGAAGTTGGCAAAGGGCCGGGGTGACTTTGCCAGGAAGGTGCGGAAACTATCCGGATCCTCCTTTGCAAGCGATGTGGCCCAACCGCGCATTGCGGGTGTCAGATAGCCATCATCAAAGGCCTTTTCTACCAGGTCATGTGCTGCCTGCTCATTCATCGTGGCAATGCGGCTGTTGCGGTCTTGCAGCAGCTCGGCCACGGCCTCGACGGGAACGAATTTGCGCGGGTCCGGTGTCGCCTCGGCAGCGGTAGAGAGCTTGGGCGCAAGCGCTTCAATTACATCGTCTTCGCTGGCATCCGGGCCAAGGCCAAGCAGCTTGGCCAGGCGCTGGGGAAAGCCTGTAGGGTTCTGGTCTTTTGTGGTAGGTGCATCGGGCGGCATTGTGTCTTCCTCACTGGCAAGAGCTTTAAGGTGAAGGGCGGGCCGATGAACAAGGCCCGCGCCTTTGAGCCGCATGACTTGGCCCGCTTTGTTGTGCAGAATGGACGGGCTTAGATAGCGGTATTCCTTGCGCCGGATCATGTCGCGCGCGGTTGCCGTCCATTCGACTTTGCCCCACAGGCCGCTCTCATTGGCAGCAAGTGCCGTGATCCATCCCGCAGCCGGAACCGGCCCATTGAGATTGGCTTCTGCTCTGTCGGATTGGTGCTCATAGTCAATCGGCAGGTCAGCCCCGTTTTCTTCAAAGGCCAGAATGACGGCGGCAGGATCCCCAAGATCAAATTTGCGCCCGTCCCGCGCGACGGTGGGACCATTCGGCAGAAGGTGAACCCACTCCGGCGCGTCACCTTCAGGTGGTAAGGCCCCGCCCATTGGCAAAGCAACGTCGCAGGTTGCCAGTTTCAAACCGTTCATCACGCGCCCCGCGTCACAGCTTCGTCAAAGCGAACCCAAACGCCCCAATCGTCCAGCGCCTCGACAAATCCCGCAGGCGACCGGGTGCCAGTGCCATCGCTTGCGGCAACGGTCTGATCATTCACAATGTAGCAGAGCTTGCCCATATCGGCCTGATCAATCAAATCCGCGCCAAGATTGGCAAAGAGGAAAATACCAGGACGATATTTGACTTGGGCCGCGCCATTGGCCCCGCCCGTGTTGTCTACCGCCTCTTCGGCACGGCCAACGCCTGTGCAGCCGGTTGCGGTTGCCCCTTTCACCAGGAAGCCCGCGGCGTTGCGCATAAGCAGCGCCCCGGTAAAGATGCGGGTGGATGCGGCCACGCCGTCCACCTTGAAATCCCCATCACGTTTCGGGGTATTGCGATCTTTGGTCAAAGCCGACATTCTCAAGAACCTTTCAGAGATCAGGCAACGTAAGGGGTAACGATAAGCTCAACGGTGTTCTTCCAAGGGTTGGAGCCGCCGCCGTTATTGGTTTCGGTGTTCAGTAAGTGGAGCGCAAAGTTTTCCAATTCGGGCGGTACAACCATGACAGTCGGCTTCACGCCAAGAATGCGCCCACCATCGCTTTTAAAGCTCATCATGGCAGCACGGGCGTTCATATAGGCCGCCTCGGTCAAGGGTTGCTTTGAACCAAAGGCAAGTTGCCACAGGCCAAAGCCCGCATTCACCCGCGCCCGGACCCCATAGACATACTCATCATTCATGAAAACGTGGCTGTCGTTGGGGTCGACAATCGACTGAAATTCATATTTCTCGCGCTCTTGCCAGATAATGGGCCGAACGCCTCGCGACAGGTCCAGCAAGAACCATGCCGGGTCTGTGCCGTCTTGCATGTTGCTGACGCTGACAGGGTCCGCGCCGGGCGTCAGTTCAATCGGGTGATCTTCGTCAAAGAAATTCTTCCCGTCAAAACAGTTTGCCTCGAAGCCTCTTTTGAGAAGGTCGAAGATCAGCTCGTCGGGATGAGTGGCGGCATCGCGGCCCATTTCGGAAAACATCGGGGCAAAGATGCCAAGACGATCATCCGCAATATCATTACGCGGCACGGCAACGGTCAATTCAAAGTTGATGTTCTTGATCGTGAAACCATGCGCCTTGAGGTTGTTAATATGGCGCGGGCCAATCCATTCGCGAATGCGCGGGAACTGCCCAAGCCAGCCATAGCTTTCATCACGGCTGGAACTGGGAACCATCATCGCGACCTTGCTGGCATGAGATTCGGCTGCAAGCTGCGCTTCATTGTAGATGGTCTGAAATCCTTTGAAGGCAAGGTTCAGGGTTTGGCCGTTGATGATCATTGAAAGATGCCTTTTCCGGGGTGACGCGCAATCGCGCTAACTCTGGGAAAAGGTCTAACATCGCGGGAAAAGCCAAATTACCCACAAGCGTTTGTGGGTGGAGGTGGGGCGGTACAGACGGCAAGGCCCCGCACCCGGTTTCCCGGAAACCCTGCATTGCGCTCCGATCAATTGATCGTGCTACGGCCGCGAGAATATTACCGTGTCACGCCTGCCCAACAATTTTGCATCAGACTTTAAGGGGTCGCAAGCCTGTTTTGTCAGGGACGTTGCTTCTACTCCACCCAATTTCGATTATTAAACGGGTATGCGGCGAATTTAAACGGGTTGAGCAGTTTTTATAGGGTAAGGGGGCCAAGGCGCTGCAAGCGGCCTCTACGGGCAAAATTCAGGGCAATGAAAAAGGGCGGCACAATCGCGCCGCCCTCTTGCCGTTCTTTGTGTCCTGTCACGCCGCGCGTAGTTTCATGGCCTTCAAGGCCGTGATCACTTTTGGCGCGGTGTCTTTCTTCAAAAATCGCAGGCTGGAAACCTTGAAGCAGCGCTCAAGCCATTTATTCAGCTCATCCTGTCCCGGATAGGCCCTATGGGTGTATTCGGCCCAAAGATTGCGGATCAGCTCAATCTGGGCAAAGGACGCCATGCCGGGGCGTTGCCCATAAGACGGGCCTTTGGCCTGCAATGGCTCGAAGCCGCAATATTCAAAATAGCCAAATAGCGCCTCAAACCCGGTCTTGTCCAAATCTGTCGACGTGGTGACGCCCCCGATCTGGGCCAAGGCGGAACGGTAAGTATCATCGCTCCATCCAAGCGTCTTGACGGCAACTTTGATCAGGCCGATTTGTCTGCGTGAAATCGTCATGCTGCGTCCTCCTGTTGGGGGTGCTGGTAGGATTTGGCTTTGCGAAGACTGTCGCCCAGCCGCGTCATGGCTTCGCCCTCATGTTCCGCCGCGCTCATCATCGCGCGCCGCGCAAGCTCCAGCACAGCCAAGACGCCGGGTGCCTCTGGGTCCAGATGCCGAGACGCAAGCCCGGTGTGCAAAAGCTCAAAGACGTGGGCCGCTTGGGTGAACAGATGTTCTACTTCGCTTGTCACGACTTCGGCCTGATTTGCCTCTTGCTCTGTCAGGGTCAAGGTAACGTCAGCGCTGGCGCTGCGCGTGGCCCTGATCTGTTTCAAGCGTACCGTCATATCGTGTGCATTCGCCTTTGTACCGAAAATATGGCCAAAGATATCGCCGTGGTTATAGTTGAACTGGTCGCGTATCAGATCAGCCGCCGCGTCCAAGGGCGCGCCGATGGTCGCGGTATAGGCCTCAAACAGGTCCAGCAGCTCGTCGAACGAAACAGGGTTCCGGGTAAGTAAATCGCGGCGCTGCATCATTTGGCCCCCATCATCATGCGGATGATCTGACGCAGTAGCGCCAAATTGACTGGTTCATCTTTAGCCGATTGACGTGATCGCCTTGCCGCTGTCGCTAATGTTCGAAGATTCCCAGTGGCCGCACCAAGTTCTTTCAGTTCTTCGATCAAGTCAGATTGCGTTGGAAATAATGAAGTCGCCAATGCCGCGACCTCTTTCTTATTCGGGCGTGGCAGTTGGACATTGTGAGTGACTCGCGACATCAGCGGGCGGAAGCTCGCAACCCGCAGATTGCCTCCCTTACCCATGAACATTTCATTACCGACTAAGACGCACCCGAAAGCCGGGGTGCTTGCGTCGCCCAAGCGGGCTTGGTCCCCACGGTCCCAGAGTGATCGGATTGTTTCAAGGACAGCGGGTTTCAACTCTTGCGCTTCATCAACGATGAAAACAGTTTGCGGACCAATGTCGCGGAATGGATAGCCGCGAAGCAATTCGGCCATCGCCTCCACTCCGTCAGCAGTAGACCCGGTTTCTATTCTGTATTGAGCCAGCACAGCCCGTGTGAACGAGCTGATTGATCCACCCGTTGCCGGAGATACTGTGATACGCACCACCATTGCCCCGAGGGCTTCTAGTTCCTCTGTGATAAGGTCCAAGGCAAAGCTTTTGCCAATACCGGCTGGACCGCGCAGGATGCCTAGTCCAGCCCCTTCCAGAATATCTTGAGTGACGTCTCGCAAGATTGATCCTGTCACGGTTTCGATGTTATTAAGTTCCATGTGTGATGCCCCTTCTAAGGTCACGTTGCACTAGAGGGGCCAATGCGGTTGCCGCCGCTGGCCTCTCGCTTATTCCCGCGTTTTACGGCGAGATAATCTTCAATTTCTTTTCTATTTCGGGCGTCTTCTGCGTCCTCTGCTTCTACTTCCGTCATTGGGCCGCAAAGAACTCCAGCCTTGTCGATCGTCCCAAAGGTCCATTCATCGGGTGAGTTAAACACCACTGGCCCCGCGTCTGCGCTTTCAGTTAAAAGCCGCTGCACGTCCACGTTAGAGTCAGCCGTTGCAATGCGGCGCTTCATTTCGTCTTTTTGCAGCTTGACGGCGGTGCCTTTGCGTTTTGCCCCACCTCGGTCATTTAGGGCAAATTTTTCTGAATGTAGCCAATGGATTACGCCTTCGTGGAAACAAATCACTGGCCCTTCTGGATCACGCATTGGCACGAGGAACTCTACTTGCTTCGCTCCGGTCAGCTTTGCTAGGACGTCGCCTTGATAAACGCGGTTGTCGAACTCGACGCCGCCCTGTCTAATGTCGCGTTCAATCGACTTGCTGAACACAAGATCAAACAGTTCGCTGGACGGCTTCTGCGCTGTCCAGCCCGTTTGCTCGATCTTGGCGTTCATCATCCCCTTCGGTGACAACCCGCCAAGGTTGCCGTGTTGCGCCGTGCCGTTGAATTGATCAACCGCCTGATATATATCGGAAATCAACCGTCTTGGCCCATGCGGATACGGATCCACGAGCTTACCCTTGGACTTTGTAGGCGAGTTCATCCTGTCGCCGCCAATGTAACCCGGAAGTGCGCTCAAAAACCGCTTTTCAAGTATACCAAAAGCACCCTCAATCCGACCCTTGCCCTCTGGTGAATAGGGCCGGGATTTAATCACACCAAGCCCTGACATTTCTGACATAGCGCAGAACCTCATCACGGCTTCTGCTAAAGCTTTGTATTCGCTACCATTATCAATCATAAACTCGCTGGGAATTCCGCCCCAAGGGCAGGTCATTACATCATAAAGAGATTTTGCCACATCTTGCTGCGTGACCCCTTGCCCTGCCCCCAAGATGACAATGGTTGCCCAAAGGTAATGACTGGAACCATCCATCCATCCTATGATTGCGACTCGGATCGTCAAACGTCCCGTTTTCGCCGCCTCCTTAGCGGACATCACAAGGTTAGGAATACCCGACTGGATGGCGTCTTTGATATTCATGTCTACTTTATGAACATCGCCCATCAGAACTTCCATTGGCCGTTCCGTCAGATCGCGCAATATCCTGTGCTCATGCTTGTCCGAAAAGTGTTTGTGATCAGATTGAAAGTCGCGCGCTGCCTTCATTTCGACAAAGCGGGAGACCCACGCATCAGTTAGCGCGCACAGCGTGGCAAGCTTCTTTTTTGGCATGTTAATTCCCGCCTCAACCGCCAGTCTTTGCAGTTCTGTTGATGCCAATCGGCGCGTGTCACGATCTGACCGCTTTCCTAAAATCAAGCCTCGCGCTATACGCTCTAGCTCGGCTGCAATGCTTTCCTGCACATCATCTGGCAATCCACATTCATTCTGCCATCGCCGAGTGATCAGCACCCGCTTTTTGCCTCGGTCGCAGCGTGCCTTAGGCAAAAGTGAAGCAGTGCCCCCACTTTCGCAAGCCTGCACCCAATCCCGCAATGTTCGCTCACTAAACACCGACCAATTAGACCCAATTTGATGACGCTGTTCTGCCGCCGCACGAAACGCCGCCGCCCGTCCGGAAGACCCTTTAGGATGCGCAAGAATAGGCGTGATAACCCGTTGTTTATCGACCGCAGCAGTAACTCGGATGTTGTCTGGCCTAGATTTAATTGGTGTTTGAAGGTTTGTTGAAGACAGGCTTTCCGGCAAATTTAACAAGGCTAAGAGTTGGGACGAAGCCTTCGTAAGATCAATGCCCCATGCTACGCCCGATGCCCCTCCGCGTTGGCCTGATAGGGTGACAACGGGCAGAGCATGGCCGCGCCAACGCTTGCTCTTTACCGCCGAGGCCAGCACTTTTCGTGCCGCTCTATCAGTAATTCCGGCCAATTCTGCAAACTCACCGACGTCAACACTGAAGTCAGAAAAGGCAACTCTGATGCTGAACATATGGCATTCATCGTCTATTTCTCACTTGTTGCAAGCAACCTAAAAAAGGCATACACTAATTATGTAATACCGTAAAAGATTACGGTATGCAATATCTATATGAGGATATGCGCATGACTGATGCCAAACAAGTCTACTTTCAGGAACTCGACATCTCGGATCGTTTGCGTTTCCTAATGACTTCCGAAAAGCTGACGGTCGGCGAATTGGCGACGGCGGCGGGAGTATCCAAGAGTGCAATGGAAAAATATTTGTCTGGGCCAAGCTCGCCGCGCGCGACCGCGTTGGCATCTCTTGCGGCAAACCTTGGCCTAAGTTTGGAATGGTTGTTCTTTGGCTATTCGGATAACGACCGACAGCGGATTGGTAACCTTGCAATGAACGCGCTTTTTCAGTTGATGCAGGACATCAAGCAGGAAGGTCCTTTTCGCGATGAGTTTGCTAGATTCGAGTTTGGCACGCGCGACTACACGACATTTGCCCTTACGGTTGCGAATGAACGAGCGGAAGAATTAGGTCAAAAGTTATGGGATGCAAGACGCAAATCCATGCGCGAATATGCTAATGGTTTGCGGCAAGTCGCCCTTCCTGCAATACCGCTTTGGCCGGAAAATCCCGAAAAGGATTGACGGCATCAATGCGAAAAACAGGTTCCGCAATCAGTTCCGCAACATAAACACGCTTCAATAAAATCAATACCTTACCGCACACCTTACCTGTCGGTAAATATTCCGCACTGGTATTTCTATCACCAGTTAAATATACACGTAATTTCAAAAGAGTAAGGGAATTTGAACGCGGTCTAATCGCGGTTTAATTCCCGATATGGATTGCAGAATAATTTGCGGCGGTTCAGCATGCAGCCCAAAAACTGGGTCGCGGCCTCCTGCGCATACGCCCCTGCCCCGGCAGCCTTGGGGTGGATATGTACGCATCACCCACGGGCTAACAGATTGAGGGCCACGCCCATGCATTTTCATTGCCGCCGCCAAATCCCTGACGATCACATTGATCGGGCCAGCAAAGCCCTGACGGATAGCTGCCGCGCAGTCTATTGTATCGGCAGTTTTTATTGACCCCTACTTGCGGCCCCGTTTTTCTGGAAATCCAGGCAACCCGCCGCGTCTGGCGTTCGATGTGGGCCGGGGGCCCTAACCGGCCCCGATCAACATCCCGACCCCCAGCACCAAGGCCCCGCCCAGCACCACTTGAAATGTCGCGCGCATGAAGGGTGTTTCCATAAAGCGGTTTTGAATCCACACGATCGCCCATAGCTCCACGAATACAATTGCAATCGCAATCACAGTGGCCGTCCAGAAATCCGGGATCAGATAGGGCAAGGCATGGCCAAGCCCGCCCAAGGTCGTCATCACCCCTGCCGAAATTCCGCGTTTCCACGGCGAGCCCCGCCCCGAAAGCTGCCCGTCATCCGATGCGGCCTCGGTAAACCCCATCGAGATCCCTGCCCCGATGGCTGCAGCAAGCCCCACAAGCAGGGTCGTGTGGTTGTCATAGGTCGCAAAGGCAACCGCAAAAATCGGCGCAAGGGTTGAAACGGAGCCATCCATCAACCCCGCCAGCCCCGGCTGTACCCAGGTCAGCACCAATTGCCGATGCGCGGTGCGATCTTCCTCGCTGCGGGCGTCAACGCCCAGATGTTCGGCCTCCAATGCAAAGGCGCGGTTTTCATGTGCAGCTTCGGCGGCGGCCAGATCGCCCAGCAATTTGCGGGTTGCCGCATCGGTGGTCTTGGCGGCCGCGCGCAGATAGAAATCATGCGCGTCCTTTTCCATCGCGGCCGCCTCACCCCGGATTTTCTCCAGCCCAAGGTTTTCTGTCAGCCACACCGGGCGGCGGGCGTAAAACCCGGCGACATGTTCGCGGCGGATCAGCGGGATCACCTTGCCGAACCGCGTCAGGTGCAGGTCAATCAACCGGGTTCGGTGCTCATCCTCTTCCTCGGCCATGCCGTCAAACACTGCCGCCGAATTCGGGAAATCACTGCGCAGCGTTTCTGCGTAGCTGCGATAAATACGGGCATCATCCTCCTCAGAGGATATGGCCAGCGCCAAAATCTCTTGCTCGCTTAGATCGGAAAAGCGGCGGCGATTTGAAAAACCGGGGATCATAGACACCTCTAACTTAGAACAGTTCTAACTTATGGCACAACGATAGCAAGCGCAATCCCAGGCTGCGACAAAATTTCCGAACTAAACAGTACAGTTTACTCTTGCGCGCCGCTGCGATTCGCGGCATGAATAACTGAACTGATCGGTTCAGTTGAAAAAATGGAAACAGGAAAATGAATGCTCTGCGTATCGCACTTGTCCTTGGTTTGATGGCCGCCCCGGCCTTTGCCCAAAGCTTTGACCTTCCGCGCCTCACATGGCCCACACAACCCGACGCGCCCGTTACCCAAGGCTGCGCAACGCCGGCCCAGCAGGGCAAAACAGTGCCTTGCCCCGGCAAATAACCCGCCCGATGCTTGCTTGCCCCGATCGCTCTGGTCTATGCTTCCCCCAATCAGGGAGGCATGGACATGGGCGCGCCACCGCAGGCCCCCCGTAAGGGGCGTAAATATGATGACGTGCTGGCTGGCGCGCGCGAGGTTTTTCTGGCGCAAGGCTTTGAAGGGGCCAGCGTTGATGATATCGCCCGCGCGTCGGGTGTATCCAAGGCTACGCTTTACAGCTATTTCCCGGATAAACGTCTGATGTTTCTGGAGGTGGCAAAGGCAGAGTGTTGCCGTCAGGTCTTGGGTGCCGAAAGCAAAATCTCGCCGCATGTCAAATTGCAGCAGGCGCTGTTAATCGCCGCCGTGACCTTGGTAGAATTTTTCACCTCTGATTTCTATCTGAGGATGTTTCGTGTTGTGGTGGCGGAAAGTGAACGCTTTCCGGAACTGGGCCGTCAGTTTTATGAAACCGGCCCCGCCATGGCCCGTGATCGCATGGTCGAATATCTGAAAGAAGCCGAAGCACGCGGCGAGGTTCAGATTGAAGATAAGGCGCTTGCTGCCGATATGTTTGGCGAAATGTGCCGCGCCGATCTGTTTAATCGCCTGCTGTTTGGCATCTCTGATACGGTCAGCCAGGCGCAAAAAGATCGTATCGCCAACGGTGCGGTTGCGATGTTTCTTGCACGGTATCGCCCGGAAAAACCCTGCCACGTTTCGCCTTGAACCCGGCTCATAGATCGCAGCCTGAAATAAAGGATTTCAACGCGTTATGTGATAGGTGTCTTTCAAGTCAAAGACGAAATGCGATGGCACAACTTTGGGCGATTTATCTATTCTGACAGCTGTTTGCAGCACGGCGTCACAGCGCAAACCGCAACGGGTCGAGCCGCAAGATCAGGTTCGGGTCAGGGCAAATCTGTGACCACACATTCCACAGCCCGGCATGCCCAACGCCAAAAAAGTTACCCTTTGTCTGTTCCAGCAAAGAGGCCATGATCTGAAAATGCAGATGCGCGGCCCAGCCGCCGTTTTCATGCCAATCGCCCAGATGCGCGATAAGCTGGCCGGGGGTAACCGTGTCACCCACCTGCAAAAGACTGGGCAAGCTGCCGCCCAAATGGCCGTAAAGCGTGAAAAACGGCACCGGCCCCTCATGTTCCAAAATCAGCGTATGGCCGTAATCCAGCGGGTCGGCGTTATAGGTCAGATGCCGCACCTTGCCTGCAAAGGGGGCATGAACCGGGGTGCCGGCGGGCGCAAACACGTCAATCCCCAGATGGACGGTGCGGCGCTCAACGCTGGCCTGGTCGGCGAATTGATCGGTTGCATAGACCGAGCGGTTTTCGCCATAAAGCCCGATGCCATAGGGCACGCCCTGCGCGGTGAACCACGCATCAAACGCGCGGTCCGAAAAGGCGGGCATATCGGGGCGCTGCCCTGATGTCGGCAGGGGAATGCTGCGGCTTGCGTTGATTTCCGGCATAAACACCGGCGCAGGCGTTGCTGTCGCAAGATGCGCGACAATCTCGCTGGCGCCTGGCACCGCTTCGTGCCCGGCACCCACCCGCAAAATCGCCCGCAACAGCCCTTGATCGACAGACCGAAGCCGCGCCGCCACTTCTGCATCGCAGGCTGCCAGCAGCGGAGCCAGCTCTGTTACACCCTCGGCGGCGGCCTGGTACAACAGCGCATAAAGGTCTGGCTGCCCGGAAAGCCGGGCGGCGATGGCGGTGTAATCGGGCATGCAATCAGTCCTTTGGTTTGGCCCGTCGGGCCGGAATGGCGGGGCAGGCAAAGCCCGGAAGCGGCGGAAAGCCATCTTGGCAGGTGCTGCGGCTTTGCAAATTCTGAATAGGTTTGACGCCCGCTGCAAGCAGTTTCCCCGTTCCGGCGGCACAAAGCAATTCGCCCTGAACCTCGCATAGCTATCGCTGTCTGAAGTCAGGGGTTTCAACGCGTTATGTGATTGGCTGTGTTTCAAGCCAAAACTGAAACGCTATGGGCCGCCAGATGGACGCGCATCGTTTCACAGGAAATGCGCCCGGGCCGTCACTGTTTGGCTGTCTGGTCGGGCGGGGACACATCTCGGTAGGTCCAGCGCCGACCGTCTGTATTGATGATATAGCCGCGAATGACCAGTTCGCGCAGGGCGCGGTGATAGGTAGGCTGGCTCATCGATTCAATCAGCCCATGCTGGCGCAACTCTGCCGATGGCACGGCCCGCCCATTGCCAGAAAGCGCCCTGATTGCATAAAGGATGTCGCGTTCAAAACGTGAAAGCCCATCAAGGCCCAGCTCGCCCTCCATACGCGCCAGAAGTTCGCGCAATTGTGCAAGACGTTCAAGTTTAGTCGTCATACATACGCCACAGGTTTCGGGCCCCACACAGGCAAAAAGGGCAGATCATATTTGTACGACAAGGATTACAAACCCTGAAGTCACACACTTTCTGTGTGCGCAATCCCAATGATGTATGCCCCGGCAAGGGTCTCTGGCGCATGGTCAAGATAACCCTTTTCTACCAAGGATCTAAGCGCCCGATGGTAAGTTGGGTGTGTCATTGTCGCAACAAGTGGGTGCGCGCGGATGGCCTCGGAACGCGCTGACGCCCGCCCCTCAGTCAGCCTGCGAACGGCGTAAAGCACGTCGCGCTCCTTGTTTGACAAGACTTCTAGGCCAACCTCAACCTCCATAGCGCGCAAAAGCTGCCTGACTTCTATAGCATAGTCCAGCAATTGCGACATAACTTATTATTCCCCCAGCACTATTATTAACCACCTTGCCCCAAAACCCACCGGCACCAAACTATCAAGTGTGCCAGGGTGAAATTACGACGTCATATGACATAGCGAGCCCTTTTACGGTTAGCCGAAGCTGAATATGATTGCAAGACTTTAGCCATCATAGCGCCTTTATCCCTATGGATTGCGCGTTCGCTCAGTCGGTTTGGCCCCCACCCCGTTTGGTCGCGCGGCATCTAACCGCTGCGCGTGCCGTTTCCCGGCGACAAGGCCCAAACCGTTTTGTTCAGGCCTCACTCATTTCATGTCGTAGGCCTAAAGTGTTTCGCCTTGAAGCCTTCCTTCATATCGCTGCCTGAAATCAAAGGCTTCAACGCGGAATGTGCCGGGCCTTGTTTCAAGTCAAAGGCGAAACGCTGTAGGCGCCGGGCTATTTGGTCGATTCGGTATAATTCGCCGCCATGAATGCGCGCACATGGGGGCCGTATTCGGGGTGGCGCAGCGCATGTGCAAGGGTTGCTTCGATATAGCCAAGCTTGGAACCGCAGTCATACCGGCATCCGTTGTATCGAAACGCATCAACACCCGTTGTTTCGATCAAGGCGCGAATTCCATCGGTCAACTGGATTTCGCCGCCACGCCCCGGCGTCTGGTCTTTCAGAACCTGCATGATGGAACCGTCCAGAATATACCGGCCGACAACAGCAAGATTAGAGGGGGCCTCATCCGGGGTCGGTTTTTCAACCATGCTGCGCACGCGCGACGACTGCCCCACCAAGGGCAGATCGGCATCGACAATCCCATAGCTACCGGTTTCCGATGGGTCAACCGACTGCACCGCGACAAGGGGGCGCCCGGTTTGTTGATAGGCCGCAACCATCTGCGACAGAACAGGCGTCTCGCCTTCCAAAAGGTCATCTGCCAGCAATACGGCAAAGGGTTCATCGGGCTCGATCAGCGGCGCGGCGCAAGCAACGGCATGGCCAAGCCCCAGGGCCTCGGCCTGGCGCAAATAGATGGCACAGGCCGATTTCGGGATGATCGTGCTCAGATAATCCGCCATTTCCGATTTTCCCTTGGCGCGCAGAATGGCATCCAGTTCGGGATTGGAATCAAAGTGATCTGCAATGGCGCGCTTGGTGCGGCCGATCACAAGAATAAGATGTGTGATGCCCGCATCCAGCGCCTCTTCGACGGCGAATTGAATCAACGGCTTGTCGATGATAGGCAACATTTCTTTTGGCTGCGCCTTGGTCGCGGGCAAAAAGCGGGTGCCCAGACCCGCCACGGGAAAGATGGCTTTGCGTACTGGTTTCATAGTCTGGCCTTTCAGTTGGTTCAAATAGTTGCGGGCGTTGCTATTGCGAGGCAGCCATGCCGCGTCTGGTTTCATCGGTTGCAAGCTGGCGGTGTAGCGCCGAGAACAGCCCCTTTGCCGTGCCGCGTTCGCCGAGTTCCAGATAGCTATAGGCCCGCAAAATTGCCAAATCCCGACGCAGCGTGCCTTGCAGCCCCTCCAGCGCGTCAAAAAAGGCAATCGCCCGTTTGAACTCTTGGCGTTGATAGGCCCGTACACCGCGCTGATCAAGAATTATCGCCTCGATATCCTGGCGCTGTTCGGCGGTGAAGGGCGTTGCAGCCGATAGCCGGGCCGCGTCTTCGGTCATGCCAAGTTTGGTATAGGCCAACGCCATCCCGAACCGGGCATCGCGCACAACAGTTGCATCGCGCATGCCAGACGCTACTGCGCCAAACAGGGCCAGCGCCTCCATCGTGCGATCAAGGTTATAGACGCACCAGGCGCGTTCATAGGCAACCTCTAGCGATTTTGGGCGAACCGATTTTGCGACGCAATCAGTAAAGCTGCCTGCCTTGGCCGCAGCACGAACTGCGGACAGGCGGCCATCGCCTGACCGGGCCAGCACGCCCAGCCCGGTTGCCACGGGCGGAACGACAGCCATCGGCACGGCTACCGATGCCGCGGGGGCTGGCGCAGGCCGAGACGGCGTGGGGGGCGCCGCAGACGCTTTTGGTGGCGCTGCCGGCGTTGGGGCCGCCGGGACTGTTGGTGAGGCTGTCGGTGAAACGCTACTTTGATTCAACAGCTTTGCACCCAGGGCATTCAGCGCAGCGGCTTGATTTGGAAACCTTTGGCGCGCGGCGTTCAGCAAAACCGAAAACTCGGCATCCGACGCGGCCAGACGGGCCTTTTCCAAGG
Source organism: Pseudorhodobacter sp. (assembly GCF_034675685.1). Taxonomy (GTDB): domain Bacteria; phylum Pseudomonadota; class Alphaproteobacteria; order Rhodobacterales; family Rhodobacteraceae; genus Pseudorhodobacter. The sequence goes on along the minus strand of NZ_JAUCDA010000002.1, from coordinate 614,634 downwards.
TCGACGTTACATCTGCAAAGGCCGGGCAGGTTGCGACGACCGCGCGGTAGGTGCCCAAGGCCGCCGCCGGATTGCCAGCACTGATCTGAAGTTCGGCCAAGCGCCAGGCGTTGTTGATCCGGTTGCACCGCAGCAGCTCTGAATTGGCGCGTATCAGGTCAAGCGCTTGCCCCAGATTGCCTTGCGAAAGTGTGGTATCAAGGGCGATCTGATCCTCGGTCGTGCGCAAGAGGCGCTGCAATTCATCGGGGGGGGACCAACTCGGAAAACTGCTTTGGGCGGCGGCAATCGCGGCCCGCGCGCCGGCGACATCCCCGGCCTCGATACGCCGATAGATTTGGTCCAGCTGTGGGCCGCCGCCTGTCGCGCGCAGGGTCGAAAGATCGGCAGGGGGGGTCCATTGCGGAAACTGCGCCCGCAAGCGCCGCAGTTCCGCGTCGGTCGCAGCGGTGTCGCTGGCGTCAAAATAATAAAGCAAGGCGCGCAGATCATCTGCGCCGGGCGCCGTCTGCGCCCACGCCAAAGGTGCGGGTAAAAGCATGAGCAATGCGAGTGCGACCCTCAGGCACAAGGGTAACCACAAATCGCAGCATATTCTGCGGGTCAAAGTGGCAGACATCCGGGGTATCCTTCCAATTCGGCCAACAGGGCCATAAGATGCAACGTGGCCGGGTAATACGGCTGCCCTGCAGTAAATGGGGGTATTGCTGCGCCATCCATACCACCTGCCGCCACACAATCGACCAAGGCCGCAACAGCCGCATAGCCAGGGTCGCTGCTGGATTCCAGCGTCACGCCGGACAGGCGATCAATCACGGTTGGTATGCCCGACCCCGATAACGCCGCGCGGCCCGCCTGCAGGGCCGCCGCATGCCGCCGCACAGCCGGATGGGCTGGGTTGCCTGACCAGAGCAGGAACAAGGGAACGCGCAGCGCCTCATAGCCTGTGCGATCTGAAAATTCAGAGGCAATCTCAGGGCCTGAAGGCCCCAGCGCAAACCAGTCGGGCATTGTTCCAACAGCTGCAAGCTGGGCCATCGCCCCTTCGGCGTCGTCGGCCGCGCGGCGCAGAGCGTCAACGCCCGTCGCTGCAGCAACCTGCCGCAAGGCAAGGGGCATCGCGTAAGACAGGTTCACGATCAGGCTGCCCTCGCGCCGGTACCCGTCGGCAGCAGGCAATAACGCTGTTCTGCCGCTGCCATCGGGCCAAGGTGCCAGGCAAAGCCGGGCCAGATCCTGCGCTATCTCTGTAGCGCGCCGCGCGTAGGAGTCGTCGCCAAATCGTTCTGCGGCCAAACCCAGCGCCCAGGCAAAGAACAAGTCGCCATCGCTTGCGTTGTTCAGGTCGGGCACCCGCACAGGCGCATCGGGCAACCAACGCCAGGCCAAAAGACTGTCTTGGCGCAGCCCAAGATTGATCTGCGTCCAGGCCAGAATACGCGAGAAACTTTCGGCGTCGCCCAGCGCCACCGCCAGTGTCAGACCATAGGCCTGACTTTCGGAATGGCTGGCCCCGCCTTGCGCCGTGTCGATCACCCGCCCCTCGGGCGACAGAAAGGCCGTCTTCCACAGCGACCAGGCCGCATCAAGCGGATGCGCAGACGGGTCACTTGCCAAAAGCAGCCCGGATGCACCCGCCCTTCCGGCTGTTGCAAACAAGGATGTCGCGGCAAGCATGAATTTGCGTCGGTTCATTGTTTGCGCCTTCCACGGGTCGTCATGACAAAGATGATCGCAATCACGATGGTTACGGCTGCCAGCCCCAGAATGGCCAGCATGAACAAGACCGGCGACCAGGACGCATAGGTTCCAAGGATGAACCGGGTGTTTTGCAAGGTAAGCGGCTCTAACAGGGTTGGGGGTGTTGCTGCCGGTTGCCAACTTTGCCAATTCCCGTCTTCATCAAGGACCGCCAGCCGCCCGGCGGGGCCCTGCGCGGTTTTGCGCGCGACCAAAAGGGCAGCGATGGCATCCGCCTCGGTCACGTTGGGGGCCAGCACCAACCACAGATCAAAGGGCGCTTCCGGGTTTGGCTGGATAAGCACCATCTGGCCGGTCAGGCCCAAGGTCCAAGCCTGCAACGCCACATCGCCGGGGCGTATGATTCCCTTCAGAAAGGGGCCAACACCAGATAGCCACCGCGTCAGCCGCCCAAAATCGACCAGCGGCACGGATACGGGGGGTGCCGCCTCTGGGTCAACGGTGGCAGGCATGATCACGGCTTCGACAAGGCCGCGGGGCAGATCAAAATCAACCGGGCGGATCATGTTGACATCCGCCGCCGATACCAGCCGCACGTTCAGCGTGGTCTGCGCCCCAACACCCGACGCAGCTTGCAGCGGGGTGAACGCTATGGGCAAAAACGGCAGATCGGCCGTGCCGCCCCCAACGCCACCACCCATGCCACGCGATACCTGCGCGCCAGTGGCGGTGGACAAGGCCAGATCAATCCCCGGAAACTGCATGCTGGGCGTAGGGGGAACAAGCAATGTCGATGCCCCGCCGATGCTTAGCACCGGGCCATCGTTGCCAACGCAAGGCAAATCCGGGGGATCACCCGGAATGATCGCCTCAAGCGTCAAGGCATTGACGCCGGGATGCAGCAGCGACGCCTTGAACCCAATGGTCAAGGGCGGCTGCGCATCGCCACCGCTGATATCCAAAGGCAGCAGCCGCACCGTTGTGCCGTTTACCTTGACAAACAGCAGCGCCCCCTTGGCCAGCCGGTTTGCAAAACTGTAGGCCAGTGTAAAGCGGCTGGTTTGCGGCCCAAGCACCAGCCAATCCGAAGGCAACCGAAAGGCAATGTCATGCCGAATGTAATGCCCACGATCTGCGGTGTCGTTGCGGCCAAGGTCGTGCAGCGCGGTGGGCACGCCGGGCTCAAGCGCGGCGACATCCGGCATGGCCTGCGCCATCGGCGGCAAGATGGCCGCCAGATCGGCCCCCGAATCAGGCAGCCGAACCCGCAGCACCGCCACGCCGTCACCACCAGTGACAAGATCAGCCGCCGCTGTATCGCCCGGCAACACCGTCACCCGCAAAAGATCCGGCGCGCCCGCCGCTGTCGGCGCATAGGCCGAGACGACACTCACGCTGCGCCCCAACGCGCCCATCATATGCCCCGCAAGCTGGTTCAAAGCCTGTGATGCCAAGTTTGGTGCCGCGCGCAGGCCAAGCCCTTTTGGCAGCGCCGATTGCGCAACCATCAAATGCGGCACATCTGCGATTTCAGGGACATAAGCGGCAGGCAAGATCAGCCCGCTGTTTGCGGTATCAACCTCAACCCACAGGGCAAAACTTGCCTCGGGCCCGCAATAGATGCGGTGGTACAGGTGGCTTTCTATCCGCACACGGTTTTCGCCGGGCTTCAACAGGCCGCTTTCCAGCACCACCGGCGTAAAACCATCAAAGGAATCCGCGCGAATTGGCGGCAATGCCTCGTCGTTGATGATAACCGTCACAAAGGAACGCTCTGGCAGGGCGTGGATGCTGGTGCGCAAGGAAAGCTGAAAGCCGGTGGCTGCCACAGAGGGCGGCAAATAAAGGGTCGTATCTACCGCCGCCGATTCGCCTGAAAGACGCATGATCGGGGTGCTGCCCAGCGGGCCAACAAGCGGCATACGCCGCTCGGCTGGCGGGGCAGGTGCGGCGCTCTCGGCACGGCGCTCGCTAAAGGCCAAAAGCGCGCTTGGGTCGGGCACCCCCGACGGCATCTCTGACGGCCCCCCTGACGGCAGCTCATCTTCGAAATGCGGCAAGGTGATCGTGGGCGACTCTGGTGTTTGCGCAGCGGCGGGCAGTGCCGCAAAGGCAGCGCACAGCACCCAGAACCCTATTGCCCGTGCCCCTTTCATGCCGGCACCTTCAACGGTGTAAGCTCTGCCTGCTCGCCAAACGGATCGTCTTTGTCGATATCTTCCAGATATACCCGATCAAGATCCTCTGCTTCCAATCCAAAGGCCAATAGATGCGCAGGTTTTGGCTTGTCATCCTCTCTCATGGCCCAGCGGGCGCGGCGGGCCGGTTCACGCGCAAAGTCTGCCAACAGGCGCGGCAAGCGGGTAACCAATAGCAACATTACATAGCCAAAGCCGAACAAAAGCCCGCGAGGGCGCCGTGACCGCGCCCGTATCTTCTCCCATATCTCGCTGTCACCAAAAATCAGAAAGGCAATAGCCTCACGGGTGGCGATGGGTTGATCCGGGTGCAAGATGATGCCCAAAAGCGTGCCCGATGCGGTGCGCCGCACGCTGCGAACCGACCCAAGCACCGCCGTTTCAAGATGGGGGGCATCGGGGAAAAACGGCGTAAAGGAACATGACTGCCCCACCATCAAGGCCGCGTTGGTGTTTTCGGTCGCCTCAACCAGAATCTGAACGCCATTGGTAGAGGCATCAAGAATTGTGGCAGGAACATCCGACAGCCCCTTGCCCAACCGCAAAGTCGACGGAACCCGGATACTGACACGCGGCGACACCCGGCGCTGCTGCTTTTCCGAAACAGAGCACCAGGCGATTGCCACCAGAATCAAATTGAACACCGCCCAGCCGCCAACCACCACCAGCACCGGCCGGTCGCCCGGAAACATTACCCACCGCAAACCCAACGCCACGACCCCGGCCAGCATAAGGCAAAACAGCATCGTCAGCGGGCCATGAATTGGCGAGATGTAATTCTCGGCCAAAGTTTCGTCCTTGGCCGTCACATTGAACTTGGCCGCGCGGGGCCGCAAGAACGTCTTGATCACCGCGCCCGCCAGATAGGGGGTCTGCGCGATTTCATAGATTTCCGAGATAAGCGGCCAGCGTACCCGCGCATAAAGCCCATTTTGCACCAGAAACACGGTGGCAAGATAGCTGAGCATATAGGCCAGAACTTCGTCATAGGTTGATACGAAAATTTCGGTGCCGAAAAACAGATAGACAAGCGGGGCCAGCAAAAAGATCATCCGTATCAATGGGAAAAGCCAAAAGCTCATTGAATTGATGTAACAAAGCCGCTGCGAGATGCGAAGCCCGCGACGGAACAGCGGGTTTTTCAGCAACAACATCTGCATCATGCCGGTGGCCCAACGCCCGCGTTGCTCGATAAACGACGAAAAGGTTTCGGGTTGCAGGCCCGCGATCATGGCACGGTCAATATACAGGCTTTTCCAGCCTGCGGCGTGCATTTCAAGCGCGGTTTCGGCGTCTTCGGTGATCGTCTCGCCGGCGAAGCCACCGACGCTGTCCAATGCCGCCCGCCGCAAAACCGCCGCCGAGCCGCAAAAGAACGCCCCGCCCCAACGGTCAAGCCCGCGGTGGATCTGGCTATAGAACATCTCGTTCTCGGGGGGGCACATGATCGAAAGGCCAAGGTTGCGCTGAATCGGGTCGTTGTTGATGAAGAAATGCGGGGTCTGAACCAGAAACAGCTTGGGGTCTTCGACCATATAGCCGACCGTCCGGGCCAGAAAATCACGGCTGGGCACATGGTCGGCATCAAACACAACCACAAGATCGCCCGACAGCTTTTCCAGTGCCGCGCTCATATTACCCGCTTTGGCATGTTCATTGCGTGCCCGCGTCGAATAGCGCACACCCAGTTCGCGGCAAAGGGCCTGCAGGGTGCTACGGCGGGCCCGAGACTGGGCGGCAAGGGTTGCATCCGGGGAATTGCAGCGCTGATCCGTACCGCCATCATCGCACAGCACCACCGTCACCAGATGGCGCGGATAGATCATGTTCTTGGCGGCGGCCAAGGTGACGCTCAGCATTTCGGGGGGCTCATTATAGGATGGAATCAACACATCCACGGTCGGCAGATTTTCGGGGGCCACCTTTGCCGGAAATTGACGGCGGGTCGGGTCGGCGCTGACAAAGGCATTCAGAAAGAAAATCAGGATCGAATAGGTTTCGACCGCAAACAACAGCAGCGCAGAGATAAAGGAAGCCGTGATACCTGGGTCAGGCAAGGTTTCGAGCAATCGCCAGATCCAATAGCGCATGACAATCACGCTGGCCGTGCCCAGCATGAAAAAGCGCACGATAAGATTGGTTGCAAATGGCTTCAATGCCACGACAATCGTAACGGCAACCAACCCCAGCAACGCCTGCGCCGTTGTGGATGTCGGCACCGACGCCAACACCAATACTGGCACCATGACAACCGCCCACAACACCAGCATCGGTGTGTTGGACGTGCCCGCGCCCCGCAGGCGGCCGGGCATCATGGCACCACTGCCACACAACAAGGCAAGACCGCGCGCGCCTTCACAGCGTCGGTCCCGCCAATGGCGACATCAGCCTTGGCCCGCTTGGGTTACCCCCTACCGAGGAGCCAATCCGATCTGCCAGAATAGGTGCCAGCGCCAATTCTATCGGGCCAAGCACGCAATTTCTCAGCATGACGTCAAGGGATTTGGCGCGGGCTGGCAAGATACGGCTGCCAAGGCCCAGCCTGCGAATAGCCAAGACACAATTGGTCTGCGCCCCGCTGCGATATTCCAGCCAGAAATAGGTGCCCAAAGCATCCGAACCGCTGCGCAGGTCGCTGTCAGAGACGCGCGAGAATGGCGAAGGTGCGCCGCCGACGCGCTCGACAAATGATTTCAGTTGAAAAGCCGGAAGATCGGCACCGCCCTGAGACCCCGCCAGCATCAACAGAAAATTATCGCCCTTCAGGGTAGTGTCATTCACAAGGCCAAGGATCTGCTCATCCTCTCGGCCCAGATCGCGCTGGATGCCCACCAGCGCCAGCGGCTCTCGTACCCAATAGGCCGAGGTGGAAACCGCCACATGCGGCACGCTGGACCGCGGCGCAGGCACGCCTTCGCCAAGGCTAAGGGTGCCCGGATCACAGGCGACAAGCCCCGTCATGGCAAGCGCTGCACAAACGGCAGCAGCCGACCGTAGGTTGCGGTCAAACCAAGAGGCGGGCCAGAAAGGGGATGCTTTGTTTTCCATCCCTAATTTGTATCATTTTGATTATATTTGTAAACTGAGGACAGCAGGCTGGAAATAATGGTTCGAATTTTGAAGCAAAAAAACAACATGTATCAAGCCGCTGCCGCTGCGACCACCACAGATTACTGTATCATCCTGATCACTTTTTATTCAGAAAATCAGGCGAAATACCGCAAAAATACCAAGCCAGAGCGCCAGCCCCACCACGATTGCAGATCCTATCCACCAGCCAGCCGATGCCTGCATCTCCTCGCAGTCTTGCGCAGGAGGTGTCAAAGCTCTGGGATAGGACAAGCCACCAACGGGGCGATTCCGCACCATGGCTTGCATTGATTGGCGCAGGATTGCAGCTTGTACGACCGCGAAAAACTCTGGCGATGAGGCCGCTTGTGGCAACCGCCCGTCGCATAGCGACATACGCTCTGCCGTGGGGTCACGCGCCATCCCCGCATCGTCCAGCAAGATGATCGGCACATGCGGGGCGCTGTTCTTTATGCGCATGCACAGATCAAGCGTCGAATCGGTATCGCCCGCAAAATCGGCGTCTATCAGGCAATAGTCAAACCGGGTGGCATTTGTCACGCACCACGCCTGATCCGCCTCATCGGGGTCTGGCACCACAGCGATGGCACCTGCGCGGCGGACCCTTGCCTGAAAATGCGCCCGGTCCCGCGCTTCATGGCACAATATCAGCGCGGAAGAGCCAGAGGCAGTGCGCGGCAACAGGCCTGATGCAGGATCGGCGGCGGGCGCGCTGGGGGTGGTGACAACCTCCGCCTCGGGGGGGCGGCGACCTGTGGCTGGGGCATCTGCGTGAAAACCAGATGGGGCGCCGGGGGTTGCGAGGTCTGTCTCTTGAGCCATGATCGCAACTCCCTACCGCCGCGCGCCTGAAATGCCGCCCCTCACTTTAATTCAATATGATATTTTATGCCTGCCGCGTCAGGATTGCATCTCTGGCTGCGTGGCGCTTAGATACTTGACGTGGTTTTCCAAAGCCGCTTCAAGACCCAACCGGAAAGCCGTAAGCGTTACCGGGTTCTTAAGCGTTGCATCGCAAATCATCATCCGCGCCGAGGAAAAGTCGTTGCGGCGAACCTGTGAGGATAACATGATGATCGGCGCATTCGGCGCCTGACGACGCAGGGCAAAACCGAAATCCACAACATCATCAGCATCGCCTATGTCGTCAGCATCGAAGATAACAAAGCTTTGCCCGCTATCTTGCCGTTGCAGCCATTGCAGGGCAGAGTCGCCGTGCTGGACATTGAAACCCAAACCGCCAAACTGATCCACCCAGATACTGAATTGCCGCAACTCGGGGCTGCCACGGCCCACAATCAGAACAGTTCGCCCCGCAAGCGAGGGCAGGCCATAGACACTGTGCCCAGGATCAACAGGGCGGGCGGCATGCGGTTGGGTTGCTGCGCCTGCGCTGATACCATCTGTGCCTTTACGTTCTTCCGTAGCCATCGCTGCCCTCGATTCATACAGAAAATGCTTACATTTTCCTTAACCGTTTCTACCTAGGCGAGCATATATCTTTGAGACAATAAAAGTCAAATTGATATTTTTTAGAGTCAACTCATTTTGCAAGCACGCTTTTATGGTCAGATCGCACCTGCCCAGCCAGGTAGCGCGCTTCGAATTCGTCCGGATCTCGGGGTCGGCCGCTTTTGAATCCCTGAACGTGGTCGCATCCTTCGGCATAAAGCCAGGTCATCTGCGCCAGCGTTTCAACACCCTCGGCCACGCTCTTTATCCCCATCGCGCGGGCCATGGCAATTATCGCACGCACAATCGCCTCACTACCCGAGGGTGATATCCCGCTGCCGACGGTATTCAGAAAGCTGCGGTCGATCTTGACCTCGTCGATCGTCAGGCGCTGAAGATAGGTAAAGGATGAATGCCCGGTGCCGAAGTCGTCAACCGAAAGCGAGATGCCCAAAGCGTGTATACGGCTGATGTTGTCCATCGCCATATCGGTCATACTGACCAGGCTGCCTTCGGTAATTTCGATCGTCACCAATTCGGGTGGAATACGGTAATAGGCCAGCAAGCGTGCCAGACGGTCCGCCAGCACTGGGTTTTCAAATGTCTGCGCCGAGAGGTTAAGGCTTGCCGCCGGCATATAGCCCGCCTCAATCCATTGGCCCAATTGCGCCGTAAACATGACGATCACCAAAAAGTCGATGTCCAGAATGATGGCGGATGCTTCGGCCACAGGGATGAATTCGGCCGGGCTAACCTCACCCAATACTGGCGATGTCCAGCGTAAAAGCGCCTCGGCACCGACAAGCTGCTGCGATGGGCCCAATGAGAACTTGGGCTGAAATACCAGCCGGAAATGGTCTTCCTTCAGGCTGTGGCGCAAGGCCTGCAATATTTCGCTGCGCCGAATGACCTTGTTGCCTTGTTCCGCGGTGAAAAGCTGATGCCGGTTTCGGCCTGCCCCCTTGGCAACATACATCGCCTGATCGGCATTTTTGATCAGGGTATCCACGTCTTTGCCATCTTCGGGATACAGGCTGATTCCCACGCTTGCCGTCGTATAAAGCCGCATGTCATTGACCAGCATTGGCGGTGCAATCACATTTCGCAGACCCCTCGCAAAGCATTCAGCGGCATCGGCACCAGCGTTTGGCAACAAAACAGTGAACTCATCGCCACCGCTGCGCGACAGCGTGGCCCCCGCAGGAACAAAATCCGAGATCCGCTTTGCGACCTGAAGCAACACCGCGTCACCGACCGAATGGCCAAAACTGTCATTGATTGATTTAAAATTATCCAGATCAAAGGCGACGATGGCAAGCCGTGTGTTGTCTGGGTTTGCGGCCCTGATGTGATCAAGGAAGATCCGCTTGAAGTGCCGCCGATTCGCAAGCCCGGTCGCATCGTCGTGATTGGCCTGATGCCGCGCATGCGTGATCGAGTGGCGCAACGCCTCTTGTGTGATCACAAGCTCGGTGATGTCGGTAAAGGCACAAAGCACCTGTGTCTCTTTGCCAACTTCCGAGACCGTCGCCGCGTTCACGGAAAGGATACGGCGATCACCCCTGCGGTCGGTCACTGTGCAGCGCATATCGCGAACCGGCTTGCCAGTCCGCAAAACCATGTCAAGCGGCGTCTCTTCTTTGCCATCCTGCGCATGTTCAAACCGTGCCGAGTCGATGGTTCGTGCCATCGCGGCCATATCGTCCGGATCACAATTCAAGACGCGCGCTGCTTCGGCATTGGCAAAGGTTGGTGTGCCATCAACCCCAAAGGCAACCACCGCCGAGATACTGGTTTCCATGATCGCAGCCAGAAAATCACGCTCTTTTTGCAAGGATTTTGCCAACGCTTTTTCTTCGGTCGTTACCGTTTCCACCGAAACATAACCAAGGCTGGTGCCATCCATCTCTGGCAAGGGGTGAATGCTGAAACTGATGGAATACGGCTTTCCCCAGCGATCATAATTGATGTTTTCGCCCACATAAGCCGCACCGATTGCCATCGCCGCCCTAACATTTTTTTCAATCTCGGTGTTGCTTGCAGGGCCAGTTACCAACTCGCCAAAGTATTTCCCCACAATCTCGGACAAGGCATAGCCGGTTTGCCGTTCGAATGCTGGGTTGGCCCAGACAATGCGGGTGAACTCGTCAACCACAATGACAAGATTGGTCATGATCTCGGCGATCTTGCCCAATTGCCGCAGTTGCACTTGCGAGTCGATTCGCGCCGTCACATCACGCACAACCAGCAGGTAGCCGGGCTGGTTGCCGGGCTGGGCCGGCGGGCAGATAGAGCCTGAAAGCTCGTACCAACGGGGGCCGTCGGGCGTTTGCAATTGATAGGTAAAGCCGTTGATACGGCCCATTTCCGATATCTCTTTCAGAACGCGGCGAAAACCAGCGGCCTTATCGGCAGGAAAGACATCTTCAAGCAGCCGCCCGATCAGTTTTGTCTGGTCAAGATAGAATCGTTCTGGCTCGACCGCATGCGCGTTGACGTATCTGCCATCAGCATCAAGTTCGAGCAGCATTTCGGGCATCGCGTTCAAGATGGCGGCCAGCCGTTCCGCCGACAAGCGCAAGGAGATTTGCGTCTGTGCCACAGCAGTTTCGGCATCGCGGCGCAACATGACCGAGCCAATGGCGTTGGCGATGGCCTGCAATAGATAGACAATATATGTATTGAACACGACAGGTGCCTTGACCGCATCAAACCCGGCAAAGCCGATCAGCCTGTTGTCAAAGGTCATGGGAACCACCACCAGCGAGTGGATTCCCTGCATCATCAGCAGGGATCGCAAGGGGTCGCCCTCGTCAAGCGCGGCGACATCGGGGACGTGAATTGCTTTGCTGGCTTCAAGATCCGGGCGCCACGCCGCCAAAATATCAGCCGGCATATCTTGCAGCTGCGCAATCATCGGCTCAATCCCGTCGGCCACCCATTCATGCGTATTATCAAGTCGTTCCCGTGGATTCAGCCGAAACACATAGGCACGGTCAACGCCGCAAAACTGACCAATCTCGCCCAAGCCTTCGGTGATCGTCGCGTCGATCGTGTCCATAGCACCGTGCAAAAGACGCTGAAGCACGGCAGAAAAAAGCACATGGCCTTCTGTCAGGCGTTTTTCCGAGACAGGGACTTCTATTTCAGAAGATATCACTGACATGGAAGGCTTCCTTTCTTAGGCGCATCGGCACAGGGACCCTTTGGCAGGTGCAACGCGTACGGGGCAGCTTGGACACGCGCGCACAAAATAAACAAGCTCAACTGCTGCCCTCATTTGAAACGACGAGGCGCAGCAGCTCACTGCGCGAAACGGTACGGCCCCGCCCCGCCAATTTAGCCTGATACAACCGATCATCGGCACATTTCATCACCGCATCCAAATCTGCGCCATCGTTCGGCCACTGGGCAAGGCCCGCCGAAAAGCCGACTTGCTCGGGCTCACGAACCCGGACGAATTTGCCGTCTTCCAGCGAGGCGCGAATGGAGTCGATAAACTCTTCGATCTCGGGCAATGTGGCCTTGGGGAATATTATAAGAAACTCTTCTCCGCCCACGCGAAAGACGGGCAGGCCGGGCCGCACATGTACCCGCAAGGCGCGGGCAAAATCGCGCAACACCCGATCGCCCGCCGCATGGCCAAAGCGATCATTGATCGACTTGAAGTGATCAATATCAATCAGCGCAACAACCATGCCACTATCGCCTGACTGGGCCTTTAGCTGCGCAAAGGTGTCATAAAGGCCGCGCCGATTATGCAGCCCTGTCAACGGGTCCAGCAATATCTGGCGCTGCAAATCATCGCGCAAGGCCTCTATCTCGGCAACGCGGCGGGCGTTTTGCAAAAGCGCTTCCTCCAAAGAGGTATTTTTCTTGGCCATATCGGTTACATCATTCAGCATTATGACCAGCCCGGTTGCCGTGTTCTGCGATTTCAGGGCCTGGGTCATCGGCGTTACCTGAATCGATAAATGCCGCCCCATGATATCGAGATTGGCAGGAAAGTTTTTTGGTTGTGGTGCTTGTCCAGGAACCATTGCCGCGCCTATCTGGGGCCATTTACACAGCGGTGTACCAAGTTTTCCTGCCGGAAAAAGAGCTTCTGCCGACTCATTCATGCCAACAACGTCACCTTTGCCATCGACGACAAGAACCGGATTACGGGCATTCAAAAACAAGAGATCGCTGGCAATGGCGGCGACATCAAAAAGCCGATTGGCAAAAATCATCTGCGTAAACAGGAAAAGCACGACCGAAAAGGCAAAAGGCGTCGGATCAAAGCCAAACACCGTAATCCCAAAAACAACATATGAAAGATTGGCGACCATAGGCACGCCATTCACGAATATCATCATCAGGAAATAGGGCCGGTGCGCCTTGCTTGACCGGAACGCCCCCAGAACGACAACAAAGGTCGAAATCGCCAAGAATATATATAGATAGGCTGCCGCAGCATAGAAAAGCGGCCCATGGTCGTAAACCCCTACCAAATCGCCGTCCACCATTTCAAGGCGCGTCAGCGGGCCGTAGAACAGGCCATGCAGCGGATTCGTCCAGGCCGCCGCCGAAACCAGCAACGGGCCCATGACCAGCGCCCAGCATTCGGCTCGGGATTTGCCGTCTGGTACGCTGAAGGCATAATGCCGCAGAAAAATCGCCCAGGCTGTTGGAACGAATGCGATCCCCGGCCACGCCATCATCGCCCAGTAAACCTTGCATTCCAAGGTTTCCGACTGGATTTCGCCCAGAACTGCCAGCAACCAGATTATCATTCCGACATGAGCAAGCAAAAAGCCACGCTTGCCCGGAAAGTTTTGAAACCTGCGCACCCACAGGGCGATGAGAGAGATACCGATCAGCAGCGCCAGCACGGCAAAGCCTCCCGGCTCTAGCGCTGCGAAGCTGTAACACATTGACATCGCGTGACCTCTCGCTCATCCGCGAACCGCGCGGCCGGGGTACTGTATCTAACGAAACACACATATCTCAAGAAACACATTGCGAAATCAGCTCTGGCACCACCGGCTAAGGATTGCCAGCCAACTCCGCTGCGCTAAATAACTTATCATAAAGATATTTTTTTCTCAGGTCAAACCATAGAGTGGCCGCGACACCTGCCACACGCTCTGCATCCTTATGATCGCCAAGAATTGACTTTATGTTATCAGGTTTGTAGCCTTGAATCCAGTCTACCCAAGCGTTAGGTGAAGGCCAGATCAGCAACTTTCAAGTGTAATCCTTGACGTCAGCAACAACTGGCCGATTTTGGGGGCAGCAGCATTTTAAGCATACCCTACAATTAAGTAGGTGATATACTAAGGACGGATTGTAATGAATTTTACGGTAACACCTTGTAATAAAATAACTTTTGAAAAACTTGTGCTGATGCGCGGAAAACATGGCAAATGATTTCAGGACGGGCAATTCAAAGAAAACAACACTTGATAATGGCACTGGGCAGGGTTGCCGGCCTTCGCCCACAGGCACAGGGCAGTGGCTTTGAGGAGTTACAGACGCGATGAGACGTGATGATGATGAACGGGGTCGGCTTGCTGCGCTTAAACGATATGATATTCTTGATACCGGCCCGGAAGAAGAATTTGACCTGGCAACAGAACTTGCGCGCTCTATCTTTGCTGTTCCGATGGCAGCGATTGTCTTGATTGATGGGCGCCGACAGTGGTTCAAATCGCGTCCGGGCATTTTGATGAGCCATACCTCTCGTGAGACAGCGTTCTGTGATCATACAATCCGCAAGGATACGGTGCTGGTGGTTGAAGATGCGACCAAAGACCCGCGTTTTCTGAACAACCCGTTTGTGACCGGTGAGGCCGGGATACGCAGCTATATGGGCGCACCCCTTATCACACCGGACGGCTACAATCTTGGCGCGTTTTGTGTGCTGGACACCATGCCGCGCGATTTCAGCGATGTGGACAGAGAGGTGATCACAAACCTCGGCAAGCTGACGATGGCCCATATGGAAATGCGCCTGATTGCCAGCGAAGATGCACAAACCGGCGCCGCCTCGACCCGCGGGTTCATGAAGGCGCTGGATCAGGAATTGGAAAAGCATAAACGCCACCATACCAAATCAACGCTTGCGATCTTTGATATCGACAATCTTGGTGCGATTGCCGCGGCACATGGGGTTACGTTTTCAGATTCGGTTGTTACCGCTGCGGCGCATGCCGTGCTCAAGGGATTGCGCAAAAGCGATACGCTCGGGCGACTTGGCGAGGATGAGTTCGGCATCTTGCTGGCCGGAACCGATGACACGGATGCCTATGTCGCCGCCGAGAGGTTCCGCAAAGAGATTGAATCCTGCCGGATTCCCGAAAATCTGCGCGTTGCCTTTACGGCCAGCTTTGGCATCTTGCCGGTTTCGTCCCGTTTCGAGTCGGCGCGCGATTGGCTGACATCCGCTCAGGCCTTGGTCGGGTTGGCCAAGGACGCCGGGCGCAACCGCAGCGTGACCGAAATGCGCGGCCCTAGCGAACTGTCTTCACGCCTTCGCAGCAGGATGAACTAACGCCATCCTGCCCCCGCTTCTTTGGCGCTTTTGGGTTACGACGTTGGTTCTGTTGTCGGGTTTACCATTGCGTCAATCAGGGTTGTCATGTGCAGCGTGCCGATGGTCTGGTCTTGGGCGTTGATGATGCGGGCGTGGCTGGCAGCGGTTTTGTTCATGCTGCGGATCGCCTCCTCGATCAGGGTACCGACGCGGATAGGCACGGTATCGGCACTGGCGGCCGCGCCCGGCTGCATGATGGTTTCAACCTGAATCACGCGCCCTCGGTTCACCTCGCGCACAAAGCGGGCGATGTAATCATCCGCCGGTTTCAGCACGATGTCCTGGCCGGTGCCTTGCTGCACCACCTCGCCATTGCGCAACACGGCGATGCGATCACCCAGCCGCAAAGCCTCATCCAGATCATGGGTGATGAACACGATCGTCTTGCGAATTTCCTTTTGCAGATCAAGCAAGATACCCTGCATATCCATGCGGATCATCGGGTCCAGCGCCGAAAACGCCTCATCCATCAGTAGGATCGGCGCGTCATTGGTCAGCGCGCGGGCAAGGCCAACGCGCTGCTGCATCCCGCCCGAAAGCTGGTTGGGGTAATTCTGCTCAAACCCGTTCAGGCCCACACGCTCGATCCAGTGCATCGCCGTCTCAATCTGTCTGGCGTGTGCAATCCCCTGTACTTCCAGCCCGTAAACCGTGTTTTCCAGCACATTGCGATGCGGCAGCAAGGCAAATTTCTGAAACACCATCGCGGTCTGATGGCGGCGGAACTGGCGCAAACTGGCCTGATCCATCTTGACCACATCGACACCTTCCACCAGCACCTCGCCGACAGTCGGGTCGATCAGCCGATTGATATGGCGGATCAGCGTTGATTTACCCGACCCCGACAGCCCCATTATCACCTGAATAGAGCCGGCCGGCATCGTGATGTTGATATCGCGCAGGCCAAGCACATGTTGGTGTTTCTGGTTCAATTCCTCTTTGGTCATGCCGCCGCGCACCGCGTCAATATAAGCTTTTGGATTTGCACCGAATATCTTGTAAAGGTTGCGGATTTCTATCCCGCCCTGCTGTGCGCCATCAACCATGGACCACCTCCAGATGCTTTTGGAGCCGCTTGCCATAGGCCTGGCTTACCCGGTCAAAAATAATCGCGATCCCGACGATGGCAAGCCCGTTGAACATGCCCAGCGTGAAATACTGGTTGGAAATCGCCTTCAGCACCGGCTGCCCCAGCCCTTGCACCCCGATCATAGAGGCAATGACCACCATCGCCAGCGCCATCATGATGGTTTGGTTGATCCCCGCCATGATTGTCGGCAGTGCCAGGGGCATTTGCACCTTTCGCAGCTTTTGCCAGCTGGAGGAGCCAAAAGCATCTGCCGCCTCCAGCATGTCAGGGTCAACCAGCCGGATTCCCAGATTGGTCAGGCGGATAATCGGCGGAATGGCATAGATGACCACGGCAATCAGCCCCGGCACCTTGCCGATGCCAAGCAGCATCACCACAGGGATCAGGTAGACGAAACTTGGCATGGTTTGCATCACGTCAAGAATCGGGTTGATGATTTTGCGCATCACATCCGATTTCGCCATCGCAATGCCAATCGGTATGCCGACCACAATCGACAGAACGGTACAGACAAAGATCATCGAGATCGTCTTCATCGTATCATCCCACATGCCGAAATAGCCGATCAGCAGCAGCGTCAGCACCGATCCCGCGACGATTTTCCAGTTGCGGCTGGCAAACCATGCAATCGCGCCAACCACCAGCAAGATGATCGGCCAGGGCGTCTGGGTCATTACCCGTTCCGAAAAGATAAGAAAATGTTGGAGAGGGTTGAAAAACGCTTCGATTGAATCGCCATAGCCGCGGGTGAAGCTTTTGAAGCTTTCGTCGATCATCTTTTTCAAGGCCCGCAGGGCATCATCATCCATATGCGGGAAGCTGGTCAGCCAATCCATACTGTCTCCGGGGTCGCTGCGTAAAAAGGAAGGGCGGCGGATAGGCCCGCCGCCCTGCGTGTTCCTGCCCTTAATTCAGGGCGGATTTAACCTTTTCGGCCGCTTCGGGGGAAACCCACTGAACCCACAAATCCTCATTGTTCTTGAGGAAATAGCTGGCCGCCTCTTTTCCGGTTGCCTGATTGTCGGTCATCCAGGCCAAAAGCTTGTTAACGGTGGCGTTGGACCAGGAACGCGATTTGAAATAATCCATCACCGGCGCACCGGCGCGCTCTGCAAACGCGGTGGTCACCAGGGTTTCAACGCTATCCTTGGGCCAGGCGTTCGGCTTTGGATCGGTGCAATCCGCCACTGTGTTGCAGCGCGCCCATTCCTCTTTGTCAAAATCGACGCCGTATTCAAGGTTTACCATCTCGTATTTGCCCAGAATGCTGGTCGGGGCCCAATAATAGCCCATCCAGCCTTCCTGGCGCTCATAAGCCTTGGCGATAGAGCCATCAAGCCCCGCCGCCGACCCGGTATCAACCAGAACAAAGCCCTTGTCAGCCGCGCCATAGGCTTTGAAATATTGCCCGGTCACGACCGTACCGCCCCAGCCCTGCGGGCCGTTATAGACAGCGCCTTTGCTGGCATCCTCGGGCGCCGGGAACAGCTCCGGATGCGCCAGCGCGTCTTCTATCGTCTTGATTTCGGGGTTTGCATCCGCGATGTATTTCGGGATGAACCAGCCCTGCACCGCCCCATCCGACAGCGCCGGGCCGGTCGAAATGATCTTGCCATCGTTGATGCCGCCGTTGACAACATCGGGAAGCAGATCAACCCACCCTTCAGGCGCCACATCCGGCTGACCTTTTTCGATCATCGAGGTCAGCGTTGGCACCGTATCCCCCACGATGATGTCAGCGCTGCACCCATAGCCGTTTTCAAGTATGAACTTGTCAACCGAAGCCAGCGCCTCGGCCGATTGCCAATTCATGCTGGCAATCACCACCGACCCACAATCTTGCGCAAGCGCAACACCCGCCCCACCCGCTACAACCACTGCAGCCAAAGCCGCAGACATCAAACCTTGTTTCATGTTCCCTCCTCCAAGGGGCGTTAGCCCCGAATCAAATAAGCCACACAGCCTGTTATACTGTAAGAACTTGGCATTAAGAGTTCCAACAAAACTGTCAAAAACGACGCCTTATCGCAAAAAAATCGACGTTTTCAGCCCAAAACCCACATCGAAAAAATCATAAAACCGTAACTACTAGCCTTGTCAGGCAAAATCGAACCCATCGCTGGTACAGCCAAGCGCCCAAATTTGGGCCGATCACACCTGCCTCACCCAATGCGGCAAGGCGGTCAAACATCGTGAATATCCATTTGGCAAAGGACTTCAAGTGCGACCCCGGATTGCCCCTCATTGCAACAGCGTCTTGTGCCTTGTATTTCTTTCGATTGGCCTGAATTACCCTTGCAGCCGCGCCTGCCCCAGCGTCAAACAATGGTTTCGGGCTGGAGCGACGCCTTGCCTTGCGCCTTGCGCCAGACTTCTGGCGTGATGCCCCGCGCGGATTTGAATGCGCGGATCAGATGCGACACATCGACAAATCCGCAGTCTTGTGCCACTTGCGTCACCGTTCGCGCACTGCGAGACAGTAAAAGTTCGGCATGGGCAATGCGAATCGCCATGCCCGCTTGCGACGGGGTAAGGCGCAGCGCATCGGCAAAATGCCGTTCCAGTTTGCGACGGCTGACCTTTAGCCGTTCGGCAAGTGCCGTCACTGTGGGTGGGGTATCCAGCATCTGTTGCATCGTCAACAGCGCGCGTTTGACCAGGGGGTCAGCGGTTGAAAGCTCTAGCGGCAGGCCGGGTTGCGGGCGCTCGGCGGCCATTGCCTCATCTATCATCATGATGGCCAGGCTTTTCTTGGCGGCGGCACGGCCGATATGCCGATCAACCAAGAATGCCGCCAGATGCGCCGAACTGGTGCCGCCCGAACAGGTCAGCCGATCACGGTCGACCACAAATATCTGATCCGATACCGGGGAAATACCGTCGAACTGTTCCAAAAAGTCATTATGGTGAAACCAACTGACACAGCAGCGATAACCTTGCAAAAGGCCGGCACGGTGCAGAACAAATGCGCCGGTGCAAACCCCGACCAATGAAACCCCGGCCAGCGCGGCCCGCCGCAGAAATTCCGAATGGGCCGGATCAAGATACTCAAGCTCTTGCATCAAACCACCGACGACGACGATATAGTCAAAGCGCGCGGGGTCGCCCAACCGCTCCTCGGGCTGCACCGCGATGCCGCTGCTTGAAATCACAGGGTCTGTCGTGGTTGAAAGCACCCGCCAGCCGCACAGAATGGGGCGTGAACCATCCCCCTCATCCGCCGCCAGACGCAGCACATCGACGAAATTTGCAAGGGCACACAGCGTAAAACGCCGAGTCAGAATAAACCCTACCCGCAGGCGCGGAACCGAAGCGGCCGGCATGGCAATCTCCTCTCACAGATGGCGCAATTGTAACGTCAGTTTGACGCATTCATACAGTGAAAAACCGCCCATCCTGCAATGATATTTTTTCCTGCCAAAATTACCCCCCGAAAGGCCCCGTGATGACCCATTTCTCTGCCCTGTCGCTGCTGAAGAATGCCCTGACGGGCAACAAGAACTGGGCCGAGCAATGGCCCGATGCCCAGCCCAAGAAGGAATATGATGTCATCATCGTCGGCGCGGGCGGGCATGGGTTGGGGGCGGCTTATTATCTGGCCAAGGAACACGGAATTACCAATGTTGCGGTGATCGAAAAGGGCTGGCTGGGGGGCGGGAATACCGGGCGCAACACCACGATCATCCGCTCCAACTATCTTTATGATGAAAGCGCAAAGCTGTATGATCACGCGCTGGACCTGTGGGACAACCTTTCAACCGAGCTGAACTATAACATCATGTATTCCAAGCGCGGCGTGATGATGCTGGCGCATAACGTGCATGACGTGCAGTCGTTTCAACGCCATATCCATTCCAACCGCTTGAACGGCGTTGACAATCGCTGGCTGTCCACAGCCGAGGCCAAGGCGTTTTGCCCGCCGCTGAACGTATCGCCCGATGCGCGTTATCCGGTGATGGGGGCAGCCTTGCAGATGCGCGCAGGTACGGCGCGGCACGATGCGGTGGCCTGGGGCTATGCACGCGCTGCGGCCAAGCGCGGCGTCGATATCATCCAGAACTGCCCGGTGATCTCCATTCGGCGCGGTGCGGATGGTTCGGTGGAAGGAGTGGAAACCGCAAAGGGATTTATCCGCGCCAAAAAGGTCGCGGTGTCGGCGGCGGGGCATACAAGCGTTATCATGCAAACGGCGGGTGTGAAAATGCCGCTGGAAAGCTATCCGTTGCAGGCGCTGGTATCCGAGCCGATCAAGCCGATTTTCCCTTGTGTCGTGATGTCGAACACGGTTCACGCCTATATCAGCCAGTCTGATAAGGGTGAGCTGGTGATCGGGTCAGGCACTGACCAATATGTCAGCTATTCCCAGCGCGGCGGGCTGCCACTGATTGAACATACTGTCGCCGCGATCTGCGAAGTTTTCCCGATCTTCAACCGGATGCGGATGCTGCGCAAATGGGGCGGCATCGTGGATGTAACGCCAGACCGTTCGGCCATCTTGGGCAAGACCCCGGTCAAGGGGCTATACGTCAACTGCGGCTGGGGCACGGGCGGGTTCAAGGCCACACCGGGGGCGGCACATTTGCTGGCCTGGACCGTGGCCAAAGACGCGCCGCACAAGCTGAACGCGCCCTTTACATTGGAACGCTTCACCACCGGCCGTCTGATCGACGAAGCCGCCGCCGCCGCCGTTGCGCATTAAGGAATTTGACATGCTTTTGATCCACTGCCCCTATTGCGATGACACCCTGCCCGAATTGGAATTCGCCTATGCAGGCGAGGCGCATATCGCGCGGCCCAAAGATCCGTCCAAGCTGTCGGACGAGGAATGGCGTGATTTTCTGTTCATCCGGTCAAACCCGCGCGGCGTTCATGCCGAACGCTGGCGCCATATCAACGGCTGCGGGCGGTTTTTCAACGCGCTGCGCGACACCGTTTCCGACCGTTTCCTGACCACCTATCCCGCCGGGCACCCCCGCCCTGACGCAACCAAGCCGGAGGCCGTAAAATGAACCCGTTTCGCATCAAGGGCCGTGGCCGCGTCAACCAGGATCGGCCTGTCCGTTTCACCTTTGACGGCAAGACCTTTATCGGGTTCGAGGGGGATACCGTTGCCTCGGCCCTGCTGGCCAATGGCGCGCATCTGATGGGGCGCGGCTTCAAATACCACCGCCCGCGTGGTGTGGTAACAGCAGGGTCCGAAGAACCGAACGCGCTGATCGGCACCACGCGCGGGCCCGGCCGGTTTGAACCGAACACCCGCGCCACCATGCAAGAAATTTACAATGGGCTGACGACCGAAAGCCAAAACAAATGGCCAAGCCTGCAGTTCGATGTGGGCGCGATCAACGACCGGCTTTACATGCTGTTTTCGGCGGGATTTTACTATAAAACCTTCATGTGGCCCAAGTCGTTTTGGGATAAGGTGTACGAGCCCTTTATTCGCCGCGCTGCAGGCCTTGGCCGCGCCCCGACCGAGCTTGACCCCGATCATTACGCCAGCCGTTATCTGCACTGTGATGTGCTGATCGTGGGTTCTGGCCCTTCGGGCCTTGCCGCCGCCCTTACAGCTGCGCGCAGCGGCGCATCGGTCGTGGTGGTCGATGAGCAATCCGAGATGGGCGGCACTTTGCTGTCTGAACCCTCCGTCGGGATTGATGGCGACAACGCCTGGGGCTGGCTGGCTGCAACGCTGGCGGAACTTGACGCATTGCCCAATGTGCGGCTGATGAACCGCACCACGGCGATCGGATATTATCACCAGAACATGGTGGGCCTGTGCCAAAAGCTGACCGATCATCTGGCAAATGTGCCCGCCGATGCGCCGCGTGAACGGCTTTGGCGAGTGCGGGCGGGGCAGGTTATTCTGGCGCAAGGTGCTATTGAGCGCCCGATGGTGTTTGACGGCAACGACCGCCCCGGCGTGATGATGGCAGGCGCGGCGCAGACCTTTTTGCACCGTTTTGGCGTCAAGGTGGGCGACCGCCCTGCTATCCTGACCAGCCACGATTCTGCGTGGTACACCGCCTTTGATCTGGCCGATGCGGGCTGCAAGGTGGCGGCGATTGTTGACACCCGCACCGATATTCCGCCCGCGCTGATGCAGGCCGCCATGGCCCGGAACATCGAAACCCTGACCGGCCACACCGCCACCGCGACGGGCGGGCGGTTGCGGGTGAAATCCATCCGCGTCAATCCGGTGCGGGGTGGAACTGTGGGGGCCGCGCGCACAATCGCTTGTGATGCGGTGCTGATGTGCGGCGGTTGGACGCCATCGCTCCACCTGTTCAGCCACACCAAAGGCTCGCTTGACTGGGACGCCAAGGCCAAGGCCTATCTGCCCGGCCATAAAACCGAGGCTGTGCATATTGCCGGCGCAGGGCGTGGGCTATGGGGGATTGCCACCGCTTTGGAGGATGGGGCCAAAGCGGGCGCGGATGCGCTGCGCGATCTGGGCCGCAAGGCGGGGGCCGCCACCTATAGCGTGGCGGGCGACCGTACCGGCACCGGCGTCACGCAAAAGGACCTGCCAACCGACCGCAGCCCCGGCAGCGCCAAGGCCTTTGTCGACTTTCAAAACGACGTGACCGCCAAGGATATCCGGCTGGCGGTGCGCGAAGGTATGCGCTCGATTGAACATGTCAAACGCTATACCACCAACGGCATGGCCACGGATCAGGGCAAATTGTCGAACATGAACGGGCTGGCGATTGCATCCGATGCGCTTGGCAAGGACATCCCGCAAGTTGGCCTGACCACCTTCCGCCCGCCCTATACGCCAACCACGTTTGGCGCGCTTGCCGGCTATCACAAGGGAAGCCATTTCGAGGTGACCCGCAAGACGCCGATTGACGGTTGGGCAGCGGAACATGGTGCCGCTTTTGAGCCTGTCGCGCTGTGGCGGCGCGCGTGGTATTTCCCGAAAACGGGTGAGGATATGCATGCGGCGGTCAACCGCGAATGCCGCGCCACCCGCGCCAGCCTCGGCATCTTTGATGCCTCTACCCTTGGCAAGATCGAGGTGTCCGGCCCCGATGCGGTGGAATTCATGAACCGCATGTATACCAACCCCTGGGCCAAGCTGGCACCGGGCCGCTGCCGCTATGGCCTGCTGCTGGGCGAGGATGGGTTTATCCGCGACGATGGCGTGATTGGCCGGATGCGCGACGATCTGTTCCATGTCACCACCACCACCGGCGGTGCCGCCCGCGTGCTGAACATGATGGAAGATTACCTGCAAACCGAATGGCCCGAGCTACAAGTCTGGCTGACCTCGACCACCGAGGAATGGGCGACCATCGCGATCAACGGCCCCAACGCGCGCAAACTGCTGGCACCTTTGGTTGAGGGGCAGGATATGTCGGATGCCGCCTTTCCGCATATGTCGGTGGCCGAATGTACGGTCGCAGGATTTCCGTCGCGCCTGTTCCGCATCAGCTTTACCGGCGAATTGGGGTATGAGGTGAACGTGCCCGCCCGCCACGGTCGCGCGCTGTGGGAAAAACTGATGGAGGCGGGCAAGCCTTATGACATCTGCCCCTATGGCACCGAAACCATGCATATTTTGCGCGCCGAAAAGGGCTATATCATCATCGGTCAGGATACCGACGGCACGGTCACGCCCGAAGATGCGGGCATCGGCTGGGCGATTGGCAAGGCGAAACCCGATTTCGTCGGCAAACGGTCACTGGCGCGGCCTGATATTGTGGCCAAGGGACGCAAGCAACTGGTCGGCCTGCTCACCGAAAACCCCAAGGACGTGCTGATTGAGGGCGCGCAGATCGTGCTGGACCCAAAGCAGCCCAAACCGATGAAGATGATCGGCCATGTGACCAGCTCTTATTGGTCCGAGGCGCTGGGGCGGTCGATTGCCATGGCACTGGTCGAGGGCGGCTTTGACCGGATGGGCGACACGCTGCACATCCCTACCGCAGATGGCGGATCGCTTGCGGCAAAGGTCACGGGGTGCGTGTTCTACGACCCCGCCGGCGAGCGGTTGAAAGTTGAATGAGGAGGATGCCAGAATGAACGCCCCAGTAAAATCGTTTGACGCGGTTTCGGTTGCCGTTATGCCCCCCGTGGCGCGCCTTAACCTGCGGATTGCGCCTGCCAACCTTGGCGCTGCCTCAAAAGCCTTTGGCCTGCCGCTTCCGGGCAAGATCGGGCAAGGCGCGGCCAAAGGCGACCGTGCCGCATGGTGCCTTGGCCCCGACGAATGGCTGTTGCACGCGCCCGAAGCTGAACAAGCGGTCATCGTCGCCGCTTTCACCACAGCGCGGGCCAAGACGCCGCACAGCCTGACGGTGATCTCGGACCGCGAAGTCACGATTGCCATCACCGGCCCGCGCGCGCAGGAATTTCTGTCGGTTGCCTGCCCGCTGGATCTGTCACGCATGACCCCCGGCACCGCCAAGCGCACGCTGTTTGACACAGCACAGGTTGTGCTGATCCGCGACGCCGAGGATGCCTTTCGCATTGAGGTGTGGCGGTCGTTCTTTCCACATGTGTCCGAGCTGTTGGAAATCGTCCAGCGCGAATTTGCCTGCGGTCTGTGACCCTTCAGCCTCTCCTACATGTCATAGCGCGCCTCTCGGGCGCGCTATGACCGTTTTTGCAGATAGCCGCTACAGCAAAGGCCGGAAAAACGCCGCTTTTATCGCGGCGCCTTCGCCATTTTGATCTTAGCGTGCAGCCTTGCGCGCAAGAAAGCTCAGCGCGGCAAACAACCCTATCGACAGGCCCAGCAGCATCGTGGCCGCTGCCATGATCGTCGGGTTGATCTGGTCGCGGATGCCCGAGAACATCTGCACCGGCAAGGTGCGTTGCTCGGCCGCAGTCATGAACAGGGCCACCACCACCTCATCAAACGAGGTGGCAAAGGCAAAGATCGCCCCCGAAATCACGCCCGGCAGAATGTTGGGCAACGTCACCCGAAAGAACGCCGACAGGCCAGACGCCCCGAGGCTATGCGCGGCGCGCGTCAGGTTGGTGTCATAGGTTGACAGGGTGGCGGTCACGGTGATCACCACAAAGGGCGTCGCAAGGGCCGTATGGGCAAAGACAAGGCCCGCGCGCGTATTGGTCAGCCCGAACTGGCCAAAGAACAGATAGCTGCCCACCGCCACGATCACGATCGGCACGATCATCGGTGAAATCAACAGCGCCATCACCACCCGCCGCGCCGGAAAATCGGGCCGCGCAATGCCCAGCGCCGCAAGGGTGCCCAGCGTGGTTGCCAGCACAGTGGTCAGCACCGCCGCAACGCCTGAGTTGAAGATCGCATTCATCCAGCGCGGATTGCCGAACAGATCGGCATACCAGCGCAGCGAATATTCGCGCACCGGCAAGGTAAAGAACGGATCTTGCGAGAATGACAGCGGCACGATGATGAACAAGGGCGCAATCAGAAACAACATCACGGTCACGGCAAAGACCACGACAAGAATGCGCAAGAAACGCTCGGACGGGGTTGCATAAGATGGAAGCCACATGATGATTTATCCCAGCTTGAACTTGTCAGCGCCGACAAGGCGCAGGAACAGGCCGTAAATGGCCAGCGTGACGATCAGCAAAACCACCCCCAGCGCTGCGGCCAGGCCCCAGTTCAGATCGCGGTTGATATAGGTCGAGATGAAATTCGACACCATCTGATCTTGCGGCCCACCCACCAAGGCGGGGGTGATGTAGTAACCCAGGGACAGGATGAACGTCATCAGACAGCCCGCCACCACACCCGGCACCGTTTGCGGTGCATAAATCCGCCAGAACGCCGAAGTTGGCCCTGCCCCCAGCGACCGCGCGGCGCGCAATTGCGTGGGCTGGATAGACCGCATCACCGAATAGATCGGCAAAATGGTGAATGGCAGTTGGATATGCGTCATCGCTGTGACCGTGCCGACGCGGGTAAAGATAAGCTGTACCTTTTCCGCCGTCAGATGCAGCGTCAGCAAGATGGAATTGATCACCCCATCCGATTGCAGCAACACGACCCAGGCCGTTGTTCGGACCAAAAGCGAGGTCCAAAGCGGCAGCAGCACCATAAGCATCATGATGCCCGCAATGGCCTTTGGCGCGATGGTCAGCACATAGGCCACCGGATAGCCCAGCAGCAAGGTGAAGGCAGTCACCATTCCCGCCACCAAAAGCGTGCGGCCAAGGATCGTCAGAAATACCGCCTGATCCGGGGCTACACGTTCCAGCCCGCCGCCTGGCGATTGCTTCAGATCCACCGCTGTCAGCAGATAATAGGGCGTCAGCCCCGCGCCATTGCGCTTGATCACCGCCCAAGTGTTCGGATCAACCCAGATCGGGTCATCTTGCAAGAACTTGTCGCGGTAAGGGCCGGCCTCCAGCGCCGCAGCCATCCGCGCCGCCGACAGCATCTTGCTGCGCATACCCGAGATTTCATAGTTCAGCCGTTTGCCGACAAGTGCCGCAGTGCGCTCGCTGTTGGCCAGTTTCAGATCATCCGCAAGGGCGGCAAAGACCAGCTCATCAGGGGTGGATTTCCCATCCCAACTGTCCAACGCTTCAAGCGTATGGGGCAAAACAGTTTGCGTTTCGGGGTTATCAACGGCGGTGACCAACAGATACAGAATTGGCGCAACAAAGGCCAAGGCCAGAAAGGCCACCAGCGGCAGCGCCAGCGCAAAAGCCGCGCGACGGGCCGGGCGTGCGGCACGGCGCACCGCCACAAAGGTACGGATACGGTCAATGTCTACAGCTTTGATGTCGGTCATGGCTTACCCCTCCAACAGGCGGCAGTCGGCGGGCATGCAGGCCAGATGCACCGTCTCGCCCGTCTGGAAACTGCGCGACTGTGCCACGGGAATACGGGCAGTGACGATCTGACCGCCAAAGGCCTGCACCGAAAGCCGCATGTGGTCGCCAAGGAAAAACACATCGGTGGCAGTCCCTGAAAAGAGGTTGGCACCATGTGGGGTGTGATCACCCGCCAACATGATGTTTTCGGGCCGTACCGACAGGGTCAGGTCTGCACCAACCGGCGGGGCGCCCACAGCCTTCAGCGCTGCGCCATCGGCCATCTTGACCACGGCAAGGCCTGACTCGATTCCCGCAAAGCTGCATGGCATGGTGTTGTTTTCGCCAATGAACCCTGCCACAAAGCGGTTTTCCGGCGCGTTATACAGCGTCTTGGGGTCGGCAAGCTGCTGGATACGGCCATCATGAAAAACGGCAATCCGGTCTGACATGGTCAGCGCCTCGGATTGGTCATGCGTCACATAGACCATGGTAATGCCAAGGCTGGTTTGCAGATGCTTGATTTCAAGCTGCATCCGTTCGCGCAACTGCTTGTCCAGCGCGCCAAGCGGTTCGTCCATCAGCACAAGCGACGGTTCAAACACCAGCGCGCGGGCCAAGGCGACCCGCTGTTGCTGACCGCCCGACAATTGCGCAGGCTTGCGCTCGCCCATCGCCTCCAGGCTGACGCGGCCAAGCGCGCGCTTGACCTTTTCGCGTGCGGCGTGGCCCTTGATCCCACGATAGCGCAATGGGAAGGCAACATTTTCCGCCACCGTCATATGCGGAAACAGCGCATAGTTCTGAAACACAAAACCGATGTTGCGCTTTTCTGGTGGCAGGCGTTCAACCGGCTTGCCATCCAGCAAGATATGTCCCAGCGTCGGGCGTTCAAACCCGCCCAGCATCATCAGCGTTGTGGTTTTGCCAGAGCCTGACGGCCCGAGCATGGTCAGAAATTCACCCTTGGCGACATCCAGGTTAAGGTCTTTGACCACATATTGGATACCGTCGTAGGATTTCTTGACTTGGGAAAAGCGGACGAGCGCATCCCCCGGATTGCCGGTCGCGGAACTGCGGTCTTGCAAGGCGGTCATGATGCGCTCTCCTTTGTCAAACGGGGCTTATTGTGCCAGCCAGGTTGTGAACCGCTTGCGGATCTCATCACCATTATCGGCCCAGAAGGCGTTATCCAGCGTCAGGGCCACGGTCAGGTTTTCCGGGCTGGTCGGCAGGTTTGCCGCATCTTCGGGGGTGACGAAGGGCGCGGCAGATGTGCGCACCGGACCATAAGGAATGTATTTGGTGGTGGCTGCAAGTACCTCCGGCTCTACCGCGTATTTGATGAAATCCATCGAGGCGGCGATATTCCTGGCACCCTTCGGGATTGCCCAGAAATTCGAGTCAAGGATCTGGTTGTCCCAGACAATCTTGAAATTCTGGCCTTCCTTGTTGGCATTGAAGATACGGCCGTTCCACGCGCTTGTCATCACCACCTCACCCGAGGCCAAAAGCTGTGGGGCTTGCGCACCTGCTTCCCACCACACGATACTGTCCTTGATGCTGTCCAGTTTGGCAAAGGCGCGGTCCAGCCCATCAGGCGTGCCAAGCACCTCATAGACCTGATCCACCGGCACCCCATCAGCCAGCAGCGCAAATTCCAGATTGGTTGCCGGGTTCTTCCACAGCCCGCGCTTGCCAGGGAATTTCGCGGTATCAAACAGGTCGGCCAGCATTGTCGGCCCGTTTTCCAGCGTCGCGGCATTATAGGCCAGTGAGGTGGAATAAACGATTGTCCCCACGCCACATTCCGATGTGGTGCCCGAAATCCAATCGGCCTTGTCGCCGATCTGTGTCCAGTCGATGATTTCAAAAATGCCCTCGTCACAACCTTGCAGCAGGGTCGGTGCATCGACATCCACCACGTCGATCGTGGTATTGCCGGACGAAATCATCGCCGCGATCTTGGCAATCTCGCCGCCGTATTCCTGTTCATCTACTTTGATGCCGGTTTTGGCGGTATAGGTCTCGAATACCGCCTTGCGCTGCGCTTCCTGATAGGCGCCGCCAAAGCTCATGACCGAGATCGAGTCTTGCGCGAATGCCGGAACCGCCGTCAGTGACAGCGCCCCCAGAACCGAAACCGTCAGCGCACGGCGCGTCATTGTGAATTTCATGTGATATCCTCCCTTTGATTTATAATCCCGCTTGGCAGATATGCGTGGCAGGGTATTTGCAGTCTGACAGCGGCTTTGACGAAAGACGCCGTGCCGGTTCATTCTTCAGAACCACGTTTTTCAAACCGGACTCCTCTTTCCTGTTTTGCAGCGCGGCTTTGCCGGTTTCGAAAGGCCTTGCGCCCCAACCTGCAAAGGCCGGGGCGCAAGAGGTGGGATTCAGTTCTTGACGATCAGATGATCGGGGCCATAGGCGAAACCGGTGATATTGGTGTTGCCCTTGTTATTGTCCTTGGTGATGACCAGAATGTCATGCTCGCGGTAGCCACCTGCGCCGGGCAGATGGTTTGGCACGGTGATCATCGGCTCCATTGATACGACCATGCCTTCTTCCAGAACCGTATCGCAATCTTCGCGCAGTTCCAGACCGGCCTCGCGGCCATAGTAGTGGCACAGCACGCCGAAGGAATGGCCATAGCCAAAGCTGCGGTATTGCAGCAGGTTTTCGGCGGCATACATCTCGTTCAATTCCTTGGCGATGTCGCTGCACTTGGCACCCGGCACCAGCAATTCCTTGCCGCGGTCATGCACCGCGCAGTTGATGTTCCACAGGCGGATATGCTCGTCGCTGGCTTCCTCGGAAAACAGCGTTCGCTCCAGCGCCACATAATAACCGGCAACCATCGGGAAGCAGTTCAGCGACAGAATATCGCCTTTTTCGATCTTGCGGCTGGTCACAGGGTTATGCGCGCCATCGGTGTTGATGCCTGACTGGAACCAGGTCCAGGTGTCCAGCAATTCGCCATGCGGCCAAACCTTGGCAATCTCACGCACCATGGTTGCGGTGGAATGCAGGGCCACTTCATGCTCGGGCACACCTACGCCAATCGCCTCGACGCAGGCCGCGCCGCCAATGTCGGCAATCCGGGTCATCTTGGTGATATGGGCGATTTCCTCGGGTGATTTGATCATTCGCAGACGCATCGAGGCGGCGGCGATATCAACAAACTCCATATGCGGGAATTCGGATTTCAGCAGGTTCAGCGTGTCGATGTTGATGTGATCAAACTCAATCCCCAACCGCTTGACGCCGCCGGTCAACCCGCGAATGGCATGAAAATAATTGTCTTTCTGCCAGTCGGTATAGGTGACGTTCCTGCCGCCAAAGGTCCGGCGCCAAGGCTGGCCGCCATCAATGCCCGCGCTGATCGAGGTGGCGATGTTATGATCGACCAAAAAGCCATAGCGGCGGCCAAAATAACAGAACAGAAAGTCAGAATAATAGTTGATGCAGTGATAGCTGGTGAACAGCGCCGCATCAATTCCGGCTTGTGCCATATGGCCCCGGATCGCATCCAATCGCCGCTGCATCTCGCTGTCCGAAAATGTCGGAACGGCCTTTTCGCCGTTGTCCACATAGTTCTGCAACCGCTCACGTTCCATCGAATCCTCCACTGATTTGGGTGGGCCGATATTGGCCCGGTTGCGCATGATCACGCCTGTATTCCGGCCTCTTGTCAAAAGACCATTTTTCACGTTATCATTAATTTTTCTCATGCTTTGGGGCTTCCAATGTCGACACCCCCCCTTAATGCCTTGCGCGCCTTTGAGGCGGTTGCGCGCTTGGGGTCGTTTCGCGCGGCCGCAGAGGCGCTGTTTGTCACGCAATCTGCCATCAGCCACCAAATCCGCAATGTCGAGAATTGGCTGGGAAAACCGCTGTTTGAACGTGAAGGCAACCGGACCCGGCTTTTGCCGCATGGGGCAGAGCTTGCCCACAGTCTGGCGGCATCATTGGCCGAGATCGAAGCCGCCTGTGACCGGGCCCGCAACACCAGTCAGGCGCTTGTTATTGCAGCAATCCCGTCCGTGGCGATGTGCTGGCTGATCCCCCGCCTGAACCGTTTCCGCACCGCCCATCCAGACATCGAAATCCGGATTGTTTACGCAATGCATGGGCGTGAGATCAACTTTCACGATGTCCACCTGGCTTTCGTCTTTGCCAAAGATCCACCAACGGGGCCTATGATAACGGCGCATCTCTATCTGGCAGGGCAAAGCGTGCCGGTGTGCAGCCCGTCATGTCTGGCCCGCCTTGGGCGCCTGCCACAGACTGTCACAGACTTTCTGGCCTTGGGTCTTTTGCATGACGGCACGCCCAAGGGATGGAGCAACTGGCTGTCGGGGCTGACCGGCAGCGCACCAGACCCGACCAAAGCGCGCGGTTTTGATGGCACAAGTTTTGAAGATTTCAACCTGCTTCGCGCCGCCGCCCTGTCGGGGCAAGGTGCAGCCCTTTGTCCAAAAGCCATGATTCAACCTGATCTGGACTCAGGCGGGCTGGTGCAAATTTCAGATCGAATGCTGGACGAAGGGTACAACTACTACCTGCTGTTGTCGCCTTCACCGGCCCCGACCATCAACCGTCAGGCGCGGGCATTTCTGGATTGGGCGATGGCAGAACGGGAAAAAGGCCCGCAGCTTGGCTGATTGAAAGCGTTTTGCCTTGAAACCTTCCTCACCTATCGCGGCCTGAAATCAAGGGTTTCAACGCGTTATGTGATAGACCTTGTTTCAAGCCAAAAGCGAATCGCCGTGGCTAAAGCATCCGCCGCGCAGGTGGCCAAAGATCTGCCCCAACAGCCGGTTCAAGATAGTCTGCAAATCGCCTTCTTCGGGGGTGACAGGCCCTGGCTTGGCCGCCACTTCAGTCAGGGTCGCCCACCAGAACGAAGGGTGCCCAATACGCTGGATGCGACCAGGCTGCGTTTTTCGGGGTGTCGATCATTGACAAGATGGCCTCGCGCTGGGCCTGAGCCGCTTGCAGTTCCGGGTTTGCATCGCGGCGCTTGAAAATATCGGTCATCATCCTGACGGCAGACTGGCTTTCCACTGGCCAATGCGACACCAGCAACGAACGCGCACCAGCATAGGTGAAGGCGCGCGCAAGACCAGACAGGGCCTGCCCGCCCGGCTCATCGCCCACAGCCGTATTGCACGCCGACAAAACCACCCAATCCGCGTTCAATTTTAGCTGTGAAATCTCGCTTGCGGTCAAAAGCCCATCTTCGCCCTGCCCCCCAGTCAGGGCCAATGCCGGCTCACCCAAAACAGCGGTGCCGACGACATCGCCCGACACAAGGCCATGCGTTGCAAAATACAAGATATCGTAATCGCCAAGCGCCGTCTGCTTCAGCCCCGCCTCAGAGGCCAGCGGGCCGACCCGCTGCGCCTCGGGCCCGGCCTTGACGGCGGCAGCGACCTGCGACAGCTCGGTCTCGGTCTCGGGCAAAGGGCTTAGCGTGCCGCGCAGGGTTTGGCCGCCCAACCCGGCCAGCGTTTCGCCGGTTTCAGTATAGACCGGATTGGCAAAGCCCAACAGCGGCGCGCCATGGCGCAGGGTATTTTTTGCAAGGCTTGCCAGCTTCAGCGAAAAAACCGACGGCAAAACCGTGATCGCAAAATCACGCACCAACCAACTGGCCGTTTGATCGGTGACGCTTTCATCCGTCGGCTTCGTGATAAGCAAATGCGGCGGGATTGCCGCCATAGGGCCACGCAAATCGGCGTAAAGATGTTTGCGCTTGCCGTTGATCGCAAACACCTGACCGATAGACGCGTCATAAAGCCAATCGGCGGCCTTGAAATCAAATTGCGCGGTGGCGGGTGCTTTGGGCTGATCAAGGGCAATGGCCCCACGCAGCCCCAGCTTCAACGAAATACCGGCGCGGATATCGGCAACCGCCGCCGCATAATCTGAGGCGCCATAGGGCAAAATGGCAAAGGAGAGTCCAGCTTCGGTCACGGCCATCGCAAAAGCGGGCGACTCTTCATGGTCGCCAAAATCAACGATAACCAGCGCGCCCTCGGTTCCCAGGATGGTTTGCACCTCGGGCACAGTCAGCACGCCGCCCCCGGTCAGATCAGCAAGGCTGGTGCGGGTTCTGTACAGCGCGGTTTCAGCACCGCTGCGCAAGACCGCATTATCGGCAATCTGCCGCCGCAACACCCCTTCTTGGGCTGTGTCACGCTCGGCCTGCGGCTTGGATATTGCGTCGAAAAGCTGCGCCTCAAGGGATTTCTGGAAATTGTAGCTGTCTGTAATCTGGCGAAAGCTGTTGGCATCCTCGGAATCATTCAACGCAAATCGGGTGGCAAGCTGTAGCGTAGCAAAGCCCGCAGCCGAGGAGCTAGCCTTTTGGACGACGCGAAACAGCTCGGCTGCGGCGGTTTCATAGGGCATCTGATTTGCCTCTGCGGCCCGGACAAGATATTTTATCAAAATATCCCGGCTGGCAAAGCCTGCCGTTTCCGCCCGCAGCGCAAATTCAGCCGCAGCGGCATAGTTTCCGGCATCGCCCGCCATCGCCGCATATTCCAGCAAGGGGCGGCCCAAGACGGGATGCGAGGGCGAAAGCTGCTGTTCCTTGACCGCGATTGACTGCGCCATCAGGGCCAAAGCCTTATCAAGCCCCGCCCTGCCCGGCTCGACCCAAGTGTAAAGCAAGGCTTCCAACTCATAGGTATCAGCGTGAAACAGGCTGTCGGGGCCATAGGTAACCGTCGCGGCCGCCCGCATATCGCCCAGCAAGGCCTTTACCTCGGCATAGCCCCTGACCTTCAGCAGGGCATTGCCAAAAAACAACTGCTGGCTCAGCACGCGCGGGTGATTGCGCCCCCAATAATCAACCAGCATCGGAATGGCTTTGCGAAAGGCAGCGACCGATTCAGGGAATTTTTCCAGGTCGTAATAGGTTGCCGCAATCTGCGCGGTGATATTGCTGCGCTGATTAAGGTTTTCAACGCTTTTCACGGCTTCATAGGCGGTTGCAAGCCGTTCATACAGCGCCAGCGATTGGGCAACATAACCCAGCGCCTGATAGGTTCGGGCAAGGTTGAAGCTGAAGATCAGGGTGGTATCGTGATCCGGGCCAAAAAGCGCTTCGGCTGCCGTAACCGCCTCGATGTGCAGCGGCAGTGCCTTATCGGCACTGCCGGTATCGCCAAGCAAATTGGCATAAGCGACCGAAACCTTGATCCGTATCGGCGCGTATTCGGTGAAATTCTTTGTGGCCCTTGCGTGAAGGGTTTCAAGCAAGGCCAGGGCCGCGCCGCTGTCCTTGACCCCAAGCATCATATTCGAAAGCGTTATGCCCGCATGCAGGGTATTTTGCGCCTCTGGGCCAAACTCGGTGACGGTTTTGTCATAGACCTTTCTGGCCTGTGCCAACGCGCCCTGAACATCGCCTGTACGGTAGATATCCCAACTGAACTGATCATCCTTGGCAAATTCCGCTTCCGAATAGGCAAGGGCCGGCAAAGTCATCAAAAACAGTGACAAACAGAATGCAATCGACCGCTTGGTCAAAACCTTCATCCGCAGGCTTCCCACAAGAAAAACAAAGCAATGCGTTACATTAGATTTTCCGGCACCCTGTAGCAACAGTTCTGATTGCGCCGGTGCCGTTGATGGGGGAACTGGCCCCCATCAACGCTGCCCGATTTACTCGGCGTCGGAATCCCAGCCTGAAATAGCCTTGGCCTCCAAAAACTCTTCCAAGCCCCAATGGCCACCTTCACGCGCCCGCCCCGAGGCCTTGACACCGCCAAACGGTGCCCCCGCCCCACGGCTTGTACCATTCATTTCCACCATACCGGACCGAAGCTTGCGCGCCAGCCGGTTGCGGCGGGAACCGTCAGAGGATTGGACGTAGTTTGTCAGCCCATATGGCGTATCATTGGCAATGCGCAGGGCCTCCTCCTCGCTATCAAACGGGATGATTGACAGCACGGGGCCAAAGATTTCCTCGCGTTCAATCGTCATGCCCGGCTTTACATCTGCGAACACTGTCGGGCGCACATAGAATCCTTTGTTCATGCCCTCGGGCAGGCCGGGACCGCCTGCAACCAGCCGCGCGCCTTCGTCAATGCCCTTCTGGATATAGCCCTGAATCTGATCCCATTGGCGACGGTTCACCACCGGGCCGATATGGCGACCTTCCTCAGCTGCCGGGCCAACCTTGATGCTGCTGGCGGTTTCGGCGGCAATCTCAACCGCTTTGTCATAGATACTGCGTTCCACCAGCATCCGGCTAGGGGCGTTGCACGACTGGCCCGAGTTGTTCATCATATGCAGCACGCCGCGCTTTACCGCCTTTTCATCGGCATCGGCAAAAATCAGGTTCGCGCCTTTGCCGCCCAGCTCCAACGTCACGCGTTTCATCGTTTCAGCCGCCGCGATCGAAATCGCCCGCCCCGCGCGGGTGGACCCGGTAAAGGAAATCATTTCAATATCCGGGTGGCTGGAAAGCTGGGTGCCAACACCCATGCCGTCGCCGTTCACAAGGTTGAACACGCCCGCAGGCACGCCTGCGTCATGGCAAAACTCGGCGAACAGCATCGACGACAGCGGGCTTTCCTCGGACGGTTTCAGCACGCAGGTACACCCCGCCAACAGCGCCGGAATCACCTTGAGCGTGACTTGGTTCATCGGCCAGTTCCAGGGCGTAATCAGCCCGACCACGCCAATCGGCTCCATCGAGATCCGGTCATTCGGGGCATGGGGGCCAAGCGGGCGAATCCATTCCATTTCGTCGAATGCGGTCAGGAAATCTTCGGTATGCCCCGGCAAGCAGGGGGCCTGGCTGCTGCGGGCCAGATCAATCGGTGCGCCCATTTCAACGCTGATGGCTTGCGCCATTTCCTCGGCCCGCGCCTCATATTGCGCGAGAATGCCGACAACCACGGCACGGCGTTCGGCGGGCGTCGTTACCGACCATGTTTCAAACGCGGTTTTGGCTGCGGCCACTGCGGCATCGGTATCGGCCTGCGACCCAAGCGAGATTACGGCGCAAACCTCCTCGGTTGAGGGGTTGATGACATCGCAATCGCGCGGTGTAGCGGGGGCGACCCATTGGCCGTTGATATAAAATTGGCGTTTATCGAGCATGCAAGCCTCCTGAATGTCTTTGCCATACCGTGGCACCGGAACGACAAACCTGCAAGACCGGCATTGATGCCAAGGCCACTTGCCGCGCCCTGCCGCCAGCCGCCGCCGATGAACTTTTTTGTGGCGGCCGAACCGCCAAGGGGTGCAAAATCGGTATCAAAGGCATATGTCAGAGGCAACAAGACCCAAGATGGAGAATAACATGTCTGTTCGTATCAATGATATCGCCCCTGACTTTACCGCTGAAAGCACCGCCGGCACGATCAAGTTTCATGACTGGATCGGCGACAACTATGCGATCATCTTCAGCCACCCGCGCGATTTTACGCCGGTCTGCACCACGGAATTTGGCGCGGTGGCGCAATTGGCCCCGGAATTTGCCAAGCGCAAGACCAAGGTGATGGGTGTTTCGGTTGATTCGGTCGAAGAGCATGTGAAGTGGAAAAACGATATCGCCGCCGTTGCCGGGGTGCCTGCCGATTTTCCGATCATTGATGATACCTCGCTGACCGTTTCCAAAGCCTTCGATATGCTGCCCGCTGATTACTATCTGCCGGGCGCAGACCGCACACCTGCCAATACCGCGACCGTGCGCAGCGTCTATATCATCGGGCCGGACAAGAAGATCCGCCTGAGCATGACCTACCCGATGTCGGTCGGCCGCAATTTTGCCGAGATCATTCGCGCGCTCGACGCTGTACAGGCCACCGATGGCGCGCCAATCGCCACCCCTGCCAACTGGCTGCCGGGTGAAGATGTGATCGTGTCGATGTCGCTTGACAACAAGGCCGCCGAGGCAAAATTCGGCGCGCTCGACATCAAGCTGCCTTACCTGCGCTATGCCAAAGCGCCGAAGTAACGGCCTGTGCGGCCCTCGGGAAACCGGGGGCCGTTTGTTTTGCGCAAGTTCCGCTTTCCTTCCTTGCCGAATCCGCCTATACGCTGCCGGTCCCGCCTTGCGCGGGGTGCCAAGGGCCTTGCTGGACGACATCCCGGCCTGCGCCGTCACATTCAACTATGGAGAACCCGATGTCGATTACGCCAGAACTGAAAGCCCAACTGATCAAAGAATACGCCACCAAAGAAGGTGACACCGGCTCGCCCGAAGTACAGGTTGCCATCTTGACCTCGCGCATCACCACTTTGACCGAGCATTTCAAAGGCCACAAGAAAGACAACCACTCGCGCCGTGGTTTGCTGATGATGGTTGCCCAGCGCCGCAAGCTGCTGGATTATACCAAAAGCAAAAACGAAGAGCGTTACCAGTCGCTGATCAAGCGTCTCGGCATCCGCCGCTAACGCCCTTACGATTTTTTCGGATTTAAGCGCCCGTAGCACCTTGCTGCGGGCGTTTTGCGTTGTTCTGTTAAGAGAATGGCTTGCCTGCGCTTTCTCGCTGGGGGAACGAAAGCCATCCTTTGGCGTTATACCCACACGTCAATTCAAAGGAGATTCTGCATGACCGACCTTAAAGGCGAATTCTGGGAGCGGATGGAAGATGTACGGACCGCAATGCTTGGCATAAAAGGCGTGGGGCGGCTGGTAGCGATGTCACCGCGCACCGATGACGACGCGCCGGGGGCGATCTGGTTCATCACGGCCAAAGGCACTGATCTTGCCAAAGGTACTGTCTCGGGGCCCTGTGCGGCGCAACTGGTGGTGGCCGATGATGCTGCCGGGCTTTACGCCGATGTCGAGGGCACATTGGCCCATTCCACCGACCGCGAGGCGCTGGACGAGACATGGAGCTTTGTTGCCGACTCGTGGTTTGAGGGTGGAAAGGCCGACCCCGATGTCTGCCTGTTGCGGTTCACCCCACGACAGGCCGAAGTTTCCGTAACCACGACCAGCAGCCTGAGCTTCTTTTATGAGATGGCAAAGGCACGGTTGGCCGATGAAAAGCCGGATCTGGGCGCGCAAGGAACTGTTCGGTTTTGAATGGCCGGGGTTCGGTCAGATAAGGCGTTTCGGGAAGTATTTGATACCTCGCCAATGCCCCAACGGCGCGTCACGCGGCAGGGTATTGGCGATTCAGGTTTTTGCCGAAACGCCGTAGGGTCACCACCACCAGCGCCCCTTTTTGGGCGCTCTACCTTGCCGCGCTCAGCGCCTTGCTGGTTTCTGCCGTTGCCAAAGCGCTGTGCAGCGTTTCAAACTGGGCGCGGGCGCGGGCGCGGTCACCAAGGTTCAGATAGGCATAGCCACGCATGATCGCCAGATCACGGCGCAACGTGCCTTGCAGCTGCTCCAATGCATCAAAGTAATCAATCGAGGCGGCGTAATCCTTGGCCTGATAAGACGCGACACCGCGTTGATCAAGAATGATGATTTCAACTTCGCGCCGTTGGTCAGTGGTAAGGTTGGTGCGGGCCGCGGTTTGCGCCGCGTCTTCGGTCATGCCCCGCTTGAGAAGCGAAAGGGTCAAGCCGAAAAGCGCATCTCGGGTTACAGTGCCGCCAAGCCCGGCCTGCGCTGCGGCAGAAAAATAGGCAATGGATTCAAGCGGGCGATCATAGTTATAGGCGCACCACGCCCGTTCATATGCCAGATCAAGCGATCCGGGGCGGGCTGAAACGGCAAGGCAATCCCCAAAGCGACCCGCCTCTTTTGCTGCGCGCGCACGTCCCAGACGCGAATCGCCGCTATGGGGCAGGGATGCCAGCGCGGGTGCGGCATTGGACGCGACGCGCTGCTGCGGCGCGGGTTGCTCTGGGATATTTTCTGCGGGGACTTTTGGCGCGGTCTTTGGCGGTGCAGCAACAGGCGCCGATTTTGCAGCAACCTCTGCCACGGGTGCCGCACGACCAGAGCCGCGGCCAGCCAAAAGACGCTGGTTAAGCCCATTGAAGGTCGTCGCATGGGCGGGAAAGCGTTGTTTGGCAAGATCGGTCAGCGCTGTCAGCTGCGCATCCGAGGTGACCGCTTCGGCCTTTTCGATTGTCGCAACCACATCTGGAATGGCCGTGCAGGTTCGCACTGTCTGGGTATAGGCCGCCAACGCCCGAGAGGGGTCGCCAGAGGCTGTTTGCAGCTCTGCCAGGTTCCAGGCGTTATTGATCCGGTCACAGCGGAACAGTTCCGGAACCCGCTTGCCGATCCGCACCGCCTCGGCGGCGTTGCGGGTGTTTACGGCGCGGTCAAAGGCCACTTGCGCCTCGATCAGTTCAATCTGGCGTGCCAGATCTGTGGGAACCTGCCATGAAGGAAAGCGCGCCTTGGTGGTTTGCAGCACGCGGCGAACCCCCTCAATATCGCCACGCGCAAGCCGGGCATAGATATCGGCAACCTCTTTGGTGGGCTGCGTTATCAGCAAGCTGGTCAGATCGGCTGGCGGCGTCCAGCCTGGAAACTCGGCCTGCAGGCGGCGAACTTCGGCATCAATCGCACCCGCTTCCTTGTTTTCCACATAAAATCGCAAGGCGCGCAGGTCTTCGTTGCCCGGCATGGATTGCGCAAAGGCGGCACCGTTCAGGCACAGCGCACCAACCAACAGAACCGCAAGTGCTTTGGGGCGGGAAAGGGTAAAGATCTGTTTCATATCGGCACACACTCGGGCGCGGCGGTGATCTGCGCGATCAGCGCCATCAGATGAAGGGTTGCGGGGTAGTAAGCTTGGTCGACCGTTCGATACACAGGAATGGCAGACCCCGCAGTGCTGGCGGTATTACAATCCACCAAGGCTGCCAATGCCGCATATCCGACATGATGGCTGGTTTCAATGACGGCCCCTGATGCCCGATCAAACACTGTCACATTGTTGCCCATATCAGGGTCGCCCAGGGCCCCGGCGCGACGATAGGCAGCGGCCTGGGCGGCAACTGCGGCATGATTGGTGTTGCCAGACCAGATCAAGAACAGTGGCACGCGCATTGCTTCGTATCCGTTGCGGTCAGACTGGTCACGCGGCAGGAACAGACCCTGTGGGCCGACCCCGATCCAATCCGGCATCGGGCCTTCTTGTGACAAGGCCTGCATAATCACGTCCCCATCTGCGGCACAGGTCGCAAGGGCGCGGGCGCCGGTAGCGCGGGCAACTTCGCGCATCGCAAGCGGCATATAATAGGACAGGTTGATGATAACCCCCTCCTCATGCACAAAACCTTGCGCGGCAGGCAGCATCAGCATCCGCCCCGAGCCATCCGGGGCCAAAACCACGCATTGCGCCACAAGATCGGCCGCAATTGCACGGGCACGGTCCATCAGGGCCGGGTAGCCTTCTCGTTGTGCCCGAAGCACCAGCGCCCACGCATAGAACAGATCGCCGTCGCTTGCATTATTCAGGTCCGGCACGCCACCATTGCCTTCGGGCAGCCAACGCCACGCCAGCAAGGAATCCGAGCGGATCGCCAGATTGGCCTCGGTCCAATCAAAAATCAGATCAAACGCTGCGTAATCGCCAAAGATGGCGGCCAAGAGCAGGCCATAGCCCTGGCTTTCGGAATGGCTGGCCCCCTGCTGCATCGTATCCACCACGCGACCATCGTCGGACAGGTAGGCGGCCTTCCACGCGGCCCAAGGGACATTCAGCGGGTTACGCTCTGTGCTGAACTCGGCAAACGGGTCGGCTGTTTGTGCAACAACTGCCATCGGGCCCAAACCGGAACATACAGCTGCAAGGCATGCCATCTGGCGCAAGGCGTTTCTACGGTTCATCGTTTGCGCTTTCCTCGTGTTGTAATAAGAAATATCAGCGCCAGACAGCCCGACACAAGCGTCAGCGCCAGCAGCAAGGCCCCGAAAAAAAGCGGTGACCAAGACGCGTAATTGCCCGCAACGGTGCGAAAGTTGGCCACTGTCAGCGGTTCTTGCAGGGCCGGGGGCGGGCGTGAGCTGTGCCAGTTCTGCCATGTTCCATCTGCCGTCAGAATAGAAAACCGGCCCCGCGGCCCCTCGGCCGACAGCCGCGCCTGCGCCAAAACGGCCGCCAGGCGCAGAGGGTCGCTTTGCGGGCGCACCATTAGCCAAACCGCGTTTGGCGCAGCATTTCGTGGAATGAACAGTGCCGCCTCGGCCTCGCGGCCTATCAGCCAGCTTGTCAACGGGCCGTCATCGGGTATCGCGATCTGCCTGAGCTGCGTCAGGGTGGTTTGAACAAAGGCCCGTCCGCGCGCCAGAATTCCGGGTGCCAACACATCCGGGGCCAGCGCGCTGGTCGAGGTTGTTTCATCTGCCACCGCCGCTGTTGCGTTGGACGGAGCGCCCGAAAGCGCCGGAAAAAGGCGCAACAAATCACGGCGGCTTACGCCCAGGTCGCTCAGGCTCAGGGTTTCTTCTGCCGCTTCGAACGTCACGTTCAGGCTGGCACCCTCCAGACGCTCGGTTTGTGCGACAGGGCGCAGCGCGGCCGCCAGTATGGCCGGAAGATTCGTGGCCCCACGCTCTGCCAATACGGCTGAAGACCCTGCGATTTGATCACTGCGCAAGACCGTCAGGGTGCGGGCGATATCGGCCATCTGCATTCGCGGCGACGGCGGAACCAGCAGCGTAGAGTCATCACCGATTTGTAAAAGTGCGGCAGAGGTCGGCGGGCAGGGCAAACCAGGGGGGTCACCAGGCACAATGGTAACAAACGTCAGCACATTGGCGCCCGGACGCAGCAAACGAGCCCGAAAATCGACATCCAGTGTCGGCAATTCATTGCCGCCATCGCGGTCCAGCGGCAGCATCCGAATGGTGGTTCCATTCATCTTGACCAGCATCAGCGCGCCCTGCGCCAGCCCCTCTATAAAGCTGTAGTTCAGCTGCAGCATGGCCTTTTGCGAGGCAAGCAAAAGCCAATCATCAGGCAGCCGAAAGGTGACCTTTTGTTCCGTGTAACGGTTGAAAGCCTGGGTTTGCACAAAGCCAAGGTCCCGCAGTGGCGTCACCAATCCGGGCGAGAGAAGCGCGTTATTTGCGACGGGCGCAGGCAGGGGCAAAATCCCCTCCAGATCCGGCAAAGCACCGTCAAAACCCATCGTCAGCAGCAAAACCACAGTGCCATCCCCGGCACGACGGATATCAACGCTGGGCTGTGGACCATAAATTACCGTGATCCGCGCCAGCGGTGCCGGGCCGTCGGCCACACCGTAAGGCTGTTCGGATGCCAGCAATACCGGTCCGCCGCCGCGCAACCCCATCAGGCGCTGTGTCAGCACTTCAAGCACCCGCTCATCTGCCATGTCAGCCGTCAGCCGTACAGGAAGATGGCCCGCCATGGCCAGTTGCGCGCGCAACGCCATCAGCATACCGCCTGCATCCATCGGCAGGTCACCACGCGCAATACGGACGCCGCTGGTGTTGGTGTCGATCTCGGTCCAGACGTCAAAGGTCGCATCAGGGCCACAAAAAATGCGGTTGACGTGATTGAGGGTGACAATGATCTCATTTTGCCCCTCGGTCAAAAGCGCGCCGGGCAGAATTATCTGTTTGAACCCTTCAAAGGCATCCGGCCGGATAATCGGAAGATCAACACCGTTGACACGGATCGCCAGACGCGACTGCTCGGACAGAACGTAGATCGAAACCCGGTAAGACAGCACCATATCCCGAATGGCTGACGATTGCGGCAAATCAACGTAGAATGCCTCGCTTTGCACTTCACCTGTCAGCCGCACAATGCCATCCAGCGTCGCGTTGCCGGCATGCAGGGGCAACAGCAAGTCATCCGACGGTCCGCGCCACATCTCTTGCCCGGCATCCGAGCGGGCAAAGACCGGCAAGGTCAGCAAGCTCTCATCCAGTATCTCGGCCTTCAAGGGCGGGGCGCTGACCTCGGGGGCGGGCGCCGGGATGATGCCCCCAGCGCTGCCCTGCTCAACAGGAGCATCCAAGACGGCATCAAGATCTATCATCGGCGGGTCATCGGGGCTGACGCCGGTCTGCGCCGAAACCGGGCCACTGGTGGCCAATGCCAATGCCAGTACCACCACGAGACGAACAAGACCGATTTTGCAAACTGTCATTTGTCTACCCGCCTGGCGGAACTGTCGCCTTTGACACCAGGAAACCTTGCTGCCATTTCCCGCAGGTAGGCGGATTCGGCAGCTGTACTGCGAGACTGCTCTTGCGCCGCCACAATCTGGGCCTGCCGTGCGGCCTGTGCTGCGCGGGCCTGCGCCTCCAGATCGACACCAAAGGCCAGAAGATGGGCCGGCTTTTCATTGGCAAGCGGCACGCTGCGGATGGCAGCACGGCGAGCGGGCTCACGCGCCAGATCGCGCATCAACGCCGGGAAACCGGTAAGGAAAAGATAAATCGTATAGCCAAACCCGGCCAGAACCCCCTTCTTGGCCTGGCTTGCCTGACGGTATTTGCGCCAGTTCTCGCTATCGCCAAAAATCAGAAAGGCGACAGAGGATTGCACCTTCATATCCTGATCCGGTTCAAGAAACAGGCCAAGCACCTGCCCCTCTGGGGCGGATTGAATTGCGACGATCCGCGCAAGTACGGGGGCCTCCAGATGCGGGGAATCTTCAAAAAACGGACGGAAATAAACCGATTGCCCTTCAAGCTGGGCCGCGGGCAGGGGAAATTTGGTTTTCAGCAAAATCCGCATGCCGCCCGTTGAGGCATCTATTATCCTGACCGGGATCGTATTCTCACTATCCCCAGCCAACCACAGGGTAGCGGGTGTATCCATCTTTACCCGCGGTGCCGAGCGGCGCTGTTGCTTTTCAGCCACCGCGCGATACGCCAATGAGACCAGAAGAAAGTTGAAAATAGCCCAGCCCCCCACGACGATCAGCACCGTATGGTCGCCGGGAAACGCGATCCAGCGGATAATCAGCGCGATGACCCCTGCAAGCGTTACCAGCCACATAAAGGTCAGCGGGCCGTGGATTGGCGAAATGTAATCTTCGGCCAGGGTTTCATCCTTGGCGGTCACATTGAAACTTGCGCTGCGGGGGCGAATTATGGTTCTGAGAACGGCCTTTGCCAGATAGGGCGACTGCGCAACCTCATAAATCTCTGAGATCAACGGCCAGCGCGTTCGTTTATACAGCGCATTCTGCACCAGATAGGCCACAGCAAGGTAACTGAGCATATAGGCCATGACGTCACTGAATGTGGCGACAAAAATTTCTATCCCCAGAAACAGATAAACCAGTGGCGCGTAAATAAAGGTAAGCCGGATCAGCGGAAAAACCCAAAAGCTCATCGAGTTGATGTAGCACATGCGTTGCGGCAAGCGCAGACCTTTACGAAAGAGCGGGTTTTTCAACATCAACATCTGCATCATGCCCGATGCCCAGCGCCCGCGCTGCTGAATGAAAGAAGCAAAGGTTTCAGGCTGCAAACCAGCAATCATCGCGCGGTTTACATAGAGGCTTTTCCAACCTGCCGCATGAATTTCCAGCGCGGTTTCAGCGTCTTCGGTAATGGTTTCACCCGCAAAACCACCCACACTGTCAAGCGCCGCACGCCGCAACACAGCCGCCGAGCCGCAAAAGAACGCGCCGCCCCAGCGATCCAGCCCGCGGTGCACCTCGCTGTAGAACATCTCATTTTCAGGCGGACACTCCTGGCTGAGTTGCAAGTTGCGCTGGATCGGATCGGGATTGATGAAAAAATGCGGGGTCTGGACCAGAAACAACTTGGGATCTTCGTTGAAATAGCCAACGGTGCGGGCCAGAAAATCACGGGTCGGCACGTGGTCGGCATCGAACACCACCACCAGATCACCGTCCAGATCCTCTAGCGCGGCCGACATGTTGCCTGCCTTGGCGTGTTCATTGCGGGCACGCGTGG
The DNA here is from genome assembly GCF_034675685.1 of Pseudorhodobacter sp. Taxonomy (GTDB): domain Bacteria; phylum Pseudomonadota; class Alphaproteobacteria; order Rhodobacterales; family Rhodobacteraceae; genus Pseudorhodobacter. The sequence goes on along the minus strand of NZ_JAUCDA010000002.1, from coordinate 569,912 downwards.
AATATTTTGCACCCAACTCGGCACAAAGCGCCTGCAAGTCGGCGCGCCGTTTTCTCGACTTTTCGGCAAGTTCGGCATTGTCGGAATTGCAGCGTTGGTCTGTACCGCCATCATCGCATAACACCACGGTTCGCAACTCACGCGGATAGATCATGTTCAGCGCCGCTGCCAAGGTGATGCTCAGCATCTCGACAGGTTCATTGTAGGACGGGATCAAAATATCAACCGTCGGCAGTTCATCCAGCGGAACCTGTGGCGGAAACGGGCGTTCGGTCGGATCTGAGATCACAAAGGCATTCAGCAAGAATACAAGGATCGAATAGGTTTCAACCACCAACAACAAGGTCGCAAGCACGAAAGGCAGCGTAAACCCAACCTCGGGAATGGTTTCCAAAACACGCCAGAACCAATAGCGCAGCACGATAATCGTCGCTGTCGCCAATAACAAAACCCGTGGCACCAGCTTGTGCGACATCGGTTTCAGCAAGGTAACGATGGTGACCGCAACAAGCCCCAAAAACGCCTGGCCGCCGGTTGATGTCGGTACGCTGGCCAAAACCGCAATCGGGATTGCGACCAGTATCCACAGAATAAGGACTGGCAGGTTCCGAGTTTCCCCTTTTGATTTTTTCTCTTTCATAATCTGTCAAACCACGCCTGTCTTGATCATGGCCGTGGACCTGCCAGTGGCGACAATAAGCGGGCACTGTCGTAAGGCGCGGTGGGGGCGTAGGCGACCGAGCGGTTGATCTGACCGTCGCGGATCGGGGCCAGCGCATCGTCGATAGAGCCATTGACGCAGTTGCGCAGCATGATGTCCAAGGCGCGCGTTCCTTTCGGCAAGGCGCGCGCGCCGCTGCCCAACTGGCGGAACGCAAGCACACAGTTAACCTGCCCGCCCGCAGTATATTCTTGCCAGAAATAGGTCCCGAGGCTGTCGCTGGCACTGCGCAGATTGTCGTTGCCCAAGGCCCGGAACGGGTAGGGAACCTCGCCAAAACGTGCGGTCAGTTTTTGCAGGCTAAGCCCTGAACGAACCTGGCCCTCACGCCCCGCATTTGCATTCAGCCACAAAAAATTGTCGCCCTTCAGGGTGGTTTCATTTTCCAACCCGATGATCTGTTCATTATCGCGGGCAGTATTGCGCTGCACCATGACCAGCGCAGTCGGCGGCACGGCCCAGACGCGCCCCAATTGGCCGCGGGTGAACTGTGCATTTGCTGTTGCCCCATCCTGCCCGGAACTGCCAAAACCGGGCAGATCAAGCCCCGGAACGGATGTACATGCGGCCACGGCCACAGCAATGCCAAGGAAAGCCCGATTCAGGGCCGTTCGCGCAAGCGGACGGTTAGCGGCACGAATCATCAAATCCTCCCCTTCAGATGGCGGACGGGTTGCCGATTTGTCAGCATTATTCATTTATGTACGTCACTACTGCTCATCGAAACCCGGTTCCGATTTATTCGGACTTCTCGAGAAAAATCGACTTTGGTAGTTTTGTCGAAAAATGTTTCAATTTTCCAGTAATTTCTATGCAACTTCACTGCCCGTGACATTTTTGTCGGACCTGTGACACCGTTCAGGTCAGCCGCATTTCCTGATCGCGATGCCGTTTTTTGGTGATCGGTCCGAAAAAAGCCCCAGTTGGCAACGTCTGCCTTGTTTCTGCCACACCCTGCAACTTGAAACCCAAATCGAGCCACAATCGGACCACATTCGGCTGGTTAATGTCCAATTAACGATAGTCAGCAGCCGGGCACGAGACTCGGCAATGTTTCAAACGGATGGAAATCAGATGCCTTGGACAGCGACAAAGCCACATAACGAAGCAACCCTTCTTGGGGGAAATTTGCGTCTGACTGGCCTGTCGTCGAAAATGGGCGGTGCTGGTGTTGTTCCTTTTATTGCTGCCATCGCGGCCTATCTTTTGGGTGTGACCATCACCGGGTTTGTGCCCATGGCTGTTGCCATCGCAGCCGGGCTGGTTGGCCTGATTTGCCTGATCGGAATTGATCAACTGCAAGGCCAGGCCCCCACCACCAACACATATGAAGCAACCGCAGATGCCCGCCTTGCAGGGCTGGAGCGCAAAAATGCCGCACTTCAGTTTGCCCTGGATTTGGCGCAAGCACGGCTGAGCCAGTCTATCGCCGAGCGTGACACCCTGGCTGTAGAGTTGACAGTTGACCCACTGACCGGGGTACAGAACCGTCGCGGGCTGGAGGCTGCGTTTGCAGATTGCGGCGCGGGTACAGTCATGGCGCTGCTGGATATCGACCATTTCAAAAAGATCAACGATACACTTGGCCATGATGTTGGTGATCGTGTGCTGCGTGATTTCGCCCAACGGCTGCGCGGCGCGCTGAATGACAGCCTGCCAATCTATCGTATCGGTGGCGAAGAATTTGTCGTCCTCTTCCCCAAAGCCCAGATGGAAACCGTTTCTGCCCTTCTGTCCGACTTTCGCACTGATCTGCAGGCTGCCAATGTCACACGGACCGAAGACGGCATGACGGTTTCGTTCTCGGCGGGCCTTGCCCTGCGGATGGATACAGCACAAAGCTTTGATGCGATTTTCAAGCAAGCTGACGAAAGACTGTACACTGCCAAGATGACAGGCCGCGCTAAAACCGTCTATTGTGACCTTGCGCCCCGTGATGAAATGGCCATTGCGGCCTAAGTCCCGGCCAGACTACTATCCGACTCAGGATCGAAAAGCCTGAATCAGATGAAAGCCGACATGCAAAAAGGGCAGACACATTCAAAAACTGCCCCGGCATGGACCGGCCCTGCGGAACATTTGAACGCCATTCTGTCGTTGATGAGTGACCTTGTCGTCAGCACAGATCGCGATGGCGCTATAACCTGGGTCAATCCGGCATTTGAAAGGCAAAGCGGTTACTCTTTGGCGTTGGCACGGGGCCGCCACATCATCGACATCACCATTGGGCCTGACGGCGACCCCCATACGTTTGCCCAAATCACGCAAGCCATGGCGGCCATAACCGCCTGCGCCGGCGAAACAACCTGCACATCCAACGATGGCACCGCCTATCACGTCAGTTTTGACATGAAACCCCTTATGGACGCCGACGGGCAGGCTTTGGGCTTTTTGTTCATGCACAGGGTCGTCACCGAACAGCGCGCGCTTGAATCCGCGCTTCGCAGCGAGCAGTATTTCCTGACAAAAATGATAGATACAGGCGTTTCTGCGGTGGCCGCCTTTGATGCAAAAGGGCGCTGCGTTTTCGCCAATTCCGAAGCGCGCGAGATCCTTGACCGCCTGACCCGCGCCGAAAGGCTTTGCGCGGCGTCTTGGCCCTTGGCGCGGATCACCCTCGATGCCGCCGATACAGACGCTGCGGATATTCCTGCCGCCGAAAGCGCCGATGACGCCCCGGACGAATTGCCCTTTGCCCGCGTCACAAGAACCGGCAAGCCCGTTCATGACATGATGGTCGCCCTGCTGTTGCCTGACGCCCCGCGCCGGATTTTTTCGGTGAATGCTGCACCGCTGCGCGATAGCGAAACGACTGCGCGTGTCGTTATGGCCCTGACCGATATCACCGCCCGGTTTGAGGCCGAGGTTGCCCGGCGCAGCGCCGCTGCCCAAGCCCGGTTTGACGCCCGGCATGATGCGCTGACAGGTCTGGCCAATGGCCGCCACTTCAACAACGAGCTGGCGCGCGCAACCTGTCCCTTTACCGTGATTTTCATTGATATCGACAATTTTCGCAGCATCCGCACGGTCTTGGGGCGCAGCGTCGGGGATGCCTTGCTTTGCGCCTTTGGCGAACGGCTTTCACAGGTTCTGGGCGCGCGGGGGCTTTTGGCGCGCAGTGAGGGTAACGCTTTTGTAATCAGGCTTGACCATGCAACACCCGAGGCGGCGGATGCCCTTGCACAAGAGTTTCACAGCGCCCTTCAGCACGCTTTCGTTTTAGAGCAAATCACGGTCTATGCAACCGCCAGCATTGGCCTTAGCCATCACCCCGCTGATACGGATGTAAAGCACCCCGCAACCCAGGACTTGCTGCGTCAGGCCGAGGTGGCGAATTTTGCCGCCAAATCTGCCGGTGGCAATCGTCAGGCCCGTTACAACCCCGATATGGATGCCCGCCTGTCGCGCCATAACATCATCATTCAGGCCCTGCGTCAGGCCTTGCAGCACAATCAGTTCGAGCTGGCCTTTCAGCCCAAATTTGGCCTTGCCGCCGGCACATTCAACCCCACCCAGCCCCATCAGTTGATCGGTGCCGAGGCACTGTTGCGCTGGAATGCGCCCAAACTTGGCCGGATAAGCCCCGAGGAATTCATTCCTATTGCCGAAGCGGCGGGGGTGATCTCGGATATTGATTTTCATGTCATGGCGATATTTGCCCGCCAACTGGGCCAGTGGCGGGCAAATTGGCATGGCATTCCGGCCAGCATCAACCTGTCGCCGCGCAGCTTTGAAGACAGCACACTTGCGCCCCGTCTGATTGATCTGCTGAAAAACGAAGGCGTAGCGGCCGAAAGCGTGACGGTCGAAATCACGGAAACCGCGCTGATCTCAATGTCTGACACGGCGCTTGCAAATATCAACCAGTTTCGCCAAGCGGGTATCAACCTTTCGATCGACGATTTCGGCACCGGCTATTCGTCGTTCAGTTATCTGCAAAAGTTTTTCGTATCAGAAATAAAGATCGACAAAAGCTTTGTGCATCTGCTGCCCTCAACCGGCAAAGATAGCCCCGCGACAGACAATCCCGGCACCCGGACCATCGTGCGCAGTATTCTTGCCCTTGCCCGCACCTTGGGTATTCGGGTGGTGGCAGAGGGCGTTGAAACGGCGGGGCAGCTTGCCTGGCTGCAACAAGAGGGCTGCCATGCGATCCAAGGCTTTTTGGGGGGCCGTGCCGTCAGCCCGAAGACCTTTGAACAGACCTATCTGCGCCCGGCGCGAAGCCTTGGGCCTATTCCGGCGCAAGCAGGCAAAGAATAGCGTTCTGACAAGGCCTGCACTTGTGGCACTGGCGCAATCTTGCCGCCGGCACGGGTGGCCACAGGCCCAAAACAGTTCCGGGGCATATTCTTGCCCCAATCGACGGCGCGATTTATCCGACATTCCGGGGGCAATAGCCGATCATTCGCGCCTGACGCCCTTGCAGCGATAGCCGTGGTGTGAACAACTGGCCCAAAATCATTCTCTGAACCACCCAATTTGAAAGACCGCCGCCATGACCATCGTGACCCGCCCCAAAACCCATTTGGCTGTGTTGGGGGTCCTGGGCCTGTCGCATCTGCTGAATGACATGATGCAATCGCTGATCCCGGCGGCCTATCCTATTTTGAAAGACGCCTATGCGCTGGATTTTGTTCAGATCGGCATAATCACCATGACATTCCAGATCGCCGGGGCCATGCTGCAACCAGTGATTGGCATGGTGACCGACCGACACCCCGCGCCCTATTCGCCGGTGGTTGGGATGATGTTCACGCTGTCGGGGCTGGTCAGCCTTGCCTATGCCCATAACTATCTGATGATCTTGGTGTCAGTCGCGATGATCGGCATCGGCTCTTCAATTTTTCACCCTGAGGCGACGCGGATGGCCCGCTATGCCGCAGGCGGCAGGCAAGGGCTGGCGCAGGGTATCTTTCAGGTTGGCGGGCAGGCAGGTGGGGCGCTTGGCCCGGTGTTCGCGGCCTTTATCGTGGTGCCATGGGGCCAGCCAAGCCTGGCCTGGTTCGCGGTTTCCGCGCTGGTGGCCATGCTGCTTTTAGCGTGGATCGGCAGCAAACAACGCCAACTGAGTGCCGAATTTTCGGCAATGCGGGCACGCAGCAAGAAAAACGCCGAGGCGGTCAAACACGCGCCCGCCACCATCGCCCTTGGTCTTTTTGTGCTGACATTTCTGATGTTTACCAAAAACACCTATGGAGAAAGTTTTCGGTCATTCTATACGTTCTACCTGATGGAACGGTTCGGCCTGTCTATCCCGTCGGCGCAGATAATGCTGTTTGTCTTTTTACTGGCAGCCGCGGTGGGTGTGCTGCTTGGCGGGATAATCGGCGACAAGATCGGCCGCTATCGGATTATCTGGATTTCAATTCTGGGGCCGCTGCCCCTGACGCTGATCCTGCCTTATGCTGATCTGTTCTGGACCGGGGTATTGACCATCATGATAAACCTGATCATGGCCAGCGCTTTCGCCTCTATCCTGATCTATGCGATGGATCTTTTGCCCAACCGGATCGGCCTGATCGGCGGATTGTTTTACGGGCTGAACTTTGGGCTGGGTGGTATCGCGGCTGCACTTTTGGGGGTGCTGGCAGATAGCTACGGCGTTGAAACGGTCTATCGAATCTGTTCTTTTATGCCGCTGGCGGGGTTGCTTGCATGGTTTTTGCCCCGGATTGATGAAGGGCGAGGCGGCTGAATCCCCCGCCCACATACAAGGGCGCAGCCAGCGACCAAGCCCGATACAACAGCGAAACCCGGAAATGAGCCTGGCGTTTGCCTTGTGCTGCCCATCATGCCTCGCCATATAAGAATGGCAGACAGTGAAAGGGCGATCATGGCCGAAGATAAATTCCCCGGTTGGCATGGAACAACCATTCTGGCAGTGCGGCGCGGCGGTGAAGTCGTCGTTGCCGGTGACGGTCAGGTTAGTCTGGGGCAAACCGTTATCAAAGGCGCGGCCCGCAAGGTGCGGCGATTGTCGCCCGGCAGTCACGATGTGGTTTGCGGCTTTGCAGGCTCTACCGCCGATGCTTTTACCCTGCTGGAACGGCTGGAGAAAAAGCTGGAGGCGATGCCGGGGCAATTGGCCCGCGCCTGCGTTGATCTGGCCAAGGATTGGCGCATGGACAAATATCTGCGCAACCTTGAGGCGATGCTGATTGTCACGGATGGCGCCGATCTGTTTGTGATCACCGGCGCGGGTGATGTGCTGGAACCCGAGCATGATATCGCCGCAATCGGATCAGGCGGGAACTTTGCTTTGGCGGCGGCGCGGGGCTTGATGACAACCGACCTGCCTGCCGAGGCAATCGCCCGCAAGGCCATGGCGATTGCCGCCGATATTTGCGTCTACACCAACGGCAATCTGACCGTTGAAAAAATCAGCCGCGCGTGACCGATAGGAACCTGAAATGACCGACCTGACCCCCCGCGAAATCGTGTCCGAGCTGGACCGCTATATCATCGGCCAACAAGATGCCAAACGCGCCGTCGCGGTGGCGCTGCGCAATCGTTGGCGGCGCAAGCAGCTTGGCGATGATCTGCGTGATGAGGTATACCCGAAAAATATCCTTATGATCGGCCCGACCGGGGTTGGCAAAACCGAAATCAGCCGCCGTCTGGCCAAGCTGGCAAAGGCACCCTTTCTGAAGATAGAGGCGACAAAATTTACCGAGGTCGGCTATGTTGGCCGCGACGTGGACAGCATTATCCGCGATCTTGTCGATGCCGCGATGATCGACACCCGCGCCTATATGCGCGAAGATGTGAAATCCCGCGCCTCTGCTGCCGCTGAAGAGCGGGTGATCGACGCCATTGCAGGCAAGGACGCCCGCGAACAAACCCGTGAGATGTTTCGTCGTAAGTTGAAGGCCGGCGATCTGGACGACACCGTGATCGAGCTTGAAATTGCCGATACCACCAATCCTTTCGCCGCATTCGACCCAACTGGTCAAGGGGGCGGACAGATGGGCGGCTTGATGAATTTGGGTGATCTGTTCGGCAAAATGGGGCGAACGCAGAAACGCAAGTTGACCGTGGCCGAAAGCCACGATCTGCTGGTGTCGGAAGAAGCTGACAAACTGTTGGATGATGAGGCGGTAAAGCTGGCCGCTTTGGAAGCCGTACAGCAAAATGGCATTGTTTTCATTGATGAAATCGACAAGGTTTGCGCCCGCGCCGATGCCCGCGGTGCCGATGTTTCACGTGAAGGCGTGCAGCGCGACCTGCTGCCCTTGATTGAGGGCACAACCGTTTCCACCAAACACGGCCCGGTCAAGACCGATCATATCCTGTTCATCGCCTCCGGTGCTTTCCACATCGCAAAACCCTCGGATCTGCTGCCTGAACTGCAAGGCCGCTTACCGATCCGGGTAGAGTTGCGCGCTTTGACCGAAAGCGATTTTGTGCGCATTCTGACAGAACCCGACAACGCGCTGACCCTGCAATACTCGGCGCTGATGGGGACCGAAGGCGTAACCGTTACCTTTACCGAAGACGGCATCAGGGCGCTGGCCCGCATTGCTGCCGAGGTCAACCAATCGGTCGAGAATATCGGTGCACGCCGCCTTTACACTGTGATCGAGCGGGTGTTCGAAGACCTGTCCTTCAACGCCCCTGACCGTGATGGCGAGGCGGTTGAGGTAAATGCCGCTTTTGTCGAGCAGCACCTGGGAGAACTTTCCCGATCAACCGACCTTTCGCGTTACGTTCTCTAGCACCCAGAAGACCCGGCTGCGGATTTCATTTCGATCTTTGGCGGCACTATCCGCGAACCGTTCGGCTGACAGGGGCCGATTGGCGGCTGCCCGCTATGGCCGACAACGGTTTTTTTGTTGTGGTTGCGGGGCTTGGCTATTGGCCCCCGGCTTTCGGGCTGGCGATAGAGGTGGAAAGCGGGTTGCGGTGAAGCCCATGCAAGGGCGCTAACGAGAGCGCCGCAAATAGACGTAAAGAGCCCCGCTGCCACCATGGCGCAGATGCGCCTCGGTCACTTGCAAAATGGCCTGGCCGCAGGGGGGTTGGCGTAACCAATGCGGCACTTGTTGGCGGATAATTCCGGTCCGGCGCGGCATGGGGCCGAAATCGGTTCCCGGCTTGCCCTTTCCGGTAATCACCAGCACCAAACGCAACCCAGTTGAATGGGCGTTCAGAATAAAGCGGATCAATTCGGGATGTGCCTCGGCCAGCGTCATACCGTGAAGATCAATCCGCGCTTCGGGTGCAAGTTTGCCCCGCGTCAGCTTGCCAAAGGCCTTGGCATCCATTTGCACGCCGCCAGCGATCGGCGCGGTTTGCGGGCGCGGCACTGCAGGCTTTTCACCCAGCCGAAACGGCGCGATCCGCGGCGGATCATGGGCCACAACAGGTGACGCCGGAAACTCTGCGGGCACCTCGGGGCCTTTGGGGCGGAAAACCGGGGCGTGCATCGGCTTGGCGGTGCGCGCGACGGCTTTCCACAATTCCTCTTCCTCGGGGCGTAATGGCCTGCGACGTGCCATCACTCTACCTCGGCCAGCGCATAAGCGCGTTCGATCGGCAGCAGCACCACCATGCGCCCACCATCCTTTACCGTTCCCGCATCTTCACCCGCCTGAAGCCCTGTGCCAAAGAAGATGTCGGCGCGCTGCGGCCCCTTGATCGCGCCACCGGTATCTTGCGCCACCATCAAGCGCCGCATTGGGTTGCGCCCGTTTTTTTCCAGCCAGACCGGCGCACCCAGCGGGGTATAAATCGGGTCTATGGCCACGCTGCGCATCGTGGTGATAGACCGGCCCATCGCACCAATCGGGCCTTTTTCGGGTGGCAAATCCGGCAGGCGGCGAAAAAACACAAACGACGGATTATGCCGCAGCAATTCGGCCCCCATGGCAGGATTGGCCCGCACCCAAGCCTTGATGCCTGATGCCGAAACACTGTGCTCCCCCATAATGCCGCGGCGAATCATCTCTTTGCCGACCGAGCGGTAAGGGTGGCCGTTGCGCCCGGCATAGCCCACCCGTACCACCTGCCCGTTAGGCAACCGAACCCGGCCAGACCCTTGAACCTGAAGAAAGAACACCTCAACCGGATCTTCCAGCCACGCAATTTCCAACCCTCTGCCCCGCAACGCGCCCGAGGTTTCAATCGCCCCCCGATCCAGCCAGATCTGCCCATCCTGCACTTCCGGCGGGCGGGCATAGATTGGGTAGGGATAGCGCGGCGTGCGAACAGGCGAGCCTGCCAGTTCCGGCTCATAATAGCCGGTAAACAGCGCGGGGCCATCACCCACCACAACCGGGCGGAACAGCATTTCGAAAAAACTGCGCGCCGTGGCCCTGGACAACATTGCCTTGGGTGCCAGCTTGCAAATTGGCGCCCAGTCGGGGTCTTGCAACAAAGCGCAGGTATCAAGGAATGTCGAAAGGGCGGCGCGATGATCGTCATCTTGCCACCCATCCAGATCAGAAAACGTCAGTATTTGCGCCACAGCCGAGCCTACCGTCAGGCCCAACACAAACACAGGTACCGCGACCCATGCGAAAAGGCGGGCCGCGCCACGCATCAATCCCCGGTGGCAACCAGCAGCCAGTTGGGGTCTGATGCCCCCATCTGCCGCGCGAACGTCCAGACATCGCGCTGACGCTTGATCGCTGTCGGGCTGCCTTCAACCACTTCGCCCAGCTTGTTGCGCACGACGGAATGCAGCTCGGCCACAAAACGCACAGCAATTTCGCCCTCGCGCGCGACGGAGTCAAACTCGGCGCTTTGCAGCGCCAATTCGCTGATACCGATAAAATTCGTCTCGATCGTCAGGCCTTGCGCTTCGCGCGCCTCAACCGCTTCGGCAAAGCTTTCGTACACATCGGGGGCAAGAAACGGCTTGATCTGCGCCAAATCGCCCCGCTCAAAGGCCATGAAGATCATTTCATAGGCGCCACGCGCGCCACCCAGAAACTCTCCCACAGAAAAGCTGGGCTCGGCGGCTTTCATCGCGACCAAGGCCTTGGCGGAATCCGTTCCGGCGGCCACATGGTCGGTTATATCCAGATCCGGGCCGCCGTCGATCACTTCAAACCCTTTGCGGCTGCGCGGCTTGGCTTCCTCCAGCGCGGCGGGGGGCTTTTCAAAACCTTCCCGCGTTCCCAGCACAGATTTCAGCTTGAGGATCAGGAAAACGGCAATCCCAGCCAGCACAAGAAGTTGGATCAACGAAGAATTCATATCTGACCTCAGAAAGCCGGGGGAAATAGCCCCGTAAAAATGATTGGGGTGTTGGTGTCACATCCCTTTCTCCCTATGTAGGGCTTGGGTGTCGCCAAGTCTACCGCCCCCAATGCAAAGAAATTGCCCGTTGACCGGGAAAGGAGACCGCCGAATGTGGCTATTGCTGGCTTTTATCGCCGTCCCATTGATCGAGATCGGTCTTTTCATCAAGGTTGGCGGCTGGCTGACCCTGTGGCCGACGCTTGCGATTGTGCTGGCAACCGGCATCATCGGCACATTTCTGGTACGCCAACAGGGCCTGAAAGTGCTGGCAGAGCTTCGCGGATCACTATCGCAAATGCGCGACCCGCTTTCGCCCTTGGCCCATGGCGTAATGATCCTGTTTGCGGGTGTGTTGCTGCTGACACCAGGTTTTTTCACCGATGCCATTGGTTTTTTACTGCTGGTCCCACCGCTCAGGCAAGCAATCATCGTGGCCGTTGCGGCCCGCATGCAGGTTGCAGACATCCGCACCCGCACGCAATATTCCAGCGATACCATGGCAGATGCCGACATCATTGACGCCGACTATTCCGACCTGACCGACGCTACCAATAGGTCTGATGCCCCAAAGAAAGACCCAAACAAGCGCCCTTCTGGCTGGACAGAGCATTGAGGCCCTTTCAATGTCCTGTTAAACCAGCCCCAATGAATTTTTGGGAGAATAAAACATGACCGAAACAAACGGGGCAACCCCCGCACCCCAACCCACCGCCCAGCCGGTTGAACAAGTGAAAATGCAGGTACTCGGGCAATTCGTGCGCGATCTGTCATTTGAAAACGCTGTTGCCCAGCGTGGCATGCAAGGTGGTGAGGTGCAGCCTGATACCCAGGTGGCCGTCAGCCTTGATGCGCGCAAGCGGTCGGCTGACCACCAATATGAGGTGATAACCAAGTTTCGGATCACATCAAAGAACAAGGCAAACGATGAGATCTTGTTTGTCGTTGAACTGGATTACGGCGGAATCTTTCATGTTGAAGGCGTGCCAGAAGATCAGATGCACCCGTTTTTGCTGATTGAATGTCCGCGCATGCTGTTTCCTTTTGTGCGCCGCATCATTTCGGATGTAACGCGCGATGGCGGCTTTCCGGCACTGAACATCGACACGGTTGATTTTCTGGCGCTTTACCGGGCTGAACTTGCACGCCGGATGGAAAGCCAGAAGGCCGCAAAGCCAGAGGCCTGATCCGTCTGAATGCGACTATCAAGGCCGGGCAAAGCGCCCGGCTTTTTTTATTGGCGTTTGGCCCAGATTGCCGCCTCGCCCAGTTTTTCGACAAAGGCACCATGTGCCTTGGCTTCGGCCTCGGTAACGCGTGGGGGTAAGCGTGTTGGGCGCGGTTTTGGCCGCCACTCGGTGCCAGCAGCATCACCCAGATTGCGCTGCCCAGCGGATGACAACGCAAAATCGGGCTGACGGCCGCCGATCAGCTCCAGATAAACTTCGGCCAAAATCTCACTATCCAGCAGCGCACCATGCTTTTCACGGCCCGAGTTATCAACGCCAAAGCGGCGGCACAGCGCATCAAGCGTTGCCGGAGAGCCGGGAAATTTTTGCCGCGCCAGCGCCAGGGTATCAAGCGTCTGGGCCATCGACAGTTTGGACAGACCTACAGTGCCAAGCTCATGGTTGATGAATTTCATATCAAAACTGGCGTTGTGAATGATCATCTTGTCAGTGCCGACAAAATCCAGAAACGCTTGGGCGATATCTCGAAACACCGGCTTGTCGCGCAGAAACTCATCGCCCAGGCCGTGCACCTCGAACGCGGCTTTGGGCATTGACCGCTGTGGGTTGATGTATTGATGATAGGTACGCCCGGTTGGCATATGGTTGAACAGCTCTACCGCGCCGATTTCAACGATACGATCGCCCTCGGTCGGCTCAAAGCCCGTGGTTTCGGTATCAAGAACGATCTCACGCATGTTTGGACTTTCGGATATAGGCGATAAGGGCGGTGACGCAGGCCTTGGCGGCATCAAGGCTTAGGGTTTCGATGATGTGGGTCGCACGCTGGCGTTTTTCGCTATCGGGCATTTGCCGCGATAAAATTGCTTGAAACTGCGTTTCGGTCATGCCGGGGCGCGCCAAAACGCGGCTTCGTTGCAAGGCAGGCGGGGCGGTAACCAACAAGGTCGCGTCCATATCAAGCTCGGTGCCTTTTTCAAACAGCAGGGGGATGTCAAACACCAGGATATCAGCGCTGGCGCTGGCCTGAAACTTGGCACGGTCCTGGGCCACCAGCGGGTGAACAATTTGTTCAATACGGGAAAGGGCTGTCGGGTCTGCCGCGATGATCGACTTCAGGATATGTCGATCAATCATCCGGTTCATCACCACCTCGGGCCAAAGTGCTGAAAGCGGCGCTATTGCCGCACCGCCCGCCGCATAAAGCCGATGCACAGCCGCATCCGCATCCCAAACAGGCAAGCCGGCATCAGCAAAAAATCCGGCAGTGGTTGATTTTCCCATGCCGATAGATCCGGTAAGCCCAAGCCGAAACGGCATCACAGCCCCATTATCGTGTCACGGGTTTGCGCATCCACCTCGGGGCGCTGGCCGAACCAGCGTTCAAACCCTGGTGCTGCCTGATGCAACAGCATCCCCAGCCCATCGACTGTTTTACAGCCCCGCGCCGCCGCACCTGTTAAAAATCCGGTTTTAAGGGGTGTATAAACCAGATCGTTGACCAAGGCCCTGGGGTTCAATTCATTCAGGGACACATTGAATTCTGGCTTGCCGATCATGCCCAGGGCCGTTGTATTTACCACGGTCGCCACGTCATCCAGCATATGCGCCGATTGCACCCAATCCACCACCGTAACCTTGGCACCAAAATCGGCGCGCAAAGCCTCGGCGCGCGCGCGGGTGCGGTTGGTTACACGGATTTCAGGTACGCCAACCTCTATCAAGGCCGCAATGACCGCACGCGCCGCGCCGCCTGCACCAAAAACCATAGCTGGGCCCACTTTGGGCTGCCAATCAGGTGCATGTTGGCGCAGGTTAGAGATGAATCCAGACCCGTCGGTGTTATCGGCATGTATCTTGCCATCACTGCGGAATATCAGCGTATTGGCCGCCCCGATCAAGGCCGCGCGATCGGTAACGATATCGGCCAGCGCAATCACGGTTTCCTTATGCGGGATCGTTACATTCAACCCAACAAAGCCCAGTTTTGGCAGCATGCGCAACGCCTCTGCCAGATCGGCCTGGGCGATATCCATCGGAATGTAATGGCCCTTGAGACCATAGCGTTTCAACCAATAATTGTGCAAGATCGGCGAGCGGCTATGCGCGATCGGCGAGCCGATAACCCCGGCGAGTGGAATACGCGGATGCTCTGTCATGACTCAATAAACCCCCTTTGCCTGAGATAGCCCAACAGTGGCAACAGGGGAAGCCCAAGGATGGTAAAGTAGTCACCTTCTACCTTTGAAAACAGGCGCACCCCTTCTTGCTCCAACAGATAACAGCCGGCAGAATGGCGGATACTGTCCCAGTTCCGGTCAACGTATGCGCCAAGCCAAGCATCCGAAAATGCATGCATCGTAAGCTGGGCAACGCCAATATGGCGCCAAACCGCGGCGCCTTCATGATAGGCGACAATGGCAGATAAGAGCTGATGGGTTTGGCCGCGCAGGTGTAAAAGCTGGGCGATAGCATCCTTGCGAGACTCGGGCTTTCCAAATGATTTTCCTTTCAGATCAATAATTTGGTCACAGCCAAGAACCAGAGCATCAAAATTCTTCTCGGCAACTTTCCGCGCCTTCATCTCGGCCAGCATGGCGGCAATATCGCGCGGTTTGGCGCCCTCAGCCTCCAGGCTTGTGCGAAAGGCAATTTCGTCAATGCGGGCGGGGGTATGCGAAAAATTGATCCCGGCCGCAGAAAGAAGGCGCTGCCGGGTTTCAGAAGAGGAGGCCAGGATGAGGTGGGGCGTGGTCATATCCTGTGATCAACCCTGTGGAAAATCATGATATGTTCCTTCGTGCGGAATTGGGGAGAAGTCAGTGAATGACGATTGGTGTGGGCAATATCGGGGTTTTGTCAAGCTTTGGCGCAGATATCCACATGTGGAAAGCCTTGAACCGAAGCGGGGGAAAACAAAGGATCTGATCAGATCCGGGATAAAACATGAAAAACAAATTCCCGGCAATATATTGATATTGTTACTATACTTTTGATTATTCCGATTTATCCAAGTTTTCATCCACAGCGATGTGTCTGTGGAAAAGAGCTGGGGCAATTTAGGCTATTCCCATATCCATAGGCCCATCTATAACTACATCCTTCTATAAATATCTTATATTTAATAGAGGCAATGAAAAGGAAAGTGTATGACATCCATTCTCGCAGATATGTATTTTTGGGTAAAAGCCCTGCATGTGATGGCCGTGATCACTTGGATGGCGGGTTTGTTCTACTTGCCCAGGCTGTTTGTCTATCACGCAGAACAGGTACAGACGGGCAGTTCAACCGACAGCTTGTTTCAGACGATGGAGGCCAAGTTGCTACGGGTGATCATGAATCCAGCAATGATTGCGACATGGCTGTTTGGCCTGATGCTGGTATTCACCCCCGGTATTGTTGATTGGTCTATGGTTTGGCCCTGGACAAAGGCAGCGTCAGTGATTGTGATGACCTGGTTTCATATGTGGCTTGGTGGCAGGCGCAAGGATTTTGCAGCAGGGCAGAACATTTTGACGGGGCGGCGCTATCGGATGATGAATGAATTGCCGACCTTGCTGATGATTGTGATTGTGTTGTCTGTCTTTATCAAATTCTGATAGTTGCCGGATTTATACCCGTCCATTGACTTTTCTGGCAGGTTTGCTTAGGTCCATGCAAGCTGGACCGTCCGGTTCATAAAGCGATTCCCCTGTTTTACGCGATGCCCAGGCCTATTTATGGTTTTGGTATGAGGATTGTTCTGAAGATGAATGAAGAAACCGTCACCACCGAAGACGATGTACAGCGTCTGAACCTTGCCGATCTGAAGGCCAAAACACCTGCCGATCTGTTGGCGATGGCGGAAGAATGGGATATTGATAACGCGCCTTCGATGCGCAAGGGCGAGATGATGTTCTCGCTTTTGAAAGAGCATGCCGAAGAAGGCTGGGAAATTGGCGGGGATGGGGTGCTGGAAGTGGTGCAGGACGGCTTTGGCTTTCTGCGCTCGCCCTCGGCCAATTACTTGCCGGGACCAGATGATATTTATGTTTCGCCTGATATTATTCGCCAGTTTTCCTTGCGCACCGGCGATACCATTGAGGGCGTAATCGCGGCCCCGCGTGAAACCGAGCGCTATTTCAGCATGACCAAGGTGACGCGGATCAATTTTAACGATCCGGAAAGAGCGCGCCACAAGGTGCATTTTGATAACCTGACGCCACTTTATCCAGATGAGCGTTTCAAGATGGAGGTGGATGATCCAACGCTGAAAGATCGTTCAGCGCGGATCATTGATCTTGTGGCACCGATTGGGAAAGGCCAGCGCTGTCTTATTGTCGCACCGCCGCGGACGGGTAAGACTGTTTTGCTGCAAAATATCGCCCATTCCATCGCGACCAACCACCCGGAATGTTATCTGATCGTTTTGTTGATTGATGAACGCCCCGAAGAGGTTACGGACATGCAGCGCTCGGTCAAGGGCGAGGTTGTTTCATCCACCTTTGACGAGCCGGCAACGCGACATGTCGCTGTCGCCGAAATGGTGATCGAGAAAGCCAAGCGGCTGGTCGAGCATAAGCGCGACGTTGTGATCTTGCTGGATTCCATCACCCGTTTGGGCCGTGCCTTTAACACTGTAGTGCCGTCTTCGGGCAAGGTTTTGACTGGTGGCGTTGACGCAAACGCATTGCAGCGGCCAAAGCGTTTCTTTGGCGCGGCCAGAAATATCGAGGAAGGCGGGTCACTGACCATTATTGCGACAGCCCTGATCGACACCGGGTCGCGTATGGACGAAGTGATCTTTGAAGAGTTCAAAGGGACAGGCAACTCTGAAATCGTGCTTGACCGGAAGGTTGCTGACAAGCGCGTATTCCCGGCCATGGATATTCTGAAGTCGGGTACGCGCAAGGAAGATTTGCTGGTTGAGAAAACAGACCTGCAAAAAACCTATGTATTGCGCCGAATCCTAAATCCGATGGGAACCACGGATGCTATTGAGTTCTTGATTTCCAAGTTGAAACAGACGAAATCCAATGCAGACTTCTTTGACTCCATGAACACTTAAGACCAATCACATCACTTGGTCTGATCCGGTTTTCGCAGCTTTTAACAGGGCAGCGAAAACCGATTTTGTTTCAGGGGATGGGGAAGACAGGCTTATGGATAGGGGGTTGGATATGTTAGAGACGATATATGCACTTGCCTCGGCGAGAGGCAAAGCTGGTGTATCCGTCATTCGGATTTCTGGCCCTATGGCACATAAAGCGCTTGGCTTGATGGCATCGGTGCCAAAAACCCGGCGGGCGAGTGTGCGCAAGCTTCACTGGCAGGGTGTGCTTTTGGATGAAGCGCTTGTGTTGGTCTTTGATGAAGGTGCGAGCTTTACCGGCGAAGCCAGTGTTGAGCTTCACCTGCACGGTGGGCGGGCGGTTGTAGCGGCTGTTCTGGGTGCTCTTGCTGAAATGGAAGGGCTGCGCCCCGCTGAAGCTGGAGAATTTACGCGGCGTGCGTTGGAAAATGGTTGCCTGGACTTGACCCAGGTCGAGGGTTTGGCAGATCTGATCGATTCGGAAACTGAAGCGCAGCGCGTGCAATCCATAAGAGTTTTATCGGGAGCGATCGGTAAAACGGTTGAGCGTTGGCGCCGGGATCTGGTTCGGGCTGCGGCCTTGTTGGAAGCCACAATTGATTTTGTCGATGAAGATGTACCGGTGGATGTGATGCCAGAAGTACAGGCGCTTTTGGAAGGATTATCGCGGGATCTGAAAAGAGAGGCTGAAGGGGTAAAAATTGCCGAGCGGATTCGCGATGGGTTTGAAGTAGCGATTGTTGGTAGGCCAAATGCAGGAAAATCTACGCTGTTGAACGCCTTTGCTGGGCGGCAAGCCGCGATTACATCCGAGATTGCAGGGACAACCCGGGATGTGATTGAGGTAAGGATGGATGTGGATGGGTTGGCCGTTACTTTTTTGGATACGGCCGGTCTGCGTGATACTGATAACAAGATCGAGGCACTTGGGGTTGATTTGGCCATCGAGCGGGCAAATGCAGCTGATATCCGCATATTCCTGATGGACGGGGATAAGGAAATCTGTCTGATTAAGCCACAAATTGGCGATTTGATCGTGCGTGGCAAGGCTGATACTGTAGAAAAAATCGGGGATATCCGATATGACCATAGCGTTTCGGGTTTGACAGGGCAGGGTGTTTCGCAGTTATTGGCGGCGGTTTCAAAGACGTTGTCATCGAGAACAGCGGCGGCAAGCGTTTTGACCCGTGAGCGACATCGTATTGCGATTTTAGGCGCGGTTCGAGCGCTGGACGTCGCGATGGCTGAATTGCAGCAGCCGATGCCGGTGGTGGAGGTGGTTGCTGAAGAATTGCGGACGGCATCTTATGCGCTTGAGGTGTTGCTGGGTAAAATTGATGTGGAAACCTTGCTTGGTGAGATATTTGCGAGTTTCTGCATTGGAAAATGAGGATGTTTCACGTGAAACAGTTTGATGTTATTGTTGTTGGTGGTGGGCATGCAGGCTGTGAGGCCGCCGCAGCTTCGGCGCGTATGGGCGCACAAACTGGGCTAGTGACATTAAAGCGCCAGTCATTGGGGGTGATGTCTTGTAATCCAGCGATTGGGGGGCTTGGAAAAGGCCATCTTGTTCGTGAGATTGATGCATTTGATGGGATTATGGGTGTTGCGGCAGATTATGCGGGCATCCAATTTCGTCTTTTGAATCGCAGCAAAGGACCCGCAGTGCAGGGACCGCGAACGCAGGCGGATCGAAAACGGTACCGTTTCGCAATTCAGAATATACTCAGCGAATATAATAATCTTGATATCATTGAGGGTGAAGTCATTGATTTCATCCAGGCTGGAACCAAAATTTTAGGTATCAGACTGGCCGATGGCACCGAATTCAGGGCAAATTCTGTTGTTCTTACGGCGGGAACCTTTTTGAATGGTCTTATTCATATTGGTGACGTGCGGACCCCAGGAGGCAGATCGGGAGAAATGCCATCAATTGAATTGGCCAAAAGGTTATCAGAGTTTGATCTGCCGCGTGGCAGATTGAAAACCGGCACCCCACCACGTTTGGATGGTAAGACAATTGCATGGGATCGGCTTGAAAAACAGGCCGGTGATGAAGATGCTACCATGCTGTCTTTCCTTAGCTCTGGTCCTATAGCCCGGCAAATTTCCTGTGGAATAACCGAAACCAATGAGAGAACCCACGACATTATTCGGGCAAACATATCACGATCGGCCATGTTTGGGGGGTATATTGAAGGGGTAGGGCCTCGGTATTGCCCATCCATAGAAGATAAAATTATCCGCTTTGCGGATAAAGTCTCACATCAGATATTTTTAGAGCCAGAGGGTCTTGACGAAGACACTGTGTATCCGAACGGCATCTCGACGTCTCTTCCGGCTGATGTGCAGGAAGATTATGTGCGTTCAATTTATGGGCTGGAGAACGTGGTCATCCTGCAACCTGGCTATGCAATAGAATATGATTACTTTGACCCCAAAGCGCTTACCCCTGGTTTGGCTGTCAGAGGTTTGTCAGGGCTTTACTTTGCTGGCCAGATCAATGGTACGACAGGGTATGAAGAGGCGGCTGCACAAGGCCTTGTGGCTGGATTGAACGCTGCCGCCGAATCGTTGGGGCGTGATCAGATCAGCTTCAGTCGAACTGAAAGCTATATTGGTGTTATGATTGACGATCTGATCATGCGCGGCGTCACCGAACCTTATCGTATGTTTACCTCGCGGGCTGAATACCGCTTACTGCTTCGTGCCGATAACGCGGATCAAAGGCTTAGTCCTAAGGCGATCGCTCTTGGTTGCCTAGGTGAAAAGCGGAAAAACTTATTTGAAAATAAGTTGGAAAACTTGTGCAGGTATAAATCTGAGCTGACGTCTGTGAATTATTCTTCGAAACAAATTGCAGATGCGGGCTTCAAGGCGCGGCAAGATGGATCTCGTCGGGATGGATTTGCTGTGTTATCGCAGCTTGATGGCTGCTTTGACGAAGTTGCTAAAAGACTTCCAAATTTTCCTGAAATCCCCCCTGAATACCTTGTCCAGCTGTGGAGAGAGTCACTCTATGCGAATTATACCGAACGCCAAAGTAATGAGATGGCCAAGCTAAAGCGCGATGAGCAAACAATTATTCCTGCCAATTTTGATTATGACGACCTGTCTGGCCTTTCTCATGAGCTTAGGGTGAAGTTGGCAGGGCAGCGGCCAACGTCGATTGATCAGGCTGGGCGTATCGAGGGCATGACCCCATCTGCCCTTATCCTAATTCTGTCGCGCATAAAAAGCGGTTCAAGCCAGCGGCAAATGCTATGATGAATGGTGCCAGGCTGCGGGGTGTGGATGTTTCACGTGAAACACTCGAACGTCTTGCTGATTTCGAAACTCTTATTCGAAAGTGGAACCCTGCGATCAACCTGATCTCCAAGAAAAGTGTTGATGATTTCTGGAACAGACATATAGTGGATTCCGCTCAGATATTTCCGCACATTCCTATTTCGGCCGACCGATGCCTTGATATTGGCAGCGGTGCCGGCTTGCCTGGTATCGTGTTGGCTTTGCTCTCCGCTGAATTATCGCCAAAACGGAAATTTGTATTCGTCGAAGTGGACCAACGAAAAGCGACATTTCTGCGAGAAGTTGTTCGCACCCTTGGGATTAGTGCTGGTATCGAATCCTGTCGTGTTGAAACTCTCAGACCTTTTGAGGCAGACCTACTCACCGCCCGCGCGCTGGCTCCTCTTTCTAAACTTTTGCCATTCGCACAGCGTCACCTGTCAAAAACAGGCGTTTGCCTTTTCCCCAAGGGCGAAAATTATCTGCTGGAATTGGATGAGGCGAAAAAGCTGTTCGATTTTGAATATGAAGTCATCCAAAGCCTGACCGACTCGAAAGCCAAAATCTTGAAAGTTCACGGGATCCAAAATGCCTGACACATTGTTTGCGAATACACCAAGAATTATTGCTCTTGCCAACCAAAAGGGCGGTGTCGCAAAAACAACTACGACGATAAACCTAGCCGCAGGGCTTGCCGAGCTTGGCGCAAAAGTGCTGGTTGTGGATTTGGATCCGCAAGGAAACGCATCTACAGGCTTTGGTATTGAAGTGGCAAATCGCACCTTGACGACTTATGATCTGATGGTTGAAGATGCCCCACTCAATTTGGTGATACTTGAGACTGGCATAGATCGAATTTCAATTTGCCCGGCAAACGCTGACCTTTCTTCTGCTGACATGGAGATGATTTCCAATGAAAAGCGAAGCTTTCTGTTGCATGATGCGTTGCGTCAGCCCGATATGACGGTATTTGGTTTTGATTTCATTCTGATAGATTGCCCGCCATCCCTCAATCTTTTGACTGTAAACGCATTGGTGGCATGCCATTCGGTTTTGATCCCTCTACAAAGCGAATTCTTTGCCCTGGAGGGGCTTTCACAACTCATGCTGACAGTCAGGGAAATCCGGCAAACAGCGAATAGTGACCTGCGCATAGAAGGCGTTTTGTTAACCATGTATGATAAACGTAACAACCTTTCGCAGATGGTTGAGGCTGACGCGCGTGAGAATCTCGGTGACCTGGTGTTCAAAACGATTATTCCTCGGAACGTGCGTGTGAGCGAGGCCCCGTCTTATGCTTTGCCTGTGCTTTCTTATGATTCGTCTTCAAAGGGTGCTGAGGCCTATCGCGCCCTTTCGAGAGAGATTGCTGAACGTTATGGTATCAAGATGCATATCAATGGGGGTGTAAACTGATGGAAAAGAAGCAAGAGCGGCGCGGTTTGGGCCGTGGGCTATCGGCGTTGATGGCCGACATCAATGTTTCTGCAGATAAAGTAGATGCGACGCCGGATGGGCGCCGCCCGGATTCCCTGATAGCTGTCGAAAAGCTCCTTCCAAACCCGAATCAGCCTCGGCGCGATTTTACGCCCGAGGCGCTGGAGGATCTTGCGGCTTCGATAAGGCAAAAGGGCGTTTTGCAACCGCTTATCGTTCGTCCGATTCCTGGCACTGATACTTATGAGATTGTCGCAGGCGAACGCCGTTGGCGGGCGGCACAAATTGCGCAAGTCCACAACCTGCCAGTTGTTATTCGAAACTTTGATGACACCGAGGTGCTTGAGGTCGCAATCATCGAGAATATCCAACGCGCCGATTTGAATGCGATTGAAGAGGCGGCGGGTTTCCGTCAACTTATGGAACGCTTCGGGCATACTCAGGAAAAGATTGCCGAAGCGCTGTCTAAAAGCCGTAGCCATATCGCAAACCTTCTTCGCCTACTGAATCTTCCTCAGGATGTGCAGGACCATATACGGAGCGGTAGCCTTTCTGCTGGTCATGCGCGCGCTCTTATCACCACCTCCGATCCATCAGCGCTTGCGAGGACGATCATAGACAAGGGTCTGTCAGTTCGCGAAACTGAGCGACTTTCACGGGAAACGTCAACAAGCCAGCCCCGCGCAAAACGCCAGGGCGGCCATAATGAAAAGGATGCCGATACCCGCGCATTAGAGGCAGATCTGGGTGCAAATCTGCGCATGGGGGTCAGTATCAATCATGAACCAGGCGGCGAACGCGGTACGCTTACAATCCGTTACAACACATTGGATGATCTGGACAACCTATGTCGGGCGTTATCCCAGATTGAGCGCGCATAGGTCCTGGAGCGTTTGCAAAAAACGGGTTTAGGGCCAATGCCCAGAGCGGGTATTCTGCGCAGGCGCCGACTCTGGGTATTGGCTGAATATGGTCTAATCAATCAAACGCTCAATCACGGCATTCAGAACCAAACGCCCTTGCCTGGTTGCTGACAGGCGGCCTTCGGCGATCTCTATCACCCCGATATCCCGCAGTTCGTCTAGTTTTGGCTGTGATATGGGGCTGCCCGAAAGGCGTGCAAATCTCTCAACATCAATCCCCACGTCTCGGCGCAATCCCATCATCAAATACTCTAAGCCTTGCTCTTTTGGGGTGACCCTCTGCCGTTGCTCGATGGCGCCGGCCCGCTCGACTCCTGACAGCCAGGTGATCGGGTTTGCTACTGCCTCGGTTGCATATCGCACCGAGCCGAGCGTAAGCCGGCCGTGCGCGCCGGGGCCAATGCCGACATAATCGCCCGCATTCCAATACATGCAGTTATGGCGGGATTCTTGACCGGATTTGGCATAGTTTGACACTTCGTATGACAGATACCCCGCTGCAGCCGTCATATCTTGAGTTGCCAAATACATATCTGCACCAAGGTTTTCATCAGGCAATCCGCGTAACAGGCCCCTTCGAAATCGGTCACCGAAGGCGGTGCCGTCCTCAATCGTCAATTGGTACAAGGAAAGATGCCCACTCGCCATTGCCAAGGCCTCTGAAAGCTCTGCCTGCCACTGTGCCAGGCTCTGATCTTGGCGCGCATAGATCAGATCGAAGCTCACGCGCTCAAAGATGGTTTGCGCCAATTCAATCGCGGATTTCGCCTCATGAACGCTATGCAGCCGGCCAAGCCTCTTCAGGTCGGTATCATTCAGCGCCTGCACGCCAATTGAAACCCGCCCTACACCCGCGTCTTTGTATCCGTGAAAGCGGCCAACCTCGATCGAGCTGGGGTTGGCTTCCATTGTTATTTCAACATCATTTGCTACGTTCCAGGTGGTGCGGATTTTTGACAAGATCGCATGCACCAGATCGGGCGCCATCAGCGATGGCGTGCCACCGCCGAAGAAAACCGTCTGCAGCACCCGGCCTGGCGTTTCTGCGCCCAAGCGTTCAATCTCAGACAGATAGGCATTTTGCCAACGTGTTTGGTCTATCTTTGCTGAAACATGGCTGTTGAAATCGCAATAGGGGCATTTTGATTGGCAAAACGGCCAATGAAGATAAAGGCCAAATCCGCCCGTCTGCCAATCCTCTACGGGTGATAATTGTTTCACGTGAAACAGCCGGCGATCAGTTTGCGAAACGCATCGGCGCGGTGGCTGATCTTGTTTTTCATCCCTGACTCCATCTCTCCAAATGTAATATCATGGCCATCGGGCACAAAGATCGGGTCATAGCCGTGCCCTTGGTTCCCCCGCATTGGCCAGACAACTGCGCCAGGCATTACGCCCTCAAACACTTCGTCATGCCCATCTGGCCAGGCCATGACCAGAGTGCAACGAAACTGCGCCGTCCACGGCTTTGGTGCGCCAGCAGCTTCCAGCTCACGCCAGGTTCGTTCCATGGCCACGGTAAAATCACGGCCGTTTGGTGTTTCTGCCCAATCGGCTGTATATACGCCGGGTGCCCCTTTAAGGGCATCGACGCAGATGCCGGAATCATCAGCCAGAGAAATCAGCCCAGAGGCGCGGGCCGCCGCATGCGCCTTTAGCTTTGCATTGCCGATAAAACTGTTCTCGGTTTCCTCGGGCTCTGGCAAGCCCAAGGATGCGGCTGACACGACAGAAATGCCAAACCCTTCCAGCAAAGAACCGATCTCTTGCAGTTTCCCTGCATTATGTGTCGCCACCAGCAATTCTGTACCATTGAATCGCCGCATCTTATGACAGGGCCGCTTTTTGTGCCGCCACAAGTTCCGCGCATCCTGCCTCGGCCAAATCCATCAACTGCCCCATTTCATCCCGCGAAAATGTGGCCCCCTCGGCAGACATCTGAATCTCAATCAGTCGCGCGGCACCCGTCAGGATAAAATTGCCATCGGTGCCGGCGTTCGAGTCTTCTGCATAGTCCAGGTCCAGAACAGCCTGTCCCGCATAGAGCCCACAAGACACCGCGACGACATGGTCTACAATCGGGTCAGACGTCACTAATCCCGCCTTGATCAGCTTGTTCACTGCCAAACGCAGTGCCACCCATCCCCCGGTAATGGCTGCACAGCGGGTCCCTCCGTCAGCCTGCAGCACATCGCAATCAACCACGATCTGCCGTTCCCCAAGCGCACGACGGTCAACGCCTGCACGCAACGCGCGACCAATCAAGCGTTGGATTTCCTGGGTCCGGCCCGTTTGCTTTCCGGTCGCTGCCTCGCGGCGATTGCGGGTATTGGTTGCGCGGGGCAGCATGCCATATTCCGCCGTTACCCAGCCTTGCCCGGTATTCTTCAAAAACGGCGGCGCTTTATCTTCGATGGAGGCTGAGCACAGCACATGCGTTTCTCCCATCTTGATCAGACAAGACCCCTCAGCGTGCTTCATCACACCTGTTTCTATGGTCACATTACGCATTTGATCTAGGTTTCGTGCTGATGGCCGCATGGTACGCTCCTGAATTTCAATTTTTGCACAAATACCCGCCCTGTGGATAAGGATGCAAGTCTCATTGACGAATGGGGCCAGTGCTCCTTAATGTACATGGCCCTTTGGAAATAAGCCGATGACCGATCAAAACAGACGTGCCGCCCTGATGTCCGAGCTGAATGACCGTTCGCGCGAGGTGTTTCGCCGCGTGGTCGAGGGCTATCTGATGTCGGGCGATCCTGTCGGCTCTCGAACGCTAAGCCGCACAATGTCCGAAAAGATCAGCGCAGCGACAATCCGCAACGTGATGCAAGATCTTGAATACCTCGGGCTTCTTGGCAGTCCGCATACGTCCTCGGGTCGCATTCCCACACAGATCGGCCTGCGCCTTTTCGTTGATGGTGTGCTTGAGGTGGGCGAGGTTGCGTCCGAGGACCGCAATTTGATTGACGCGACGTTGGGGAATGCGCAATCCGATGTTGCAACGCTTCTTGACCGGATCGGCTCTACTTTGTCTGGCCTTACGCAGGGTGCCAGTCTTGTGTTTTCGCCAAAACACGAAGCGCCGATCAGGCATATCGAATTTGTCAGCCTTGGTGCCGATCGCGCGCTTGTCGTTCTGGTCTTTGCCGACAGCCATGTCGAAAATCGGGTCTTTACGCCGCCGCCGGGCCAAACCCCATCTTCGATGCGCGAGGCGGCAAACTTTCTGAATGCGCTGGCCGAGGGCAAAACCCTGTCCGAGCTGCGCAAAACCGTGACCGCCGAGATTAAAACCCGGCGCCAGGAAATTGATGTTCTGGCGCAGCAACTTGTCGAAACTGGCCTGGTGTTGTGGGAAAATGCCGGTGAGCAAAGCGAGCGTCTGATTGTGCGTGGCCGGTCAAATCTGCTGGACGGCACGACCGAGGCGTTGGATTTTGAACGCATTCGCCACCTCTTTGATGACCTGGAACGCAAGCGCGATATTGCCGAGTTTCTGGAACTGACGGAAGAGGGTGAAGGCGTTCGTATCTTTATTGGCTCTGAGAACAAGTTGTTCTCACTTTCGGGCTCGTCTCTGGTCGTTTCCCCCTATATGAACGCTGATCGAAAGATCATCGGCGCCGTGGGTGTGATTGGTCCGACACGGTTGAATTATGGCCGTATCGTCCCCATCGTAGACTATACGGCGCAGCTTGTCGGGCGGCTTATATCCGACCGCACAAGAGGATGAGACAGGATGACTGAAATAAGGAAAGACGACATGGCCCACGAACAGGCAGCCAAAACCAACACCCAGGACGCGGCAGAGACTGAAATTGATATGTCCGAATTTGGTGGCGCCGCCCCAATGGATGAGCTGGAGGCGCTGCGCGCCGAGCGCGATGATTTTCGCGATCGTTTCATGCGCGCGCTTGCAGATGCTGAAAACTCGCGCAAACGCGGCGAGAGGGATCGGCGTGAGGCCGAGCAATACGGCGGCTCCAAGCTTGCGCGAGATCTGCTGCCGGTTTATGACAACCTGCGCCGCGGCCTGAATGCCGCAACCGATCAGCACCGTGCCGATGCTGCCGCCCTGATTGAGGGTGTTGAACTCACCCTGCGCGAACTTCTCAGCGTGATGTCAAAACACAATGTTACCCCGGTGATCCCCGAAATCGGCGATCTATTTGATCCCCAGTTCCATCAGGCGATGTTTGAAGCACCGGTCCAAGGGACCAAAGCGGGCCAGATCATACAGGTTATGACCGAGGGCTTTTTGCTGCATGACCGCCTGTTGCGGCCGGCGCAGGTGGGCGTTTCTTCAACTCCCGGTTAAGCCTTGTGAGGAGGGTGCGGGGGGGGTAACCAACCCCGGCACCCTTTCCCGCCCGCAGGCCAGCAGCTTTGGGGTTTACGCAATACCCCGCACGGGGCTGCATGCCTCGCCCCCGTTACCATCTGTGGGGCAACATCTGTTTTCCCGTGAAACGTGGCAGAGCGTAGGCATGCCATTGATACCGCAACCTATGCGGTTAGCGGAAGGCTCTGGCCAGATCACTTTTGCCGGGGGCAGGGTGGCGTTGGTTACAGGGGCATTTCTTCCAGCAGGCAGGCCCATTGCGCGCCATGCATGTCGCGGTCACTGCGGCTGCCCTGCACCACCGGCCGCGGGATCGAGAACTTGATCACATGCAGATCGGCAATGTCGAACCGCCGGACCAATTGCAGCGGCGTATCAAACAGCGCGGCCACCCGGCTGGTGTCGATCTGCGACATGATCCGCTGATAGACCTCGGGCGAGCCGCAGAAAATATCTATGGTCACCCAGAACGGCCCGGCATTCTTGGACCGTACCTTCAATACCTGTTCGCCCAAGGTCATGCGCCCACCTCCTCTACAACAAGGCGAAAGGCCGCCATTGGATCATCGAGGCCCATCACATGGTTCAGCGCAAATTCGTACAATGCGCCCCGGTCTGTGGTGGCAGGGGAATAGGGAAAGGCAAAGGTTGGCAATTCTTCATCCTCGGTTAGCGGATAATGCAGCACAAAGGGGTTGATAAGCTTGCCGATCTCGGCCGCTTCCGCTTGTGTGCGGGCGGTAACGATGCCCAACACGCCCACTTCGACCGGGCTGCCACTGCGGTTTTCCTGATTGCCAAGCGCTGCGTCCACGCCGATCAGCCGAAATTCCAATGTGTAATGGCTGGGGTCAAGGCCCATGCGGCGGGCGATCGTGGTGTTCAGATGGGTGGTCAGCTTGTCCACCCAGGCGCTGGCATTGGCAACATAATGGCGGCTGCGCAAGACGGCCAGAATGGTGGTCTGATACCCCGCAATCTGCGCGCCTTCAAGTTTGACGGTATAGCGCCCCGGCACCCAGGCAGAGCCTTCAACGCGCACACGGCGCGCATCAAGGGCGCGGTAACGTGCGGTGGTGACATCCAGGTGGCCGCCAGGCTCGTACAAGACAAAAGGATCGGTGTTTTCATACAGCATATGGGCCGAAACCGAATGCGGGGTACACAGGGCTGTCTCGTGCATCGCCTCTACCGTAAAGCCGGTTTCGTCAAAATCGACCACGATCACGCCCGAGGTGGGGTTGGTCGAACACAAGGCCCCGCACTCGGCAATCTTGGCCCCGTGCCAGGCCGCACCCGCATGGTCGCCCCGCAGCAGGGGCAGGGCGGCGATGGTGGCGGTGTCGGTTGTGCGGCCTGCGATGATAATATCGGCCCCGGTGTTCAGCGCCGCCTGGATCTGTTCGGCCCCGGCAAGCGCCACGATATTGGTCATTGCCAATAGCGCATCCGCATCAATCTGCGGTGCCGGGGTCAGCGGTGTGATCTGGCCGTCTTGCAAGGCTTGCGCCACGCGGGCGGGCGGTTGGCTGGAATACAGCCGCGCCACGCGCAGGGTTTGGCCCAGCTCTGCTGCCAGCTCAACCGTGATCTGATACATCCAGTCCACCGTCGCATCGGTGCCGCAGGTGCCCGCGGTGCCGATGATCAGCGGCACACCTGCCTGCGCCCGCGCCAGCATCAAATCGCGCCATTCCGATTTGGTCACGGCGCGGGAATATTTTGATTGCCCCGCACCAAGGGAAAACGGGCCCGAGTCGGTTGATCCGCCATCAATTGCGATGATGTCGGGGCGCATGGCCACGCCGCGCGCCAGCGCGTCGCGGTCAAACCCAAGGCAAAGAACGCCCGAAGGCACAAGTACACGCGTTGGCATTGTCAGCCCCCTTTAATCACTGCTCATGTCGTCATGCGCGGGAAGTGCCGGCTTTTTCAAGACCCCGCGCAACAGAATGGGGGCTACAAACCCCAAAGCCGCCGCCAACCACAGCCCGATCGAGATAGGCGAGGAAAACAGATAGGTCCAGTCGCCATCCGAAAGCACCATGGCGCGCCGCAGGTTATCCTCCATCGAGTTGCCCAGAAGAATGCCAAGGATCACGGGCACCGTTGGTATCGACAGCTTGCGAAAAACCCAGCCCAGCACGCCAAAGGCAACCATCAGCAGCATATCAAAGGAAGACCCGGTCAGCGAGAAGATACCGACAAAGGCCACCATCGTCACACCCGGCAGCAAGATCCAGCTTGGCACTTGCAGGATTTTCACGAACACTTTTACCATCGGCACGTTCATCACCAACAGCACAAAGTTGGCAATCAGCAGCGCCGCAATCAGGCCCCAGACCACTTCGGGGCGTTCGGTGAACAGCAGCGGCCCCGGTGTGATGTTCAGCGTCAGCAGCAACGCCAGCAGCACCGCCGTAGTGCCCGACCCCGGCACGCCCAGCGTCAGCATCGGGATCAGCGCGCCACCCGCGGCGGCATTGTTGCCCGCTTCGGGGGCGGCCACGCCCTTTGGGTTGCCCTTGCCATAGCTGGCCTTTTCATGCGCTGGCGAGGCTGCCTTTTGCGTCATATAGGCCAGGAACGACCCCAAGGACGCCCCCGCACCCGGCAGGATGCCCGCCAAAAAGCCAACGCCGGTGCCGGTCAGCATCGCCCAGCGGGTAGACCACAGCATTTTCCAGTTGATCGTGATCTTGCCCAGCTTGACGCCGATGGCACTGTCTCGCCCATGGGTTTCAATGAAGTGAAACACCTCGGCGACGGCAAACAGACCAACGATGGCGACCAGAAAATCAACCCCGTCCATCAAATGCAGCTCGCCAAAGGTAAAGCGCGGCATCCCCGTGGTTTTATCCATGCCGATCATCGCGATACCAAGCCCAAGCGCTGCGGCAAGCGCTGCCTTGGCCTGATTGCTTGATCCGATCCCGCCAAGCGTACAAAACGCCAGCATATACAGCGCGAAATACTCGGCAGGGCCGAAACTGAACGCGACCCGCGCCAGCAGCGGTGCCAGCAGCATCAGACCCACAGTGGCCAGAAAGGCCCCGACGAAAGACGCAACGCCCGAAATCACCAAAGCATCCGAGGCAAGCCCCTGTTTGGCCATCGGATAGCCGTCAAGGCAGGTCATCATTGCAGGCTCGTCGCCCGGAATGTTCAGCAAGATGGATGAGATCCGCCCGCCATACATCGCGCCGTAGTAAACCGAGGTCAAAAGAACCAGCGCCGAAATCGCATCCAGCCCCATCGAAAACGAAATCGGAATCAGCAGCGCCACGCCGTTTGACGGGCCAAGCCCCGGCAGCGCGCCGATGATGGTGCCAACAAAACAACCGATCACGGCCAGCAGCAGCGTCCAGGGCGAAAGCGCGATACTGAACCCAAGGGCCAGGTTAGAAAGAATATCCATGTGATGTTCCTGTCAGCCCATCAGGGCGCGGGGCAGGGCGTGCAGGCCCAGACCAAGGATGGTTTTGAACAAAACGTACAGCCCGATACCCAACCCAAGCCCGCTGAGTGCAGCGGAAACAGGGCGCGGGTTGATCATATAGCTGATGATCCCGGCGGCGATGGTTGTGGGAAAAATGAACCCCAAAGGCCGGATTGTATAGGAATAGGCCACCAGAACGGCCGTTGCAAATGCCAGCTTTGCAAGCATCGACAGGCCCGGCCATTCGCCATTCGGATCGGGGCGCAGCATCATGGCCAGTGCGCATATCATCACCACGCCCGCCACCAGATACGGAAACACCCGCGGCCCGACCGGATCGGTCATGAACGAGGACTGGATGTTCATGGCGCTGAGGATATACCCCAGCGCCAGAACGATCATGACCCCACCAAAGATGCGGTCTGCGGACATTATTGAATAACCCCGATTTCCTTGGACATGGTGACGGTGTCGGCAATCACGCCATCAACCCAGGACTGGAAATCGCCGCCGATCTTGGTGAAAGGGGCAAGGCCATTGTCGGCCATCGACTTTTGCCACTGTTCGGATTCGGCAACCACCTTTAGCTTTTCAGCCCAGGCGTTGAACTGTTCATCGGAAATGTTCTTTGGCACATACAGCCCGCGCCAGTTCACGGCGATCACGTCAAAGCCCTGTTCCTTGGCTGTTGGAATGTCTTCAAACCCCGGAACCCGCTCTTCGGTCAGGACAGCCAGTGCGCGCACATCACCCGATTTGATAAAGCCGACAATTTCCGACATGTCGCCGGTCATGGCCTGGGTAAAGCCGCCAACGGTCTGGGTGATCGCATCTGCGCCACCATCAACGCCGATATACTTGATCTTGGTGATGTCATCAAAGCCTGCGGCCTTCATCACCTGCAAGGGTTTCATATGGTCAAAGCCGCCCACAGCCGAGCCACCCGCAAACGCGACAGAGCCGGGATCGGCCTTGATCGCCTCAACCATATCGTTCAGCGACTGGAACGGGCTGTCTTTGGCCACAACGATCACGCCCGGATCCCCGCCGATGGCGCCAAGGAACCGCACCTGATCGGCAGTCGCCCCGGCAAAGGCGTTTTGCGCCAGACGTGTGGTGGTGGCCGAAGACGCAGCGACAATCAGGTCGGCGTCGTCGTTGCGGTCAGTCACGACATAGGTATAGGCCACGCCGCCACCGGCACCCGCCATATTGGTCACAACCATCGGCGCGTCGATCTGCTTGGTTTCATACAAGATGTTGGCGATCTGGCGGCAGGTGAAATCCCAGCCGCCGCCGGGGTTCGCCGGGGCGATACATTCAGTGGCAAGCGCCGAGGTGGTCGCGGCCAAAAGGCCAAAGGCGCCAAGTGACAGCGCGCGGGTTGTGATTGACATGGATAGTCCTCCCAAGACTTGTGATTAGGGCATCAGCCCGGCGCCGCATGGCGTTTGGGCTTGCGAGAGCAACTCAAAGCTGGAAAGCTGACACCAACCTGTCACGGCGCAAAATAATTGTACTCAATGTGAAAAGGGTGGGCTTTGCGGTTCTTGTTGGTCGAGGACAACGCCGATCTTTCTGCCTCGGTCGCTGCGCGATTGGGGTTGGATGGGCATGGCGTGGATTGTGCCGCCACGCTGGCCGAGGCGGAGGGGTTTCTGGCCGTTGCGGTCTATGACCTGATCTTGCTGGATATCATGCTGCCCGACGGTGATGGCCGCGATTTTCTGGCCCGCCACCGCCGCGCCGAACGCCAGACCCCGGTGATCGTTATGACCGCCCGCTCATCCGTGCGCGACCGGGTGGATGCGCTGGATACAGGGGCCGATGATTATATCACCAAACCCTTTGATTTTGCCGAGCTGGAGGCGCGATGCCGCGCTGTTTTGCGCCGTCGCGGGGGGGCTGCACAAATCCTGCGCAGCTTTGCCGACCTGACATTTGATCCCATGGCCGCGACGTTGACCATCGGGCAGGAAACGCGCGACCTGCGCTCGCGCGAGATGCGCTTGCTGGAACTGTTCTTGAATGCTCCGGGGCGGATTCTATCCAAGGAACATCTGGTTGATCGGTTGTTCTCCTTTTCGGAATCCGTCAGCGACAATGCGATAGAGGTCTATGTCGGCCGGTTGCGCAAGAAACTGGCGGGTAGTCGTGCACGGATTGAAACGGTGCGCGGCCTTGGCTATCGGCTGACCGATGGGTAAGCAGGCGCGCCTGCCATCGCTGCGCCGTCGCTTGATCTGGCAATTGCTGGCGTTATCGGCGGTTCTGGCGCTTTCGCTGTATTTTGCGGTGCGGGTCGGGGCCGAACGCGCCTCCGAGGCTACGCTGGACGCGGTTTTGGGGGCCGCCGCGTAGGCCATGGCAGAAGAGCTGCGCAGCGCCGAGGGGGGGCTGGTGATTGCTATCGCCCCCGGCACCTTTTCAATGCTGGCGGCCATGGGCGAGGAGCGTATCTTTTACCGGGTTGATGTGGCGGGCCAAACCGTGACCGGCTATGAAGATCTGCCACCCCCCGAAATGCCGCCCTCCGCCCTTGCGCCGATCTTTTATACCGTGCCGTTTCGTGAGTTTGACGTGCGGATTGCCGCTGTCGCCCGGTCGGTGCGGGTTGATGGGCGCGCGGCCCCGGCGCTGATCTTGCTGGGCCAAACCCGCGAGGGGCAGGGGGCAATTGCGGCCAATCTGGGCAACCGGGCGGCGGCGCTGGGCCTTTTGGTGTTTTTTGTGGCAATTCCACTGTCCCTGTTTGTCGCGCGCAGCCTGTTTTCCCCCATCGACCGTCTGGCCGAGGCGGTGGGCCGGCGTGGCCCGCGCGATCTGCGCCCGGTACTTCATGCAGCCCCAGCGGAATTTGCGCCCTTTGTCACTGCGTTGAACAGCTTTATCGGCCGGTTGCGCGGCACGCTCAGCCAGACCGAGACATTCATCGCCGAGGCTGCGCATCACATTCGCACACCCTTGGCCGTGATGCGCAATGATGCCGAACTCGCCCTGCGCCAATCGGGCGAAGAGGGCACGCGGGCCCGGCTGCGCGCCCTGATCCGATCAGCGGATGATGCCGCGCGCTCTGCCGGCCAGCTTTTGGACCATGCCACGGTCTTGTACCGCGCCGATCAGGCCGATTGGGCGGCCGTCGATCTGGCCGATCTGACGCGGGCACTTGTGGCGCGGTTGGCCCCGGCAGCCGAAATGAAGGATATCGGCTTGCAACTGCGCATTGACGGCCCGCTGCCCGCCGTGGGGGATGTGGTTCTGATCGAGGCGGCCTTGCGCAACATTCTGGACAATGCGATCAAATACTCGGCCGATGAAACGGTAATTGATGTTCGGGCGGCTGCGTGCGGTACCATGGCCCGGATCACCGTGTCGGACCGGGGGCGCGGGCTTGATGGGGTGCCGCATGACCGCCTGAAACGCCGCTTTCGCCGTGGTACCAATGTGGCCGATGTGGCAGGCTCGGGGCTTGGGCTGACGATTGTGGCCGAGGCGGCGGGCGCAATGGGCGGCAGTTTTTCCCTGACCCCACGCGATGGAGGTGGCACATGCGCGGCATTATCCTTGCCTTTGGCCTTGTCATAACGCTGGCCCGTATGGGCCAAGCCTATGAGATTGAGGATGAACGCCATTTCGGCCCCACGGGCGGAGCAGAAATTACCGTGCTGTCAACCACTGATATTGCCATTCTGGAACCCGTGATCACCGCCTATCTGGATAGCAACCCTGACCTTGGCCTGCGCTATGTCGTGGCCTCCAGCCAAGAGGTGTACCGCGCCATTGCCGAAGAGGCCGCTGTCTTTGATGTGGTGATTTCCTCGGCCATGGATTTGCAGATCAAACTGGCCAATGATGGCTTTGCCCTGCCGCTGCCTTCTGACGTGATGGCATCGCAACCGGGCTGGGCGCGCTGGCGTGATTTACTGGTGGCGGTGGCGCAAGAACCCGTGGTGCTGCTGTTGGCCCAAGGCGCACTGGCCCCGGATGAGGCCGCACCCCGGTCGCGTCGTGACCTGATCGCGCTGCTGCGTGACAACCCTGACCGGTTTCGCGGGCGTGTTGGCACCTATGACCCCGCGATTTCGGGCGCGGGCTATTTGTTTGCGGCGCAGGATGCACGGCTGTCAGATACGTTCTGGCGGCTGGCCGAGGTAATGGGGCGGCTGGACGCGCGGCTGTATTGCTGCTCATCCGACATGATCGCAGATCTGGATACGGGGCGGTTGATGGTGGGTTACAATGTGCTGGGCTCTTATGCGCTGGCCGGGGGCCATGCCGGGTATCAGGTGATCGAGCTTGAGGATTTTACCCTGACCTTGCTGCGTACCGCGTTGATTCCGCACCAATCCACAAACCCAGACGGCGCAGAGGATTTCATCCGCCACCTGCTGTCGCCACGGGTGCAGGCGCTGGTCTCGGAAGGGGCAGGCCTGCCCTCGGTTGAAGCCGCCGCCTTTGAGCGCAAACCACATCTGCGCCCGATCCGCCTTGATCCCGGCCTTCTGGCCAATCTTGACCGTGTGACCCGCAAGCGGTTTCTGGAGGAATGGAATGCAGCGATGGTGCAGCCCTGACTCTGGCCTGACTCTGGCTCTTGTCATGCTGATCAGCCCCACCCAAAACGCGAAACATAATTGACACAATGGGTTTTGCGGGGTCAACTTGCCCATGGGTATATTTAAGCCCTTTGACAGAGAGAACCCCAAGCAGATCCATTCTGGAGGTGTAGTGAGTCATGAAATTCGTACCGCTTCTTTTCACCCTCAGCGTTTTCGCCCTTCCTGTTCTGGCCTTTGAGATCGAGGAGATCGGCAGCCTTCACGCCACATTCGGTGAGGAAAGCATCGCGCAGCCCACCGTCATCGCCTCACAGGATGGCGAAGTATCCCCAACCGCCTATTTTATGCTGCTTGGCGGCGGCATGTCATTGCTTAACCTCAGCGGGTTTCAGCGTGACAACAGCAGGTTTGATATCAGCGCATCCTTTATGGTCGAAGTGCCGGGGCCACAGACGGTGCCGATGGAGATAACCCTGAGCTATTCGCCAAAAGGTGGTGAATATTGGGTTTCCGATGGCGCGCCGACACCCGCCAGCGTCACCTTCACGACGCTTGATTTCACGGATAAGGAAGGCCGTGCAGCGGGTAACTTTGTGGGAGAGCTTTGCTTTTCCCCAGACTATGGCAGCACCGTTGACAGCAACACCTGCCGCCCGATAAAGGGCAGTTTCGACAGCAGATTTTTTGTGGAGTGACAGGCAGACGGTCATCGGATCAAGGGGCCAGCCACGGCAAAACCGTCGCAACCCTTGCCCTGTCTTTTGGGGGCGCGCTGGCCGGTCCTTGGCCCTTTTGTGGCCTATCAAACGCCGCGTGCTGGCCCAGGCGTTGGGGGGCATGAAAGCGGCCAGTCTTGCGATACAGGGAAACCGCGTGCGAAGAAATGTCGCGACAACCGGGGTTGTTCCAGCTTTTTCAGTCGATCAAGCCATGCCACCGCGGCTTTTGCCTGCCTTTCTTTCGTCAAATCCCATGTGTGCGGGCAATGGCTTGCATTCACGTCTTGCCCCTTTCGCACAGCCGCTTTATCCCTTTGTCCAAGCGATTTCCCGGAGGACCAGCCATGATTAACAGCCGTTTCGATAAATCCAGACTTCCATCCCGCCATGTGACCGAGGGGCCGTCGCGTGCGCCGCACCGGTCGTATTTCTATTCCATGGGCATTTCCGAGGAAGAGATTCACCAGCCGTGGGTTGGCGTTGCGACCTGCTGGAACGAGGCGGCACCTTGCAACATCTCGCTGAATCGTCAGGCACAGGCCGTCAAAGGCGGCGTGAAAAAAGGCGGCGGCACCCCGCGCGAATTTACCACCATCACCGTGACTGATGGTATTGCGATGGGCCATGAGGGCATGCGTTCATCCTTGGCCAGCCGTGAAGCGATTGCCGACACGGTTGAATTGACCATGCGCGGCCATTGCTATGACGCGATTGTGGGCCTTGCGGGCTGCGACAAATCCTTGCCGGGTATGATGATGGCGATGGTGCGGTTGAACACGCCGTCGGTGTTTATCTATGGCGGGTCGATCCTGCCGGGCCGCCTGAATGGCAAAGATGTCACCGTGCAGGATGTGTTTGAGGCGGTGGGCCAGCACCAGGCCGGGAACATGACAGACGCCGAGCTGGAAATTCTGGAGCGTATCGCCTGCCCTTCGGCGGGTGCCTGTGGCGGCCAGTTTACCGCCAATACCATGGCCTGCGTGTCCGAAGCGCTGGGCCTTGCGCTGATGAACTCCTCTGGCGCGCCGGCCCCTTATGAGTCGCGCGATGTATACGGCGAGGCGTCAGGCGTTGCTGTGATGAATCTGATCGAAAAGAATATCCGCGCGCGTGATATCGTAACCCGCAAATCGCTGGAAAACGCCGCGCGGGTCGTGGCCTGCACCGGCGGGTCAACCAACGCCGGGCTGCACCTGCCCGCGATTGCGCATGAGGCGGGGATTGATTTTGATCTGTTCGACGTCTGCGAAATTTTCCGCGACACGCCGTATTTCGTCGATCTGAAGCCCGGTGGCCAATATGTGGCCAAAGACCTGTATGAGGCGGGCGGCGTTCCGGTTGTGATGAAAGAGCTGCGCAAGGCGGGCCTGATGCACGAAGATTGCATGACCGCGACGGGCCGGTCGATGGGCGAGGAACTGGACCGTATTCAGGGTGAGGCCGATGGCCGCGTTATCCACCCTGTGTCCACCCCGATCACCAAAACCGGCGGCGTTGTCGGGTTGAAGGGCAACCTGGCCCCTGAAGGCGCGATTGTGAAAGTCGCTGGCATGACCGAGGAACAGCAGGTCTTTATCGGCCCCGCCCGCGTGTTTGAATGTGAAGAAGACGCGTTTGAGGCTGTGAAGGCGCGGCAATACGCGGAAGGCGAGGTTATCGTCATCCGTAATGAAGGCCCCGCAGGCGGCCCCGGTATGCGCGAAATGCTGTCCACCACAGCGGCGCTTTCGGGTCAGGGCATGGGCAAAAAGGTGGCGCTGATCACTGATGGTCGTTTTTCGGGCGCGACGCGCGGTTTCTGCGTTGGCCATGTCGGCCCCGAGGCGGCGCATGGTGGCCCGATTGCGCTGTTGCAAAACGGCGATATGATCACACTGAACGCAATCACAGGCGAGCTTTCGGTCGCTTTGAGCGATGCGGAACTGGCCACGCGCAAAGCCAATTGGAAAGGCCCGCGCCAAACCGAGTATGACAGCGGTGCGCTATGGAAATACGCGCGGCTGGTGGGGGGCGCGCGGCTTGGTGCCGTTACCCATCCCGGCGCAAAGGAAGAGCGCCATGTCTACATGGATCAGTAAGACGGTTCTTCTTCTGCCGTTGCTGGTGTCGGGCTGTGTCATGCCCGATGCCACGGCGGGGGGCGGGCAGGGGGCTGTGCGCCAATCGCTTTCGCTTGGCGGGCTGGAACTGGTTGGGCCATCCGGTTTTTGCCCGGTTTCAACCACGCAACAAAGGCTTGCGGGGGCCGATTTTGTGGCCTTCGCCCCTTGTAGCGGCGAAAAAGGCCCTATTCTGGCCGCAACGATCGGTGGCGAGGGAAGTGCGGCAGGCATTACCCTGAAGCGCGACCTTATGGCGCCTTATTTTGAAACCTCTGAAGGGCAGGCTGCGCTGCGGGGGGCGGGCAATACGGACGCGATCAGCGTGCATGAGGTTGCAGATTACAAGGGGGCCGTGGTGTTGCGCCTGACCCGCCAAAGCAAAGGCAAATCCAACGATTCCTGGCGGGCATTGATGCAAAGCAGCGGTCGCCTGGTCACGCTTTCGGTGCGGCCACGCAGCGGTACAGAAATTCCGCAGACCGATGGCCGCAGGCTTGTCACGCGTTTTGTCGATGCGATGCGCCGGGCCAACGGGTCGTGATGGCCTCTTGCCCGTCTGCGGTGGTTTTTTGCCGGCGATATCGTTCGGGCTGACAGTTTGAAAGTTTTGGTTGAATAGAGAGTTCGTTTCCATATGGTCAACAATTCGCGTGATCCAGTTCCCGAGTGGCACCATAAGCTATGACAAAACGACGCGACCGCCTGATTGACCGGCTTGTGCATCGCAGCGCGCTGCGACGCTGGCGCAGGCTTGCCGATGGCGCGGATGGGATGGATTTTTACAGCCTGCGGCGCTATCGCAACCAAGCCCTGTTGTTGCGGCGCAATCTTGATCGGGTGATCCATTCGGCCGAATATCAACTTGCGCTGCCGGTCATGGGCTCTGACGCCTTTCGAAAGCCGATGGGTACAGATTGGGCCTGGCGGCCGACGCTGTGGAAGGGCCCTATTGCGGTGCCGGGGTTTTCCAGTGTGGCAAACAAGACGATGCTTTGTGACGGCGTGACGGTATTTCATGATTGCCGCCATAGCGAATTGACTGTTCGTCAGGTTCGCAACACCCGCGATACGGATCTGGCCCCTTTTGGCGTGCGGATGGATGTGTTTCGTTTTGATGGCTCGTTCCTGTCACTGGTGCTGGAACTGCCCCCCGAGGCCGTTGAGGGGCTGCGTCTGACACATTTGATTCGACTGGATACGGTTGTCGCAATGGAAAAGCCGCTGGAAATTTTTGCACGGTTGAACATCAAACACGGCCCCAATGTGGAACAGGTGGTGCGCGAATTACCGCTGAATGAGGCAGAAGTGACGGTAGAGTTTGACCTTGCCTATACAAAGCTGAACGAAAAACGTGCCGAGCGGATCTGGGTTGATCTGATCTTTGAAAGCCCGCAGATGAACCAGATTACCCTGCATGACGTTACGTTTTCGCGCAGGCCAAGGGCGGAATTATGAGGCGGGCAAGGATGGGGTGGCAAGATGGCTGAGGCCAGATTGGTCAAGACACGGCTGCGGGCGGGCGTGTGGGAAGGTGTGCTAAGCGGGGTGTCCGGCCAGCCCGCGCTGGAAGTGTGGCATCTGGAAGCCCCGGTTGCAGGCATCAGCCTGATCGAGATCCCTGATCGCCCCGGCGATTGGGCGGTGCGCGTGCCGATCCCGGTTGAGGTGCTTTGTGAAGGGGTGCAAACCTTTTTGATCCGCGATGCCGGTTCGGGCGATAAGCTGGGGCATTTCACCATCATCACCGGCGTCGCGATGGAAGATGATATCCGGGCCGAGCTGGATTTGCTTCGGGCAGAACTGGATATGTTGAAGCGCGCATTCCGGCGGCATTGTCTGGAAGCCATGGGCTGATCTGGCGAAACGGCCTTGGCGGCGGCTCTTAAGCGGAGGGCGTTCAGAAGGCTTGCGCAGGCAAAGCCGAAACGCTGGGGTGGTTCGGCGATACAGGCTTTTTGCCGAAATGCTGTAAACCCACAACCGATGAAAGAAATGGCCGCACAGCAAGAGTTGTGAAGAAATTCAGGTTTGAACCGCCAAAAAAGCTTTTGACAAACTGAAATTTTGTGGCAGGCTCTGTTTATCGGCAACGTATTTGAAAGGAGGTGATCCA
The DNA here is from genome assembly GCF_034675685.1 of Pseudorhodobacter sp. Classification (GTDB taxonomy): domain Bacteria; phylum Pseudomonadota; class Alphaproteobacteria; order Rhodobacterales; family Rhodobacteraceae; genus Pseudorhodobacter. Next base: position 529,757 of record NZ_JAUCDA010000002.1, on the reverse strand, counting down.
GTGTCTAGAGTGATGTTGGAGAGAGGTGTCGGGACAGTCAGTCGGGGTGTTGGCCGGGGATAGACCTTGGTGAAACAAACCATTGATTGGGCTTGTCATCCTAACTGGCCCATCTCCTTGAAACTCGGAAAGGGTTGCCTGAAAAGGCAACCCTTTCTCTATTTCAGAACGGGTTCAAACCCTAAAAACCAAGGCACAGCCTTCGGCCGCAGGCGGCATTTCGCCTTTGACTTGAAACAGGGCCAACCCCATAACGCGTTGAAATCGTTTATTTCAGGCAGCGACAGGCCAGCCAGGTTCAAGGCTAAAGCGTAACGCCGCCCCACCACACTTTGGAAAGCTGCCAATCGGCATCCAGATAGACCAGATCTGCCCGCCGCCCCGGTACAAGGTGGCCCAGGCTCTTGTCCATTCCGATCAGGGTTGCTGGCGTCGAGGTGGCCATGGCAAGGACGCGTGCAGGCGCCACCCTGGCTTGATTTATCATGACCGCAATGGCCTGATCCAACCGCAGATCAGCCCCGGCGATGGTGCCATCATCCAGCGTCAAATGACCATCCCGGCGCAGAATACGCCGCCCGCCCAGCACCATTTCCGTCAAAGCGGTTCCGGCAAAGGCCATGCAATCCGAAACGAGGTATAGGCCTTTGGGGCGCGCGGCCATCGCAAGGCGCAGGGCGGCCGGTGCCACATGATAGCCATCGGCAATAAGGCCTGCCGCGATGCTGCTGTCCAGTACCGCCCCTGCAAGCCCCGGATTGCGGGCCGTAATCGGGGCCATCGCATTGTAAAGATGCGTGGCACTTCGCGCCCCTGCCGCAATATAGGCACAGGCCACATCAAAGCTGCAATCAGAGTGGCCAAGGCTTACAATAACGCCTGCATTGCACAGGGCCCGCACCTGCGCCAGCGTTACCGAGGCCGGCGCAACAGTGACCATCAGCACCGGCAGCGCCTGTGCGGCTTGAACAAGCTGCGCCAGATCGTCCTCATCCATCGGGCGGATAAGTGCCGGATCATGCGCACCCTTGCGGATTGGGTCCAGATGCGGGCCTTCCAGATGCAGGCCCAGAAAGCCCGGAACATTGGCTTGCGCCGCCTCGATCCCGGCGGCGATAACGCGGCGGGTTGCAGCGGCGCTATCGGTAATCAAGGTTGGCAACACACCCACGCAGCCCAGCAAGATATGGGTCGCACAGATCGCCGCAATCCGACCGGCATCGGCCTGACCATCCAACATGATCCCGCCACCGCCGTTCACCTGCAGGTCGACAAAGGCAGGCGCCAAAACGCCGCCGTCAAAGGTGCCCGGCCCCGGTGCCGCCTTTTCCAGCCCGGTAATCACCCCGTTTTCCACGATCAATGCGTGATCCGACAAAAGTTGCGTTCCGTCGAATATCTGCGCCCCTGAAAAAATTTGCCGCATCTGCTCCCCGCAATAGTCTTACGCCTTCAATTTATACGCAGACCCGCGGCAGACTTGCACCCGTGTTTTTCAAAAGTGATACGGCACAGTCAATTCTATCGCCGCAAAAGCAGTCAGATCCCAGTCTGGCACCAAGGCGGCGGTGATCGGCATCCGAAACCGCCACCGCGCCTTCAGATATTATCCGGTCGAAAGCCAAGCGCCTTATGCTGCCGTTCTGCCCTTTGAACGGTTTCTCGCCTGCGTCTGCGCCCCTGTGCTGCGGCCCGGTTTTGTGCCCGTTTGCGCAATACCTCTGCCAACAGCCCCAAAAGCCTGCCGCGATAGCCGATGGTCAAAGACCGGATCAAACCCACGCGCCCCGGCACATTATCAAGAAAAAGCGGATCGTTGAGGGAAACAATGGCGCGCGCAGACCCGCGTTGCCCCTGTCGCGCGGCCCGGCCGATCAGCTGACGGTCAATGCGGGCTGCGGTGTGAAACTCTGTCAATATGACATGCAGCCCGCCGCGTGCCTCTACCGCTGGCCCGACAGGAATATCGGTGCCGCGCCCGGCCATATTGGTTGCAACAGTGATGCGCCCCGCAGTGCCTGCTTCGGCAATCAAAGCCGACTCATCCGCGTCCTGGCGGGCATTCAACACCTGCGGTGCCAGCCCTGCGCCGCGCAGCAAGGTTGCGACATGTTCCGATGCCGCGACAGAGCGGGTACCGATCAGCACGGGGCGCCCCTGGCTTGCAACCGATTTTGCCTCGGCCACAACCGCGCGCCAGCGTGCCGCGTCAGAGCCAAACAGCCATGTGGCCCACATCTTGCGGCGGGACGGGCGGTTGGTCGGAATGCGAAACACCGCGCGGCCATGGCTGCGCTGCAACTCGCGGGCGACCTCGGTTGCGGTGCCGGTCATGCCTGCAAACCAAAGATAGCGGGCGAAAAAGGTTTGATAGGTAATCTGCGCCAGGGTTTCGCGCCTGCCAGAACGATCAAGTTTTTCTTTTGCCTCAATCAGTTGATGCAGCCCCGATTGCCATTGCCGATCGGGCATCACGCGGCCGGTGAACTCATCCACAATCACCAGCCCGTCGTCGTTCAGAATGTAATGCTCATCCCGGATATAAAGGTGAATCGCGCACAGCGCCTGTATCAGCGCCTCACGCCGGGCGGGTTCTGGAACAAGGGCGGCGGTGGGTGGCACAAAGCCGGCCAGCATGGTTTCGGCAGGGGGCAAAAGCGTGACATTGCGTTTCTTGCGATCAAGGGTAAAGTCGCGCCCTGCCTCGAGACTGGCGGCAAGCGCCAGAATTGCGTCCTCGCCTGCTGTCAGCGCGTCATCACCGGGGCGTTGCGCCGTGATGATCAGGGGGGTTTGCGCCTCATCAATCAAGATCGAATCCACCTCATCCACCACCGCAAACCCAAGCCCGCGCGTCAAGATGCGCTGGCCGTCGCGGGCCGCGTTTGCCGACAGCACCCGCTGTGCGATCTGGGCCAGAACCGTGCGACTGCGGCCAAGGGCAAGACGGTCGCGCAGGTAATCAAAAGCAATGTCGGAATTGGTCGAAAACACCACATCGCGCGCATAGATTCCGGGGCGAAGGTGGTGTTCGGTTTCACTGGTGATGAGGCCGTGGCTAAGGCCGAATGCGTTCAGTACCGGGGCAAGGGTTTCAGCGTCACGCGCCGCCAGATAGGCATTGACGGTCACGACATGCACCGGCACCCCGACCAGCGCCACCACCACCGCCGGAAGCAGGGTTGTCAGCGTCTTGCCCTCGCCGGTTGCCATTTCGACAATCTGGCCGCGCAACAGGCCAAGCCCGCCCATGATCTGTACCGGGTGGTGACGTTTTCCGGTATGGCGAAAGGTCATTTCACGCACCCCGGCAATCGCAATCCGCAGCGGTGGTCCTGTCAGGCCGCCTTGCAAAAGCGCTGGGGCTTGGGCCTGTACCTTTGCCGCCAGCGCCTCTGGAGACAATGCCTCCATGCGCTGCCCTTCGCGCCGGATTTGCCACACCTCAAACCAGCGCAGCAAGCCCGGCCTGATAACGGCCCGGCGCAGCGGTGCCAGAAAACCGCGCACCACCTCATCCGAGAGATGCGGGGGCGTGGCGCGGCGTTCCGGCTCTGCCGTATCCGCGCGGTCGCGAATGTGCCAAAAGCGCGCGTCAAACACCGAATGCATTGATGAACACCTCTCGAACGGCGCGGGCCAGGCGCAGGCCAAGCGGCTTGGGGGCAAAGCTTAGCCGCACAAAGGCACGCAGGCCCCATGCCGGGCGGATATCCGTGGCCAAGCTCAGATCCAGCTCGAATATCCGGGTAACAGAGCGGTTTGCGCCGCCCGCATCGGGTGCGGTGGCAAACGGCCCGCCGCCATCCAGCGACAGCACCGCCGAGGGCAGGCGATTGTCGCCCGCTGGCAGGGCGCGCTGCACCCGTGCAGGATGAATTTTGCCGATGTCATCAGCAAAGCGAACCTCTACCGCGCGGGTTTCGCTGCGCACCAGCTCTATCAGGTTTTGTGGCACCGCAACCCGGATCACCGGCGCGGCTTTGGGCAGGATAAAGGCGATCACATCGCCCCGGTCCCGGTGCTGGCCAACCGGCGCGACCCGCCCCGGTAGGTCAAGCTGCCCGGTCAAGGGGGCGAAAAGTTGCAGTTCCGCAACTTGGCGTTGCGCATCTGCCACTTGCCGCTGCAAATCCGCGATCGTGGCGAAAAGCTGCACCGCCTTGGCGCGGTCCTTGACCTGCGCAAGGTCATATTGCGCCTGTCTTTGCGCAAGCTGGGCGCGGGAAATCGCAAGTTTGGCGGCAAGTTCGGGCGCGTCGATCCGGGCGATGCTGTCACCTGCAAAAACCGGGGTGCCATGCGAAGCTGTGAAAGCCGCAATCTGGCCCGCTTGCGGGGCCCGCAAGAACGCCTCTTCGGGCAACCAGGTTACGCCTTGCACAACCGCCCGATGCGGGAAGGGAACCGCCAGACCAAATACCAGCAGCACCGCTGCCGCCATCGCGGCCCGCTGCCACGCCCGACCCCCCGCCTGCCTTATACGGCCATCGGTAACCGCCGCCTTGGTGGTTTTGAGGATCGGCCAGATCAGCGAAAGGGTCAGCGACCAAATCGCAAGCACGGCACCAATCGCGCGGTAGGTCGTCGCCACAAACAGCGCAATCGTCAATGAGATGAAAATCCGGTAGATAAACGCCGCAGGCGGATAGACCGCAAACCAAAGCCGTTCCCACAGTACCGTGGGCATCCGCGCCCGCGCCCGTTCGCGCGTGCCAAACAGATGAACCCGCGCCATTTCCGCCCACCATTGATTGCCCCGCTGCGACAGGTTCGGCACCTCGATCAGATCGCACATCACATGATAGCCATCGAATTTCAAAAGCGGGTTGCCGTTGATCGCCAGTGTTGAAAACCCTGAAATCAGCATCGTGTTGAACAGAACCACCCGCAGCATCCCCGGCTCTGCCAAGGTCCACAGCAAAAAGGCGATTGCGGCGATGCACAGTTCCACCATGACGCCCGCCCCGGCTACAGCCGCCCGATCCCATTTTGACCGAAAGGTAAGCGAGGCCGAGGCCTCGACATAGGGAATGGGAAAGAAGGCGATGAACATCAGGCCCATTTCATGCACCTCGCCGCCGCGCGCGCGGGTGGCGATGCCGTGGGCCAGTTCGTGAAAGGCCTTTACAACCGGATAGATGCAACCGATCAGCACGAGGTTTTCAAGATCCAGAAATCCCTCCAGCCCGCGCTCTTTCAGCGCTGACCAATGGGCCGGAAGCAACATCAGCGCGATCACGATCAGCCCCAGCCCGCTGCCCCACCAAACCAGCGATGGCAGTGCAGAGGTTGCACGCGCAAGCCATGTCAAAAGCCGGTTCGGGTCGATCAGGGGCACCGTCATCGACACCGGATTCATCAGCAGTTTTTTCCAGATCTGCTTGCTGTCTTTGTCGCGGCGCTCCAGCAGATCGGCCAGCAGCGGCGTTGCCGCCCCATCAAGAAAATCGGTCTGATGCAGGTTTGCCAGCAGATGCACGATCTCATCCTGAGTCGGGGCATCTTCATGCAGGGTTTCCGACAGTGCGTGCCAGATGTCCTCGACCGTCGCATGTCCATCCAGCCGCCCGACAAAGCCCCAGGCGGCGGGCGTCAGGCGGTGAACCTTGGTGCCGCTGCGATCGGCCATCACATACCACGGCCGCCCCAGATAGATGTGGCGCGCGGCATTGACCCCCTGGCGCAAACGCGGTGCGGTTGTGGCCACACGGTACCAATCCTGGCTGTGATGCGACTCGGTGCTCATGGCAAGAACTGCCATGCGAAAAGCCGCAGGCGAACCGCCGTGCCCCGCAGCCAAACCCAGGCCAGCGTGCTGCGCCCTGCCTCTATCTTGGCGGTGCCTTGCAATCCGGGGCGTAGGGCGGGGGGCGCATTGGTAACTGCCGCCTCGACCTGAAAGCGGTTTTCACCGCCGCCGGGGTCAGATACGGCGGCGATATTGGTCACCTCAAACGGGACGGCGATGCCGGAAAGACCGGCAAAAACCGCCGTGCCTGTCGCAGCGGGATGGACCAGCGCAAGATCATATTCCGACACCTCTATCCGCAGCCGCCAGCCGCTTTCTGCGGCCACCTCAAACAAATCCTCGCCGCGGCGAACCGGGGTGCCGATACGCTGCGAAAGGTCACCCGACACCACCAGGCCGGCAATCGGCGCGATGATATCCAGCCGCGACAATTGCGCGTTTATCAGATCCAGCGTGGCCAGCGTTTCGGTCAGTTCGGCACTGGCAACGGCGCTTGCGGTTCGGTCGCCAAGGGCAAGTGCGTCACGCTGGCTTTGCTTGGCGCGGGTGGCGCGGGCCGTGGCTGCGGCATGTTCCAGCCGCAGATCCTGATCATCAAGTCGGGCCATCAGCGCCCCCGGCAAAACCCGATCACCCGCACGCACCCCGGCACTTGCGATAAACCCGTCAACCGGGGCAACGATGGTTTGCTGTACCGCGCCTTCAACAGTTGCATCCGCGCCGACCCGCAGATTGGTGGTAATGACGAACGGCAGAACAAGGGCCAGCCCCAGACCAAGGGCCGCAAGCGCAAGGGCGGGGCGGCGGCCAAAAACGGCTGTCAGCGCCCGCCCTGCCAAATCGCGCAATCGGCCTGAAACCAGCCGCCTTTCACGAAGTTTTGCATCCATTAACGGGGCCAGCGCCGCCGCGACCAGCCGCAAATCATCCAGCACATCGGCAGGCACCAGCGCCGCGCCTGCGGTGGCGTCCCGCGCCAGGGTCAGAACGCCGACAACCTGCCCGTGCAGCATCATCGGCGCAGAAATCACAGCCGCCGCGCCCAGTTCTTGCGCCAATGCACGATGTGCGGCATCAACACAGCGCCGCGCCCCATCCGGCGCAGGGATTGCCACAATATCGCCTTGCGCATAGGCCTCGTCCATCGCGGCTTCCCACGCGCGGGCGCGCTCTGACCTGCGGGAAAAGCTGGCCATGCGGCTGATTGCCTCTAGCCGCACGCGCCGCCGTTTGACCGTGCCCAAAGCCGCCTGATCCATGCCCGTCACATCCGGCACGGCATTGACCAAGGCAAGCGCCGCACCGTCAAAGCGCCGATGTTCGGCGGTGGCGGACAAAAGCTGCAGCACCAGTTGCGCCGAACCTGCCTGCTTGCGGCCAAGGGTTGCATGGCCTTGCCAGATGCGGTTTTCCAACCAGCCACCCGACCAGTGCAATTCCCGCATCAAACGGCGAAAGGCGGCACCATCGGGGTGGTGCGACAGTTGCAACACCAGCACCGCCTGCAATTCACCCGCGACCTCGACCGGATAGCCAAGCAGGCTGCGGGTTTCTTCGCGTTTCACCAGGGGTTCCGGGCTGCGGGCCAGGGCCTCGGCCAGGGTGGTGACGCCCGCATCCTGCGCGGGCATCTGCCAATGCGCGGCAAGCCCAAGCCGTCCGCCATCGCCACGCAAAAACAACACAGCGCCGGTGGTATGTTCCAGCCGCCCGGCGGCAATCGCCAGCCAGCCGCGTAGAAACTCGGCTGCGGTTTGCGGCTCCAGAAAGGCGCGCCACGGGTCTGCCGGGGGGGCGATAACCGGCTGTTCTGGCGGTGCTTGTGCGGCGTCTTCCAAACCGTGTCAGTCCTGCAACGGGCCGTAACGCGTTTCATAGCTGCGCAAAAGCTCATCCAGCACTTCGCGCAATTTCTGGGCGGCATGCGGGCTCATGATCACGCGATGCTGAAGCTCGATTTCCAGTTCGCCTTCGGGCCGGTCCCAGCTTTGGTTCAGGCCAAAATTCAAGACCACTTCGTCGCGGGTCGAGGTTGCGTTGCACACATTGCAATAGCTGCTTTTCATCTGGCTGGTTTCAAGCCGGATGCGCCGCTGCGGTTCGGTTGGGTCACTGTGCATGGGCTGCGTCTGGTCAGTCATGGGCGCTCCATTCTTGCGGGTGGGTTTCGTCCAGCAAGGCCAGCGCTTTGCCGTGCCGCTTGCGTTCGCCAGTTCTGGCATTTGGCAGGCTGGCTGTAAGGGCCACGAATGACGCCATCGCCATTAAAACCGCACTATCCCCGGCCTGCTTGGCGGTTGAGATTGTGATCTCGGGCGGTGTGTCTTGCAGCAGTTTTACCTCAACATCCGGTTTCGACACCTCAAAGCACATTTGACGATGGCGCGCGATGGGTTCGACCTTGGGGGGGCCGTCCTCGGTTTGCTCGGGCAGCAAGGCGCGGGCAGCGCTGAATATCTGACCCTCGGTGAAGGGGGTCTCTGTGTCTACGACAATGCAAACATTGCCATCGTCCCGCCGCTCGCGCTTTGGTGGGGTGTCGGCGCCGGGCGTCATCTCGGTTATCCCGACAAGTCGCCAGCGCTGATCTTCATCGACAAGATCCACCGGCTGGCCGGCAAAGCAGAGCCCGTTCTTTTTGGCCTGCGCAATCCGCGCTGCAGTGGCCTCTTGCCCCTCTGGCACAAGGCAGATCACCGTTGCGGCACCAAACATCACCCCCCTGGAGTCGGAACTATAAAACACCCGGTCATTCACGGGGTCAAAGGCCGCATTGATCAGGTTGGCAGAAAGCCCGATCGAGGCAGTGTTTGTCAGGGCCACAGGGCCAGATGCGCCGCCGATCAACCTTGCAAGGGATGATGAGGCAGACCCGCCACTGCTGGCGCTTCCCGCGTTCCCGCCGGCGCTTTCACTGGTGTTGCTGCCTGTGCCTTCTCCGGTGCTTCCTCCGGTGTTGCCCCCAGTGCTTCCGCCCGTTCCGGCCTGTATCCGCAACAGCCCCGGATCAATATTGCGCCAAGCCTCCAGCCCCATCATCGCTTGCTGATCAACCTGCGCAAAAACGGCCTCGTCTTCCTCATCCATGCGGCTATCGCCGGTGGCATCGCCCCAAAGCGCAGATAGCGCCATGACCCGATCCCCAGTGCGGGCCTTGCTGGCCATGTTTTGCGCAACGCCGTTGATTTCCAGGATGGTCACCCCAAAGGGGCGGCCAATCGTGCCATAGGCGATGTCTTGCCGCATTTTCCCTTCGATTTGACCAAGCACGATGCGGCCTGCCTGCGGGCTGTTCAGGAATTGAATACGGAAATGCGCGGCCCCGCTGCCCCACAGCTCACGCGTGATCGTCACGCCGGGCAGGTCGCTGACCAGCCCCTGAATATCAAGTAAACTGGCATCCCAATCAAGCGCGAGCAGCAGCGAGCGCAATCCGCCCGCCTGTTCAAGCCGAATATCCAGCCCTTGGCCATCACTGCCAAGCGCCTTGCCGGGGGTCTGAATCGCTTCTTGCAAAAACACCTGTACCGGGGTTTCGCTGATGTCAAAACTTGTCTCAAGATAGCCTTGCGGGCCATTGGAAAGCAGATCCCACTGGCTGCGCCAGCCGATGGTATCGCCAGTCAGGCGCAGCCGGTAGGTGCCGGGTGCCAGACCGTCGCCGCTTGTGATCAGGGTAAAGCCCTGGCTGTCGGCATCGGGCAACAGGCTGCCTGTCACCGGGCGACCGTCTGCATCCAACAGCAAGATATCAACCGGCTCACCGGGGCGCGAGGCGTAGGTATAGGGGTTGGGCAGGCCGATATCGACCGGCGCGTTGAACCGTACATTCACCCCCCACGGCCCCGCCGTCAGCGCCGATACAAACAGCCCCGGCGTTTTGACCGCAAGGTTTGCGGATACTTCTGGCGTGGCGGCATCGGTGCCAAACACTTTCACCAGATAATCACCGGGCGCTGCATAGGTATGGCCTGGCCGCAAATTGCTCGCCGAAACGGTTTCAACCGTGCCATCGCCCCAATCAATGCTCAGTTGCGCCGCTGCCCCGCCCGGATCGCTATAGCCGATAGTGGCTGTGACCAATTCGCCCAGAACAGCGCTGGCAGGCAGTTGCAGCGTAACGGTGGGCGCAAGGTTGGTCACGGTCACACGCAGGGTTTGCGATGCCGTGCCCCCCGCACCATCGCTGACCGTCACCTGAAAATCACGCGCACCAACAGGCCCCGCCACCCAGCGCAACAAGCCATCCGCCGTCAGTGTGGCACCGGCGGGCCCGCTGATCAGGGTGAAGTGCAGCGAGTCGCCATCCGGGTCAGTGGCTGTCAATTGCAGGCTTAGTTCCTGCCCCTCGGCAACCGATGCCGCAGCCTGCGAGGTGATCACCGGGGCATCATTGACCGGCGTCACCCGGATTGCAAAGGTAACCGGCAAGCTGAGGGATTTTCCATCGCTGGCCGCAAAGGTAAAGCTGTCGTCGCCATTGAAATTCTCGGCAGGGGTATAGCGGTAAATACCGGCCGAGATTTTGGCAAGCGTGCCATGCGCAGGGTTTCGGTCGATCACCGGAACAACCGGGTCACCATCGGGGTCACTGACCAGGCTGCGCAGGTCGATTTCAATCGGTGTATCCTCAACCCCGGTCGCGCTGCCGCCGCCCATGGCCACAGGAAGCCGGTTATCCTCAACCGGCGGCACGTCAAATTCCAGATCAAGGATTTCAATCTGCGCATCACGGGCGCCAAAACCCAGCAGGTCAAACGACAATGTTAGCTGTGCTGCGGCATTTATGGCGGCAAGATCAACCACGATCTTCCGCTCTTGCCAGCCATCCGCCGTGGTGACAACCGCGCTTGCGGTCAGGCCGTTTGCCAGCCGCAACAGCCCGCCCGCCTGCAGGTTCAGCGCGGCATCGGTATTGGAAAGCCCGCCAACCACCGTAAACGCCTCACCAAGCGCGTTCAGCAACCCGATCTCGAACGCGTCCGGCACCTGGCCCGCCACCTGCGTCATCTGGCTGCGTAGGGTAAAGGTAAGCTGCTTTGCCTCGGCGGGCAGAACAAAGGTGCGCACTGCCGCGGTACGGGCCGTATTCGCCTCGATCAAAAGCAGGCCATCGGTAATTTTCTCTACCTGGCCAAGCACATGCCAACCCGTACCGACCAGCGGAACCGACCCGGTAAAGGGTGAAAAGGCGTAATCGCGCCCGGTGCCGTCGCCCCGGTTCAGCATGCCAGCCTGCCGCATTTCGCCAAGGAATGCGATCAAACGATCCACCTCGATATCCAGATAAGCCTGCGGATTGTCAGAGGCGAGCTTGATAATATCGCGCAATTCTGCTGACAGCACAAAATCACCCTGCTGGCCCATCAGGCCCGCATTGGGCAGGCGGGTGTTGCTGGCAAAGTCATACATATCGGGCGCGCCCAGCGTATGCATGATTTCATGCGCATAGGCCCATGCGGCCAATGTAGCAAACGCCTCTATTCCGTTGAAATCCACATTTCCGGCTGCCGGTTTCAGCGCGTTGAACAGGGCCGCGCTGTCCAACACCACCTTGTCGCCAAAGCGCCGCTGATTGAACAACTGGTCCAGCAGGAACCGCTTTTGCGGCTCTGTCAGTTTGGCGTTCTCGGCGCTATTCAGCAGCTTGTCGAGCGTTGTGTTGGCGGCGGCATTCCCGTCTTTTGCCGGGGCGAAATCAAAGCTGGCAAGGCCAAGCCTGCGGAACATCACCTCGGGGGCTTCTGCCCCGTCCTCAAGGGTGCCCCAAGGGGCTGCGCCCGCCTCAAAGATCAGATCAAGAGATCCTTTGTTGCCCTCGCTTATGCGGAAATCGGTCGACCCGCTGGCGCTGAGCAGGCTCAGCACACGGTTATACACCTCGCGCGCGACCACACCCCATTGCGCCTCGGCCAAGCCGGTAAACTGCGCGGCAAACAGGCTTTCCTCGCTTTCAGGGTCAGGGTTTGCCGCCACCAATCTGGCAAGCTCGGCGGTCACCGCCGCGCGCAACCCTTCCAGATCAAGGTTGATGATCTGGCTTTTGACCGCCTTGCCCCGCAAATCAACAGAGCCGATTTTCAACCCATTCCATGCGAAATCAAGCGTCCCGGTGTCGGTCACCTGATCCGGGCCGACACCCGCAGCGCCCAGCGACGTGGGCGTGAAGTGATAGACCAGATATGACCCGTCCTTGGTCACGTCACTGAAAAACGCAAAATCGCCGGTGTTCAGGATGCTAGCGCTCAGATCGGTATCGGTTGCCAAGGCGCCCTTGACCGGAATACGGATGATGCGCGCACCACCCGGCACATCGGCAACCGGGGCCATATCCAACAGCCCGTCCGTTACCGATCCATCGCCGGCATCCAGCAGATAGAACAGGTTGCTTTGGCGGATCTGATTGCCGGTTCCCCCCTTGTCGGGCCAGCTTATCGCCATCTTGCTGGTCAGCATCGCAATCCCGTCTTCGCCCAAAAGCGTGTCCAGCGCATCAGGGCTTACGGCGGCCTCAACCGCCAGTTCAGCAAATTCATTGGCTTGCAGCGTGACCGTCAAGGAGACCGATTGCGTGCGGGTATCCAGCTTGTCGAGGCCAATCGACGACCCGGCGCGCTGCCAGTCACCACGCTGACCAACAAGTGTCACAAAGTCGTTCTGGTCGATATGAACCCGGATCGTGACCGGCTCTTTTTCAGTGTTGCGCAGCGTGATGACCTGCCTGTCTTTGCCCGCACCCGTGTTTTCTGCAGTCGTCAGCACGGCTTTGCCGGTCGCGTCGTCTGGCAAAACCTGGCCCTTGTCCGAGAAGAACAGGTTTAGGTCACCCGTATCACCCGAGGTTTCCGTCAGCGTCACGCCGCCTTTGAAGCTGATATTGTCAACATAAAGCCGAATGTCGGTATTTGCCGCACTGTCCGGTGCAGCAGCGGGTCGGTGCTGAATGATCAGCCGCCCGGTCTTGCCTTTTACGTCGTCGGGAATGGTGAACAATACCCGTTCATAATGCCCGAAATTGCCGCTGGTAAGCGAGGTGGGATAGCCCGGTGCCGCCACCAGTTCCTTTAGCACGCCGTTGATTTCGGCAGATACCTTGATCTCGTTCACCACCGCGGGAAAGCTGGTCCAGCCGCCCGTCCCGGCAGTCCATTTGACATCAATCCCTAGCTGGGTTTCCGTGTCAGGAAACCGCATGGTATTATGGATCAGCGCATCATTGGGCTGAATTTCAAAGCTCCACGCCGCAAACTGGTCTTGCAGATAGGTCAGAATTGCAGGCAGCTTGTCCAGCATGGCCTCAATCTTGGCGGCGGTCTTGGATTCCTTCTTGGCCGTGTCTCTGGATTTGATGGTATTTTTCGCCCAATCCTTTTCCAGTTGGGCCAAGCTGCCATTCGGGTCTTTGGCCCTTACGAATTTCTCGGTCATATGCAGGCGGTGCAGGCGCTGTGCCTCTTTCAGGGTATCTTCGTCAGCTTTATCAAGGATTTTATCCCAGCGATCACCGTCGGTTATATATTCAAAGATATCGGTATCAATTTTATCCAGATCAAGAAACACCTCCAGCACCTTGAGAAGCTCGCCTGATTTCAGCCGCTCTATCACCGCCGGCAGGTTTTCAAGGAAGCTTTTATCCGGATCAACCTTGATGTCTGCATCGGGGTCATCCGGGTCGCCGCGGTCGGCGGCAATTTCTGCGCCCGATTCAGGGAAGAAAAGCTTGATGAAATCGCCCAGCATCGTTGCCAAGGGCTGGGCGTCGCTGGAAGAGCTGGCGATGCCTTTCTCAATCAGCAAATGCACGATTCTTGTGGTGTCGAATTCCAGCGCCAGCGAGGAAAGGCCCGGCAGCGGCAGCCCCATCACTTTGGTTGCGGATGAGAACTGGTCCAGCTCTGGTTGCAGGTTTTCCAGATTTCCAAGCCCGCCACCCTGGAAGGACCAGCCCGGAATTTCATACATTGACCGGTCAAGCACCGGCACACGGCCAAAGAAGGGCCGGTAAGACGCCTCAAAATTGCCGTTGAAGATGGATTCCAGCACCTCTTTATGATCGCTGTCGGGCGAGTTGTTCAGCGTTACCGGATCGGATTCGGCCCGCAGTTTGACGGCGCTAGGGTCTGTGACACGCAGCAAGGCACCCCCCCCGAGGGCGCTGTAAAACCACCCGGTTGCAACGCCTTCCCAATCTTCTGGCGTGTTGCCGGTGATATTTATCTTGTCGCCGCGCGCGGTCTTTTCCTCTTCGCGCGCGATATACCAACTGCGGAGGTTCTTTTCGTAGGCGTCGCTGTGCTCTTTGATATTTGTGGCCGATGGCGGCAAGCCGGATTCAGCCTTGTCATTGTAGAACCGTGCCAATTTCCCGATCTCGATCTGAACCGAGCTGAAGAAGGGAATTTGTGCGCTATAGGCGGTTTTCACCTCGGCAAAACGATCTGACAAGCCCCGCCAGATGTTTTCCATCGAGCCGCCAGCCCCGACAAAGGTCTGGGTCGAAACATCCGCGGTTCCAAGATACCAGCCAACCGCACGGGCGTTTAATGTGCCGACGCCAAAACCGTATTGCTTGGGCGAGAAGAGCCCGATCTTTACATTCGGCACCGCATCATCTTCAAAAAATCCGGGGCGTTGGTTCAGGTTAAGGTTCACATCGGCGGTCGGAACAGGGGCGCCAACCGTGGTAAAGGATGACCTGTCGGGGCTGTAGCCCGCTGTCTGGAAATAGTTGTCGGCATAATCCACACCGGCCCAGTTCACCACAATCGGGTCGCGGAAGTCGCTGTAATCAAGTTTGTCAAAACCCAACCATGTTACGGCTTTCTGGGTTTTCTCGATAATCGTCTCGAACTTTGCGGCAAGGCGTGCAAAACGGAACGAGGTTGCCGTCAGCGGCCCCGTGACCGCCGCCGTCGCGCCCCCCGAAACCACTGTGGTAAAGGCCGAACCAAGGCCCAAAGTATACAGCCCCACCTTTGTCAGCGTGGCCATCTTGCCAACCAAATCAAGATAGCCATCAACATCAACCACCATTTGCGGCTGTTTCGTCATCATCGGGTCGATGGTGGTCACATGGATCTTGCCCAGATCCTCGGCGCCATATTTGACCAGCAAGCGCTGGATGATTTCAGAGTTGACAGCCGCGCCACGGTCTTGGCCGATGAAATGCAAGGGTGATTTCAGCAGGCCCGGAACAAGGTCTTCCAGCTTGACGATATCGGCATAAAACGCATCCGCCGCAGCTTCGGCAAAGCCGCCTTCATTGGCGACGCTTGCGTCTGTCCAATCGGGCACCAGAACAAGCGCGTTGGCCGTCAGCGGGTTGCCCGCCAGCGCAACCCAGTTTCCGATGCGGCCGGGGTCTGTGCCGCCAGCCGCGAATTGGGGGCTATAGACCATGACCACGCCTTCGGAATTTGCCGCAATTGCCTTGGCCAGCGCATAGATTGAAGTTGCGTCCAGCACGCCGCCTATGAAGGGCGCGCTGAAGCCATGCGTGACCACCGTCACCGAGGCATAGCGTTCACCTTCCGCCCGGCGTCGCGGCTCTACCGTAAAGGCCGCTTCGGCAAATTCGCTTTCATGCTGCTTGTCGTTCGATTGGCGGTGCAGCTCTACCCCCCAGAAATATTGCTGGCCAAAGGTCAGCAATGTATCGGATGACAGCGTGATGCGGATCAGACCATCTTCACCGATCAGCGCTTTGATGTCTTTCAATGTATAGTGTTTGGTGAAAATGCGATTGCGGTTGCCTTCGACGGGCACAACGCCTTCGCCTGCTGTCACATCGGTCCAGCCCAGCAGTTTCAAGGCTGCAACAGCTTCGCTGCTGGCTTGGTCGGCGAACAGCCCGTTTGCGGGATCGGCCGCCGCAACGGTAAAGGTCATGCCGGACACATTGGCCAGGTCTGTCAGTTGGAACACGAATGTCGGCTGCGGATAGTTGCTTTGGCCGCTGTAATCTTGCAAAGCCAGCCGATTTTTCGCCTTGGTGATTTCCAATGCGCCCTCGACCCCTGCCGGTGTCATGTTGATAGAGCTGCGCAACCCGGTAGAGCCATTGACAACGCCGCCGGTCACGATCGGCGTGCGCCGTTCAAACCCCGGCGGGGTGCCGACTTCCAGTTTGAAATGCCCCGCCGCATCTTGCCAGGGATACAGCGCGAACAGGGCACGCTCGTCGATTTCATACTCATATTCCGGGGCCGTTACCGGCCGCCCGAATTTGTTGAAATCACCCGCAGTCGTGAAGTCATCAATCGGGTAGTCATACAGCATGCTCAGGTTTGGATTGGACGTCTTGTGCTTCGCCAGCAACGTAGCCAGCAATTCCTCAATTTTCTGGATATCATAGACCAGCGTTGTGCCCAGCCTGCCGCCCGACATGACAACCTCACCCCCGTCCGAGGTCAGGCCAAGCGCCGTTCCCCAGCTTTGCGGAATGCCACGCGTTGCAGCGACCACTTTTGGGGGTAAGCCGTTATCACCGCCCAAAACTCCGGTCATCACGGCAATATTGCTGCCTGCAGGATTGTAGTATTGAGACGAGAAAATGCCGAATTCTTCCGCAGCCTTGTTCGGGTTGCGTTCCATCATTTCAGAATTGAACCGCCGTTGCCCTAGCACAAAGGCCAGTTTGCCATCGCGTGAAAAGACGATATCTACCGGGTCTGCAATCGTGAACGGGTCGATGAAAGGGTCAGCATCCACACTGGGCGGAAAGGCGAAATAGGTTACAGAGTCGCGCGCCCATGCCCCGCCGCTATCGCGTTTGAACACAAAGATACTGCCGGGATAGGCTTCGGCTCGGTTCATGTAATTGTTGTCCAGCACGATGATGCGCGCCAGCCCGTCATCCACGCCGTAACGTGTCTGAACTGCGCGCGGATTGCGCAGGAAGGTGCCGTTGCCATTCTCTTTGGCGCCAAACTCGATCACCAGCGCAGTCTCGATTTCAGGTGTGGGTTTGGCCAATTCTGCATTCAGCAGATCCAGATCATAGATCACCACGCGCCCGCCGGCCTGCCCGCCCTTGGTGTCAAGCTGGGTCACAACAAGCTGCTGAAAATCGGGTGTCAGGGTTGCGTCAAGATTGGTCCATTGCTTTCCGCCCAGCTCTGCGCTGGCGATAACCTTGTTATAGGTGAACGGGTCATTCTGATCGGTGCCGATGACGTAAATCATCGAGCTTTTGGTATCTATGGTATAAAGGCGTCTGCCGCTGGTATCAAAGAACAGTTCTGTCAGCGCCGGATTGCCGGGGATTTCAATATAGTTGATCCCGTCTTTTCTTACATTGGCGTCGATCTGGCGGTACATCACCGCATCGACCACCGCGATTCCACCCACCCCTTTCAGCGATACATAAAGCCGCGTGCCATCTGGCGTTACCGCAACCTTTTGCGGGCTGGTGGTTTGGCCGGTCGGCGCGCCTGTGGCGTCCAGATCACCAATCGGAATCCGCACGATCAATTCTGAACGCTGCGGAATAATCG
Source organism: Pseudorhodobacter sp. (assembly GCF_034675685.1). Lineage (GTDB taxonomy): Bacteria > Pseudomonadota > Alphaproteobacteria > Rhodobacterales > Rhodobacteraceae > Pseudorhodobacter. The sequence goes on along the minus strand of NZ_JAUCDA010000002.1, from coordinate 512,510 downwards.
TTTTATTGCTGGCTTCGTAGTCTTCCAGTTCTTTCACGGTCATTTGTGCGGGATCAACCGGCATCTCACGCATGACCACAAGCTGATCAATAGTGCCGCGCACAGTTGTCACGTCGGGCCCATCGGGCTGCGTGATGCCGCGTTCCACAACCAGATAGGTATTGCGATAATCCGAGGTTATTGAAACCGGCCGAGAAATGCGAACCGCGACATCCTTGTTTCCGCCCGAAATATTGGTCGCTTCGGCAAAGCCGGTCAACGCCGACAAAGCGCTGCTGATAGAAAATTCGGTGCCAAATTTCGCTACCCGCACCTGGCCAACCGAACCGCCGCGGGGTGGGTTGACGCTTAGAACCTGTTTTCCATCCTCGACCCGGCCCTCGGCGCGGACCGCCCGGCCAATGCCGTTTTCAGAAATCAGGTACAATTCGAAATCACCCGATTCCGCACCTGCCATCATCATGCCGGTCAACTCATCCTCGGGGAAATCACCAAAGACAATATAGCTGGGCGGGGCGTTGGTGCCTGTCTTGAAAAGATTTGTGCCTTTCAGTTCCAGCTTTTGGTTGGTGGTCAGCGCCGTTCCCGCATCATCGGTATAGCGGATCACAGTCTCGTCGATAACCGGGGCGTCGATCCTCAGATTATCCAGCAGCCCGCCAGTCCCCACAAGATTTACCGACATGTCTTCGATGCCGTCAAACACCGTCAGATTGGCGCTGCGAACGAATTGCTGTGTTTCGCCATTGATGATGGCAACGGAGATCTTCTTGATGACATTCGGCAAGCTAAGGGTAAATTTGGCACCCGCATTCAGCGCACCGATGAATACGCCACCCTGCGAATTTGACACAAAGGCCGATGTTTGAATCGCATCGCCCGGCCCTTTGGCAGTAACTTTCGTGATCCCGGTAAGTTGCCGCGCCATATCGACGCCGACTTTCATCACCGCCATTGGACCGCCAACCATTGGCCCGTCATGCGGCGGTGATTTTGTCCGGGCGATACCGTTTTCATCAACCGAACCGGAATCAATCTCTTGATAGCCTTTGACCAGCGATCCGTCTTCCATCACGAAATCAGAAATACGGTAAAACAGCACCCGGTCGCCGGGGGCAAGATTGGTCGGCACCGCAAACTGCATCGGAATCTGCATTGGCGTGCCGCCTATATCCAGATTGAAGGCCGCCGCAAATTCAAACCCCATGCCGGTTGGCATCGGTGGCGCTTCAAGGTCTGCCTCGGTCAGGGTTGTGATAGTTACATTGGTCGCGCGTGGCATCGCCCCGGCAGCAATCGCCACCTGATAGCCATCACTATTCGCAACGATCCCGCCGTCACGGCCCACGGGCACATTGTCGGCAACAACAGGTGCCATCACCGTTACCGGCACCAGTATTTCAGTTGCGCGGAAAATCACCTGTACCGTGGTTTCGCCCGGCTGCAAGCCGATGATCCGACCATCTGCGGTGACCTGCACGATACTGCCATCGACAACATAGCTGATCACCTCATCCGGGCGGGTCGCAATAACATTCTCGCCCTCGGTATCGAACAGCAAAAGCTGCCGCGAGGCGCCGGGCGCTATCATCACAGCATCCGGGTAAACATCGGCACCAAAATTCACCAGGGCGCGGTCATATGCGTCTAATTTGCCCACCCGCACCACGGTCGCCGCCGAAATGGCACCCCGCGCCGCGATCAGATGCGTAAAGCCGTCACCGCGCCCTTCCAATTGCCCGCGCCGCAGTACGGCGACAGTTGGGTCTGCAATGTTTACAGTGATATAGCCTTCGGGCAGCGCCACAATACCACCATCGGCAAAGGCCCCAAAAATTGCGAAATCACGGCGTTCGCCATCGGCAAGATCGGGCGCGCGCTGCGCAAATTCAATCGCTTCCAGCGCCGCCGCTGAAATATCGACGGCAAGTTCCGTCACATCCGACCAGCGATGCCCATCTGACGCCCGCAGATAAATCCGCGCATCGCCGGTGCGGCCGGTTTGTGGCGTGAACAGCAGGCTGCGGCCATCGGGCGCAAGCTGCGCCACGCCGCCATTCGCCCCCATAACCTCATAGAAAATCGCGTCGCCTTCGGCATCTGCCGTCATCGTGCCAAGGTCGATCCGAATGGCAAGATCGGCATAGGTTTTGCGGGCTTGCGGCGTGATAACGGGCGCGGAATTGGCCAGCAGGCCAAAATTCTGCATCATAAGCGCGTGGTCGCGGGCATTCGCCGCGCCGTCACCGTTGATATCAACCGCTACCAGTTCAAAGCCCGCCAGATCGGCCCCGTTCACGCTGCCATCCGCCGTCAGATCGCCCGCTGCAGTCACCTGCAAACGGTAATCGCCCGCCACGGCAGCCGCCATGGTCACAACCTGCAAACCTGCCGAGTCCACCGCAAAAATCACAACGCTTTGCCCGCCGATCTGGTGGATCGGCAGTGGTTCCTGCCCGTTCAGGCGCAGCGTTGCGGCCCCCGGCCCATCGGCCTGCACGCGCAGCAAGATGCGCCCACCCACCGTTGCCAACTCACTATCGCGGATGGAAAGCGTTGCGGTTGCGCTGCCATTCGCGGGCAATGTTGCGTCAAACGGCGCTGCGGTGGCAAGCACCCCGAAATGATGCCCGCCAGCAGAGGTTTGCATGCTGCCATCGGAAGTATAGGCATAACTTGCGGCATCCGGCCCCGTGGCCGCAATCAACCGCCCCGCGCCTGTGCCCTCATACCCGTACAGCACGGGGTCTGTGCCAGCCTTGCCGACAAAACTCAGCCGCCCAAGCGCGTCATAAAGATAGATGATACGCGCGCCATCGGGCAGTTGAACCCCCGCAATGGCACCAGCGATATTGGTGATGATATTCACCGTATCGCCATTGGCCGCGATGATGCCGCTATCCGAAACCCGCAGCCGGTTGCCGTTTTGCACGATGCCGGTCACGTTGCCCGCACCATCTGCCTGCCAGCCGGTGCCATCTGCTGTGGTCAGGGTCAGGCTGCTGCCAAACGCCGCAAAGGGCGAATAGGGCAGCCCCAGCAACGCGTCAAACAGCCCGCCTTCGGCCTCCATCAACACCGGGCCGTTATGTGCCAGCGTATAGCCCGTATTTGTGCCATCAAAAACCAGGTCAATCCGGGTGAACCCGGCAATCTGCGTTGTGACAAAGCGCGCGGTAAAGGTCAGCCGTGTGCCATCGGGCGCGCTCAGATGTACCCGGTCGCCTTGGCGCAGCGCGCGGTTGCCGGTGGCCGCAGGCCCGGCGTCAAGGTTCAGATCGGCCCAACCCGCTTGCCAGCCGGGGCCAAATTCGCCCGGTTTGCCAGCATCGCGGGCATCCAGCACCCGTTGCAAGGGCAGCGTCACGCCGCCAAGGGTGATGATTGCATCGGTATCAACCCGGCGCAGGCCAGAGGCGGCGGCGGGAAGAATTTCCACCTCACGCTCTACAATGCTGCGCAGGCCTGCAAGGTCGGTCGCCTCCAGCCGCAGGGTATAGAATCCGGATTGCACCAGCGCCGGGTCCAGTGTGGCCAGCACCCCGTCAACCCCGGCACCGCCCTGGGCCAAAATTTGCGCCGCGCCGTTTTTGCCAATCAGCGCCAGTCGCCACTGATCAAGGCTTGCATCGCTGATACGCCCCGCAATCGTGCCAGCGGCCAGAACAGCGCCGTCAGCCACATTCAGCGCCAATTCCGGCGCGTGGCGGTCGCTGGCATCACGCACGGCGATAACGCGTTCGGCCCGGCCAACGCGGCCATCGGCATCGGTCACTTCCAGAATGGCGCTATATTTACCGGGCGCTGTGGGCGTGAAATCGGCCCGCCCCAGCGCGTCCAGCGCCAGGGGTGTACCGTCCAGTGTCAGCCGATACCCCGTTACCGGCACCAGCCCCGACCCGGTGACCGAAAGCGTCACCTTTTGCCCCGGCAGCGCGGGAAAGCCCGGCGTTACATCCAACACCGCGACCGGCAACACCGCCTCACGCGAGATGCGAATGACCATGGGGGCAACGGTTTCATCTGTGCCGTCAAAGGCCCCGACCCGCAGCACCAAATCCCCCAGATCCCCCGCATCGGGGGTAAACAGCAGCCGCCCGGTTGCCGCATTGAAACTTGCCCCGGCTGGCAGGTTGTCAATCCGCAGGGTCACGCTGTCATCGCTGTCCGGGTCGGTCGCGCCGATAATCGTATCCAGCGTTTCGCCCAGCACAACAGCGCGGTTTTGCAGGGTCAGGACCGGCGCGCGGTTGCTGTTGAGGATGCGAACCTCGACATCTTGCTGCGTGGCCGCCCCCGCCGCATCCCGCGCGCGGAGGGTTATCGTCCAGGTTCCGGCCTGCACATGGGTCGGTGTCCAGCTTACAACGCCGGTGCGCGCATCCAGTTGCATACCGGGGGGCAGGGCGCCGACCGGCTCAAACAAAATCCCGTCACCGTCAATATCTGACGCCAGCAGACGGAAGCTGAGCGCATCCGCCTCGCGCCCGGTTTGCGGCGGGGTTGCCACGAAAATCGGCGCGCGGTTGGTATTGGCGACAACCAAAAGCACAGGGATGCTGGCGCTGCGATTGCCATCGCTTGCCGTCACCACCAGCGGGTATTCCCCGGCCTGAAAGCTGTGCGGTGTAAAGGTCAGGGTGCCGGTCAGCGGGTCAAGCACGGCCCCACCGGGCAGGCCGGTGGCCGAAAACGTCAGCGCGTCGCCTTCGGGGTCTGCCGCCTCAAAAACATGGGTCAGAGATGAGAGTTCGGCGACCTCAAGCCGCGCAACCGGCGTCAGGAACGGCGCGCCGTTGGTTGGCCGCACTTTCAGCGCAAAGCCCATGCTGTCGGTGTTGCCGGAACTGTCGCTGACGGTCAAAACCACGGGATAGTCACCCGCAGCCACCGCGCCCGCCGCCCAGGCAAGCCGCGCCGTGGTGCCGCTGGCCGAGGCAACAAGCGCTGCACCGGCAGGCAGGCCCGCCGCCTGCCATGTGATGACCGCACTGTCAGCGTCAGTCGCGCTGAACACAAATTCAGCCGCCGCATCTGTCAGGGCAACCAGCCCCGCCACCGGCTGCAGCCTGGGCGCAAGGTTTTCTGCCGCCACGGTCAGAATAAAGCTGCCGCTGTCGCTTTGCGCATTCGCGGCCTGACCATTGCCGTCATCGGTCACTTGCAGCTCTATCCGCCAATTGCCGCGATCCAGCTCATTGGGGGTAAGCCGCAGCAGATAGCTGCCATCGGGATTGATGATCAGCGCGCCAAGCGGTGATGTGCCATCCAGCGGCACCGGGTTTGGATCAATCGAGATTTGATCCGCGCCGCCGGTCCGCACCGCAAAGGCAGAAAAGATCAACGCACCGCCATCGGCATCAACCGAGGCCAGCGGGATGTCCAGCACCGCACCCGCCTGAACGCTGCGGTTGGGCAGGTCTGGCAATTGCGGCGGGCGGTTTACATCTGTCACCGTCAGCACGATATCAACCGATCGTTCCAGCGCAACACCCGTGCCATCGCCATCATCGCGCGCGGTCAGGCGCAGGATGTAGCGCCCCGCATCGGCAAAATCGGTCATCCAGGCAAACTGCCCGGTCTGCGCGTCATAGCGCGCGCCGTCGGGCAGGCCGGTCATCGTATAGGCAATGCTTTCGCGTTGCGACCCTGCGTAGTAAACTAGTTCGCCATTGTCGTCCCGTTCGGGCAACACATAAAGCGGATTGTCGGGGTCAAACCCCGTGGTGCGGAAAAATATCCCTTGCCCCTCGGCTACGGTCCAATCCTCAAACCCTTGCAGAACCGGCGCGCCATTGGCATTCACCACCTCCAGATCCAGGGTGATCTGCACCGTTGTCTGACCATCCGACACCCGAACCGGAATCGCATAGTGCCCCATCTGATCAAAGCGTGGCGTCCATTCAAACAGGCCGGTATTCGGGTTGATCACCGCACCCGCCGGCAAGACCGGCGCGCGGAAGCTCAGCGGCTCGCCTTCCGGGTCATGGGCGATCAGCGGGATGCGGATCAGATCCCCCTCGCGCACCTGCAAGGCCTGCGGGGTGGCCACGACGGGCGCGGCATCGCCCGGATAAACGATCACGGTAAAGCGCTCGACCGCCTCTTTCGCGCCATCGCTGGCACCGATCTGGATATTCGCGTAAATCCCGCGCTGCCCCGGCAACGGCCGCCAGACCAGCTCTTGTGTTTGCTGATCAAGATAGGCGCCTTTTGGCAGATTATCGGCAAACAGCACGATGCGGTCGTAATCTTCATCCATCGCGATGATCGGCAGGCGCATCTCTTCGCCCTCGATCAGCGTGATAACGGCATTGGGCGGCACGATGCCGGGGGCGTGGTTTACCCCTTGGCCAATCGTGATATCCCATGCGATTTCGCCGTAACTGCCCTGATCGTCATAAACCCGCACCCGCACGGTAGAGGTTTCATCCGCCTCGCGGCCCGGTGTCCAGGTGACAAGACCGCTGACGGCATCAATTACCATACCCTCGGGGCCCTGCATCAGGGCAAAGCCGATCACGTCACCGTCAACATCAACCGCCGTCACCTGATGGGTGTAGGCCGTGCCGATCACCGCATCGGCGCGGTAATCTTGCAAGATCAGGGGCGCAGCATTGGCCCCCGGCAACACCCGCACCCCATGTTCAAACGGGGCGCGCTCGGCCGGGTCAAGCAACAAGGATACCGCAAGCGCCATCGTCGTTTCGCCCGCAAGCAGCACGCCGTTCGGGCCAAGTGCGCTTGTCAGATCAATCAGCCAGATATCATTGCTGCGGGTGCCCGACAGCGGCGTTCCCGAACCGTCAGGGTCGCTGATATCCAGCGTCAGTTGTGCAGGCGCCCGGATGGGCCGGGTGCCGGTGTTGGTCACCAGAACCTCATAGGTTACACTCTCGGCTGCGCGATCATAGCGTGTGTTCTGGAACACAAAGGAAACCTGCGCCGTCGCGTCCTCCATCCGGCTGAACGCAAAGGATTCGATACTGCCCAGCACCATGCCGCGTGACGATTGCACCTTGTCGCTGACGGTAATCTGGTAATCGCCACGCTGTAGCGGCGCAAAAGACAGCGTGACCTCGCGCGTTTCATCATTATAGCGCGTTGCGGTGATCGGGATCAGCCGCCCCGTCGCATCCGACAAAACGTAATTCGCCGGATCAATGGCCGAACCTGTTCCGCGCACCGCCATATCATCATCAAACCGCAGGCTGAAGCTGGCAACGGGCAGGGCGGTTACTGCGCCATCCTCAAACGTGGTCGCAATGATCTTTGGCACATAAAGCGGGCGCAACACGTCAAGGCCCCGGCCATGGGCCAGTATCACGCGCCCATCCGCCAGCGTGATGATATCTTCGGCGCGCGCCGTGGAAGCCGCGATTGTGACCACCTGATGCGAGGCCATATCCAGCGCATAAACCCGCGACAGCCCGGCACCGTTGCGCACCGAGGTCAGCAAGGCGAGGCCGGCAAACTCGGTGCCCTCGGCGCCAAAGGTCAGCGAATCCAGCGGCGCATCAAGCTGGGCGATCAACTCGGCCTTGCCCGCTGCGTCAAAGCGCAAAACCTTGCCCCGGTCAGGCCAGCTTGTGCCCCAAAGCGTGCCATCGGGGGCCAGTGCCAGATCATCCACCCGCATATCTGAAAACGGTGTCAGCAGCCCGCTGGCCCGGTCAAAAACCGCGATCCCGTCGCCGGTAGAGACGTAAAGCTGGCCTTCGCCCTTTACCGCCACCGCCTGGGTGATGCCATCACCATACTGGCCGATGATATCGCCGCTTGTCAGGTCAAGTTCCAGCAAGGCGCCCCCGCCCGAGGTCGCCCAGATACGCCCCGCGCCATCTTGCGCCAGCCCGTAGATCGGCGTGCCAAGCCGCGCCAAAGGTTGCTCGGCCCCTGTACCATCCTTGGCCACCCGGTAAAGCCAGCCGCGATCCGGCCCGCCTGAAAACAGGACCGAGCCATCCGCCAACCCCAACAGGGCCAACGCGCCGATGCCACCCTGACTGCCCGGCAAATCCTCGACAAAGGCCTCAAAGCCGAAAGGGGCGATGGAATTGGCAAACACCCCGGCGCGCAGCGCGGAAATGGTGGCCGCGATGCCATTTTGTGCCTGAAGGAACAGCGCATTGGCGGGTATATTTGCGACCGGGTTCCCCAGATCAAGCGGGGTGGCCTCGGTGGTGGCCTTTACCAGCGTTCCGCCCAGATCGACCACATCCGCCGGGATGGACCCGGTGCCGGTGCCAACCGGAACCGCGCTGCGATTGCCGGCCATATCGCGGGCAAGCACAAGGAATTTCACCTCAACCGCGTCCGGTGCGGCCCAGACAAAGGCACCCGTTGTCTCATTATTGGCGATCAGGCGGAAATCACCGCCGTCTATCGCGGCATAGATATTCGCATCGCGCAGGCCCGAGCCGTTTTCCTCCTCGGTGGCGCTCCAGGTAATGCGGTAATCGCTGCCATCGCCCAAACGCTCGGCAGAAAAATTCGTGACAGGGGCTTTGGTATCCAGTCGATAGCGATAGGGCGCGGTATCTTCGGGCGCGGCAATATCTGTCAGAATTCGCGCAACGGCGCTGACCTCATGGCCAGAACCGGCATCGGGTGCGGCGGCGGCGGTAAACTGTACCGCGCCGCTTTCACCGGGCAACAGCAGGCCATTTGGCCCTGCCGTATCCAGCAATTCGCCGGTTTCAGGGTCAATCGCCTGCACCAGCCAGGTTGCGGTGCGGCTGGCAATATCCATCCCTGCCGATAGCCGCAGAATAAACCCGCGCGTAGCACTCAGATCCAGATCCTGTTGCCAAACCATGCGCCCCGCCGGCACCTTGACCGACAGGTCACCCAGCGTCAGCCCGCCCAGCCGGAAGCTGCGTGCATCCAAAGCGGGGTCAAGCGTGGTGACAATGCGCAGGTCCCGCAAGGGCCGTGCGCTATCGGTATCCACCGCAAAACCCACCTCATGCGGCAGGGCATAGCCGGTTGGAACCCAGTTGCCCGCACCCACACCAATCGGGCCGCGCAGCCATCCGCTGCCTTCGCCTGCGGGCACGCCCGCGATATCGCGGAAACGGTCCAGATCCAGCGCGACCAGCTCGGATGTGGTATTGTCAGAGCCGAAATCCGGCAGATCGACGGCGCCGAGCCCCAGCCAAGGGGCATAGATATTGAACGCGGTGAACGTGGTTGGCCGGGTCAGGCCCAGATCATAGGACGCCGCCGCTGGCAGGTGCGGCACCGGAACCGCATAGGGAATGCCATTTGGCGGGTTGCGCATATCATAGCGGGCAACCGGGGCCTTGGCATTGGTGCTGCTACCATACCATTCGCGCACCTTGCTGTAAAAATCGACCAGATCGCCCGAACTGCGGATGCCCCCCCCAGCCGTTCCCAGCAGCAAGCCCTGCGACAGTTGGGCAACCAGCGAGGTGACACGGGTGGACGCAAACACTGGGGGCGCATCGGCCTCTTGGCGCAGCAGCCCCGCTGTTGTCAGCGCCGCAAGGAAACCATCGGCCCAGGTTTCGGCATCGGCGGCAAGGGTTTGCAGGCTTGGCACAGCATCGGGATCGGCAAGCACGGCAAGGCGCAGCCCCTCGGCATCGGCCTTTTGTCGCGCGATGAATTCATCGCGCGTCATCGGCGTTGCCGCAGCAACCACATTGAACTGGAACGGCAAATACCAAGGCAGATCACCCGAAACCACCTCTTTTGCAGGGTCGGTGAAAATCTCATGGATCAGCGGGTCCACGTCTTCCAGCGCCGCCACGCCCCCACTCAGGCCATCGCGCGCCGCCAGTGCCGGGTCACGGCCATAAAGGAAGGTCTTGATGCCTTCAAAATCGCGGTCAATCAGCGCCTGCAAACCCGGATAGGTCTGCACTGTAAAGTTCATCTGCACCTGACCCGCCGCAGCCAGATCATAGCCATAGCCGGGCGCAAGCAACTGCCCGCCAAGGTTCAGCCCCGATTGCGCGCCTGTCAGCCCCACCGTAGGCGCATCCGACCCATCGCCAAGGTTGGTCGCAAATTGCAGAAAAGGCAGGTTGTAGGCCATATCATTGACGCCCATTTCCGGCGCGCCAAAGGTGAAATAGACATATGGCGTATCAACATTGGTCAGGCTGTCGACCACGACGCTATAAAGCCCGGCTGAGCCCGCAGGCACCACGCGCGGGCCGCCAAGGCCGACGGTCACATCGCGTTCCACAGCGCGTTCCACCAGATAACGATAGGGCAAGATTGCCTGCTGGCCGTCGCCATTGGTCACGATGACATCGTAAAGCCCATGCGGCGCGCCTTGCAGATCAAAGATCGCAATCAGCTTGGTCGCATCAATCCGGCGCACGGATACCGGCAAAAACTCGGCCACACCGGGGCGCGACAGCTTGGCAATCGCGCCTTCGCTGATCGCGGCACCGTCGATCGTCATGGTCACAAACCGGGCCGAACCGCCCTGATCGGGGGTCACATCCATCACCTGAAACGGCAATAGCTCGGCTTTCAGGGTATGGGGTACGGGTGTGGTATCATCCCCGCCAAAACTGCGCACCAAAACGTAATAAATGCCCGGCTTGGTGGTGGAAATCACCGCTTCTTGCACCTGCCCGAAGATACTTTTCTGCGAGGCATCGAAATCGGCCTGATTTGGCGGTGCGTCCCATTTCACAAAAATCTCATTCGGCACCTGCGGATCGCCGCCCGCCAGCGACAGGCGCAGGGTTTTACCGGCAGGCACCTCGACCCGGAAAAGCCGTTCGGAATTGCCGGCCAGCATCGTGGTCACCGGCACATCCAGTGTCAGGCGCGGGCTTTGCACGGCCAGGGGGGCGGCGGCGGCAAGGGTGTTGTTGCCTTCATTCGCGCCCTCATTCACGGTGTTGCGGGCATCGGCGCGAACGATCACACGCCACATGCCATCGGCGACAATCGGCAGTTCGGCTGTCAGCGTTGCCGCATAGCTTTCACCCGCCGCCAACCCGCCCGTCCGGGTGAAATGCCCAAGGAAGATATCGCCAATATCCCAATCGCCATCTTTGGAAAGCCAGACGGCATCAACCCAGGTGCCCGTTGCCGCCTCGGTGCTTTGATTGGTGACGGTCCATGTCACCTCAACCGCATCACCGGGGGCAGACCCGCCGCTTGCCTCGACATTTTCGGGCCTCAGGTCAGAGGGCGGCACCTGATCTATCAACAGCGGCTGCGACGAGACGCGGATATTCTCTTCGGCGCCATTCTCATATACCTTGCCGGAATAGTCGTTGCGCAATGGATCGGCGACGACAAAGACATACCACGACCCCGACAGCCCTTTGGGCAAACGGCTGGACAAGGATACTTCACGCGCGGCGCCCGCCTCCAGCCCTGTCAGATGGTCATGGAAACCAAGGTAGAAATCGCTGCGCGTATCCAATGAGGCATCGCGCGAAAGATAGATCATATCGCGCCAGCCGCCGCCCGTGGCGATTGCGCCGGTGTTGGTAATTTCCCATGTCAGCGCAAGGCTTTGGCCGTTGATCGCGCGCTGCGGGATGGTCAGCGCGGTAATGACCAGATCGGCGGTCGATGCCGCCTCTACCGCAATCAGGGCGCTGGTGCTGTTATTGCCTTCGCCCTTGAACTCATCCACCGCATCCGCTGTCAGCGAAAGCCCCCGCAGGCCCGGACGGATGGTAGAGGTTTGGTAGGTTCCGCCTTTGCCAAAGTTGGAATCTGTCTCGATGTAAATCGTGTAATTGCCTGAAATCCCCTGCGGCAAGGTGATGTTCAGCGCGGCGTCATAGCTTTCGCCAATGCCAAGCGCGCCTGTATGGCGCAGTTCACCCAACAAGAAATCCTGCCCGTCAAGCGAGCCGTCAAGCGACAGGAACACCCGGTCCGTCCACGCAGCCACGCGGGTTGCGCGGCTGCCCTGATTGGTCACTGTCCATTGCAGCGCCAGCGGGCCGCCGCTGGTGGCATTGCTGGGGATCGTCTGCGCGGTTATGCGCAAATCCGGCTCGGCATAGGTTATATCAAGCGTGCCACGCCCGAAATTGCCGGTGGGGTCATCCTCGGTTTCAAATACCGTGCTGGCATAGCTGCTGCGCACCCGGTCCGCACTGCCGCTGTCGCTCTCGCCTTGCGGGATGTGGCCCACGCGGCCCACATCGGTGGCAACATGCAGGTAATAGGCGCCTTCGGTGCCCGGCGGCAACGTCAGATTCAGGCTTTGGGTATAGCTTTCCCCCGCACCAAGGCCCGCCCCGGCGTCATGCAAGACTTCGCCCAAAAAGGTTGCGCGCGTGCGGTCAAGAACCGGGTCTTTTGACAGCCAGACAGCATCCGCCCAATAGCGCGTTCCATCCCAGACGGGCCCACCCTGATTTTGCACGGTAAAGCTGATTGCCAGCGCCTCGCCCGAGGTGGCCCCAGCCGCCGCGGTAACCGCTATGACCCGCAAATCGGCGGGGATATTGGTAACCAGGGCCTGACCTGACGCGACGTTATTGGCCTCATCCGACTCGGCAACTGCTTGGCGTCCGTTTATGGCGGCATCGGTGATGACATGCACAAACAGCCCCGCCGCCGAGGGTGGCAGATCAAACTGCGCCGTGGTGGTATAAGAGGTGTCTGCCGCCAGCCCGTCATCCCGGCGGATATCACCGAGGAACCAAAGTTTGGCCCCCCCTGCGCCAAAGGTTGCCTTGTCCGACAGATAGACCCGATCAATCCAGCCGCCGGCCGGTGCCGCCTCAACCAGGCCGGTATTCGTGACTGTCCAGGTCACAGCCAGCGGCGCGCCCCCGGCGATAACCGGGCCTGCCGTTTGCACATCTGAAACCACAAGGTCGGGCCGTACCGGGGTATAACCCAGAATATCAATCGCGCGGCCTTTGTAATTGTTGTTGTCAATCTCGCTTGGGTCATCAGGATTTATGTTGATGGCCAGCGTATCTTCGGCCACCACATCATAGCTGTCGGACCAGGGCGTGATATAGTAGCGGCCCGAGGGCAGATTGGCGGGAATGGTGACCCGTACAACCATCTCATAGCTTTCGCCAACTGCCAGCGCGCCTTTATGGGTCACTGTTGCCAGCAGGCGCGCCGAATTGCCTTTCAGAAAATCCGCGCCGTCCACATCGACAAAGGCAGCCGTATTCGGGCGGCGCGCATCTCGCGTAATCCAGATCGTATCGCGCCAGGTGTCATCAAGCGTGACACCCTGACCCAGGTTGGTCACGCGGTACCGCAACTCGATTTCCGACCCGTAAACCGCCTGCACCGGGGCGATAACGCCCGATGCCACCAGATCGGGGCGCGGCAATGCATTAACCGTAAAGCCCGCAGACCCAAGGTTGTCACCGTCAAACGGGTATTCATCAACCGTACCGCCGCCATCGGTACTGACAAGAACATAGCCCTGCCCGGCCCAGCGCAGCGGCACCGTGCCGGTATCAGAGGTGATCTGATACCGCTCACCGGGGGCCAGCGACATTGGGTTGCCGGTGCGGCTGATCAAGATATCATCGCTGCTCAGCTTGTCATCCAGTGAAAGATAGACGGAATCGACCCAATCGCCGGTCGCGGCAACCGTGCCTTGGTTGATAACCTCAAACGTAGCGCGGATCGTGCCACCGGCGCTGACCAAGGGCGCTGCGATAACCGACGCGACCTTAAGGTTGGGGCGTGGGTTCAGCGTCACCTCAACCACCCGGTCATCCGACCCGGTATTGTTAAGCGCGGCGGCGCCGTTTTCATAAATGCCCTTGTCGTAATTGGTCACGACCGTCAGCGTATATGCACCCTCTATCTTGGTGGGCAGGCGAAATCTTTCGGTCCGTTGATAGCTTTGGCCAACGCCGAGTGTGCGTGTGGTGGTATAGGTGCCAACGATGATCGGGCGCTTTGCCGTATCCAACGGTATCAGCAAAACCCGGTCGGTCCAGCTTCCAACGGCATCGGCCTGCCCCTGATTGCTTACTTTCCACGCAAGATCAATCTCTTGCCCCTCGGCTGCGGTTGCCAGCGTGGCAAGGTCTGTCACCCTTAGATCCGCACTTGGCGCCAGTGAAACCGTCACCGTAGCCGCATCCGAGCGGTTGTTGTCGGCAAAGATGAACTCATACGGGGCGCTATGGCGGGCGTGGCGGGCGGTGTGAACCGTGACGTAATATGTGCCCTCAATCCCTTCGGGTATGTCGATCACGGCACTGCGGGCATAGATTTCACCCTGCGGCAGAATACCAAGATGGGTAAAGTTTTCGGTTGCCATTACCCCGGTGCCGCTGGGGCTGCGCGAAAGCGTGACGGTATCGGTCCAGCTTGACCGATCAGTGGCCCCAATGCCGGTGTTTTCAACCACCCATGCCACGTTGATCTGCCCGCCCGAAACCGCCACCGCCTGCGCCTGAATGCTGCGCACGGAAAGATCGGCGTAAGGGGAGCGGGCCACATCGACATTTTCCGCAAGGACCGCGCGGTTGTTTGCCGTCTTGCCATCCTCAAACACGGCGGCTGCCGCATCGGCGACAACGTAAATTTTAAGCCGGTCCGAAAAACCGGCAGGCAGCGTAATCGCCTCGGATCGCAGATAGAACGCGCCGGGCTGCAACGCGCCATCGCGGTTGAAGCTGGCCAGCAAGATATCATCGGCATCGCCAATGATGCTGTCGCGCGACGCCCAGACCTGATCTTGCCAGCCTGTCTCGGTCCCGACCTGCGCCGCAATATTCGTGACGCGCCAGCCAACCCGGATCACCGCAGGGTCGGCCACGGTCAGCGTTGGTGCCACCACATCCGAAACCGCAAGGTCGGAATGGTGCGTAAGGGTGACGGCAAGCGCGCGGGCCAGCGTGTTGTTGCCCTCTTCGGTCCGTTCTTCCACGACATCGGTGGCATCGGTGACCACGATCACCTGCCAGCCATCGCGGGCGGCAATCGGCAGCACCACCTCGGCGGTTTGGGTGTCAACGCTGCCGACGGCCAGCGCGCCTCGCTTTGCGGAGGTATGCAGCAAAATGTCGGTGCCATCCACGACGCCATCCCGAGACAGATAAATCCGGTCAACCCGCCCGGCCTGTGCCGCGCCGCCGCCCTGATTTCCGACCTGCCAGGTTATGGGAATCAAGGTTCCGGAAATCGCGGTATCGGGGGCCTCGATGTTAGAGACAAACAGATCTGGCGTTGACAGGCCAAAGGGTACTGGGGCCAAAGCGGCGTTATTTTCTTCGCGGCCAATCTCATAAACCTGCTCAAGCCGGTCGGTCACGACCAGAAAGCGCCATATCCCATCGGGAACGGTCGGCAGCGTCACATCCAGCGACAGATCAACCCCCGCACCCGCTGCAAGCGTCGTATCATGGCGGTAGGTGCCGATGTGACGCGCGCCGACCAGCCCGCCGGTTGCGGTCAGGTAAATATAATCGGTCCAGGGCGCGCGGGCGATGCCCTCGCCCCGGTTCTCAACCCGCCAGCTTACCTGTGCTACGGTTCCGGGTGAACCATCGGTCGGCCCGACCACATTCAGCGCCACAAGATCCGCAGCAGCGCTGGAAGAAATCAGGATCGGTTCCAGCGCGGCACGGCTATTGCTGGCCTCACCTGCGCCCTCGGCCTGGGTATTGCCGCTGTCGGTGACCACTATCAACCGCCAGGCCCCCGTAATGCCGCCCGGAATAACAACCGTCGCGCTGCCAGTATAGGTTTCACCGACCGCAAGCGGGCCAGCAGGGGCCGCAACCTGCGCCAGCAACATATCGCCTGCGTCAAGCACCCCATCTTGCGACAGGTAAACCGAATCCGCCCATGTGGCGCTGGTGGCGCTGTGGCCCTGATTGGCAACACGCCAGCCGACCTGCACCGATTGCCCCCAGCTTGCGGCTTGCGTGCCCGCCACGGCCTCGACCACCAGATCAGGCAAGGCGGCGGGGGCGATGGTCAGCGGCAGTCGGGCAGACAGGTTATTGCCCTCGCCATCGCCTTCATTCACGGCGGCATCTGCATCAACGATCACCGCCAGCCGCCAATCGCCAAAGAGGGAAGGCGGCAGGGTGATTGTCGTTGTCACCGTCTCGGCTGCGTTGCCAGCCAGGCCAGAGCGGTTCACCAAGCCAAGCACGATATCATCGGCATTGCCAAACACATCATCCGCACTCAGCACCAACCGATCCAGCCGCGGGCCTGCGGCGATGGATGTGGTGTTGGTGACCGTCCAGGACACCTGCAACGGGTTTCCGGCAACAGCCGCGCCACCAACAATCGGCGCGGTCACGGCCAGATCGGGATAGCTGCGCACGGTTGCGGCAAAATCAAGTGTTACGGCGTTATTCGATTCCGCCGAGTCATCTGCATTGGCCTCACGGACCGCCCCTCGGTAATCGACATTCAGGTAAAACCGCAGATCGCCCGCGCCACTTGCGCCATCGGGCAACGCAAAGGTCAGACTGCGGGCACGGGTTGCCCCAGCAGCCAGAACCGTTCCCGCCTCTTGCGCAAAGGTAACCTCTTGGTCGTAAACCCATTCCCTTGTGATCAGGTTATACACCCGAAGGTATTCGACAAACGGCCCGGTAACATTCGCCGTTCCGGCATTCTGCACATCCCAGGCAAAGGTTGCACTGTCACCCGCAAACAAAGGCCCATTAGTCAGCCGCAGATTGGCAACCTGCATATCTGGCGCAGACAGCACATCAAACAGCGTTGTGTTATTGGTCTCGGCATCGCCCGCCGCATTGCCTTCGTTGATCACCGCGGCGCTGTCGGTTGTCACGCTGAACCGCATCTTGCCGGTGCCGTCGATACCATCAGGCCAGGTAATCACTGCGCTCCGCTCTAGCGTGTCGCCAGCGGCAATGGCGCCCGACAGGGCCGGATCATAGGCCATACCCCATTGCCCGACAGATTTGTTATAGGCGGTAAGATTGTTCAGGCGCAGCTCTTCGGCAAAGCGGGTTGTGACGGCGGCCGCGCCCGCATTGCGCAGCGTCCAGCGCACAGTAACGGATTGCCCCGGCTGATAGCCGCGCGCAGGCTCGGTCCGGATGTTTTCAACCACCAGATCAGCCAGCGTATCGGGCAAGGCGATAAAGGCAAGCGATGCCGTGTTATTCGCCTCGGGGCTGGTGCCGCCATTGGTTTCATCGACCGCGTTGGCGATATCAAGTTCCAGTTCTGCGATCAGATTGCCCGTTCCCGGCGCGCCTTGCGGCAAGTGCAAAATCGCGCTGCGCTGCACCGAAGCGCCCGCAGCAAGCGGGCTGCCAAGATCGGGCGTGACGCGAACGCCGATGATTTCGCCCGTGTCGGCCCGGCGCAAAACCACCCGGTCCCGGCCCGTCAAAGCGGCTGCCGCGCCGGCGTTGGTGACAGTCCAGCCAACCGTTACAGGCTGGCCCGCCGTAATTGGCCCCGCAGCCGCAATCGAAAGCGCCGATGGCACCAGATCCGCCGCAACCCGCGCCAGAGTCGAGACTGGGATTGCATTGCGCAGCGGTGTCTCGATCAGATTGATCTTCAGGCTCTGCGGCTCTTGTCGCGCGTTGTTGCCTTCAAACATCAGCAGATAGCGCCCGCTGGCATCCAGCGTGATCGGGGCGCGCTGTGTGACAGAGGTCGGGCCAAATACCGCATTTCCATCCGGGCCGATCAGCCGCCAATTCGCATAAATGCCGCCAAACTCGGTCAGGTTGAAGGCAAGGCGCTGTCCGGCCACACCTTCAAATGCATAGCCCATGGTCACCGAACCCGGCGAAAGCTGAACCTGCAGCGGTTGGCCCAATGTCAGCTTTGGCAGATCATCCGCCAGCAAAAGCCGGAAGGGAAGCTGCGTCACATTATCATCCGAACGGTAAGCGATCAGCCGATAATCGCCCGCCGCCAGCCAGCGCAATGTATCGCTACGAAATTCATTATAGAACGTGTCGCTGTGAACCACGCGGTTTTGCGCATCAAGAATACGGAACCGGGCGTATGAGTCACTGATCTGGCTATCGACCCAAACCGAGCCGGCCTTTGACATCGTGAAGCTATAGTGCAGCTCTGCCCCAAGGTCGGAAAGGCTGTCTTGATTCCGCGCAGAAAACACAAGTGGGCGGGTTACGATCTGCTTTTCCGTTAGCCGGAAACTGTAGGACATGGCTGCGGTTACATTGGCCTGCGGAAGGATGACCAGCCGCCAGAGCCCGCTCATCTGCAATTCCCGTGCTGCGGTGTTCGTCATCTCGTAGCGCGGCAATACCGTGCCATCAGGCGCGATCAGAAAATAGGTGCCATTGGCATAGGATGTGCTGGACGACAGCACGTCAAATATCAGCGATTGTCCGGCGGTTCCGGTAAAGGTAAAACTGCGGGCCAGGGATGGCACGGTTTCATCCACCACCACGGTTTCCTCCAGGGCTATCGCACGCCCCTTTGCGGTATTCAGCAGTGCAACGCTGAACGGCGTCACCAGCGCGGCACCAGAGGTGAAGACCAATTCATAAACCCCAGGGGCAAGGCTGAAGGTTCGCGGGTCCAGGCCATCAATTCGGCCTGCGGCAACGCCCAGCCCGCTGGTGTCCAGCATTTTCCAGCTAAGCTGTGATGTGCTCAGGCTGCTGTGAAGCTGATAGACCCCGGCCTCGGTCACTGTGACTGCATAACGCGCCACCGTTCCCGCATCGGGCAGGGTAACCGTCGCAACCGTGTCCGGTGCCAAAGCCAGTGCCGGATTGGCCGCAATCGTCACGTTGACCGTGGCAGGAACCGAGGCGCCGCGCTCACCATCCAGAATCAGGGTATAGGTGCCCGCCAGCCGCGCCGTGAAATCAAGATAGCCGACCCGGTTTTGGGTGGAAACAAGCCTCCCTTGCGGGTCCAGCAGCAAATAACCGACGTAGTTTTCAGAGGTGCTTGCGATCATCCGCAGCGCCAGCTTTTCCCCTGCCGCCGCGTCGAAATGAAGGACGACCGCGCTTTGTGCCGGGTCAATCAGCGCGGTTGTCGGGGTCTCGCGCGGCAGGCTGGGGGCTGTATCAAGGTCCAGCAAAGAAAAGGCGAACGGATCAGATGCATTCGTGGTTCGGATGCTGATCTGGTACTCTCCGGCGGGCAGATCAAGCCACCATGTGCCGTCCTGTTGATCGCCGCGCGGGACAATCGTGGGTGCGAAATTGCCAAAACTCAAATCATCAACAATGACGCCAAGTGCATCGCGCAGCGTGACATACATGCGGAAATTATAGGTCTGTGCGTCTATGAACAGACGCTTGGGCGCATCCAGCGATACCAGAAAATTCTGCGCCACATTTGCCCCAGTCAGCGTACCGCTGGCGATTGCACCCACAGCAAGCGGCGTGCCGCTTAACACCGCCGCTGGTGTGGTGCCCTTGTCGCGGATCGCAAAGGCAAATTTGGGGCTGGCCCCGGAATTGCCAACCCCGCCCCTGATAACCATGATATATTGCCCGGTTTCAGACAGCAAAATTCCGTTGGTGTCCGTCAGCCCGCTGCGGGTATAGATACGGCGACCATCCGGCCCGAAAAGCTGATTATCCGCGGTGCCGGAACTGCTTAGCACGTCGAAATCAATAATCTGGCCGCGCACACCTTGCCAGGTAAACAGCGCCATGCCATTCGCCGGGTCCAGCGTGGTCAAAGGGGTCGATGTGTTATCCGTCAATGCCGTTGCATCAGCGACGCGCAGCAGGGTAAAGCCATAATCTGAAATATAGCCGTCAACGCCTTGCACGACGATGCTGTAGTTCCCTGCATCCAGATCAAGCCGCGATTCCGCAAAACTGACCGCATTCATCGTATCGGGGTTGGTCAGGGCCACGCCGTCACGCTCTAGATACCAGGTGACTTTGGTGCTGTTCAGATTGCTGTTGAAAAACAGGATTTCGGCTGCGTCCAGTGTGAAATCATGGCGGATGCTTGCCATTGGCGTTGCAATCATGCCTGAAATTTTTGTGCCGGGCGCAATGTCGCGCTGCCGCGTCTCTACAGTGGTCACGCGGAACGTCGTTTCCCAGGCTTCCGGGTTGGTGGTGCGGTCAATAAACACCAGCGTATAGCGCCCATCCTCGGGAACATAGGCGACCATGTCGGCCTGAAGCAGCGCCGCCTGCATCAGATTGCCCTGCGGGTCATAAAGCTGCCAATAGCCCTGCCCTGTCGACGCCTTTGTATCCAGAAAAACCTGCGTGCCGCCCAGCAAATCCAGATGCCTGAACATCGCGGCAGTCGTGCCCGCAATCGTCACATCCGCCCCAAGTGCCAGCGTGCCCCCCTGCGCCATATCACGCAGCGCAAAGCTGTAGGCCGGGGTAAGGGTTTGGTCTGGTGTCAGAACCAGCCGGTAATCCCCGGCGTTCAGCCGAAAATGGGCTGGATTGCTGTCAAAATCATTGAAATCACCATTGGCGGCAATGGAAACCTCTGCCCCGCCAGCATCAAAAACCTTCCAGCTCAGTCCCGAATTGGTCAGCGCATCAAAAAACAGCCGTTTCGTCTCGGTCAGCGAGAACAGATATTCATGCACCTCATACGGTACTGCGACTTGCCCGCTGATCACGGCATCAATGGCAAGGCTTTTTGTAACCGTCTTGGAACTGCGCAGCGTCAGGTCGTAAACAAGCGGCTGGCTTTGCCCAAACTGGCCCTTGATGGAAAAGTAATAGCGCCCGTCGCGGGCAGGCGTGAATGACAGATCGGCCCCGCTTGCGCCCGCTTGCAGATGCACGGTGCCATCCGGCCCAAAGACATACAGGTTTGGGTTGTAATAGGTATTCCTGCCGGTCATCGCATCGAAATCAAAGGTCAGTTGTTCACCGCCAATGGCATCAAAAGCAAAGCTGACACTGTCCTCTCCCGGATCAATCGTGCCGTTGAACCGTTGGCCAAGCGCCAGAACCGGAAGCGCGGCAACGTCGCGAATGACCAGCCGGGTGACTGCCGTGTCGTCATAATACCTGGAAAGCCGGATCCGATACTCACCCGCCGCAAGCCGAAAGCGCTGCGAGGCCATTGCGGCATCTACGGCGATATTGCTTTTGATAACCCCTTCCGGGCCGAAAAGATCATAGCGCAGATAATACGCGCCAGTCCCGATCTCGGGCGATTCAATTTGAATCGTCGTGGCATTGGGCACGGTAAAGGCCATTTCAAGGATACGGCCCGGCTGGTCAATATCTACAAGGAAAGGCGTTTCAAGGGCAACGCGCTGGGTGACGACAGGCGACAGGCTCAGGTTCCAACTGGTTTCAATCACCGTATTGGCGCTGCGCATGACCTCCAGCCGGTATGTGCCATCATAGGGCGCAACCACTGTGCTGATATCACTCAGGCCTGAGGTCAAATCCCAGCTGTTCTTTCCATCTGGTGAAAAGAGCCTAAACGCAAGGTTGTAGGAACTTGCGTTTCCGGTCAATCGGTCAAGCACCAGCCGCTGACCAGATTGCAGGGTGACCGAATAGATTTTCAAAGCATTATCAGCGTCAAGCGCGGTGGTCGTATCCGCGCCCAGTATCAGCGGGATATGCCCGTCATCGGTGTTGCGCAACCGGATCTTGTAGGCGCCGGGTACAACGCTGGCATTGCTGCCCTTGAGTACCAGCGAATAACTGCCCGGCACCAGGGCCTTGTGCACAAGATAATTGGCATAGCGATCAAGGCTGCTGGAGCTCATGACCGTGCCGGACGCGCCTTCCAGTGACCATTTCATCGTCGCTGGCAAATCCTCCAGAAACTCCATGGCAAGCGGCGTGCCACTGATCACCGTGAAATCATAGCGATGTTCCTGCCCCGCAGCCAAGCTGCCCGCAAGCACATCGCCGATTGCAACGGTTTGCACCGTGCGGTCCACGACGGTACCACCAAAGCTGCCATTTTGCTTGATCTCAAAAGCGTAATTGCCAAGGCCAAGCGCGCTGTCTGTCACCACAAAAGTATAGCGCCCCGCTTGCAAATCCAGCACGGTTGGCGTTTCGCCCAGCACGACCGGCGTATTGATGGCGCCATTTGGCGATTGTACAAACCAGGTTGGCAAAACCGTATTCGCGCGGATGCCGGTAATTTCTACCCGGCTATTGCTGGCAAGCGTAAAGCTGTAGACATGTGTCTCGCCGGTCGTGTCAATAGTTGCGGTCTGGGTGCTGCCCAGCGCATAGGCTTTGCCCTCTGGCTGCCCCAACGTCATACGCAACACCAGATCAACCGGCGTCGTATTCGCGGGCATCCCTTCAATCAGCAGCGTGTAGCGCCCGGTTTCGGTCAGCACCCTGTTGAAACCGGTCAGGTTGTTGTTTCGCAGCACCGTACCAGATGGCGCAACAAGGGCGATATTGGCGTCATTCGAACCAGCCGAGTGCGTGACTGCCAGATTGAAGAAATCCCCTGCGTTTGCCTCAAATGCCAGCTCTCGGGTTTCATTGCCGACGGGCAAATTGACCGGGTGGTCGGTGTTGGGCAGCAAGCTGGGGGCGTCTGACAGGTCGTGCAACTCAAACCGATAATCACCCGTCTGCAGGCTCGCGCCAAAAACGCTTAGCGTATAGGTGCCGCGCATCAATTCAGCCACCGCCGGGTGGCTGCGGCCATAGCCCGCATCCAGATGCATCCGACCGGTAATTTCGGCTGACTCTGGCCCGCTTAGCCGCCAGTTCAGCTCTGCCGGGCTGAGCGAGTCGAAGGATACGCGCAGCGGCTCGGAAATCGTGATCTGATAGCTGTCCTGCTCACCGGGTACTGAAATCGTGCCGATGATGGGGACCAGATCGGCCGATAGCAGCAAGCGCGGCTCCAGCGTCTCCATCAATACGCGGCGTGAGACAGTGCCCCGCAGCAGTTCTGTTGTCATGCTTTTGTGCTGTAACGCGCGCCCCGCGCTCCGGTTAAGATCAGATGCCTCACGCGGAAAATTGCTATTGGCTTGTTTCATATCACTGACCTACCCGATCTGGACAATAGGGCGGGTTTGCCTGATGGCCCCCCCAATCCCTGAAAACTGAAACCTTGAACGTCTAATAGTTATTCTTGTGCGGCCCGAAATTAGCCTTGAAATACCAATTTTGCACAACACAGACTTGTATTAACAAATTAACAATAGCACCATAATTTTCATATTGAAAATAATATTATGAGGTGGCCAAATGTTCTCACGTCACATCAAACCAAAAGCGTGGGCTCTGGGCTTGCTGCTTTCTGCCACGGCTGCGTTCCTTGGGGTTGGCGTGGCTGGCCCGGCTCAATCCTTTGAAATCGTTGATTGCCTTGTGAAACCTAAGGAAATTGCCAAACTCGGCGCATCGGCTCGTGGTGTTATTGCCAGGATCAATGTTGATCGGGCAGATCCGGTGCACAAAGGCGATATCCTTGCCGAGCTGGAAGCCTCGGTCGAGCAAAATGAGATTGCGCTGGCAAATCTGCGATTCGAAAATGATGTTGCAAAGCGGCTTGCGCAGGCCAAGGCCGAAACGGCTGAACTTGGCGTGGAGCGGCTAAGGCAGTTGTCGGCAAAGAATCTGGTCAAGGAAAATGAGTATGAACATGCCTTGCTTGAGGCCCGCACCGCGCGGCTTGAAGAGGAGGAGGCCGAACTGAGCGCGAAAATTGCCGGGGTCCAACTGGAGGCTGCGACAGCCGCGTTGGAGCGTAAACGCATCCGGGCCCCGTTTGATGGTGTTATCACCGAACGGGCCATGTCGGTGGGCGAGCTTTATAATGAGCAAGGCCCGATATTCAGCATCGCCCGCATCAATCCGCTGGTCGTCGAGGCTTGGTTGCCGGCCTCGGCGCGCAGCGCAATTGTCATAAACAGCCAATGGAACGTCCAGTTGGAAAGCGGCCTAGCGGTGCTTGCAACGCTGGATCTGGCCGACCCGATCCTTGACCCGGCCACAGGTACATTTGGCATCCGGCTGAATCTGGCCAACCCTGACGGGGCAATCCTTGCCGGGCAAAGCTGCCGCTTGTCGCCAGAACCGTAGCAAGGTCAGGGCAAATATCTGCCTGTTTGGCCAGATCGGCATGTTTTTGGATCGTAAGGTCAAGAAAATTGCTGTCTGATCAAAATTCTTATAGTAACCTTGCAGAACCAGACGCCACTTATCAGAGTATATCATGGCCAAAGTCGCCGCCGAAATCAGACGGCCTGAAATTCTCGATGCTGCCTTTCGTGTTTTGGCACAAGAGGGGCTTCCCATGCCCTCTTATGACGTGATCGCCAAAGAGGCGGGGATATCAAGGCAGCTCATCCGGCATTACTTTCCCGATCAAACCTCGATGATGGTGGCGCTTTGTGACAGTCTGGCCGGTGCCTATCGCAATCTGATGATGAAAGGGATCATCGACGCCGCCTCAACCGAACGCTTGCAGATCTTTCTGGATTTCTACTTTGGGTTTCTGGAAGGCAAGGGCCTGAAAAAGCCAGAAGATGACAAGGTCTATGATGCCATGTTTTCGCTTGCGGCGGGCAGCCCGGAAATTCGCAGCACCTTGAAAGAGCAATACAGCCTTTTGCATTTTACAATCTGGCATGAGGTGCAGATCAGCAATCCAGACATTCCGCAGCGGGCTTGCCAGGAAATCGGCTATCTTTTCGTGACCTTGATGTATGGGCATTGGAAGATGGTCGCCTCACTCGGGTTTTCCGAAAAACACAACCGCATCGCCCGCGAGGCAATGGACCGTATCATCGCCTCTTACAAAGCCAATTACACCGACCCAGATGCCTGAAACCTTGGTGGTTTTCGCGCCCGAACAAAACCAGGCTGGCCGCGTTCATCCTGTGGTTGGGCAAAAACCCTTGGATGAAAGGCGCAAAGGATTCGGCTGGGGGATAGAGGCAGCGGCCGTGACGGACCTGCTGGGGCTTTATTGCAAGCCTATCCATCTGATAGATTGTAAAGTGACGCAGGTTTTCGCCCGATGGTTTCTGACAGGGACAGCAAAGATGAAGGATTATTTGCCCCAGGACGCAGCGCGCGCCTGCATGATCCGTCGGGCCTGGCCGCCGATGGCGGGTGGCCCGGTGAGTGTTCGGGTTGATGGGGCGCATCACCAATGCTCCGACGGGTTTTTCCTGCATCCCGGCACGCCTGATGCGAAACCTTGCAAAGTGGCCGCTTATCCAAGCACCGGGGCCGCCACAGCCCTTTGCCAAAACAACCCGGAGTAGTCGCTATGACCAAACTGATTGATACCCATCAGCACCTTATTTACCGCGATGTTGCGGGCTATGGATGGACAGGTGATATTCCGGCCTTGGCCGGGCAGGATTTTACGCTGGGGCGCTATCATGGCCTGACAGAAGGGGCCGGGGTTGTTGGCGCGCTGTTTATGGAAACCGGGGTTGATGATGGCGATTACAAGGCCGAAGCCCGTTTTGTCGCCGGGCTTGCGCGTGCGCCCGAAAGTGGCATTCTGGGGATTATCCCGTCTTGTCGCCCCGAGGAGGACGCGGGCTTTTCCGATTGGCTGGATGAGGCGGCAGGCCTGGGGGCGGTTGGGTTTCGCCGGATCTTGCATGTGATGCCGGATGATCTTTCGACATCCGAGACTTTTCGCCGCAATATCCGGGCTGTTGGCCAGCGCGGCTTGCCGTTTGATCTGTGCATTTTGCCGCGGCAAATGGGGCAGGGGGCTGCGCTTGCCCGTGCTTGCCCGGATACGGTGATGATTCTTGACCATTGTGGCGTGCCAGATATTGCGCAGGGTGAAATGGCCCGGTGGTACAGCGGGCTGCAAACGCTGGCAGATCTTCCGAATGTCTATTGCAAACTGTCTGGCCTGCTTGCCTATTGCGGGCCGGGTGATGCCTCACTTGATGCAATCGCCCCCTATGTTGCAAAGGCGTTAGACCTTTTTGGGCCTGACCGTATGCTTTGGGGCAGCGATTGGCCGGTCGTTGACATGGCGAATGGCCTGCAGCATTGGCTGGAAATCACGCAGGCCATCCTGTCGGAGCTATCAAAGGATGAAGCCGCAGCCATCGGCACGAAGACGGCACAAAATGTCTATAAGCTGGCGTGAAATGTGGTTCCGCCCCGTAAATCATCGCAAACGGTACGAGGCAAGGGCCTGTACCGTCTTGATGCACCGTTAAAGTGCCTTGTCGTCCCTTGCAAAACATTACTCGATCGCCATGATGGGCAGCACTGGCCTTTGTATAATGGCCACAACCCAACGATCAAACTTGAACAAAAGGCCGATATGATGTGTATGTGCCCGTATAAAGCGAAGCACCTGCGACTGAAATCATCTGGGGCCGTATCGCGTTACAACAAGGGAAGACAAAATGTCTCTTAAAACAACACTTGCAACCGGTCTTGTCATGACCGCGCTTTTGGCCCCTGCGGCCTATGCCAAAACAATGGTTTATTGCTCTGAAGGTTCGCCCGAGGGGTTTGACCCGGCGCTGTATACGGCCGGGACCACGTTCAACGCGTCCTCTCATCCGGTTTACAACCGTCTTGTTGAATTTCAGGGTGCCACGACGGCAACCAAGCCAGCACTTGCTGAAAGCTGGGAAGTTTCCGAAGACGGGTTGGAGTATACTTTCAACCTGCGCAAAGGCGTCAAGTTCCATTCCAGCGACAAGTTCACCCCGACCCGCGACTTTGGTGCTGATGACGTTATCTTCACGTTTGACCGCCAGCGCCTGGAAGACAATCCCTATTACAAGGTTGAAGGCGGAAGCTGGGAGTATTTCAACTCCATGTCGATGCCAGAGCTGATCAAAGAGATCGTGAAGATTGACGATAACACGGTGAAATTCGTGTTGAGCCGTCCCGAAGCGCCGATGATCGCGAACCTTGCAATGGATTTCGCCTCTATCGTGTCCAAGGAATACGCCGATGCGATGCTGGCGGCAGGCACGCCAGAGATGGTGAACCAGGCGCCAATCGGCACCGGCCCGTTCACGTTTGTCGCCTATCAAAAAGATGCGGTGATCCGTTATGCGGCAAACCCCGACTATTGGGAAGGCGCGTCGCCTTTGGACAATCTTGTCTTTGCGATCACCACGGATGCTTCTGTCCGCTATCAAAAGCTGAAGGCGGGCGAGTGCCACCTGCTGTCTTATCCCAACCCGGCTGATGTGGCCGCGATGCAAGCCGATCCTGAAATCGTCGTGCAAGAGCAAGAGGGCCTGAACGTAGGCTATCTGGCCTATAACACCAAGGTTGCCCCGTTTGATAATGCCGAGGTCCGCAAGGCCTTGAACAAGGCGATCGACAAGCAGGCGATTTTGGATGTGGTATTCCAAGGCTCTGGCAGCATTGCGAAAAACCCGATTCCACCGGCGATGTGGTCGTATAACGACGCGGTGCAGGATGATGCGTATGACCCGGAAGCCGCAAAGAAGATGCTGGCCGATGCGGGTGTCACTGATCTGTCCATGAAGATCTGGGCGATGCCGGTGCAGCGCCCCTACAACCCCAACGCCCGCCGCATGGCCGAGCTGATGCAAGAAGATCTTGGCAAGATCGGCGTGAAGGTTGAAATCGTTTCCTATGAATGGGGCGAGTATCTGGAGCGGTCAAAAGCCGAAGATCGTGACGGTGCGGTGCTGTTGGGCTGGACAGGTGACAATGGCGATCCGGATAACTTCCTTGCCGTGCTTTTGGGCTGTGACGCCGTGGGCGGTTCCAACCGTGCACAGTGGTGCAACGCAGACTTTGACGCGCTGATCCAAAAGGCCAAGGTCGTTTCCGATCAGGCGGAGCGCACCAAGCTTTATGAAGAGGCTCAGGTCATCTTCAAAGACCAGGCCCCTTGGAATACGATTGCCCACTCGTTGACGTTTACCCCGATGAGCAAGAACGTCGAAGGCTATCAGATGAGCCCGCTTGGTTCGGTGCGCTTTTACGGCGTTGATCTGAAAGAGTGATCTGAACCGGAAGGGGGCCAGCAGGCCCCCTTCTTTCCCAACCCTCCCCCTTTGCCAAGGTAAGAACCCATGACCGACCGTTATGCCGAACATCGCCGCATTGCCCGCGATCTGGGCGTTGATGCTATTGCCCTTGTTCCTGGTTTCAATTTTGAACGGCTGTATAACGCCGGTTTTAGCAGCTTTGAGCGCCCGATGGTCATTATCATTCCGGCCGAGGGTGCACCTGTGGCGCTGGTGCCCAATCTTGAACTGCTGTCTTTTGCGGCCCTTGGCTTTGAAGGTGAGGTGTTTGATTGGCGCGATCAGACTGGATATAGCGATGCCTTTGCCGCTATGGCCGCCCATCTGCCGCTGAAATCGCTGGCGGTTGAAGGCCAGGTGATGCGGGTTTTCGTACATCACGCGCTTGCCACTGCATGGCCGGGTTTAAGGATTATTGATGCTGAAAAGCAGATTTCCGGCCTGCGGTTGCGCAAAACCCCGGATGAAGTCGCCGCATTGACCCGCGCTATCCGCCTGTCCGAGGCGGCGCTGGCCGAGACTGTGGCGGCGGTAAAAGTTGGCATGACCGAACGCGAGGTGGAAAGCCTGCTGGTTGCCGCCCTGTTTCGCAACGGCGCACAGGGCCTGGCCTTTGGGCCGATTGTGGCAGCGGCGGGCAATGCCGCGATGCCGCACGCCCATGCCCGCGATGTGGCGCTGCGGGCCGGTGACGCGCTGCTGATTGATTTTGGCGGCCGCAAAGATGGTTTCGCCGCCGATATTACCCGCACCTTTTTCATCGGCCATGCCGACGACCGCGCGCATCAGGTCTATGACACGGTGTTGCGCGCCAATTTGGCGGGGCTTGCCGTTACCCGCGCGGGCATAAGCGCCCATGAGATTGATGACGCGGTTATTTCTGTGCTTGAGGCATCCCCCTTTGCCGATTATATTCGCACCAAGACGGGCCATGGTTTGGGGCGCGATGTGCATGAGGCCCCCTATATCATGCGCGGAAACCATGAAATTCTTGCCGCTGGCACCGTCTATACCAACGAGCCGGGGCTGTATATTCCGGATGAAATCGGGGTCCGGATTGAAGATGATGTGCTGGTCACCGAAGGCGGCTACATCTCCTTGACCGAATATCCCAAAGACCTGACGGTGATTGGCTGATGCTGAAATATCTTGCTTCGCGGCTGCTGACGTTTCTGCCCACTTTTATTGGCGTTACGTTGATTTCTTTTGCGTTCATTCGGATGTTGCCGGGCGATCCGATTACCGTGATGGCGGGCGAGCGGGGCGTCTCGCCCGAACGCTATCAGGAACTGATGCAGCAGCTTGGCTTTGATCAGCCGATGTATGTGCAATATTACGAGTATCTGAAAGGGGTGTTGCAAGGCGATCTTGGCACCTCTTTTGTGACCAAAAAACCCGTTTGGGATGAGTTTTTTACCCTGTTCCCCGCGACGCTGGAACTGTCAATCTGTGCCATGATCTTTGCCGTGGCGCTGGGCCTGCCTGCGGGGGGTGATTGCCGCCGTGAACCGCGGCAAGTTTTTTGATCGGGCGTTGATGTCGACGGCGCTGATCGGCTATTCGATGCCGATTTTCTGGTGGGCGCTTTTGCTGATCATCGTGGTGTCGGGGTGGCTGGGCTGGACCCCGGTTTCAGGGCGTATCAGTCTGATGTTCTATTTCTCCAATTCAACGGGCTTCATGCTGATTGACAGCCTGATGTCGGGCCAGAAGGGCGCGTTTTCCTCTGCTGTCAGCCATCTGATCTTGCCGACTATCGTGCTGGGGACCATCCCTTTGGCGGTGATCGCGCGGCAAACCCGGTCAGCGATGCTGGAGGTGTTGTCAGAAGACTACATCCGCACCGCCCGCGCCAAGGGTCTGTCGCCCTTTGGCATCAACGGCGTCCACGCGCTGCGCAACGCGCTGATCCCGGTGATCACGGTGATCGGCTTGTCGGTTGGCACCTTGCTGGCTGGCGCGATCTTGACCGAGACGATTTTTTCATGGCCGGGCATTGGCAAATGGATGGTCGACAGTATTTTCCGCCGTGACTATCCGGTGGTGCAAGGTGGGCTGCTGCTGATCGCCGTAATGGTGATGATTGTTAACCTGACCGTGGACGTGCTTTACGGCTTCATCAACCCCAAGATCAGGAAACGCTGATGACCGATACAACGCAAACCCCGCCCGACCAGCACGCCGAACAGCACGCGCGGCCGGGGCGCCTTTCGGAGTTTTGGCATTACTTCCGCGAAAACCGCGGGGCTGTGTTTGGAATGTGGGTATTTGCGGCGTTTGTCGCGGTAGCCATTCTGGCCGATATCATCGCGCCCTATGACCCGACCCAGCAATTCCGGCAAAATCTGCTGCAACCGCCGTTTTGGCAAGAGGGTGGAACGACCGCATTTCTGTTGGGAACAGATGCTGTGGGCCGCGATATGCTGTCGCGCCTGCTGCATGGCGCGCGCTATTCCTTTTATGTTGGTATTGTGGTCGTTACCGTTGCCGCCACGGGCGGGATATTGATCGGGCTGGTGGCCGGGTTTGCGCCGAAATGGGCCGATACCATCATCATGCGGGTGATGGATATCATTCTGGCTTTTCCGTCCTTGCTGCTGGCGCTGGTTCTGGTCGCCATTCTGGGGCCAAGCCTGACCAACGCGATGATCGCTATCGCCATCGTTTTGCAGCCGCATTATGTGCGCCTGACGCGGGCCAGCGTGATGTCGGAGTTGTCCAAGGATTATGTCACCGCGTCCCGCACCACCGGCGCGGGCCTTGCGCGGTTGATGTTCATCACCGTGCTGCCGAACTGCATGTCACCGATCATCGTGCAGGGGGCCTTGTCGTTTTCCACCGCGATTCTGGATGCGGCGGCGCTGGGCTTTTTGGGTATGGGTGCGCAGCCACCAACACCGGAATGGGGCACCATGCTGGCCGAGGCGCGCGAATTTATCTTGCGGGCGTGGTGGGTTGTCACCTTCCCCGGCCTTGCCATCCTGATCACGGTGCTGGCGATCAACTTGATGGGTGACGGTTTGCGCGACGCGCTCGACCCCAAGCTAAAGCGGAGCTGAGCCATGCCCCTGTTGGAAATTCGTAACCTTTCCGTTGATTTCACCACCGCTTCGGGGGCCTTTCGGGCCGTGGATTCGGTTGATGTGTCGGTTGATAAAGGAGAGATTTTGGCCATTGTCGGCGAAAGCGGCTCTGGCAAATCAGTGTCGATGCTGGCGCTGATGGGCCTGCTGCCATGGACTGCGACAATCACCGCCGATGTGATGCAATTTGAAGGCCGCGACCTGCGCACCTTGTTGCCAAAGGCGCGGCGCAAGATTGTCGGCAAAGATATCGCCATGATCTTTCAAGAGCCGATGTCCTCGCTCAACCCCTGTTTTACGGTGGGCTTTCAGATCAAGGAAGCCTTGCGCCTGCATATGGGCATGGACCGCGCCGCGCGCCACAAACGCGCGATCGAGTTGATGGAGCTGGTCGGTATTCCGGCGCCAGAAAGCCGTCTGGGCACCTTTCCGCATCAAATGTCGGGCGGCATGAACCAACGGGTGATGATAGCGATGTCAATCGCCTGCAACCCAAAGCTGCTGATCGCGGATGAACCGACGACCGCGCTGGACGTGACGATTCAGGCGCAAATCCTTGATCTGCTGACCGGATTGCAGCGTGATACCGGTATGGGCCTTATCCTGATCACGCATGACATGGGTGTGGTCGCCGAAAACGCTGAACGCGTCTCGGTGCAATATGCAGGCCAAAAGGTTGAGGAACAGCCGGTGCATGACCTGTTCGCACGGCCACATCATCCCTATACCGCCGCGCTGCTGGCCGCCCTGCCCGAGCGTGCCACCGAAAAGCTGCTGCCAACCATTCCGGGCGTGGTTCCGGGGCAGTTTGACCGCCCCAGGGGCTGCCTGTTCTCGCCGCGTTGCGCCTATGCGGATGATCGTTGCCGCAGCACGCCGCCTGTGCCTTGCAGCGCCGATCTGGGCCTTGCGCGCTGCCATTATCCGCTGAACGCGACCGAGGAGGCCGAGGCATGAATGACACGCCCGTGATCATCGCTGAAAACCTGAGCCGACATTACGAGGTGGGCGGCGGGTTGTTTCGCAAACCGCAAATCGTGCGCGCCTTGTCCGAGGCCAGCTTTACCCTTTATCCCGGTAAAACACTGGCGGTGGTGGGCGAAAGCGGCTGTGGCAAATCCACGCTTGCGCGCCTGATCACCCTGATCGAGGAGCCGACCTCTGGGCAGTTCCAACTGGCAGGCAAGGCCGCCACAAAGGAAAACTGGCCCAGCCTGCGTACCGATGTGCAGATTGTGTTCCAGGATCCCTACGGGTCTTTGAACCCACGCCAGAAAATCGGCGCGATTCTGGAAGAGCCGTTAAAGATCAATCGCCCTGAAATGACCGCAGTCGAGCGCACCGAAAAAGCCCGCGACATGCTGCGCATGGTTGGCCTGCGCCCCGAGCATTTTGACCGCTACCCGCATATGTTTTCCGGCGGCCAGCGTCAGCGGATCGCTGTCGCCCGCGCCCTTATGCTGGACCCCAAAGTCTTGGTTCTGGATGAACCGGTTTCGGCGCTGGATCTGTCGATTCAAAGCCAGATCCTGAACCTGTTGACCGAATTGCAGCAGCGCATGGGCCTTGCCTATCTGTTCATCAGCCATGATCTTTCGGTGGTCAAACATATGGCCGATGATGTGATTGTTATGTATCTGGGCCGCCCGGTGGAAACCGGAACCAAGGCCGAAATCTTTGATGAACCGCGTCACCCCTATAGCAAGGCGTTGCTGTCGGCGACGCCGGTCGCTGACCCCGGCGCGATAAAACACCGCATCAAGCTGGAGGGTGAGCTGCCCTCGCCGATGAATGTGCCGCCGGGCTGTGCCTTTGCGCCACGATGCTGGAAGGCCCAAAAGCGTTGCCGCGCCGAACGCCCGTTGCTGGAGGGCACGTCGCATCTGACCGCGTGCTTTTATCCGGAATCTTCTGCCGCGCCCTCTGCCGCCGCGCCCCAACCAAAGGCAACATCTGGCTGATATGGCTGCTCCGGGGCGTTCCGGGGGTGCTTTACCCAGGGTTTGCTTGCTGGACTTGTGGTGCTGGCTGGCACAGGATGGCCGCAAAGCCCTGTCACAGATGAGCAGTGAATGTATGGTCAACCAACGCTTCAGCTAGCGCAAACCCGATCCTTGACGATGACCGGGGCGCTGCGGCAGGCGATATCCCTGCTGCAGCTTTCCAACGCAGAGCTTTCTGCACGTCTGACCGCACAGGCCGAGGTGAACCCGTTTCTGGTGGTCCGTCTGTCAACCCTGCCCGTAAAGGCCTGGCTGTCTGATCGCGCCCCCCCCTATCCCATCACGCCAGAGATGCGAGGGCCGCAAGGGCAGGGCGATGCTGCCGAGATGGCGGGCGCGATTTCAACCGGGCTTTGGGGCCATGTCCTTGCGCAATTGCCGCTTTTGGTGCGCAGCGCCGCAGATCACCACATCGCAGAAGCCTATGTTGCCGCCCTTGATGCCAATGGTTGGCTATGCCGCACCGAGGCAGAGGTGGCGCGTGAATGTGGTTGCAGCATCGACCGGGCAAAGGCCGTTTTAAGTGCCCTGCAACAGGCCGAACCCACCGGTTTGTTTTCGCGGAACCTGTCTGAATGTCTGCGGCTGCAGGCGATTGATTTGGGTATTCTTGACCCGGCGTTTGACAGGTTGCTGGATAACTTGCCGCTGCTGGCCGAAGGCGATCTGGCGGCGGTGGCTGTGCATATCGGCTGCGATGTTGATCGGGTCGCGGATATGCTGCGCGCAATCCGGCAAATGAACCCGAAACCGGGCTCTGTTTTTGCCGCCGAGGCGTCACCTGTGGCCGAGCCTGATATCATCGTGCGGCAGATAGGCACGCGCTGGGTGGTGGAATTGAACCGTTCCAATCTGGCTGCGGTTGAGGTGAAAGAGGTCGACGCCGCCACTGATGAGTTGCGGGCCGCGCGGTGGTTGGTGCGGGCCGTTGCGCGGCGCAATGCCACAACTTTGCGGATAGCCCGCGCGCTGGTGGCGTATCAGGTCGATTTTGTGACCAAGGGCGTGTCACATCTGCGCCCCCTGACCCTTGCTGATCTGGCGGCGCAAACCGATTTGCATGTCAGCACGATCAGCCGTGTTACAAATGGAATGATGGTGGCCGTGCCGCGAACCACGCTGATGCTGCGTGATTTTTTCGGGCGGGCTGTGGATGAGGAGGACGGCCCGACAACAGCCGCGATCCGTCAGGATATCTTGTGCCTTGTCGCTGCCGAAGATCCGGCCAAACCCCTGAGCGATCAGCAGATACAAAGGCACTTTGCCCAAAAAGGCATCCCCTTGGCGCGGCGAACTGTCGCAAAGTACCGACAGCTATTGCGTATCCCGGCCTCTGCTGCAAGGCGTAGCAAGGCGCGGCTGGATTGTGCGGCCAAAGGGCATTCCAAGCGCGTGTGATATTTGCGCCTGCTGCGCGAAATGCGCGCAAGGCGCGGCCCGCTACCAAGCTTTGCAATTGCAAAAAACTGCGATCTGCTTTCAAAGCACTGTGATTGTTTGAAAATTATTTCATGGAAGATTGTGGCACGAATTTTGCATCTAAAACCATGACCACTCAGCACTAGCCTAACTTTGACTTGGGTGGCTAATAAGGGAGAGGAAACTATGACTAGCATGCACAGAATGCTGCTGGCGACCGCTGTGGCGGTTGTCCCCGGCCTATACGGCGCGCAAGCCGCCGACCTGATCGTGGGGTTCACGCAAGAACCCTATACGCTTGATCCGGCCAATCACCGCAACCGCGAAACCGAAACCATTATCCGCAATCTTTATGACGGAATGGTAACGCGTGACGCGAATATGCTGGTGGTGCCAGAGATCGCCGAAAGCATCACCCAAATATCCCCTACCGTTTACGATTTCAAAATCCGCAGTGGTGTCAAATTCCATGACGGGTCAGAGATGACGGCAGAGGATGTGAAATTCACCTTGGACCGGATCACCCAAGAGGCCGCTATGGGCAATGGCGAAACCAGCCCCCGCAAAAGCCTGATGGGGCCGGTTGCCTCGGTCGAATTGGTTGACGGCAACACTGTTCGTATCAACCTGTCCGAGCCATGGCCGATTCTGCCTGCAATGCTGCCGAACCAGCAGATTGTCTCGAAAGCCTTTGTTGAAAAAATGGGCACCGAGGGCATGGCAACGGCTGAAAATGGCACCGGGCCGTTCAAGCTGACCGAATGGCGCAAAGGCGATGCCATCATCATGGAACGGTTTGACGATTATTACGGCGGCTCGCCAGATATGCCCCCGGTTGGCAAGGCCTGCGTGGACCGTGTGATCTTCAAGATCATTCCCGAAAGCGCGTCGCGTGTTGCGGCCTTGCTTGCGGGCGATGTCCATATCATCAACGAATTGCCCACATTCTCGATCGCGCAGGTCGAGGCGAATGAGGGCACCAAGGTGATGACCGTGAACGGCACCCGCAGCTTTTTCATCGCGATGAACACGCAGGGCGAGATTTTTGATGATCTGAAGGTACGTCAGGCGGCAGCCCATGCGCTGGATAAAGACCTGATCATCGAAAAGATCCTGAACGGCAACGCCGCGCGGATTGAGGGTATCTTGTCACCAGACGCGTTCGGTGCCAGCGAATTGCCGATTCTGGCCTATGACCCGGAACAGGCCCGCGCCATGTTGGCCGAGGCAGGCTTTCCCGATGGCATTGACGTAACGCTGGATACAGACGGTTCCAACAAGGAAATCGCCGAAGCGATTGCATCGGTGTTGACCAAATCGGGTATTCGTACCTCGGTCGCTGTGGGTGAGGCAGAGCAACTGTCGCTGAAATGGCGCACCAAGGGCGAGCCGAAAACCGGCGATATGTATTTCTCCAGCTGGGGGAATGGTTCGCTTGATCCGTTTGACATCTTTACGCCAACCCACCGCACCAATGATCGCGGCAACTCTGCTGGCTATGCCAACCCAAAACTTGATGCGCTTTTGGATGCTGCCGGCATTGAACTTGACGCGGAAAAGCGTGCGGGCATGTACCGCGAGGCAGAATTGATGGTGAATGCTGACGCCCCCTATCTGTATCTTTGGGTGCCGCAAGATGTTTACGGCGTGTCGAACAAGCTTAGCGGCTGGCAGCCAAGTGCCGACAGCCGGATGAACCTGCACGACGCCTGCATCAACTGACATCTTGAAAACGGGGGGACGGATATGAGTGTAGGAAAACTGCTGGAGCGGTTGTTGCAACTGTTACCTGTGCTGCTTGGTGTAAGCCTCATCGTCTTTGTGATGATGGCGCTGACACCGGGCGATCCGGTTGGGATCATGATCGGTGACCAAACCGTCACCCCCGAACAAGAGGCCGAATTGCGCCGCGGTCTGGGCCTTGACAGGCCTGTCGTGGAGCGGTTCTTTATCTTCCTGGGCAATGCTGTCCAGGGAGATTTCGGCCAGAGCTTTTATCATCGCCGCCCGGTAAGCACCGTGATTGCCGAGCGCCTGCCCGCCACGATAGAGCTGAGCCTTGTGGCGCTGATCGTGGCCCTTGCCACGGCCATTCCGCTGGGCGTGCTGGCAGCCATCCGCAAAAATTCCATTCTTGACCGCTTGGCGACCATTGGTTCGCTTCTTGGTGTTTCGCTGCCGGGGTTCTGGTTCGGGATTTTGCTGATCATGCTCTTTGCGGTTCAATTGAAAATTCTGCCGGTGTCAGGCCGTATCGGTTATTCGTCCGAGGTGTTGCCGATCACGCATTTCCTGCTGATCGACACTTTGCTGCACGGCAATTTTCGTGCCTTTGGCGATGCGCTGTCCCATATCATCTTGCCTGCGATCACCCTTGGCCTGCCAATGACGGCGATTTTGATGCGGGTCACGCGGACCTCCATGCTGGAGGTGCTGCGCCAGGATTATGTGACCTTTGCCGAGGCAAAGGGCCTGTCACGCCGCCGGGTGCTGTTTCGCCATGCGCTTAAAAACGCACTTATCCCGACGGTTTCCGTGGCCGCGATTGAAACAGGCAGCCTGCTGGGCGGCAATATGATCGTTGAGACGGTGTTCGGCTGGCCCGGTCTTGGGCGGCTGGTGGTGGAAAGCATCTTTTTGCGCAACTATCCGTTGGTTCAGGCGGCGGTGCTGTTTTACGCGGTCACCTATGTCTTGCTGAACTTTTTTGCCGATATCCTTTACACCGTCCTGAACCCGAGGGTGAAACTGTGAATACTGCAATAGCTTCCATGCCGGTAAAGGCAGACAGCCCGTTTCGTCGCAACATGGCAATCTTTGCCGAAAACCGCCTTGCCGTGGGCAGCGCTGTTGTGGTGGTGTTGTTCATCATCATGGCAATCGCAGCCCCGCTGATCGCACCGCATGACCCGAATGAAACCGACCTGTTCCGGCGCTTGCAGCCCCCCGGTTGGAAAGTTGGGGGCGACTGGTCTTTTGTTCTGGGCTGCGATGCGCTGGGACGGGATATTTTATCGCGCATCATCTATGGCTCTCGGATTTCGATATTTATCGGGGCGGCGGTGATCTTGGTGGCCACGACCGTTGGTATCGCGGCGGGCTTGGCGGCGGGTTACTTGCGCGGCTGGGTTGATGTGGTGATTTCGCGGGTTGTCGATATCCTTTTGGGCTTTCCCTACCTGATATTTGCGATTGGTTTGATGGCGATGATGGGGCCGGGCCTGGCGAATATCATCATGGCGCTGGCCTATAAGGAATGGGTGATCCCCTGCCGCGTCGTGCGCGGCGAAACCTTGGCGGCACGAGAGCTGGAATATGTCGAGGCCGCCCGCGCGCTTGGTGCCTCCAGCCGCCACATCATGATGAAGGAAATTTTGCCGAACATCCTGTCACCTGTCATCGTGGTCGCGACCATCCGCATCGCGCATGTGATTATCCTTGAGGCGTCGCTGTCCTTCCTTGGCCTTGGTGTGCAACCGCCGACCGCCTCATGGGGGTCGATGGTTGCCGATGGTCGCGCATTTATTCTAGAGGCTTGGTGGGTTTCCACTTTCCCCGGCTTGGCAATTTTGTTGCTGGTGCTGGCAATCAATGTCGCCAGCCAAGGCCTGCGCGACGCTTTTGACCCGAGGTTCAGCGAATGAGCGCTTTGTTGGAGGTAGCCGGTCTGCGCACAGTGTTTGAAACCCGCGCCGGTGATGTCTGGGCCGTGGATGGCGTGGATGTGACCGTGAACCGGGGTGAGTGCCTTGGGATTGTGGGCGAAAGCGGGTCGGGCAAAAGCGTGACATTTGCCTCGGTAATGGGCTTCGTGCGCAGTCCGGGGCGGGTGGCGGAGGGCAGTATCACCTTTGACGGCACCGATTTGTGCGCCCTGACCCCGGACCAGATGCGCGCCATTCGCGGCCGTGATATTGCAATGACCATGCAAGATGCGCTGACCGCGCTGAACCCGGCCCTGACCGTGGGCGAGCAAATTGGCGAGGTGTTGGAGGCGCATGATCAGACCCTTCCCGCCCGTGGGCATGCCCGACAAAAGGCGATCCGTGACAAGTCGGTGGAAATGCTGGGGCTGGTCGGTATTCCCAGTGCGCAAGAACGCTTGCGCCAATACCCGCATGAGTTTTCGGGCGGGATGCGCCAACGGATCATGATTGCGATTGCGCTGGCCTGCCGCCCCAAACTGTTGATCGCGGATGAGCCGACAACCGCGCTGGACGTGACCATTCAGGCGCAGGTGCTGGAACTGATCACCGACATTCGCCAGCGGCTGGGGATGAGCGTGGTTCTGATCACCCATGACCTTGGCGTGGTGGCCGAACATTGCGACCGGGTGATGGTGATGTATGCGGGGCAAGTGGTAGAGCAGGGGCCGACGCGCGACGTGATCCGCGACCCAAAGCACCCCTACACGCGGGGCCTGCTGCGCTCGATCCCGCGCATTTCGATGCGGGGGCAGCCGATCCAGCCGATTGAGGGGCAAGTGCCGGATCTGATCGGGTTGTCCGGGCAGTGCCGCTTTATGTCGCGTTGCCCCCTGGCAATTGAGGCGTGCCGCAACCCCATCGCCATGCAACCCATTGGTGCGGACCGAAAGGTTCGCTGCATCCGCGCCGAGGAGGCGTTGCCATGAGCTTTCTGAAAGTCGAGAACCTGTCGAAACATTACGGCGGTCAGCGCCGCCTTGCCGATTGGGTGACGGGTAACAAACCCTTTACCGTGCGGGCGGTGAATAACGTCAGCCTGACAGTGGAAAAGGGCGAGATTCTGGGCCTGATCGGGGAAAGCGGCTGCGGAAAATCCACGCTTGGCCGTGCGATTTTACGGCTG
This sequence comes from Pseudorhodobacter sp., assembly GCF_034675685.1. GTDB lineage: Bacteria > Pseudomonadota > Alphaproteobacteria > Rhodobacterales > Rhodobacteraceae > Pseudorhodobacter. The sequence goes on along the minus strand of NZ_JAUCDA010000002.1, from coordinate 473,298 downwards.
CATGAGCCGACCTCGGGGCGGGCGATTTTTGACGGCACCGACCTGTCTACGCTGGACGCACCTGCGCTGAAGGCGATGCGGCGGCGGATGCAGATTATCTTTCAAGACCCCTACGCCTCGCTTAACCCGCGCCGAACGGTCGCGGAAATCGTCGGCCTGCCGTTGCAACTGCACGGCATCGCCAGCGGCGAGGAGGCCCGCGCCATTACCGCCAAGATCATCGAACGGGTCGGGTTGAAACCCAACCAGATGGATCGCTATCCGCATCAGTTTTCGGGCGGTCAGCGCCAGCGTATCGGCATCGCCCGCGCGCTGGTCTCCAACCCCGAATTTATTGTCTGTGATGAACCGGTTTCGGCGCTGGACGTCTCTATTCAGGCGCAAATCATCGCCTTGCTGCAAGAGTTGAAGCAAGAGATGGGTCTGACCTATCTGTTTATCAGCCATGATATTTCGGTGATCGGCTATCTTAGCGATAAGGTCGCGGTGATGTATCTGGGTGAGATTGTAGAGATGGGGCCGGTGGATGCCGTGCTTGCCCGCCCGCGCCATCCCTATACGCAAAGCCTGATGTCGGCGGTGCCCGATATTGACAATCCGGGCAAGGGCGCGCGGGTGCGCTTGACGGGCGATCTGCCCTCGCCCGTGTTGCCGCCGTCGGGGTGCAAGTTTCATACCCGTTGCCCGCTGGCCATCGACATTTGTCGTCGCACGGCCCCGGTGACGGAAACGGTTGGCCCCGGCCATCAGGCGGCGTGTCACCGGCTGGCCGAAGGCATTGATATTTCACAAACAGGTGCAGCATGACCGTTCTTTCCCTATCCGGCACCGCCCATGCGCGCGGGTTGGCCCAAGCAAACGGGGCCGACGCCGCCCAAATTCGCCGCGCAACCGTGGGCCGGGTCGAACTGGCCCGCGCCGATGGCTTGTTTGACAGCGCCGCACTGGCCTATCTGGCCGCACAGCGCGACTTCATGCAGGCCGCCGACCCGGCAGGTATGGCCGAACTGGCGGGCATTGCCGAAGGCTTTGGCCTGTCAGAACCCGACCTGTTCCAACACCTGCACCTTGGCACCCTGCGCGATATCAAGGGCGGGGCTGCAATGATTGACGGGTGCAGTGCTTGGGCTGTGGCATCTGGGCCAGATGGGCCGATGGTGGTGAAAAACCGCGACTTTTCGGGCCAGCACCTGGGGATTCAACGGGTTGCACGCCATGCGGGGCCGGATGTGAAAACCGGCGCGATGCTGTGCCTTGGCAGCCTTGGCAGCCCCGGCGCCTATTCGTCGGGGATGAACGCCGCAGGGCTTGCCCTGGCCGATACGCAGGTGCCGGTGGCCACGCACCGTGTCGGTTGGTTGCGCTATTTCCTGATGACGCGGATTTTGGCGGATTGTGGATCGGTGGCGCAGGCCGTGGCCTTTATCAAACGCATCCCCCATGCGGGCGGCGGCACGCTGATTTTGGCCGATCGCAGCGGCGATACTGCGGCGGTTGAACTGGGGGCGGCTGGCCCGCAAATCACCACTGGCGGGACCGTTTGGCGCACCAACCACTATGTATCCGATGCGCTGGCAGCGGATACGCTGAAGCCCAAGGGTGATGTGATCGCCAGCAATTCGCCGGACAGGTTTGCGTGTTTGTCTGCGCGGCTGCCCAGGCAGGTATGGTCGGTCACCGATGCCAAGCGATTGATGGCAACGCATCCCGATGACGGCCCGGATGCAGCACCTATTTGCCAGCATGGCGAAGGCGATGGCACCATGACCATTTCCTCGGCCGTTTATTCCTGTAAGCTGGGCGGAATGGATATTTGCACCGCCAATCCCTGTTCCGGCAACTGGACCCGCCTGTCCCTTGTCGCCTGACCGGCTTGGCTGAAAAAAGGGCCGGTCATGGGTGAGGACGTTGCGGATATTTGCCAAAGCCTGGTCGGGGGCCACCCCAATACGCTGCGCCTGCGGCAGATGGCCCGGCGGGTTGCGGTAAGCCCTGCGCGGACAGTTCTGATCTATGGCGAAACCGGCACTGGCAAAGGGTTGGTGGCCGAAACAATTCATCGTCTGTCACCGCGCAGCACCCATGAGTTTGTTGATATCAACTGTGCCGCAATCCCCGCCAGCTTGCTGGAATCCGAACTGTTCGGGCATGAAAAGGGTGCCTTTACCGGCGCGGTAGAGCGCAAACTGGGGCTGGTAGAGGTTGCCAATCGCGGAAGCATCTTTCTGGATGAAATCCGCGAAATGGACATGATGATGCAGGCGAAATTGCTGTCGGTGCTGGATACGCAAAAGTTCCGCCGGGTTGGGGCGGTTCGCCCTGTTACGGTTGATGTGCGCTTTATCGCCGCCACCAATAAGGTTTTGTTAAGCGAGGTGAATGCAGCGAAGTTTCGCGAGGACCTGTATTATCGGTTGCAGGTTGTTGCCGTAAACCTGCCGGCGCTGCGTGATCGTGGCGATGATGTGCTGGTTCTGGCCGCCCATTTCATCAAGGTATTCAACAAGTTTTACGCCCGCGATATCAAGGGGCTTGCGCCCGAGGTGGAAGACATCTTTCGGCGCTATCGCTGGCCCGGAAATGTGCGCGAACTGCGCAACCTGCTGGAACGGATTTTTATCCTGGAAGACGAAGATATTGTCGCTGTGCATCATATGCCCGACAGGATTTTGCGGGCGGTACGCGGCGATGGCGCAAAGCTGCCCACGCCGGATGCCGCCAAGACACTGCCGCTTGATGGCAGTTTTCGCGATGCAACCGAGGCCTTTCAACGGCAGGTGATAGAGCGGGCCCTGCAGCGCAGCCACGGCAGCCTGCAACATGCGGCGGAAAGCCTTGATCTGAGTAGGCACGCGCTGCGGCATCAGATGGCCAAGCTGGGCATTGCAAAAGTATAAAAGCCGCGCACGGTTTGCGTGGTTTTCGCGCGGGGTGATCTGGCGCCTCCCTTTGCTTTCATATTTCTTTTTAATTACAATGACTAACGTCGTGCAAATTGGTGGCATGAATTTTGCATCTAAGGGGGTAATGAAATCGCAGCATGGAGGCCGGACATGGCATCTTTACGAATTATCTGCCCCAATGGCCATTTGGGCTTTGCCCCGCTCAAGACCGAGAGCTTTCACATCGCGGTAGAAACCAAGCCCGATTTTATCGCCGCCGATTCTGGCAGCGATGATATCGGTCCGGGCCCGCTTGGCCATGATGTTTGCGCCAGCCCGAAGGCATGGCAGGAACATGACCTGGAGGAAATGCTGCTGGCCTCGCGCCGCATCGGGGTGCCAATGATCATCGGCTCGGCAGGCGATACCGGCACCAACAGCCGCGTCGATATGTATGTCGAAATGATCCGCGAGATCGCGGCCAAGCACAAACTGCCGCCGTTTCGTGTGGGGTGGTTCTATTCCGAAGTGGACCGCGAGTTTGTGCGCGCGAAAATCCGTGGCGGCTCGCCGATCACGGGGCTGGATGCGCGCGAAGATCTGACCGAGTCGGAACTTGATGCCACCAATCGTATCGTGGCGATGGCGGGCGTGCATCCCTTCCTGAAACTGCTGGAGGATGGCTGCGATGTGATCATTGGCGGGCGCTCGTCCGACAGTGCGATTTTCGCCGCCGCGGCCTTGCACAAAGGCTACCCCGAGGCGCAAAGCTATTACCTTGGCAAGGTGCTGGAATGTGCATCGTTTTGCGCCGAACCCTACGGCGCCAAGGAAACCGTGATGGGCGAAATTACCGCCGATCACGTTGAAGTCACCGCGATGAGCCCAAGCCAGCGCTGCACCGTGGCATCGGTGGCGGGGCATGCGATGTACGAACGCTCCAACCCGTTCCATGAATTTGTGGCGGGCGGTATGCTGGATATGACCGATTGCCACTATGACCAAGTGGCCGACAAAACCACCCGCGTCACCGGGATGGAGTTTGTTCCGGCGGAACAGTTCCGGGTAAAGCTGGAAGGCTCTGGCAAAGTTGGAGAGCGGTTCGTGGGCATGGCGGGTATTCGTGACCCCTATACCGTTGCCAACGTCGATGCGGTGATCGAATGGGCGCGCAACCAAACGATAGAGCGTTTTGGCCCTGACGGCTGGGAATTGCACTATAACGTCTTTGGCCGCGATGGCATCATGGGGCCGATGGAACCGCTGCGCGACCAGCCGGGGCATGAGCTGTGCGTGATGGTTCAGGGCGTGGCACCCACCGTGGAAATGGCCGAAGAAGTCACCATGACCGGCACGCGTCAGATGTTCTATGCCCGCCTGCCTGACGTGAAAGGTACTGCTGGCGGCGTGTCTTTTGTGCTGGATGAGGTGCTGCGCGCCAGCCCCGCCTACCGCTGGACGCTTAATCACACGATGGCGGTGGATGACCCGCTGGAACTGTTCCCGACCCACTCCGATATGGTGACAGGAGATGCAGCATGAATACCCGTAAAAAACTGTCTGATCTGGCCAAAACCATCCGGTCCAAGAACGCAGGCACTGATAAAATCACCTTTGACATCATCTTTCGCGAAAAGGCGACTTATGACATGGTGAAACGCTCTGGCGCGCTGACGCCGGACAGCGTTTGCGCCCTGCTGAGGGTTGATCCTGCGCGGCTGACCGATTTCGTGGAATATGATCCGGCCTATGCGATCAAATTCACCATCCTGCGGCTGCGCCCATCGGGCAGCGCGGGCGATGGCGATATCTTTGGCGCGCAACAATACGCACCGTTTCTGGATCTTGAGGTCGATATAAGCGCCTGACCAAGCCAATTTCGCCGCCTGTTTGCCGCCAATCCCGATTGGTGCGAATGGGCGGCGTGCCTTTTATGGTCGAATGTGGATTTTCCCAACTCGGGTGCCACACCAGACGGATTTACGATTGCGTTTTGTTTGCCGCCACCTTTGCAGTTGCGCTGCCTGTCATGCTAACAGGGGGGCGATGCGGCTGCACCTGCCGCGCCGCAAGCAAAGAGGCGACTGATGCACATTTTTGGCAAGACCGGCCTGACAGTGCTGCCGCTGCTCTTGGGGCTGCTGTTTCTTGCGGCATCGCTGACGCCTTCGCTGATCCCGCGCGGATGGCAGACACAGGGCGCGCTGGGCGGGTTGCTCATGGCGCTTGGCTATTTGATCGGTCGGGTTTGCGTGGGCCTGTGGTGGGTTTTGGGCTTGCCTAAACTTAAGGGCCGCCTGGCGGCATTGGTCAATCTTGCTGCGGCCATACCCACCTTTGTCACATTGGTTCTGTGTCTTGGCCAAACGCAAGACTGGCAGAACGGTATCCGTTCGCGCATGGGAATGGAGCTGGTGGACAGCAGCCACACCTCGCTGATGCTGTTGCTGGCCCTGGCTGTGTTTACCACTTTGGTCATCCTTGGTTTTTTGGTGCGTCTGGCCTTTGATGTGCTGAGGCGCCGTCTTTATCGGTATATGCCACGGCGCAGTGCCGATATCGCCGGGTTTCTGCTGACAGTGCTTATCATCACGGTGGTCACGCGGGATGGTCTGTTGGATAAGGTGATCGCCAACCTGGACAAATCGGTGACCGTGGCGCAAAATCTTTTTGATACCGCGCCACCCGCACCCAATGGCAGCGCTATTCCCGGTGGCGAAGGCTCTTTGATTGACTGGGGCGCAATGGGGCAGCCGGGGCGTGATTATGTTACCGCGGGGCCGGATGCCGCAGCGATTGCTGCCTTTACCGGGCGTGCGGCCTTGCAACCGATCCGGGTCTATGTGGGGTTGGCGCAGGATGAAACGCCCGAGGCGCGTGCCGGGGTTGCGTTGGCAGAACTGAAGCGGCTGGGTGGGTTTGATCGTAAAATCCTGATTATCGCCATGCCGACAGGCACGGGTTGGCTTGACCCGGGTGCGGTTGACACGGTGGAATATATGCATGGCGGTGACATTGCGACGGTGGCGGTGCAATATTCTTATCTGCAATCACCGCTGGCGCTGATCCTTGAAACCCGTTCTGGCCTTGATCAGGCGCAGGCGCTGATTTCAAAGGTGCATGGCTATTGGAAAACGCTGCCAAAGGAGGCGCGGCCCCGGCTTTATATCCACGGGCTCAGCCTTGGCGCGTGGTCCTCGATGCATGGGACGGGGCTGGTTGCGCTGTTGGATGACCCGATCAACGGCGCGTTTTGGGCGGGGCCACCCTTTCCATCCGCGATGTGGACCAGCATCAATGCCGAGCGTGAGCCCGGCAGCCCTTACGTTCGGCCTACCATTGGCGATGGCCGCTTGGTTCGCTTTGCCGCGCACAACCAGGATGCAGGCGGGCCCGAGGGGTGGGGGAATATGCGTTTGGTCTATCTGCAATATCCCAGCGACCCTATCGTGTTTTACGAGCCGACATCGGTATTTCGCGCGCCGGTCTGGATGACAGAGCCGGCCGCGATGGATGTCTCACCCGAGATGCAGTTCATTCCCGTGGTGACGCAATTTCAACTGGCCGTGGATATGGTGTTGGCCAACACCGCGCCGGATGGTCACGGCCATGCCTATTATGGGCCAGACTATGTTCGGCCCTGGGTCGCGGTTACCGACCCGGAAAACTGGTCCGAGGCCGATAGCGCCCGCCTTGCAGCCCATTGCGATGCTGGTTTCAAGCTGGGATGCCGACATTGATGCATCCGGGCCAAAGCGTTTCGCCTTGGGCCATGTTTCAAGCTAAAGGCGAAACGCGCTATGTGATGGGCGGTGATTCAAGTCAAAGCCGAAACGCCATAGGTGGCCCATTCAACATGCGCGAACTTGATGGGCGTGCCGATCAGCGCTGCGGGCGCAGCGTATCAAAACTGGCGCGCGCCAGAATTTCTCCGGCGGCATCCACCGTCAGCCGCAATGCGCGGTCTTTGTGAAAAAACGTCAACCGCCAGCGCCCGGCATCTGCATCCACGCCTTTTTCACAGCGTGAGGTGATCTTGCCGTCTTTCATTTGCAAGGGCACCTCGGCCGCTTGCAGATGAAAGGCGTCCGCCAGAATTTGGGCTTCGATCACAAAGCCCTCATCACCAACGGAAATGCCCGTCATGACGGTTTGTGCCAATAGCCATTCGCCGCCGCCACCGTTGCAAAATGCGTGGCCACAACCTGGCTTGACGCGATCAGCGCATCGGCGTCATTCGCGTAAACCGGGCGCAATTTTTCGCGCACTTCGGCATCTGGCTGGGTCATTTTAACCGCAACCCGTGCCATTTTGACGGCAAGGTTATAGCCCTCTTCGGGGGTGGCGGTGATCAGGGTGGGAAGCCAGGTTGTCATAGGTCAGTCCTTTTCATTTTGGGGTGTAACGGGGTCAAGGATGCGCGCGGCATTGCCCACGGGGTCGTCAAACTGATCACTGCGCATGGCCCAAAGAAAGGCAAGCAGGCCAACAAGCCCCATGCCGATTGATAGCGGGATAAGGATGAAAAAGCTGCTCATGGCCCATCCCTGTTCATTGCTTGCCAGGCGTGCCAGGTGCCGTGACCAAGCACCGGAAACACGACCGCCAGCGCCAAAAGCCCGGTTGCCGCCGATACGGCCATGCCAATAGTAATGATCGCCGCCCATGCAAGGCAAGGCGCAAGATTCTGCGTGGTCATGCCAAAGCTCAACCCCAACGCGGTCAGCGCGTCAACCCGGTTTGTCATCATCATCGGCACCGAAAACAGACTTAGCGCAAAGGCAAAAGCGGCAAACAGCCCGCCCACAGCCGCACCCACCAGCAACAGCGCCCAGCCGCGCGGCGTGGTCAGCACATTGGTCAGCGCATCCGCCGCCCCCGGAAACGGGGCCATGCCAAAGAACAACGCATACAGCAGATCAGCGGCGCGCAGCCAAAACAGCACCAACATCCCCAGCATCAACCCGGCAAAGGCCAGTTGTGCCGTCGATTCAGGCCGCACCAGCAACATCTGCCCCAGCGAAGTTTTTTCACCCAATGCCTTGCGGCGACTTTTTTCATACAGCCCAAGCGCCAGAAACGGCCCGACAATCAAAAACCCCGCGATTGCAGGCAAGGCAAGGTACAGCAACCCCGAGGCCGCCAGTACCCAAAGCACCGCATAAGACACCAGCACCAGAAAAACGCCGTAAGCAAGGCTTGTTCCCGGTGCCGCACGCATGTCGGCCCAGCCCTCTGCCAGCCACGTCAACGCCGCAGTTGCAGGCAGGTTACGGGCAAGGCGCGACGGCGCAGGTTGCGGCGCTTGCAGGGTCGGAAGTGGTTCCAGCATATCAATCCCCCTAGCAGGCGCGTTTGGCGGGAATACCCGCGCCTTCAACCGCAACACAGGCGGGCTGCGACCCGAATGCCGCCAAAAACAACTGCACATTCGCCGCCACAAAGATGCCAAGCAGCAGCAACGCCCCGCCAATCGCCAGCCGCTTTTGCGTGGTTACAGTCATTGCGCGGCCTCCTGTTTCGTATCCGCCAGACGTGAGACGTAAAACGCCAGCATGTTGATCTCCTCCACGCTCAGCCGGTCTGACCAGAACGGCATCACCCCGCGCCGCCCATAGCGCAGCGTGTGTTCAACCGAGGCCTTGTCCTGACCATAGATCACGGCGGCATCGACCAGCGAGGGCGCACCAACCTCCAGCCCGCCAACCCCCTGGTCGCCGTGGCATGAGGCGCAGTTATCCTCAAACAACACCCCGGCAGGGCTGGCATGATCAGCGCTGCCCAGGGGCAAGGCGGCAACATATTGCGCAAGCGCGCTGCGCTCATCCCGCTCCAGCCAGTCAAACATCGGCATTTCAGCGATACGCGTATCGGGATGTTCGGAATTGATGCCAACCGTCAGGGTTTCGGCAATGGTCGCAGGGTCGCCCGCCCACAGCCAATAGCCATCATTCAGCACCGGAAATCCCGGCCCCCCCGCCCCGGTTTCGCCGTGGCAGGCCGCGCAATTATCCTTGAACAAGCGATGCGCTGCGGCGGTCGCGCGGGCGACCGTTGCCGGGTCATCCGCCAGGGCCGCAAAATCGGGGTCGGTGAACTGCACCATCCAATCATCGCGCGCCAAGCTGATCACCTTCAGCCGCGCCTGTGCCATTTCAGACTGGTCCAGCCCCAGCAGCCCGCGCGTGTAATCGCGCCCGTAGGGCCATGCAGGCAGCAAAACCCATGTGATCGCGGAATAGATAAAGGTCAAAATCAACGCCCAGATCACGATTTTCGGGAAAGGCGTGTTCAGCTCGGTAATGCCCGCCCAATCATGGCCCGTGGTGTCATAGCCCGTCACCGGGTCGATGAAACGGTTGCCGGTGTGGGGGTCGGCATCAGGCAGATCGCGCGGGTCGGTGGGTTTACGCATTGCCCTTCTCCTTTTGCGCAACCCCATCCTCTTGCAAAATCGACCGTGCGGCGCGTTCGTGTTCGGCGCGGCGGCTGGGGCTGTAGGCGCGGATTACGATGATCAGGAAAAACCCGGCCATCCAGATCGGCCCGAATATCTTGGCAATCAGAACATAGGTTTCATGGGTCATTGCACGGCCCCCGCAGTTCTTTCGTTGCCTGCTGTCATTTCATACGGTGCTTTGGTCAGCGTCCCAAGCGATTGCAGATAGGCGACAACGGCGTCCATTTCAGTCAGATTTGCGGGGTCACCGTCAAAGGCCCGCAGGGCGACATGCGCGCCATAGCGTTCCTGCACGGCTTCGGCCCCAGCAGAATCGGGGCGGCTTTGCGCCACGGCATCGGCTACGGCATTGGCCACCTTATCCGCATCATAGGGCACGCCCAACTTGGCAAGGGTGGAAAGCTGGCCTTGCAGGATTGACGTATCCAGCGGCTGCATCAGCCACGGATAGGCGGGCATGATTGACGCGGGCACCACGGCGCGCGGGTCAATCAGATGCGCCACATGCCAATCATCTGAATATTTCTCACCCAGCCGCGCAATATCGGGGCCGGTGCGCTTTGACCCCCAAAGCATCGGGTGGTCATAGGCACTTTCGGCGGCCAGCGAATAGGGGCCATAGCGGTCAATCTCATCCGCCAAGCTGCGCACCATCTGGCTGTGGCAGGCATAGCATCCCTCACGCAGATAAATCTCGCGCCCTGCCAGTTCCAGCGGGGTATGGGGCCGCAGATCATCGGGCAGGGTGACGGTTTCATCAATCGTAAACAGCGGTGCTATTTCCACAATACCGCCAATCGAGGCCGCAAGGATAATCCCCACAACCATCCCCATCGACAGCTTTTCAAGGTTGTAATGCAGCTTCAGCATGGCTCACTCCGCCGGTTGCGTGTGAAGGGGGTGGTCGGCGATATTCACCTTGTCACCGACATTGCGCATCGTGGCCCGGCAGTTCAGCGCGCAAATCACCGCCCCGGTCAGGAACATCAGCCCGCCTATGGTGCGCAGCAGGTAATAGGGTGCCATGGCGCGCACGGAATCGACAAAGCTGTAAGACAGCGCGCCATCTTCATTATAGGCGCGCCACATCAGCCCTTGGGTAATCCCCGCATTCCACAGCGCAATCACGTAAACCAGCGTGCCGCCCACAGCCAGCCAGAAATGCCATTCAATCGCCTTGGGCCAAGCCATTTCGTCACGCCCCGACAGCATCGGCACCAGCGTATAAATCGCGCCGAAAATGATCATCGCGACCCAGCCAAGCGTGCCCGAATGTACATGCCCCACGGTCCAATCGGTATAATGTGATAGTGAATTGACCGGGCGAATGGCAAGGAATGACCCTTCAAACGTCGAAAGCCCGTAAAACACCGCAGCCACAAACATGAACCGCAGCGTAGCGTCATCGCGCACCTTGTGCCAGGCGCCGTTCAGCGTGGCAATCGCATTGCCCGCTGATGCCCAGCTTGGCACCAGCAGCATCACCGAAAACGTCATCCCCAGCGTCTGCACCCAATAGGGCAGGGCGGTGTAGTGCAGATGATGCGACCCCACCCAGATATAGAAAAACACAATACCCCAAAAGCTGACAATCGACAGCCGATATGACCAGATCGGCCGCCCCGACCGCACCGGCAGGAAATAATACAGCATCCCGAGGAAACCGGCCGTCAGGAAAAACGCCACCGCGTTATGCCCGTACCACCATTGGATCATCGCATCTTGCACACCCGCCCAGATCGTATAGCTTTTCGCGCCCGCAAAGCTGACCGGCAGGGCCAGATTGTTGACAATATGCAGCATCGCCACCACCAGAATGAAGGCCATGTAATACCAGTTCGCCACATAGATATGCGGCTCATTCCGGCGGGCCAAGGTGCGGATATACAATGCGAAATAGACCAGCCAGACCACCACCAGCAGAATATCGGCATACCATTCGGCCTCGGCATATTCCTTGGATTGGGTGCTGCCCATCAGATAGCCGGTTACCGCCCACAGGCAAAACAGGTTGAACCCGATCAGCACCACCCAAGGGCTGACGGTATCGGCCAGCCGCGCCCGCGAGGTGCGCTGCAACACATGAAACGATGTCGCAATCAGCGCGTTGCCGCCAAAGCCAAAGATGATGCCGGTGGTATGCACCGGGCGCAACCGCCCAAAACTGGTCGCGGCCCACAGCGGCGTCGCCTCGGGCCAGTACAGCAGGGCCGCCACCCAAACCCCCACTGCCATGGCGAATATCGCCCAGATCAGCGTCATCACAATGCCAAAGCGGGTTGTCGCGTCATAATAGCGGGTCAGGCGTGCGTGGCCCGGTCCGGGCTGGTCATAAAGCGACCCGCCGATGATGAAAACCAGCGCCAAACCCAGCACCAGCGCCATGCCGCCATGCACTGCCATCACCCCATGCCGGGCAGCGGCTGCCATAAACAGGCCAAGCAGGGCAAGTGCAACCGAAAGGCCCATACCGATGCGCCGTTCATTCAGGGTAAGACTTGCGGTCATGGTGCCATTTTCCATTGTGCTCACAGCTCCAAAGCGGGGGTCAGCGATATATCTGCCAAGGTCGATCGGTTAAGGTTGTCAAGAAAGGCCAACTCGGCAGCCCGCAATCGCGCCTTTAGCTGGCAACGGCCATTGATGGTGCAATCACCGCCATCGGCCCGGAAACATTCCACCAGCGCTGATTTTTCTTCCAGATGGCGAACAATTTCGCCCAGCCGGATGTGTTGTGGTGGTCGCGCCAGAAATGCGCCCCCACCAGCACCGCGCCGCGTTTCAACCAGCCCGCCCTGCGCAAGTCGCTGCATGATCTTTGCCAGATGGTTGCGCGACAGACCAAACTCCTCGGCCAGTTCGGCGGTTGAAAATGCCCGCTCTGGCGCACTTGCCATCCGCATCATCATGCGCAAACCGTAATCGGTGAAAGAGTTCAGATGCATTCGACTCGCCTGTGGAATAAATAGGTATCTAAGATACCTATTAACATAATCCTCAAAAAATACAAGCCCGCAGGCCATTCACATCAACGGCCGCTTCTCCAGCGGCTCTGGCGATGCATTGCTAAGGGCGGCAAGCGCGCCGCGGTCGGGGATTGTCAGATGCCCATCGGACCAGATCGCCAGCCCGCGCAATCGCAACGCCGACAGCGTTTTATTGGTATGGACCAGCGACAGGCCCAGCGCATCGGCCAGGTCACGCTGCCGAAAGGGAAAGGGCACGGCGCCCGCTTTTTCCAGCCCAACCATCCGCAGCCTGTTGAACATCCGCAAAAGCGCCCAGGCAATTTTTTCCATCGCATCACGCTGCCCAAGTGTGGCGATGGTTTCGCCCAGAAAATGCTCCTCCACCGCCGCGATCCATGTCAGATCAAACGCCCGGTCGGGGTGGGATTTGAACATCGACCACAGATCAGACCGATTGAAGACGCATAAAACCATCGGGGTCGAGGCATCAATCGAATGTTTCATCTCGCCCATGATGCCCGCCTGCATCCCAATAAAATCACCGGGAAACAGAAAGTTGATCACCTGCCGGTTGCCATCCTCCAGGGTTTTATAGCGCGTTCCCATCCCGCTTAGCACGGTAAAAAGCTGCGGGCTGTTTGACCCTTCCATCAAGATCGTGCTGCCCGCATCCACCCGCAACTCACCGCTTTTGAATTGGCGCATGAAGGCCACTTCCGCATCTGTCATTGGCACAAAAGCCTCGCAGTTGCGCAGCGGGCAGTTTTCACAAGATACGGGCATGTTTCCTCGTTTGCTATGTCACAGTTTAATGCGCCAACTTGAAAACAGTTCCATCATAGGCGGCTAAATACGGTTGCATTTGGTGTTTTTTTTCACACCGCCGTGAAATGCCTGATTTTCAAAGGGGTCCAATTATGAATGGCCAAGGGCAGGTCTATCTTGTGGTGCTGCGACAGCCTCTTGTGGCCCAGGATATTGCGCTGACCATTGCTGAATTTGATATGGCTGCGCGGGTCATCGTGGCGCCTGACATGGCGCAGGCCATGACCCAGATGGGGGAAAATCAGCGTGAGGCGGATGTCTGTCTGGCCTTTGTGGACCTTGCGCTTGCGGCAGGTTTGGCAGCAGATGCACGCCCCGACTTACCAGAGGCAACCCCGGCGTTTCCGGGCCAGATGCGCTGTATTTTGGTGGGTGATGGCGCGGCCCCCCCACATCTTGCGATATGCGGTCGCTTGGATACCCCTTTTACCACCGCACAGGTTTTGTCCGTGCTGCAGCGGTTTGCAAACCGCGATGGAACCCGGAATTGCCTGCCTGCGTTTCCCTCCTGATGCCCGACCTGATGCCAAGGAAAGCCTTCTTGGCAAGACAGGAAAAGCAGACAGGACCAGATAAGACCAGATAAGACCAGATAAGACCAGATAAGAAAGGACATATCATGGCACAGGAAATGAAAGTTGTTCCACAGGCTGACAAGGTGAAAACCGGTGTTGAAGACGCAAAGTTGCTGGCCGAGGGTCTGGCCAAAGCGGTGGCTGATACTTACCGGCTGGTTTTCAAGACCCACGCCTATCATTGGAATGTCGAAGGCCCGATGTTTTTCTCGATCCACCATCTGACCGAGGAACAATATGAGGAAATGTTCGCTGCCGCCGATCTGTTGGCTGAGCGGATGCGGGCCTTGGGCCAGCTTGCCCCGATGTCGCTGACCGAGATCATGAAGCTATCGCTGATCGAGGACCTGAATAAAACCCCATCGGCACAGGAAATGGTCGAAGATCTTGCCAGGGATCACGCCACTGTGGCCCGCCGCTTTCATGATCTGATCGAACTGGCCGAAGGGCACCGCGACCCGGTGACCGCCGATCTGGCGACCGCGCGCTCAGCCTTTCACGAACAGGCGGCCTGGATGCTGCGCGCCACCGCCGCCAAATAAATCGGTCAGGCAAAAGGCCCCCGGAACCCGGGGGCCTTTGTTTTGGTGTTTGGCCCTCAGGCGTGGAGCGTTTCAGTGCTGGAAAAGAACATCGCCTGACCCAAGGCAGAACGAATCTGATCCTCGGAATAGGGTTTGGTGATCAGGAAAGCTGGCTCTGGCTTGTCACCTGTCAGCAAACGCTCGGGGAAGGCCGTGATGAAAATCACCGGAATATCGTCGAACTGCGCCAAAATCTCATTCACGGCCTCAATCCCCGAAGATTTATCGGCCAATTGGATATCTGCCAAAATGAGGTCCGGCTTTTCAGAGGCGGCCAGTGCCACGGCTTCTTTATGGGTCCGTGCGATACCTGTAACCGAGTGGCCCATTTCGGTGACGATTGCGCTGATGTCCATTGCGATAATGGCCTCATCCTCGATCACCATCACGCGCCCGGCAACGGCTGCCTCCATCTCCTCCATCGCTTTGGCGATCAGGGAAACGGTTTCGTCAACGTCGATCTGCATGATCGCGGCCACCTCTTGCAGGGTGAATCCTTCGATGGCCTTCAACAGCAGGGCCTCACGCGAATTTGGCGTAAGCTCTGCCATATGCGTCTGTGCAATCGCGGAAAACCGCGAGTCGGGTTCGCCCAGCGGGGCCCCGGCGCTGGACCAAACCAGATGAAAGGCATGAAACAGCCCAACGCGCACATCACCCAACTGCGCCAGCGCCGCCGGATCTTCCAGCATCGCTTCCAAAGTTGCAGCGGCAAAACTGTCGCCGGTTTTCTGGCTTCCGGTCAGCGCGCGGGCATAGCGGCGCAGATAGGGCAGGAGTTGGCCGATGGTGCTTGCAACATCACTGCTGGTTTTATTTGGCATGTTTTCCCTCATGGATCACGTTTTATCAAAGTTTTTCCGTTTTCTCGGGAACCAAACGCATGGCCGCGCGTTTGGTTCCAAGTAAAGTGCAGGAAAAGCCGGGCAGCAGAAAGAAGATACTTGATATGCCAAACAGTGACCCAAAGGCAAATCTGCGTCAGCAGATCGACGAGAATCTAAAGCGCGTTTATCAAGACGCGCTAAGCGAAGACGTGCCCGATCGGTTCAAAGCCCTTCTTGACCAGTTGCGACAGAAAGAAAAATCTGGTGAGGAAAAGTCATGACCGCACAGCCAGAGACAGAGTCCGAAATATCCGAAGACTTGTCCGATCCGCGCGACCAGATCGTCAACTACCTGTCTCCGCTGCGCGCGTTTGCCATCAGCCTGACCCGCAATGTCGCCGCTGCCGATGATCTTGTGCAAGATACGATCGTAAAGGCCTGGACGAAAATTGACAAATTCACACCGGGCACCAATATGCAGGCGTGGCTGTTTACCATCCTGCGCAACACCTTTTATTCAGACCGCCGCAAACATCGGCGCGAGGTGCCGGACCCTGACGGTATCCATGCGACCAAATTGTCGGTGAAACCCGACCACGACGGCAGGCTGGCCTTTAGTGATTTTCGCGCTGCCTTTGATCAACTGTCGGTCGAGCACCGCGAGGTGCTTATTCTGGTCGGTGGCTCTGGTTTTACCACCGAAGAAGCGGCCGAAATGATGGGCGTTGCCGAAGGCACGGTAAAAAGCCGGACCAACCGCGCCCGCAAACGCCTTGCCGAACTGATGGGCCTTGCCGATGGCGAAAGCGTCCTTATCGGCGGTTTTGATGCTGCAACGCCAAATTCACAGGACGCCGCTTGAAAAACCTTCCTTTCCGCCAGCGCAGCCACCGCTGGATGCGCAGTCTTGGGGTGCGGCTTGCCACGTTGATGGCGGCGGCACTGCTGCCGCTGGGCATTGTCGCCTATCTGCAAACCAGCAACCTTGCGCATGAGGCGCAGGGCCGCACCGAAGAGGCGCTTATGGGCCAAAGCCTGCGGGCTGCCGCAGGTGAAATCCGGCTTATCAGCTACGCACAGGGGGTGGTTGCGGGCATCGCCCAAATTGTGCCTGATGTGATGAATGATGATGCCGCCTGCTCAAAACTCATGCGTGATACCATAGCCGATATGCCCGATTTCAGCCTGCTGTCCTTTGTGCCTGCAAGCGGCCGGATGACCTGCTCTTCTACTGACCGCGATTTTGATTATTCGACAATCCCGCTGTTTGATATTGTCAGCGCCTATCGTGCGCCTGCTTTTACCATGTCGCGCAATGGCCCCATTTCCGGGACCTCGGTCATGGGCGTCATACGCCCGGTGTTTGACCGGCAAGGTGGGTACCTTGGCTATGCCAGCGCCTGGTTGCCGCATGAAAAACTGCAGATGCTGAAAGATGCCGATGAAATCACAGACCCCAACGACGTGCAGTTCTGGACCTTCAACCGCGAAGGCGACATCCTGACCGCAAGTATGGGGATTGATAACGTGGGCAGCGTATTGCCGACCGGGATCACGCTGGACAGTTTTATCGGCAAAGAAGCGCGGGTCTTTACCGCCAGCTCGGTATTGGGGGCAAAAACCACCTATGCCGTGCTGCCACTGGTCAAGGAACAGCTTTACCTGATGTCAAGCTGGCCAAGCAAATCCGCCAAATCTGCCATGCCTTTCGGGCTGGGGCCAACATGGTTTCCGATATTGCTGTGGATTGCGGGGCTTGGCATGTCGGTTTGGGCGGCGGAAATTCTGGTTGTGCGCCATGTCCGCGCTTTGCATCTGTCGATTTTATACTTCACCCGCGGGCAGCGCCGACACACTGAGGTTTCATTGAAAGGGGCGCCGCTTGAATTGCGGGAAATGGCCGACGCTTATTCGACGATGACAGATGACATAATGCGCAATGAGGCGAGCCTGGAAGACGAGGTTCATCAAAAAGAGGTGCTGCTGCGTGAGGTGCATCACCGGGTCAAGAACAACCTGCAACTGATTGCCTCGATCATGAATATGCAAATCAGGCAAGCCCGCACCCCCGAGGCGAAAGGGCTGCTGAAAGGCTTGCAAGAACGGATCATGAGCTTGGCCACGATCCACCGCGGCCTGTATCAAACCACCGGCCTGTCGGATATTTATGCACAGGAATTGCTGTCTGACATAACCCGCCAAACTGTAAACATCGCGACGGGGCCGGGGCGGCAGATTGATGTCTCAACCGATTTTGATGATATTCGCCTGACCCCTGATCAGGCCGTGCCGCTGTCCTTGCTGCTGACCGAGGCGCTGACGAATGCCATCAAATACGCCCGCGCGCCAAATGGGGGCCGCCCCAAGCTGGCCGTTTCGATGAAGCGAGAGCCAAATGGGCTGGCCGTATTGGATGTGACCAATACCGTTTTCGAGGCGCCCGCGATGACGGGTGACGGGGTTTTGAACACCAGCACCGGCCTGGGCGCGCAATTGCTTGTGGCTTTTGCACAGCAGATCGGTGGAACCCTGAGGCAGGCGCATGAAGCCGAGTCTTACCGCCTTCAAGTCGTGTTCAAGATCACCGACCTGTTGAAAGCTGAAAATCGCGCAGCCCCACCGGATGAAGATGACACGGGCAATGAGCCGCCAACTGCGGTTTGATCTGCCCATTCATGGCGGCGATTCTGTGCAAGGGGGACCAGGGGCTGTGGTTTGTGGCCACTTGCACTGCCAAAAGCAAAATAGTCACATTCCCGCAGCAGGGCCGGGAACCGACCGCCGCGCCGCACGTTCTCTATGTATGAAAGGCCTGCAGCGGGCGGGCCATTTGCAAGGAGACAGCCATGAATATGGATCAAATCGAAGGCAAGTGGAAACAGATCAAAGGTGCCGCCAAAGAGCGTTGGGGCGAACTTACGGATGATGATCTTGATCGCATTGAAGGCAAGCGCGATCAGTTGATCGGCAAGGTGCAAGAGCGCTACGGCCATTCCAAGGAAGTGGCCGAGCGTGAAGTGGACGAGTGGATCAGCAAGGCCTGATTGCACAACGATCTGATCCGGCACGCCTTGTTGGAACGGATTGGCCCAATACCGCTTGCGGTGCTGTTCGAAAGGTTCGGATGGCACTGCAGGCGGCTTTTTTATGGGGCTTATGGTTACGGTAACGCGTTTCGCCTTATCCCTTGAAATCACCCCGCGCATACATGTCACGCAGCAGGTTTTTCTGCACCTTCCCCATGGTGTTTCTTGGCAAATCCGGCACCAAGAAAATCTCTCGGGGCAGTTTGAATTTTGCCAGGGATTTTTCTAGCGCAGCGTGCAGATCCGCGACCGCAATACCCGGCTTTTCCGCTACCACAATCGCCACCGGGCTTTCCCCGAAATCCGGGTGCGGCACGCCGATCACCGCTGATTCCACAACGCCGGGCTGATCATCCAGCAGGGTCTCGATTTCCTTGGGATAGATATTATACCCCCCTGCAATTATCAGATCCTTGTTCCGACCCACGATCGAGACATAGCCATCGCCATCAATCACCCCCAGATCGCCGGTGATGAAAAACCCGTCCGGCCGCAATTCCTCGGCGGTTTTTTCGGGCATCTGCCAGTAACCTTTGAAGACATTTGGCCCGCGCACCTCAATCAGGCCAATCTCTCCTTGCGGCAGGTCTGCGCCGGTGGCCGGGTCAGTCACCTTCAGCTCAACCCCTGGCAGGGCCATGCCGACGGTGCCTGCACGGCGTTCACCCTTATAGGGGTTGGAGGTATTCATATTGGTTTCCGTCATGCCATAGCGTTCCAGAATCCGATGCCCGGTCAGCGCCTCGAACTGACGATGGGTTTCGGCCAGAAGCGGGGCCGAGCCGGACACGAACAACCGCATATGCCGGGTAAGATCACGGGTGAAACGCGGGTGGCTTAAAAGCCGTGTATAGAAGGTTGGCACCCCCATGAGGGTGGTCGCCGCTGGCATCGCGTCTATCAGCGCATCCACGTTGAAACCGGGCTGAAAGATCATCGAGCCGCCGACAACAAGCGTGATATTGGTGCCGACAAACAGGCCATGTGTGTGAAAGATCGGCAAGGCATGCAACAGCACATCTTGATCGGTGAACTGCCAGAAATCGGCCAGTACCCGTGCGTTTGACAGCAGATTGTCCTGGCTTAACATCGCGCCCTTTGATCGCCCGGTCGTCCCCGATGTGTATAGGAATGCTGCCAGATCATCCCCTTGGCGGGGTGTAACGGCCTTCAGCGGGGTGCGTGTATCGGCGGCTTGGGCAAAACTGCCTTCGCCCTTTGCCCCAAGGCTGCGGAGCGTGGCGCCCGCTGCTTGTGCCACCGGGGCCAAAGCCGCTTCATCGGCGGGCCGACACAAAAACAGCCGCGCGCCAGAGTTCTCGACGAAATAGGCCACTTCGACGGGTGTATAGGCCGTATTCAATGGCAAAAAAATCACACCCAACTGGGCGCAGGCGGCATAGACGGCCAGGGCATCAGGCGATTTGTCAATCTGAACGGCAAGCCGGTCGCCCGCTTGCAGGCCCAGCGCCGTGATCTCTGCCGCAAATCCTTGCCCGCGTGTCAGAAAGTCGGCATAGGACAATGTGCTGGTGCCAAGGTGCAAAAACGCATCTTTGCGGCCGGAATGACGGCCAAAAAGCGTGTCGTAAAGCGGGTTTGTCATGGTGGGGCCTTTTGTGCTGACGCGGTTCGTTTCAAGTTTCCGCTATCTGGGTGGCATCGTAAAGGTATCGCTGCACCAATCGCTTGGCTTTTGACGCGCGGCCTGCCTATAAGCGCGCAATCCGACCATAGCCGAAAGCAACGCCTGATGACCATTTTCCTGCATCAAAACGATCTGCCCGATGGGCTGAACCTTGGCGCGCTTGTCGCGATTGATACGGAAACCATGGGGCTTGATCCGCGCCGCGACCGATTGTGTGTGGTGCAACTTTCAGCCGGCGATGGCAATGCGCATCTGGTGCAGATTGCCAAGGGCCAAACCTCGGCCCCGAATCTGGAAAGGTTGCTGACCGACCCGGCCGTGACCAAACTGTTCCATTTTGGCCGCTTTGATGTGGCCGCTTTGCTGAATGCGTTTGGCGTGGTTACGGCGCCGGTTTGGTGCACAAAGATCGCATCGCGGCTGATTCGTACCTTTACCGACCGGCATGGGCTAAAATACCTGCTGGCCGAACTGGTGGGCGTGGATGTGTCGAAACAGCAGCAAACCTCGGATTGGGGGGCAGTGCAACTGACCGATGCGCAAAAGGAATATGCGGCCTCTGACGTGCTGTATCTGCACAAGCTGAAAGAGGCGCTGGAGGCGCGTCTGATCCGAGAGGACCGGATGGATCTTGCAAACCGGCTGTTCCATTTTCTGCCGACCCGCGCCGAATTGGACCTTATGGGGTATGATACGCCGCTGGATATCTACCATCACTAAGCGGATCGGCGCCGTTCTTGCGGGCATCGCTTGGCCCTTTGGCGTGTAACGACTATTCTGATGGTGCAAACAATCGGCCCGAGGGCGCAATGACTGGCCATGACAATTTTCACTCGACCGCCGTTGCCTGGCTAAAGATTGTCTTGCCGCTGCTGGCGCTTGCGATCTTGTCTACGCTGT
This sequence comes from Pseudorhodobacter sp., assembly GCF_034675685.1. GTDB lineage: Bacteria > Pseudomonadota > Alphaproteobacteria > Rhodobacterales > Rhodobacteraceae > Pseudorhodobacter. The sequence goes on along the minus strand of NZ_JAUCDA010000002.1, from coordinate 452,542 downwards.
TTCTTGTCTCGCGCACGATTGACCCGTCAGATGCCATTCCCTTTGCCGAGGTCGATATTGCCGACCGCATCCGCGAACCCCGGTTGACCAGCCCGACCTGGGCTGGCGTTACCGATGATGGTGCCGCCCTGACGATTGCCGCCGATGAGGCGCGGCCGCAGCAAGCCACGGGGGCGGGTGCCAGTGCTGCAGCCCTGATCGTTGACCTGAAAACCCCGGACGGCGCCCGCACACAGCTTGTTGCGGCGCGCGGGCTGCTGGATACAAAGCTGAATACGCTGCTGGTTGAGGGCGGAGTGACAATCACCACCTCATCCGGCTATGCCCTGCAAACCGAGGCGATGACCGCCGCACTGGATCGCACGTCCTTGGTCAGCGAAACCGCTGTTGCAGGCCAGGGCCCCGCCGGAGATCTGACGGCTGGCGCGATGGAAATCACGCAGATGCGTGATGGATCCGGCAGCTATGTTCTTGTTTTGAAAAACGGCGTAAAACTGCTATATCAACCCCCAGAGCAATAAGACATTCAGGACAGGGCATGTTACAGGCGTTTCGGATCACGACATTTTTGGCATTCATTGCCCTATCTCCGGCCTTGGCGCTTGCGCAGGGGGCCAGCGTTGCCTTTGGCGGTCTAAAGCAAGATACCACACTTCCCGTAGAGGTTTCGGCTGATCAGCTTACGGTCAATCAGGCCGATGGAACCGCAGTATTCGTGGGGAATGTGCTGGTTGGCCAAGGCGAAATGCGGCTTTCGGCGGGCCGGGTCAAGGTGGAATACACCAGCGATGGCAGCGGCATATCCAGGCTGTTCGCCAGCGAGGGCGTGACCCTGATCAACGCGACCGATGCCGCCGAATCCCAAGAGGCGGTGTATACGATCGACAGCGGCAATGTGGTGATGACCGGCGAAGTGCTGCTGACGCAGGGCGGCAATGCACTGTCGGGGCAAAAGCTGGTGATTGACCTAAAGGCCGGAACCGGCGTGATGGAAGGCCGCGTGCAAACCGTCTTTCAGCCGGGCAAGGCCAAGAACTGATGCCCGCGCCCGAGCTGAGAGTGACCGCCGGGGATGCGGGGCTGCATATTGAGAACCTGCGCAAAAGCTATAAAAAGCGGCCGGTGATCCGGGATGTTTCGATGCATCTGAACCGGGGCGAGGTGGTGGCGCTGCTTGGGCCGAACGGCTCGGGTAAAACGACGTGCTTTTATGCGATTGCGGGGCTGGTCTCACCCGAGGGCGGTCGGGTCTTGATTGATGGGCAAGAGGTGACGGGCCTGCCGATGTATCGCCGCGCCCGGCTTGGCATTGGCTATTTGCCGCAAGAGGTCAGCATTTTTCGGGGGCTGTCGGTTGAGGATAACATTCTTGCCGTTCTGGAAATCACCTTGGACGACCGGCACAAACGGCGTGAGCGGCTGGAAGAACTGTTGTCGGAGTTTTCGATCACCCACCTGCGCCGCGCCCCGGCCCTGGCGCTTTCAGGCGGGGAGCGGCGGCGGGTTGAAATTGCACGCTGTCTGGCGGCAGATCCGAAGTATCTGCTTTTGGATGAACCCTTTGCCGGGGTAGACCCGATCGCCGTTGGCGAAATTCGCCATTTGGTCGGTGACCTGAAACGCCGCGGCATTGGCGTGTTGATCACCGATCACAACGTCCGCGAAACGCTAGAGATCGTCGACCGCGCCTATATTTTGCATGATGGCACGGTGCTGATGAGCGGTACAACCGAAGAGGTGGTGCGCGATGAAAATGTGCGCCGGGTTTATCTGGGGCAAAATTTTCGGATAAGCTGAATCGGCCTCTTGATTTTTGTATCTCCTTAACAGGTTTGTGGAAGTTTGGTCTGGGCGGGCAATTGCGATAGTTTTCACAAGACCCCATTGACAAAGCGGCCTTCTGTGTCGCCAAATACCTTGGATGCAAGCACGAACCGAACCGCTCTACGATCTTTGGATTTTTAGCGTAACTGCCGAAGAAAAAAGGGTTTTAGTTGGGCGGGGGGCGTGCCTAAAACCCATCGACAGGCCCTTTGCAAGGTGCAGGGACGCTTTGTCGAACCAAGCAGGAGGGACTATGCGGTATCAGATCAGCGGGAAGCAAATCGACATTGGTGAAGCACTTCAAACCCATGTGAAGGCAGAGCTTGGCGAGACGGTTGAAAAATACGCCCAGCGCCCAACCGAAGCCATCGTCGTTTTCTCACGCAATGGCCATGAACTGGTTTGCGAAGCGACGATCCATCTGTCCACCGGACTCAATGCGCAGGCCAGAGGGCATGCGACCGAAATTTATGCCGCGTTTGAATCCTGTCGCGAAAAGATGGACAAGCAGTTGCGCCGCTACAAGCGCCGTTTGCGCGACCACCATCGTGATCGTGTAACGCCTGTTGAATTCGACGGCGGTTCCTCTTATATACTTGCCGCGAATGAGGAGCACGGGCAGGACGAGCCCGAGTCACTTCAGCCGATGATCATTGCCGAGATGGAGACCAAGGTTCCGACCGTCTCTGTTGGCGAAGCGGTCATGCAGCTGGAACTGGCCGAGCAGCGGATGCTGGTGTTTCGCAATTCAAAGCATGGCGGGGTAAACGTCGTTTACCGTCGTGATGACGGGAACGTCGGTTGGATCGACCCGCGACATACAAAGTAAAACGCCCTTTGTGGCGTGGGATAAAAAGCGGACCATGGAACTTACCCATATTTTGGCACCCGGTGCCGTACGCATCGTTAGCCATCTGACCAGCAAGAAGCGGCTTTTCCAGGAAATCGGAGAGGTTATGGCGGCTGTCCATGGTCTGAATGCTTCCATCGCCATTGATGGCTTGCAAGAACGCGAAAGCCTTGGCCCTACAGGTGTGGGCCATGGCATCGCGCTGCCACACGCGCGCTTGCAAGAGCTGGACAAGATTACCGGGGTGTTCTTACGCCTCGAAAAACCTTTGGATTATGACTCGGTTGATCGTCAGCCGGTTGATCTGGTCTTTGCGCTGTTTGCCCCCAAGGATTCCGGGGTAGACCACCTGAAAGCCTTGGCGCTGGTGTCGCGCACCATGCGAGATGCGGGGATCTGTTCCAAATTGCGGGCCAACACAGACCCTTCAAAGCTTCACGTGATTCTGACCGAGGCGCGTGCGCCGCTTGCTGCGGCCTGATCAGGCCAGTGGACACGTCAGCCTTTCGTGAAACCCTGCGCAACCGCGCCCTTGCCGAAGGGTTTTCGGGTATGGGCATTTGTGCGCCTGATGCGACCCCGGATACTGCCGCGCGATTGTCCGATTACGTTGCCCTTGGCCGTCATGGCCAAATGGGCTGGATGGCCGAACGCATGGCGTGGCGCGGGTCTGCCGCAGCGCTTTGGCCCGAGGCGCGGTCGGTTATCATGCTGGCCGAGGTCTATACACCCGAAGGCAACCCGCGCGATGTTTTGGCCCAGCGCGACCGCGCGGCAGTATCGGTTTACGCCCAAGGGCGCGACTATCATGATCTGGTGAAAAAGCGTCTGAAACGCGTGGGGCGCTGGATGGTAGAGACAACGGGTGCCGAGATTAAGGTCTTTGTGGATACCGCCCCGGTGATGGAAAAGCCGTTGGCGCAGGCGGCGGGTTTGGGCTGGCAGGGCAAGCACACCAATCTGTTATCGCGTGATTTGGGCAGTTGGTTCTTTCTGGGGGCGATTTTCACCACGCTTGACCTGCCGCGCGACGTGCCGGAAACCAGCCATTGTGGCAATTGCACTGCCTGCCTTGATATTTGCCCGACCAAGGCATTTCCTGCCCCCTATCAGCTGGACGCGCGACGCTGCATTTCCTATCTGACGATTGAACATAAAGGCCAGATAGACCCTGAATTGCGGCCGCTGTTGGGGAATCGTATTTATGGCTGTGATGATTGTCTGGCCGTTTGCCCGTGGAATAAATTCGCCGTCACCGCCTCAGAAATCGGCTATGCCCATCGCATCGGCGCGCCGCCCCTGACCGAGCTGGCCGCATTGGATGATGCTGCGTTCCGCACCCGGTTTTCCGGCAGCCCGGTCAAGCGGATGGGCCGTGACCGCTTTTTGCGCAATGTCCTTTATGCTATCGGAAACTCTGGCGACCCGGCGTTGATTGCCACGGCACAACAGCATCTGTCTGACCCGGATCTGGCGGTTGCAGATGCCGCCGCCTGGGCCATAGAGCGCCTGTCTTGACCGACAGCATGCGACCCGCCGCGCAACTTTCAGGCGACTCGCGCCGATTTTCATGCTAGGCTGCACGCGTGAACCCCTGTGGGAGGATAGTATGACCAAGCACCTTGCAGATCATCGCAGCGCGCCTCAGACCGCCCGGAAAAAGCATTTCTGGGCTATGGAAAAGCGCGGCGAAACCGATAGGCCACATCCGGCGATCAGCGCGCTGCGCCAAAGACCGCAAGCGCATAATGAAAGCGCCCGTATGGTGCATTATTTGCGGATCGAACGCGGCGCGACCACCTGAGGTTGGTGCCGAATATGCCCAGCGCGGCCAAACCCGATGCGGGTTGCGCCCAAACAGATACGGGGCAAACGTAAACCAGAACAGAGGCGCGTTTGGCCTGACGCAGCAGGCCAAACGCAAAACGCATTACCTGCGAACCAACGCCTCATACTCGCTGGAAATATCACGGGTCAGTTGCCCAACTTCAAAGTTGTAATCACCGATCTGCCCAACGGGCGTGATTTCGGCCGCAGTCCCGGTTAACCAGCATTGCTGCATGCCTTCCAATTCGCCCGCTTCGATCCGCCGCTCTTGCACCTCGATGCCCTTTTCCTTCAGCATCTCGATCACGGTTTGCCGGGTGATGCCGTTCAGGATGCCGTCGGCCAGCGGTGTATGCACGATGCCATCCTTGACGAAAAAGATGTTTGCGCCCGTCGCTTCGGCCACATAGCCGCGATAATCAAACATCATCGCATCCGAGCAGCCCTTAGCCTCTGCAGCGTGTTTTGACATGGTGCAAATCATATATAGCCCCGCAGCCTTGGCCGCGTGGGGGATGGTTTCCGGGCTGGGCCGCTTCCATTTCGCGATGTCCAGCTTGGCACCTTTCATTTTGGCATCGCCATAGTAATTCCCCCACTCCCACACAGCGATTGCCAGATGGATCGGGTTGCGCTTGGAGGCAACGCCCATATCTTCGCCCACACCGCGCCACGCCACCGGGCGCACATAGGCGTTGGTCAGCCCGTTGGCCTTCAGGGTGGCTTCCTTGGCGGCCTCGATCTCGGCGACTGACCACGGCAATTCCATATCCAGCAATTCACCCGATTTGCGCAGCCGCTCGGAATGCTGAACCGATTTGAAAATCTTGCCGTTATAGCACCGCTCGCCCTCAAACACGGATGAGGCGTAGTGCATCGCGTGGGTCAGGATGTGGACCTTGGCGCTGCGCCAATCAACCAATTCGCCATCCATCCATATTTTTCCATCGCGGTCGTCATATCCTGCCATTTCAGTACACCTTCCCAAATTTTTGTAAATGTTGCGCATTCTGGTCAATGGTTGACATAAAGTTGCGCAAAATCGAAAAATTCGTACCAGTTGAGGCTTGGAAAGTCAACAAGGCTGACATAAAATGTGCGCATGGAATTGAGCGAGGCGGGCGATGGAACATTCTCATGCGGGCGCAAGCCATAGCGAAAGCTTGCTGTTTCTGACAGATGATCAGTTGCGCAAAGGGATTGAGGCGATGTTTTTTGCCTATCGTGGTTTCACCGCCGACCCTGACCGTATTCTGGAGGGGATGGATTATGGCCGCGCCCATCACCGCGCCTTGCATTTCATCCATCGCAGCCCCGGCACCACTGTCAACAACCTTCTCGGGATTCTGGGCGTTACCAAGCAATCGCTGAACCGGGTCTTGCGCGCGTTGATTGAGGATGGTCTGGTAGAAAGCCGGGTTGGCCGTGCGGACAAGCGTGAACGCCATTTGCATCTGACCACAAAAGGGGCCGAGCTGGAGCGCAGCCTGTCTGACGCCCAGCGCGCCCGCATGCGCGCCGCCTATCGCGCGGCTGGGCCGGGGGCGGTACAAGGGTTTCGCCAGGTGCTTGAGGCAATGATGGACGAGAACGCGCGGCGGCACTATCAAAGCCTGAAGGAGAGCACAGTATGATACCCGATCCACAGGCCCATCTGCTGGTTGTTGATGATGACGAGCGTATTCGCGGCTTGCTGCAAAAATTCCTGATGCGGCATGGGTTTTTGGTCACCATTGCCCGCGATGGCGCGCAGGCCCGGCGGCTGCTGCAGGGGCTGGAGTTTGACATGATCATTCTTGACGTGATGATGCCCGGAATTGATGGCATCGCCTTGACCCGCGAGCTGCGCGAAACCCTGTCGGCGCCGATCATGCTGCTGACGGCGCGGGGCGAAACCGCCAGCAGGATAGACGGGCTGGAGGCGGGTGCTGACGACTATCTGTCAAAACCGTTTGAGCCGAAAGAGTTGCTGCTGCGTATCAACGCCATCTTGCGCCGCGTGCCGCAGGCACAGGCCGAGATCGGGCCAAAAATGTTGTATCTGGGAAGCGTGCGCTATGATGTGGATCGTGGCGAGCTGTGGCAAGGCGGCGACCCCGTGCGCCTGACGGCAACCGAGGCCCAGTTGATGCGGGTTTTTGCGGCGCAACCGGGCCAACCGATCAGCCGTGAAACCCTTGCGGGTGATCTGGGCCGAGTAGAAAACGCCGAGGAAAAGAGCGGCCAGGAACGCGCTGTCGATGTTCAAATTACCCGCCTCCGGCGCAAGATCGAAAACGACCCCAAGCAACCGCGTTACCTGCAAACGGTGCGCGGCGCAGGCTATATGCTGGCGCCAGACTAGCGCGCCCAGCGGTAAATGTTTACCAGTGACCTGTGATCAACCTTCACCATTTTGAATTCTGGAATATCAAATGACCTTACGACTGCTTCTGCCAGCCCTCGTTTTTGCCGCATTTACCCTTCCTGCCACCGCCCAAAACCTTGTCAAATGGGGCGAGGCGGGTGGCTGGGATGTGCTGGTAGACCCTTCTGTCGGCAATGGCTGCCTGATCGCCAGCGAGTTTGAGGACGGCTCGGTTGTGCGCGTTGGCATCGACGCCGAAAAAGACGAAGGCTATGTGATGGCCTTCAATGCCGCCTGGGGTGATATTGTGGAAGGTGAAACCTATCCGATTTCTTTCGATCTGGATGGCGAAGAATATGAGGGCGAGGCGCTGGGCGTTTGGCTGGATAATACCCCTGGCATCGAAATCGCCTTTGACAGCGAAGAGTTCATCATGGATCTGGCGCTGAAAAATACCATGACCCTGTCGCATGACGGCGAAGTTGTCATGGCAATTGATCTTTCCGGCTCTTTCGCCGGGCTGGAACAAGCCATCGCTTGCCAAGAGGCGCAGGGCAACTGACGCCTTTCGGGCCTTTTGCCGCGTAGAAGAACGCCCTGCGGCAAACCGGCCGAGGCTGAATGAGTGCCTTGAAACCTTCACCAGCGCCCGTCCATTCGGGCGCCGGTCTTGCCAAAGGCCTTTCAATGACAACTGCATTTTTTACGCATCCCGACTGTGATCTTCACCAGGAACCGCCCGGCCATCCTGAACAGTCTGCACGGCTGGTGGCAGTCAGGGCGGCGCTGGCCGATATGGATTTGCTGCGCCTTGATGCACCTTTGGCCAGGGAGGCAGATGTCATGCGGTGCCATCCGGCGCAGTACATCGCCCGCATCCGCGCCGCTGTTCCCGCGCAGGGCTGGGCGCAGATTGATGGTGATACCTACCTTGCCCCCGGCAGCATGCAGGCGGCTTTGCGCGGTGTGGGCGGCGTTTGTGCTGCGGTGGATCTTGTGCTTGCGGGCGGGGCGGCCAACGCCTTTGTTGCCACGCGCCCGCCGGGGCATCACGCCGAACGTGATACGGCCATGGGGTTTTGCCTGTTCGGCAGTATCGCCATTGCCGCCAAACACGCGCTGGACCATCACGCATTGTCCCGTGTGGCGATTGTGGATTTTGACGTGCATCACGGCAACGGCACCCAGGATCTGCTTTGGGATGAACCCCGCGTGCGCTTTGCCTCGTCCCATCAGATGCCGCTTTACCCCGGCAGCGGGGCGACGCATGAGGTGGGGGCGCATCGCCAGATCATTAACCTGCCCTTGCCCCCCGGCAGCACCGGGGCCGATATGCGTGCCGCCTACAGCGCCCATATCTTGCCGCAAATCGACGCCTTCGCCCCCGAATTGATTCTGATTTCGGCGGGGTTTGACGCGCATCGCGATGACCCGCTGGCCAATCTGAACTGGGCAACCACAGATTTTGCCTGGCTTACCGCACAGATTTGCGATCTTGCGGATCGCCATTGCGCGGGGCGGGTGGTATCGGCGCTTGAGGGCGGTTATGATTTGCGCGCGCTGGCGGCCTCTGCCGCCGCCCATGTGACAGTATTGAAGGACCGCGGACATGACCGATACGCCAGCCAGTAAGCCGACCGACAAGCCGGTAGCAGAAATGACCTTTGAAGAGGCAATGACCGCATTAGAGCAGGTCGTGACCGCGCTGGAACGTGGTGAGGTGCCGCTGGAGGCGTCAATTGCGCTGTATGAACGCGGGGCCGCGCTCAAGGCGCATTGCGCCAAAAAGCTCAAGGATGCCGAAGACAAGGTTGAAATGATCCGCGCCAAGGATGGACAGGCCAACGGCACCACCCCGGCGGAGGGGATGTGAGCTTTTCCACCCTTTTGGCGGCCTCTGCGCACCGGGTACAGACCCGGCTTGATACCGCATTGGCGGCGCTTGATGATGAGCCGGTGATTCACGCGATGCGCTATGCGTGTCAGGGCGGCAAGGGGCTTCGCGGGTTTTTTGTGCTGGAATCGGCTGCTTTGCACGGCATTTCGGCTGATAATGCCGTCGCTGCCGCCGCTGCGATAGAGGCGATGCACGCCTATTCTCTGGTGCATGATGATTTGCCTTGCATGGATAATGATGCGCTGCGCCGGGGCCTGCCCACCGTTCACCGCAAATGGGATGAGGCGGTTGCCGTGTTGGCTGGTGACGCGCTGCAATCGCTGGCGTTTGAATTGCTGACCGACCCCGCGCTGGGCGCAAACCGGCTTGATCTGATCGCAGGTATGGCGCGGGCGGCAGGGGCGCGCGGCATGGTGCTGGGGCAAGCGTTGGATATAGCCGCCGAAACTGCCACCACCCCGCTGACCCTGGCGCAAATCACCCGGCTGCAGTCGGGCAAGACCGGGGCGCTGTTTGAATGGTCGGCCACGGCGGGCGCAGTACTGGCCGGGGCCGACCCCGCCCCTTTGGGGCGTTACGCTGCCGCCACAGGTCTTGCCTTTCAAATCACCGATGACATCCTGGATGTAACGGGCGATGCCAGCAAAACAGGCAAACGGCTGGGCAAAGATGCCGAGGCGGGCAAAGCAACCTTCGTTTCGCTTTTGGGGTTGGAGGGTGCAAAAGCCCGTGCAGCGGCCCTGATTGATGACGCAAAAACCGCCCTTGCGCCTTACGGTGCGCGGGCAGACACTCTCATCCTGGCGGCACGTTTCGTGATCGCGCGCGAAAGCTAGGCCCAAGGGGGCGCCCATGACTGATCAAACCACCCATCGACCCAAAACGCCACTGCTGGACCGCGTGACCCTGCCGTCCGACCTGAAGGCCCTGTCTGACCGCGAATTGCGGCAACTGGCCGATGAATTGCGGGCCGAAACCATTTCCGCCGTGTCAGTCACCGGGGGCCATTTGGGCGCAGGGCTGGGCGTGGTGGAGCTGACCGTGGCACTTCATGCCATTTTTGATGCCCCGCGTGACAAGATCATCTGGGATGTGGGGCATCAATGCTATCCCCATAAAATTCTGACCGGGCGGCGTGATCGTATTCGCACCCTGCGCGCGGAAGGGGGGCTGTCTGGCTTTACCAAGCGATCCGAGTCGCCCTATGACCCTTTTGGCGCGGCCCACAGCTCTACCTCCATTTCAGCGGCTCTGGGCTTTGTGGTGGCTGCCGATCTGGGCGGCGACCCCGGCGATGCGGTGGCTGTGATCGGTGATGGTTCGATGAGCGCGGGCATGGCGTTTGAGGCAATGAACAACGCAGGCGCGCTGAAAAAGCGGCTGTTTGTGGTGTTGAATGATAATGAAATGTCCATCGCCCCGCCGGTTGGCGCGATGTCGTCTTACCTGTCGCGCCTTTACGCCGGTGCGCCGTTTCAGGATTTGAAAGCCGTGGCCAAAGGGGCTGTCAGCTTTTTGCCCGAACCGTTCCAGGAAGGCGCGCGCCGGGCCAAAGAGATGCTGAAAGGTATGACCATCGGCGGCACCTTGTTTGAAGAACTGGGCTTTAGCTATGTCGGGCCGCTTGATGGGCATGATCTGGACCAGTTGCTGCCGGTTTTGCGCACCATCCATGATCGCGCGACCGGGCCGATGCTGATTCATGTGATCACCAAAAAGGGCAAAGGCTATGCCCCGGCCGAAAGGGCGCGCGACAAGGGCCATGCGACGGCCAAGTTTGATGTGCTGACTGGCGAGCAGAAAAAGGCCCCCTCCAACGCGCCAAGCTATACAGCCGTGTTTGCGCAGGCGCTGATGGCTGAAGCCGCGCGGGATGATAAAATCGTCGCGGTGACGGCGGCAATGCCGGATGGAACCGGGTTGAACCTGTTTGCCGAGCGTTTTCCCCGGCGCTGTTTTGATGTGGGCATTGCCGAACAACACGCCGTGACCTTTTCGGCGGGAATGGCGGCGGGCGGGCTGAAGCCGTTCTGCGCGCTGTATTCGACCTTCTTGCAACGCGGTTATGATCAGGTCGTGCATGATGTGGCAATTCAGCGGTTGCCGGTTCGGTTCGCGATAGATCGCGCGGGGCTGGTTGGCGCTGATGGCGCAACCCATGCGGGGGCGTTTGATGTGGCGTTTCTGGCAAACCTGCCCGGCATGGTGGTGATGGCCGCTGCGGATGAGGCCGAGCTGGTCCATATGGTCGCCACGGCCGCCGCGCATGACGATGGGCCGATCGCCTTTCGGTTTCCCCGTGGTGAAGGCGCAGGGGTGGAAATGCCGGAACGCGGCATCCCGCTGGAAATCGGCAAGGGGCGGGTTATGCAAGAAGGCAGTCGGGTTGCGATCCTATCCTTTGGAACGCGGCTGTCAGAGGTGACGCGCGCCGCCGAAAGCCTGGCCCTGAGGGGAATCACGCCGACGGTTGCGGATGCCCGGTTCGCCAAGCCCCTGGATCGGGATCTGATCTTGAAACTGGCGGCCGAGCATGAGGTTCTGATCACCGTGGAAGAGGGCGCAATCGGGGGGTTTGGCAGCCATGTCGCCCAGCTTTTGGCAGAAGAAGGCGTCTTTGATGCGGGGTTGAAATATCGGTCGATGGTGCTGCCGGATATCTTTATTGATCAGGCCAGCCCCGAGGCGATGTACAAGGTTGCAGGTCTGGATGCGGCGCAGATAGCAGACAAGGTTCTGGAGGTTTTGGGCGTGTCGGTGGTGGGCAAGCGCGCCTGAGATCCGTCGCGCGAAAGGCGTGTCTGGATTTCCCGGCGTCACGCGATGAAGCTGGGCTTTGATCTTTTGGGGTCATTTTTCCGCGCGCGCCAAACTGCCTGCTGTGCCATGCGCCAAATCGGTTGATAAAGATTGCTTTGGGTGCCCGGCCTTGAAAGGGCCGGCGAGCCCCCGAAATTGCCGGTGCAACCTTTGCCCGATCTATGCCTGATTGCGTGCAGCCGCCTCAACTGCCACGGTAGGTAGAAAAGGAATAGGGCGAAAGCAAAAGTGGCACATGGTAATGGCTTGCCTCGGACATTCCAAACCGCAACGGTATCTGGTCAAGAAACTTTGGCTGTGCCAGATCAAGCCCGCAACCTTCAAGATAGGCGCCTGCGAAAAACACCAATTCATAGGTGCCGGTCACGAATTCAGAGGCTGGCAGAATATGGCTGTCGGTGCGGCCGTCTGCATTGGTGACAAGCGTGCGCAGCAGCGTTCTTTCGGCGCCGTCGATCCTGAAAAGGTCTATCTTCATACCTGCGGCGGGGCATCCGCGCGCGGTATCAAGAACATGTGTGGTCAGATATCCAGCCATCTTGGCCTCCTATGAATGCCCTGTCAGTTTGTCCTGTTTCATGCATTTATTGCAGTGCAAACCTGCAATAGGCTGCTTCAAAAATTAATTGAAAGCTTTTCGAATTGCTCTGGGTTACGTTGGTAAAAACAGCAAGAGGGCCCCTGCAACAATGAACCGATATCCCCGCGATTTCCGAGGCCATGGTGCCAAACCGGTTGACCCGAACTGGCCAGATGGGGCCAAAATCGCCGTGCAATTCGTGATCAACTATGAAGAAGGCGGAGAAAACTGCATTCTGCATGGAGATGCGGCATCCGAGGCGTTCTTGTCCGAAATCGTTGGCGCGGCGGCTTGGCCGGGGCAACGCCACTGGAACATGGAATTTATCTATGAATACGGGGCGCGGGCCGGGTTTTGGCGGCTGCATGACCTGTTCACCGAAATGAACATCCCCGCAACCGTTTACGGCGTGGCCACCGCCCTTGCCCGCAACCCCGAACAGGTTCGCGCCATGCAGGCCGCCGATTGGGAAATTGCCAGCCACGGCCTGAAATGGATTGAATACAAAGACTATGCCGAGGCGGATGAGCGCGCCCATATGGATGAGGCAGTGCGCCTGCATACCGAAGTCACCGGCGCGCGCCCGACGGGATGGTATACGGGCCGTTGTTCGGCCAATACCGTGCGTTTGGCTGCCGAGGAAGGCGGGTTTGATTATGTTTCCGATGCTTACGCCGACGACCTGCCCTATTGGGAGCAGTACGGCGAAAAGGATCAGTTGATCATCCCCTACACGCTTGATTGCAACGATATGCGCTTTGCAACGCCGCAGGGGTTCAATTCGGGCGATCAGTTTTTTGCCTATCTGAAAGACAGCTTTGATGCGCTTTATGCCGAAGGCATGGCGGGCAAGGCCAAGATGATGAATATCGGCCTGCATTGCCGCCTTATTGGCCGCCCTGGCCGGATCATGGCGCTGCGCCGTTTCATGGACTATGCCAAATCGCATGCTGACGTGTGGTTTGCCCGCCGCATCGACATTGCGCACCATTGGCAAAAAACCCACCCGCCCGTGCATTTTACCCGCCCCAGCCAGATGGACAAAGACACGTTCGTCAAAGCCTATGGCAGCATTTTTGAACATTCCCCCTGGATCGCGGAACGCGCCTGGGCGCTGGAGCTGGGCCCTGCCCATGACAGCGCCACTGGTCTGCACCATGCGCTGACCCGCATGTTCAGGTCTGCAAGCCCCGATGAACGTCTTGGCGTGTTGACCGCCCACCCCGATCTTGCCGGAAAACTGGCTGCCGCGGGGCGACTGACGGCTGAAAGCACATCAGAACAGGCAGGGGCCGGGCTTGACAACCTGACAGATGCCGAGCGGGACATGTTCACCACATATAATCAACGCTATGTCGCCACACATGGGTTTCCGTTCATCATCGCGGTGCGTGACAATACCAAAGCCTCGATCAAGACGGCATTTGAACGTCGTATCGAAAATGACCGTGAAACTGAATTCGCCGAGGCCTGTCGCCAGGTGGAGCGGATTGCGGAGCTTCGCCTAAAGGATGTTTTGCCCCAATGACCCAGGTTCTGACTGTCGTTCCGTTGAATGCGGCTGATTTTGCGCCTTATGGCGACGTATTGGACGCGTCGGGTGCGCCCGATAAAATTATCAACGCGGGCATGTGTGGCCGGTTTCACAACCGCGCCAGGCTCGATTTCGCGGATGGCGCTGCGGGGATCAGCATTTTTGATGCCAAGGCCCGGCACCTGCCACATGTGGTGGATATGGTAGAGCGCCACCCGGATGGAAGCCAGGCCTTTATCCCGATCAGCCAGACCTGCTTTCTGGTTGTCGTTGCTGATGACCTGAACGGAACGCCAGTCAATCCAAAGGCATTTTTGACCCAACCGGGCCAATCCATCAACCTGCATCGCGGCATCTGGCATGGGGTGCTTGCACCTTTGGCAAAATCCGGCCAATTTGCTGTGATTGACAGGATCGGTGCTGGGCCCAACCTTGAGGAACATTGGTTCACCGACCCTTTTGTCATCGAGTCCGTTCCTGTCTGACAGGCAGTTTTTCCCATTCCATCCATCCCATCCCCATTCCGGAGATTGCCCGAATGAACGATAAGCCAACCGATATCGACCAGATCGAAACCCAGGAATGGCAGGATGCCATTGCCGATGTGATCGAGAGGGATGGTGCAAATCGCGCCCATTTCTTGTTGGACAAGGCCGTACAGCAAGCCCGCGCTGCAGGCGCAACCTTGCCATTTTCCGCGACGACCCCATATCAAAACACCCTTGCGGCCGATGATCTGCCCGAGTTTCCGGGCGATCTGGAAATGGAATGGCGCATTCGCACCATCAACCGCTGGAATGCGATGGCGACGGTGGTGCGGCGCAATAAGGAAAGCAGCGAATACGGCGGGCATATCGCGTCTTTTGCATCCTCGGCGGTGATGTATGACATCGGGCTTAACCATTTCTGGCGGTCAAAATCGGCCATTCATGGCGGCGACATGGTGTTCTTTCAGGGCCATGCGATCCCCGGAATTTACGCAAGGTCGTTTATGGAGGGGCGGATTGACGAAGAAACCCTGACCAACTTCCGATCAGAGGTGAATGGCAAGGGCCTTTCCTCCTACCCCCACCCGTGGCTGATGCCCGATTACTGGCAGTTTCCCACCGTTTCCATGGGGCTTGGGCCGCTGATGGCGATTTATCAGGCCCGTTTCATGAAATACATGCACAACCGGGGCCATATCGACATGGCTGACCGCAAGGTCTGGTGCTTTCTTGGCGATGGCGAGATGGACGAACCCGAAAGCCGTGGCGCGATCAGCCTTGCGGCGCGTGAAGGTCTGGATAACCTGATCTTTGTGGTCAACTGCAACCTTCAGCGGTTGGATGGTCCGGTGCGCGGCAACGGCAAGATCGTGCAAGAACTGGAAGGCGATTTCCGCGGCTCTGGCTGGGAGGTCATCAAGCTGCTTTGGGGCCGGGGCTGGGATGACCTGCTGGAAAAAGACACATCCGGCAGGCTGCGTCAGTTGATGGATGAAACGGTTGATGGTGATTATCAAACCTTCAAATCCAAGGATGGCGCCTATATCCGCAAAAACTTCTTTGGCAAATACCCCGAAACGGCAGCGCTTGTTGCCGATTGGACGGATGACCAGATCTGGGCCTTGCGCCGGGGCGGCCATGACCCGGAAAAGGTTTACGGGTTGTTCAAGCGTGCAACCGAGGTTAAAGGCCAGCCAACCTGTCTGTTGGTCAAAACCGTCAAAGGTTACGGCATGGGCACGGGCGGCGAAGGGCAGAACACCTCGCACCAGCAAAAGAAACTGGCCGAAGATCAGCTTCGCGCCTTCCGCGACCGTTTCAAAATTCCGGTCAGCGACGAAGATCTGGGCAAAGCCCCCTTTGTTACCTTGAACAACGCGCAAAAGGCCTATCTGGCCGAACGCCGTCAGGCGCTGGGCGGTGATTTCCCGAAACGGGTCTGGCGCGATACGCCTGCGCTGCAAATCCCGCCGCTCAGCGCGTTCAAGGCGCAGTTGGAATCATCCGGTGACCGTGAAATTTCAACCACCATGGCCTTTGTGCGGATTTTGACAACGCTGCTGCGGGACAAGAATATCGGCAAGAATATCGTGCCGATTGTGCCGGATGAATCGCGCACTTTCGGGATGGAGGGGCTGTTCCGTTCGGTCGGTATCTACAACCCGCTGGGCCAGCACTATACCCCCGAAGACGCCGAGCAGATGATGTATTACCGCGAAAGCGAATCCGGTCAGGTGCTGCAAGAGGGCATCAATGAGGCCGGCGCCATGGCGGATTGGGTTGCGGCGGCGACGTCCTATTCCAACCACGGCGTCGCTATGGTGCCGTTCTTCATCTATTATTCGATGTTCGGTTTCCAGCGCATCGGTGATCTGGCATGGGCCGCAGGTGACAGCCGGTCGCGCGGCTTCATGCTGGGTGGCACGGCGGGCCGCACCACCTTGAACGGCGAAGGTTTGCAGCATCAGGACGGCCACAGCCATATCCTTGCCGGCACCATCCCCAACTGCATCACCTATGACCCGACCTTTCAGCATGAGGTCGCTGTGCTTATCCAGCACGGTATGGACCGGATGTATGCCAAGCAAGAGGATGTGTATTTCTACCTGACCTTGATGAATGAAAACTATCTGCATCCCGAAATGCCGGCCGGATCCGAAGAAGGGATCATCAAGGGCCTGTATCGGTTGAAGAAAACCAAACCCGGCAAGCTGCATGTCAACTTGCTTGGCTCTGGCACCATTCTTGTGCAGGCGATGCATGCCGCCGATATGCTGGCGGCCGATTTCGGCGTGACGGCTGATATCTGGTCGGCAACCAGCCTGAATGAACTGGCCCGCGATGGTCAGGATGCGCTACGCCACAACCGCCTGAACCCGCTGGGCAAGCAGCAGGTGCCTTATGTGACCACCCTGCTGGAGGGCGTCAAAGGCCCGATCATTGCCGCCACCGACTATATGAAAAACTATGCCGAGCAAATCCGCGCCTTTGTTCCCGGTCGTTACACCGTATTGGGGACTGATGGTTTCGGCCGTTCCGACAGCCGCGTAAACCTGCGCCGCTTCTTTGAGGTGGATGCAAACCATATCGCCGCCGCCGCCATGGTCGATCTGTTCCGCGACGGCACGATTGATGAGAAAACATTGAAAGCGGCGCTTGCCAAATACGAAATCGACGGCACCAAGCCGAACCCCCGTTTGGTTTGATCGGGTAAAAGGAGAGAAAATATGGCTATAGAAGTCCAGGTACCCGACATCGGCGATTTCAACGATGTTCCCGTTATCACCATTCTGGTCAGTGTTGGTGATACCGTCGCCGCCGAAGACCCGTTGATCGAGCTGGAATCGGATAAGGCGACGCTTGAGGTGCCATCGCCCAGCGCGGGCAAGGTTGCCGAAATTCGCGTGAAGGAAGGCGACAAGGTTTCCAAAGGTTCGGTTATCCTGATGCTTGAAGCCGAGGGCGCAGCCGCGACCCCTGCATCAACCGAGCCGGCCAAAGCCGCCAAAGCCCCTGCTGCGGCACCTGCCCCTGTTGCCGCCCCGGCACCTGTCGTTGACAGCGGCTTTGGCAAGGCGCATGCCTCGCCTTCCATCCGTGCCTTTGCGCGGCAGTTGGGCATTGATCTGACCACAGTAAACGGCACAGGCCGCAAAGGCCGTATTCTGCGCGAAGATATCACCGCCCGCTTCAAAACCACTGCGGCCCCGGCAAGCGGTGGGGCGGCTGCGGGCGGTATGGGCATCCCGCCGATGCCCGTCATTGATTTTTCCAAATTCGGCCCGGTCGAAGATGTCGAAATGCCGCGCATCAAAAAGCTGTCTGGCCCCGCGCTGCACCGCGCCTGGCTGAACATTCCGCATGTGACCGTTAGCGAAGAGGCCGACATCACCGAACTGGATGCTTACCGCAAGGAACTGGATACCGCCGCCAAGGCCGATGGCTACCGCGTTACGCTGTTGTCCTTTGTCATCAAGGCCTGCGTTTCGGCGCTGAAAGAACATTGGGAGGTTAACTCCTCGCTGCATCCAGACGGCGACAAACTGATCAAGAAAAACTTCTACAACATCGGTTTCGCCGCTGACACGCCGCAAGGCCTGATGGTTCCGGTGATCAAGGATGCCGACCGCAAAGGCATCATCCAGATTTCCAAGGAACTGGGCAGCCTTTCGGCACAGGCGCGCGATGGCAAGCTGAAGGGCCCCGATATGCAGGGGGCGACCTTTACCATCTCGTCGCTGGGCGGCATTGGTGGCACCGGGTTCACCCCGATTGTCAACGCGCCCGAAGTGGCGATTCTGGGCCTGACCCGCGCCAAAATGGCGCCGGTCTGGAATGGCACGGAATTTGTGCCGCGCCTGATGCAGCCGCTTGCGCTGTCGTTTGACCACCGCGCGATTGATGGCGCGCTGGGCGCGCGGTTCAACGCCAGCCTGAAACACCTGCTCGGCGATGTGCGCCGGCTGATGTTGTAAGGGGGGCATGGGAAAATGGATATCAAAGTCCCCGATATTGGCGATTTCAAGGATGTTCCTGTCATCACCATTCTGGTTGCAGTTGGTGATACCGTCGCCAAGGAAGACCCGCTGATCGAGCTGGAAAGCGACAAGGCCACGCTAGAGGTGCCTTCGCCCGCGGCCGGCAAGGTTGTTGCGATCACGGTGAAGGAAGGCGACAAGGTTTCCCAAGGCTCGGTGATCATGGTGCTGGAAGGCGCGGCGACCAGTGACGCGCCCGCACCAGCGGCGGCACCGCCGGCAGCCGCCCCAACCGCCGTTGCCCCCACGGGCAGCGCCACCGGCAAGGGTGACATCCACGCCGAAGTGGTCGTTCTCGGCTCTGGTCCCGGTGGCTATACGGCGGCGTTCCGCGCGGCTGATCTTGGCAAATCGGTGGTCTTGATTGAAAAAGACAGCACCCTTGGCGGGGTCTGCCTGAATGTGGGCTGTATCCCGTCCAAGGCGCTCTTGCATGCCGCCAAGGTGATTACCGAGGCCGAGGAAATGGGCGCGCATGGCGTCAGCTTTGCCAAGCCAAAGGTTGATCTTGACACGCTGCGCGGTTGGAAATCTTCGGTTGTGACCAAGCTGACCGGCGGGCTTTCGGGCCTTGCCAAGGCGCGCAAGGTGACGGTTGTCACTGGCTATGGCACGTTTACCGGCCCCAAGATGATTGAGGTTCAGGGTGCGGATGGCAGCAAAACCGTCAGCTTTGATAATTGCATCATTGCGGCGGGGTCCGAACCCGTCGCCCTGCCCTTCATCCCCAATGACGACCCGCGCGTGATCGACAGCACCGGCGCGCTGGAATTGGCCGATATTCCAAAGCGGTTGCTGGTGCTGGGCGGCGGTATCATCGGGCTGGAAATGGCCTGTGTCTATGACGCTTTGGGCAGTAAAGTGACCATTGTGGAATTGATGGATCAGATCATTCCGGGCGCGGATAAGGATATCGTCAAACCGCTGCACACCCGCATCGCCGGGCGCTATGAAAAGATACTGCTGAAAACCAAGGTCACGGCGGTTGAGGCGCAAAAATCCGGCCTCAAGGTGACGTTTGAGGATGACAAGGGGGCAACCACGACCGACACGTTTGACAAGGTTCTGGTCGCAGTTGGTCGCCGCCCCAATGGCAAGCGGATCAATGCCGAGGCCGCAGGCGTTGCGGTGGATGAGCGCGGCTTTATCGCGGTTGATAACCAGCAGCGCACCGGCCAGCCGCATATTTTTGCGATTGGCGATGTGGTTGGCCAGCCAATGCTGGCCCACAAAGCTGTGCATGAAGGCAAGGTTGCCGCCGAGGTTTGCGCCGGGCTTCCACGCTATTTTGATGCCAAGATCATCCCTTCGGTGGCCTATACCGACCCCGAGGTTGCATGGGTTGGCGTGACCGAGACAGAGGCCAAAGCCAAGGGTATGAAAATCGGCAAGGGCGTATTTCCTTGGGCCGCGTCTGGCCGGGCGCTGTCTATTGGCCGGTCGGAAGGCATCACCAAGCTGATCTTTGACCCGGTCGATGACCGTCTGATCGGTGCGGGCATTGTTGGCCCCAACGCGGGCGAGTTGCTGTCAGAAGTGGTTGTCGCGATAGAAATGGGCGCAGATGCGGTTGATCTGGGGCATTCCATCCACGCGCATCCCACGCTTTCTGAAACCATAAACTTCGCAGCCGAGATGTTTGAAGGCACGATCACCGACCTGATTCCGCCCAAAAAGAAACACTGAACGCGGCGCAGCACACTGAAAAGGCCCCCGTTTGGGGGCCTTTTTCATTTCACGGCCATGTCGCGCTTATCCCAACAAGATCGCCAAGGCCGGCAGCCAGCCGGTAAAGATACCGCTGAACAGCGTAACCGCTGCGGTCGCGTTTGAAATCGGCTTTTTCAGCGTCAGTAGCAAAAAGAACATGAACCACAGCACGGCCCAAACACCCCATGACAGCGCCAGCCACAGATTCAGAAAGCCATCAGCGCGCCAGCTATCCTGAAGGCAAACCGGAACCACGGTAACAGCGACAAACAGGCTGAACCAGCCAAGCCCGCGCCCATCAACCCCCGTTAACCGGTTATAGGCAAACCACAGATAGGTGGTTGAAAACAGCAGCGTCAGGGCCGCCGATTTTACCGCCATGATATCTTGCGCCCCAATCGCGGTGATCGCCGCCACGCTGGCCGTAATTCCTGCGACGGCCAGATTGATCAGCACGATCTCTTTGTCGGAAATCCGCCCCCACATCCAAAGGCTGTTCAAAACAAGAACCGCCCCGACAAACAAAAGTGCAAGCCCTGTCAGCATGGCCTCAACGCTCCGATGAATAAGCACCCGAAAGGGCGCATTGGAAAAGGGGAAGGCGCCCTGAACGCCTTCCCCGATGTTTCGCTGTTTAGCGCCAGGCAGGCCTAGTGACCACCGTCATTTGCCAAAGCGGCTTGCCGTGCTTCTTCATCAGTTGCGGCAGTCGCACCATTGAAAAAGAAATTCAGCGCAACCGCCATGATGGATGCCAGCAAGATACCGCTGTCGATCAATGGATGGATCACATGGGGCATGTGCATCTTGAAGTCAGGCGCGATCAGGGGGATCATGCCAAAACCGATAGAAATGGCAACGACAAACAGGTTGAACCGGTTGCCCTTGAAGTCAACGCTGCCCAGAATACGAATACCCGTTGCCGCAACCATCCCGAACATCACAAGCCCGGCACCACCAAGCACGGCAGTCGGCAAAGCCTCGACCAGGGTTGAAACCTTTGGCGTCAGGCCAAGCACGATCATGATCAGACCGCCGGTGATACAAACCCAACGGCTGCGCACACCGGTTACACCCACCAGACCGACGTTCTGGCTGAACGAGGTATAAGGGAAGGTGTTGAAAATGCCGCCAATCAAGGTGCCAAGGCCATCGGTGCGCAGGCCAGCCGTCATCATCGCAGGCGTGACCTTTTTGCCGGTCATATCACCAAGGGCCAGAAACATGCCCATGGATTCGATCATCACAACGATCATCACCAGCACGAATGTAATGATCATGACCGGATCAAAGATTGGCATGCCAAAATGGAATGGCAGGATGATACGAACCCAGGCTGCCTCTGCCACGTTACCAAAATGCATCATGCCAAGCAAACCTGCCAGAACGCCACCAGCGATGATACCGCATAGCACGGCGATGTTGGACAAAAAGCCCTTGGCATATTTTGCCACCAGCAAGATAACGACCAGCACAGCAGCGGAAACCGCAATGTTCAGGCCGTTGGCATATTTGGCGTTTTCCAGCGTTTCATCCAGCCGCAACCCTTTTGGCATTTCAGGAATGACACCCGGTGCCAGATCTTTGAGCGCGTTCAGCCAGGCGATATGCTCAGGGTTGACAATTTTTGGCGCTGTCGGGCCAACCGGCACACCAAATATCCACTGAATACCAACGCGCATCAGCGTGACACCAATAACCAGAATGATCGTGCCGGTCACAACCGGCGGAAAGAACCGCAGCATTCGCCCCATAAACGGCGCAATAAGCATGCCAACAATGCCAGCGCCGATAATGGCCCCAAAGATCATCCGCGCGCCCTCGGCCCCCGGATTGGCCAGCGCGATGGACACCATCGGACCAACCGACGCAAAGGTAACGCCCATCATAACCGGCAGACGAATGCCAAACCACGGCGTCAGACCATAAGATTGAATGATCGACACGATCCCGCAGACAAACAGGTCAGCCGAAATCAGAAAGGCAACGTCTGCCGGATCAAGTTTCAGCACGCGGCCAATGATCAGCGGCACCGCGATGGCCCCGGCATACATGACCAGAACGTGTTGCAGGCCAAGCGTAAACAGCTTGGCCGGGGGTAGCATTTCATCCACTGGATGGGTTTTTGATGACATTATGGAACTCCTCCTCTTGTTCCGTTTCTTTTAAAGCTACGGCTGAGTCTTCAGCCGTAGCTCTCGACACTCATCCCCGCCAACGCCGCCAGATTCAGCAAACCGCGCACTGTGATAGAGGGGGTGGCAATATGGACGCGATTGCCCATACCCATCAGGATCGGGCCAACCTCGATGCCTTCGCCCACTGATTTCAGGATGTTGCGGGTGGCCCCGGCAGCATCGGTATTGGCGTAAACCAAAACATTGGCCTTGCCGGTCAACCGCCCGCCGGGGAATAGCCGTTCGCGCAAGATCGGGTCCAGCGCGGCATCTGTGTGCATTTCGCCCTCATATTCAAAATCGAGCTTTGCGGCTTGCAAAATGGCCAACGCCCCGCGCATCCTGCGCCCCGAAGAGCTGTCAAGATTGCCAAATTGCGAGCCAGAACACAGGGCTATCTTTGGAACAATCCCGAACCGCCGAACATGGCGGGCGGCTGCGATGACGGTTTCCGCAATCTGCTCGGCGGTTGGTTCGATGTGAACATGGGTATCAGCAACAAACAGCGGGCCTTTTTCCAGCAAAACCAAAGACATCGCACCCACCGGATGCACGAGCTCTGATGACAGGATGTCGGTGACATGCTGCAAATGCCAACGATATTCACCAAAGGCCCCGCAAATCATCGAATCCGCATCGCCGCGGTGAACGGCAATCGCCGCGATTGCGGTGCTGTTGGTCCGCAAGATGGCGCGTGCCAGATCGGGGGTCGCCCCGCGCCGGTGCATGATCTGGTGGTAGGTAGACCAGTAGTCGCGATAGCGGACATCGCTTTCGGGGTTGATCAGTTGGAAATTGACGTCGGGGCGAATTTCAAGCCCGGCCCGTTCCAGCCGGTTGACGACAACCTCTGGCCGCCCGATCAAGGTAACCGCATTGCCGATTTCTTCTGCGATTGCCTGGGCGGCCCGCAAGACGCGCTCATCCTCGCCTTCGGCAAAGATGATCCGGCGGCTTGCCGATTTGGCTGACGCATAGATGGGCCGCATGACCAGCGACGAGCGGATAACCTTGCCGCGCAAACCTTCGCGGTAGGCATCAAGATCAATCTTGCGGGTGGCAACGCCGCTTTCAATGGCGGCTTTTGCCACGGCATGTGCAATCACCGGCAGCAACCGCGGGTCAAACGGTTTGGGTATCAGATATTCCGGGCCAAAAGTCAGCGCCTCGCCGGCATAGGCCTGGCCGACAACCGCATCTGCAGGCTCGCGTGCCAGCCCGGCAATCGCCTCGGCGCAGGCCAGTTTCATTGCTTCATTGATCTCGGTTGCGCCCACATCAAGCGCGCCGCGGAAAATGAACGGAAAGCACAGTACGTTATTGACCTGATTGGGATAATCCGAGCGGCCCGTCGCAATCAACGCACCCGGAGACGCCGCGCGCGCCTCTTCTGGCATGATTTCTGGCGTGGGATTGGCAAGCGCAAAGATAATCGGGTTCGGGGCCATCTTGGCCACCATTTCACCTGTCAGCAGGCCGGGGCCCGACACGCCAAGAAACAGGTCTGCGCCTGCCATCGCCTCATCAATTGTGCGCAATTCGGTATCGCGCGCGAATTCGGCCTTTTCGGCGGTCAGATTGTTGCGTGCCGTATGCACGACGCCCTTGCTGTCAAGCATGGTGATATTGCTTTTCGGCACCCCCATAACCATGAACATTTTCAGGCAGGCAATACCGGCAGCCCCCGCCCCCAAGGCCACAACCTTTATGTCACCGACCTTTTTGCCCGCAACCCGCAGCGCATTCATCGCTGCCGCAGTGGCCACGATCGCCGTACCATGCTGATCATCGTGGAAAACCGGAATATTCATCCGCTCTTTGCACAGCTTTTCCACCAAAAAGCACTCTGGCGCCTTGATATCTTCAAGGTTTATCGCGCCAAATGTCGGCTCTAACCGGCAAATCAGATCGGCCAGTTTTTCAGGGTCCGTCTCATTCACTTCGATGTCAAAACAATCAATGCCTGCGAATTTCTTGAACAGAACTGCCTTGCCTTCCATAACCGGCTTGGAGGCCAGCGCGCCGATATCGCCAAGGCCCAGAACGGCAGTGCCGTTGGAAATAACCGCAACAAGATTGCCTTTGGCGGTATAGCGGGCGGCGTCGCTGGGGGTCTTTTCAATTTCCAGACAGGCCTCGGCCACGCCGGGTGAATAGGCGTTTGAAAGATCGCGGCCGGTTGCCATTGGCTTGGTCGCGCGAATTTCCAGTTTTCCCGGCTTGGGGAACTCGTGGTAATCCAGGGCCTCCTGGCGGGCTGCGGCTTTCTTATCTTCTTGTACAGACATTATTTTCTCCTGACTAGAGACACGCAAGGACGCGCGTCCAGCATGCGGTTGGAACGACCACTTTTGGTATCATATCAGCCGAAATTCCACTGTGGCCCAGAATCTACGCAGCTTGCATGATGATCTCTGTCGAGGCCCCGGGGGCTGCGTTTTTGTGTGGCGTTCCTCTGCGGCGCTTTTGCCCTAAAAATCAACCTCGATGGCAACCCCTTTGGCAATCGCCAGATCAACCGCCGCCGCTGCGACCGCCAAGTCCTGCAAGCCAACGCCGGTGCCGTCGAACAGTGTCACCTCGGCCTCGGTCTTGCGGCCCGCATGGGTGCCGTTGATCACCGCGCCCAATTCGGTAATGGCGGATTGATGCAAGCTGCCCTTGGCAATCGCGTGCTGGCATTCGCCAATCGTCACCGATTGCGCAATCTCATCGGTAAAGACGCTGGCACGGGCGACCAGTGCTGCTTCGACCTCTTGCTTGCCTTTGGTATCGGTGCCCATGCAGGCGATATGCGTGCCGGGTTTGACATGGATGTCTTTCAGAATTGCAGTATGTGCAGACACGATGGTCACGATCACATCCGATTGCGCGCCAAGCGCTTCCAGCGAAACACTGTCAAACGGCAGGCCGATCTCATCGGCCACAGCCTTTAGCGATGCCAGTTTTTCAGGGCTGCGGTTCCAGGCAATGACCCGCTCAAACCCGCGCTGCTCGACTATGGCGCGCAGTTGGAACGCGGCCTGATGACCCGCACCGACAATGCCCAGAACTTTGGCATCCTTGCGCGCCAGATAGGCGACCGAAACAGCGGCGGCGGCGGCAGTGCGCAACGCGGTCAACAGGTTACCCCCCACGACCGCCCGGCATTTTCCGGTATCTGCGTCAAACAAGAACACGGTGGATTGGTGGTTGGTCAGCCCCTTGGCCATATTGCCCGGCCAATAGCCACCGGATTTCAGCCCAAGATGAAGCGCCTGACGGTCAAACCCGGATTTGAACCCATAAAGCGCATCGGCGTGGCCGATCGCCTCACGGATCACCGGAAAATTATAGGCAGATTTGGATGCCATTGAAGCAAACACACCCGCAACCGCCTCAAAACTCGCCTTGCGGTCCATTAAACCCGCAATCATCGCCTCAGGAACAATCCACATAGCAGCCCTTTCCACAAGGCAAAGGCCTTGCTTTCTTTTCGGTAAAAATATCCCACGGGGGTCTTGGTTGGTACGCCACTGGTTCGAGAACCAGCCGAGGCGGGGGCGTAAAACCCCCGCGGTTGATCACAAGCCCGATCTTAAAACGCTTTGCCGCGGGCTGAAACCGGCCAAACCACCTCAACCTTGCCGCCACGAACACCGACATACCAATCATGCACATTGCAGGTCGGGTCACAGTGGCCAGGTACAAGCCGCAGCTTGTCATTGACCTTCAGCACCCCATCAGGGTCGCTTACCACGCCATGCTCATCCGAACATTTCAGGTATTTCACGTCATCGCGGCCAAAGATTGTGGGCAGGCCGCTATCAACCGACTGCGCCTTTAGGCCCGCATCCACGATTGCCTTGTCCGCCTTGGAGTGGCTCATGACTGTTGTCAGGATAAACAGCGCATTTTCCCATTCTCCCTGGTCAATCCGCTTGCCGTTTTCATCCAGAATACGGCCATAGTCAGCATCCATGAACGCATAGGATCCGCACTGCAGCTCGTTGTAGACGTTAGAATTACTTTCGAACTGATAAGACCCGGTTCCACCACCGCCAACGATATCGCAGTCAAGCCCGTTGCTTTTCAGGCCCTGAACCGCATCTGCCACCTGTGCGATTGCCAACGCCAGCTTTGCCTTGCGGTCAGCGAAAATATCCATGTGCTGCATCGCGCCCTGATAGGCTTGGATGCCAGCAAATTTCAGGCCCGGTGCTGCGTCAATCAACTTGGCAATATGCACCACGTCCTGGGTGGTGCTTACGCCACAACGGCCGGCACCGCAGTCAATCTCGACCAGACATTCGATCTGCGTGCCATGCCTGACAGCGGCAGCCGACAGATTGGCAACATTCTCGGGGTCATCGACACAGACCAGAACACGGCATCCCAGCTTGGGCATGCGGGCCAGACGGTCGATCTTGGCAGGGTCGGTTACCTGATTGGAAACCATCACATCCTTGATGCCACCGCGCGCGAATACCTCTGCCTCGGATACTTTCTGGCAGCAAACACCGACAGAGCCGCCCAGTTTCTCTTGCAACTTGGCCACATCGACCGATTTGTGCATTTTTCCGTGCACGCGGTGGCGCATGCCGTGTGCCTTTGCGTAATCCCCCATCTTTTTGATGTTGCGCTCCAGCGCGTCCAGATCAAGGATCAGGCACGGGGTCTGGATATCCGCCTCATCCATGCCCGGCTTTGCGGGAATGTCATAGCCCACGTCGAATTTGTCAAAGTTCACAGATGCGTTCATTTCAAGCCTCCAAATTCAGGGCGCTGCCAAGGCAGCAGATCAAGATCGACGTTGCCGCCGGTAATCACCACGCCGACGCGCATGCCGGCAAAGATCTTTTTGTTTTTAAGGATAGTCGCCAAAGGCACCGCACTTGATGGCTCCATCACAATTTTCATCCGTTTCCAGATCAGCTTCATCGCCTCAACGATGTCTGCTTCTGATGCCGTCAGAATGTCGGTGACGTGATTGGAAACGAAATGCCACGTCAGGTCTTTCAGCGGCACTTTCAACCCATCTGCGATGGTTTCGGGCGCATCATCCGCAATGATGTGCCCGGCTTTGAAGCTGCGACAGGCGTCATCGGCCTGCTCCGGCTCGGCGGCATAAATTTTTACCGATGGTGCCAGATTGGACAGGGTCAGACAGGTGCCGGAAATCATCCCGCCACCACCGATCGGGGCGATAACCGCATCAAGCCCTGCGACCTGCTCCAGCATCTCGCGCGAACAGGTGCCTTGCCCGGCGATCACACGATGATCGTTATAGGGATGCACAAATTCGGCCCCGGTTTTCGCGACAACCTCGGCGAATACCGCCTCACGGCTGGTGGTTGATGGCTCGCATTCCACAACCACGCCGCCATAGCCGCGCACAGCGTCTTTCTTGGCTTGCGGGGCGGTATGCGGCATTACGACTGTGCACGGAATGCCCCGACGCCCGGCCGCATAGGACAAACATGTCCCATGGTTGCCGCTTGAATGGGTGGCCACGCCGCGCTTTGCCTGCGCATCCGTCAGGCCGAACACGGCATTAGAGGCCCCGCGTGCCTTGAACGCACCTGCCTTTTGCAGGTTCTCGCATTTGAAGAACAGCTCGGCCCCTGTCAGGGTGTTGATGAACTCTGACGTCAAGACCGGGGTTCGGTGGATATAAGGCTTGATTCGCTCATGCGCGACAAGCATGTCGGCGAGGGTGGGGATATACATCTTGGGTCGGTCCTTTCTTTACGCGGCCAAACGGCTGCTTTTGCCAGACCCGATACGGTAGTATTCCTGCGCCGCAGCAACACCCGAACCCAGTTTTATCGCCAGCCCCAGATCAACCATCACCATCTCGGCCGTCGCCAGGCCCGATAACATCATCGCATCCGTCAGGCTGCCCAGATGGCCGATGCGGAACAGTTTGCCCGCAACCTCGCCAAGGCCTACACCAAAGGCCATACCATAATCGCGGGCGGCCACGGTCACGATGTCGGTCGCGTTGAACCCTTCGGGGGTGCAAATCGCCGACACGGTGTCGGAATAAACATCAGGACTGGTTGCGCACAGCTTCAGCCCCCAGGCCGCAACGGCCAAACGCACGCCCTCGGCGATGCGGTGATGGCGGGCAAAGACATTTTCCAGACCCTCGGCCTGAATCATCTCCAGCGACAGTTTCAACCCGTTCATCAGGCCAACCGGTGGCGTATAGGGAAAGGCGTTGTTGGCATAGCCCTTGGCCATGTCCCGCACATCAAAGAAGGTCCGTGGCAGCTTGGCGGTCTCAACCGCTTTCATCGCTTTTTCGCTAAGGCCGACAATCGCCAGACCGGCAGGCAGCATGAAACCCTTTTGTGACCCGGTAACGGCAACATCAACGCCCCATTCATCCATCCGAAAATCCATCGAGCCGATAGAAGATACGCCATCCACAAACAGCATCGCCGGGTGACCTGCTGCATCCAGTGCCTTGCGCAGCGCGGCAATATCCGATTTCACGCCGGTTGCGGTTTCATTATGGGTTGCCAGAACCACCTTGATCTTGTGGTCCTTGTCGGCACGCAGCGCGTCTTCGTATTTGTCGGCAGGAATACCATTGCCCCACGGGGTTTCAACCACGGTCACATTCAGGCCATGACGCTGGCACATATCAATCCAGCGATGGCTGAACATGCCGTTGCGGGCCGCCAGAACACCGTCGCCTGCTGAAAGCGTGTTGCTTAATGCGGCTTCCCAGCCACCCGTGCCGGTCGATGGAAAGATGAAGATATGGGCGCTTTCAGATTTCAGAACCTTGCGCACACCGTCAAGGCAAGGGTGCAAGATCTTGCCGAACACAGGCGAGCGGTGGTCAATCGTCGGCATGTA
Organism: Pseudorhodobacter sp.; assembly: GCF_034675685.1. GTDB lineage: Bacteria > Pseudomonadota > Alphaproteobacteria > Rhodobacterales > Rhodobacteraceae > Pseudorhodobacter. The sequence continues at coordinate 423,602 of NZ_JAUCDA010000002.1, read as the reverse complement.
ACAGGCCTGCCGAATAGCTTCGGGCATGTTGGTCGGGCCGGGAATGAAAACAGGGTTCTGAAAGCTCATGACAATCTCCTCGTTTGGGTTAATCTATTTGTAGGGCGCACCATATTTTTTCACAATTTTTTTGAAAACAGATTTCATTTTGCATGAATGAGTCTATTGTTGTTTATTTACAGGTATTTGTAATTTTTCACTGATTGTATGGAATTATCAGGAAAAATTTGATGGTGTTGATAGAAAGCTAGGGAAAGATGATAATGGACAGCGATAACCGTAACCGAGGCCGCCCGAAAAAGTTTCAGGAGTCTGAAACCCCGATCACCATTCAAGCCGTTGACCGTGCGATTGATGTCTTGGAGGCGCTGTCCAAAGGCGGGGCCTTGACCCTGTCGGAACTGGCCAAGCGGATGGATCAATCGCCCGCTACGCTTTACCGTGTTCTGTCCACCTTTCAGGCGCGGGGCATGGTTGAAAACGAACCGCTGACGCAAGAATGGTCTGTTGGGGCCAGCGCCTTTCGCATTGGTGCCAGCTTTTTACGGCGCAGCAACGTGACCGCCCGCGCCTTGCCCGCCATGCGCCATCTGATGGAAGCAACGGGCGAAACCTCAAACCTTGGTATTGAAAAATCGGGTATGGTGATCTTTATCAGTCAGGTGGAAACTCACGAATCCATTCGCGCCTTTTTCCCCCCCGGCACGCAAGCCCCGATGCATTCATCCGGCATCGGCAAGGCCCTGCTCAGCACTTTTTCGGATGCCCGCCTGCACAAGTTTTTACAAGACGGCCCGTTTGAAAAATTCACCCCGCAAACGATTGTGACACAAGATGGGCTGTTGTCCGAAATGCAGGCGATCCGTGCCAAGGGTTTTGCCTTTGACAATGAAGAGAAAAGCAACGGCATGCGGTGCATAGCCGCCCCCATACTGAATTTTCAGGGGCAAGCCGTTGCCGGGATTTCCATTTCTGGCCCCTCGCACCGCGTTACGCAGGATAATGTTGCGCAGTTTGGGGCCTTGGTCAAAGCCGCCGCCGAGGACGTGTCTCGTAGCCTCGGCGCCGAACTTTAGGGGGAACGCCGCTGCGGTTATCTGGCCAACCCGCCCGAGAACCGCATGTGCCGGTTCACATCCTTATAGAGAAGATAGCGGAATGGCCCCGGCCCACCAGCGTAGCAAGCCTGAGGGCAAAAGGCCCGCAACCACATATAATCGCCGGCCTCTACCTCGACCCAGTCTTGATTAAGCCGGTAAACCGCCTTGCCTTCCAGAACGTAAAGCCCATGTTCCATCACATGTGTTTCCGCAAAGGGGATAACCGCGCCGGGCTGGAAGGTTACCACTGTCACATGCATATCATGCCGCATATCGGCCATATCGACAAACCGGGTGGTCGCCCATTTGCCATCGGTGCCCGCCATCCCGGTGGGGGCCACATCATTTTCGTTGGTCACAAACGCCTCTGGCACATCCAGACCATCGACGTATTCATACGCCTTTCGGATCCAGTGAAACTTGGCCGAGGCCTGACTGTTGTTCTTGATCGTCCAGTTGCAGCCCGGCGGCAGAAACGCGTAACCGCCTTCGGTCATCACATGGGTCTGGCCTTCGATCGTAACGTCTATCGTGCCGGTCACAACGAACAGAACCGCCTCGGCAGTCTTGTCCAGCTCGGGCCGGTCAGAGCCGCCACCCGGCTGTATATCGGCAATATATTGCGAAAAGGTTTCGGCAAAACCTGACAGCGGCCGCGACAAAACCCAGAAACGTGCACCCGTCCAGAAAGGCAGAAAGCTGGTTACGATGTCACTGAACGTGCCTTTGGGAATAACCGCATAGGCATCGGTAAACATCGCCCTGTCGGTCAACAATTGCGTTTGCGGCGGAAGCCCCCCGACCGGCGCATAATAGGAATTTTTTGACATGACAGGCCTTTCTGGAAATCCACCCACAAGATCTATCCAACAGGTTTCGCCGCCACTTTCCAATGAGATTGTGTTGATTGATCACGAGATGATCTTACAAAAAAAAATTGGCAATATGCGGGCGTTTCAGGCCATCAGCCTTGTAAAGGCAAGCCTGACCAGCCGCGGCAGAGAAAGCGGCCCAGCCACCAGGCCAGCCCGGTCTTTACTTTGCCCCCCAGGTATCGGTCAACCGATAGCCTTCGGGCCAGGGGTCAGATGGGTCAAGCATATGCTGGTGGATGCCGGTTATCCAACCGCGCCCCGACAGTTCCGGGATAACGGCGGCATGGTTGCCCACCGTCGTTTCGCCCACAATCCGCCCGGCAAAGGTAGAGCCGATCACCGACACGATTGTCAGCCGATCTTCTGGCCCCATCTGCCCTTTGGCATGCAGCACCGCCATCCGTGCCGAAAGTGCCGTGCCGGTGGGGGAACGGTCTACCTTGCCGGGCTGGATCGCGACTGCTGATCCCGCCCGCAATTCATTCCCGTCGCGCGTGACCGGGCCCGCAAACAGGCAAAAGGAAAAATGTGTCCAATCGGGGTTTTCAGGGTGGTGAAAGCGCAGTTGTGCATTGGCGGCATTGGTGATTTTTACCCCCATCCTGGCGATGAAATGCGCCTCATCCGCCACCAGATTCAGCCCCAAGGCCTCGGCATCGACGATCACGAAACTGTCGCCGCCGTAAGCGGTATCAACGGTCAGGGTGCCAAGCCCCTCTACCTCTAGCGTCACGCCCAGTTCGGCGGCGAAACTGGGCAGGTTTTGCACGAAAATCCGCTCGGCCTTGCCATTCTTGCACTCGGCGCGCACATGCACCAAACCGCCCGGTGCCTCCAGCACCATATGGGTTTCCGGTTCCTGCATCGGAAACAGGCCCCCATCCAGCAGCACTGTCGCCACGCAGATAGAGTTGGACCCAGACATCGGTGGCGTATCCTCCGGCTCCATGATGATAAACGCAGCATCGGCGCGCGGGTCGCGTGGCGGCACCAGCAGGTTCACATGGCGAAAGACACCGCCGCGCGGCTCATTCAGGACAAAGTTGCGCAGGGTCTGATCCTGCGCAATCCAGCGCGATTGCGCCCAGATGGTATCGCCGGGCGGGGGCAGAACGCCGCCCACAATCACATCGCCCACTTCGCCTTCGGCATGGGCCGAGATGACATGAATGGTCTTGCTGCTGCGCATTTTATACCTCTTTTAGCCAATCGGGTGGGGTTGCCGGGGCCTGCCCCGTGCGCGCCGCAATGGCGCAATCGGCAAGTGACCCAAACCGCACCGCGCGGCCACTTAGCCCCGGTGCGTAATGGGCGTATTTGCCGGAATTGGTCATCAGGGTTTTGGCGGTGGTGGGAAAGACCGGCTCGGTGATCGAACACCAGCAGATATCCGGGATGACCCGCGCGCCAAACGATTCCAGCCGCGCCAGCGTGCCATCGGCGCGAATATCGGCCAGCACGTTCTGGCCCACAGTTACAATCACCTCGGTCGTTGCAGCCCGCGTACCTGTGGCCAGTTCAGCCAGCGCGCGGCATTCACTGGCCGCGAAATGTGGGCTGCCAAAGGCAACCAGATCAACCTGCCGTGGCGCTTGGTTCAGCTCGGCCCAGACGCGGGCCAGATCGGCTGGGGTGACGGTGATACACTCATCCGGCATCACAAAATCGGACGCCTCGGGCGTGTGGCCCGCGACATGCAGCATTGGCGCGGCCGAGGTGGTGCCAAAGGCCGCGCACATCGCTTTCAGGTCATCCTGGCTGGGCGCTGTACCTTCCAACCCGGTAAGCACCGGAATCCGGTCGGGCGCCAACTGCCCCGCGATATAGCCCAGCATCGGCCAAAGCGCATCGTCATGGCCGGCGGGCAGATCAACATGCAAGCGGCGGCGCGGCGCACGATTGGCGGGCAAATAGACGCCCGATAGTGGCGCGCGGCCTGTCATTGCAATGAAAAGATCAAGATAATCCGGGTGTTTTACCGTCCGCGCCGCCAGCACCGTATTGGCAAAAATCACCGCATTTGATTCCGACCAGCCGATATTTTCCCCGGCTTTCGGGGCGCTGTCCAAAAGATAGGGCGCACAGGTGAAACTGGGCCGCGCCCCCATTTGAACATAGGCATCGGCCAGACGCGCGGCCTTTAGCCCGAACACCGGCGGCACGCCTTGGTCGCGCCAATTGCCATGATCGACCGAGATCGCGTTGATCGTGGTCGGTATCGTCACCCGCCCCCCCATCTGCGCCATGGTTTCGGCAAAGCGCAGGTTGGCTTCATTGGCAAGGATACAGCCGTCGATATGGCCTTGGGTTACGTCGATCAGGTCGGTGGCACCTTGCAGCGCCGCCATGGCACAGATCACCTCCATCGCGATGCGTTGGGCGGGGCCATCATCACCACGCAGCATCGCACGGTCTGCATCGGTCAGCGCAAGATCGGGCACTGGCAACGCCGCCAATGGCAGGGCCATACCATCAACCATCAGCGCCTTATCAGTCAGCTCGGCGGTTTTGGCGGCCGCTGCCTTGGCAAAGCTCGCCGCCTCCAACCGCAAAACCGGGATAGGCCGGTCAAACATCCGCGCCGCGATCATGGCGCCAAGGGTCACAACATCCTCGGCCTCGCGAAATACAAAGGCAGCAGGGGCAATGCCGTTCAGCGCAAGGTCAAGCATCACGCCGCTACCGCTGCATGACCCGCGCGTCGTGGGCATCACCAGCACGCGGCCAGAAATTGACTGCCCATGCAGCGGATGATGCGCGTCGATCACCAGCCCCGTCAGCGGGTCAACCCCGCCCCAAAAAGACAGGCCCTCAGCCGTCGCCAGAATATCACCCTTGGCGCGACCGGGGATAACCGCGTATCCCGTCACTTTACGACAAAGCCATGCGCAAAGGGGTCGCGATCATCAATGAATATGGTGTTGATGCCGGTCACCCGCGCCCATCCGGCGATTGAGGGGATAATGGCGGGCTTGCCAGCGACAGTTGTCGCCGCCTCTACCCGGCCCTTGAACAGCGATCCGATGATGCTTTCATGCACAAATTCATCGCCCACGGCCAGCTTGCCCTTGGCCGCCAGTTGCGCCATCCGCGACGATGTGCCGGTGCCGCAGGGTGAACGGTCAATCGCCTTGTCACCGTACAGCACCGCATTGCGGCCATGCGCCGATGGGTCACGCGCAGCACCTGTCCACAAGATATGGCTCAGCCCGCAAATGGCGGGGTGTTCGGGGTGGATGAACTCATACTTTTCATTCAGCGCATCGCGCAGCTTGCGGCCCAGATGCACCAGCTCGCCCGCCGAGTAATCGGCCATATCGCGGAAATTTTTCTGCGGGTCCACAATGGCATAGAAATTGCCGCCATAGGCCACATCAACCACCACTTCGCCCATGCCCTCGACCTGCGCCGTCAGCCCTTCGGAATGGAGGAAGCCGGGGACGTTGGTCAGGCGCACTTCTTCGATAAAGCGGCCTTCCTGTTGGTAGGTTACATCAACCCGCCCCGCAGGCGTATCCAGCCGCAAGGTGCCGGGGGTGGACGGGCGGATAAGCCCGTTTTCCAGTGCAATCGTCACCGTGCCAATCGTGCCATGCCCACACATCGGCAGGCAGCCCGAGGTTTCAATAAACAGCACGGCAACATCACAATCATCACGCGTTGGCGGGAACAGGATTGATCCCGACATCTGGTCATGGCCGCGGGGTTCAAACATCAACCCGGTGCGGATCCAGTCATATTCCGCCAGAAAATGCGCGCGCTTTTCCAGCATGGTAGCGCCTTTCAGCATCGGCGCGCCGCCAGTGACAAGGCGCACAGGGTTGCCGCAGGTATGGCCGTCAATACAGGGGAAAGTGTAGGTCGTCATGGTGTCAGCTTTCAAAAACGCGATGGAGCGAAGGGGGTAAGATCAAGGCCGGGCGCTTTGCCCGCCAGCAGGTCTGCGACAATTTCGGCTGTGCCTGCGCATTGGGTCAGGCCCAGATGGCCATGACCAAAGGCGCAGATCGTGTTGGGCTGGCCGGGCAGCGCACCAATCGCGGGCAGGCTGTCGGGCATGGACGGGCGAAACCCCATCCATTGCACCCCGTTTGAGGTATCAAGCGCGGGCAAAAACCGTTTGGCTTTGGTCAGCATCGCGTCGGCGCGCGCATAGTTCGGGGGCAGCTTCAACCCGCCCAATTCCACGGCGCCGCCAACCCGAATACCCGAAGAAAGTCGCGTGATAACAAAGCCATGGCCGCCAAATGTGACCTGACAGCGCAGATCAATAGCAGAGGCGGGCAGGGTGGTGTTATAGCCACGCTCGGTTTCCAGCGGAATTTTTACGCCGGCGGTCCGGGCCAGCAGATGCGAGAACGCCCCCGCAGCCAGCACCACACGGCCTTTCATTACGCCCGCCGATGTTTCCACGCCATCCGGCAACAACCGCAGCGCCTCGGCAATCACGACCTCGCCACCATTCGCGCGAAAGCGTTCCGCCAAAGCGATGGTAAAATCCTTGGGGTCAGCAATTGAAAACCAACCCGGCGTAAAGGTGGCATGGGTAAAGCGGGCATCAAGGCCGGGTTGCTTGGCGGCAATCGCCTCGCCGGTCAGATGCTCAAACTCAATCCCCGCCTCGGCGCGTGTGGCCCAGCTTGGCAGGCTGGCGTCAAATTCGCCCTTGCCCTCATAGACTTGCAACTGCCCATCGCGGCGCAGCATTGACGTCAGGCCATGCTGCGCCAAAAACGGCTCCAGCGCGGCCTTTGACAGGGCCATCAACCCGGTTTGCGCGATGGTCGATGCCCGTACTTGCCCCGGCCAGCTTGCCCGCCAAAACCGCAGCATCCACGGCGCGATTTTCAACGCATAGCGCGGTGGCACCGTCAGCGGGCCCAGCGGATCAAGCAGCCATTTCGGCGCTTGCCGGATCACGCGGGGCGAGGCCAGCGGCAGAATGTCGGTAAAGGCAAACGCGCCCGCATTGCCCGCCGACGCCCCCGCGCATACCCCTTCCCGGTCAATCACGCGCACTGAAAACCCACGCGCCTGCGCAGCAAGCGCAATGGAAAGCCCCACCACACCCGCGCCGATAACGACGACCTTTGCCGATTTCATGGTCTTATGCTTTCGTTAGCGAATGTTTGACAGAAACGCTTGCGTTTCCGGGTGCTGCGGCGCGCCAAAGAATTCGGCAGGCGGTGCAATCTCGGCCATGATGCCCTTGTGAAAAAACGCCACCCGGTCCGACACATCGCGCGCAAAGCTCATCTCATGCGTGACGCAGATCATGGTCATGCCCTTGTCGGCCAGCATTTTCAGCGTATCCAGCACCTCACCCACCAGCTGCGGGTCAAGCGCCGAAGTCACCTCATCAAACAGCATATAGTCGGGCGACATCGCCAGTGCGCGCGCAATAGACATACGCTGTTGCTGCCCACCCGAAAGCCGCCCCGGATAAACCGCCGCTTTTTCTGCAAGGCCCACCGCTGTCAACTGCTTCATGGCAATTTCTTCGGCCTCGGCCTTGCCCATCCCCAACACCTTGCGCGGCGCGAGCGTGACGTTTTCCAGCACCGTCAGATGCGGAAAGGCGTTGAACTGCTGAAACACGATGCCGATCTTGCGGCGCAGCTTGTTCAGATCGGTGGATTTCGCGTGAACCTCGGTGCCATCAACAAGAATGGTCCCGGAATTGATCGGCTCCAAGCCGTTGATACAGGTCAGCAGCGTGGATTTGCCAGAGCCGGACCCACCAATAACAGAAAGCACTTCGCCGTTTTTAACCGTCAGGTTGATGCCTTTCAGCACCTCCAACGCGCCAAAGGATTTGTAGACGTCTTTAATCTCAATCATTGGACCACCGTTTTTCCAGATAACCACCCAGACGGGCGATTGGGAAGCTGATAAGGAAATAGAACAAACCGCCAATGGTCAGCAGGAACAACGGCTCTTGCAGGCGGGTGATCAATATCTGCGTCGATTTCAAAAGTTCGGTTACCTGCACCACATAGACCAGCGCGGAATCCTTCATCACGCCCAGCGCAAGGCCAATCCAGCTTGGCAAGGCCACGCGCGTCGCCAGTGGGGCCACGATATAGCGCATATCCTGAAACCAGTTCAGCCCAAGCGACCGCGCGGCGCGGCGGGTGGTAAACGGTACCGCCTCAATCCCGCCCCGCACGATTTCCGAACAATAGGCGGCGGTGTAAAAGGTCAAAACCCCGCAGGCCACCGTAAAGCCCGAGATTTGCAACCGCAGCACAATCCCCAGAAACGCATTGACCAGCACTAGCTGGATAAGCAGCGGGATTGACCGGAAAATATCCAGCACAAAGGTAACCGGCGCGCCCCACCATGGGCCAACCTGATAGCGCAGAACCCCAAAGAATATGCCGAAAATCGTGCCCAGAAACACCGAGATGATGGTGACAAGAATGGTTATCCAGGCGCCTTGCGCCAGAAACATCACATCCTCGAATGACATTGACGTGTTAAACATGGCCAGCCCCCTCAATACCGAAAGAGGCGGGCTGCAAGCAACCGTGCGCCAAAATTGATGACTTTGACGATGATATAGAAAATCACCGCTGCAAGCGCGAACAGCTCAAACGTGCGGAAGGTCAGCGCGTTCAAATCCTGGGTTACGCCGTAAAGGTCATAATTCATGCCAACGGTGACCCCAAGCGAGGTCATCAGCACCGCCCAAACCATCTGGTTCGACATTGGCAAAAACGAAATCCGCAGCATTTGCGGCAAGATCACGGTGTTGAACGCCATGATCGGCGGCATGCCAAGTGACCGCGCAGCACGGGTTTGCGTTTCGGGAATGGCCTTCAGCGCGCCACGGAAATTTTCCGCCAGATAGCCCGCGTTGTTAAAGGTGATGCCGATCAGCAGCGAGGTGAAAGGGCTGAAATGGATGCCAAAACTTGCCACACCAAAATGCGCCATATAGATCTGAAACAGGGCAGGGGTGTTGCGGGCCACTTCGACCCATGACACGGCAATCGCATTCAGAAACTTGTTACCCGAAAGGCGAAACCCGGTCAGGGCGACGGCAAGCAAAATGCCCAGCACCATCGACAGAATGGCCACTTCCATAGTGACCAGTGCGCCTTCAAGCATTTGCGGAAGTCGGGCAAGCGCCTGATTCCATTGAAAGGTATAAGAGAACATCGCCACCTCTTTTCAGCCAGAGCGGAAAGGGCGCGCAGGTTGCCCCACGCGCCCGGTATCGGCGATCAGATCAGCGCGAAACGCCCTTGACCGTCAGGTCTGCGGGAACGCCTTCGCCAACCCACTTCTTGTAAAGCTCGGCATAGCGGCCGGTCCGGACCTGCTGGTTCACAAACAGATCAAGATAGTTGATCAGGCCATATTCCTGACGCATGGTGAACAGGGCCACATAATCCGGCACCATCGGCGCTTTATCAACAATCGACACGCCGGGGAACTTGCCCGATTTCACGTTGGCTTCCGCGACTTCAACAGTTGAAACCGTTGCGTCAATCTGGCCCTGGCTTAGCGCCAGGAAAACATCGGCCTGTGTCTGGTAGGGGCGCAATTCACCCGCACCCCATTCCTTGATCTGGCCTTCAATCCAGATCGCTTCATAGGTGCCGGCTGTTGCGCCGATAACCTTGCCCTTCATGTCTTCCCAGGACTTCATCGCGGCTTTTTCATTGCCGACAACGGCGTTTTCAAACGCATAGTAGGGGATAGAGAAGCCAACGGTTTTCGCCCGCTCCAGCGTGTCGGAGGTCGAGGCCACGCCCACATCAACCCGGCCACCCATCAGCGCAGGAATACGCTCGGGGAACGGTGTTTCAACGATTTCAGCTTTTACGCCAAGTGCGGCGGCAAGATCGTTGCAATAATCAACGTCAAAGCCGATCGGGTTATTGGCATCGTCGCGCATCCCCATCGGCGGGAAGTCAAGCACAACCGCACAGCGCAGCGTGCCTGACGAAATGATATCGTCAAGCATGTCAGCGCTTGCAGCCGAGGCCAGGCAGGTTGCGGCAAGCATGCCGCCCAGAAGTACGGATTTTTTCATAAGTCTCTCTCCCAAGGTTTGGATCGTTTTTTGATTCGTGGCTTTGACTGACTATGTGGCCGCTTTGGCAATGGCGCAAGCTGAAATAACGAAAATATACTTGATGTATACAAATCTCTTGCGTCTTTACAAAGCCCCCCACCAAAAGGCGGGGGACGATTGGCACAGTTTACTGCGGCGACAGTCAGAGTCAAATTGCGGGCAACAGCCCTTGCGGCATGTTCTGATAGGCCACCGGGCGCAAGAAGCGTCGGATGGACAGCGTGCCAACGCTGGTTGCGCCAAAGTTGGTGCTGGCCGGGTAGGGGCCGCCATGCACCTGCGCATCAACCACCTCTACCCCGGTTGGGAAGCCGTTCACCAAAACCCGGCCTGCCTTGCGCTCCAACACCGGGCGCAGACGAAGGGCGGCGTCCATATCGCCCGCATCCATATGCAAGGTCGCGGTCAACTGCCCGGCAAAGCCTTTGGCCAAAGTGACCATCTCATCCACTGACCCCACGCGCACGATCAGGCCAAGCGGGCCAAAAACCTCTTCGGCAAGGTCGTGGCTGGCGGCAAAGGCTGCGCCTGTGGTTTCGAACAGGTTTGGCTGCGCCTCACGCCCTTCGGACTTGGCACAAAGAATCGGCTTTACGCCCTTGGCACCGGTAAAGCGGGCCTCGCCCTGATGATAGGCGTCGGCAATGCCGGGGGTCAGCATGACCTGCGCTGGAACCTTTTCCAGCGCGGCCTTGGCGGCGGCAGTGAATATGTCGGCCTGAGGGCCGTCAATCACCACAGCAATTCCGGGGTTGGTGCAAAACTGCCCCGCGCCCATGGTCAGCGACCCCGCCCAACCCGCACCGATTGCTTCCGCCCGCGCTGCCATCGCTTCTGGCAACAAAAACATCGGGTTGACCGAGCCAAGCTCGCCAAAGAAGGGAATCGGCTCGGGGCGTTGCGCGCATAGATCAAACAGCGCCCGACCACCCGCCAGACTGCCGGTGAAGCCAACGGCCTTGATCAGCGGATGCTGCACCAGCGACGTGCCAACGTCGCGCTTGCCGCCCTGGATCAACGAGAAAACACCCTTTGGCATCCCGGTCTTTTCAATCGCGGCCTTGATTGCCTCGGCCACGATTTCTGCCGTGCCCGGATGGGCCGAATGGCCCTTCACGACCACCGGGCAACCTGCTGCCAGCGCCGCTGCCGTATCACCGCCTGCAGTTGAAAAGGCCAAGGGAAAGTTGGACGCACCGAACACGGCAACCGGGCCGATGGGCTGCTGCATCATGACAATTTCAGGCCGGGGGGCGGGTTGGCGATCAGGCTGCGCCGCATCATGGCGGCGGTCCAGGTAATCACCCTTCAGAATATGGTCGGCAAACAGCCGCAACTGGCCAACGGTGCGCCCACGCTCTCCTTGCAAACGTGCGGCTGGCAGGCCGGTTTCGGCAGACCCCACTTCGGTAATCGCGTCGCCGCGTGCGTCAATCTCATCCGCAATGGCATTCAAAAACGCCGCCCGGTCGGCGCGGCTGGAATAACCATAGGTCCAGAACGCATCCTCTGCCGCCTCGGCCGCGCGGTTTACCAGCGCAACCGTACCGACTGAATAGTCATGGGCGGGGCCGGTTGCCGGCTCTGACTTAAAGCTCTGCTCGCTGCCGACCCATTCGCCTGCGATCAAATGCTTGCCATGTGGGGTAAATGTCATGTTCATGCCCTTTCCGGTTTCCGCGCCCCTTGCTGGGTGCGGCTATTGCTGTCCAAATCGGGGCGCAGATGGCTTGCCCCTGCTGTTGATTCATGCATACAATATGTATGCAGAAACGCAACCGCTTTCTGCGATACCACTAGCCGACCCTGCGACAGGACACAATCAAAGGAGCGTCAGGATGACCACGAAAACCACGCTAACCCCCGCCGAGTTGTTGACAAAAGTAGAGGCTATTTTCCGCCAAAGCGGCCTTTCCCCAACCCAGGCCGGAGCCGTCGCGCGCGTTATTGTCGCAGGCGAACGCGACGCCTGCAAATCGCATGGCATCTACCGGATCGAGGGCTGTTTGCGGACGCTCAAGCAAGGCAAGGTTGATCCCAATGCCGAACCCACGCTGACGCAAGACGATAGCGCAATCGTTCGGGTTGATGCCAAGGGCGGCTTTTCCAACCCGGCGTTCGAGTTGGGCGCGCCCGTTTTGGCCGCGCGGGCCAAGGCGCTTGGCATTGCCGCCCTTGTGATCAACGATTGCACGCATTTTTCGGCGCTTTGGCCAGAAGTAGAGGCCCTGACCGCCCACGGGCTTGCCGCTATTGCCATGTGCCCCAGCTATGCCACGGTGGCCCCGACAGGTGGCACCACGGCCCTGATGGGAACGAACCCGCTGGCCTTTGGCTGGCCGCGTGCGGGCAACCCCTATGTGTTCGACTTTGCGACCAGCGTCGCGGCGCGTGGCGAGGTGGAGCTGCACCGCATTGCCGGCACACCTCTGCCCGAAGGCTGGGCCATAGACGCGGATGGCAAGCCGACCACTGATCCCACAGCGGCGCTGGCTGGTGCGCTTTTGCCATTCGGTGGGCATAAGGGCTCGGCCATCTCGATGATGATTGAATTGCTGGCGGGCGTGATGATCGGCGATATGACCAGCCCCGAGGCGCTGGCGTTTCTTGGCACCATGACGGTTGCCCCGCGCCATGGTGAATTGATCATCGCCTTTTGCCCCGAGCGTTTCGCTGCCGCCAAAGGTGGCGTCAACCTGGCCAGTGCCGAGGCGCTGTTTGATGCGGTTCTGGGCCAGGGTGCGCGGCTGCCGTCGGGCCGGCGTTTTGCCGCCCGACAACTGGCAGATGCCGAGGGGATTCATCTTACGGCGGATGAAATGGCCATTCTGGAGCGGCTGTACAAGGGCGGTTTGGACGCGGTATCATAAGGCACTAAAAAAATGGCCCGCTCGGATGAGCGGGCCATTTCAATCAATCTGCCAAGCTCAGGCGACGGCGCCCGGCAGTTTCGACCATTCTGCATACCATGTGCGGAACAGTTCCAACTGCGCCTTGGCAAAGCCCTTCTGGCTATCCGACAGTTCATCCGTCTCGATGAAATGCAGGTCATAGCCAGCATCGCCGTTCAGAACCAACAGATATTTGAAGAACAGTACCAGATCCACGCCAACGTCAAAAGTTGACAGCACGGCAAGGGCTTGCTCCAATTCCTGTGCACGCTGGCGGGCCATGGCGTTGCCTTTGGCGGCGGCTTGCGACAGGCGCACAAGGTTCAGCACTTCGGCGGGCAGCACGCCACCAATGCCGGTAATCGCGCCGGTTGCCCCGCAATTCACAAAGCCATGAACGACGCAGGTATCCACGCCCACCATCAGCTTTACATCATCATCACGGCTGGTGATGAATTCGGCTGCATAAGACATCGCGGCTTCGCCGCCGAACTCTTTGAAACCGATCAGGTTCTTGTGGTCCTTGCGCAGTTCGGCGAACAGGTCGGCGCCGGTTGCAAAGCCGTAATGCGGGCTGTTGTAGATCACGGCCGGCAGATCAGGTGCGGCGGCCAGAATCGCCTTGAAGTGGTTTCTTTGGGCCGGAATGGACGAGCCGCGCGACAATACCCGCGGAATAACCATCAACCCATGTGCGCCAACCTTTTGTGCATGGGCAGCATGGGCCACAGCCGAGGCAGAGTTGACGGCGCCGGTGCCCACGATCACGCGCAGACCGGCCTTGACCAGCCGCTCTACCCCTTCCATCCGCTGCGCATCGGTCAGCAGCGGCCAATCGCCCATCGAGCCGCAGTACACAACTGCCGACATGCCCGCCGCGATCAGCTCTTTGCCCTTGGCGACCAATGCGTCAAAGTCAGGGCTGCGATCGGCTTTGCATGGGGTCATCAAGGCGGGGATCGTGCCGGAAAAAATATCTGATGTCATTGGGGGCTCCTTGGTTTGCGATTCTGGCAATGTGGGTTTTCAGCAGGAATCATGCTTGTTTCAGAAGCTATAGTGCATTGCATACTATTTGTCGACACAAAACATGCGGGGCGCAGATCATGTGGCACTTGAACGCCCTTGGCAGTTCCCATATCCAGACGACAGGAAAAAGGATGAGGCATGGGCAATCCACCATCAGCCACCAAACCAGACCGGAGACGGGGTTCTGGTGTCAAGCATGTTTATGACGTGCTGCGTGATGAAATCATTGATCTGGCGCTGGCACCGGGCAGCCCGATTGATGAGATTCAGCTTGCGGACCGTTTTGAAATGTCGCGCACCCCGATCCGCGAGGCTTTGGTGCGCTTGGCGGCTGAGGGGCTGGTGACCACGCTTCCCAACCGCTCTACCGTGGTTTCAAATATCAATTTTCTGACCATGCACACGTTTTTCGATGCGCTGTCGTTGATGTACCGCGTCACCACCCGGCTTGCGGCGGAATATCATACGGATCAGGATCTCGAGATAATCCGCGCCCTGCAGGCCGATTTTGCGCAGGCGGTCCAGCAGCAAGACGCGCTGACGATGATCTCGACGAATCGCGATTTTCATGTTGCCATCGCCGCTGCCGGGCAAAACACCTATTATGAGGGCTTGTTCATCCGCCTTATGGATGAGGGGCGGCGGATTTTGCGGCTGTATTACCAATCCTACCACGATCAACTGCCACAGCAATATGTTGCCGAACATGAAAGCATGATCGCCGCGATTGCCGCGCGGGATATTGAGGGCGCGGACAAGCTTGCCCTTGAACATGCCAATCAGATTGTCGCGCAGATACAGCAGTTGATCGCCATTGACCGGCGCCAGAAAATCACCCTCTGAGCTTTGCCTGATGTGCAGGAAGTCAGATCAAGGCGCGGACCGCCGCCGAAGCGGGGCCGGTAGCGTTTTGCCTTCAACCTGAACTTAACCCCTCACATAGCGCGGTGAAACCTGCGATTTCAGGCAGCGATATGTGAGGAAGGCTTCAAGGCAAAACACTTTAATGCGCTATGCGCCCTTTAAACATAGCGGCTGACGATGTTTTCCAATTTTTCTTGCTGCCCTGACACTGGTTTTGGGGCGAGGGCCGCCGCTTCTGCCCGTGCGGCAATGTTTTCCAGCGTTGCCCCTTCGGCCAGCATTGCCTGTGCGGCGTCGGTTTCCCAGCCAGCATAGCGCGCACGGCGCGGCCCCTCCAGTGCATCATCCGCAAGCATCGCATGGGCCGCTTTCAAGCCGCGTGCGCAAATATCCATGCCGCCGATATGGGCAGCGATCAGATCACTTGCATCCAGCGATTGCCGCCGCAGCTTGGCGTCAAAATTCGTGCCGCCCGTGGTAAAGCCGCCTGCCATCAGCACCTCATAATAGGCCAGCGCCGCCTCGGAGGGCGAGTTGGGAAACTGGTCTGTATCCCAGCCCGACTGGTAATCATTGCGGTTCATGTCGATGGATCCGAAAATCCCCAGCGTTCGCGCCATCGCCAACTCATGCTCGAACGAATGGCCCGCAAGGATGGCGTGGCCTTGCTCGACATTCACTTTCACCTCATCTTCCAGCCCGAACCGTTTCAGAAAACCATAAACCGTGGCCACGTCGAAATCATATTGATGTTTGGTCGGTTCCTGCGGCTTCGGTTCGATCAAGATCGCGCCTTTGAAGCCGATCTTGTGTTTGTAATCGACAACCATGCTTAAAAAACGGCCCATCTGCGTCAGTTCACGCGACAGGTCGGTGTTCAGCAGGGTTTCATAGCCTTCGCGGCCCCCCCATAGCACATAGTTTTCGCCCTGCAGGCGGTGGGTCACATCCATGCAGGTTTTCACGGTTGATGCACAATAGGCAAACACATCCGGGTCCGGGTTGGTCGCAGCCCCCGACATATAGCGCCGGTTAGAGAACATATTGGCCGTGCCCCACAGCAGTTTCGGGCCACCCTGCGCCATCATTTCGGCAAAGTAATCGGCCATCTCATTCAGGCGCTTGTGGCTTTCTTGCAAGCTGTCGCCTTCGGGGCGCACATCATGGTCATGAAAGCAGAAATACGGCACGCCAAGAATGCGGAACATATCAAAGGCAGCATCGGCCTTTTGCCGGGCAAGTGCCATGGTATCGGCAGGGAACCAAGGGCGTTCAAACGTCTGGCCGCCAAAGGGGTCATTCCCCTCCCACACAAAGTTATGCCAATAGCAGACCGCAAAACGCAGATGCTCTTGCATCGTTTTGTCACCGACAACCTCGGCAGGGTTGTAGTGCCGAAACTGCATTGGGTCGGTCGTATCGGGGCCACCATAGGTGATTGCGGGGATGTCAGCAAAATATCCAGTCATCATATGTTCTCTCGGCAATAAAGGTTAAGTCGGATTTTCCCGGCATCGGGTGGCAGGTCGCGCCCCTCGGTCAACTGGCGCATGATTTCTACTGCGGCGGCCGTTGCGGCCAAGGTGTCTTGATCCAGCACCAGGGTAATCGTGCCATCGCGCAGCCCGGCGCGTGAGGTGGGTGTCAGCTCATGGACGATGGTTACAGGCTTGGGTGTGATGGCGTTGACGGCCCGCACCAAGCCACGGTTTCCCGCCCCGATCGCGTAGATGCCAGCAAGCGGTCGCGCGGCAGCCGCAGCCAGAACAAGACGCTCAACCGTTGCTGCGTCATCACTGCCCTCCACGACTGGCAGCAACCCAAGGGTTTCAAACCGCTCTTGCATGACCAGCCGAAACCCCATGAGGCGTTCTGTGTGATCCCGTGATGTCAAGGAACCGGCAATCATCAAGACCGGCCCGGCCCCGTGGACAAACCGGCCCATGAATTCGGCGGCAGTTCGGCCTGCCGCCACATTGTCAATGCCAACATAGGCGCTGCGCCCGGATTGCGGCAAATCGGCGACCAGCGTCACAACCTGTATTCCGGCGGCCATCAGCCGGCTGACCTCTTCCTGAATCTCTGGCGATTCGCTGACCATGAGCGCAACCGCATCACAGTCCAGACTTCGCAAGACGGCGACCTGACCCGCGACATCGAAGGCGCGGGTTGGTACGATCTGGATCAGGATTTGTCTTTGCATCAGATGACTGCGTTGCGCTTCGATGGCATTTTGCAACAGCGCAATGAACCCGGTGTCGCCAGCAGGCACGACAAAGCAAAACCTGTAAACCCGGCGCTGTGACAGATTGGCCGCCGCCAGATTGCGTATATAGCCTGATTGGGCAACCGCCGCCCTGACCTTGGCAATCGCCTTGGCCGACACGCCCTTGCGATTGTTCAGCACACGGTCAACCGTGGCCAGGCTTACATCAGCAAGCGCTGCAACATCGCGCACAGTTGGACTGGTCATGGTTCACGCCCTCAATGAACCAGCAATTTAGAAACGTATTTGAGGTACGTCAATCAAATTAGTGATGATGCACGTCATTTGTGGCGTTGACACAACCAGACAGCCTGCCAACAGGCTGTGTTCTGGTCGTGGCCAGCGGGTTTGCGCCATGCAACAGGTGCTGGCTGGCGCCGCGCCTTGCCCCACAACCCGCAAGGCCGATCACATGGCCTTGATCATCGGGGGCCCAACCTTTGGCTTGACTAAGGCCGCAGCGCAGTTTCATCTTGACCAAACCATCTTGGCGACCAATCAGGGCAGCGCCCCGGTTTCGCGGATGACAGCAAGGCACATCATGACCATCTATTCCCTCGGCTCTATCAACATTGACCATGTGTACCGTGTGCCGCATCTTGCCCATCCCGGCGAGACGCTTGCCGCCATCGGTTACAGCATGGGCCTGGGCGGCAAGGGCGCGAACCAATCGGTCGCGGCCGCGCAGGCAGGGGCCAGAGTGTTGCATATCGGGGCCGTCGGTAAAGAGGCCGATTGGGTGCTGGGGGAATTGCAAGGCTATGGGGTCGATACCAGCCATGTTCAGCAGCTCGCCACGCCCACCGGCCACGCGATCATTCAAGTTGACCTTGCAGCAGAAAACACGATCACGCTTTTTGCGGGCGCCAATCGGCAAATCACCGAGTCTCAGGTCGCCAAGGTGTTGGCCACGGCCCGCCCCGGCGATACCCTGCTGATGCAGAATGAAACCTCGGCGCAATCCGCCTCTGCACGGCTTGCGGTTGGTATTGGTCTGCGTACCCTCTATTCCCCCGCCCCGTTTGAGCTGGCCCCCCTGAAAGAGGTGGTGCCCTACGCCGCGTTGTTGTTGATGAACGCGGGCGAGGCAAAGGAAATGGTCGCAGCCTTTGGCGGCTTGCCCGATTGCGATGTCATCATTACCAAAGGCGCGGATGGGGCCGAGTGGCACAGTTTGGGCGTGGACCCGCTGCACATACCGGCCTTTCCGGTCATTCCGGTTGATACAACGGGCGCGGGGGATTGCTTTGCGGGCACCATTGCCGCCGCCCTTGACGCGGGAATGGACCGCACCCAAGCCCTGCACCGCGCCGCCGCCGCAAGCGCGCTGCAAGTCACCCGCCCCGGTGCCGCCGTTGCCATGCCCAGCCGCGCCGAGGTCGATGCGTTTTTGTCCTCAGCGCCTTAGCGCGTGTGGCACATGCTTGCCTTCAGTCAATGCCCCGAACGCGTTAAAGCGTTTCGCCTTGAACCTGCCTTACATATCGCGGCCTGAAATCAAATATTTCAATGCGTTATGGGGCAGGCCTTGGTTCAAATCAAAGGTGAAACGCCATATGCGCCGCAACCATTGGTTCGGGGCACCGGCTGGCTTCGGGCCTCTGGCGGGCGCAACAGGCTTTAATGGGTAAACGGGGCCGCCGCGCCCCAAAGCTCTTTCACGCGGGCATCGCGCCCGCAGGCCTTGCGGTAGAATTTGTAAGCCTCTGACTGCCGTTTTGGCCCCCCACGCGTAAGGACGATATTGCCCCCTTTGTAATAATCCTGATGATAGTCTTCGGCGGTGTAAAACGGCATTGCAGGCGTGATCGGCGTTACGATCTTTTGCCCCAATGCTTTTTCTGCCTTGCTTTTCTCTGCCTGCGCCGCCGCCGTCTGGTCTGGATTTAGCGGAAAAACCGCCGTGCGATAGCTTTCGCCCCTGTCACAGAACTGCCCGCCCGCATCGGTCGGGTCAACCGAGCGGAAAAACATCTCCAGAATTTTGGCATAGCTGATCTGGGCCGGATCGAATGTTATCGTGACCGCTTCATAATGCCCGGTGCCACCCCGCCCCACCTGTTTATAGGTCGGGTTGGTCGTGGTTCCGCCAGTATAGCCCGATACAACCGACTTCACCCCCGGCACAGATTCAAAATCCGATTCCACGCACCAAAAACAGCCCCCCGCCACAATCGCCTTTTCTGTTGCGGCCTGCGCCGTGCTTGCAGCCAGCGCCAACAGGGCCGCCACTATCCAGTTCTTCATTACCAACTCCCTTTTTCTGCCCAGCTTTCAGCCTGCGCGCACAACCGCTGCAACCGCAACGCACTGGCGCGTTACCTCACAGCAAGGTGAAGCAGAGGGGCAGAGTTCATCGTGGGAAAATATCTTTGGAAAGACGCCAGACAGGAAACAGGCCGCCACCCTTCACAAAGGCCGGGCCAAAATGAATAGGCCGCGCAAGTTTTTGCGCGGCCCTACCAAATGCCCGGTGCCTGTAGCAAAAACCGCTGTCGGTTACTTTACCCGCGCGTTGCGGGTTGCGATCAGTTTTAGCCGCAGCGCATTCAACCGAATGAACCCCGCAGCGTCTTTTTGGTCATAGGCACCGGCATCGTCTTCAAACGTGACATGAGCCTCTGAATACAACGAATGATCTGACCAACGGCCCACACAGCTTGCAAGGCCTTTGTACAGTTTCAGGCGAACCGTGCCGGTAACATGCTCTTGGCTTTTATCAATCAAGGCCTGCAACATTTCCCGCTCGGGGCTGAACCAGAAACCGTTGTAAATCAGTTCAGCATAGCGGGGCATGAGGCTGTCTTTCAAATGCCCTGACCCGGAATCCAGCGTGATCTGCTCCATTGCGCGGTGGGCTTCCAGCAGCACGGTTCCGCCGGGGGTTTCATAGATACCCCGCGATTTCATTCCGATAAAGCGGTTTTCCACAAAGTCCAGCCGTCCGATTCCATGGGCACCGCCCAATTGGTTCAGCTTGGTCAGGATCGTGGCTGGCGACATCGCTTCACCATTGATCGCGACAGCATCGCCCTTTTCAAACGTCACCTCGATGTATTCGGGCGTATCGGGGGCGTTTTCTGGCGAAACGGTGCGCTGATACACATATTCCGGCGCTTCAACGGCCGGGTTTTCCAGCGCCTTGCCCTCGGACGATGTGTGCAAAAGATTCGCATCGACCGAGAACGGCGCCTCGCCCCGCTTGTCCTTGGCAATCGGAATCTGGTTCGTTTCCGCAAATTCCAGCAGTTTGGTCCGGCTGGTCAGATCCCATTCCCGCCAAGGCGCAATGACCTTGATCGCGGGGTCCAAAGCATAGGCTGAAAGTTCAAACCGTACCTGGTCATTGCCCTTGCCCGTCGCACCGTGGGCCACGGCATCGGCGCCATGTTCATGGGCCAGTTCAACCAAACGCTTGGAGATCAACGGGCGGGCGATAGAGGTGCCAAGCAGATAGAGCCCTTCATACAGGGCGTTTGCGCGAAACATCGGGAAGACGAAATCGCGGACAAATTCTTCGCGCACGTCTTCGATATGGATGTTTTCGGGTTTGATCCCCAACAACACCGCTTTCTGGCGTGCGGGTTCCAGTTCTTCGCCCTGGCCCAGATCGGCGGTGAAGGTCACGACTTCGCAGCCGTATTCAGTTTGCAGCCATTTCAGGATGATCGAGGTATCAAGCCCCCCCGAATAGGCAAGAACGACTTTTTTCGGGGTAAATGGTGTGGCGGCAGACATGGGATTCTCCTTCGCGATTTCCCCGCGATTACTGGGAATTTGGGCCGAGGGCAAGCGGTGGGGCGCAAGACGCGTGCTATTGGCAATGGCTATCAGCCGCGGCACGCGTTTTTTTGCGCTTTGGTCTGGCTTGTCTTTGGCGGCAGGATCGGTCTAATCGGGGCTATGAGTGATTTTGCCCAAGCTGCCCGCCATGCCACCGCCGCCCTGCGCGATCTGTTTGATCCGACGCCGCTGCAACGCAATGACCATTTGTCGGCACGCTATGGAGCCGAGATCTGGCTAAAGCGTGAAGATCTGGCACCAGTACGATCGTATAAAATTCGTGGTGCCGTGAACGCGATGCGTAAAATGCGCAGCACCAACCCGGCACAGGGGCAGTTTGTTTGTGCAAGCGCTGGCAACCACGCGCAGGGCGTGGCCTATGCGTGCCGTCATTTTGGGGTGCGCGGGACGATTTTCATGCCGGTCACCACGCCCCAACAAAAGATTGATAAAACCCGTACTTTTGGCGGTGACAGTGTCGATATCGTGCTGTCGGGCGATTATTTTGACCAGACGTTAAGTGCAGCGCAATCGTTCTGCGCGAATATCGGGGCACATTTTCTGTCGCCGTTTGATGACCCTGATGTGATTGAGGGGCAGGCCAGCGTTGCGGTGGAAATATTGGAGCAATTGGGCGGCGCACCGGATTTTGTGATCCTGCCCGTTGGCGGCGGCGGGCTTGGCTCGGGTGTGACAGGGTTTATGCGATTGGTCGCGCCACAGGTGCAGTTTCGGTTTGTAGAGCCCTTGGGCGGTGCCAGCTTGACGGCCGCACTGGCAAACGGCGCACCAGTGACGATTCCAAAGATGAATTCCTTTGTCGATGGCGCGGCTGTGGCGCGGCTTGGCACATGTACTTTTGAGATGTTGAAATGGGTTGACCCGGCGCATGTGCTGCTTGCGCCCGAGGATCGGATTTGCGTGACGATGCTTGAGATGTTGAATGTGGAAGGCATTGTGCTGGAACCGGCCGGGGCGCTTTCGGTGGATGTGCTGCCGGAACTGACTGAACAGATCAAAGGGAAAACGGTGGTTTGCGTCACCTCTGGCGGGAACTTTGATTTTGAGCGGCTGCCGGAAGTGAAGGAACGGGCGCAGCGCTATGCCGGTTTGAAAAAATATTTCATCTTGCGCATGCCGCAGCGCCCCGGTGCTTTGCGCGAATTTCTGCTGATGCTTGGCCCCGATGATGACATTGCGCGGTTCGAGTATCTTAAGAAATCAGCGCGAAACTTTGGTTCGGTTCTGATCGGAATCGAAACCAAAGATGCGGATAACTTTCGGCAATTGTTTGGCAATATGGAAAAGGCTGGATTCAGCTTTCGTGACATCACCGCAGATGAAGCGCTTGCCGAATTCCTGATTTGATTTCAGGCGGCATCTTCAGCCTGTTTGCCTGCCGCAAAAGCAATTTTTGATTGCTCATACGCGGTTACCACCATGCCAAGATCTATGCCGCCAGATTGTCCGCTTGCCGCCGCTTTTTCGCCGGTCTGGCAGAGGGCCGCAAGTTTGCTGAAACCAAGGTTCAAAGCGCTGCCTTTCAGAAAATGAAGCGCCGCTTCAATAGCTTGAGGCGTAGTGTCTTTTTTGATGTTTTTGATAACCGCATCGGTTTCTTCTAAAAAGAGCTGGGCAACTTCGGCAAAATCTTCTGCACCGATTTCGTCACGAAGCTCACACACACGTTCCCAATCAATCATAATCACCCCCAAAGGTTTATTGCTTCCACACCCACGCAAAGAAGTGTGCGGGGCGATGTTTAATAATTGGTAAGGCAAAACCGGCCAGAAATTGCGAATTTTAGCTTTCACCACGCCTTAAGCTTTTCGCCGCATACCGATGAAAAGTTACGCAAAGGAAACCCGGTGGCTTTGATGGTGCCAGAAAAACAGCAGATGCCATACGCGGTGGCGGCAGTGAGGCGGCATGTGTTGGTGGTGGATGATAGCCGGGCGCAGCGGCGTATTTTGTCATTGGCACTGGCGCGTGGCGGATACCGGGTAACCGAGGCTGATTCCGGGGTTTCGGCGCTGGCACTGTGCCGGGAAACCGCGTTTGATATCGTGTTGAGCGATTGGATGATGCCCGAAATGAACGGCCTTGATTTTTGCCGCGCTTTCAAGGCGTTGCCGCGTGACGGCTATGGGTATTTCATTCTGCTGACCTCCAAATCCGAAAAGGGCGAGATTGCCGACGGGCTGGATTGCGGGGCAGATGACTTTCTTGCCAAGCCGGTCAATTTGGGAGAACTGCGGGCGCGTTTGCGTGCAGGTGAGCGGATTTTGGGCATGCAATCGGAACTGATGGCAAAGAACCGGCTTGTCGGATCAACCCTCAGCGAGTTGCAGAAGCTTTATGATTCGCTGGATCGGGACTTGATCGAGGCGCGAAAGCTGCAACAAACGCTGATCCGTGAGCGTTTTCGTGATTTCGGGCGCGGTGAAGTGTCGGCGCTGCTGCGGCCGTCGGGGCATGTTGGCGGTGATTTGGTTGGCTTTTTTGAGATTGATTCGCATCGAATCGGCGTATTTTCGGTAGATGTCTCGGGGCATGGCGTTGCGTCTGCGATGATGACGGCGCGCTTGTCGGGGCTGCTGTCCGGGTCTTCGCCCGATCAAAACGTGGCTTTGACGATTGATGTTTTTGGCCAGCGCGATGCCCACCCGCCCGAGGAAGTGGCGGCGCGCCTGAATCGGATGATGTTTGAGGATATTCAGGTTGAGCAGTATTTCACCCTGGCCTATGCCGATATCAATTTACAGACGGGGCACTTGAAACTGGTGCAGGCGGGCCACCCGCATCCGGCGCTGATTCGGAAAAATGGTGCGATTGAATATATTGGCGAGGGGGGGATGCCGATTGGCCTTATCCCCTATGCCACCTATGAGCGGGTTGAGGCCTATCTGGCGCCGGGCGATCGTCTTTTTCTTGTGTCTGACGGCGTTACGGAATGCCCGTCACCCCGTGGTGAGGAACTGGGCGAAGACGGTTTGACCCGCATCCTTCAAGCGAATCAGGGCATGGAAAACCCAGCCCTGCTGGAGGCGCTTATTTGGGATCTTTCCACCCATTTTGGTGGTGAGGACTTTCCCGATGATGTGTCTGGTGCCCTGTTTTTGATGAAAGGCTAGACGTTACTGGACCCGTTTGATGAAATTTTCCATCATCGCCCGGTCGCCGGGATTGCCCAGGGCAGGTGCCGCCCCTGACAGTGGCAGCCAAAGCGGTGAATGGAACGGCTCTGTTGGTGCAGATATTCGCAGCGTTGGACGGCCGACATAGATTGTGCACAGTTTTTCGGCCCACAGGTCGTATTCGGGCATATAGGTGAACCGGCGAAAGGCACCCAAGCGGAAATGCAGGGTCATATGCCAGCCGGTTTCTTCAAAAACCTCACGGTGAAGGGCCGCAATCGGATGTTCTCCGGCATCAATTCCACCGCCGGGAAGCTGGATTTCAGGCTGTGGTTTCGCCTGATGCGTCACCAAAACCGCGCGATTGCGTACCAAGATGGCATAGACGCCTGGGCGCCTGGTGTAGGTTTGACCGGGTTTTGGCGCCTCGCCGTAGCATTTGATCATGGGTAAGCCCTTGGTCCTGTGGTTGCCGTACCTATATGTTCGCGGTATGCCAAGGCTGGCTTGCCAAGGGAACCCCATGACCATCGGAACAAAAATTGCTTGGGACGATACCGTCCTGCCATTTCAACTTGATCACTCTGACGTCCGTGGCCGCGTTGCGCGGCTGGATGTTGCTTTGGACTCGGTGCTGAAGCAACATGCATATCCACCGCAAATAGAGGCGTTGGTTGCGGAAGCCACGCTTTTGACAGCGCTGATCGGCCAAATGATCAAGCTGCGCTGGAAATTGTCGCTGCAAATTCGCGGCAATGGCCCGGTCAGCTTGATTGCAACAGATTATTATGGCCCTACCGATGACGGCGAACCTGCACGGGTGCGCGCCTATGCCGGCTATGACCGCGCGGCCGATCTGAGCGAGGCCGAGCCATTCAGCCTGATTGGTGAGGGATTTTTCGCGATCTTGATAGATCAGGGTGAAGGCACGGTACCCTATCAGGGAATCACGCCGATTGCAGGCAGCTCGCTTTCTGATTGCGCCGAGACGTATTTTGCGCAGTCCGAACAGTTGCCAACGCGGTTTCAGTTGAGTTTTGGCAAAACCACCCTGCCGGGAGAGCTGGCGGCGTGGCGGGCCGGGGGGGTGATGCTGCAGATGATGCCAAAAGCCTCGCCGTCTATTCAGGGTGAGGGGGGCTCGGGTGTCGGCGGGTTGCTGGCGCATCAGGATTTGCTGGCGGACGACGAGGGCGAAAGCTGGGCCCGCGTGAATATATTGCTGGATACGGCTGAGGACGCCGAGCTGCTGGGGCCAGATGTCGCGCCGACCGATCTTTTGGTGCGTCTGTTTCACGAAGAACAACCGCGCGTGTTTGACCCGCAACCCATCCGCTTTGGCTGCACCTGTTCTGAAGACCGGGTGCGCCAGTCGCTGTCGATCTATGGGCAGGAGGATATTGCCGAAATGACAACCGATGAAGGGGTTTTGACGGCGGATTGCCAGTTCTGCGGCGCGCATTATGTGCTGGATCCGAAAACGCTTGGGGTGGGGGCCGATGACGCCTGATGCCAGATGATATATGATGCTTTGGGCCGGGCGCTTGAACGCGATACCGGCGCATCATCGGATTTTGACCTGAATCCGGGTCTTGTCTTGGCCGAGGGGCGAAAACTGCGGGCCGCAGCCGTGTTGATTGCGGTGCAAGACCATGCCAACGGGCCGCGCGTTTTGCTGACCAAGCGGTCGTCGCACCTAAAGCACCATCCCGGCCAGATTGCTTTTCCGGGTGGCAAGGTTGAGGTCTATGACGCCAGCCCTACCGCCGCCGCGTTGCGCGAAGCGACCGAGGAGGTCGGTTTGCCCGCGTCCTTGGTGCAGGTCATTGGGGCCTTGCCCTGCCATGAAACCGTCACCGGGTTTATGGTGACGCCGATTCTGGCGCATGTTTCGGCGGCATTCGACCCGGTGCCCGAGGCGGGCGAGGTAGAGGAAATCTTTTCAGTGCCTTTGGAATACGTCATCAATCCTGCCAATTTTCAGGTAGAGGCAAGGTTGTGGCGTGGGGATTGGCGGCGCTATTATACCGTGCCCTATGGCCCGTATTACATATGGGGCGCCACTGCGCGGATTTTGCGCGGATTGGCCGAAAGGATGGCGTGATGCGGGTTTTAGGGGAATGGTTGCACCATCCGGGCACGCAGGCGCTTTGTGCTACGCTGGCGGCTGGCGGCTTTCAGGCGCTTTTCGTCGGTGGCTGCGTGCGCAACGCGCTTTTGGCAGAGCCTGTAAATGATATTGACATGGCAACCGACGCACGCCCTGAAATTGTCAGTGATCTGGCCAAAAGGGCTGGTTTCAGGGTGGTCCCCACAGGGATAGACCATGGCACTGTGACAGTCATCGCGCAGGGGGTCGCGCATGAGGTGACGACCTTTCGGCAAGATGTCGATACGAATGGCCGCCATGCCGTTGTGCGCTATTCAACCTTGGTGGCCGACGATGCCGCGCGGCGCGATTTTACGATGAATGCCCTATATGCGCGGGCGAATGGAGAGGTTGTTGACCCGTTGGGTGGTTTACCCGACCTTGTGGCACGTCGTGTACGGTTTGTTGGCAATGCCGATCTGCGTATCACCGAAGACTACCTGCGCATTTTGCGGTTCTTTCGGTTTTTTGCGTGGTATGGCGACCCGGTGCAGGGTGTGGATGCCGAAGGGCTTGCCGCCTGTGCGGCCCATTCTGCCGGAATAGCGACGCTTTCGCGCGAACGGGTGGGGGCAGAGTTTCGCAAATTGCTCTCGGCGCCCGATCCATCGCTTGCTGTTGCGTCAATGGCGCAAGCGGGGGTTTTGGCAGCGGCCTTACCGGGGGCCAATGCACGGGCTTTGCCGCTTGTGGTGCATTTTGGTGCCGATTCCTGGGTGGCACGATTGGCCGTCCTTGGCGGAGAGGTGGAAACCTTGCGGCTTTCGCGCGGTGACTTGGCTGCCATCAAGATCATCCGTGAAGAAATCGGCAGCCTGCGTTCGGCACAAGAGCTTGGCTATCGACACGGGCAAAAGCGCGCCGAGCAGGTTATTCGCTGCCGTGCAGCGATGTTAGAGACAGAATTGCCCGAAAATTGGAAAGCGGATGTCGCCAAAGGGGCCGCTGCGGTGTTCCCGGTCAAGGCCGCTGAGTTGATCGAGGCCTATCAAGGCAAGGCGCTTGGCGAGCAATTGCGCTGTCTGGAACACCGCTGGATCGCCTCGGGCTTTGCGCTGACAAAAGCCGAGCTGCTGGGCTGAGTGTTTCCCTTTCGCGCAAGGGGGGCTATATCGGGGCAAGCGCCGCATGATTTGAGCGGCGGCGGCTGCCATCGCTGAAATTGGCAAGCACCGCGCGCTTTTGGCGCAAGGCGGGCTATATGCAAAGGTCTGAGATCGGCAATCTGGCGGATTTCTGGGGCGTAAGAGGAAACGGCATGAATATTGTGATGCGCATCGGCGGTTTGATCCAGGCCTTTCGTCCGGCAGACGGCCCACCACCGCAAAACCTGGCTGCATTCTTTCGCTGGTGCCTGAGCGGTAGCTGGCCGATGCTGTGGGTGGCCGGGGCGCTTTCGGCGGTCGCGGGGGCTATGGAGGTGATTTCCGCGCTGTTTCTGGGCTGGGTGATTGATGCCGCCCTGGCGTCGGGCGCAGAGGTGTTTTTCACCGATCATTTCTGGCTGTTGTTCGCCTTTGTCGGGTTTTACCTGATCTTGCGGCCCTTGGCCTTTGCTGCTTCGGCGGCATCAAACTCGATCATTGTCGGGCCCAATGTGCTGCCTTTGGTGCTGTCGCGGCTACATCGCTGGACCTTGGGGCAGGCAGTGACCTTCTTTGACAATGATTTCGCAGGGCGGATTGCGCAAAAACAGATGCAGGCGGCGCGTGCCGTCACCGATGTTGCGACCGAGGTGATCAACACCGTGGCCTTTGCTTTGGCCTCGGTTATCGGGTCGGTGGTGTTTTTGGTGTCGATTGATTACCGTGCGGCGCTGGCATTGGCGGTTTGGCTGGTGGTCTATGTGCTGACCATACGCTATTTTATGCCGCAGGTGCGCAAGAATTCGGCGGCGCGTGCTTCGGCCCGTGCGATGGTGACGGGGCAGGTGGTCGATACGATTACCAACATCAAAACCGTAAAGCTGTTTGCCCATGCCGCCTTTGAAGATCGCGTTGCCCTGAAGGCGATGCAGGTGTTTCGTGACCGGTCGCTGGAATATGGCCGAATTTCCACCGTGTTCCGCTTTGTCTTGATGACGCTGGCAGGGGCGCTGCCGTTGCTGCTGATTGGCGGTACGCTGTGGCTGTGGTCGCATGGGTTGGCCACGGCGGGCGCGATTGCGGCGGCGGGGGCAATTTCGATGCGGATCGCGCAGATGTCGGGCTGGGTCAGCTTTACATTGATGTCGATCTACACCTCAGTCGGTGAGGTGGAGGACGGGATGCGCACGCTGTCGGTTCCGCATACGCTGGCCGATTCGCCGGGGGCTGTGGCCCTTGCGCGGGTCAAGGGCGAGGTGACGTTTCAGGATGTGTCCTTTGCCTATGGCCGCAAGCGTGGCGGGGTAGAGCATATCAATTTGACCATACGCGCCGGCGAAAAACTGGGAATTGTGGGCGCGTCAGGCGCGGGGAAATCGACCTTGGTTTCCTTGTTGTTGCGGCTTTATGATACCGAAAAAGGCGCTGTTTTGATTGATGGGCAGGATGTGCGCGACGTGACGCAAGAAAGCCTGCGGCGGCAGATTGGCATGGTGACGCAGGAAACGGCGATGTTCAACCGATCCGCCCGCGACAATATCAAATATGGCCGCCCCGATGCCGAGGATGCCGAGGTGATTGATGCCACCCGCGCCGCCGAGGCGCATGAGTTTGTGGAGCATATGATCGACCACAACGACCGCAAGGGGTATGATGCCTATCTTGGCGAGCGTGGTGTCAAGCTGTCGGGTGGGCAGCGCCAACGAATCGCGCTGGCCCGAACCTTTTTGAAAGATGCCCCGATTCTGGTGCTGGATGAGGCGACAAGCGCGCTGGACAGTGAGGTGGAGGCGGCGATTCAGGAAACCCTGACCCGGGTGATGGAGGGCAAGACCGTGCTGGCGATTGCGCACCGTTTGTCGACGATTGCCGCGATGGACCGCATTGTGGTGCTGGACAATGGCCGCATAGTCGAAGAAGGCAGTCATGATACGCTTTTGGCCCTGAATGGGCTATACGCGCGCTATTGGAACCGCCAATCCGGCGGCTTTATCGGATCGGAAGAGGCGGCAGAGTGAAACTAACCATCGAACGGCTGGGCCATTTGGGCGATGCAATTGCGCAGGGCGAAAATGGCCCGATTTTTGTGGCGCAGATGTTGCCGGGAGAAGTGGTCGAGGGCGAGCTTGCAGGCGACAAGCTGCTGAACCCGCGAATCCTTACGCCCTCGGCTGACCGGGTTCGCCCGCCTTGCGCCCATGCCCGCACCTGCGGCGGGTGTTTGATGCAGCACGCGACCGATGATCTGGTGGCGGCGTGGAAAACCGAAGTGGTGCGATCGGCGCTTGCCGGGCAGGGGATAGATGTGCCGCTGCTGCCGATTCTGACCTCGCCCCCCAAATCGCGGCGCAGGGCAACGATTGCGGGGCGGCGCACGAAAAGCGGGGCGATGCTTGGGTTTCATGCGCGCGGCTCTGATGCGCTGGTTGCCGTGCCGAATTGCCTTTTGTTGCACCCTGATCTGATGGCCACCTTTCCGGCGCTGGAAGCGTTGGTGATTACAGGCGGCTCGCGCAAATCCGAACTGGCCCTGACCATTACGCGCAGCCTTGCGGGGCCGGATGTTTCGGTTGCCGGGGGCAAGCCGCTGGATGGGCAGTTACGGCTGGCGCTGGCGCGGGTGGCCGAGGCGCATGGATTGGCGCGCCTGACCTGGGAGGGTGAGGTGGTCGCGCTGCGCACCGCCCCAATGCAGGCGATGGGCCGCGCCAAGGTTGCGCCGCCGCCGGGTGCGTTTTTGCAGGCCACTGAACAGGGGCAGGCCGATTTGCTGGCGGCAGTACAACAGGCTGTGGCAGGGGCGAAGCGGATTACGGACCTGTTTGCAGGCGCGGGCACCTTTGCCTTGCCCTTGGCCGAACGGGCCGAGGTACATGCGGTTGAAGGCGATGCGGCCATGATCGCGGCGCTGGACAAAGGCTGGCGGCAGGCCGAGGGGCTAAAACGTATCACGTCTGAGGCCCGCGATTTGTTTCGCCGGCCGCTGGAACCGGATGAGTTCAAGAACGTGCAGGCCGTGGTTATTGACCCGCCGCGCGCAGGGGCCGAGGCGCAGACCAAGACCCTCGCGCTGTCCAGGGTGCCGATCATTGCTTCGGTGTCGTGCAACCCGGTTACCTTTGCCCGCGATGCCCGCATCTTGCTGGCGGCTGGCTACCGCCTTGACTGGGTTCAGCCGATTGATCAATTTCGTTGGTCAGCGCATGTGGAGCTTGCAGCGCGCTTCAGCCTGTAGAATATGGCGGCTTAAACCTGAAATCGAAATGAGTCCCCAATGATACTGCGCCAGCGTGTTGCTTTTTGGATCAGCAAGCCCTCGACCCAGCGGCTTATTACGGCGGTAATCATGTTCAACGCCGTCTTGTTGGGGTTGGACACATCTGAAACCGTCATGTCCAGAATCGGGCCGATGATAAGCGCGCTGGATACGCTTTGCCTGATTATTTTCATTTTAGAGATTTCGCTGAAACTATTTGCTTTGGATGTCCGGTTTTTCAAATCGGGGTGGAATATTTTTGATACTCTGGTTATCGGCATTGCGATTCTGCCGGGCGCGCAGTCACTGTCTGTTCTGCGGGCGCTGCGAATATTGCGGGTGCTGCGGGTCATCTCGGTCGCGCCCTCGTTGCGCCGGGTGGTCGAAGGCTTTGTAACGGCGCTTCCCGGAATGGGGTCGGTGTTTTTGCTGATGGCGATCATTTTCTACATCGGCTCGGTCATGGCGACAAAGCTGTTTGGCCCAACCTACCCTGAATGGTTTGGCACAATCGGTCATTCAGCCTATTCCTTGTTTCAAATCATGACGTTGGAAAGCTGGTCTATGGGCATCGTGCGCCCGGTGATGGTTGATTACCCCTATGCCTGGGCGTTTTTCGTACCCTTCATCATGATGACCACATTTGCGGTTGTGAACCTTTTGGTGGGCCTGATCGTGAACTCGATGCAAGACGCGCATAATCAGGCCGAAAACGAGCGAACCGACCAGTACCGAGAGGATGTGCTTGGTCGTCTGATGGCGATTGAACAACGTCTTGTCGAGCAGGAGCAGGCGAAAACCAACGCCAAGATAAACGATTCGTGAGCCGGGCGCTTGGGCGGGCCGGTGCTCTGGGCGAATCATGCAAGCCGCACTATGGTCATAAAAAAATAACCGTTCTGCGGATAATGAGGCATGACATGCGGGTAATAAAGCTGGTTGCAGCGCTCTTTCTTATTTTGGGATTGGCAGCCTGTGGCAGCGATTCAAAATTCAAAACCTACAACGGGCCTGCGGTAACGAAAGTTGTCGTTCATAAGGGGGCGCGCAAGATGCAGCTGTTCCATAATGACAAAGTGCTGAAAACCAATGAAATTTCACTGGGTTTTGCCGCGTCGGGTCACAAACAGTTTGAAGGCGATGGAAAAACGCCCGAAGGTGCGTATTTTATCGACCGCCGCAACCCCAACAGCCGCTACCATTTGTCGATTGGAATCAGCTATCCCAACAAGGCTGATATTGCCTTTGCAGAATCCCAAGGCAAAAAACCTGGGGGTGAGATTTTCATCCATGGAAAAACCGGTGATGGCGGGCGGAACAAGGGCGATTGGACCTTTGGCTGTATCGCAATTCCCGACCGCGAGATGGAAAAGGTTTATGCCATGGTGCGTGATGGCACCCCGATTTACATCTATCCCTGAAACAAGGCCGTTTGCCACGCAAAAGGCCCCAAACACAGGTTAAGGTGTCTGGGGCCTTTGGGGGGGCGCGGTTCAGGCCAGGCGAGTGTTCACGCGCCGGTTACCATCGTCCACCATATCTTGCCGGAAGGTTCCTGGAACCAGGCGAATCCGATTTCACGGGCCTGCGGGTCCATTATCACCTCACGCGTGTCCGCTTTGCTCATCCAGGCGGAAAGGGTTTCCAGCTCTGTCTGGAAGGTCTCAGAGATATTTTCACCGACCAGCCGCCCGGTATAGCCAACACGGTTGACCCGATCCAAGGGTGACGACCCGTCTGACCCGAAATGCCAGGGCCGATTCTGAACCGACATGTCGCGCGAATGTGTGGCCGCCGCGGCGTTCAGCTGGGCATTGTATTGCAGCGGCGTTGCGCCTTTTGCGGCCCGCAGGGCGTTTACCGAATCAAGCAGGTGGAAGGGAATTTTGGCCTCTTGTTGGCTGGAAATGCGATAAATCTGGGGCAATGGCCGCCCATCGGCGCCCACCCTGATTTCGCTGCCTGTGGTACAGGCGGCAAGCGTAAAAGCAGCACAGACTGCGACAACTGACAAAGTTTTCATTTCATTCCCATCCGGTGCAAGCGAGTCCTGTCTTTAACGCTTTGTCACAGCATGAGCAAATGCAACCCTGCATTTTACCGCCGATCCACGCCACTGTGATTTGAAAGCCGCGTCAAAAGGCTGTACTTTGCTGCCATACGCTTGAAAAGGAGTCTGGCGCATGAATGCCGACCGCACAAAATACTTGAATCGCCGGGCCCTGATGGGTGCGGCCGCTGCAAGCCTGGGCTTGGCGGCGGTGCCAGCGCTGGCGCAAGACAATTCCACAGAAATGGATGCCCCGAGTACGGGACCGGTTCACAACAACACATCCAGTTTTCGGATGCTGGATTGGCGCCCTTATTTCTCTGATACGCGGAATGGTGCGATTCTTGTTGATACTACGTCGCGCGCGCTGCATTTCTGGTCTGAGGATCAGTCGATTTACAAGCTGTACCCGACCTCTGTGCCGCTGACCGAAGATTTGACCCGTCGTGGTCGGACGGAGGTTGTACAAAAGGTTGTTGGCCCCACTTGGCGCCCCACCCCTGCGATGAAAGAGCGTAATCCAGAATGGCCGGATTTTGTGCCCGCCGGCCCGGAAAACCCACTTGGAACGCATGCGCTTTACCTGTCGTGGACCTATTACCGGATTCACGGAACCCATGACACACGCAAAATTGGCCGCCGGTCTTCGAATGGCTGTGTCGGGCTGTACAATGAGCATATTGCAGTGCTGTTCGGCCTGACCAAGGTGGGAACACAGGTTTTGCTTGTCTAGAACGCCTGAGGCTTGTGAATATGTTGGGAATGACAGGGGGCCAGTGGCCCCCTTTTTGCTGGCATTGTCTTTAAGCCTGCTGAAACTATTGGCCTTAGGTGGCCGATAGTGTTGCTAAATTGACGATACCGGCAAAGGACAAATCATAATTCAACGACCCAGATTGCAATCTTTCCCGCAAGCTGGTTAGAAAAAACCACGAGGTATAGTCTTGGGTGTGCGGCATCGTCCTCTGAAAAATTCGGTGACGCACGAAAACTGGAGGTTACTATGAAGAAACTTGCACTCGCAGCGGCTTTGTCCGTTGTTGCATCGACCGCTTTCGCTGGTGGTATGGCTGAGCCTGTAATGGAGCCCGCAGTTGTTGAAGCTGCGACTTCGTCGTCGGCTGGCGGGATCATTGTTCCGCTGTTGCTGTTGCTGGTTATCGCAGCCGCTGCATCGAAGTAATCCTAACCGGATTGCATCGAATTAAAGGGCGGTAGGGAAACCTGCCGTCCTTTTTCTTTTTGCCGTGCGTTTGGCGGTTTTCGGTTTGGCATGCCACGCTTTTGCAAGCCATCACAGTTGCCAAGGCGGTGCCGAAAGGGGCCTTGGGGCAGTTGTGGCCAAGCCTGCCCCAGGGTTTTACAAAAGCCTTTTGCGGCGCGCTATTCTACCCAGCCCATAAGGTTTTGCTTGATCACGGCCACAAGCGCCGCGATATGCGCGGCCTCATCATTCAAACAGGGAATATAGGTAAAGCTTTCGCCCCCTGCATGTTCAAACGCCTCTTTGATTTCACCGTTGATTTCTTCCAGTGTTTCAATGCAATCGGCGGAAAAGGCGGGCGCGATGACGGCAATGCGTTTCTTGCCTTGCCGGGCCAGTTCGGCAACATGCTCTACCGTATAGGGTTTCAACCATTCCTCACGGCCAAAGACCGACTGAAAGCTGGTATCAATATCGGCCTTGTCCCAGCCCAACCGTTCCCGCAACAAGCGCGTGGTTTTGGCGCATTGGCAATGGTAGGGGTCGCCCTCCATCAAATAGCGGATCGGCATGCCATGATAGCTGGCAACCAGAACATCGGGGCGGTGGTCAAGCGCCGCATAGGCCCGCTCAACAGATCCGGCAAGCGCGTCGATATAGGCGGGGTGATCAAAATACTCGGGCACGGTACGCGCGGCGGGTTGGCGTTTTTCCTTCATCAGCGCAGCGAAAAAGGCATCATTCGCGGTGGCCGAGGTTGCGCCTGCATAATGCGGATACAGCGGAAAGAACAAGATTTTTTCACAGCCGGCCGCAACCATCGCCTGCACCTTTGACGCGGTAGAGGGATTGCCGTAGCGCATGCAGAAATCGACCATCACGTCATCGCCGTAGGCGGCGGCAATTTCCTTGGCGATGGCGGTTGTCTGGTCGCGTGTGATCGTCAGCAGCGGGCTTTCGTTTTTCTCATGATTCCAGATCAGCTTGTAATTCGCGCCCGAGGCAAAGGGCCGCTTGGTCAAAATCACCAGTTGCAGCAACGGTTGCCAAATCCAATCCGAGATGTCGATGACGCGTTTGTCCGACAAGAACTCGTTCAGATAGCGGCGCATTGACCAGTAGTCATAGTTGTCGGGCGTTCCAAGATTGGCGATCAGGACGCCGATCTTGGGGGCCTTTACCGGGGGGTGATCGGCAGGGGCATGGGCCAGCCGCCCTTGGCCTGCGGGAATGTCGGGCTTATTATACATGGCTTGCGGCATGGCGGCGCTCCTGTTTCTTTTCATCTGCTTGGCAGATAAAGCGTTGTGGCCTGGGGTCAACCTTCGCCCTTTGTCGCAGGCAGCGGAATTTCCGGGGCGTTCAGCGCCTCAGCCAGCCGCTTGGTCGCAGAGCCGGGGCGCAGCGGTTTTTGCTGGCTTTCATGCGGGGCCCAGCCTGTCAGAAAGATCATCTCGAAGGTAGCAGCGATTCTGTCGTCTGCAACGGCGTAGCTTTGGGCGTAAACTGCGGCGGCTTTGGCAAACACAGCGCGCCGCGTCGGGTGGCGCAGCCGGGCGGTCAGGGCATTGCCTTCGCCCATCGCGCGCAGGTCGTGCATCAGGTGATAGGCGTCGCGGTAGTGAACCTTGCGGGTGAACCCATCCGCCACCGGCAGGGCAAAGCCCGCGCGTTGCAAAAGCCCGCCCAGATCGCGGATTTCGGCCATGGGCAATATCCGCGGTGATAGCCCGCCGGTTACTGTGGCCTCGGCCTCGGCAAGGCAGGCCCGCAATTCATGCAAGGTTTGCCCGCCCAAAAGCGCAGCCAGAAACAGACCATCCGGTTTCAGCGCCCGCAGGCATTGAATAAGCTGCCCTACCGGGTCATTGGCCCAATGCAGGCCCATCGCATGGATAACCAGGTCATGGGCGCAGGGCTCCAGCGCCAAAACCTCATCTTCCGCGACAATATGCGCTTGGGGAAAGGCGTCACGCCAGAAAACCGGAAAACCCGTGATAATCGCCACTGACGTAAACGTCTTGTTAACCTCTGTCAGCCTTTCCTTGATCTCATCACGCAAGTCCTCATGCAAGAACAGGGCGGGCGCGGGCATTGCCACGGCACGGGCGCGGTTTCGGGTCAGGGCTTTGGTATCTGTAAGGATGGGCGTTTTCATGCGCCGGACAATAGGAGGGATGGGTGGGATTGCAAGCCATGCTGCGATTGATTTATCCACCGCAATGTCTTGGCTGTGATGAACTGGTTACATCTGATTTTGGCCTTTGCGGGCGGTGTTGGCGCGATACTCCGTTTATTGCTGGTCTGGTTTGCGATGCGTGCGGCCTGCCACTACCGGGCGAAGATACTGGCCACGCGGTTCATTGCGATGATTGTCTGACGCTGCCACGGCCTTGGGTGCAGGGCCGTGCGGCGCTGCTTTACAAAGACAATGGCCGCAAGATGGTGTTGCAGTTGAAACACGGTGATAGGCTGGATCTGGCAAAGCCCGCGGGTGCATGGCTGTTTCGGGCCGCAAAACCGCTGTTGCGCCCAGATACTTTGATCGCGCCTGTCCCGTTGCACTGGCTTCGCATGCTGTGCAGGCGTTACAACCAATCTGCTCTGCTTGCGGCCTCGTTGGGGCGTTTGGCGCAACTGGACCATTGCCCCGATTTGTTGATTCGCCCCAAGCGCACCCCCAGCCAGGAAGGGCGCGACAGGCATGCACGTTTCGAAAATATGCAGGATGCGATTCATGTACACCCCCGCCGTGCCGGGCGCCTGCAAGGCCGGCATGTTCTTTTGGTCGATGATGTCATGACTTCGGGGGCCACACTTGCCGTGGCGACCGAGGCCTGCCTTGCTGCTGGTGCAGCCCAGGTTTGCGTGTTGGTGCTGGCACGCGTTGCGAAGGATGCTTAAACGCCTATAGTCACAGGGAGCAATCGGGACGATCAAGGGAAATCTGCGCATGAAACCTGTCGAAATCTATACCTCGCCGCTCTGCGGCTATTGCCATGCGGCCAAGCGGCTGTTGACCAAAAAGGGCGTGACATTTACGGAACATGACCTCTCGCGTGATCCCGCTTTGCGGGCGGTGATGATGAAGCGGGCAATGGGGGGCCGCACGGTGCCGCAAATCTTCATCGGTGACCTGCATGTCGGCGGTTCGGATGATCTGCACGCGCTGGAGCATGCGGGCAAGCTTGACGCGCTGTTGGCGGGGTAAGCGATGCGCATTGGTCTTGTTCAGCTTTGCGTCAGCGATGATCCGGCGGCAAATCTGCCGAAAACCATTGATCTGCTGCGCGAGGCGGCCGCTGGCGGTGCCCTGTTCATTCTGACGCCCGAATGCACGAATGGTCTGTCCTCTAGCCGCGACCACCAGGCGGCGGTGTTTCACCATGAGGCGGGCGACCCAACATTGCAGGCGCTGCGCGATGAGTCGGCGCGGCTTGGGGTTTGGCTGTTGATCGGCTCATTGGCCTTGTTGACCGGGGATGCCGATGGCCGTTTTGCCAACCGCTCTTTCCTGATTGACCCGAAAGGTCAGATCGTCGCGCGGTACGACAAGATTCATATGTTCGACGTGGATGTCTCGGAAACCGAGCGCTACCGCGAATCGCAGGGTTATCGGCCCGGTGATCAGGCGGTGTTGGCCAAAACCCCTTTTGGCGCGGTGGGGATGACCGTGTGTTATGACCTGCGCTTTGCTGGTCTTTACCGCCGGTTGGCGCAGGCCGGGGCGCAAATCCTTACTGTTCCGGCCGCGTTCAATCACATTACAGGGGCAGCCCATTGGGAAGTTTTGTTGCGCGCCCGCGCGATCGAGACGGGGTGCTTTGTGCTGGCACCCGCGCAAAGCGGCTTTCATCCCGAAACCGCAGGCGGCAAAGGGCGGCGTACCTATGGCCACAGCCTGGCCATAGCCCCATGGGGAGAGGTGCTGGCCGATGCGGGCGAGGGTGTGGGCGTGACTTATGCCGAGATTGACCTTGACCGCGTGGCTCAGGCGCGGGCACGGGTGCCCTCGCTTGCGCATGACCGGGTGATCAAAGGGCCGTAATGTCA
Organism: Pseudorhodobacter sp.; assembly: GCF_034675685.1. Lineage (GTDB taxonomy): Bacteria > Pseudomonadota > Alphaproteobacteria > Rhodobacterales > Rhodobacteraceae > Pseudorhodobacter. The sequence goes on along the minus strand of NZ_JAUCDA010000002.1, from coordinate 385,774 downwards.
GAAAATGCCGAAGACCTTGCCGTTGCCCTGTTTGGAGAGTTGTTCATGGCCGACCAACTGGCCCGCAACCGCATTTCCAAAGTGCTGCCGCGTGGGATGGAACTGTCGCATTTTGGGGTGTTGAACCATTTGGCGCGGGTGGGCGACGAAAGATCCCCTGCACAACTGGCCCGCGCGTTTCATGTGACGCGCGGGGCCATGTCGAACACGCTGAGCAAGCTGGAATGGGCGGGCCATGTGCATATCCGCCCGGATTGGGATGATGCACGGCGCAAATTTGTGGCAATCAGCCCTTCGGGGCGCGCGGCGCGGGATGCGGCGGTGCAGGCGGTGGCCCCGCTGATTGCTGAATTTGTGACAGATCTGGGGGCGGATCGCGTGCGCGCCTTCATGCCGGTGCTGCGAGAGTTGCGCACCCGGCTGGAGGGCAATGAGTAGGAATGGATGACAACTGAAGCCACACCACTGTTGATCGTCGGGGGGACGGGGCGGATTGGCCGCGCCCTGCGCCGGCAGGATACGGCGTTTGAGGCAGCCCATCTGCGGCCCATCTGGCAATCTCGGGCACAGACACCGGGGTTTATGGCATGGGACATTCTGGCAGAGCAGTGCCCGGCAGGTGCTGCGCGGGGTGTGGTGCTTTGCCTGGCGGGGGTTATTCGAGGCGGGCCGACGGAACTGGCACGAAATGAAGCCCTGGCGCTGGCAGCCTGCAGCGCGGCGGCAGAGCAGGGCGCACGGCATGTATTCCTGGCGTCGTCAGCCGCGATCTATGGCCCTTCGGACAGCGCGTTGAGCGAGCAGGCGCGCCCGGCGCCCCCCGGACCATACGGCGCGGCAAAGCTGATGATGGAAAGGGCGGCCGCGCGGGTGGCGCGCGATTGGCACAGGGCAGATGGGCCGGGGCTGACGATTTTGCGCATCGGGAACATTGCGGGGTTTGACGCGCTTTTGGGGGGGATGATACCCGGAACGCCTGTGTGGCTTGACCCGGTTGAGGGGCAAAGGGGCGGGCCTGTGCGGTCATATATCGGGCCGCTGACGCTTGGCGCTGTTTTGGCGCAGCTGATGGGGTTGGCCGCCACTGGGAAACGCCTGCCACGGGTGTTGAACATCGCCGCCGCCCCGGCCGTCAGCATGGCCGACTTGCTGGTGGCTGCAGGGGCTGATTGGGGCTATGGCCAGCCTGACCCGGCAGTGGTTCCTCGGGTCGAGCTGGATACAGGCTTGCTGAGGCGCTTGGTGGACATGCCTGCGCAGGCCGGACAAGCGGCGGCACTGGTGGCTGAATGGCGGAGCATGGCGGAATGAGGTCGAGCAAACGCATATTGGATTTGGCTCTGGTCGTCATTTTGTCGGGGGTTCTTGTGATCCCGTTTTCAATTCTGCTGGTCGTGATGTTGGTTCGCCAAGGCTTGCCCCTGTTCTATGTCGCCGAGCGGATGAAGGGCGTCGGGCAACCCTTTTGGTTGTGGAAGCTGCGAACCATGACCATAGCTGCCGCCGATTCGGGTGTTTCGGGGGGCGATAAGGCGGGCCGGATCACACCGATGGGTGCCTTTATTCGCCGGGCGCGCATGGATGAAGTGCCCCAGCTTTGGAACGTGTTGAAAGGCGATATGAGCATTGTCGGCCCCCGCCCCCCCTTGCGCGAATATGTCGAGCGGTTTCCAGATATTTACGCCGCAGTCTTGCAAAGCCCGACGGGGATAACCGGTTTGGCCAGTTTGCATTATCACGCGACCGAAGAACGGCTGTTGGCGGCTTGCCGCACCGTGGAAGAAACCGACCGCGTCTATGCCGGGGTTTGCATTCCGGCAAAGGCGCGTCTGGACCTGCTGTATCAGCGCAACTGGTCACTTTGTCTTGACCTTGTGCTGATCTGGAAAACAGGAACGGGGATCTTGATAAAACGCTTTTTCAAGGGGTATCGGGGCTAGCCTTGGCATCGGTATGGTCTTTGTGGAAATCATGGGTGCCTCCGGCGGGGATATTTTACCCAAAGAGAACGCGGGAGGGGAAAGCGGGGCGCTGGAAGACGTATCGGCAGGGGGCAGGGCAATTTTATCTGGGCCCATCCGTGACTTGGCATCATAATGTAGCAAAACAGGTTGCAACGTTAGCGCAACCGTTGCAACGTGACAGCATAAGAACACCAAGTCAAAAAATATCCTGGGAGGGGAATCATGCGTTACTACACTCTCGCCGCGTCCGTCGCGGCACTGTCCGTTGGGCTTTCGGCTGGCGGTGCAATGGCCGCTGGAAAACTGAACTTCTATTGTTCGGCGCAAGAGGATTGGTGCCAGCTTATGGCCCGCAGCTTTGAAGAAGCCTCGGGGATTGATGTTGATATGACCCGCAAATCCTCAGGCGAGACGTTTGCGCAGGTAAAGGCCGAAGAAGCGAATCCAAAGGGGGATGTTTGGTGGGGCGGCACGGGTGACCCCCATTTGCAAGCTGCCGAGGAAGATCTGACAGAACCCTATATTTCACCGATGCGCGACCAATTGCACCCTTGGGCGATTGCGCAGGCTACCTCGGCGGGCGATAAAACCATCGGTATCTATTCCGGCGCGCTGGGCTTTGGCTATAATACCAAACTTTTGGCCGATAATGGTCTGGCCGCACCCGCCTGTTGGGAAGATTTGACCAAGCCGGAATTCAAGGGCAAGGTGCAGATGGCGAACCCGAATTCCTCGGGTACGGCCTATACCGCACTTGCGACGATGGTACAGTTGTTTGGCGAGGAAAAGGGCTTTGACTATATGAAGCGCTTGCATGCCAATATCAACCAATACACCAAATCCGGCTCTGCCCCGATCAAGGCGGCCGGGCAGGGGGAAACCACTGTCGGCATCGTGTTCATGCATGATTCTGTGGCGCAAACCGTTGCCGGCTTTCCGATCGCGACAGTCGCCCCCTGCGAGGGAACGGGGTATGAGATTGGCTCGATGTCGATCATCAAAGGCGCGCGCAACATGGATGAGGCCAAGCAGTTTTACGATTGGGCGCTTTCAGCCGAGGCGCAGACCCTTGCGCTGCAAGTGAATGCGTTTCAGGTGATGTCGAACAAGGGCGCGCAATCGTCGGACAAGGCCCCGAAACTGGATGAGATCAAGCTGATTGACTATGATTTCAAGCTCTACGGCTCTTCTGATGAACGCAAGCGCCTGCTTTCAAAGTGGGATAACGACGTGTCCACTCTGCCGCAGTAATCCCTTTGCGCATCGTTACAACCGAACGCACGCGCCACCCGGTCTTGATCTTTTGGATCCTTGCCGGGTGGGTCGGATATCTCCTCCTCCCCTGGTATGGGGTGGAGGATTTCTATACATTCGAATGGCTGTTTGATGGCTATCCGATGCATTCGGATTATGCCCCGGCTGCGGTATTGATCGCGCAGGGAAAAAAGCTGTGGCTGGCGCCAATGGTGCTGGCGTTGATCGCGCCGCTGTTCGTGATGCACCGGCGCAAGACTGACCCGATTTATGGCAAGGTGCTGATTGTTGCGGGCGGCTTTGGCTTTGCATGGATGATTGCGCAGGGGCTTGGCATTGGCTTGCGCGGTTTCTCTTATGGGTGGCTGACGGCGCTGTTTGGCCCGTTGGAGGACCGGCAATTTGGCATGGGATATGGCGCGTTGGTCGTCGCCTCCTCGTTTCTGTTTCTGTTTACCCAAGGCATTGCAGCGCGTGGCGCGGTGAATGGCGATGTGTTTGTGACGGCAGCGATTGGTGGCGTGATCACGATCGTCAGCATCTTTGTGTTTTTCCCTATCATCAAGATGCTGGGGGCCGCATTTGTTTCAGATGATGGAGGCTATTCGGTTGTCGAATTTCTGGGCAAGTTCGTAGACCGGCGTATTTGGGGGCTTGGCTGTTTTACCGGCACCAATTGCGGTTCAGCGTGGAATTCGCTGTTTCTGGCGGTGTTGGTCGGGCTGATTACCACCATTTTGGGCCTGATTTTCGCACTCGTCCTCACCCGGTCAAGTTTTAAGTACAAGCAGGCTTTGCGTGCGTTGACGGTGCTGCCGATTATCACACCGCCTTTTGTCATTGGCCTTGCGCTGATCTTGTTGTTCGGCATGTCTGGCACCGTCACTCAATGGGTTTCTGGCCTGTTGGGCATACAGCCGACCCGCTGGCTTTACGGCCTTCCGGGGCTGTTGATCGCACAGGTTCTGGCCTTTACCCCAATTGCCTTTTTGGTGATGATCGGCGTGGTTGAGGGCGTTTCGCCCAGCATGGAAGAAGCGGCGCAAACCCTGCGGGCAAATCGCTGGCAGGTGTTTCGGACGGTCTCTTTGCCGCTGATGCGCCCCGGTCTGGCGAACGCGTTTTTGCTGGGTTTCATCGAGTCGATGGCCGATTTTGGTAACCCGCTGGTGCTGGGCGGCAATTTCGATGTGCTGAGCACCGAAATATTTTTTGCCATCGTCGGCGCGCAATATGACCAAAGCCGCGCGGCGATTCTGGCGATGGTTCTTTTGGGTTTCACCCTTGGCGCATTCTATTTGCAACGCTTCTGGCTGGGCAAGAAAAGCTATACGACCGTCACCGGCAAGGGTGATGCCGGGGTGCACCCGCAGATGCCATTGGGCCTTGCGCTGCCGGTTTACGCCATCGCGGCGCTGTGGGGGCTGTTTACCATCGGGGTCTATGTTTACATCGTCTACGGCTCTTTCGTGCAGCTTTGGGGGGTGGATGACACGCTGACCTTCAAGCATTATCTGACCGCTTTTGCCGTAAGCTGGGGTGATACCGGGTTCCGCTGGACCGGATCGGCCTGGGACAGTTTCTTTACCACGATCATGATCGCAACCATTGCGGCGCCCTTCACGGCTGCGGTGGGGTTGATTACCGCCTATTTGCTGACCCGTCAGGATTTTGCCGGCAAGAAATCGTTTGAATTCGGGACGATGCTGTCTTTTGCCATTCCGGGCACGGTGATCGGGGTTGCCTATATTCTGGCGTTCAACGTTCCCCCGATCGAGATTACCGGGACGGGGATCATTTTGATCATCAGCTTTGTGTTCCGCAACATGCCGGTTGGTGTGCGCGCGGGGATTGCGTCGATGAGCCAGTTGGACAAGTCGCTGGACGAATCTTCGCTGACGCTTGGGGCGAATTCGTGGCAAACTTTCCGGCTGGTCATTCTGCCCTTGCTGCGCCCCGCGATTCTGGCCGCATTGGTGTATAGTTTCGTGCGCGCGATGACGGCGATTTCGGCTGTGATCTTTCTGGTTTCGGCGCGCTATGACATGGCGACCAGCTATATCATCGGGCGGGTTGAGAATAACGACTATGGGCTGGCGATTGCCTATTCAACGGCGCTGATACTTGTGATGCTGATTGCGGTTGGGCTGCTTCAGCTGGCGGTTGGGCGGACAAAAATCGGGCGGCGGTCGTCATCACATTCCGGAGGGCATTAACATGGTCAAGATCAACGCCAAGGCCGCCTCGGTCAGTTTTCGAGGCGTGACCAAGATTTACGGGCGCGATGTGGTGGCTGTGGACAACATTGATCTGGAGGTGGCTGCGGGGTCTTTGGTGACATTGCTGGGGCCTTCGGGCTGCGGAAAAACCACGACATTGCGGATGATCGCCGGGCTGGAGATGGCCAGCAAAGGGCAGATCTTTATTGGCGACAAGGATGTGACCACCCTGCCGGCTACGGATCGCGATGTGTCGATGGTGTTTCAATCCTACGCGCTGTTTCCACATATGACGGTGATGGAAAATGTAAGCTATGGCCTGAAGTTTTCCGGCTTTGACAAGGCGGAAACCAAGGATCGGGCGGTGGCTGGGTTGGGGTTGGTTGGGTTGACAGGCTATGGCGACCGATTGCCAAGCGAACTTTCGGGCGGGCAGCAGCAACGGGTCGCGGTGGCACGCGCGCTTGTCCTGGAACCGCAGGTTTTGCTGTTTGATGAGCCGCTGTCGAATTTGGATGCAAAATTGCGGCGACAGGTACGCGAGGAAATCCGCGAGATTCAGCAAAATCTGGGCCTGACGGTGGTTTATGTGACCCATGATCAGGAAGAGGCGCTGGCCGTTTCGGACGAAATTGTCGTGATGCGCAATGCGGGAATCGCCCAGAAAGGCACGCCGCGGGATTTGTATGAAGCCCCGGCAAGCGCCTTTGTCGCAGATTTTATCGGCGAGGCGAATTTGATCCCCTGCGAAATTCTATCCGTCTCGGGGGATATGGCCGAGATTGGCATCGGGTCGTTCCGCCATTCTTTGAATTCCCGTGGGTTAAAGCCCGGAAAGGCGAGGGTTGCGGTGCGGCCCAGCCGGGTCAGAATCGGCGCGGACGGGCAGGGGATGCCCGCCAGAATCGCCAAGGCGACCTATGTGGGCAGCCGGATGGAATATACGGTTGAGGCCGAGTTTGGCAGCCTTTTTGCGGTTCTGGATGACGTGACCCGACCGCTGAAAATCGGGGATGAGGTCATGCTGTCTTTTGCTGCCTCGGGGCCGGTTCTGGTGCCTGAATAGGGGCGGGTGCCGTTCCGGATCAGCCGATATGAAAATTTATGGTCTACCGCCCCGGTGCCGACCCTTGGCGCAGCGTTCCGGCAAAAAAACCTAAATCGCCAATACCCTGCCGGGCTACGCGCCGTTGGGATGCTGGCGGTCAACGAAGTATCATGTATTTCCCGAAACCTTTAAATCCCGCGCCGTGATATGGCTTGCCAATATGTCGCGCATGGTTTTAGGTGAGGGCGTTCTCGGGGCGGGGCGCAATTCCCCACCGGCGGTAATAGCCCGCGAGCGCCCTTGTCATAAGGGGTCAGCAGACCCGGTGTAATTCCGGGGCCGACGGTATAGTCCGGATGGAAGGAACAACGGCTGCGGTGGTTTTTACTGCCTTGGCTGCGCCTTGGGGGCCTTACAGGTAACGGGAAGGTTCCTATGACTGAAAAACTGACTATCGCCTTTATCAAGGCGCGCTGGCACGCCGGGATCGTAGATCAGGCTTTGCTGGGATTTATAGAGGAAATGAAGGCCGCCGGGCGTGATGCGCATGTGGTGACCTATGACGTGCCCGGCGCGTTTGAAATGCCGCTGCTGGCGCAAAAACTGGCGGCGACCGGCAAGTTTGATGCCATTGTGGCAGCGGCTTTGGTGGTCGATGGCGGAATTTACCGGCATGATTTTGTGGCTGCTGCCGTGGTAAACGGGCTGATGGAGGCGCAGATGAAAACCGGGGTTCCGGTGTTTTCCGTCAGTCTGACGCCGCATCATTTTCAGCCGACGAATGAGCATGTGAATTTTTTTGCCCAGCATTTCCTGACCAAAGGCGCCGAGGCCGCGCAGGCGGTCTTGGCTGTGGTGGGTATTGATGTGGATGCGCCACTTGCGATGGGCAGCACTGCGGCCCCGGCCCCGCCAGAGCCGAAGACGAAGGGTAAGTAAAGCGTCAGGATCGGTAAGACTGATCGGCCAAGCGCTTGATTTCGTCAAATAATTCAGCGGTGGCTACGATAACGCGGCCACCGTCTCTTATCATCGCATCGGCATTTTGCGCCTCAACCCTGCCGCCCGCCTCTTCGATCATCAACTGGCCTGCAAGGCAGTCCCATGCGTTCATATGTTCTTCGACATAACCCAGCAGCTTGCCCTGCGCGACATAGGCCAGGCTAAGCGCGCCCGAGCCATTGCGCCAAAACACGCCGCCAGCCTTGGTGATCAGGTCAATCAGGGTGATGACAGCGCCGCCTGCACGGGTCCGGCCCGAAAAGCCAACGCCAAGCGAGCCGTTGGTCAGCGGGCGGCCCTGTAGCACCCGGATCGGTTTGCCATTGCAAAAGGCACCGCTGCCGCGCTGCGCGTGGTTGCATTCGTCATGCACAGGGTCGTGAATAACGCCCACCACGGTTTGCGCGTCTTGCACGATGGCGATCGCGACGCACCATTGCGGAATGCCGTGAATGAAATTGGTGGTGCCGTCGATCGGGTCGATGACCCAGGTAAAGCCAGAGGTGCCTGTGGTTGCTTCCTCCTCCTCGCCTACGATGGCATCCTTGGGAAAGGCCGCCGCGATGGCCGTGCGGATAAGGGCCTCGACATTTTTGTCGGCCTCGGACACGAAATCCTGATGCGATTTGGATTCGATTGTTAGGGTATCAAAGCTGTTGAAATACGTCAGGCCAAGTGCGCCAGCTTGCCGCGCGATGGATTGGGCGGCGGTATAGCGGCTGGTAATTTCACTGGTCATGGCAGGCCCCCTGTTATGCGTGGCCAGCATGCCGAAACAGGGGGCCGATGCAAGCAGGTTGTCTTGCCCAAATTTGACTTTTGTAAAAACCACCCCGGCATTTTTGTCGCCGGTTCGTCGAATATAGTGGGGCGATTGGTCGATATACTAGGCGCTGGCAAGATCGCCCCATACATCCAGATGTTCGGCATCATTTCCGGCCTGCGGGCGGCCTGACGCCAATGGTGGCGCGGGCCTTGCCTCTCGCCAAGGACGAAATCACCGGACCAGACAGGATCGCCATCAGACAGCGGGACCAGTCCGGCATCGGGCAAGGTCAGCATGAATGCGGCAAAGCCTGCGCGGGGCCGATCACCTGGCAACACTGATAGTGCCGGGTGAAAACGACGGCCTCGTCCATCTTGGCTGGCCGCGGCACTTCCCCGCGGGATTTCACGCCTTTTGCCATGGGTCTATCGCCCCCTCTCAGCCGCCGAGGGTGACCTTGACTTCCGAAGCCCTGCGTTTTGAAAAAACGGATGTGGATAGGGTCGGCATCTGCCCCCGCCAATGCGCCAAAGTTAAAGGTGGCAACCGCAAGCGTCGGGTTGCCCCAGCCAATTTCAGAATGACAGAGGCGTCGGGTGCAAAAACAGACACGGAAACCGTGTTGCCGCTTTCAGCAATTTTTGGTGCAGTCAGGCTAACGCCTGTACCATCGGCGACCGACCACTCCCGATAGGAAAAACGCGACCATCAGCAAAATGCAGGGCGGCAGAAAGCTCCAAAACCCGGCAAGTGCCGCGCCTGTCCTGCCCGTTTTCTTTTCGGCACAAATATCCCACGGGGGGTCCGGGGGGTGTGAAACCCCCCGGCCTTTCCCAAAGGGTTGCCCTATAAGGGCTTGCACCCACACTTATTCATATTACAATGTGAATATGTCTTGGCGGGTCATCACTCATGCTCATCACTGCCAAAAGCCACTTGTCTGCGCTGCACCCCTGCCTGTTGGCGGTAGCTTTTGCAGTGCCGAGGGTCGCTTTGGCGCAGGGTCTGACGCTGTACATGGTTGAACAGCCCGGTTGCATTTACTGTGCGCGCCGGGATACCGGGGGCGGTGATGCCTCTCACAAGGGCACCGGGTGGCAGGCCGCATCTTTGCAGCGCATCCAGTTGCGCGACCCACTGCGCCAAGATGTCCGCCTTGCCCGCAAGGCGGCTTTCACGCCGACCTTCGTTCTGATGCATGATGGGCAAGAACCGGAGCAGGCTGGGGGATACCTCGGCGAGGATTTCTTTTACGCGGTGCTGGGGGTGGGGCCGAAAAACGCCGCTCTTGCGCCCGACCAATTGACGTGACTGGCTTTATTTGTGGTGGCGCGGCTGTTCGTGCCATAAGCGGGCAAAGTCAAACGGGCCGATCGCCCAAGGGAGAGCGCGGGGCATGCCGCCTGACACAACCAGATCAATACCCCAGACCGGCGCAACCTGTGCCGCAATTCCGCCTGAAAAGATGCTGGAAAACGCTGTCGATGCGGCGAACTTCCTGAAGGCGCTCGCGCATGAGGGGCGGTTGATGATCCTGTGTCACCTGTCCTCGGGGCCGAAAAGCGTGACGGAATTGGAAAACCTGTTGTCGTCGCGACAGGCGGCGGTCAGCCAACAGCTTGCCCGGTTACGGCTGGAAGGGCTGGTTTCGGCGCGGCGAGAGGGCAAGGCGATTTTTTATTCCTTGCGAGATCCCAAGGTCATTCGGGCCGTAGCCCTGGTTTACGAAATGTTTTGCAACCCAAGCTGATCATCGCCAAAGGGACTCTGCATGGGAAGTTTTCCCTTTGGCCTATGGCTGGCTTTGGTGGGGCCGGTTGCAGCGCCGGTTACGGGGCTTGTGCGGGGCCTTGCTGCGGCTTGCGGCAGTTGATTGGGGGGTATCAGCCGGGTCAGGCAGGCGCCGCGATTGTCAGCTTTACCCCCGCCTGTTTCAGGCTGCTGGCTGTGGGGCCCGAGACGGGCGCATCGGTGACCAGCGCATCCAGCCCATCAAAGCCGCAAACCGTGACCAGCCCGCGCCGCCCGAATTTGGTCGCATCGGTCACCAGCACGCGGCGTTCGGCGCGTGCCAGCAGGGCGCGGGCAAATTCGACCTCGGTTGCCTCATAATCCATCACCTCGGCCCCGGTGACGGCCCCGGCTGAAATAAAGGCATGGGTCGCGGAAAACCCGTTCACAAAGCGCACGGCCGCAGCCCCCAGCACCGCCCCGCTGTCACCGATGATTTCGCCCCCCGCCAGAAACACCCGGTTGCCTTCGCCCCCCGCCAGCGTCCGGGCGGCATCGGTGGAATTGGTGATGATGGTCAGCCGCTTATGCCTGGTCAGCGCGCGGGCAAGGAAACTGGTCGTGGTGCCGGTGTCCATCATCACCGCGTCACCATGGCACACGCTTGCGGCAGCGGCGGCGGCAATCGCCTGTTTGGCGGCGGCATTTTCACGCATGCGGCGGCGAAACGGGGCCTCACCCGCCTGCAAAGACAGGCTGATCGCGCCGTGCATCCGCAACACCGTACCGCCATCAACCAAAGGGCGTACATCGCGGCGGATGGTTTCAAGGCTGACATCCATCGCCTCGGCCAGTGCCGAGATGGTCACGGTGCCTTCGCTATCCAGTATCTTCAAAATCTCGGCATGGCGTTTTGACAGCATGGTTTGCCCTGGGTATGTGCCCGTTATTTTGGCTCTACCCCAGAAAATCGGGCATAACCAGTCATAAAAAACACATAAACCCACAAAATACATTTGACTCGTGTACAGAGCCGCGCGTTACTTGGTGGAATAAGTGCAAAGTATTGGAAGGGGGGAGATGACAATGACGCATAAATTCCGTTTGGCCGTTTCAGCCATGGCGATAGTGGCGGGGGCTGCAGCAGGCGGGGCCGCAGCGCAGGAAAGCAGCGACCCGATCAAGCTGACGTTGCATGATTGGACGGGGCAGTTGATCACGACACAGATCATGGGATCAGTCCTGCAAAAGGCCGGCTATGCTGTGGAATATGTGCAGGCCGATTACCTTGCGCAATTTGCCGGGCTGGAAACCGGCGATCTGCATCTGGCGATGGAGATGTGGGAAACCACCGGGCGCGATGCGATGGACGTTGCAACCGCAACCGGCAAGGTTGTCAACCTTGGCCCGACCGGGCTGAAAGCCAAGGAAGAATGGTGGTATCCGGCCTATATGGTCGAGCAATGCCCCGGCCTGCCGGATTGGAAGGCCCTGATGGAACCCGCCTGCGCCGAGGCGTTTGCAACTGCGGAAACCGCACCAAAGGGGCGCTATCTGGGCGGCCCGGTAACATGGGGCGGTTTTGATGAGGAACGGATAGAGGCGCTGGACCTGCCGTTTGAGGTGATTCATGCAGGCACCGATGCGGCCCTGTTTGCCGAGCTGGAATCAGCCATTCAGCGCAAGGCCCCGGTGTTGCTGTGGATCTACGCGCCGCATTGGGCCCCCGCGAAATATGAGGGCGACTGGGTCGCCTTTCCGGAATACACGCCCGAATGTTACAGTGACCCGGCCTGGGGCATAAACCCCGATATGGCCTATGATTGCGGCAAACCCTTTGGTGAGATTTGGAAAGTGGCTTGGGCAGGCATGGCGGAAAAATGGCCGGGGGCCGAAAAAGCGGCAAAGGCATTCACCATTGATAACACAGAGATGGGCGCGATGATTACCGAAGTTGATCTGAACGGCCAGACGGTCGACGCCGTGGTAGCCGATTGGATGACCAAGAATGAGGCGCGCTGGTCGGGCTGGATCAACTGATCTGGCGCAGCCCCTTTGGCTGCTTCCCGCGATCCCATCACGGGGGGCGGCCTGCCTTTTGATCGGAGATTTGCGTGACTGACCCTGCGCCAAAGCTGCTGTGCCGCGATGTTTGGAAGATTTTTGGCCCGAATGGGGCGGGTGTGTTGGCCGATTTGGGGGCCGATGCCACGGGGGCCCAGTTTGATGCGCGCGGCCATGTGGCGGCGGTGCGGGCGGTGGATTTGGCAGTGAATGAGGGCGAGGTTTTTGTCATCATGGGCTTGTCGGGTTCGGGAAAATCAACGCTGGTGCGGTGTTTGTCACGGTTGATAGAGCCAACCTCGGGTGAGATCTGGTTTCTGGGCCAGAATTTGCTGGCCGCCAGTGACGCTGAAATGCGGCACCTGCGGCGGCACAAGATGGGGATGGTGTTTCAGCATTTCGCGCTGTTGCCGCATATGTCGGTTTTGCACAACGTCGCGTTTCCATTGGAGGTGCAGGGCGTGGCCCGTGCCACCCGCGAGAGTACCGCCAGAAAGATGATCGCCCTTGTCGGCCTTGCCGGGCGCGAAGATGCCTTGCCGCGCCAGCTTTCGGGCGGGCAACAGCAACGGGTCGGCATTGCGCGCTCGCTTGCGGCCGACCCCGAGCTGTGGTTTCTGGATGAGCCATTCTCGGCGCTGGACCCGCTGATCCGGCGCGAAATGCAGGATGAATTCATGCGCCTGCAATCGGTGCTGAAAAAGACCATCGTGTTCATCACGCATGACTTCGATGAGGCGATACGCCTGGCCGACAAGATCGCCATCATGAAAGATGGCGCAGTGGTGCAACAGGGCACACCCGAAGATATCGTTTTGAACCCGGCGACCGATTATGTTGCCGAATTTACCGGTGCGGTGCCGCGTGCCAAGGTGGTGCGGGTGGCCTCGGTTATGCGGGCCGCTGGTGGGGCTGTGCCGGCGCTGTCGATTGCCGCCAGTGCCAAGGTGGCCGAGGCAGCGCCGCTGTTTTTGACCGAAACCGTGCTGCGCGTGGTGGATGCGCAGAATGAGACCCTTGGGCATTTGCAGCGCGAGGATGTCGTTGCGTTGATGCTGGGGGGCTAGGCGATGCGGGTGGCGGCGATCTGGGTAGGGGTTTTGGGGCTGTTCTGGGCGTTTGCAGCCTTGGCCCGGCCGTTGCTGCCCTGGGCGTTTGACTGGCCGAAAGCCATGGTGATGCCCGCCGCCAAGTGGATTTCCCGGTTTACCAAATGGCTGTTGAATGACGCGAGTTTCGGGCTGTTTACATTTCAGGAACTGACGCGCTGGATTTCGGCGATGGTCGAGGCCCCCTACCGCATTGTCACGGGGGCGTTGTCAGAGGGATGGGGCGGGCTGCCGCCGCTGTCCTGGCTGGCCGTGGTTGTGTTGGTGGTGCTGGTTGGGCATCGGGCAGGCGGGCTGCGCCTGGCGCTGTTGTCGGGGGCGTGCTTTTTGTTTGTTGCGATCTTTGGGCAGTGGACATCTGCAATGATCACGCTTGCCTCTATCTTGATTGCGGTGCCGATCGGGGTGGCGGGCGGTATGGCTTTGGGGCTTGCAGCCTATCGCTGGCCGGGTTTTGCAAAGGCGATAACGCCAGTATTGGACCTGATGCAGACCATCCCGGTTTTTGCGTATCTGGTGCCGATTCTGATCTTGTTTGGCTTTGGCCCGGTGGCGGCGGTGATTGCGACGGTGATTTATGCAATGCCGCCGATGACGCGGATCACGCTGCTTTCCTTGCAGCGGGTGCCGGATGAATTGCGCGATCTGGGCAATATGGTTGGTTGTACAAACCATCAGATGACCTGGCGGGTGATGGTGCCATCGGCCAAGGCAGGGCTGATGGTGGGGGTCAATCAGGTTATCATGCTGTCGCTGAACATGGTGATTATCGCCTCGATGATCGGGGCGGGGGGCCTTGGGTTTGATGTGTTGGCGGCCCTGCGGCGGCTGGATTTCGGCGCGGGGCTGGAGGCGGGGTTTGCCATTGTTGCGCTTGCGATTGCGCTGGACCGCATTTCGCAGGCCCTGGCGCAAGAGCGGGTGATTACAGCCACAGCCCGCAATGCGTATTTGTGGGCGGCGTTTGCGACGATCGGGCTGGCGGCGGTGCTGGCCTTGGTTCTGCCGGGGGTGCAGCGCTATCCCGAGGGCTGGCAGCTTTCGACCGGCACATTCTGGGGCGGGGTGGTCGAATGGATCAACGTCAATTACTTCGACATGCTTGAGGCTGTGAAAAATACGCTGCTGCTGAATGTGCTGATCCCGTTCAAGCGGTTGTTGATCGGGTTGCCCTGGGCCGGGGTCGCGTTGCTGTTGGGCTTTGTTGGCTGGCGGTTGCAGGGGTGGCGTCTGGCCGGATTGGTGGCTGTGCTTGTGGTGCTGATCGCGGCCACCGGGCTGTGGGACAAGGCGATGACCACGGTTTATCTTTGCGGAATCTCGGTGGCAATTGCGATGCTGATCGGGTTGCCGATTGGCGTTGCGGCAGCGGAACGCGACAGCCTGTGGCACTGGGTGCGGCTGGCGATTGATACGCTGCAAACCTTGCCGTCCTTTGTGTATCTGATGCCTGCGGTCATGCTGTTTCGGGTGGGTGATTTTACCGCGATGATTGCCGTGGTGGCCTATGCGATTGCGCCGGCCATCCGTTATACTGCGCTGGGCTTGCAAGGCGTGGACCCGCGCTTGATAGAGGCAGGGCGGGCGATGGGTTGCACGCCGTGGCAAATACTGACGCGGATCAAACTGCGCCTCGCCCTGCCGGAAATCATGCTGGGCGTGAACCAGACCATCATGTTCGCGCTGTCGATGCTGGTGATCACAGCCCTGGTCGGCACGCGCGACCTGGGGCAAGAGGTGTATATTGCGCTGACCAAGGCGGATTCCGGGCGCGGTTTGGTGGCCGGGCTTGCGGTGGCGTTCATCGCAATCATTGCTGATCGGCTGATCGGCGCTGCGGCGGCACGCGCACGGGCGCGGCTGGGGATGGCGGGGGTGGGCAATGATACCTGACCGGATATTGGCGCTGCCCTGCTGGCAGGGTGATGTGGTGGCGGAACCGCTGTCGGGGGGGCTTTCAAACGAGATTTGGAAGGTAACGGATGCGGCGGGTGCGCATGTGGTGCGCTTTGGTGTCGATTACCCGTTTCACCACGTCAGCCGTGCGCGCGAGGCAATGGCGTCGCGGGCCGCCCATGCTGCGGGTTTTGCGCCTGCGGTGGAATACTCTGCGCCGGCGGTGATGGTTTCGGCGTTCATTGAAGCGCGAACATGGACGGCGGCGGATGTGGTGGCGCAGCCCGAACGGGTCGCGAATTTTCTACGAAAATTCCACCAAACCATGCCGGAATATGTGCGCGGTGAGGCCGCGCTATTCTGGGTGTTTCATGTTGTTCGTGACTATGCGCGGGTATTGGCCGGGTCATGCCATGCCAAGGCCTTGCCCGGATTTCTGGCGCTTTCCGCCGCGCTGGAGGCGGTGCAGGTACCGCTGCCGATTGTGTATGCCCACAATGACCTGCTGCCTGCGAATATCCTGGATGACGGCGCGCGATTGTGGCTGATTGATTATGAATATGCCGGGTTTTCGACGGGTTTGTTTGATCTGGCGGGGGCCGCGTCAAATGCCGGAATGACGGCAGAACAATCCCTGATCCTGCTGGAAACCTATTTCCAAAAACCGCCGGATGCTGGCCTGTTGCGCGCTTTTGAGGCGATGAAATGCGCGGCGCTGCTGCGCGAAACCATGTGGGCCATGGTCTCGGACCTGCATTTGTCGGCACCGGGGGCCGATTACGGCGCCTATATCCGTGAAAACCAAACCCGTCTGACCACACAGATTGCCGCCTATGAGGCGCATTATGGAAAGCTTTTGCCATGACCCTGCCCACCCATGCCCAAATTGTCGTTATCGGGGGCGGCATCATCGGATGTTCGACCGCCTATCATCTGGCCAAAGATCATGGCGCCGATGTGGTGCTGCTGGAGCAGGGCCGCCTGACCAGCGGGTCAACCTGGCATGCGGCGGGGTTGGTGGGGCAGTTGCGGTCGTCGGCCTCGATCACCAAGGTCTTGAAATACTCGGTTGATTTGTACAAGCGGCTGGATGCCGAAACCGGGCTGGAGACGGGTTGGAAGATGACGGGCTGTTTGCGGCTGGCGACGAATGAGGATCGCTGGACGGAATACAAACGGCTGGCGACCACGGCGGGCAGTTTCGGGATGGAGATGCATCTGATCTCAGCCGCGGAGGTCAAGCGGATGTGGCCGTTGATGGATGTGTCCGATCTGGTCGGGGCCAGTTGGTTGCCGACGGACGGCCAGGCCAGCCCGTCAGATATCACGCAATCGCTGGCCAAAGGCGCGCGGATGCATGGGGCCAGGATTGTTGAAGGCGTGCGGGTGACGGGCTTTGCGATGGACGGCGCGCGGATAACCGGCGTTCACACCACAAAAGGCACGATTATGGCGGAAACGGTGGTCAATTGTGCGGGGCAATGGGCGCGGCAGGTGGGAAATATGGTGGGCATCAACGTGCCGTTGCAGCCGGTCAAACATCAATACATCATCACCGACCCGATTGCGGGCCTGTCGCCCGATGCACCGACGTTGCGTGACCCGGATCGGCGCACTTATTTCAAGGAAGAAGTTGGCGGGTTGGTGATGGGCGGCTATGAGCCGAACCCGCAGCCTTGGCTGACGGATGATGTGCCCGATGATTGGGAATTTCGCCTGTTTGGCGATGATTTCGACCATTTTGAGCAGCACATGGAACAGGCGATGTTTCGTGTGCCTGCGCTGGCGGATGCGGGCGTCAAGCAGATGATCAACGGGTCAGAAAGCTTTACCCCGGATGGCAATTTCATCCTTGGTCGCGCGCCGGAATGTGAAAACATGTATGTCGGCGCGGGGTTTAACGCCTTTGGCATCGCCTCGGGTGGGGGCGCCGGCTGGGTGCTGGCCGAATGGGCGATGAGCGGCGAGGCACCGCTGGACCTGTGGGCCGTGGATATCTTGCGGTTTTCACAGATGCACCGCGATCGGCAGTGGGTTTGCGCCCGCACGCTGGAGGCTTACGGCAAGCATTACAGCATCGGCTTTCCGCATGAGGAATATACCTCTGGGCGGCCCCGTATCGTCTCGCCTCTCTATGCGCGGTTGCAGGCACAAGGGGCGGTGTTCGGCTCTAAACTGGGGTGGGAGCGGCCAAATTGGTTCGCGCCGGAGGGGGTGGAGGCGTGCGATATTTATTCCATGGGGCGGCAGAATTGGTTTGAGGCGGTGGGGGCGGAACATGCCCATGTCCGAAACCATGCAGGGCTGTTCGACCAAAGCTCATTTGCGAAATACGAGCTGTCGGGGCCGGGGGCCACCGATGCGCTGGCCCGGCTTTGTGCGGGGCATGTAGGGCGGCCCGTGGGGCGTGTGACCTACACCCAGCTTTTGAATACCCGCGGCGGGATTGAGGCAGATCTGACCGTGGCGCGGCTGGCCGAGGATCGGTTTTATATCGTTACGGGAACAGGGTTTCGGACCCATGATATGGCGTGGATTGCCAGCCATTTGCCAGACGAGGGCTGCGTGTTGCGCGATGTGACCGAAGATTTCGGCACCCTGTCGCTGATGGGGCCCAAAGCGCGGGATATTCTGGCACTGGTGACGGCGCAGGATGTGTCCAATACGGCGTTTCCCTTTGGGGCGGTGCAGGAATTGACCATCGCTGGCGCGGATGTGCGGGCGCTGCGCCTGACCTATGTCGGAGAATTGGGCTGGGAGTTGCATGTGCCGATTGCCGCGATTGGCAAGGTATATGACGCGCTGATGGTGGCGGGTGCGGCGCATCGGCTGCGGCCTGTGGGGTACAGGGCGCTGGAAAGCCTGCGGTTGGAAAAGGGCTATCGCGCGTGGTCGTCGGATATCACACCGAATGACACACCGATGGAGGCAGGTTTGGGCTGGGCTGTGCGCAAAACCAATGCGGGCTTCATCGGAGCAGAGGCCTTGGCGAGGCCGGGGCCGCTGACCAAGCGTTTTGCGGGCTTTACGCTGGAGGATCACGCGGTGGTTCTGGTGGGGCGTGAGACGATTTTGCGCAACGGTGAGGCGGTGGGCTATCTGACCTCGGGCGGCTACGGCTATACCATCGGGAAATCGGTTGGCTATGGCTATGTGCGCAATTCCGGCGGGGTTAGTGACGATTTTCTGGCCGCCGGCAGCTATGCTTTGGTTGTGGCATCCCAAACCTACCCGGCGCAAATCATGCTGGAGGCGCCGTATGATCCCTCCAATTCACGCGTGAAGACGTAGGACGATAGCGCGGCTGGGGGCGGTTGCGGCCTCGCCCGGCATCGAGATGTAGGGCGCGGTTTCCTCGGCCAAGGTTAGCAGGCCCTCGCCCGCCAGTCGCGCTATTTCAGTGGCAAACCCGCCTTCCCAAACCGTGCCTTTTACCGTGGCCACGATGACGCCACCGGGGCGCGTGATGCGAACCAGTTCGGCCAGGGCCTCGGCCCCGACATGGCCTGTGGTAAAGACGCCTGTGCACAAAACCGCCGCATAGGCCCCGGCTGCAAAGGGCAATGCGGTGCCAAGGGCGATGGTGTGCAGCTTGGTGTAAACGCCTTTGCGCGCGGCAACCGCCAACATCCCCGCCGAGATATCAAGCGCCTCAACCACCGGATAGCCGATGATCCCCATCCACTCGCCGACCATGCCGGTACCCGCGCCCGCGTCCAGAATCGGCCCCGCACCGGGCGGCAGGTGCCGGGCCAGAAGGGCCAGCGCGATTGAGGGGTGGCGGTAGCCCGCTTGCCGCATTTCGGCCTCATAGGTTTCGGCCCAGTTGTCATAGGCCTGCGCCACCTGCGCCGGGTTGCTGGCACCGTAAACCGCGCCCAGATGGCCATCGTGTTTGTCTTTCCCCACGGTTCCTCCTGGGTTTTGCCCCTGCAGTCGTTACCAACAACTATAGCCAGATCGCGGCATTTGTGAAACCGTGATGATAAGGTGGTGGAGGAGAAACATGATGGATGATAGCGCAGAGGTTCGGGAAATTATTGGCACTATTCCAGCGTTTTCGGGCTATTTGGGCCCGGTGGAAAGGTTGGGTGGGCTGACCAACCGTGTTTACCGTCTGGGCGATCTGTGTCTGCGCCTGCCGGGCAAGGGAACCGATGCCTATATCGACCGCGCGAATGAGGCCGTTGCCGCCGAGGCGGCGGCGCAGGCCGGGATTTCGCCCGAAGTGATCTTTGCCGATGCGCAAACGGGGGTGATGGTAACACGGTTTATTGCCGATGTGGTCACCATGACACCCGAAAACTTTGCGATGCGGCGGGGGGCGGCGGCGCGGGTGGGGGTGGCATTTGCACGGTTGCACAGCTCTGGCGCGGTGTTTCCGTTTCGGTTTGAACTGTTTGCCATGATTGATGACTATCTGGCGCTGTTGGCGACCAAGGATGTGGCCTTGCCCGATGGCTATCATGCTGTGGTGGCCGAGGCGGGGGCGGTGCGTGCCGCATTGGCGCGTGCGCCGGTGGCGCTTGTTCCTTGCCACTGCGACCCGCTGTGTGAAAACTTTCTCGATACCGGCGAAAAGATGTGGATCGTGGATTGGGAATATTCCGGCATGAATGACCCGATGTGGGACCTTGGTGATTTTTCGGTAGAGGCTGGGCTGAGCGCTGCGCAAGAGGATGAATTGATGCGCGCCTATTTCGGTGGGGTGCCAACGGCGGCGGATCATGGGCGGATGGTGGTTTACAAGGCGATGTGTGATCTGCTCTGGACGCTGTGGGGGCTGATCCAATTGGCCGACGGCAATACCGCCGATGATTTTCGCGCCTATGCTGAAGGGCGCTTTGCGCGCTGCAAGGCGCTGATGGCCGACCCGCTGTTTGCGGTGCATCTGGCGGCGATAGGCTAGGCTTTGGTGGCCCAAGGGGTGTTGCACCGAGTGGCTGCGGCCTTGCCCGTGCCAATGGGCTGGCATAGGCTGGCCAGTGGCCGTGGGGCGTTGATGCGGTTGGAGCAGGGAGAACAAGATGCTGTTGGATGAAAGCGCAAGCGGGGTTTATGTGATTGCGGTAACCCCATTCTTGCCGGATGGTGCCGTGGATATGGCAAGCACCGACCGGATGGTGGATTTTTATCTGGAGGCAGGTGCTACCGGGCTGACGGTTCTGGGGATCATGGGCGAGGCGCCAAAGCTGACGGGCGAGGAAAGTGCCGCCTTTGTGCGGCGGATTTTGGCGCGGGTTGCTGGGCGTGTTCCGGTGATCGTAGGGGCCTCGGCGCCCGGATTTGCGCAGATGGAGGGGCTGACGAAATCAGTCATGGATGACGGTGCCGCGGGGGTGATGATTGCACCGCCGGGGCATTTGCGCACCGATGACCAGATTGTAGGCTATTACGCCCAAGCGGTGGAGTTTATCGGGGATACGCCTTTTGTGGTGCAGGATTTCCCCTTGGTGACCGGGGTGCAAATGTCGGTTCCGGTGATAACGCGGATCGTGCAGGATTTACCGACATGTGTGTGCCTGAAGCATGAAGATTGGCCGGGGTTGGAAAAAATCAGTGCGCTGCGCAAGGGGCTGGATCGGCGGGTTTCTATTCTTTGCGGCAATGGCGGGGTTTTCTTGCCCGAAGAAATGGCACGGGGGGCCGATGGGGCGATGACGGGGTTTGCCTATCCGGAGATGATGGTTTCGGTGGTAAAAAACCATCGGGATGGCACGCCGGAACGGGGGCGCGACCTGTTTGACGCCTATCTGCCACTGGCACGGTTTGAGCAGCAACCGGGGCTGGGGCTGGCCATTCGCAAGCATGTTTTGGCAAAAAGAGGCGTGATTGCCCATACCACACAAAGGCGGCCCGGGGCGGGGCTTTCACCGGCGGGGGTGGCAGAGGTGGACCTGCTGATGGGGCGGTTGACGCAGCGTTTGGCAGAGTTGGGCTAGGGCTGCAAGCCCCGCCCCGGTTTAGTCGCCCCGCAGTGCCCATGGGCCGTGGCGGCCTGCGCCGCCATCCGTGCGATCAAAGCCATGCGCACCAAAGAAATCACGCTGGGCCTGAATCATGTTGGCGGTGGAATGCTGGGTGCGCATCATGTCAAACCATGCGAGCCCCGAGGCCAGCGCCGGGACGGGCAGGCCATGCAGGGCGGCCTGCGCCACCACTTTGCGCAGGGCGCTGTGGGTGTTTTGCAGATGATCGGCAAAAAACGGTGCCAGTATCAGGTTGCGGGCCGGGTCTTGGGCCAAAGCTGTCGCCATATCATTGAGCATGGTCGAGCGGATGATGCATCCCATCCGCCAGACCTTTGCAATCTCGGGCAGCGGCAGCGACCAGCCGAATTCGGCAGAGGCGGCAGTGACAAGGGCGAAACCTTGGGCATAGCACAGGATTTTGCCCGCGATCATTGCGTGTTCAAGGTCTTTTATCGTCAGGGTGCCGGGGGGCAGGCCTTGGGGGGCCGCGCCGAAATGGGCCTGCCCCTTGATGCGCTCGTCAAGCCTTGCCGAAGTGTTGCGGGCCATGACCGCAGCCTCGATCACCGGAATCGGGGCAGACAGGTGTTGCGCCTCAATCACGGTCCAGCGGCCTGTTCCCTTTTGCCCGGCGCGATCAAGGATGACATCAATAAGGGGTTGGCCGGTTTTGGTATCGGTGACGGCGGTAACAGCGGCAGAAATCTCTATCAGGTAGGATTGCAGCGGGCCGGCATTCCACGCGTCAAACACCGTGGAAATCGCAGGGGCGGGCATCGCCATGCCGTCCCGCATGACGCCGTACACCTCGGCAATCATTTGCATGTCGGCGTATTCGATGCCGTTGTGTACCATTTTGACGAAATGGCCCGCGCCCGCCTCGCCCATCAGGGTGGCGCAGGGGGTGCCTTGGTATTTGGCCGAAATCGCCTGCAAAATGGGCTCAATGCGGGCCCAATCCTCGGCGCGGCCGCCGCCCATGATCGAGGGGCCGTGGCGTGCGCCGTCTTCGCCGCCCGACACGCCAATGCCAAGAAAGCGCGGGCCGCCCTTGGCGGCATTTTCGGCGCGGCGGTTGGTGTCGCGGAAGTTGGCGTTGCCTGCGTCGATGATCATATCGCCAGCCTCCAGCAAGGGGGTCAGCGCGGCGATCTGATCGTCAACCGCTTGGCCCGCCGGGACCATCAGAATGATCGCGCGCGGGGCTTTCAGCGCGGCAACCAGTGCCTGCAGCGTCTGGGTCGGGGTGATCTTGGGGGCAAGCTCGCCTGCGGTTTTGACGAATTTATGCGTGACCTCTGTCGTGCGATTCCAGACCGCGATGGCAAAGCCCTTTTCGGCGATGTTCAGGGCAAGCATCGCGCCCATGGTGCCAAGGCCGATCAGGCCGATATCAGATTGGGTCATGGCTGCTGTGCTCCGCTTTGGTTTGGCGTGTTTGTATAAAGGCTGGTGGGGGCCGCGATGTAAAGCAGGTGCTTGGGGGTGATGTCAGCGGCAGGAATTCTGCCCGGCAATGCGCATTGGGCGTTTGCCCCTGTCGCGGTCAGCAGGCACGGCTATCTTGCGGTTCTGTTCGTGTTGCGGCTTGGCATCGGAAATGGCCATTGCGGATTTGCCTTCGGGCTGATTGACTGGGCGCAAGCTGCGATTGAGCAGAGGTTAGCCAATGGGGATTGTTATGGAATTTTTCGAAGATTCGAAGGTGTTGAACGATGCCGCGATTTTGACAATGCTGGATGCAGGCTGTGCCAAGGCCGGGGAAATGGGGCAGCCGCAATGCCTTGTGATCGTTGATGCTTCGGGGGTTGATCTGGGCGTGATGCGCATGCGCGGGGCCAAGTTTCTGTCGCTGAAATCGGCGCGGGCCAAGGCACAGACCGCCGCCAGTACCGGCGCGCAAAGCGCCAAGATCCCTGAGGGAATACGCGCGGCACTTGCGCAGGCTACGGGGGGGGGGCTGTGACCGGGCTGGCTGGCGGGTTGCCGATATTTGTGGCTGGCCGGTTGGTGGGTGGCGTTGGCGTTGGCTCGGGTAGCGGCATACAGGATATAGAGGTCGCCGAGGCGATGTTGGCCGCGATTGGCGCTGACCCGGCCTAAACGGGGCTGCGTTGGCTTTAAATCTGTTTGGGCAAATAGCGTTAGTGGCAGGACCGATTCCCAGAACATGCCTATTGCGGCCCGCGCGCAGGCTGTGAGGAAAACCTTGGGGTATCTGTCAGCACGGGTTGCCGCCTATCGGTAAGCCCGTGCAAAGCAGTCGGGCACCGTAATTGTGCGCCGTCACACCACGGGAACGGGGCCTTTGTTCTGCCGGCATGCGAGGGCATCAGCGTGCAACCCAAATGCCTTTTTACCGGAACCGCGGCTTCACTTTCATGTGGCGGGCCCACGCTTGCAGAGTCAAACAGCCCGCAGCGCTTAGCCTATTGAAGCGACTTCAATCTGATGTTGCAGTCTTGCGAATTTCGCGTCTACGAGGGCCAAAAACTGCGTTGCAACCCGTGACGGCTCGCGCAAGACAGGCAGGAGCAAGTCGTAGCGGAAGGGTTGTTCTGGCTGCAGCGGGCGGGCGACAATCCGACCTCTGTCGACAAAATTAAGCGCCGTCACCGGCTCTACAATCGACACGCCGGCACCATTGGCCACCAGTTCACAAATGGAGGCTGAAAGCTGGGCCACGGCCACCAAGCGAGGGTGCGCGTTTCCCAAGGCCAGAAACGCATCTGTCTCGGACCGTGTGGTGATTTCGGCCCCTAGCGCAATGAAGGGTTGGTCGTGGAAATCAGCAGGCTCCAACCGGGTATTTTTTGCCAAAGGGTGGCCGACGGGCAGCACAGCCATCATCGGCGCGGTACAAATCGGTGTGCGGCGCACGGCGGGATGATCGGTTTCAAGCGCTGCAAAACCCAGATCGAACTGCTGCGAAACCAGATGTTGCAATACCGCTTGTGAGCTGCGCGCACGCAGCGACACGACAATGCCAGGGGCAGTCTTTGCAAAATCTGCCATCACTTGCGGCAAGAATTGCAACGCCAGCGCGGGCATTCCGGCAATCGAGAGGCTGCCTTGCCGAAAATCGCGGATATCACGAACCACGCGCGAAATCTCGGCCAGCCCGACGAAAGAGCGTTCAACCTCCTCATAAAGCGCCAGCGCCTCGGCGGTGGGGACCAGGGTTCGGCCAGCGCGTTCAAACAGCCGAAAGCCGACTGCCTGTTCCAGATCTGCGATCTGGCGGCTGATTGAGGGTTGCGTGGTGTTGAGCAGGGCCGCCGCCGTTGTGACCTTGCCGCTTTCAATCACGGCACGGAACGCTTCGAGTTGGCGATGGGAGAGGCGATGCAACATCGCCAATACATATCACAACCGTATGGGTTTTGTAAAAAGAAGAATTATTCGTATGAATGGTTTTATGCGATTTTCTGAACGGGAGGAATCGCATGGGCCAATCAGACATCACCATTATCGGCGGCGGCGTTGTGGGCCTGTCGGTGGCGCTTGGCCTGCTGCGCGCGGGGCAAGTGGTGACGGTTCTGGACGGTGCGGATGGTGACTTTCGCGCCAGCCAAGGCAATTTCGGGCTGGTCTGGCTGCAAGGCAAAGGGGCCGGTTTTGCGCCCTATGCGCGCTGGACGGCGCAGGCCGTGGCCGCATGGCCAGAGTTCGCCGCAACCTTGCGCCAGGTATCGGGCCTTGACGTGGCGCTGTCGCAGCCCGGCGGATATGAGTTTTTCACCGATGCGGCTGAATTGGCTGATTTTGCGGCTGGTTTGGAACGTCAGCAGGCCAATCTTGGCTATAAAGCCCATGAAATCTTGACGGGTGACGACCTGCGCCGGGATATTTCCGGCATCGGGCAAGGTGTGGTGGGTGCCAGTTTTTGCCCCCGCGATGGTCATGTGAACCCGCTGCGCTTGCTGCGCGCGCTGCGGATTGCGGTTGTGACGATGGGCGGGCGGATTGTCGCAGATGCCAGCGTGACAAAGATCGCGGCGGCCTCGGGCGGTGGTTTTGATTTGACCTTGCAGAACGGCACAAAGCGGGGTGCGGGCAAGCTGGTTCTTTGTGCCGGGCTTGGTGCAGCACCCCTTGCCACTGATCTTGGTTTTACCGCACAAATCCGGCCGCAGCGTGGTGAGTTGCTGATTACCGAAAAGCTGGCCGACCGGCTGCCCTTTTTGTCCAGCACGATCCGGCAGGTCGATGAGGGGGGGGTGCAGATCGGCGGCACCCATGCCGATGCGGGGCTGAATGACGCAGAAACGCTGGGCATGATGACGGGCCTTGCGCGCCATGCGGTTACGGTCTTTCCGGCGCTGGCGGGGGTGCGGGTGGTGCGGTCCTGGGGCGCGTTGCGGGTGATGTCGGCCGATGGCTATCCGGTTTACGCGCGCTCTGCGCTGCATCCAGATGCCTGTTTGGTGACCTGTCACAGCGGCGTCACGCTGGCGCCGCTGCATGCTTCTGACCTGACGGATTGGATTGTGAACCGCACCAGTGCACCAGAAAAGGGGGCTTTCGATGACACGCGTTTCGCGCTTTCAACCGCGGCCTGAGGGGGCATTGCACCTGACGCTGGATGGTGCGCCCCTGCGCGCCCATCCCGGCGACAGCCTTGCCGCCGCGTTGCTGGCCCATTCGGGGGCCGCCAGCCGCACAACGGGCCGTAATACGCCGCGCACAGCGTTTTGCATGATGGGGGTGTGCTTTGACTGTCTGGTCGAGGTGGACGGCCAGCCCAATGTGCAGGCCTGCATGACCGAAGTGCGCGACGGCATGGCCGTGCGCCGCCAGATGGGTCTGCGCAAATTGGGGGCAGCCGATGTTTGACGCCGATCTGATCATCATCGGTGCGGGCCCCGCAGGCATGGCCGCAGCCGTAACCGCAGCACAGGGTGGCTTGCGCGTGTTGATGCTGGATGAACAGCCCCGCGCCGGTGGGCAGATTTACCGCAATGTCGGGAACGGCAAGGCGCGCGCATGGCTGGGCAAGGACTATGCGGCCGGCAAGGTTTTGGTGACGGTGCTTGATCATCCAAATATCCGCATCGAATTTGGCGCGATGGTTTGGCGGGTGGAAACGGGCCCGCGCGTGATCTGGTCGCAAGGCGGCATCAGCCATATCAGCACAGCCGCGCATTTGCTGCTGGCAGGGGGCGCGCAGGAACGCCCGATGCCGTTTGCGGGCTGGACCTTGCCGGGCGTGATGCCCGCAGGGGCCGCGCAAATCTTGATGAAAACGGCGGGGCTGTTGCCGCGCGATGCGGTTCTGGCAGGTTCTGGCCCGCTGCTTTATCTGATCGCGGCGCAGATGATTGATGCAGATGCGCCGCCCAAGGCGCTGGTGGAAACGCAGACGCGCGCGATGCTGCTGCGCGCCCTGCCGCATTTGCCGCGCGCGCTGATGGCGTTGCCGGTGCTGGTCAAGGGCCTTGGGCTGTTGCAGAAGATCAGCGCCGCAGGGGTGCAGCGTTATACCGGGGCTGCCGCGTTCCTTGCCGCCCAGACCGACAGTGGCGATATCGCCTTTTCCTTTACCGCCGGGGGGCGCAGACAGCAGTTAGAGACGCCACTTTTGCTGACGCATCAAGGCGTTATACCCGCCACCCATATCAGCCGCGCCGCAGGGATTGGCCATCGCTGGAATGATAGGCAACAGGCGTTTGAGCCCATCACCGGCCCTTGGGGGCGCACTGATAAGGCCCAGATTCACATCGCGGGCGATGGTGCAGGCATTGGCGGGGCAGATGCCGCACAGGCCACGGGCACGCTGGCCGCGCTTGATATCTTGCACCTCTCGGGCCGCATCAGCGAAGACAACCGCGACCAACGCAGCACTGCCCCGCGTGCCGCCCTGACCCGCGCCCGCGCGCTCCGTCCGTTTCTGGATACCGCCTATGCCCCCTTGCCCGAATTTCTGGCCCCCACAGGCGACACCATCATTTGCCGCTGTGAGGAAATTACCGCCGCCGACATTCGCCAATCGGTGGATGAGGGCGCAAACGGCCCCCGTCAGGTCAAAATCGCAACCCGCGCCGGGATGGGGCCGTGCCAAGGCCGCATGTGTGAGGTGACAACGCGCGGCATCCTTGCCGCTTGCGGCGCCCCCCCCGGCCCGGCCCGTGCGCGCAGCCCGATCAAACCCATAACCCTCGGCGAACTCGCCACCTTGCAGGAGCCTGTATTATGACCGAAGCCGCCCTGAAAGTCGTTGATCTGCATAAAAGTTTCGGCGCGCATGAGGTGATAAAGGGTGTCTCGCTAGAGGCGAAAAAGGGCGATGTGATCGCCATTCTGGGTGCCTCTGGTTCCGGCAAAAGCACGTTTTTGCGCTGTATCAACCTGCTGGAGACGCCCAATTCCGGTGATGTCTACCTTGCCGGGGAAAAGATGCGGATGACCCGCAACCGCCATGGTGAAGTGATCCCCGCCGATATTTCCCAGGTTGAACGGATGCGCGCCCGCGCCGCGATGGTGTTTCAGGGGTTCAACCTGTGGTCGCATATGACCGTGATGGAAAACGTGTTGGAAGGCCCGCTTTATGTGCGCAAAATCCCAAAGGCGCAGGCCCGCGAACAGGCCATGGCCTTGCTTGCCAAGGTTGGGCTGTCGGATCGTGCCGATTATTACCCCGCGCATCTGTCGGGCGGCCAACAACAGCGCGTCGCCATTGCCCGCGCCTTGGCGATGGACCCCGATGTGATGCTGTTTGATGAACCCACCAGCGCGCTTGACCCCGAATTGGTCGGCGAGGTTCTGGCTGTGATGCGCGATCTGGCCGCCGAGGGTCGCACCATGCTGGTGGTCACGCATGAAATGGCCTTTGCCCGCGATGTATCGACCAAAACCGTGTTTTTGCACAAGGGCGAGGTCTGTGAGGCCGGCCCGCCCGATCAGTTGTTTGCCAACCCGCAAACCGACCAGTTCCGCGCCTTTCTGGCCCGGATGAATTGACCCTGAACCCGCAACCGAAAAGGAAATCCCATGTTTCGACGCACCCTTCTTTCCACCTTTGCCGCCCTGATGCTGGCCACCCCCGGCTTTGCCGCCGACCCGCTGCGAATCGGCGTTGAAGGTGCCTATCCGCCGTTCTCGTTCAAAGAGGCAGACGGCACACTTGCTGGCTTTGATATCGACATCGCCAAGGCGGTTTGTGCGCAGATGCAGCGTGACTGCGAGATGGTCGAACAGGAATGGGATGGCATGATTCCGGCGCTGAAGGCCAAGAAATTCGACGCCATCGTCGCCAGCATGTCGATCACCGAAGAGCGCAAGCGCCAGATTGATTTTTCCGCGAAATACTACCAAACCCCGGCGCGTCTGGTTGCCAAAAAGGATGCAGGCTTTGAAGGCACAGCCGAGGGCCTGACCGGCAAGCGCATCGGCGTGCAGCGTGGGGCAACCCATCAGTGCTACGCCGAAAAGATGTTTCCGGGCGCGGAAATCGTGATGTATGGCACGCAAGAAGAGGTGTTCCGCGATCTCGCACTTGGCCGCATTGACGCACAGCTTTCTGACAGCCTGATTGCGCAGGAAAGTTTCTTGTCTACGGGCGAAGGTGCGGATTACGGCTTTCTTGGCGGCGACCATCTGGATCTGGAATGTTACGGCGAAGGCGTAGGGATTGCGGTGCGCAAGGGCGATGACGCCCTGCGCGAGGCATTGTCTGCCGCGATTACCGCGATCCGTGACGATGGCACCTATGCCAAGATCAACGATGCCTATTTCCCCTTTGACATCTATGGCGGCCGTCCGACTGGCAACTGACACAAACAGGGGGCCGCTATTGGCCCCCTTCCCCACAAGGAGACAGCGATGGACCTGATCTATGAATATCGTGCGCAATTGCTGTCTGGCACCTTGCTGACGGTGCAACTGGCGCTGGCATCCCTGGTGATTTCGGTGGCCTTTGGCCTGCTGGGGGCCTGGGCGAAACTATCCTCCAGCCGCATCGCG
The DNA here is from genome assembly GCF_034675685.1 of Pseudorhodobacter sp. GTDB lineage: Bacteria > Pseudomonadota > Alphaproteobacteria > Rhodobacterales > Rhodobacteraceae > Pseudorhodobacter. The sequence goes on along the minus strand of NZ_JAUCDA010000002.1, from coordinate 356,787 downwards.
CGCCGATTTGCCAATGCCTATACCACGCTTGTGCGCGGTGTGCCGGACTTGGTGCTGATCATGCTGGTGTTTTACGGCGGTCAGGTCACGCTGAACAATCTGGGTGAGGTGTCGGGCCTGTGGGGCTATATCGAGATCAGTCAGTTTGTCGCGGGTGCGGGCACCATCGGCGTGATTTTCGGCGCTTATTTCACCGAGACCTTTCGCGGCGCGATCATGGCGATTCCGCGCGGGCAGATTGAGGCGGGGATCAGTTGCGGTATGCCGCGCGGGCTGATCTTTCGCCATATCATCTGGCCGCAAATGGTGCGCTTTGCCCTGCCGGGGTTCACCAATACCTGGCTGGTGCAGTTGAAAACCACAGCGCTGGTATCAGTGATCGGGCTGCAAGATCTTGTCTACAACGCCTTTACGGCGGGCCGTTCAACCGGGCAATTGTTCACCTTCATGGCCGCCGCTTTCGTGATCTATCTGGCGCTGACCGCGATTTCTGATGTCGCGCTGCGGGCGCTTGATCGGCGCTATAGTGTTGGTGGGGTGCGGGCATGATGGAACAGTTCCTTGCATGGTTCCCGCTGGATATCAGCCTGATTGCGGCCAATTTTGACCGCTTTCTTTATGGCGTCTGGATGACGCTGAACCTGACCTTTTTGTCGTTGATTCTTGGCGGGCTGCTGGCAATACCCATGGCAATTGCCCGCGCCAGCCGTCACCGTATCCTTAACCCGATTGTCTGGGCCTATACTTACGTCTTTCGTGGCACGCCTTTGCTGGTGCAAACCTACCTGATCTATTACGGCGTTGGCCAGTTTGAGGTGATCCGCCAAAGCTGGCTTTGGGACCCGATTCTTTCCTCGGCGTGGTGGTGTGCGCTGATCGCTTTCACCCTGAACACCGCCGCCTATTCAACAGAACTGCTGCGCGGCGCGATCGTCGATACGCCGGTGGGCGAGGTAGAGGCCGCGATTGCCTCTGGCCACAGCGCGCGGGGCCGTCTGCGCCGGATCATCCTGCCATCGGCGTTTCGCCGCGCCATTCCCGCCTATTCCAACGAGGTGATCTTTATGCTGCACGGTTCGGTTGTGGCCAGCACCATCACGCTGCAAGATATTTTGGGCGTCGGGCGCTGGCTGAATGGCCGCTATTACCTTGCCTATGAAGGCTTTATCACCGCAGCCGGGCTTTATTTCCTGATTGTGCTGGCGATCACCTTCGCCTTTCGCGCGGCCGAACGCCGCTATCTGCGGCATTTGGGCCGCCGCGCGGTTCCGGCCTCAGCGGCCTGAAAGCGGGCGTTTCGATCACGGATTGCAAGCACCTCATTTTCGCACCCTACGCGGGCCTAATTCTTGAAACTTGGCGCAAGACCGCCGTTGATTAGGCCGGACAGGGTGCACGATTATCGCATCGTGCACAAGCGCTGATTTTGGCGTGGGGGATGCAAGGGGCCAAGCCCCGCCATGCGCGTTGCCTGACGAAACACCCTTTGGCCAAAGGCCTGCTGTTGCCGCCGATTGCCCTGCTGATTCCCTGCGCGTCCACTGTTTTGTTCCACAGGCAAGGCCCCGTCTTGATCGGCGCCCGGCTGTAATTCCGCCTTGGTGGTACGCAGGTTGTGGCAGTTGGCGCCTGCTTCAATTTGCGCCTTTCCACCCTTAACAAAAGTCAAGGCTGCAAGGGTACTATACAGTCCATACACCATTTGTCTCACCAGCAAATGGAGAGTGATAATGTCACTTAGAATCACCAATAGAACATCGAGCCTTGCGCTTGGCGTTGGCTTCGCGCTTACGCTCAGCGGCTTTGCAGGGGCCGCGCTTGCAGAAGTGCCGACCCTTAGCGACGAAGCCTTTGAAAGCTCCAAGCAGCTTTACTTTGAGCAATGTGCGGGTTGTCACGGCGTGTTGCGCAAAGGCGCGACCGGCCAAAACCTGGAGCCGCATTGGAAGAAAACCGCAGCCGATGGCACTGTGACCGAAGGCGGCACAGTCAAACTTGGCCAGGAACGTCTTGAAAAGATCATTACCTGGGGCACCGAGGGCGGCATGAACAACTTCTCGGATATTTTGTCCGAGCAGCAGATCAAGGATATGGCAACCTATATCCAGATGGATGCGCCTAAACCCCCGGAAATGTCGCTGACGCAGATGCAAGCGACCCGCAAGGTTTATGTCGAAGAAGCCGACTATCCGACCGAGCCGCTGCATGGCCGCAACTGGCAAAACTTCTTTGTTGTGATCGAACGCGACGCGGGCAAAGTGGCCGTGATCGACGGCGACACCAAGGAAGTGCTTGTTCACATCCCGACCGGCTATGCCGTGCACGTGATGAAAGCGTCCGAGCATCATGCGCTGTCCGAACCTGAAAATCCGGGCCGGTTCTGGTACACGATGGGGCGTGACGGCAAGATGACCAAGATCGACCTTTGGCAGACGCCAGACAAGATGTTGGTTTCCGAAGTCAAGGTTGCCTATGATGCGCGCGACGTCGCCGTATCGGGTGATGGCAAATATGTGATTGGTGGGGCATACTGGCCGCCGCATTTCGCGATTGTCGACGCCATGACCATGGAGCCGCTCAAGGTGGTATCGACCCGCGGTGTCAACGTCGATGGTGACTATGTGGAAGAAGCACGTGTTGCCGCGATCTACACCACCCCGAACGAGCCGACCTGGATCGTCGCAGTCAAAGAGCTCGGCCAGCTTTGGCAGGTTCACTATGACGACATCGACAATCTGCGGATCGACAAGATCGACAGCGCCAAGTTCTTGCATGACGGTTTCTTTGACCCGACAGGCCGCTACTTCCAGATCGCGGCAAACGCATCGAACAAAATGGTTGTGGTAGACACCGAGACGCACAAGCTTGAGGCGATGATCGACGTGGCCTCTTTGCCGCACCCAGGTCCGGGCGCGAACTGGGATGACCCGAAATGCGGGCCGGTTTCAGGAACAACCCACCTTGGTGTTGGCACCGTAAGCGTTTGGGGCAACGACCCCAAGGGCCATCCGGATAACGCCTGGAAGCTCTGCTATGAGGTTGAAACCGATGGCGCGGGTCTGTTTATCCGGACGCACCCCAACTCCAAGTATATCTGGGCCGACCAGACCAAACACCCCGAGCCGGAAATCCAGCAATCGGTGAAGGTCATCTCGAAAGAGACCGGCGAAGTCGTGAAAACGATCCAGATTACCGAAGACGAAGGCTCTGCTGCGGTTCACTTTGAGTTCAACGCAGATGGCACCGAAGTTTGGGTCTCCAAATGGAACCTGTCGGACTCGTTGGAACCAAACGGAGAAATCGTCATCTATGATGCCGAAACTCTGGAAGAAACTGGCCGTATCAAGGGGCTTTATGCACCAACCGGCAAGTTCAACGTCTTCAACCGGTCGAACCACGTCACCTGACGCGACCTGACCTTACTACAGAAGGGCGTGCCAAGGGCTCGCCCTTCTTCAATCCGGCGGGAACATCGGGGACTCGCACAAACAATATCCCCCGTGACACGAGGCCGCTCAAACAGCGCCAGGACGGAGCCCAAGCATGACATCGAGCAACAATCCCGAACCAAAAAAGCCAATCTGGCGCCGATACTTCCTTTGGGGAATGCCGATCGCAGCTATCGCAGGGATATTCGTTGCGGGCATCGTTTTCTGGGGCGGTTTCAACACCGTGATGGAAGCCACCAACAAGATGGAATTCTGTGTTGGCTGCCACGAAATGAATGATTACCTTTATTCGGAATACGAAGGCACGGTGCATGATGTGAACCGTTCGGGTGTGGGGGCTGCCTGTGCTGATTGCCATGTGCCCAAGGATTGGACACATAAGATGATCCGCAAGATCCAGGCCTCACGCGAGGTTTGGGGCAAGATCACCGGCACCATCTCAACCCCGGAAAAATTTGACGCCAAGCGCCTGCATCTGGCGCAGCGCGAATGGAACCGGATGAAGAAAACCGATTCGCGCGAATGCCGCAACTGTCACGGCTTTGATTCGATGATGCCCGAATTTCAACAGCCACGGGCGCGTCAGCAACACCTGAATGCGATGGAAACCGGGCAAACCTGTATTGATTGCCACAAAGGCATCGCCCACAAGGATCTGCGCGACCGCGCTGATGGGGACTATCTGGAGGCGTTGGAGGCACCAAACCCGGCGTTCATCCGCGAGGTGCCGCAGGCCTATCTTGACAGCCTGGCCTTTATCACCGCCAAAGAAGCCGAAGAAGCCGAAGTTGCCAAGGCAGCGAAACAGGCAGAGCGTGACGCGATCCAGACGCATATCGAGGAGGCAGTTGCTGCCGCCCGCGCTGAAGACGCGGCCAGTGCAGCCGGTGCCGCAGCCGATACAACCACCACCACCACCGCAAGCACAAGCGCTGGTGGCGCTGTTGCCGCCGATGTGGATTGGAGCGCGGTTGCGACTGCTGATCTGACCTTGTTCTATCCGGGGCAGGCGTCTTTTGAATGGGTACAAAACGGCAAGACCCATGGCGGCGCGCGGCCCTTGACCAAGGGTGGTGATGCGTGTTCAACCTGCCACGCCAAAGAGCTGGAAACGATTGGCAACAAGATCGTTGCGGGTGGTGATCTGGAGCCAACCCCGATCCCCGGCAAACGTGGCACAATCGACGCAACGCTTCAGGCCACCCATGACGATGCCAATATCTATATCCGTCTGCAATGGCCGGATGCCGGGCACCACCCCGCCCCCTTTGTCGAGGGTGGCAAGATGGACCCCGACAACCAGATCAAAGTGGCCATGATGATTGCCGGAACCGGTATCGAAATGGGCGAACAGGTCGGGTGCTGGGCCTCGTGTCATGCGGATAACAGCTATATGCCCTTTGATCCCGGTGCAGAGGCGATTGGTGCCAATGCCGATGTGGCAGCCCGGCTTGGGGCTACCACCACCATCACCAAATACCTGAGCGAAAGCCGCAGCGATGTCGAAATCAGCGGTAAGGGTGGCAAACCGCAAGGCGGTTGGGACAAGCTGAAATCCGCGACAGATATCGACCAATATCTGGCCGATGGCACTTTCCTTGACTTGCTGCGGGTCAACGCCGATGGCAGCTCCAGCAATGGCTATCTGCTGGAAAGCCGGACCGTGAACGATGGCGAGATGGCCGCAGAGGCAAGCCTGTCGGGTGGTATCTGGACTGTGGTTTTCTCACGGCCGCTTAATTCGGGCGCGCCAGGGGATGTGCCGCTGGAGGCGGGCAAGACCTATACCGTTGGCTTTGCCATCCACGATGATTATGCCGCTGCACGCTTTCACCATGTGACGCTGAACACCAGCCTTGCACTGGATGATGCAGCCGCTACAATCAACGTGACCAAGCAATAAAGCAAAGGGCGGCGGCCGGGTTTGATCTGCCGCCGCCCTTTTTCGTCAGGAGGTTTACATGAACGCCGTACCGACCCTTGTTCTTGGACTGGTAATGCTGCCCCTGGCACCTGTAGCGGCCTTCGCCAATGCCGATGAAGAGGCGGCCAAAACCGCCGCAATCTGCGCCGAGGCTGAGGAGCGTTATGTCGAGATTTTCGGTCATCCCTCGTCCGAGGAAGAGGGCGTGACCGTTGTGACCATGTATAAATACAATTTCTGCCCGGCTGAAATCACGGTGCCGGTGGGCACAACGGTGCGCTGGGTCAATGTCGACCAGCGCACCAGTCATAGCGTCATCGTCAAAGAGTCCGGCATGCCGGAATCCGACCGTGCCTTTCCCGAGGAAAGCATCGAGTTCACGTTTCTGGTGGCCGGACCACAAGATTATCTCTGCGGCCCCCATTGGAAGACCCAGAACATGATTGGCATGGTCACCGTCGAACCGTGATCGCCGCGTATGATCAACAGCAACCGGCCCTGACGCAGGTCAAGGCCGGTTGCTGTTGATACCCAGCCTGGCCCAGGGGGCAGTGACAACCCGGCGATTGTGGCGGCGCAGGCGCAACCGGAACCCGCCCAATATGAACTGGCTTCGACTACCATGCGGGCGCCGCATTTTGGCGTGGTGACCAATGTCTTGCTGTCCGAAGGCCAATTCATGGGCACAAGCCGCTCAGCAAGTGACGTGCCGCAAATTCCATAAAAGCATCGACCGTGAAGACTGCGCCAGCGTAAGGCCATGGTGCATGGCGGTATCGTCGGTCAAGAAAACCCAAGACCTGTTATTGCAGTGCCGGAAAATACTCGGCTGGTGACAGGTGGATATGGTCGAAACCTTGATCATCGCGGGTCAAAAGCGCGACCTTTGGGCCAACAACGCTTTGCTGGTTTGGTCTTGATTTCAACAAGACAGCCTGTCGGATTGCCAGTATGCCTTGTTGGACAGGGTCGTCAAACGATGCAGCAAGAACCTGCCCGTTTTGCAACCCTCGCAAGATCGCGTGGCTCATATAGGTTGATACCAGAATGGGCCGGGTTGGGTAGGTTTGCGTGGCAAACAGGCCAAATGCGGCCTCGATCGCGGGGGCATCGCCGATAAGGTAATCTGCATCGGGGTGACGCATAAGGGCGGTTTCGACAAGATCCAGCTGCGCACGAAGGCCGGTATCGGCTTGGAACACGGCAAGAATTGTGACCGAACCACCTGCAAGGCCATCGCGTAATCCGGCCTCCAATGGCCCGGTCCAACCCGCTTCGGCGGGGCCCGTCAGGAACAGGGCGGTTTTGGGGGGCGACCCTGCCGGGTGCAACTGGCGCAAATACCGACCCGCGGCACTGCCCATATCCCGCCAATCGACACCAATACGCCCGCTCAGCGCATCGGAATGCAGCGCATTGACCAGCCCAAAGACGGGAACACGCTGTGCTGCCCGCGTGATTGCATCGGTAAGGTCGGGATGATCCGAGGTGACCGCACCAATAAGGATGGCATCAACACCCCGTGCCAGACAGGCATCAAGCTGGGCAATCTGCGTCGCGCGGGCGCGGTATCCGCCTGCCTCATAAAACAAAAGCGCCACATTCTGCCGCGCCGCTTCCTGCTCTAGCCCAAAGCCGACGCCCAGCCAGTAATCATCCTTGAAATGCGGGACAAGCACGCAAAACAACGGGCGCGTATCGGCACGCCCATGAGATGGAAAATACACAAGGCTTACAGCAATTGCGCAGATTGTGCAGACACAGGCAGTCACATACTGTCGGCCCATGCGACGAATGAATTTTGACACGCGGCTGACCCAAATTCTAAGCGCCATGGCGGCGCTGGCCATCATGGTGGGTGTCGCTGCGATTGGCGTCAACCGGTATTTGGTGCGGGCACAGGACGATCTTGTTCAATCCAACCTGCCCGCTATGGAACTTGCCAGCAGGATCGGCGCCTCGGCCGAGGTGGTGGGGTCGCTGGCCTCGGCTTTCGTGCAAGCAGACACCGACGATGCCATTGACCAGATCGCCACAGCCCTGTCGCAGGCGGTCATCAGCATCGAAGACGGGGCGCAGAGGTTGGAGGAGATGAGCCCGACTGGAAATCGTGACCTGCAAAGCCTGCGTGCCAATGAGGTCGTATCCCGGATGACCGCGAATGCGCATCAAGACGTGCAGCTTGCAACGCGCATTCGCGCCACGGCCCTTGAGATTGCAAAAGACGGGGTGCAATTGGATGCCCTGATCGAGGCGGGAACCGATCTGGCCCGTATTCGGATCACGGCAGCCATTGCCGACCTCTATTCATCACGAGGGGCCGATCCGCGCCCGCCGTTGGATGCCTTGGCAGACCGCTATTTCTTTGCGTTTGAGCGATTGACAGAACTGGCGCGCATGGTCGATGCAACCCGGCTGCAGTTTCAGCAGGTGCCGTCGATCACGACGTCACAGGCATTAGAGGCGGCCCGCGCCGACCTGTCAGCGCGGCTTGACTTGGCAACGCGCCGCGTGGTCTTTTTGCCATCCCCTTTGGCCGCGGCGCAAGCGTCAGCCCATTTTTTGCGGCAAAAACAGGCTGTTGCAACAGGCGGTTTGATTGACCTGCAACGCGACAGGATCACGCTGCAGGCGTCAATTGCGCAGGATCGGATGCTTTTGCAAAAGACCGTGGCAACCCTGTCAGCGCGGGCGCATCAAGTGCGCGACGCGGTTCAGGCAAAAGGTTTGGCACAAATCTCAGTTGCCAAGCAACGGTCAACCTATGTGATTTTTGTGTTGGTTGTCGTGGTTGTCGCTGCGGTGATTGCCGGGATGGTGCTGTGGCTTTATGCCCGCAGGCAATTGGTTTCACGGCTGGGGGCCGTTTCGCGCCGCATTGTTGCCGTGGCCGGCGGGGATTACGGCGCGCCGATCACCATCAGTGGACATGATGAGATTGGCCGTGTGGAAAAGGCGCTGAACATTTTGCGCCGCCGTGCCCGCGATGCAGGGCAGTTGCGTGACAGTCTGGAACAGGCCGTGATCGCGCGGACCGGCGATGTTGTGGCGCATATGCAAGCCTCTGACATAGCCCGCGCTGCGGCCGAGGCCGCCGATCGCAGCAAGACCGAATTTCTGGCCCGCATGAGCCATGAAATCCGCACGCCCCTGAACGGCATCATCGGCATGCTTGATTTGTTGGCGGTCGATGAACGGGATATGGCGCGCAAGCCCCGCATTCTGACAGCGCTGAACTCTGCCCGTGAGCTATTGGATATTACCAATGATATTTTGACCTATGCCAGCGGCGAGGATCGCAGCAATCGCGGCAATCCGGTGCATTTCAAGTTGCGGGAACTTGTCGGGCAGATGGGCCATCAATTGCAATCCTTAGCCGCGCCAAAAGGGCTGGAGGTGGTGGTGGATCTGGCCGATAATGCACCGCTGGCCGTGTTCGGGGATGTGGTGAAAATCCGTCAGATCGTTGGTAATCTGATGTCGAATGCGGTGAAATACACCAAGCGCGGCGTTGTTTCTTTGACCGTTGATCACGCCGTGGATGATCGCAGGAATCAGCCGGTGGTCAGCTTTACCGTGGCCGATACCGGAGTCGGGATGACACGAGAGGCGATTGCCCATGCGTTTGATGCCTATACGCGCGCCGATTCTGCCAAGCGCGCGGGGATAGAGGGGCTTGGGCTTGGGCTTGCGATTTCGCGCAATCTGACCGAGGCGCTGGGTGGGGGGCTTAGTGTCGAAAGCGCGGTGGGGGTGGGCAGCCGTTTTACGCTGACGGTGCCGTTGCTGATGGGTGACGCGGCCCTTGCCGGGGCAGATGATGCGCCCGCGCCGCAAGCCAATATGGGGCATGAGGTGTTGGTGATTGATGACCATAAGGTAAACCTTATGGTGGCGCGGGGCTATCTGGAAAGGCTCGGGTGCCGCGTTACCGAGGCTGCCACCGGCGCCGCCGGATTGAAGGCTATGGCCAAACAGCGCTTTGATCTTGTGCTGATCGACCTCGACTTACCCGACATGCGCGGCGAAGACGTGGCGCAACGGAGTGTCAAAGACGAAAACGCCCCGGTATTGGTCGCGCTGACGGCGCATTTAATCGCGGACACGTCTGAAAACCGACTGCGACTCGGCGTGGCGCGAATCATGTCGAAGCCAATCTCGCCACGGGTGCTGGCCGAGGTGCTGGCCGAGGTTGGGGCCAATGTTGGGGACAGATGCGCAACCGCCCCTGTGCGCTTGGACCACGCAGAGGTTTTCGCAAGCCTGATACAAGATATTTCAGATTTGGGGGCAGAGACGACCGGGCTGATCGTGCAAGAGTTTCTTGCGGATTTGCCGGCTGCTGTTGCCACAATCCTGTCCGCCCCGGCAGAGGGCCAGCGCAAGGCCGCACATAAACTGAAAGGGGCTGCGTCAAACTTTCGGCTGGACCAGTTTTGTGCCGCCTTGGCGCAGGTTGAGGCGGCCAAAGACGGCGCAGACGCGGATTTGCTGGGGGTGGTGCAAAGGCAGGCATTGGCCGCAGCGGCTGCGCTGGAAGGCGCGGCAAAAGAGGCGGGGCTTCAGCCCTTGGCTGGGTCGACGAAGTGATAGCCTTGGCCGTGTTCGGTCAGTATCCATTCGGGGTTTGTGGGGTCTTTTTCCAGCTTTTTGCGCAACCGCCCCACGACCACATCAATCATTCTGTCGTTTGATCGCAACGCGTCTCGCCCCATCATCTCGGCCAAGCGGGCGCGGCTAAGGGTTTGGCCGGGGTGATCCGCCAGCGCGGACATCACGTCAAATTCCTGTTTGGTAAGGGGCTCTACCCTTGCCGCAGAAACCAGCCTGCGGCGGATACGATCAAAACACCACGGCCCGAAATAATCCACTGCGGCAGCGCCTTGCGGTGCCTGCCCAATATCGGCAATGCGCGCCAGAAGGTTTTTGATCCGCGCCGCCAGTTCCCGTTTGTCAAAGGGCTTGGTGACATAATCATCGGCCCCCATTTCCAGACCGACAATCTTGTCTACCTGATCATCGCGTGCCGTCAGCAAGATGATACCAACCCGCGAAACCGTGCGTTGCTCGCGTGTTATGGTCAGGCCGTCTTTGCCGTCAAGATTGATATCGACCAGCAGCAGGTCGGGCGGGTCGGCGCTGATTATATCTTCCATATCGGCGGCGTTTTCAGCCTCGCTCACGCGATGCCCCTGTTCGCGCAAATAGGCTGCAAGGCGCATGCGCGTTATGCGGTCGTCTTCAACGATAAGGATATGTTGGGCCATGTCGGCACTATTACAAATCTTTACATCATCGAACAAGCCCCCATGCGCAAGATCAAGACAGCGCAAAGCGCATAAGAATAATCTGTGCTCAAAGAAACAGGTATTGGAGGACCATATGTCACTGACCACACCAACCCGCCGCGGATTTTTGCAAGGTGGCGCTGCGTTTTTCGGGGCTGCGAACCTGATGGGCACCACAGCGCTTGCTGGCCTTGACCCCAACTCATTTGAAAATCGCATCTTCCACGCAACACATTTTGGCGCGTTCGAGGCGATTGTGCGTGACGGCAAGATGGTTGCGATCGATTCCGTCGAGGCCGTCGACAAGCGCCCGACATCAATGTTGAACCTCGGCATCATGGACCGCACCTATGACAAGTCCCGCATCAACTATCCGATGGTCCGCAAGTCCTATCTGGAAGGCTGGGAAACCGGTGACACCAAGCCCGAGCTGCGCGGCCGCGAAGAATACGTCAAGGTTGACTGGGACACTGTATGGAGCCTGACGGCGAAAGCCCTGCTCGACACTGCCGCCAATCATGGCAATCAGGCGATCTTCAGCTCGTCCTATGGGGGCTGGTCGAACGCAGGCAGCTTCCGCCCCAACGTGCTGCAAGGGCGTTTGATCAACCTTATCGGTGGCTGCACCAACACGGCGGGTGACTGGTCTGCCGGTGCGTCGCAGGTGTCATTGCCGCATATCATCGGTGATATGGAAGTTTACTCGCCCCAGTCTGCGTGGGAAACCATCCGCGACGAATGTGACGTGTTCGTTCTGGTCGGTTGCGACCCGGTCAAGAACAACCGGATCGAATTCACCGTGGCTGACCATGATATGTCCCAGCGTTGGGAAATGATCCGCGATGCAGGCGTCAAGTTCATCTCGATCAACCCGCAGAGAACGGCCTCGGATGAGGTTTTGAACGCTGAGTGGGTCAAGATTGTGCCGAATACAGACGTGGCACTGTTCTGTGCCATGGCCAACCATGTGCTGGAAATGGGCCTGCAAGACCAAGCCTATATGGACAAGTATACGGTCGGTTCCGAAAAATGGATCGCCTATGTCAAAGGTGACGACGACGGCGTGGCCAAAACACCTGAATGGGCGGCCGAAATCACCGGCATCGACGCGGCGAAAATCCGTGAACTGGCCGAACTGTTCGCCAAATCCAATACAAACATCGCGGGTGCCTGGTCGTTGCAACGCGCCCAACACGGCGAGATGACCCATTGGGCCATTATCAACTTTGCGTCCCTGACAGGTAAAATCGGCAAGCCCGGCTGTGGCGTTGGTTTCTCGTGGCATTATGGTGGTGGCGGTATGCCGCAATCTGGCAAAGGCACACCTGTTGGCATGTCTCAGGGGCGTAACTTTGTCAAAACTGTTTGCCCAGCAAGCCGTATCACCGACATGTTGGAAAACCCTGGCAAGGAAGTGTTCTATAACGGAAACACCCACACCTATCCGGATGTGAAGGTGATCTTCAACGCTGGCAACAACTTCATGAGCCACCAGCAGGATACCAACCGCCTGATCCGCGCGCTTGAAAAAGTCGAAACCATCGTCAGCGTCGACGTCTGGTGGACCGCAGCAACGCGTTGGTGTGACATCGTTATGCCTGCGGCATCGACGCTGGAACAAGACGACATCAGTGTCGGCGGCACCTACTCCAACGACAAAATCTATGCGATGAAGAAGGTGATCGAACCCATTGGCGACAGCCTTCCAGATTACGAAATCTTTGAAGGTCTGGCGGACAAACTCGGCCTGTGGACGCAGTTCACCGAAGGCGAAGACAAGATGTATCACATCAAGCTTGCCTATGAGGCGACAGATGCATCCAAGCATGTGCCTTTCGAGGAATTCTGGGAAAAAGGCTATGTGCGCCAAGAGGTGCCAGAGGCCGCGCATAAGTGGACACGCCACGGCGCGTTCTACAATGACCCCGAAGGCAGCCCGCTGCACACGACATCCGGCAAGATTGAAATGTTCTGCGAAGATTTCGCAAAACTTGAGATCGAAGATTGCCCCGGCATGCCGATGTGGATGGAAAAGCATGAGTACCTCGGCAATGCCAAAGAAGGTCAGTTGCACGTTGTATCGCCGCACCCGTGGTTCCGCCTGCACAGCCAGATGGACCAGTCGGAAAGGCTGCGCGAACTCTATAAAATCCAGGGCCGCGAGCCGGTTCGGATCAACTCGGAAGACGCCGCCTCGCGCGGTATCGAAGATGGCGATCTGGTCGAGCTTTACAACGATCGCGGCACAGTGATTGCCGGCGCGGTTATCAGCGATGATATCATGCCGGGTGTGGTCTCGATCTATGAAGGGGCATGGCCATCGCTTGACAGCAAGGGGCGCTGCAACTCGGGTCTGGTCAACTTCCTGACCTCGACACAGCCGTCGTCCGGTCTGGCGCAGGCGACAACTGCCAACACCGTGCTGTGCAGCATGCGCAAATGTGAAGACCCTGACGGTCCGAACATGGCCTATGAAAAGCCTGCGATCATCGAAGACATGGAGATCGCCGAGATCGACGAAGACAAGCTGGGCCTTGACCGTCTGGAAGCACTGACCGAAAAGCTCTATGCTGGTATGGGGCCGGGTGAAAAGATGTATTACGAGCGCTGCACTGTTTGCCACGCGCCTCGTGAAGTCACCCACTTTACCACGCAGCAGTGGAAGGGCATCACGCCGTCGATGTTCCCACGCGCAGGCCTAAATGACGACGAGGCTGAACTTGTCATGGAATTCCTGATGAAAAACGCCTCTGACGCGCCAAAGTAAAGCGTCACGGCAGGGGGCCGGTTCTCTGGCCCCCCGCCTTTCCCCAAGACCAAGGAAAACCCCCAATGCATATGGCCCATATCCCCAGCGGATGCGGCTGCGACAGTCTTTCGTCGCGCGCCGATATGATGAGCGTCACCGACGCGCTGGACCGCGCGCTGGCGCTGGTCGCACCGATTACAGATACGCAGCCTGTGGCCGTGGGGGATGCCCTTGGTCGCAGCACTGCTGCGCCCGTGCGCGCCACAAGGGCGATGCCGTTTTTTGACAATTCCGCGATGGACGGTTTTGCGCTGCGCCGTGCAGATCTGGCGGGGCGGTGCTGTTTGCCCATCGCTGGCACCGTTGCTGCGGGCGATGCCCCGCGCGACTTGCCCCAAGGGGCGGCGTTGCGTATTTTCACGGGCGCACCCTTGCCTTTGGGTGCCGATGCCGTTGCGATGATCGAATCCTGTATCGACAAAACCCATAAAGTGCATTTCAATTGCACCCCCACCGACAGTGAAAACATCCGCCGCGCGGGCAGCGATCAGGCCGCAGGGCAGGAATTGCTGCGCGCAGGTATCCGCATTGCGCCACATCACATCGGCCTGTTGGCGGCCAACGGGATTGCGCAGGTCGATGTGATCCGCCGCCCCCGCGTTGCAATCTTTTCCACGGGTGATGAGGTGCAAGATGGCACCTGCGCCCCCGGCCAAATCCCCGATGCCAACCGCCCCATGTTGATGGCGCTGGCACGGCAAGCGGGGGCCGCGGTCACCGATCTGGGTATCTTGCCCGATGATGCCGCCGCCACCGCTGCCGCCTTGCACGGGCTTGGCGCGCAGTTTGATCTGATCTTGTCTTCGGGTGCCGTTTCCATGGGTGGCAAGGACCATATCCGCGATGCGCTGACCGCTGCGGGTGGCACGGTTCACGGCTGGCGCGTGGCGTTGAAGCCGGGCAAGCCGGTGATGTTTGGAACCCTTGGTCGCGCTGCGTTTACCGGCCTTCCGGGCAATCCGTTCGCGGTGTTTGTGGGCTTTCATATGTTCGCGCTGCCGCAAATTGCCCGCCTGCTGGGGGCAAGGCCCGCCCCCTTTGCGCCAGTTCCTGCCGTTGCGGGCTTTGATTGGTCGCGCAAACCGGGCCGGGCCGAGGTGTTTCCGGTGCGCCTGTTGGCCTATGCCGAAAACGGCCTGCCTGTGTTGCAGCGCCTTGGCCACAGCGTCTCGGCCACGCTTTTGCCGTTGGGTGATGCAGACGGGCTTGCCATTGTTCCCGCCGAAACCAACCAAATTCAGTCAGGTGCGCGCCTGTTTTGGCGCCCGTTCTGTGCTAACGGAGGTCTATGATGCGTTTTGTTTCCCTTGCGGCTATCCGCTTTGACCATGGCGACATTGACGGCTTCTTGGCAACCACAGCCCAAACACTGACCGGCATGGGTTACCGTGTGCGTGGTGCGTTGCAAACGCGCGGGGCTGTTGGGGGCGAATGTCACTGCGCCGATATGGACCTGACAACGCTGGGTTCAAACCGGGTTTTCCGCATTTCGCAACCCTTGGGGAACGGCTCACACGGCTGCCGCTTACATCCCGGTGCGCTTGCGGAATGTTCCGCCTTCATCGAACAGGAATTGGGGCAGGGTGCAGACCTGCTCATCCTTAACCGCTTTGGACGCGGCGAAAGTGAAGGGCGCGGATTTCGCGATCTCATTGGCAAAGCCATCGCATTGGGGGTGCCTGTCCTTACGGCTGTGCGCCCAACCTATGCCGAGGCATGGGGCGCGTTTGGCGCAGGCATGGCCTGCGACCTGATGATGGATCAAGATGCCGTGTTGAAATGGTTCGCAGAAGTTCACGAGGCCCGCGATGCCGCTTGATATGCCGCCAAAAGCGCTGCGGGATCGCTGAGAGCTGCGCCGATCATACCGATCTGCAAAAATGGTCGGTCGGGAAAAGGGGGGCTGCCCGGCGACGATAGCCAGAAAAACCAACCCCCGCCCGCCACTCCGGCAGGGCGTTTTGAAAGCGTTGGCCCCGATGCCATGCCCAAAGCCGGGCCGCGGCCAAGATGCGCTTGCCGGTTCAACCCCAAGGCCCTCGGGGGCGGGGGCGCATCGCGGCAAGCGCCCCCGCCCCCTTTGGGATGTTTTTTGCCGAAAAGATCGCGGTTCAGTCGCAGGGCGAGATTTCCCAATTGTCGATGACAGAGATTGCCTCCTCAGCGGTTTCCACAAATCGAAAAAGGTTCAGGTCTTCTGGTGAGATGGTTCCCGCCTCGGCCAGCGCTTGCCAGTTGATGATACGCTCCCAAAAGGCCTGACCGAACAGCAAGAAGGGGATGCGGTTCATCCGCCCGGTCTGGATCAGCGTCAGGCTTTCAAACATTTCGTCCAGCGTACCAAAGCCGCCGGGAAAGACGCAGATTGCCGCCGCACGCATCAGGAAATGCATTTTGCGAATCGCGAAATAATGGAAGTTGAAGCACAGGTCAGGCGTGACATAGGCGTTTGGTGCCTGTTCATGCGGCAGCACGATATTCAGCCCGATGCTTTGGCCGCCAGCCTCGGCCGCGCCGCGATTGCCTGCCTCCATCACGCCGGGGCCGCCGCCAGTGATGATCACATTCTTGCGGCCATAGCTGGCCATTGACCGTTCAGTCATGATCCGGGCAAAATTCTGCGCTTCGGTATAGTATTTGGTCAATTCGGCCAGAGTTTCGGTCCGGGCCGTATCTTTGTGCGCGGGTTCGGGAATGCGCGCGCCGCCGAACAGTACAATCGTGGAATCAATGCCGCGTTCATCCATCACCATCTGCGGCTTGAGAAGTTCAAGTTGCAGGCGCACTGGCCGCAGCTCCTCTCTGCACATGAAATCGTGGTCGGTGAAGGCAAGGCGATAGGCCGGCGCACGGGTTTGCGCGGTGTCGGGGATGTCACGCGCTGCCTTTACGTCTTGCTGGCTGTCACGAAACGGATGGCGGCGGGGTTCTTCTTTCATTGGTATTCCTTGGTCTGCAATTGCGTGGCTTTGCGTCAACGTCTATAGGCTTGGGCCAAGCCTGACCATCGCAAAGGAATATGACATGAGCAATGCCGCCCTTGAAACCGCAATCGAGACCGCTTGGGAAAACCGTGATTCGATCACGACTGCCACCAAAGGCGAGGCCCGCGAGGCGATTGAAGCGACCCTGACCGCGTTGGACAGCGGAACATTGCGCGTGGCCGAAAAGCGCGGGGCGGATTGGCATGTGAACCAATGGGCCAAAAAGGCGGTACTTTTATCGTTCCGGCTGACCGATATGTCCGAGATTTCGGGCGGCAATGGCGGGACGAACTGGTGGGATAAAGTGCCTTCCAAGTTTCAGGGCTGGGTTGAGGCCGATTGGCGCGCGGCTGGCTTTCGGGCAGTACCGGGCGCAATTGTGCGGCGGTCGGCCTTTATCGGCAAGGGCGTGGTCTTGATGCCGTCTTTCGTGAATATCGGGGCCTATGTCGATGAGGGGTCGATGGTGGATGGTTGGGCCACGGTCGGCTCTTGCGCGCAGATCGGCAAGAATGTGCATCTTTCGGGCGGCGTCGGGATTGGCGGCGTTTTAGAGCCGATGCAGGCGGGGCCAACGATCATCGAAGACAACTGCTTTATCGGTGCCCGGTCCGAGGTGGTCGAGGGCTGCATCATCCGCGAAGGTTCGGTTCTGGGAATGGGTGTTTTCATCGGGCAATCGACCAAGATTGTGGACCGCGAAACCGGGGCTGTGATGTATGGCGAGGTGCCGTCTGGGTCGGTTGTGGTGGCGGGGTCGATGCCGTCGAAAAACGGGGTCAACCTGTATTGTGCGGTGATCGTGAAAAAGGTCGATGCGCAAACGCGAAGCAAGACCTCGATCAATGAGCTGTTGCGGGATTGATTTTCCGTCGGGCGTGCGGGGCGGCATTGCTGTATTGACCGGATGCTGGCCGCAGCCCCTTTATGGGCCAAATGTCAGAACTGAGCAGCGCGCCCCTGCCCCGGCGGCGTGGGGGCGGCAAGCCAGACAAGGTAGGATTGGTTGGCAGAGCAAAGCCGCCCTTGGCCAAGGCGTTGCGGGGCAGGCCAAGGCGGAAAGCCCCTTTGTGACCGCCACAACCCGCGTGACGTTTTGGCAAATTGCCTTTGGGCAAGATCGGATTTACCGTTAGCGTCTGTTTGCGTTTGCGTTTGCGTTTGCGCTGCTGCGCCAGCAAGGACAGCGTTATAGAAAAGGGCCGAACGCACGCCGAACGCACTGTGTCATCGTGCTTGGTGGCAAGCGTACAAGTCATCCAACAAGGAGCCGTAAAGTGACCAAAGAAAGCATTTGTGGCCGTGTGCTCGTCATCGCGGCAGGGGTTGCGGTTGTGTTTGGTGCGTTGACCGTTCTTTCCGGTGGGCGCGCGTTGTTCGGTGGGGCAGAGGCGCAGGCGGCGGTCGGCAACGCCGTGGGCTTTGTGCTGTGGTTCAACTTTTTGGCTGGTTTTGCCTATATTGTGGCCGGTATCGGGCTGTACCTGCGGCATTTGGTGGCGCTTTGGCTGTCGATTGCGATTCTGGTCAGCACGGTTCTGGTCGGGGTGTTTTTCGGTATCCATGTGCTGCAAGGTGGCGCGTATGAGTTGCGCACGGTCGGGGCGATGATTTTGCGCGCCGCTGTTTGGGGCGTCATTTCCATTGTGGCCTGGCGGAACCTTGGCAAGGCGGCACAGTGCTGACCGAAGCGATCTTTGCAAAGGTCAATGCGCATCTGACCGACAGCCATGAAACCTCTGCCGCCAAGCGCTGGCGCGTGTTTCGTGCGGGGGTATCTGATGCTGGATTCGCTGTGTTGAGGGGCGCCACAGCGTTCCATGTCGCAGCCCGCCCGGCCCCGTTTATGGGTTGATGGGCCACTTAACCATCTGGCCGCGTCAAGATGAAAAGCGCGGCCCCGGCCATGAACACCACCTGCACGACCAGCGCAAACATCGGCGCACCAACGACAAGCGCTGCGACAAACGCAGCCAGCATCATCGTCAGCGCCATTGCCTTGTGGCGTCTGGCAATTGCACCCTTTGCCTGCCAGCTGGCAATGGCAGGGCCAAAGGTTCGACTTTGCACCAGTTTGGCATGCAGCGCCGGCGCGCTTTTGGCAAAAGCAAACGCCGCAAGGATCACAAACGGCGTTGTTGGCAGCAATGGCAAAACAACCCCGATCGCGCCAAGAACCAAAGCGGCCCCGCCAAGCAGCCGCCACCCCCAAAGTGACAAAAGGGCGCGTTTGCCGATGCGGCGAGAGGTTTGGGTCATGCGGCTGGGTTCCTTAACGTGGTGGCCCCACATTAGCCCGGCATCACCGCATGGGCAATGAAGCGCGCTTGCGAATTGGCCAAACAAGTGGTTCCGGCGGCTGCCAACTGGCATGTCGAACGCGATCATCCCCAGAAAATACAGAGCGCACCAAGGTCGGGCGGATACCGGGCCAGTTTTGGCTCAGGCGCTGGGGATCTTGAGGGTCCTGGCCTCAACGCGGCTTAGTTGTTCGCCTTGTTTGCGCCGCAAGAGAACCTCGCGGGCCTGGCCGTATTGGTCATCCTGCCAGAAGATCATGCAGCCATTGCAGCCCTTGCCGCAGCAGCCCTCGGTGCCGACACGGTTGGTCTTGAACCGCTTTTCATTGCTGTCTTGCGCGATGCTTGCCGCCAGCGCGTCGCGGCGGCGGGCATAGGCGGCGGGGTCGCCGCGCCCTGAAACCTCCATACCTTGCGTCAGCTTGTCAAAGCGGATGCGGTTCCATTGCTCCTCGTTCAGGGCGCGCTCTTTGCGCAGCACGGTGAAGGCGGGAAAACGGGCGCGCAGCTCGTCCAGGTCTTCGTGATCGAACAGCGAGAACGGGATTCGGATCACGGTCTGGGTGCTGCCCTGCACCATTTCCAGCCGTTCCCCATCTGCGGCGCGCTCAAAATCATACATCCGCAGCAGCACGGTTTCGCGCGCGATGGGCGAGACGAATTCCAGCACCTCGCCGGCCCCCAGCTTGTTCTTCACCTGCACCAGAAAGGCGTCTTCGGTTACCTCGGTCACCACGCCAGCATATTCCCACTGGGCCAGCGCGGCGGTGTGCTCATAGTCATGCGCGTAATTGGTCAGCCGCCCGTCATGGAAGGCCAGCGTATAGCCGCGATTTCCCACCGCCTCCAGCTCGCGCATATAGGGTTTCGGGTTCCAACCTTCAGGATCGGCATAATAGTCGTCGATGGCCATGCGATAGGCGCGCGCCACGATGGCGCAATAATATTCCGACTTGCCGCGCCCTTCGACCTTCAGGCTGTCCACCCCGATTGACAGGTAATCGTTCAGTTTCGGCATGATGCACAGATCGCGTGAATTGAGGATGTAAGAACCGCGCGCGTCTTCTTCGATCGGCATCAGCTCGCCGGGGCGGCAGCCCTCTTCCAGCAGAAATTCAAACATGTCCTTGTTGGTGTCATTGATTTCCAGATCTTCGACGGTGCCGTCTTTCAGGCGCATTTTCAGCGTATAGTTCCAGCGGCAGGAATTGGCGCAATTGCCTTGGTTGGCGCCGCGTTCGGCCATGAAGTTGGACAGCAGGCAGCGGCCCGAATAGGTCATGCACATGGCGCCGTGCACAAAGGCTTCCAGCTTGATATCCGGGCATTTTTCGCGAATTTCGGTCAGTTCCGCAAAGGAGACTTCGCGCGCCAATACGCACAGGTCTGCCCCCTGACCCTGCCAGAATTTGACTGTCATCCAAGAGCAGACATTGGACTGTGTCGAGATATGCAGCGGGATTTCCGGCGCATGTTCGCGCACATATTGAAACACGCCGGGATCGGCGATGATCAGCCCGTCCGGCTTCACCCGGCGCACGGTTTCGATATATTCATCCAGTTTCGGGATGTCCTTGTTGTGCAAGAACAGGTTCAGCGTCAGATAGGCGCGCCGCCCGTGGGCATGACAGAAATCGACCCCTTCGATCACCTCCTCCAGTGAAAACTCGGACTTGGTGCGCAGCGACATGTCTGGGGTGCCCAGATAGACCGCATCGGCCCCGTAAAGGATCGCCATTTTCAATTTGCGCAGATTGCCCGCAGGCATCAGTAGTTCGGATCGGTGTTGGGTCATGTGATCGCCGGAGTTTGGAACAAGGGCGCTGTTTAGGGCAAATGCGGCGGGATGTGAACGCGCGCAGTTGCCGCAGATTGACATTGGCCTGACCGCAAGAACCATTGCTGCGGCTGATTGACCGGCTGTGGCTTCTGGCTGGCCTTGGGTGGTCGGAAATGGCAAGAGACGCCCGATTGACTCGGTAATCGGCTGGGCGATGATGCGCAAATGCCCGGATCACGTTGCAGTGCAGTGGGAATGAAGTGAAAATGAACAGCAAGCCACAAGAACCGCGCCTGACCTCACTGTCGCATGGCGGCGGGTGCGGCTGCAAGATAGCCCCCGATGTATTGGCCGGCATTCTCAGGTCGACGGCGTCGATGCCGATGCCCGACGAACTGCTGGTCGGAATTGAAACCTCGGATGATGCGGCGGTTTACCGGATCAATGACCAGCAGGCGCTGGTCGCCACAACCGATTTCTTCATGCCGATCGTGGATGACCCCTTTGATTTCGGCCGGATCGCGGCGACCAACGCCATCAGTGATGTCTACGCGATGGGCGGGCGCCCGATCATGGCGCTGGCGCTGGTCTGCATGCCGATCAGCGTGCTGTCGCCCGAAACCATCGGCCGCATCCTTGAAGGTGGTGCGGCAAGCTGCCGGCAGGCCGGGATTCCGGTGGTCGGCGGCCATACGATTGACTCGGTCGAGCCGATCTATGGTCTGGTGGCGCTTGGGCTTATCCATCCCGATCTGGTCCGGCGCAACGCGGGCGCAAGGCCCGGCGATCTGCTGGTGCTGGGCAAGCCGCTTGGCGTTGGCGTGATGGCCGCGGCCCTCAAGAACGGCGCGCTCAGCGCTGCGGGCTATGGCGAGTTGATCGCAACAACAACGCGGCTGAATACACCGGGGCCAGAGCTTGCGGAAATCGAGGGCGTTCACGCGATTACGGACGTGACCGGGTTTGGGCTGGCAGGCCATGCGCTTGAGATGGCACGCGGGTCAGATTGCGAGATTCATCTCGACTGGGCCTCGGTCCCCTGTCTGGCTGGTGCCCGGTCGTTGGCGGCGCGGGGGTTTGTCACCGGGGCCTCTGGGCGAAACGTCACAAGCTATGGCGATGGCGTCACCTTCCCGATGAGCTTCGCGGCCGAGGACAAGGCGCTGATGTCGGACCCGCAGACCAGCGGCGGCCTGCTTGTGTCTTGCGCGCCCGCCGCACTGGATGCGGTTCTGGCGATTTTCGCGCGCCATGGTTTCGGGGCGGCGGCAGTTGTCGGCACCGTCCGGCAGGCGGGCGGCGTGCCGCGCGTGGTGATCGGCTGATTGCGACGATTTTCGCGCAGCCATGCCCCCATATTCGTGGCGGCGGGGAAATTGCCGGTTTCAGCCTGCTCTTGTATAGCTTGTGTTTTCTTGACAGAGAACACGGTGACGCAGCGCAGGGCACAGGGGGCGAAACCTATGCAGGAAATGCCGGATTTTGGGGCCAGACCGATTGATTTGGCCGGTGCGGTTCTGAATGATCCGCTACATTGGCTGACCAATCCTGCCCTGTGGCGACAGCTTGCGCTGTTGCCCGTTACTTTTCCAATCGTCGTTCCACGGGCGCGGTGCTTGCATGCGGTTTTGGCCCAGCCTTTGATCCCGGCCACCATGCGCGCTGCGCTTTATGACCCAGATTGCGGGCTGCGCCGAATTGCGGAAAACGGTGTTGATTTTGTCGGTGGATATGGGGGCTTTGGTATTGCCGGGGGCAAGAACACAGATCAGGGCAAGGTAATGTTTGCACTATGGAATTGGCTAAAGGGTAATGGGCTGGAAAGCTTTTATCCGCATCGGGCGCTGGGGTTTCAGCGCGCCGCGCCTTGGCTGCCATGATCGAGCCCCCCCAGACAGACGCATTGGTCATTGGCGCAGGCCCTGCCGGGCTGATGGCCGCCGAGGCGCTGGCCGCCGCTGGCCGCCGGGTGCTGGTGGTTGAGGCCAAAGCAAGCCCGGCCCGCAAATTCCTGATGGCGGGCAAATCAGGGCTGAATATCACCCACGCAGACCCCGATTTCATCGCGGCCTACCCAGAGCCGTGGCTGGCCCCGATGCTGGCTGAATTTGGCCCTGAACAGGTGCAAGATTGGTGCAGGGGCTTGGGGCAAGAGGTGTTCACCGGGTCCTCGGGGCGGGTTTTTCCGGTTGCCATGAAGGCCTCGCCGTTGTTGCGGGCATGGTTGGCGCGGCTGGCAGCGGCGGGCGTGGAGCTGCGAAGCCGTTGGCGCTGGGCCGGGTTTGAGGGCGATAGCTTTGCTTTTGAAACGCCAATGGGTCGCGCCACCTTGCGGCCCGGCGTTACCGTTCTGGCGCTGGGCGGTGCAAGCTGGGCGCGGCTTGGTTCTGATGGTGCTTGGGTGCCGTGGTTGGCGGGGCATGGGGTGCAGATTAATCCGTTTCAGCCTTCAAATATGGGGTTTTGCGTGAATTGGTCGCCACATATGGCGCGGCATTTCGGCCAGCCTGTAAAAGCGGCGGCGCTGTGCCTTTCGACGGGGCAGCGCGAACGGGGCGAATTTATCATCTCATCCAAAGGGGTGGAGGGGGGCGGGATTTACGCGATCAGCCGCGCCCTGCGCCAAGGTGCCACGCTTGGGCTTGACCTGTTTCCTGACCTCAAGATCGAGGCGCTGCGCGCACGGCTGGCCAAAGCCCGCAAAGGCGATAGCGTAACCGGGCGGCTGCGCAAACTGGGCCTGCCCCCCGTGGCGATTGCCTTGGTGCAAGAATGGGGCCGCCCGCTGCCCGATGACCTCGCGCCGCTGCTCAAGGCGTTGCCGGTGCCGCTTGCGGGCCCGCGCCCTATGGATGAGGCGATTTCGACCGCCGGTGGTATCGCCCGCAACGCGCTGACCGATGGGCTGGAATTGTGCGCCATGCCGCGCGTTTTTGCCTGCGGTGAGATGCTGGATTGGGAGGCGCCGACCGGCGGGTATTTGTTGACCGCTTGCCTGGCGACAGGGCTGTGGGCCGGGCGTGCCGCTGCACAGGCAAGGTAGAGGGCCAATGGTTGCAGGGCTGGCCGTGATAGGCTGGCCGAACAATCAGGCCCGCGTCGGTTTCCATGCGCCACTGGGTTTGCACCGGCAGGCAGCACGCCACCGTATTTGTAGCCGTATTCACCACGACCTTCTGGGGGATTGCGCGACAGGGCGCGTGTGGCAAAACGCTTGGCGATATTCTGTCTTGCCCGCGCGCTGGCCTTGGCGGCCCTATGGGTTTGCGCCCTCAGGCGCCAGCTATGGCAGGCTTCCTTTGTGGATATTGTGCCTTGGCCAGTGCGGCAATCAAATCAGCGCGGCTTACCAGCCCGACGAGCCGCCCTTGGTCCAGCACCGGCACAGCCTGCTGTCCACCCTCGGCCAAAAGGTCGATCAACACGCCCAGCGGTGTTGTTTCGGTTGCGGTGCCGACCGTTTTTTCCATCACATCTGCTGCCACGGGTTCCACAGCGTCCTGGCTGGGCCGCAACAGCCGGGTCAGCACGCCGGTTTTTACGGCCTTGGGCGGCTTGTCCCATGATCGGACCAGATCAAAGGCGCTGACCAAGCCCTGAAACATGCCATCTTGATCAATCACCGGCAAGGTTCGCAGCTTATGCTGGCGGATCAGGGCTGCCACTTGGCTGACGGGCATTTGCGGAGGGGTGGTCACCACATCGCGTGTCATCACCTGCCTGCTGACAACGCCGCTGAACAGATGTTCCGCGGCAATGCCATGCGCCGCATCAATCAGCCGGGCAAGGTCGGCAGGGCCGATGTTGGCATCCAGCCGCAGATCTTGCAGGATTTGGGTCAGTTCCCTGGCCTCTATCGCCGGTTGCAGCCCCGGTTGGGCCACCTGTGTCGGGGCCTGTTCCTCGGGTTGACGGAACGGATAAACCCGGCCAGTCAACCGATTATAGACGACTGCGACCAGCAATAGCAGGCAGGTATCCAGAAGAACCGGGCTGAATGCATAGGAAAAGCCAACCTCGCGCACCACATCAGCGGTCAGAACCACGCCAAGCGCGACCCCCGCCGCAGGTGGATGCGTGGCGCGCAACAGCATCATCGCCCCCATCGCCAAAGTGACGGACAGGCCTATTGCCAGCCAGGGCTCGGTCACGGTCATCACCAAAGCCACGCCGATCAGCGCCGAAACCGTGTTGCCCACCATCGCCGCCCAAGGCTGCGCCAACGGGCTTGAGGGCACGGCAAAGGCCAGCATCGCCGTCGCCCCCAAAGGCGCAATCAGCAACAAGGTCGGGTCTGGACCTTCGGGCAAAAACGGTGCCCGAGTCACCCTTACCAAAAAAATGCACAGCGTCAGCCCGACCCCTGCACCAATACAGGCGCGCAGCATTTCTTTGGTGCGGGGGCGGCCGATCGACGGGCCAAGTGACCGCAGGACGCGCTGCCAGCGCTTCATTTCGGTGCCATCGCAAGCCGGATCAGGGCGCGTTCCATCACAGCCATAGCGGGCGCGCGGCTGGTTGATCGTAGCGTCAGGTCGGTTTCCAACAGCTCGGCCAGCGCCCATTCCAGCACCGGAACGCGCCAGCCCTGCAGTTGCCGCAGCATCCGGTCGCGGCGCGGGCCAAAGACCCGCATCCGAAGCATGCCATTCGCCGCACCACCCGAATCAATTGCGGCACCATGCAGGGCCTTGAAATGCCGCATTGCACCAATGCACAGGGTCACGGGGGCCACGCCTTGCCCCTCCAGCCGCCGCATCAATGCCCCTACCTGTTGCTGGTTGCGCTCGGCCACGGCATAAATCACATCATCCACGTCGGCCTCTATTGTGCCGGGGGCGCAGGCCGCCACATCTGCTGAACCAAGCGGCGCGGCTACGCCCCATTGATACAGCACAATCTTTTCCAGCGTTTGTCGGAAATCACCGGGGTCAAGCGCGCGGGCCAAGATGCCAAGGTCGGTCATTGCCTCGGGGGTTATGGCGCTCAGCCCGGCCCGTTTCAGTTCGGCCTCGATCTCTTCTCGGCTTGGCGGCTCGTCATAAAGCCCGATGCATACGGCATTGCCCGAATCGTCAAACACCTTTTTTAGCGGTGATTTTGCGGTCAGGCCGCCAGCCGTGACCACAATCGCGGCATCACCCGGCCGCCATTCGCGCAAAACTTCGGCCAGCAGCGGCGCCATGCCATCGGTGGCATCCTCGACAAAGGCCACGCGCGGGCCGGGAAAAAAACCAACCGACCGAATCGCATCCGACAGCGCCGCATTATCCTTGCGCAATTCAGCGGCGGGCAGGCGGGTCAGGCGCATTTCGGCCTCTCCTTGCGGGCCAACCAGTGCCAGAATCGCCTCTTGCCGTTTCAAAGCCACGCGCATCGGATCGGCCCCGAAAATCAGCAACCCTGCTTTTTTGGGGTCAGGGGCGGCCAAATACTTTGCCGCTTGCTGGCCTTTCAGGTTCATTCCGTAACAGGCCGGGCAGCAGCAGCCCATTGCCCAGAGGTCGCCAAAAGCTGGCTGACAATCTGATCCGCGATAATCCGCATCAGGCGCTGCGCCGCGTCTTCTTGTGCCGCCAGCCCCGCCACGGTGGACCCGGTTGCGGAATAAGACGTGAAGTTTTCGATCTTGCCCCCGGTAAGTCGCGCGCGGGTGGTGACATCAGTCAATTCCCACTCGACCACCCCAATCAGGCTGTAGCGCGTGACCGCGTTATCGGGGGTAATTCCAAGACCAACGGGATTCAGGGCGATTCTATAGCTTAGCCCGTAAAGCGGGCTGTCCGATGGCCCCAGCCGTTCTTCCAGCCGCTCTACCAAATCGAATGCCGGCTTGTCGCGCGGCTCGGCGGCCAGCACGGTGTTTTGCAACGCCGTGCCGCCGCCACCCGGTGCATAGGCGGGGGTAAAGCCGCAAGCGGCCAGCATTATCGCACCCAGAAAGAAAGCTTTAGATAACCACATTCACAATACGCCCCGGAACTACGATCATTTTCTTTACAGGTTGGCCTGCAAGGAATTTGATCACAGCATCATCCGCCAGAACAAGTTTTTCAACCTCGGATGCAGCCATATCGGCGGGAACCGTGATTTCGCCGCGCCGTTTGCCATTGATCTGGATCGGCAATGTAACCGTGTCTTGCAGCAGCATGTCGGGCAGGGCCTTGGGCCATGCCGCCTGTGCAACAAGACCCGCGCCACCTTGCATTGCCCAAACCTCCTCGGCAAGATGTGGCACCATCGGCGACATCAACTGTGCAAGCGTGCGCATCGCCTCGGCCATTGCGGCCTTGCCCGCTTTGGCTTTGAGCAGCGTGTTGGTAAATTCATACAGTTTGGCGATGGCTTTGTTGAACGCAAAGCCTTCAATGGCATGGGTCACGTCCTCAATCGCGCGGTGCATGGCGCGCAGCAGATCGTCATCTTCTGCGCCTGTACCCGCGGGCATCATGGCGATCCGTTCGCTCAGCGCCCAAACCCGGCCAAGATATTTCGCTGTCGCCTCGGCCCCTGATGCGGTCCATTCCACATCGCGTTCGGGGGGGCTGTCTGACATCACGAACCAGCGGGCTGTATCGGCACCGTAGGTTGCAATAATATTCATCGGGTCCACGACGTTCTTTTTCGACTTGGACATCTTGATGATCGGCCCGACCTCTACCGGGGTCCCATCTTTCAGTGTCGCCCCCGATTCATGTTTCACCACGTCTTCCGGCATTTGCCACACCGGGCGGCCATCCGCGCCGCGGGTCGCATAGGTTTCATGCGTTACCATGCCTTGGGTGAACAGCGCGTTGAACGGTTCAATCGCCGATGCGGGCAAATGCCCGGTCTTGTGCATCGCGCGGGCAAAGAACCGCGAATAGAGCAGGTGCAGAATCGCATGTTCAATTCCGCCGATATATTGGTCTACATTCATCCAATATCCGGCATCTTCTGCGTTGGTCGGCGTATCGGAATGTGGCGCGGTGAAACGTGCGTAATACCAGGACGAATCGACAAACGTGTCCATCGTATCGGTTTCCCGCTGCGCCGCCGCCCCACAGTTGGGGCAAGTGCAGTCACGCCATGTCGGATGGCGATCAAGCGGGTTACCCGGAATGTCAAACGTCACATCATAGGGCAGCTCGATCGGCAGGTTTTCCTTGGCCTCCGGCACCACGCCGCAGGTATCACAATGGATCACCGGAATCGGGCAGCCCCAATAGCGTTGCCGCGAAACACCCCAGTCGCGCAGGCGGTAATTGGTGACACCATGCCCAACCCCTTTTGATTCGCAAAAATCAATCGCCAGATTGACAGCCGTAGCCCCTGTCTGCACCTCATCGCCAGCAAAGCCGCGAACATAGCGGACAGGTTCCGATTTCAGCGGCACATACGCTTCGCTCAGCGCCGCTTCCTCGGTACCTTCGGGCACAAACACGGGCGGGATCGGCAAGCCATATTTCGTCGCAAACTCAAAATCGCGCTGGTCATGCGCCGGGCAGCCAAAAATCGCCCCCGTCCCGTATTCCATCAGCACGAAATTCGCGATGTAAACTGGCAATTCCCACGCCGTATCAAACGGATGCCGAACCCGCACGCCGCTATCCAGCCCCCGCTTCTCGGCCTTTTCCAAGGCCTCCTCGCTCGTGCCAATCTTGCGACATTCGGCGACAAATGCCGCCACGTCCGGGTCATGCCGCTCCAAATGCCTGGCAAGCGGGTGATCGGGTGAAATCGCTGCAAACGATGCCCCCAGCAGCGTATCGGGCCGCGTGGTGTACACCTCCAGACGGTCAAACCCTTCGGGGGCATCCACGGTGGAAAACGCAAACTGCAAGCCGCGCGATTTCCCGATCCAGTTTGCCTGCATCAGGCGCACCTTTTCGGGCCAGTCCTTCAGCCCGTCCAGCGCCTCCAGCAACTCGCCCGAATAATCGGAAATCTTGAAAAACCACTGCGTCAGCTCGCGCCGCTCTACCGCCGCACCTGATCGCCAGCCCTTGCCGTCGATCACCTGCTCATTCGCCAGCACGGTCATATCTACCGGGTCCCAGTTCACCACCGCATTCTTGCGGTAGACCAGGCCTTTTTCCATCATGTCGATGAACATCGCCTGCTGCTGGCCGTAATATTCCACATCGCAGGTCGCAAATTCGCGGCTCCAGTCAATCGACAGGCCCAGTGGCTTCATCTGCCCGCGCATGTCGGCGATATTGCCATAGGTCCAGTCTTTCGGGTGCCCGCCCCGTTCCATCGCGGCATTTTCGGCGGGCATCCCGAAGGCATCCCAGCCCATCGGATGCAGCACGCTGAAACCCGCGCTGGCCTTGTACCGCGCCACCACATCGCCCATGGTATAGTTGCGCACATGGCCCATATGGATGCGCCCCGAGGGGTATGGGAACATCTCCAGCACATAGTATTTGGGGCGCGAGGCGTCACGCGTGGCGGTAAACACACCGGCCTTCTCCCAGGCCTCTTGCCAACGCTTTTCAATTGCTGCGGGTTCATAGGGCATGATGTACTAGGCCTTTTGGCAAGAGATCAGATTTTCCGCGCAGTTAACCCAACACCACCCCCAAGGTCCAGAGACCCGATGAGTTTCGTCTTGGCAAAAATACCTGAATCCGACCGTGGCCGCGCCCTTACAGCTTGCTGTCGCGAATCCGCAACTGCCGCGCCCGGGTCAGAATCGCATCCTCAACCGCGCGCTGCGTGTCACGGCTAACCGAGGCGCCGCCCCGCGTTTGCAACGACAGCTTCAGGCTGCGCGCATCCAATGCCGGGTCTTGAACGTAAATTGTTGCGCGATACGCCTGCCCGCCACCCGGCGGCACGCCGTATCCGGTCACGATAACCCCAGTGAACGGGTCCACTGTCTCAACCGGCAAAAAGCTGAGAATATCCAGCGAGGCGTTCCAGATATACTTGTTCACCTCAACCTTGGTGTTCGGATCGTCGGATTTGTTGAACAGATCCCAGAATGACGACCCGTTATCCCTTACGCCGGTACGGACCAGATCGTCTTGCTGCGCGCGCATTTCATATTCTGCGTCATTGTTGCGCTGCGCGGCTGCGCGCACCAACTCAACATCTGACGGGCCGCCAAACATGCGGCCCATGCTTCCGCCGCAGGCGGTCAATGAAAATACCGCGGCCCCAAACATGGCAGCGCGAAGGAAAGGATGCAGGCTCATACGGGTCTCCCGGCTCTTAACTAGGAGTGTCTAACTTAGCGCCCCCCGTGGAACAAGGGCTTTCAAGGCATTGCACGCATTACTGGCCAAGTTTTGGCCTTATATAGGGTGTAGACTGGATATTAAGCACGGAATCACCCGCGCATCACCCGTTTGCATGCCCATAGGGCGCCCCAACAAAGGCCCGCCTTGGGGTGCGCCGCCGCCTTGGGCATTGCCCGGCCCTGCAATTCCCCGCGCGGGGGCCGCTTTTATCCGATAAACCCGCCTGCCGGGCGGTGCACTGTGACATTGACGCACCACACATGACGTCTTTCCACATTGCTGCCCCAGTCTTCGTTGCAATCGTGGGCGTAACGGTGGATTAGAAGTGCATACCCAGTTCGAATTTCCTTGAGTTGGGCAGCACCTTTGAAAAAACACGAGGGAAAACATGAAAAAGATTTTGATCGCGACATCCGCACTTGTCGCAACCGCTGGCATCGCACACGCTGAAGTCTCGGTATCGGGTAAGGCAATCGCTGGTTTGGTCTACAACAGCGAAGGCGTTGAAAAGACACGTTTGCTGAACAAAGTAAACATCGAGTTTAACGGCTCGGGCGAATCCGATGGTGGCCTGCAGTTTGGTTTCAACACCAACCACATCGTAACCAACAATGGCGGTTCGGTCGACAACGACGACACAACTGTTTACATGTCGGGTGCATTCGGCAAGCTGTCCTTCGGTGCTGTTGCAGAAGCTGACGAAGTTGCTGGCCTGTCCGACATCGGTTGGGATGGCTTGGACGTTGATGACGTTGCAGAAGCGCTGGTTGGCGACGAACTGGGCGACATCATGGGTATGGGTATCGGTCACAACGTAAACTACACCTACTCGACTGGCCCGGTAACTTTCTCGCTGTCCGGCAAGCTGGCAACTAGCCACACTGCAACCAACGACAGCTATGCTGCTGGCGTTAAGTACAACTTCGGCACAGGCTATGTTGGCTTGGGCTATGGTGACCACGAGTTTGCAGGCCTTCGTGCTGCTAGCGTTGTGTCCGTATTCGGTGGTGCTACATTTGACGCCATCAAAGTTTCGGCACTGTACTCCGACGCACGTCTGAAAGACGGCGCTGGCGTGAAGACAGACGCTCAGGCTTACGGCTTCAACGCTTCTTACACCATGGACGCTTTGACCCTTTCGATGGGTTACGGCAAAGCCAAGTTTGATGCGAACACCATGGGTATTGCTCTTAAGCAGCAGTCGTTCGGTGTTGGCGCTGCATACGACCTGGGTGGCGGTGCTTCCGTCTCCGGCGGTATCGCACGGGTTGAGTCGGTTGGCGACGAGAACCTGTCGGGTGCTGCAGCACGCGTTGGTGCAAAAACCAAAGAAACACGCGCAGACTTCGGCGTGACCTTCAAGTTCTGATCCAACCGGATTGGTCTTAGGGAAAGAGCGGGCCTTGTGCCCGCTCTTTTCTTTTTACCGCCAGCGCAGGTTTCCTAGCGATTTTGGGGCGGCAAAGCCGGCATATCCCCACCCATTGCGTCTTTGGCTTGCCAAATTCGCCGCGCCGTACCATCTTGGGCTGATCCGCCGCGCCAGACCTTGGGTCTTGCAAGCGCTTTCAAACAAAGGAGATGGCGATGAAAATCAGGGCATATGTGCTGGCTTTTGCTGCATCCCTGGGCTTTGCCCCAAATCTTGCAACCGCCCAGATCGCCCTGACGGGTGAGGCCAAAATGGGCCTTAGCCATGTCAACGGAAAAACCAATGCCGCCGCGGGCACCCGTATCACGGCGCGGTTTAGCAGGGTCACGGATGGCGGCATGGAATTTGGCGCGATCGTCGATCTTGATCAAACCGGCACGGGCACTGACGCGGTATTTCGTGGCAATGCGCCACGGGCGCAAGTGTTTATAGCCAGCGGAAACCACAGCCTGCGCGTTGGTAAAGCCGTTGACAGCGCCACGCAAAGCCTGATGGCCACGCAAAGCCTGATAGACTGACGCGGTCAACCTGTGATTTGGTGCCAACAGTCACCGCGCACCCAAAAAGGCCGCCTGAAATGTCTCTCTCAGCTATAAAATCCCGTCTGATGTCTGCCTGCACCGCCGCAGGCCGCGCGCCTTCCAGCGTGACCCTGATCGCCGTTTCAAAAGTTCAGCCGCTTGATCGGCTCCGCGCTGTTCTATCCGAAGGGCAGATGATTTTCGGTGAAAATTACGTTCAGGAAGCGGCTGGAAAATGGCCCGATCTGCGCGCCGAATTCGGCCCGGTTCAGGTTCACATGATCGGCCCGCTGCAAACCAACAAAGCCAAACCAGCGGTCGCGCTGTTTGACGCGATCCATACGCTTGATCGCCCGTCCTTGGCCAGGAAACTTGCCGCGCTGGCCCAGCAACGCGGTGCCAGCCCCGATATTTTTATCCAGATCAACATTGGCGAAGAGCCGCAAAAAGCCGGTGTTCTGCCCGCCGAGGCCGATGATTTCATCACCGAAGCCCGCCAGCTTGCCCTGCCGATTCGCGGCCTGATGTGTATTCCCCCCGAAAATGAAGATAGCACCCCGCATTTCAAAGCCTTGGCCGCCATCGCTGCCCGCAACGGCCTTGACGGCCTTTCGATGGGGATGAGCAGTGATTTTGAGGCCGCGATTGCGGCAGGGGCCACGCATATCCGCGTCGGTTCGGCCATTTTCGGCGCGCGGGACTATGGCTGACGCGGCCTTGGGCCGATAGAGGGGGCCACCACCAACCGCGCGCCCAGCCTGAGCCGCGCCGCGATCCAAAGCAGATCGGCGGGGGCAAAGGCCACGCAGCCCGCCGTCGGGTATCCGACCCGCCGCCAGCGATGCAGAAAAATGGCCGATCCGCGGCCTTGCACCGCGTCGGGCCAGTTCCAATCGGTCATCAGCACCAGATCATACAACGGGTCTGCGCGGCGCATGGTTTCGTGGCTGAAGGGATGGGGCGCACGGACAAGGTGGTTATAGTCAGGGTCTGCAACATCATCCGACCAAAGATCACGCAAACCGATCGGCTGGGCCCAACGCGGCAAGCGGGCGCCGCGCAGACGGTCAGGCCGATAGAACATGCCCAGAATGCGATGCGTGCCTACAGGCGTGGCCATGTCACCTTCGCGCTTGTCGGTTGTCACACCGCCGCGCCCGATGGTGCAGGCAAATTTGCGCCCCGCAAACCGTGCGCCGCCGGGGGATACAACAATATCATGCACGCTCATAGCAGATGCCCCGATTTGGCGGCCTTGGTCGCCAGATAGGATGCGTTTTGATTGGTCTGTCCAACACGCAGCGGGACGCGTTCGGCAACGGTAATTCCCATCGCCTCCATTATCCTGATCTTGGCAGGATTGTTGGTCAGCAAGCGGATTGATGAAAACCCCAGACTGCGCAAAATGGCCGCGCCAAGGCGAAAATCCCGTTCATCATCTTCAAAGCCAAGCCGGTGGTTGGCCTCGACAGTGTCAAAACCCTGGTCTTGCAAGGAATAGGCGCGCAGCTTGTTGGCCAGCCCGATCCCGCGCCCCTCTTGGTTGAGATATAGCAAAACGCCTGCCCCCTCGGCCCCCATCTGGGTAAGGGCGGCGTGAAGTTGCGGGCCGCAATCACATTTCAGGCTGTTCAGCACATCGCCGGTAAAGCAGGCCGAATGCAGGCGGGCCAGAACGGGGGCAGCCCGGTCCGGGCGACCGACCTCTATCGCGTAATGTTCTGGCCCACCATCTTCGGGGCGCAGCACATGCACACGCCCCGCGCCCGCCGCAGCCATCGGCAAGCGGGCCGCGCTGACCGGATGCAGGGGCGAGGCGCGGCCAAGCTCGGGCAGGATTGCCGGCAGGAACAACTGGGTCAGCGCCTCGGTGCCGGCCAGGGTCGGTGCGACAGGCACGGCAAGAATCGCAGGCAAAAGCGGTGCTGATTTTGCCAGAAGGATCGCGGCGCGGTGCAGGTCGGCGGGGCCGTCGCGCAGGCAGCGCAGCGGGCCCTTCATCGGAAAGCGCAGATCATCGGCCGGGTCGGCCAAAGCACGCAGCCACGCCAGATCGGCCTCGGGCGGTACGGATATGCGCAGCAGATCGCCGTCATAGGCCGGGGTTTTCAGCGTTTCAGCCCGCCGCGCGGTCAGTGCCAGTTCCAACGGCCCAAGGCTGCGCAAGGCGGTCAGCCTGTCAAGCGTCAGCGCCTCGACTGCGATTACCAGCGCCGCTTGATCGCCGTTGCGCAGCAACACCGGCACGCCCATGCGCAAATCGCCGCGTGCGCGGGTCAATTTTTCAACTATCGACAGACCCAAGGCCATGCTTGCCCCCTCATATCCTGCAAGTGATGTAACCGCAGCGCGGGGAAATTGAAACATAAAGCCCATAGCGCACACGTCCGCGTGAGAAGTTTGACGCATATCTTGTCGAAACCGTGCTTCGGGCGCATCTCAATCACAGTGAAGAGGAGAACGACAATGGCACAATTGCGCAAAATTCTTTTGGTGGATGATGATGATGACCTGCGCGAAGCGTTGAGCGAGCAGTTGGTCATGACCGAAGATTTCGACGTTTTCGAGGCCGCCACAGGTGCCGAGGGCATGGAAAAGGCCAAAGAGGCCTTGTACGATCTTGTGATTCTTGATGTCGGTCTGCCTGATACCGATGGGCGCGAATTGTGTCGCCGGATGCGCAAGGTGGGGGTGAAAAGCCCGATTCTGATGCTGACCGGGCATGATACCGATGCCGATACTATTCTGGGCCTTGACGCTGGCGCCAATGATTACATCACCAAGCCGTTCAAGTTTCCTGTGCTGTTGGCCCGAATTCGGGCGCAGTTGCGCCAGCATGAGCAATCTGAAGATGCCGTGTTCCAGCTTGGGCCATATACTTTCAAACCCGCGCAAAAAATGCTGCTGGATGACAAGGAAAAAAAGATCCGTTTGACGGAAAAAGAAACAAATATCCTCAAGTTTCTGTATCGTGCGTCGTCGGCGGTGGTGGCGCGGGATGTGCTGCTGCATGAGGTGTGGGGGTATAATGCAGGGGTTACGACCCACACGTTAGAGACACATATTTACCGTCTGCGCCAAAAGATAGAGCCTGATCCATCAAACGCGCGTTTGCTGGTAACCGAGTCGGGCGGATACCGACTTGTTGCCTGACTGCCATACAACGGCTAGAATCGTCAGCTACCCGATGATTATTGCGAAATTGTAGCGTAAGGTTGAATCATTGGTTCCCCTTGTCGCGTCGGGGTTATGGCGCGGCATCCTCCCTGTTGGACCTTGGCCGGGCCTTGTGCCCGGTCTTTTTTTGGCTAACGCATGAAATTCCATTTCCGAGCAAGCTTGGTTAACCTTTTTGGGCTTAACTGGGGTTTCCTCCCTGTTGTACTGGGCCGGGTTGCAGCGGGTGCTGCGCCCGGTCTTTTTTACAACCGGCTTTTTTACAACCGGCGCTGCGTGCACCAAGGGGTTGAGGCTTTGGTCGCCCGGCACTAGGGTATTGCTACGCCTGCACAGGAGCCGCCAATGTCTTTCACCCTTGCCACCTGGAACATCAACTCTGTCCGTCTGCGCGAAGGGTTGGTTGCCCGGCTGATGGCAGATGAGGCGCCAGACGTGCTGTGTTTGCAGGAATGCAAAAGCCCGGTAGAAAACATTCCGCTGGAGCAGTTTCAAGCGCTTGGCTATCGCTACATGGTGGCGCGGGGGCAAAAGGGCTATAATGGTGTGGCGATCTTGTCCAAGCTGCCGATCATGGATGCGGGCGACAAGGATTTTGCCGGGCTTGGCCATGCGCGCCATGTTGCGGCGCGGCTGGAAAATGGGGTGACCATCCATAATTGCTATGTGCCTGCAGGCGGCGATATTCCTGACCGCGAACAGAACGAAAAATTCGGCCAAAAGCTGGATTATCTGACCGAGTTGCGGGATTGGTTCCGTTGGGAAAAGCCGTCCCGCTCCATTCTGGTCGGTGATTTGAACATCGCCCCGCGTGAGGATGATGTCTGGAGCCACAAGGCCTTGCTGAAAATCGTCAGCCATACCCCGATCGAGGTAGAGCATTTCAACCAGGTGATGGAGGCTGGTGATTGGGCCGATATTACCCGCGCCGATATTCCCGAAGGTTTGCTGTATAGCTGGTGGTCGTATCGCGCCAAAGATTGGGATGCCGCCGACAAAGGCCGCCGGCTCGATCATATCTGGGCCACCGGCGATATCGCGACAGCGGGCCATTCCAGCCGTATCTTGCGCGATGTGCGCGGCTGGCAACAGCCCAGCGATCATGCCCCGGTCTTCGCCAGCTTTGATCTGTGATCACTTGGCCTGATACAGCGGAATCGCGGAAATAGAGGTTTTCGCCGACCCTTTGCTGACCTCGCTGCCATGCGCCAGATAGATCAGAGTTTGGGCTTTCTCATCATAAACCCGCGTCACGCGAATTGACTTCAGAATGATCGACTGGCTTTCACGAAACAC
The DNA here is from genome assembly GCF_034675685.1 of Pseudorhodobacter sp. GTDB lineage: Bacteria > Pseudomonadota > Alphaproteobacteria > Rhodobacterales > Rhodobacteraceae > Pseudorhodobacter. The sequence goes on along the minus strand of NZ_JAUCDA010000002.1, from coordinate 320,600 downwards.
CTCTTCGCCGCCTTTGCCGCGCTTGATGTCACCCATGGCGATCGGCCCGGTTTGTGTGCAGGCGATGGAAGAGTTCGAGGGGTCTTCAAACCAGTTTCCCTGTTGCAGCCTGTCGATGATACCGCGTTCAAAATAGGCCAGATGGCAGGTTACACCCTGCACCTTTGGGTCGTTGATGCTTTCGATGATGATATCATTGCCGAACCAATCCACCCCGACCTTGCCGACCACTTCGGCATGTAAGACAGGGGCAAAAAGGCAAAGGGCGGTTGCAAAAAATGTCGTGCGGATCATGGGGCATTCTTTCAAAGTTCGATCTTGCATAACATAACCATCACGGCTTTGGTTCCCCAAAGCGATTTTGAAAACCATCTGCAACATTTTTGCTGGCCTATGGCGTTTCGCCTTTGGGCGGATCATTCGCGCCAGAGAGTTTTTCCACATGCGCTGGCCCAAAGATAGCAGAGGCGCTGTCGGTGATCGTCACAAATCATCAAGTCGCGGGCGCAAGGTTATGGCGGCCGCTTTCGGGCTGGGGTGCCGCGGCTTTTAGCCCGCCACCTCTTGCCCGCCCGCATCCAGAACCGTCACCTTCAGGGACAGCTTCTGCAAGCGGAAGTATTTCTTCAGCTTTTTTGCAAGCCCTGGTACGAGCTTTTCACAAGCCAAGGTCAGGGTTTTGCCCTCAGCCGTAACTGTGCCAAACGCGACCTTGGTCTGCTCTGATTCCTTGCGCAGTATTTTGCCCAAGATAGCGGGCTTTTTGCGGCGGTGCAGGGAAAATAGGGCATCAGCATCGGTCGCGGGGCAGAACGCAAAGGAAAGCGCTTTGTTGCGCGCCAGTTTGACGAGCTTTTTCAGCTCGGCACCCTCGGTTTTAAATTCGCTCATTGTCCCCTCCGGGGGAAAAAACAGTCATAAAAACTGCCGCAAGCAGACGCGAAATATCAGATTCGGTCAAGCCTGGATCGAAAGTGATGATTTTTTTGTATCGCCCAAGGGGAACGAAATTGAATTCAGCCCCTGGGCAGGGGCCAAATTCCACGACCGGTATTTCCCCCTTTCAGCCGAATGGTGAAAGTCTACGAAGTTTTTTGATGCGGATTCAGATTGTCGTCAGAAAACGCTGGCTTGAAAGGTTTGTTCTGCTAACCTTTGCGCGACATGCCGCCTGTATATTTTTGAACATGAAGAACTTTGAGAGCTTTTAATGGACCTGTCTGCTTTTCTCACCAGCCACGGCGATGCTGAACCCAGTGGTGAAAACCTTGAATATGACACCGCGTTCATATCGCTGGAGCTTGCTGCACAACCCGGCGAGGAACGTCAGGTCGGTGACAGCATCATTGCAGCCGAAGACCCTGACCATGATGAGGTTTTCATTCACGCCGCCGATGTCCTGAGCCGCAGCCATGATCTTCGCGCGGCGGTACTTCTTGCACATTCCTTGATAAGAGTTAATGGTTTTCAAGGGCTTGCAGAGTCTACCGGCTATATTCGCGGATGCCTGGAAATGTGGTGGGACAGCTGCCACCCGCAGCTTGATGCCGATGACGACAATGACCCCACGATGCGGGTCAATGCCGTTTCATCACTGGTTGATGGTGACACGATTTTACGCGCCGTGCGCTTGGCCCCGCTGACCGAAAGCCGGGCCTTTGGCCGGATCAGTTTGCGCGATTTTGCAATCGCAGCAGAAGAGATGGCACCGCCGGCAGGCATGGAAACCATTCCCGACACAGGCACGATTTCCGCCGCGTTTCAGGATACGGACCCGGATAAATTGCTGGTCGTCAGGGAATCAATTGCCAGCGCCTTGGCTGATGTGAAAGCGATTGGCGTCGTTTTTGACGAACAGATACCGGGGCAGGGGCCAGATCTTGGTCCTTTGGAGAAATTATTGAAGCAAGCCCTTCGTCATTTTTCAGATGTTGGCATTGGGGCTGATGCGGTCGCCGAGGGCGAAACAGATGATCCGGGCGAAGCCGCCGCCAGCGAGACGGCCGCGCGACCTGCATCTAATGCTGGTGGGGGTGCCATCAATGGGCCACAAGATGTGCGAAATACGTTGGATCGGCTGATTTCCTATTACGCCAAGGCCGAACCTTCCAGCCCGGTGCCGATGCTGCTTGAGCGGGCAAAACGTCTTGTCGGTGCGGATTTTATTACAATTGTCAAAGATATGGCCTCGGGGGGATATCCCAATGTCAAAACAATCGGAGGGCTGTCGGATGAGGACGATTATTGACCAAAGGCCCGTCTTGGCTGCATGCTACAAGACATACTTCTAAAATTCAGGGAGCCCAAAAATGGCCAGTTCACAGAAATTCATTGCCAGAAATCGCGCCCCAAGGGTTCAGATCGAATATGATGTTGAACTTTATGGCGCGGAAAAGAAGGTGCAACTGCCGTTCGTGATGGGCGTCATGTCTGATCTTGCGGGCAAATCCGAGGCCCCGCAACCCGCGATTGCAGATCGCAAGTTTCTGGAAATTGATGTCGATAATTTTGACAGCCGGATGAAAAGCATGAAGCCGCGCGCGGCCTTTACGGTGCCCAATACCCTGACGGGCGAGGGCAATATGGCCGTTGACATCACCTTTGAATCTATGGACGATTTCAGCCCCGCCGCGATCGCCGCCAAGGTTGAGCCGTTGAAAAAGCTGCTGGATGCGCGGACACAATTGTCAAACCTGATGACCTATATGGATGGCAAGTCGGGCGCGGAAAACCTGATTGCCACCGTTATCCAGGACCCGGCTTTGCTTTCGGCATTGGCGGCACAACCTGCGCCCAAGGGCGATGCAGCCGAGAAAGACAAGGGGTAAGACATGGCCGAAACAGAGCTACAATCATCGGGCGGTGCGACACAAGAAGCATTCGGCTCTTCGGAATTCGCCAATTTGCTGCAAAAAGAGTTTCGTCCGAAATCGGACCAGGCCAAAACAGCAGTAGAGCAAGCGGTTAAAACCCTTGCCGAACAGGCGCTTAGCAATACTGCCTTGGTGTCGGATGACGCGCTGCGGACCATTGAGGGTATTATCGCCGAGATTGACAAGAAGCTGACAGAGCAGGTCAATCTGATCATTCACCACGCCGATTTTCAGCAGTTGGAAAGCGCATGGCGCGGGCTGCATTATTTGGTGAACAACTCTGAAACCGACGAGATGCTGAAAATCCGCGTCTTGAACATTTCCAAAAAGGATATGGGCAAGACGCTGAAAAAGTTCAAAGGCACGGCTTGGGATCAATCGCCGATCTTCAAAAAGATCTATGAGGAAGAGTTCGGGCAGTTTGGGGGCGAGCCATATGGCACATTGGTTGCCGATTACCATTTTGATCATTCCCCACCTGACGTAGAGTTGCTGGCCGAAATGTCCAAGATCGCCGCGGCGGCCCATTCGCCGCTGATCACAGGGGCGAAACCGACGCTTTTCCAGATGGATAGCTGGTCAGAGCTTGCCAATCCACGCGATCTGACCAAGATTTTCCAGACGCCGGAATATGCATCCTGGCGGTCATTGCGCGAATCCGAGGATAGTAAATACGTTGGCCTCGCGATGCCGCGCTTTTTGGGCCGTTTGCCCTATGGTGCTAAAACCGACCCAGTGGATGCCTTTGCCTTTGAAGAGGATACCGAAGGCGCGGATTCGGAGAAATACGCTTGGGTCAATGCGGCTTACGGCATGGCTGTGAATATCAACCGCTCGTTCAAGGCCTATGGCTGGTGCTCGCGGATCAGGGGGATTGAGTCGGGCGGCGCGGTTGAAAACCTGCCCTCGCATACTTTCCCGTCGGATGATGGCGGCGTCGACCAGAAATGCCCAACCGAAATCGCCATTTCTGACCGCCGCGAGGCCGAGTTGGCACGCAATGGCATGATGCCGTTGATTCACCGTAAAAATTCGGATCTTGCTGCGTTTATCGGGGCGCAATCGCTGCACCAGCCCGCCGAATATGATGATGCAGATGCAACCGCCAACGCCAATCTTGCGGCGCGTTTGCCCTATCTTTTCGCTACCTGCCGCTTTGCGCATTATCTGAAATGTATTGTGCGGGACAAAATCGGGTCGTACAAAAGCCGGGAAGATATGCAAGCGTGGCTGCAGGACTGGATCAACCAATATGTTGATTTTGCATCGGCATCATCACCCGAGGATGAAAAGGCGCGCAGACCGCTGGCCGCAGCCGAAGTCGTTATCGAGGAGGTTGAGGGAAACCCAGGTTACTACACCTCCAAATTCTTCCTACGTCCGCATTATCAGCTTGAGGGCCTTTCGGTCTCATTGCGGCTTACGTCAAAATTGCCTTCTGAAAAGGGGTAATGCCAAGCGCCCTGAGGGACAGGGCGTCATTGAACGGTGGTTAAGTCGGGTATTTTCCGCAAGCCATCCTTAACGAGGCATCTTAGGATGCCGTTTTATCAGCGGGTTCCGCAAGGAATTCGTACCGGTTACGGAAAGGCCGTCAGCCGGTCAACTCAGTAAATGGAGACTGCAGATGTCTTTTGACGCATTTCTTTTTTCGAAAACACATAGCTCGGAAACCGTAGATATTGGCGGTATTCCGGGCGAAACCCAGGATGAAGCCTATTCCAAGAAGGGCGCGTTCGAGATTTTGTCCTTTGAGATTGGCGCAGAAAACAATATCAATATCGGCTCGCTCAGCTCTGGCGGTGGTGCCGGCAAGGCAACATTCAAAGAGTTCACGATCACCAAGAAAACCGACTCGGCTTCTGCCGGCCTGTTTCATGGGCTTGTGACCGGTAAACACTATCAGGACATGACCGTTGAATTGCGCCGGTCGGGTGAATCGACAAGCGTGACTGGCGGCGTGTTTATGCGGTTCGAGTTCCGTCTGGTCATGGTGCAAGACATCAGTTGGTCCGGGTCGGATGGCGATGACACACCGGAAGAAACGGTTATCTTTCAATTCGGTGCCATCGAAATCACCTACAAGCAACAGAGCGTCAAGGGCCAGATGGAAAAAGACAAGGTTACCCGTTGGAGCCGCGTCAAGAACAACGCTTCGCTTACGGTCTAATCGGGCGCACCGGTCCGGCCCTGTTTTGGGGCCGGATCGCTTTTTTTGCTGGCATGGGGTCCATGGCTGGGCTTGTCAGGTATTGTGCCGGGCCGAACCCGGCGTGATATTGGGCAAGCATGAAAGGAATTTTGATGGACAGCGGCAAGGAACAATCAGGCAAGGCAGTAAGCGCCGAAGATCTGATCCGTCAGGGCAACCCCGAGGCGGCACTCGTCGCCCTGCAAGCCCGGATCAGGGCCAATGCCGCCGACCCAAAGCTGCGGGTTTTCCTGTTCCAGCTTTTGTCGGTGATGGGTGATTGGAAACGCGCGATCACTCAGCTAAAGGTTTCGGCGGAACTGGATGCATTGGCGACGCCAATGGCGCAAACCTACCGTGAGGGCATCATCTGCGAGGTTTACCGCGAAAAGGTGTTTTCGGGCGAAAAAGATCCGTTGGTATTTGGTGAGCCGCAAGAATGGGTTGCCCTGTTGATTGAGGCGCTCAAGGTACAGGCTGCGGGCCGCATTGCTGATGCTGCGGCCTTGCGGGCGCGGGCGTTCGAGGCGGCACCTGCCGTTGCCGGCACGCTGAATGATGCCCCGTTTGAATGGGTGGCAGATGCCGACATGCGGCTTGGCCCGGTGTTGGAAGTGGTTGTAAACGGGCGCTATTTCTGGCTGCCGTTCAATCAGATCGGCAGCATTACCGCCGAGGCCCCTGCCGATTTGCGCGATTGTGTCTGGACGCCGGTAAAGCTGACACTGCGCAACGGCGGCGACATCGTGGCGCTGATTCCGACGCGCTATGCCGGAACCGCTGACCATGGCAGCGCGGCTGAAAAATTGGCGCGTGAAACCAATTGGATCGACATCGGGGCGGATACCTTTTTGGGCCGTGGTCAGCGCCTGCTTGCCACGGATGCGGGCGATACGGCCTTGATGGACCTGCGCAGCCTGATCCTGACCCAACCCGATGAGGTCAGCTGATGGTCGAACATGCGTTAACCGAACGGCTCCAGCCCTCGCTGCTTGATCGGTTGACCGATGATGACCCGACCAACCCCAAGGAAACCCGCGACAGCCGGGTGATTGATCTGCGCCGCCTGCGCGAGATCATTCAGCGGGATCTGGTCTGGTTGCTGAACACTTTTGACAACAGCTCTCTCGTTGATCCTGACCGCTATCCCAATGTCACCAATTCGGTGCTGACCTATGGCGTGCAAGAGGTTGCGGGTGAGTTTTCGACAGCCGCGCGGGCGACAAAAATCCGAACCTCGATCCACAGGGCGATAGAAAAGTTTGAACCGCGCATCATTCCGGGATCTTTGGATGTGATCTTGCGCGATACTGAATCCAGGGGCCAAACTCTGGTTACCTTTGATATCGCTGCCGATATGTGGGCGCACCCCCTGCCGATGGAGCTGTATCTGCGATCAGAAGTTGATATCACAACGGGTGAATTGAAATTGGAGCGTCCGGGCCCCGGCGTGGCCTCGGTACGGAAGCGCTGATGGATACCCGGCTTTTACGACATTATGAAAATGAGCTGTCTTATCTGCGCGAGATGGGCGGGGAATTTGCCGAGGCGTACCCCAAGATCGCCGCGCGGTTGGGGATGGAAAGCGCCGAGGTGCTTGACCCTTATGTTGAACGTCTGCTGGAAGGTGTGGCGTTTCTGTCGGCCCGTGTGCAGTTGGAAATGGAGCTGCAATTCCCGGCGTTTACCCGGCATCTGCTTGAAATAGTCTATCCGCATTATCTGGCCCCTACCCCTTCGATGATGGTTGCGGCCTTTGATCCCGACCCCGCCAATGCCGCGATGGCCGATGGCTATACTTTGGCACGCGGCACACAATTGCGCTCGGCTTTGGGCGAGGGCGATCAGACCGCCTGTGTTTTCACCACCTCACAGGATGTCACGCTGTGGCCGATTGATATTGTCGAGGCCGAATATCTGGAGGGGCGCGGTGAGTTGGTCGCGGCAGGCATTTCGCGCGAGGTAGAGGCGAGGGCAGGTATTCGGCTGCGTCTGCGTCGGCGTGGGGTTGAACCGATTTCGGGCCTTTCGCTGGATAAATTAACGCTGTTTTTGAACAACAAGATCGGCCGTAACTGGGATTTGCATGAATTGCTGTGCACCCAGGTTACCGGAATGGCGGCCCGCTCTACCGACCGCCGGGCCGATTGGGTACTGGATTTGGCGGGGGCCAAGGTCACCCCGCGCGGCTTTGACATGAAAGAGGCGCTGTTGCCCACGCAGCAACGGTCTTTTGATGGCTACCGCCTGCTGCAAGAGTATTTCGGCATGCCCGAGCGGTTCCATTTTGTGGATCTGTCGGGCCTGTCGCCTGCGTTGAAAAAGGCAAAGGGCACCGAGGTTGATATTTACATCATGCTGCGTGATGGCATGCCTGATCTGGCTGCGTCGGTCACACCAGAGGCGTTTACCCTGCATGCCACCCCCGCCGTGAACCTGTTTGAAAAGCGCTGTGACCGGGTGCTGCTGACCACGGCAGATGTTGAACATCATATTGTCCCCGACCGCACCGCGCCCCTGGACTTTGAGATTTATTCTGTGAAATCGGTGCACGGAATTTCCGAAAAAGGGGATAAGGATGTCGAGTTTCGCGCCTTCTATTCCTCGGATGATTTCACGGCAGCGGGCGATATGCACCCGTCCTATTACACCCAGTTTCGCCGGATGCGGCAGCGCAGCGAGAAAGAGCGGCTGAAGGGTGTGCGCACGTCTTACCTGGGATCAGAGCTTTATTTGACCTTGGTTGACCCGCAGCAAGCGCCCTATCCTGTCGATCTGGGGCAGTTATCGGTGCAGGCCACCTGTACCAACCGCGATTTGCCGCTGCTCTTGTCTACGGGGGGGGCGGATATATTTCATCTGCCCGATGGCGGCCCGGTGGCCCATGTGACCACCCCCGTTTCGCCCACGCGTCCGCGCCCGAGTCTGGGGCAGGGGGATACCGCGTGGCGCTTGATCAGCCATCTAAGCCTGAATTACCTGTCCATTGCCGATACAGACAACGGTGGCGGCATAAAGGCCCTGCGCGAGTTGGTTGGCATCTATGCGCCCGCCGCCGATAAAACCGTGGAAAAGCAGATTGAGGGTATGATTTCAATTGAAAGCCGCCCGATCGTGCGCCGCATGTCGGATGGTGTTTTGTCAACTGCCGTGCGCGGGCTGGAATTGAAACTGGGGTTCGACGACAGCTTTTTTGAGGGGACAAGTGCCTATGTGCTTGCCTCGGTGCTGGAGCGGTTTTTCCGCAGATATGTTACGATCAATAGTTTTACCGAAACCGTGCTGTTCACGCGGCAACGGGGGGAAATTGCAAGATGGAAACCGGAAACGGGGCTGGCGAGGATCATCTGACGCATTACGCGCGGCTTCTTCAACAGCCAGAAAAATATCACATTTTTCGCGCGCTTCGCATTGTTGAGGCGCAGTTTCCCGATTTGCCGCGCTTGGGCGAAAGCAGTCGCCCCCGGCAAGAAGCTTTCCGGCTGGAGCAAGAGGCAGAGCTGGCTTTTCCTCCCTCGACCATCGCGCGCATGGTGCCGCCTGCACAGGACAAACCGGGGCAGGGCAAACCGGGGCGGCTGATCAACCGGTTTTTTGGCCTGTTTGGCCCGCATGGCCCCTTGCCGCTGCATCTGACGGAATATGCCCGCGACCGGCTGCGCAACCACCGCGACCCGACTTTCCTTGCCTTTGGCAACATGCTGACGCATCGCTTGTTCGGCCTGTTTTACCGTGCCTATGCCAACGCCCACCCCGCGCCTTCGTTTGATCGTTCGCTTACAGGCAACCGCGCGGGCCGCGATGGCGACCCGTTCGCCCGCAAGGTGGCCGCCCTTTCGGGGCATTATGAAAAGGGTTTCAACAACCGCGATGCCATGCCCGATATGGCCAAGCGCCATTTCGTCGGCCATCTGACGCCGGGCCCGAGGCATGCGCTGGGGTTGGTGTCGATGATGTCGGCGTTTGTGCGTGCGCCCGTCACCTTGCAGCAATTTGTCGGCCAGTGGCTGGCGTTGGAGCCGGGTGATCGCTGGCAATTGGGCAGCCCCGTCGGGCTTGGCCATGGCACCTCTATCGGCAACCAGGTCTGGTCACATGCCGCCAAGTTCCGGCTGCGCATTGGCCCGCTGAGCCTGGCTGATTTTGAACGGATGATGCCCGGCTCGCCCTCATTGGCGCGGCTGGAGGCGATTGTGCGCAATTATGTCGGTGACACGCTGGATTGGGATATCAACCTTGTGTTGCGCAGCGATGAGGTGCCGCAGGCAGTGTTGGGAAAAACCACGATGCTGGGCCATACCAGTTGGATCGGCACCAGATCAGACGACAGCGACGCCGATGACCTGTATCTTATCCCCGGAAGCTTGGTGCGCAGGCGGTCAAACGCGGGATAGTCGGTAACGAACACGATGACAATCAGGCAAAAGCCTGAGGATTTGATAGGGAAGGGTTTTGAAGATGAGCGATATCAGCCGCGTTGCGCTTTTTGGCAAACTGAACAAATTGGGCTATCAGGCGATTGAAAGCGCCGCTGTTTTTTGCAAATTGCGCGGCAATCCCTATGTTGAAATCGTGCATTGGTTTCACCAGATCTTGCAAGGGGCCGACAGCGATCTGCACCGCATCGTTGCCCACTACAGGCTGGACCCGTCCAACCTTGCCCGCGATATGACCCGCGCGTTGGATGCTTTGCCGCGCGGGGCCTCGGCCATTTCTGATCTGTCAAGCCACTTGGAGAACGCGGTAGAGCGGGCTTGGGTTTACGGCTCGCTTAAATACAACTCTGGTCAGGTGCGCACGGGGCATATTGTGCTGGGAATGTTGAAAACCAAGGATATGCAGAATATCCTTTTTGGCGTCTCGGATGAGTTTCGAAAAATCAAAGCCGATGATTTGGCCGATAATTTTGACGCGGCTGTTGATGGCTCTCCTGAAGGCAACATGCGGGCGCAAGATGGTTCAAACATAGGCGGAGGCGTCTCGCCGGGCGAACATTCCGGCGCGATTGCACCTGCCCAGATGGGCAAGGAAGAGGCGCTGGCCCAGTTTTGCACCGATCTGACCCAGCAGGCCCGCGACGGCAAGATTGACCCGATTGTGGGCCGGGATGAGGAAATCCGTCAGGTCGTTGACGTGCTGATGCGGCGCCGCCAGAACAACCCGATTTTGACAGGAGAGGCGGGGGTAGGAAAAACTGCCGTTGTTGAAGGCTTTGCGCTGCGCATCGCGCGGGGTGATGTGCCGCCAGCGCTGAAAGACGCCAAATTGATGAGCCTGGACGTGGGGCTGCTGCAAGCGGGCGCCAGTATGAAGGGCGAGTTTGAAAACCGCCTGCGCTCGGTGATTGATGAGGTCCAGGCCAGCACCGTGCCGATCATCATGTTTATTGATGAAACCCATACCCTTGTCGGGGCAGGGGGGGCGGCAGGCACCGGCGATGCCGCCAACCTGCTGAAACCCGCCTTGGCGCGGGGTACGTTGCGCACCATCGGGGCCACAACCTGGGCCGAGTATAAAAAGCATATCGAAAAAGACCCGGCTCTGACCCGGCGCTTTCAAACCGTGGTGGTCGATGAACCCAGCCCTACCAAGGCAATCATGATGATGCGCGGCATCGCCTCGATGCTGGAGAAGCACCATAAGGTGCAGGTCTTGGACGAAGGGATTGAGGCCGCTGTAAATCTCTCGGCCCGTTACATCCCGGCGCGGCAACTGCCGGATAAATCGGTGTCGGTGCTGGATACCGCCTGCGCCCGCGTGGCAATCAGCCAATTTGCCGTACCCGCCGAGGTGGACGACAGCCGCCGCCGCATTTCCGCGCTGGAAACCGAGTTGGAAATCATCGGCCGTGATGAAACCGCTGGCTATGATGTCGAAGACCGCCGCGCCGCCGTCAGTTTCGCCATGGCCGAGGAAGAAACCCGCCTGACCGGCCTGACCGCCCGTTGGGATGCCGAGAAAGCGGTGGTAGATGACATCCTTGCCATCCGTGCCGAGCTGCGGATGGGCGGTGCCCCGGTTGAGGCCAAAGACGCCCCCGCCAGCCCATTGGGGCCAGAAGCGCGGGCGGCGCTGATCGCACAGCTTAAAGCCAGGAACCAGGACCTGATCACCATGCAAGGCGACAGCCCGCTGATTTTGCCCATCGTCGATGCGCAAGCGGTGGCAACTGTTGTCGGTGATTGGACTGGCATCCCCGTTGGCCGCATGGTCAAGGATGAGCTGGAAACCGTGCTGAACCTTGAAACCCATCTGGCCAAGCGGGTGATCGGCCAGGACCACGCGATGAAGATGATCGCCAAGCGCATTCAAACCAGCCGCGCAGGCCTTGACAACCCATCCAAACCGATTGGGGTTTTCATGCTGGCCGGCACCAGTGGTGTGGGCAAAACCGAAACCGCGCTGGCACTGGCCGAGGTGCTTTATGGCGGCGAGCAAAACGTCATCACCATCAATATGTCGGAATACCAAGAGGCGCATACCGTCAGCAGCCTGAAAGGTGCGCCCCCCGGCTATGTCGGTTACGGTGAAGGTGGGGTTCTGACCGAAGCAGTGCGGCGCAAGCCTTATTCCGTGGTGTTGCTGGATGAGGTCGAAAAGGCCCACCCCGACGTGCATGAGATTTTCTTTCAGGTCTTTGACAAGGGGGTGATGGAAGATGGCGAAGGCCGCTCGATTGATTTCAAGAACTGCCTGATCTTGCTGACGACCAACGCAGGCACCGAAATGATCATGGATCTGTGCGCCGACCCCGAGTTGATGCCAGACCCCGAGGCAATGGCCAAGGCGCTGCGCGACCCTTTGCTGAAAATCTTTCCGCCTGCCTTGCTGGGCCGCTTGGTCACCATCCCCTATTATCCGCTATCGCCTGATATGATTGGCGAAATTACCAAGCTGCAACTGAATCGCATCAAAAAGCGGGTCACGGCGGCGCATGGCGTGCCGTTTGAATACAGTCAGGCCGTCGTGCAAACCATCGTCGATCGCTGTCAGGAATTGGAAAGCGGTGGCCGCATGATCGACGCTATCGTCACCAACACCATGCTGCCCGATATATCGGCAGAATTCCTGCGCCGGATGATGACAGGTGGTGAGGTAAGGAAGGTCGCGATTGACGCCGCCGATGGTGAATTTACCTATTCGTTTGAATGACATGAAAACACGACCACGCTGCCCACCGCCCTATGGACCGAACACCTGCGCGCATGGGCACTGAATAAAGGAATGTCGAAGACAAGCGTGGGGCAGATGCCATTTCGGGCGCAGGATGAAAGAGGCCCAAGGCCGGCAAGACTGCCTTGGGTACGATGAAAGGGCACCATGTGCCTGCAAGCGCTGATAGCATTGCCAAAGCTGTGACGTAAAAAGCGAACCGAACAAAGCTGGGGGGAGACATGACAGATCAGGCAAAGATCGGCGATCCGGCCCCCGATGGGTCGCGGGAAAAGCTGCGCGGCTGGGTAGAGCACCCGGCTGTGCGGACCACGATCATGGCGCTGGTCATCGTGAACGCCGCGCTTTTGGGCCTGTCAACCTCGCCTTGGGTGATGGAGCGGGCAGGTGGCCTTATCTGGTTTCTGGATCGGTTGATCCTTGCGATTTTTGTGTTGGAGATTTTGACAAAGCTGGTGGCTTACGGCACGTCCTTTTTCCGCGATGGCTGGAATGTGTTTGATTTTCTGGTTGTCGGGATTGGGCTTTTGCCGTCGGGCAACGGGCTGTCGGCGTTGCGGGCATTGCGGGTGATCCGCGCGCTGCGTATTCTGTCGGCGGTGCCGCAAATGCGCGATGTGGTGCAGGCTTTGTTTGATGCCTTGCCGGGCATGGGCGCGGTTGTCATCATGTTGTCGATCGTGTTTTATGTCTTTGCCGTCATGGCCACGATCATGTTTGGCCCTGTCTTTCCTGAATGGTTCGGCACGGTGGGGGAATCGCTCTATTCTCTCTTTCAAATCATGACCTTGGAAAGCTGGTCAATGGGTATTGTGCGCCCGGTGATGGAGGTTTTTCCCCTTGCCTGGGCCTTTTTTGTGCCCTTTATCGTGATGACCGCGTTTTCGGTTTTGAACCTGTTTATCGGCCTGCTGGTGAACACCATGCAATCGGCGGTGGAAAGCGATGCCGAGCAGGAGTTTGAGAAGCTGCGGGATCTTGTGCGGTCTGAAACCGATCAGGTTGATGCCCATGTTATCGCGCTGCAAAAAGAGATTGCGGAACTGCGGTCCGAAATCCGAGGGATGATAGGGAAGACATAATGGCCAGTTCACAGAAATTCATTGCCAGAAATCGCGCCCCAAGGGTTCAGATCGAATATGATGTTGAACTTTATGGCGCGGAAAAGAAGGTGCAACTGCCGTTCGTGATGGGCGTCATGTCCGATCTTGCGGGCAAATCCGAGGCCCCGCAACCCGCGATTGCGGATCGCAAGTTTCTGGAAATTGATGTCGATAATTTTGACAGCCGGATGAAAAGCATGAAGCCGCGCGCGGCCTTTACGGTGCCCAATACCCTGACGGGCGAGGGCAATATGGCCGTTGACGTCACCTTTGAATCTATGGACGATTTCAGCCCCGCCGCGATCGCCGCCAAGGTTGAGCCGCTGAAAAAGCTGCTGGATGCGCGGACACAATTGTCAAACCTGATGACCTATATGGATGGCAAGTCGGGCGCGGAAAACCTGATTGAAAACCTATTGCAAGACCAAAGTCTGCTGTCGGCGCTGGCGTCTGATTCTGTCGCAAAGATGGACCAAAGCACTGCGCTGCAGGCGTTGCGGGTGCGGGCGGACCTTGCGCAACAAGTGGCAGCAGAGGCCGCGGCCAATGCAGCGTCAGAAGCCGGGACGGCCTTTGATGCCCTGCGCGCCTCTGCCCCGATGGTGCCCCAAGCGCCGGATGCAGCCGCCGCCGCATTGGATGCTTTGCGGCGCGCGGCCCCCGCCCCCGCAGGACCGGCAAAAGCCGTGGCGGTTTCGGATGATCCGCTGGCGGATTTGCTGGCCGATGCGGCCCCGACAGTCGATGACATTGAAATCGCGGTGGCAAAAACCGGCCTTGGCGGCTTGATTCACCCGCTGGAAGATGATGCCTTGGCGGCTTTGCTGGCCGATGCCGTGCCCTCTTGGCAAGACTCTGGGCCGCAGGCCGGTGAAACAGCCTGTGTTGCCGCAGAATTGGACAGTCCGGCCTTTGACTTGCCTGTGGGGGGGGCCGCGGCGGATGCCCCAGGGCCAGACCCGATTTCCGGTTTGGATGATTTTTTGGGCACTATACCTCCATCTGAGGCGGCTGATATGGCGGCGGGCGCCGACCCATTGGATGACCTGATGGCAGAGTTTGCTGTGCCCGACGCCTTGTCTGATCCGCTGGCGGATCTGGACTCTTTGCTGGGGTCAGAGCTGGCCGCCCCCGCAGACGCCACCCCCAAAGCACAGGCCGAGCCGGAGGAAGATGCGATGTCGTTGTTGGAGGAACTGCTGGGCGGGCCTGCCGCCGCGACCCCGGCCCCGAATGGCGCGCCCCCGGCAAGGGGCCAACCCGCCAATGCCAGTGGTTTTGGCACAATTTCTGCACCCCAACCCAGCGCGGCGGCCTTGGACAGGCCCCGTTTTCGCCTGGCAATTTTCGGTGACTTTTCGGGCCGGGCCGCGCGCGGTGAAATGGAGGTTGGCGATACGCTTGCGAAACGTCGCGCCATTGCGCTGGATGTTGATACCGTGGAGGAGGTGATCGACGGCTTTGCCACCACGCTGGTGCTGCCGATCGGGCCGGATGGCAAGGGGATCGCGGTCAAACTGGCGGGGGTGGATGACCTGCACCCGGATGAGCTGGTGGAAAATCTGGAACTTTTCGAGGCGCTGAAGGGCTTGCGCGCACGGCTGTCAAACCCCTCGACGGCTGCTGCGGCGCTGAAAGACATGCAGGGCTGGAATGATAGCTTTCCTTTGCCTGTAGCAGCCACTTCTGGCCGTTCGGCGGCCTCAACCGTACCTGCCGATAAAAGGCTGACCGATTTTCAAAAGCTGATCGGTGATACCACGGGGCGGCTTACACAGGTTTCGCCGATTGAGGAGATGCTTGGCCAAATCGTTGGCCCCCATATCGTGCCCGGCCCGAATCCCGCGGCCGAGGCGCTGAAAGCTGCGGTCGATACAGCGATGTCATCCGCGATGCGCCTTGTGTTGCATCACCCCGAATTTCAGGCGCTGGAATCGCAATGGCGGACGCTGGATTTGCTGGCCCGGCGCATTGAAACCGATGTAAAGCTGAGCATCAGCCTTTATGATGTGTCTGCCGAGGAGATTGCCGCAGATTTGGCTGCGGTCGATGATCTGGCGCAGTCGGGGCTGTTTCGCCTGCTGAATGACCCCTTGCAAAGCGAAGATACCGTCGGGTTTTCGGCCCTGTTCGGTATGTATGGTTTTGAAGAAACGCCGCCCCATGCCGATCTTTTAGGCCGCTTGGGCAAAATTGCCGCCCATGTGCAGGCGCCATTTTTTACCGCGATGACCCCCGGTTTCATGGATGTGCCGATAGAAGATCGCCACCCGCTGACGGCGCTGGCATGGGAAAATCTGCGCAAGCTGCCCGAAGCCGCCTACCTTGGGCTTGCCGCGCCCCGTTTTATGCTGCGCCGGCCCTATGGCAAGAAAACCGAGCCAATCGACGCCTTTGCCTTTGAGGAGTTTACCCAAAGTGAGGGTCTGAAAGGCTTGCTCTGGGCCAATCCGGTGGCATTGGTGGCGATTTTGGTGGCGCAGGCGTGGAAAGACGGTGGGCAAAAGATGGTTTTGGGTGATGTCATGTCGCTGGATGATATTCCGTTCCATTTCGTGACCGATCAGCATGGCGATCAGGTGGCCTTGCCCTGCACCGAACGCAACCTGACCGAGGCCCGCACGCAAGACGTGATCCGGCGGGGCTTTATGCCTGTCGTCTCTATGCGCGGGCGGGATGTGGTGCGGCTTGCGTCTTTTCAGTCAGTCGCGGGCACAAGGATTGCAGGCCCATGGTCTGGCCCGCACGTGATCCGCGCTGCACCCGAAAGCAGTCCGCTGGATGTGACAATGGAGGTGAAAGCCGCCACGCCAGACGCCGAGGCAGGTTTTGACGCTGGGCCTGATGATCTTGACGCCCTGCTTGCCGGTTTCGGCGCGCTTGCGGGGCCCGCCGACCCCGAGTCGATTGATGCCGAACTCGCCGCTTTGTTGGAGAGCCTGTGATGCACGACACACCAGAACGCCCAGAATTGCACGGCGATGATGACGATGCCCCAATGACTTTGCTTGCAGTCAACCAAGGTTACAGGCTTTATAGGGGTGAGGACTTATTGAACGACATGCTGTTTGGGCGTGGAGCCTATCCATTCAAGGTGAAATGCTATGTCTTTGAGTCGATATACGGCCTGAGACGATTTTTAGGAGACGAAACACCGGCTACATCATTCTGGCATATTAATCCGGATATTGTGGATCGGCTTAGAAATGAAAACTTACTGATTGAGATATTTTCACCCGACGGCTGACCCGAGGATTGTCGGGACGAGAGGATAAAATTATGGCCGACCAAGCAATTTTAGAGAACCGAAAGCTCCGGATGAAGGGACCTCTTCCGGAAACCCAAATGTTTATCAAGGCCGCCCGTGTTGATGAAGGCTTAAGCAAGCTGACGGAAATGACTGTCGATTTCATGTCACCGGATAGAAAGCTTGATCTGGGCAAGGTGGTGGGCAAGTCGATTACCGTCAAGATAATGACCGGTGAAGATGCCAGCCGCGATTGGCGCGAATTTGTCGGCACCTGTGTCGAGGCCCAGTATATCGGCCTGCACGAAGGCTATGGGTATTATTCGCTAGAGGTGCGGCCGTGGCTTTGGTTTCTGACGCGAACCCGCAACAACCGCATTTTTCAGGACTTGAACGCGATTGATATCATCAAGAAAGTCTTGGGCGACCATGGGTTTGCCGATTTTACCGTACAGCTTAGCCGTACCCCCGATGTGCGGGTCTATACGGTGCAATACAACGAAAGCGACTATGATTTCATTTGCCGCTTGATGGAGGAAGAAGGGATTTATTTCTATTCCACCGTCAAGGCGAGCGTTGACCATTTGATGATCGTTGATGACATCGGCGCGCATAGCCCGGTTGAAGATGCCGCGTCGATCAAGTTTTTCCTGCGAGAGGCGACGTATCGGCGCAACGAAGACCATGTGTTTGAATGGCGCGGTGCCGAGGCGGTGACCCCGGGCAAAGTGACCCTGAAGGACTGGAACTTTGAAAAGCCAAAAGCCGATCTGAAAACGGCCAAGGCGCTGCCAAGGGGGGGGCACAGCCACAAGGGCTATGAGCTGTACCGCTACCCCGGCAGTTACCGCGAAACGGCCCTGGGTGATATTTATGCCCGCATTGAAATGGAGGCGAACGCCGCCGAATTTCAGGTTCGCCATGGCATCGGCAATGTTCGCACGCTTGCCACCGGGGCTACTTTCAAGCTGACTGATCATTTCCGCGATGATGAGAATCAGGATTACCTGATCTTGTCGGGCATCCACATGATGCAGATCGAGCCCGATGCGACAGATGAAAGCCAGGAGGTGCAGGATAACGACAAGGTGCCGCATACCATCACGTTTGAAAAAGAGAACCGTGATGTCTATCGCTGCATGTTTTCGGCCTTACCCAAGGCGACGCCTTTTCGGGCTAAACGCACAACACCATGGCCGCGCATTCCGGGCATCTTGATTGCCAAGGTGACGGGCCCGAAGGGCGAAGAGATTTACACCGATAAATATGGCCGCATCAAAGTGCAGTTCCCATGGGACCGCGACGGCAAGAATGACGAAAAGACCACCTGCTGGGTGCGGGTGACAACGCCGTGGTCCGGGAAAAACTGGGGCATGATCCACGTTCCCCGCATCGGCCAAGAGGTCGTGATCCAATTCGAAGACGGCGACCCGGATCGCCCGATTTGCACAGGCATGCTCTACAACGCCGATACGATGCCGCCTTATGCTTTGCCCGACAATATGACGCAATCCGGCATCAAAACCAACAGTTCCAAAGGCGGCGACGGGTTTAATGAGCTGATGATGGAGGATAAAAAGGGCGAAGAACTGGTGCGACTTCAATCTGAAAAAGATTATGTCGAGATCATCAAGAACAATGCCACCATCACCATCGGCATGGAGAAAAAAGACCCTGGCGATCTGACCCAGACAATTTACGCCAACAAAACTGAAACCATCAAGACGGGGGATATGACCTTTACGGTCGAAACCGGGTCCGAACATCGTGACATCAAGACGGACAAAAACGAAAAAATCGGCGCCAATTCCGACTTGAAGGTCGATGGCAACGTGACTGCTGCCGTTAAAGGTGATCAAACCCATGAAACCAAAGGCAAGTTTGATGAAAAGGTAACGGGTAGTTTTTCGTCGGATGTGACAGGGTCGGTCACAATTGAATCCAAGCAGAAAATCGTACTGAAGGTCGGCGGCAACTCTATCGCCATTGATCAGTCAGGCATCACGATCAAAGGGATCATGATCGAGACAAAAGCCAGCGGTATGGCAACACATAAAGCAAGCGGGATCATGGTGATCCAGGGCTCGCTTGTGAATATCAACTGAGGATGTCATGACACAGCGTTTTGCAGCCCTCAAAAAAATCCCGCCAGAGCCTGCGGCCAGAATGTTGGCGATGGCGAACACCAAATTGCAGACCCCGATTGCAGCGCCCGCCAGTGCTGCGATTGAAATTGTGCTAAAGGAACTGGACGCCAAGGGTGCCAAGATTGACATGTTGCGCCTGCTGTCGGTCGCCCTCCCCCCGCGTGAGGCGACTTGGTGGGCCTGCCTTGCCGGCCATGATCTGATTGGCCCGGAGCCCAAGCTTGTGCCGCCGCCCTTAGCCTGTGCAGAGCGCTGGGTATTCAAGCCGACGCCGGAAAACCGTATCGCGGTGCGTGATGCCTATGAAACCGCCGATATGGATGATGATACGACATTTTGTGCAATGGCGGCCCTGTATGCCGATGGCACGCTTGGCCCCGGTGACCTGAATGAGACACCGGCCCCGCCCAATGGCGTCTCTGCGGCCGTGTTTGCCATGAACCTGTTGTCGATGAAGATGAATGTCGAACGGATGCAAGTGCATCTTGATATTCTGATTGATCGTGCGGTTGATATTGCCCGGGGCGGCAATGGCAACATCAAGGCTGGTTCTGCTTCGGGTACGAAACCCATCGCCCCGGCAGAAGGATGATCTGATATGCCCGGCCCCCCCCAAGCCCGCGTTTTCGACATGCATATCTGTCCGATGTGCGCGCCACCCGCCCCGGTTCCTGTGCCGGTGCCAATGCCGATCTTGCCCCCCTGTGAGGTGACGGTGCTTGTCGCCAAAATGCCCGCAGCCCGCATGGGGGATATGTGTGCCTCGGTGACGCCGCCGGCGCCGCATCCGATTGCAAAGGGTTCCATGACGGTTATGATAGGCAAGAAACCAGCGGCGCGCATCGGTATGGACCTGTGCGCAGGGGGTGGGGTTATCTTGCCGCCGGGCGCTGTAACTGTCTTTACCGGAGGCTGATGCCTGAATGTCTGTAACACTGCGATTTCAATCGACGGGCGCTGTGCCCGGTGACGGTGCGCCGATCGTCATGATCGGCCCCAGCCTGACTATTGGTCGCGGGCCGGAAAATGATGTCGTGCTGCCCGACCCGGATCGCCTGATCTCAAAAAATCATTGCGCGATAGAGGATAATAACGGCGACGTGACCGTAGTGGATTTTTCCACCAACGGCACCTTTTTGAACTACGGAAAAAACGCATTGGGCCGGGTGCCAACGCCGCTGAATGACGGCGATGTGCTGTCGATGGGGGCCTATGAAATGGTTGTTGCCATTTCCTCCAGCACCTCATCCGACCCGCTGGCAGGGCTACCGCCGCCGGTCGATGATGCCCCGGTGTCCCATGGCAAGGCCGCCGCCTCGCCCCAAAGCCTGTTGGATTTGCTGGATGATCCGGGGTCGAAACGGGCTGACTTTCTGGATGACCTGATGGGGGGGCAGGCCCCGCGCGGCCCTTCGCAGGTCATTCGTGAGGATGCGATTGACAGCCTGATGTTGCCCAATGTCGGTGATGGTGATGACCCTATTCTTGGCCCGCTGCCTGACCCGCTGGATGATGCAACCGGCGCTTCGCTTGGCGAGCATGGGCCCTCGATCTCGGACAGCTTTTCGGCGCGCAGGCAGGCCCCCTCGGTGATACCGGATGATTGGGACGATGATTTCCTAAGCCCGGCAGCACCGCCCCCCGCCCCAAACCCGCCCGCCCAAAACCCTGTCGCCTCCAAGCCGGTGGCCGATTTGCCACCCTTGGCTGATAAGGACTTGCTGCCGCCAACGCAGGCCAGCCCCTTACCCGCAGCCCCGGAAAAGCCAAAGCCGGCACCCGCCAGCGAGGATATACCGCAGGGCGATGAATGCTCGCCTTTTGCGGCGGCGGTTTCGTCCAAAGTGGCGTCTTCGGTTGTTCCGCCACCGCCGCCTGTACAGCGCAATGCCGCTGCCCGCCCGTCAGTTGTGGCGGCCAAGCCGGTGCCACACGCGGCCCCCGCTGCCACAGGCAACAACCATGACGCCGCCCGTGCCTTTTTGCGCGGTGCCGGGGTAGAGGACCTGTCGATCCCCGATGATCAACTGCAAGAAACCATGGAGCGTCTGGGCGGGGTCATGCACACGCTGATCGCTGGTTTGCGTGAAATTCTGATGACCCGCACGTCGATCAAATCCGAGTTTCGGATCGAGAAAACCGAGCTGTCAGCCGGCGGCAACAACCCCTTGAAATTTGCGCTTAGCCCCGAACATGCCGTTGAATTCATTGTGAAGCCGCGCAAGGGCTATATGCCCGCAGCCGAGGCGGTAGAGGAAGCGTTGGGCGATATCAAAGCGCATGAGGTCGCAATGGTCACCGGCATGGAGGCCGCGATCAAGGACGTGCTGGCGCGGCTGGACCCCAAGACATTAGAAGAAAAAATCGGTAAGGGTGGCGGCTTTGCCGATATGCTCAAAGGCCGCAAATCGCGCTATTGGGAAACCTATGAAAAACTGTTTGCCGAGATTTCCGAGCAGGCCGAGCATGATTTTCATGAGTTTTTCAGCAAGGAATTTGCCAAGGCTTACAAAAAGCAATTGGAAAGATTGAAATGACAGATACACCAAGGGCGGCTAGGATTGCCCTGAAGGAATTTGGATCACGGAATTTGGTTGGAGGAGTTGGCAGTGTCCTGGGATAGCAAGGTTCTCTGGACCGAGGGGCTGTTTTTGCAGCCTCATCACTTTCAACAGGCAGACCGATATGCCGAAGGGCTTATCAGCGGTCTGGCGCGGCGGGTTGCGCCCTATTTATGGGGTGTGAACGCGCTTGAGATTGACGACGAGGTTTTGAAGATTGGCAAATTCTCCATCAAGGGCTGTTCTGGCCTGACCCCGGATGGCGCCACCTTTCGCGTGCCGCAATCCGTCGATCATCCGCCTGCGCTGACTGTGCCCGAGGAAACAAAGGATTGCGTGGTCTACCTGTCGGTTCCGCAGCGCCGCCAAGGCGTGCTGGAAGTGGATATGACCGGGGCCGAACGCTCTGCCGCCCGCTTTCGCCCGGCTGAAATAGAGGTCACCGATACCACGGGCGAGGGGCGCAAACCCGTTACCCTGGGTGTTGGCAAGATGCGGCTGCAATTCGCGCTGGAAGTGGATGATCTGGCCGATCGCCTGACAATCCCGATTGCCCGCATAATAGAGCGTAAGCCTGACGGCGAGGTGGTGCTGGACAAGGGCTTTATGCCGTCTTGTCTGGATGTGCGCGCAGCCCCCACCCTGGGCGCGTTCTTGCAGGAACTGGAGGGGCTTTTGGGCCACCGCGTCAAGGCGCTTGCCGGGCGGTTGTCGGAAAGTGGAACCACCAAGGGTGTGGCCGAAATTCAGGACTTTTTGCTGCTGATGTGCGTGAACCGCGCCTTGCCGGTGTTTCGCAATATGCTGGAGATGGAAAACATTCACCCCGCCGACCTGCACCGATGCTGCATTGCATTGGCGGGAGAGTTGGCAACCTTCATGGCCGCCGACAAGGTTGCGCCGGTCTTTCCACCTTATCAGCACGCCAATTTGACCGCGACATTCGCGCCGGTGATCCGCAGCTTGCGGCAATACCTGTCGTCGGTTCTGGAACAGACTGCCGTGTCCATCGCGCTAGAGGCCCGCAAATATGGCATCAGCGTTGGGATCATTGCCGATCGCAAGCTGATTTCCACAGCGGGTTTCGTGCTGGCGGTCAAGGCCGATATTCCTGCCGAAACCGTTCGCCGGCATTTTGCCGGGCAGGCCAAAATCGGCCCCGTCGAGGAAATTCGCCAGCTTGTGAACTCGGCCCTGCCGGGGATTACCTTGCGCCCCTTGCCGGTGGCGCCGCGTCAGGTGCCGTATCATTCCGGGGTGGTTTACTTTGAACTTGACCGGGAAAGCCCCTATTGGCGCAAGATGACAACCTCGGGCGGCATCGCGGTGCATGTCTCGGGCGACTACCCCGGCCTGACGATGGAGCTGTGGGCGATACGCTTGTCTTAAGGGTGACAGAAGGATTGAGCCATGTCGAATAATGACCCTTTTGCAGAGCCGGACGATTCCGAACGGACCGTCATTCGGCCCAATCCGGCAGGGCGCCGCCCCGCTGGCGGTGCTGGTGCTGGGGGCGTGCCGAACTATCCGGCGCAAACGCCAGCACCCGCGCAAGGTCAACAGGGTAATTTGGGCTATGGTATACCGCAGCCCACGGCGCAGGCCGCCCCTGACAGTGGCAAAAGCGCTGAATCCCCGATAGCGCTGGCGATGACCGGAATGAACCGGCTGAACGCGGCGGCGGCAACCCTGTTTGCATTGGTAAGCCGCATCCGCAACCGCGCGCAGCATATGGAGCCGGAAACACTGCGCCGCAATGTCGTGGCCGAAATCCGCGGCTTTGAATCTCGGGCCATTCAGGGCGGCGTGGACCCGCAGCAGGTCAAGGTGGCGCGCTATGCGATTTGCGCCACGATTGATGATGTGGTGCTGAACACGCCCTGGGGTGAACAATCCATCTGGGGCATGCAGTCGATGGTTGGCACGTTCCACCGCGAAACGGTTGGCGGCGACCGTTTTTATGATGTTCTGGCCCGGTTGGAGCAAGACCCATCAAACAATATCGAACTGTTGGAGTTCTTGTACATGTGCCTGTCACTTGGCTTTGATGGGCGTTTGCGCGTCGAACAGGGCGGAGTCGACAAGCATTTACAGATTCGCAATGGTCTTGCCCGTATCATTCGCGCCCAACGCGGCCCCGCAGAGCAAGACCTGTCGCCACATTGGCAAGGCGTCGACCGCCCGCACAAGGCGCTGTCGGCGTGGAAGCCGGTTTATATCGCTGTGGGGGCAATTGCGGCGCTGCTGTCGATCAGTTTCGGCGGCATCTCTATCGCGCTTGGTGGCCAGACTGAACGGTTGCTGGGGCAGCTTGGTGCGGTTGATCCGGGCCGCCCGCCGGTGCTGGAACGCCCGGCCCCGCCCCCTCCTCCCCCTCCGCCGCCGCCCGGCCCCGATCAGGTGCAAGTGGTTTCGGGTTTTCTGGAAAAAGAGATCAAGGCCGAAACCATCAAGGTTTTTCAGGACGCCAATACCCTGACCGTGCGCATCAATGGCAATGGCATGTTTGGCTCGGGGTCTGACAGCCTGTCCAAGGACATCGAAGACACGATTTCCCGGCTGACAAAGGCGATGGACGGCCAAAAGGGCAAGATCATCGTGGTGGGCCATTCCGACAACGTGCCGATAAAATCTTCGCGGTTTCCGTCCAACATGCACCTGTCACTGGCCCGCGCCGAAGCGGTCAAGGCTTTCATGGAGAAAATGTTGACCGACGCCAGCCGCATTTCAGCCGAGGGCCGATCCGACAAAGAGCCGATTGAATCCAACGATACACGCGAAGGTCGCGCCGCGAACCGCCGGATCGAGATCGTTCTGCTAAGGGAAGAAAGCTGATGATCAACCGTTTTATCCGGCCGCTTTTCCGTTCGCTTTACACGGCGATCTTGTTCAGCACCTTTCTGATTTGCTGTGCGCTTTGGTATTTTGGCCCGATGCTGCCTTGGGGCGGCATCTACCCGTTTGAAACATTTTATGCCCGCGCCGTTGCAACCAGCGTTTTGATGGGCATCGCGATTTTTGTGGTCTTGCTGATTTTTCTGCTGCGCCGCCGCCGCAACAGAAAAATGACTGATGATATCGTCGCCTCGGTCGAGGAATCCGGCGCGGATGAGGATGAGGTCTTAAAGGGCGAAATGGATGAAATGCGGGGCAAGCTGAAGACCGCTTTGACCACGCTGCGCAAATCCAAACTGGGGCGCAAATCGCTGTATGAGCTGCCCTGGTATGTGATGATAGGCCCGCCCGGCGCGGGTAAAACCACGGCGATTGTGAACTCTGGCCTGAAGTTTCCGCTGGCTGAAGAAATGGGAAAAGCCTCGATCGGGGGGGTGGGGGGCACGCGCAACTGTGATTGGTGGTTTACCGATGCTGCCGTTTTGATTGATACGGCGGGCCGCTACACCACGCAAGAAAGCGATGCCGAAGGCGATAACGCCGGCTGGCTTGGCTTTCTTAATCTGCTTAAACGTCACCGCAAACGCCAGCCGATCAATGGGGCGCTGATTGCGATTTCTCTGTCCGATCTGTCGATGCAAGATGAGGTGACGCAGGCCAGCCACGCCAAGGCCATCCGCCGCCGCTTGCATGAATTGCGTGAAAAGCTGGGCGTGCGCTTTCCGGTCTATGTGCTGTTTACCAAGGGCGATCTGATTGCGGGCTTTGCTGAATTTTTTGATAATCTGGGCAAGGATGCGCGCGAACAGGTCTGGGGATTCACCTTTCCGCTGGATAAGGCGACCAAGAAAAACACCCCGCCCATCGCCCTGTTTGATGAAGAATTTTCCGGCCTTTTGACCCAGCTTAACACCCAGTCGCTGGAACGGATGCAAGCGGAAACCGACCATCAGCGCCGCAGCCTGATCGCAGGCTTTCCGGGGCAGGTGGCAAGCGTGCGGCAAGTTGCACGCGATTTCCTTAATGAGGTGTTTCTTGAAAGCAAGTTTGAGCATCGGCACATGCTGCGCGGTGTTTACTTTACGTCCGGCACCCAGGAAGGCACGCCGATTGACCGCCTGATGATGGGCATGGCCCGCACCTTTGGCATCGGGCGGCAGGCGATCGGCTCGGGCAAGGGTACGGGGCGGTCTTTTTTCCTTACACGATTGTTTGAATCGGTGGTGTTCAAAGAGGCGGGGCTGGTTTCGGCAGATGACAAGGTTGAACGCCGCTATCGCTGGATCCGGCGTGCAGCCATTGCGGCAACCATTCTTGTTGCCTTGACGGCAGGGGGGCTTTGGACCCGCAGCTACCTGGCCAACAGCGCCATGATCGCCGATGCAACCGACAGGTTGAATGCCTATCAGGCCGCTGCGTCTGAAATTCCGTCCAACCCGATTGCCGATAGTGATCTGGTTTCCGTCATTCCTGCGCTGAACATCCTTTATGAGATTCCCAGCAACAAGGCGCGTGGTGAGGCCGCAACCATCGCGCCCGAGGGCTCTGGATATGGGCTGTTTCAGGGGGATGTGATCGGCGATCAGGCTGCGCAATCGTACCGTGCGGCACTGAACCAGCACTATCTGCCCCGGTTGCTTTTGCGGCTGGAGGATCAGATTCAGGGGAATATCAACAACCCGGATGTTCTTTATGAAACGCTGAAAGTCTATCTGATGCTGGGCCAGCAAGGCCCGCTGAACACTGAATTCATCGCTGAATGGATGAACCAGGACTGGGATCTGTCCTTTCCTGGCCCGTCCCGGCAATCTTTGCGTGACGACCTGAACCGGCATCTGCAAGCCATGCTGGCGCAACCGATGCTGAAGGTGTCGCTGAATGGGCCATTGGTGGAACAGGCGCAAACCCTGCTGGCGGCGATGCCGATGGCGCAGCGCATTTACAACGGCATCATCAACAGCCCCAAGGCGCTTGATCTGCCACAATGGCGAATCGTTGATGTGGGGGGGCCAGCGGTGACGCGGGCGCTGGTGCGGTCATCGGGCAAGCCGCTGACCGAAGGGGTCGAAGGCATCTTTACCTACCGCGGCTTCAACACCGTGTTTCTGGAAGAGGCGCTGTCGGTTGCCCGCCGTATTCAAAATGAAAACTGGGTTCTGGGCGCGCAAGCGGGCGGCGACCAGTCGGATGCCGCAATTCTGGCGCTGACCCGGGATGTGCTCGATCTTTATTACAACGATTATACCGCGCGCTATGAAGGCATCTTGTCGGATGTCGACATCATTCCGATGGAATCGCTGCGCCATTCGGTTGAGGTGACGAATATCCTTGCCGGGCCAACCTCGCCTATCGTCAACCTGCTGAATGCCATTTCGGATGAAACAAAACTGACCGAAGATCGCAGCGCCGTCAGCACCGAGGCGATTGGGGATGGCGTCAATGCGGTTGCGAACCTTGAGCTGAAATCCCTGTTGTCGGTGCAGGCGCAAACTTTTCTTTTCGCGCTTGAAAATGCCGAAGCCGCGTCAGGCGCCAAGCCCAAGCCACCCGGCCGCTATGTCGAGGATCGTTTTTCCTGGCTGCATGATCTGGTAAACCGCCCCGAGGGTCAGCAGTCGCAGCTGGATGAACTTATCCAGATTCTGGATGAGGTGTACCGCGAGATGAGCAAGCTGTCGTTTTCCGGCGTGGCGAATGCGTCGACCGACCCTGAAAGCAGCGCCATCTTTCATCTGACCCAAGCGACCGAGCGCTTGCCCGGACCGATGCAACGGTGGACTACCCAAATCGCCACCGGCTCTTCCGGGATCACGGCTGACGGCAATCGCTCGGCGATCAACGCCAAGTGGCAAAGCGCGGTGCTGCCATTTTGCGAACAGTCCTTGAATGACCGTTATCCGCTGAACCGCCGTGCGCAAAATGAGGTGGGCATCCAGGACTTTACCCGGATGTTTGCGCCGGGTGGGTTGCTCGACGCGTTCTTTGTTGAAAACCTGGAGAAATTTGTCGATGTCAGCAATCGTCCGTGGGTCTGGAAACGGGTGAACGACGCTGATCTGGGCATTTCGCCAGATGTCTTGTTGCAGTTTGAACATGCCGCCACTATCCGCGCCGCTTTCTTTCCCACCGGCGCTACGCCTTCGATCAACTTCCAGATCACGCCTGAGGCACTGGACCCCAAAGCCACCTCTGTCCGGTTGGAAATTGATGGCACCATCGTAGAGTTTGCCCAGGGGCAAGGCCAGCCGGCACCTGCTGCGGTGCAGTGGCCGGGTGCGGCGGGCTTTGGCAGCATCACGTTTTCTCCGCCCGGCCAAGGCACGGAAAGCAAGCTGCGCCGCGATGGAGCGTGGGGCTGGTTTCGGTTGCTTGATGCTGCGGAAACGCGCAACACCAGCGTTTCCGACAAAAAACGCGTGATCTTCAACATCGGTGGCCGCATTGCGATTTTCCAGATGCAATCCGGCTCTTCGCTCAATCCGTTTGCTTTGCCTTCGCTCAGCAAATTCAGCTGTCCAAAGTCGTTTTGATGGGGGTGCGGTTCGGGGCCTTTGGCAAACTGCCTGCGTTGGGTGATTTCTTGCGGATGGATCTGCCGCAGGGCTTCATTGACCCGTGGGATCGCTGGTTGCAAGAGGGGCTTTTGGCCACAAGATCTGCCTTGGCGGACCGTTGGCAAGATTGCTATTTCTCGGCGCCGATCTGGCGTTTCAACCTGTCAGCGGGGCTTTTGGGGGCGGCCCCGGTGATGGGGGTGATGATGTCTTCGGTGGACCGGGTGGGCCGCCAGTTTCCCCTGACCTTGGCCGCGCCGATGCCTGATGGCAACCCGGCCTTGCTTGATCATTTTCTATCCACGCCGACCTTTGAGACATTGGAAGACATCGCGCTGGCCGCGCTAGAGGATGACATGACGCGCGATGCGCTGAAGATGCGGCTTGCCAGCGTTTCTGCCCCGATGCGGCCCGGCAACATCTCTATCAAGCAGGCGCAAGGCGGCATGGTCGTAACCGGCGCTGCACCCGAAGCCTTTGTACCCGAGCTTGCGGCAGGGCTTTCAGCCGGGGCGTTTCGCAAGCCCTCGGTCTGGTCGGCCCAGGGCGAGGATGGCATGCGGATGATGGTGTGCGAGGGTCTGCCAGCCGGCGGGCAAATGCTGGGCCTATTCGATATGGCCGCGCAAGTCTGGAAGAATGAGGAAACAGAATGACGATCCGCTTTAGCGCCGCTACCCATGTCGGGCGTGTCCGCAAAATCAATGAAGACAGCATTCTGGCGCTGCCCGATCAGAAAATCTGGGTGGTGGCCGATGGTATGGGCGGTCATGCTGCGGGTGATTACGCCAGCCAGACCATCGTCGATACCATCGCGATGATAGAACCCGATCTGCCGCCCGGCGATTTGATGCGGGGGCTGCGGCAGGCCATCTTGCAGGCGCATGGCATCATCCGCGATGAGGCAAAAGCCAAAAACCTTGGCACGATCGGGGCCACCATCGTCGCGCTTATTCTGACCGATGAACATTTCGTTGCCTTCTGGGCGGGTGACAGCCGCCTTTATCGCTTTCGCGATGGAAAGATGGCAATGCTGACAACCGATCATTCGCTGGTTGCCGAACTGGTACTGTCAGGCGAATTATCGTGGGATGAGGCCGAGTTGCACCCGCAATCCAACGCTATCACCCGCGCTGTTGGTGTGGGTGATGAGCTGGAGCTTGATAAAATTCGCGGTGATGTTGTCAGCGGAGATCGGCTTTTGCTGTGCTCGGATGGGTTGACGAAATACGCAACCTTCAACACCCTTGAGAAGATGGTGATTGGCGCCCCGATCGAAACAATCGCCGACCAGTTGATAGGGTTTGCCTTGGATGCGGGCGGCGGGGACAATATTTCGATCATTGTAATTGATGTGATCTGACGTGTCTGTCGGGCCGGTTTTTGGCCTGTTGGCCGCGCCCCTGAAAAGGCCGGGTGCCGATATCACCTGTTATGAGGGCCTGCATCGTTTCAGAATATATGGGTGATGCTTTGCTTGCCAAAGCAAGCTGCACCCGCCCGGTAGCGGGCTGGTGCGTCTGGGTAAATCTGTTTCTTTGAGGTAAGAAATGCGCTATTGTCATTTGACGAATAACCAATTGAAATATCGGCCCTGAATATGCGTCTCATTCCCGCCCTTGCCATTGCAGGCGCCGTTGTTGCGCTGCCCTTGATCTGGATCGGCTCGGCCTATTTTTTTGCTCCGCCAGATCCTGATGGCGCGGGTAAACCGCTGTTTTCCAACGCGCCTGCTGGTTCGGCGGTGGATAGTGCGGCGCGGATTGAAATTGAAATATTGCGCCAGCAGATGGAAGATCTGCAAAAACGTCTTGGCACGGTTGAGGATGACCTTACCCGCCTGCAAAATATGCCGCGCGACCCCACTGACTTTGGCAATCAAGGCAGTGATGAACCGCTGGAGCGGCTTGGCGATAACCAAATTCTGGACAGCTATGCCCAGACGGTTTTGATCGCTGGGCGCCGCAAAATCAACGAAGGTCTGTCGGTATCGCGCCCCAGCTTTCTGATTGAAATGTTCGGCCTGCCGCGCGAACAGCTTTCGGATGATTGCGAATCGATGACCAACCCGAAGCTGAAAGAAATGTTGATTACCGGCGATGTTGGCCCGATTCGGGTGTCAATGCTGCGCCCTGCTGTGGCGTCGATGACTCGGGTGTTTGAAAAGGTGAAAGCGGTTGATGTTGATCTTTACAACCGCATCTCTACCGCCGGTGCGCTGTGTGTGCGGCGTATTCGCGGCTCGCAAAGCTCGGTCTCGGCGCATGCTTTTGGGCTGGCGGTTGACTTGAACATTGACGGCCATCTTGACACGCTGGGCGATGGCAAGACCCAGTTGGGCCTGACCATCCTGTCTGATTTCTTTCAAGAGGAAGGTTGGTTCTGGGGGGCCGCCTTTTCGCGCGAAGACAGCATGCATTTTGAGGTCGCCAAGGAAACCATCGAAAAGTGGCGCTCTGCGGGTGAGATTTAGCGGCCGGGTTCGGGCATTGCTGAAATCACCTTGGCATCAGCCAGCCCCGCAGCAGGTCTTGTTCAAAAGGCCGCTTGGAATGGGCTGGGTTTCAAGCCAAAGGCGAAACGCTGTAAGCGTTTCGCCTGAAACCTAACTCACATATCGCTAGCTGAAATCAAAGATTTAAACGCGTTATGTGATTGGCCTTGTTTGAAATTAAAAGCTATAGCAAAGCGAATAGGGTTCACCCGAAATCTGAACCTTCACTTTGCCACATAGACAGCTTCCCTTGATCATCCGCTATCCTGCCTTTGCGCCCCGAATGATTTGAAGGTAGCGTGAACGCCTCAGCACCCCCCAAACCGTCGCTGCGCAAACTTGCAAGCGCCAATCGCTACAGATCCAGCGCCCGGTCGCCTGCGGCATCCTTGATCCGTGTCGGCAGGCCCATCCTGGCCAGCATCCCAAGAAATGGTTTGGGATCAAGGTCTTCGACATTGGCCATATGCCCCACATCCCAAACGCCGCTCGCGATCAGCACCGCGGCAGCCACGGGCGGCACCCCGGCGGTATACGAAATACCCTGACTGCCCACCTCCTCATACGCAGCCTTGTGGTCAGAAATGTTATAGACAAACACCTCCACCGGCTTGCCGTTTTTGCTGCCCTTCACGAAATCACCGATGCAGGTTTTGCCGGTGTAATTTGGGGCAAGGCTGCTTGGGTCGGGCAGGACAGCTTTCACCAGCTTCAGCGGCACCACTTCCAGCCCTTCGGCGGTGGTAACCGGCTGTTCCGAGAGCAGGCCAAGGTTTTGTAAAACGGTGAAAACATTGATGTAATGGTCGCCAAACCCCATCCAGAACCGTACATCGGCATGGGGGTAACGCGCCGCCAGAGAATGCACCTCATCATGGCCCGACAGATAGGATTTCTGGCGTCCCACGACGGGCAAATCATCTTCGCGCCCAACCTCGAACATCTTGTTCTCGGTCCATTCGCCATTTTGCCAAGCGTAAACGGTGCCGGTAAATTCGCGAAAGTTGATTTCAGGGTCAAAATTGGTGCTGAAATACCTGCCATGATCGCCGGCATTGATATCGACGATATCAATGCTGTGCACTTCATCCATACATTCATCCACGGCATAGCGCGCAAAGGCATTCACCACGCCGGGGTCAAACCCGGCGCCCAAGATAGCCGTCACACCCGCAGCCTTGCAGGCCTCGCGTTTTTTCCACTCATAATTGCCATACCACGGCGGGGTTTCGCAAATCTTGGCCGGGTCTTCGTGGATTGCGGTATCAATATAGGCGGCACCCGCCGCGATGCAGGCGTCCAATACCGTCATGTTGACAAAAGGAGAGCCGACATTGATCACGATCTGCGCGCCCGTCTGACGGATCAGCGTTGTCACTGCGTCAACATCCATCGCATCCAACGCATAGGCATGAAACGGCCCCGGCACTTTCATCGCCGCTTTGTCGCGCACGGTTTGAATGATCGCCTCACATTTGGCGACGGTGCGGCTGGCGATATGCAAATCGCCCAAAACATCGTTATTTTGTGCGCATTTATGCGCTACGACCTGCGCCACACCCCCGGCACCGATGATCAGAACATTGCGTTTCATAGTCAGCCCCCTTCAGCCCAAATTGCCTTCAAAATCGGCGTAATCAAACACCCGTGCCACGGTCAGCGATCCGTCCAACTCTCGCAACACAAGCGAAGGCATTTTGACGCCGTTGAACCAGTTTTTCTTGACCATGGTATAGCCCGCAGCATCGGCGATGCTAAGCCGGTCACCCACCACAAGCGGTGCCGGAAAGGTGAATTCGCCGAAAATATCGCCAGCAAGGCAGGATTTCCCGCAGATCATATAGGGGTGATCGCCAGAAACCTTGATCTTGGCGGATTCGCGGTAGATCAGCAAATCAAGCATATGCGCCTCGACTGAACTGTCGACAATCGCCAGGTCCTTGCCATTGTTCAGCACGTCCAAAACCGTCACCTCAAGCGAGGCCGCGCCGGTAATTGCCGCCTCGCCCGGTTCCAGATAGACCTGCACGCCAAAACGCGCAGCAAAGGCTTTCAGCCGCGCGCCAAGCGCCTCGATGGGGTATCCCTCGCCGGTAAAGTGAATCCCACCACCCAGGCTAACCCATTCCAACCCTTGCAGAAAATCACCAAATTCCGACTCGATCCGTGTCAATTGCCGATCAAACAGCGCGAAATCATCATTTTCGCAGTTGTAATGAATCATCACCCCCGAAATCTGGTCTGCTACCGCAGTCAGCTTGGCCAGATCCCATTCACCCAAGCGGCTAAAGGCGCGGGCCGGATCGGCCAGATCAAAATGTGACGTGGAAAATTGCGGGTTCAGCCGCAAGCCCCGCGCGATGCCTGTCGTCTTATCCGCAAAGCGCTGCAATTGGCTGATGGAGTTGAAGATGATTTTATCGGCATAGCCTACCGCCTCATCCACCTCATCCTCGGCCCAGGCGACCGAATAGGCATGGGTTTCGCCGCCAAACCGCTGCCGCCCCAGGCGCAATTCATACAGGCTGCTGGATGTCGTGCCGTCCATATGGCCGCGCATCACGTCAAACGCGGGCCAGGTCGCGAAGCATTTCAGCGCCAACAAGCACTTTGCGCCAGAAGCGGTGCGCAACTGGTCCATCTTGGCCATATTTGCGGCCAGGCGCGTCTTGTCGATCAGGTAGTAAGGCGTCGGTATCATGGCGTCCCCCCCAAATAAGGCAAGAGGGGGGCATATAGGCCAAGTGCCCTGTTGGTGCAAGCGACACAGGCGAAACGAAGGCAGTTTTTGCGCGACCCGGCCAAGTTTGACGCAATGCACTGGTAAGCGCCACGATGGGCGCGCCCCCCTTTTCATTTCGTGCCTGATCGGCTTTGGTCAGGGGATGATAAAACAAGTACCAGATGACCGCTATGAAGCCGCCGCCCGCGACCGTGGCGCCATGTATATTGCCGGGGTGGATGAGGTGGGGCGTGGCCCGCTGGCAGGCCCGGTGACGGCCGCTGCGGTGCGCCTGCTGCCAGGGCGGGTGCCGCCGGGCCTGAACGACAGCAAGGCGCTGACGGCCCGCCGCCGAGAGGCGCTGTTCGATGCGATTATCGAGATGGCCGAGGTTTCGATTGCCCATGCCTCGGTTGAGGAGATTGACACGTTGAATATCTTGCGGGCCAGCCATCTGGCGATGGTGCGCGCGCTGCGTGGCCTGCCGAACCGGCCCGACTATGCGCTGATTGATGGAAATCTGCTGCCGCGTGACCTGCCCTGCGACGGTGAAGCGATTATCAAAGGGGATGCGCTGTCGTTATCAATCGCTGCGGCCTCGATTGTGGCAAAAGTAACACGCGATCGCCTGATGGTGGATTTGGCGCAACAGCATCCGGGTTATGGATGGGCCCGAAATGCAGGATACCCGACAAAAGAGCATCAGTTGGCGCTCCTAAATCTTGGGGTGACCGCGCAACATAGACGTTCGTTCAAACCCGTACACAATATCTTGTATCAAGATAAATCTATAACCCGTTGATTCAATAAAGAATTTGACGGCGAATCAGTAATGACTCATCTTTGGCCCCAACAACACGACGCATAATGCGCGGGACAGAGGCAGAGATGACAATCAAGATGAAAGCGCCGGAGGCAGCTGTGCTGCCATTGAATCAGATACTTGCGGGTGACTGCATTGCCGCGATGAACAGCCTGCCCGCAGGGTCGGTTGATCTTATCTTTGCAGACCCCCCCTATAATCTGCAATTGAAGGGCGATTTGCATCGCCCCGATAACTCGCTGGTGGATGCGGTGGATGATCACTGGGACCAGTTCTCCAGCTTTGCCAAATATGACGAGTTCACGCGCGGATGGCTGGCAGCGGCCAAGCGGCTGCTAAAGCCGAATGGTGCGCTGTGGGTGATTGGGTCGTATCATAATATCTTCCGGGTTGGCGCGACCTTGCAAGATCAAGGCTATTGGGTGCTGAACGACGTTGTGTGGCGCAAATCAAACCCGATGCCGAATTTCCGTGGCAAACGCCTGACGAATGCGCATGAAACCCTGATCTGGGCCAGCCGGGACGAGGGCGCGAAATATACCTTCAATTATGAGGCGCTGAAGGCGTTGAATGAAGGGGTGCAAATGCGCTCAGATTGGGTTTTGCCGATCTGTACCGGGCATGAGCGGTTGAAGAACGAGGCTGGCGACAAGGCCCACCCAACCCAAAAGCCGGAAAGCCTGCTTCATCGAATTCTGGTGGCGACGACCAATCCGGGCGATGTGGTTTTGGACCCGTTTTTCGGGACAGGCACAACCGGGGCTGTGGCCAAGATGTTGGGCCGCGATTATATCGGGATCGAGCGCGAGGAGGCTTATCGCAGGGCTGCGGAAAAGCGTATCTCGAAAGTGCGAAAATTCGACGCTTCGGCGCTGGAAATCACTGGCTCAAAACGGGCCGAGCCAAGGGTCCCCTTTGGGCAGGTGGTTGAGCGGGGCATGTTGCGGCCGGGCGAGGAATTGTATTCTATCGGCAGCCGGTTCAAGGCCAAGGTGCGTGCCGATGGTACGCTTGTGGGCAATGATGTGAAAGGTTCCATTCATCAGGTCGGGGCCGCGCTGGAAGGCGCGCCAAGCTGCAATGGCTGGACCTATTGGCATTTCAAGCGCGAGGGGAAAATGGTTTCCATTGATATCTTGCGCCAGCAAATCCGGGCTGAAATGGATGACCGCCGGCCGCACTGAGCCCGCCGAACGGCCCAGACCAATACCTGTTTTGGCAAGGCAACCCCTTCGGATCCGCGCTGCGCGATCTGAAGGGGGGCAAAATGCAGCGTTATGCCACTGAAAGCGAGGGGCGATCAGCGCGGGGCGGGGTTCAGCGCTTTGTTATAGCTGTGCCAATCGGTGATGTCGGGGTAGTGCATGCGGCGCCAAGCGCGGACCCGTGGGTTCATCATGCGTCTGAACAGCGGCGGCATCATCGCGGCGGTGGTCATCACCGGATAGCCATAGGGCAGTTGCGGGGCCTCATCCGTGGTATAGGTTTGCAGCAGCGGAAAGCGGCGGTCGGGCTTGTAGTGGTGGTCGGAATGGCGTTGCAGGTTGATCAACAGCCAGTTTGAGGCTTTGTGATCCGCGTTCCAAGAGTGGCGCGGCAAGACGTGTTCGTATTTGCCCGCGCCCAGATGGCGCCGGGTCAGGCCGTAATGCTCGACATAATTGACCAGTTCCAACTGCCAGATGGCAACAAAGGCCTGATACAAAAACAGGGCAAGGCCTGCCCAACCGCCGATCACAAACGCCAACATCACCATGCCGGTTTGCAAGGTTGCATAGCGCCAGAACGGGTTGCTTATATGGGTTACAGGCAAATTACGCCGCGCCAGCATTGCCTTTTCGGCCTGCCAGCTTGAGCGGAGGCATTGATGCAGCACGCGCGGGAAAAAGCGGTGAAACCCTTCGTTGTAGCGGGCCGTTACCGGGTCACGCGGGGTGCCGACATAGAGGTGATGCACACGCAAATGTTCCGACCGGAAATGCCCGTAAAGGACCGAGGCCAGCAGCAAATCGCCCATCCAGCGCTCTATTTTCGATTTTTGGTGCATGAGTTCGTGGCTGTAATTGATGCCAACCGTCCCCGAGATCACGCCCATACCAAAGAAAATCAGCACCGCTTCCCCTGCGCCAAGGTGGTCAGCGCGGGGCACATAATAGAGCAGCCAAAGCAGCAAGGTGAATTGCACCGGAAACCAGAGTATCGTGATGGCGCGGTACCAGAACAAACCCGACAGGGGTGTTTCAGGGTCGGGGTTATTGGCATTGCGCCCCAGAATGGCATCCAGCAGCGAGAACATTCCCCAAGAGGCGACGGGCATCAGCAGGACCGTCCAACCCCCGAAAAGCGCGCTGATGATCGCGACCGGGACCAGCAAAAGCGACAACCAGAACGGCAAGGCACGATTGATACGGGCAATGTCAGCGGCGCGGATGGTTGTTGTCATGGTTCACCTTTTGGATGGCGCATGGTGGGGGTGGCGCAGGGCTTGGTCAACGCTGCAAAAGTGCCGGTGCCGCAAGATTATGGGCTTTGCGCATCAAACTTGGCAGGTCGTCAGGGTTAACCGGCTGAAACATTCCGTGATCGGGCTGGGCAGAGGTCGTGGCGACCAGCACGGTTAGGGCGGCATGAAAATGGGTGAATGTGTGGCGAACCTGACCAATATCTTGCCAATTGGCGGTGATCGGGGCAGTTTGATGCGGAGATTTGCTATCCCAGCCATTGCCGGGAAAGCCGATGGTCCCCCCCAGCAAGCCCTTTTCGGGGCGCTGTTCCACCAGCCATCGGCCATCGGGGTGGCGGGCAAGCCAAAGCAGGCCAAGGCGGGTCGGTTTTTCCGGTTTCGGGGATCGGCGGGGCAGATCGGCTTGGGTGCCAGCTGCGTGCGCGGCGCAAAAACGGCGCAATGGGCAAAGGCCACAGGCCGGGTTGCGCGGGGTGCAAAGGGTCGCGCCAAGGTCCATCACCGCTTGGGCGTAATCGCCGGGACGGTGCTGGGGGGTAAGGGTTTTGGCCAATGCGGCCAGTTCGGGCTTGGCCTTTGGCAAGGGGGTGCTGACATTGAACAGCCGCGCGATCACGCGCTCTACATTCCCATCGACCACCGTTGCGGGCTCATTGAACGCAATAGCGGCAATGGCGGCGGCCGTATAAGGGCCGATGCCGGGAAGACCAAGCAGCCCGGCATAGGTTGTAGGAAACCCCCCAAGCGCCTGCACCATCCGGGCGCATTTCAGCAGGTTACGGGCGCGGGCATAATAGCCAAGCCCGGCCCATTCCGCCATCACCGCCGCATCCTGTGCCTGCGCAAGCGCGCTGACGGTTGGCCAGCGGGTGGTGAAACGGTCAAAATAACTGCGCACAGCGGCGACCGTGGTTTGTTGCAACATCACCTCAGACAGCCAGATACGATAGGGGTCGGGGCGTTGCGGGCTGTGCGGCGGTATGCGCCATGGCATTTGCCGCGCGTGCTGATCGTACCAGGCCAGCAGGGCTGCGGCTGCATCTTGCATGATTTATACCTTTTTATGGTCATTCGTGCTGGCACGTGGGGCCAGTCGGGTTAAGATAGAGAGACGTGGGGGAATGACCAGATGAAGCAGCCGACTGGCAATCAATTTCAGGGAAAAAACCGCCGGATGCGCGGATTTGAGGCGGCTTCAGGGCTGTTGAAAGAGCGGATCAGGACGGCAGGCGAGGCGCGGGGATTCGCGGTGACCCGCTTGCTGACAGCCTGGGCCGAGATAGTCGGTACAGAATTGGCGGCAATCACGCGGCCCGTCAGGATCGGCTATTCAAAGGGCGGGATGGGGGCAACGCTGACCCTGCTGACCACCTCAGTCAATGGGCCGATGGTGCAGATGCAACTGCCCGCAATCAAGGAAAAAGTGAACGCCTGCTATGGCTACGCCGCGATTTCCCGCATTGCCCTGACGCAAACAGCGCCAACAGGCTTTGCCGAAGGGCAGGCCGAATTTACCCCCGCACCAAAGCAAACCCCCGCCCCAGACCCCGCGATACAGGCCGAAGCAAGCCGGGTCGCGATGGGTGTTCACGATAATTCGTTGCGCGAGGCCCTTGAAACTTTGACGCAAAACTTCTTATCTCGGGCCAAATCACAAAGAGGCAGACCATGAACCGTAGAGACTTTTCGCTAGCCCTTGCCGCGGCCTTGGCCACAGCCGGGCTTCCCATGATGCCGCTTTGGGCGCAAACCACGGACAGCACGGCCCAGCCTGCCTTGCCAGAGGTGGCGGATCTGGTGATTGGCAATCCAGATGCCAAGGTGGTGCTGACGGAATATGCGTCCTACACCTGCCCGCATTGCGCGACATTTCACGCCCAGGTTTTCAAAGATCTGAAGCGTGACTATATCGACACCGGCAAGATCAAATTTGTGTACCGCGAAGTCTATTTTGATCGCTACGGCCTTTGGGCTGGCATGCTGGCACGCTGCGGCGGTGAAATGCGCTATTTCGGTATTCAGGATATTCTGTTCACCAATCTGAAAGAATGGGCAGCCTCGGATGATCCGGCTGCGGTGGTTGAAAACCTGCGCCGGATCGGGCGGACAGCAGGGCTGGAGGATGCGGCGATTGATGCGTGTATGAATGATGGTGCCATGGCCCAGGCGATGGTGAACAAATACCAGGCTGATACCGAAGCCGATGGAATTGATTCCACCCCGTCGTTCATCCTGAACGGCACCAAGCACAGCAATATGAACTATGCTGATCTGAAGGCGTTGCTTGACGCCGAACTGGCGAAATAAGCCATGGATGCCCCTCTCAAAGGTGTGCGCGTCATTGAATTGGCGCGTATTTTAGCCGGCCCATGGGCGGGCCAGACCCTGGCCGATCTGGGCGCAGATGTGATAAAAGTGGAGGCCCCGGAGGGTGACGATACCCGCCGCTGGGGCCCCCCCTTCGTGGACCGTGAGGGCGACCGTTCGGCCGCCTATTTCCACGCCACCAACCGCGGCAAGAAATCGGTAACGGTTGATTTCCGCACGCCTGAGGGCCAAGAAACGGTGCGCCGTCTTGTCGCCGATGCCGATGTGGTGATTGAGAATTTCAAGCTGGGCGGGCTGGCGAAATACGGGTTGGACTATGCCAGCTTGGCAAAGGTGAACCCGAGGCTGATCTATTGCTCGATTACCGGGTTTGGCCAAACCGGACCCTATGCGCATCGGGCAGGCTATGATTTCATCATTCAGGGCATGTCGGGCCTGATGTCGGTGACAGGCGAGCCCGATGGCCAGCCGCAAAAGGTCGGTGTGGCCGTGACCGACATTTTCACCGGAATTTATGCCGCGACCGCGATTTTGGCCGCACTGCATCAGCGTGGGCCAGCGGGGCAAGGCCAGCATATTGATATGGCGTTGCTCGACGTGGCCACCGCGATCATGGCCAATCAGGCGATGAACTATCTGTCCACGGGCAAACCACCGGGCAAAATGGGCAATGCCCATCCGAATTTGGCCCCCTATGCAGTGTTTGATTGCGCCGATGGCTGGATCATCATCGCGACCGGGAATGATGGGCAATACCGCCGCTTGTGTGACCTTCTCGGCCTTGCCGCCCTTGGCACAGCGCCCGAATTTGCCACCAATGCCGACCGCATCGCCAACCGGGTTGCGCTGACCGAGGCGCTGACCCGCGCCACCAGCCAGCGCAGCAAGGCCGACTTGCTAGAGGCCTGCGAGGCTGCTGGTGTTCCTGCTGGCCCGATCAATGATTTGGCCGAGGTGTTTGCCGACCCGCAAGTCATTGCGCGGGGGCTGCAAATCGCGCCGGATGGGTTGACGGGCGTGCGCTCTCCCATGACATTCTCGGGTGCGGATTTGGCGCTGGACAGGCCAGCTCCGAAACTGGGTGAACATCAGGACGAAATATTGGGCAAGCTTTAGCGCTCCTCCTTCATTCTCTTTGGAAAAAATATCCTCGCCGAAGGCATCCGCAGTTTCATGCGGGTGCTTTCCTAACGGTATTGTGCGCGGCTGTAACACCATAGGGGGCTGACAAATGCGCTGCGGCTGCGCTAAATCGGGGTCACTTCAACCCGTAATTCCCTGCGCTGCGACCAAGGCACGCATGCGTTTTTCGTTCAGGCTGCCTTGGCCAAAAGCCGGGCAAACATAGGCCGAATGAAACACCCAGAAAGGCCATGCCGATGATTGACGCCGCCCTTGTGCCTGTGTTGCGGGCCGTTCTGGAGGCGCCGGCACGGGCGTTGGTCGCGCGGGGTATCGGGGCCGATCAGGTAACATTGGCCGGTTTTTGCATCGGGCTTTTGGCGCTGCCGGCATTGTGGCTGGGCTGGTATGGGCTTGCCTTGGGGCTTATTCTGGCAAACCGCGTCGCGGATGGTCTGGATGGTGTTATGGCGCGGCAGGTTGGGGCCACCGACCGCGGCGCATTTCTTGATATTGCGCTGGATTTCTTTTTCTACGCCACCGTGCCTTTGGGTTTTGCACTTGCTGAGCCCGAAAATGCCTTGGCTGCGGCAGTGTTGATTTGCGCTTTTGTCGGAACGGGTTCCAGCTTTTTGGCCTTTGCGGTGATTGCGGCCAAGCGGGGGCTGCAGGCGGGTGCCCATCGTGCAAAAGGTATCTATTATCTGGGTGGGCTGACCGAAGGCACGGAAACGATTGGGGTATTTGTTCTTATGTGCCTCTTTCCGGCGTGGTTCGTCCCTTTGGCTTTTGGGTTTGCTGCGGCCTGTGCAGTGACGACCGTTTTGCGCTGGCTTCAGGGCTGGCGCGTTTTTTCTGACCTTTGATAAAGGAGTTGTGATGCGTGCACTTATGATAGCGGCGTTTGGCCTTGGCCTTGGCACCCCGGCGCTGGCCGATTGGCAGCAGACGCTTGATGCCGCGCGCGGCCAGACGGTCTATTGGAATGCCTGGGGCGGCGACGCGCGCACCAATGCGTTTATCGCCTGGGTGGGCGCACAGACCGAGGCCCAATACGGCGTGAAGGTCGTGCAGGTCAAGCTGACGGATACGGCCACGGCGGTAACGCAAGTGATTTCGGAAAAAGCAGCGGGCAAGGATAGCGGCGGTTCGGTTGATATGATCTGGATCAACGGGCCGAATTTTCTGTCAATGAAAGAGCAGGGCTTGCTGCATGGCCCGTTTGCTGCCGACTTGCCAAACGCCAGGTATCTTGATCTGTCGCCCAATTCTGCGGCGGCCATGGATTTCACTGTGCCGGTCGACGGCTACGAGTTTGCCTGGCGGCTGGCGCGGTTTGTGTTCACTTATGACAGCGCCGTAACGCTGGCCCCGCCTTCCGATATGGCCGGGTTTCTGGCCTATGCACAGGCGCATCCGGGGCGGGTAACGCACCCGAATGTCAGCAACTTTATGGGGGCAAGTTTTCTGAAACAGGCGCTGATCGAATTTGCACCCGATCAGGCTGTCTTGCAATCACCCGTTACCGATGTTGCGTTTGACATGGCGACGCAGCCGCTTTGGGCTTGGTATGATGCAATGCGCCCGTTTATGTGGCGCGAAGGTAAGACATTCCCGGAAAACCAGTCGGTGCAGCAGCAATTGTTGAATGATGGTGAGGTGGATTTCGGCGTGTCGTTTGATCCCGCGTCGGCGGCTGGGGCGATAGCCGAGGGCCTGCTGCCCGATACTGCACGGGTATTTGTGCCGCTCGGCGGCTCAATCGGCAATATCTCTTTTGTGGCGATTCCGTATAATGCGGCGAACCGCGAAGGGGCAGAGGTTGTGGCGAATTTCTTGCTGGACCCGGCTACGCAGGCGCATCAACAAAACATCGAGGTTTTGGGCAGTTTCTCGGTGCTGGACCCGGCGCGGTTAAGCGCAGATGAGGCCGCCGTGTTTGCGGCGTTGCCATCCTCGCCTGCTTTGCCAAAGCTGGAAGATCTTGGGCCGACCTTGCTGGAGCCACATCCAAGCTGGATGACCAGGCTGGTGGCGGCATGGGGCGACCGTTACA
This sequence comes from Pseudorhodobacter sp., assembly GCF_034675685.1. Classification (GTDB taxonomy): domain Bacteria; phylum Pseudomonadota; class Alphaproteobacteria; order Rhodobacterales; family Rhodobacteraceae; genus Pseudorhodobacter. Next base: position 278,847 of record NZ_JAUCDA010000002.1, on the reverse strand, counting down.
CCAAATGAGCGGTGAGGGTCGCGCGCTTCGGGTTTTGGTGGCGGTTGCTGTGATGGGCGGCCTTGTGTTGCCTATTCTGGCGGGATTTGCCCAGACGCTGCGCGCCGCTTTTGGCATCTTGCCCGCGATTGGCGCGGTGGAATGGTCGCTGGCCCCCTGGCATCAGCTTATGGCTTTGCCGGGGTTCGGCACCAGCCTGCGGCTGTCTTTGGTGACGGGTGTGGGCGCAACTATATTGGCACTTTTACTGGCGACGGGGTTCTTTGCGCTGATGCATGGCCGGATAGGCCATGGCGTGATCGGGCGGGGGGCGATGCCGTTTTTGGCGGCTCCGCATGCGGCTTTGGCAATCGGGTTGGCGTTTCTGCTGGCCCCCTCGGGGTGGATTGCGCGGCTGCTCTCGCCGGCGCTGACGGGCTGGGACCGGCCGCCGGATTGGGCCACGGTGAACGACGGCTGGGGGCTGGCGCTGATTGTCGGGTTGCTGATCAAGGAAGTGCCGTTCTTGCTGCTGGTGATCGGGTCGGCCTTGGGCCAGCTTCCGCTGCGGCAGCATATGGCGGCAGGGCGGGCGCTGGGCTATGGGCGTGGTGCGGTTTGGGTCAAGGTAATCATGCCGCAGGTTTACCCGTTGATACGGCTGCCGATTTTCATCGTATTGGCGTTTTCGCTTTCGGTAGTGGATATGGCGATCATCCTGGGGCCGTCGAACCCGCCAACGCTTGCCGTGGCGATCACCCGGTGGTTTTACGCAACCGATACCGCGCTGATCTTGCCTGCGTCGGCTGCGGCACTGATGCAGGCGGCGGTTGTGGCGGCGGCGGTTGCGGCGTGGATCGCGGCCGAGCGGGTGGCCAAGCGGCTGGGGTTGTGGTGGCTGCGGCGCGGTGGGCGCGGGCGCAGGGCCGCGCCGGGGCTTTGGCTTGCCGGGTCTGTGGTCGGTATATTGATGGTGTTGGGGGTGCTGGCGCTGGCGGGGTTGGTGCTGTGGTCATTTGCCTGGCGCTGGTCCTTTCCACAGGCTTTGCCGCAAAGCTGGTCAGTCAAGGGCTGGCTGACGCCGGAAAGCGGCTGGGGGCGGGCCTTGCGGGCGACTTTGATCATTGGCAGCAGTGTCACAGCCGCCTCGCTCCTGTTGGCGATTGCGTGGCTGGAGGGCGAGGATCGCGCGCGGCGGGGCCGGGCGGGTTGGGCGCAGGCGCTGATATACCTGCCGCTTTTGGTGCCGCAAATTGGGTTTCTATATGGGTTGAACGTGCTGTTTCTGAAGATCGGGGTCAGCGGCGGGATGCTGGCGGTGGTTTGGGCGCAGATGCTGTTCGTGTTCCCCTATGTCATGATTGCGCTGTCGGACCCGTGGCGCGCCCTGGACCGGCAGCATTTGCGGGCGGCGGCGGCCCTGGGGGCAGGGCCCTGGCGGCGGTTGATGGTGGTGAAACTGCCAATGCTGGTGCGGCCTGTGCTGGCGGCGGCGGCGATTGGGTTTGCCGTTTCTGTCGCGCAGTATCTGCCCACCCTGTTCATGGGCGCGGGGCGTGTGGCCACCCTGACGACCGAGGCGGTGACGCTGGCTGGTGGGTCTGACCGGCGGGTCGTGGGGGTTTACGCGGTGTTGCAGGCGGGCTTGCCGTTCTTGGCTTATGGGGTCGCGCTGTTGGTGCCAGCGGTGGTGTACCGCAACCGGCGCGGCTTGCTGGGGGGCACGGCATGAGCCTTGACTTGCAAGACGTGGCTGTGGGGCCAAAAGGCGGTGCGCCGTTGTTTGAGGCGCTTTCCCTTTCTGTGGCACCGGGAGAGGTGGCCACGCTGATGGGGCCGTCTGGCATCGGAAAATCGACCCTGCTGGATGCGATTGGCGGGCATCTGGCGCATGGTTTTATTGTCACCGGATCGGTGCGGTTGAACGGGCGCTGCGTGCTGGGCCTGCCTGCCGAGGCGCGGCGTATTGGCGTGTTGTTTCAGGACGCGATGCTGTTTCCGCATTTGTCGGTGGGCGATAACCTGGCCTTTGGGCTGGCGCGGTCGGTACGCGGCGTTGCGCGGCGCCTGGCGGTTGATGCGGCGTTGGAGCAGGCGGGTTTGGCGGGGTTTGCAGGGCGTGATCCGGCCACGCTGTCGGGCGGGCAGCGGGCACGGGCGGCGCTGATGCGGGCGTTGCTTGCACAACCCGAGGCGTTGTTGCTGGATGAGCCGTTTTCGCGGCTGGATGCCGAGTTGCGGGCCGAAATTCGCGGCTTTGTCTTTGAACATCTGCGCAAATGCGGGATTCCGGGGTTGTTGGTAACCCATGATGCCAGTGATGCCGATGCGGCGGGTGGTATGGTGGTGAACCTGTAACTTGCTTTCCTTGTCCGGGCGGCTAAGCTGGCCCCTATGAGCGCCGAGCCACCCATTCAGTTTCATGCCCATATCCCCGAGCAGGTCAGTTTTGATCGGCGCGAATTGGGGGTGATATTGTCGCTTTATGGCCAGATGGTCGCGCGGGGCGAATGGCGCGATTACGGGATCTCGGCGCTGCGCGAATTTGCGGTGTTTTCGGTGTTTCGGCGCACAGCCGAAAACCCGATGTACCGGATTGAAAAGCGCCCGAAACTGCGGAGCAAGCAAGGCATGTATTCCGTTCTGGGCATGGACGGGCAAGTGCTGCGGCGCGGGCATGATCTGGCGATGGTGCTGCGGGTGCTGGAACGCAAGCTGATCCATGGGGTTGATTGAGGTGGGTATGAAACCCGGTGCGCGAAACCTGATAACGGATGTTTCGGGGCTGTATGTGGGCAATATGGCCGACGCTGCGTTGCGGTCGGGGGTTTCGGTGCTGGTTGGTGATGCGCCGTTCACGGCGGCTGTGCATGTGATGGGCGGCGCGCCCGGCACGCGGGAAACGGATTTGCTGGCCCCCGACAGGTTGGTGCAAGAGGTGGACGCGCTGGTGCTGGCTGGCGGGTCGGCCTTTGGGCTGGATGCCTGTTCGGGGGTGGTGGATGGGCTGGCCGCGATGGGCCGCGGCTTTGCTGTGGGCGCTGTGCGGGTGCCGATTGTGCCGGGGGCGATCTTGTTCGACCTGCTGAATGGTGGGGATAAGGGGTGGCGCCACAACCCTTACGCGGGCATGGGGCGGGCGGCGCTGGCGGCGGCGGAAACGGGGTTTGCGCTGGGGTCGGTTGGGGCTGGGTTTGGTGCGGCGACCGGCTTTTTGAAAGGTGGTTTGGGGTCGGCCTCGGCGGTGCTGGGCAATGGGGTGACGGTAGGGGCCTTGGTGGCCGTGAACGCGCTTGGCTCGGTGACGGTGGGCGACGGGCCGCAGTTCTGGGCGGCACCCTGGGAATTGAAGGATGAGTTTGGTGGCCTGGGCCTGCCGATGCTGTTTGATGGCGCGGCAGAGCCGGTTCCGCGCAAACGCATGGGCGAGGCGACGACGCTTGCGATTGTGGCCACGGATGCGGCCCTTACCCAGGCGCAGGCGCAGCGGATGGCGATTGCGGCGCATGATGGCATGGCGCGCGCGATTGTGCCAAGTCACACGCCGATGGATGGCGATCTGGTGTTTGCCGTGTCTACCGGCGCGCGGACAGTGGCGGACCCTGTGGCCGACCCGTTCTTGCTGGGCCATGCGGCGGCCTGTGTGCTGGCGCGGGCGATTGCGCGCGGCGTTTACGCGGCGCGGGCGATGCCGGGTGATTTGCAGCCCACATGGGCCACGCGGTTTGGTGAGGTTTTACCAGCGTTTTAACGCGGCCTCGTCCTCGTCCCGCGCGGCGACCCAACCCGTGCCGGATTTGGTGATCTCTTTTTTCCAGAAGGGCGCGCGCGATTTCAGGTAATCCATCAGGTATTCGGCGGCGGCGAATGCGTCGGCGCGGTGCCGCGATGCGGTGGCGACCATCATGATCAGGTCTGTCGGCGCAAGGCGGCCGTGGCGGTGGATGATAAGGCAATTTGCCAGCGACCAGCGCGACATCGCCTGTTCGGCGATTGTGGTCAGGGCGCGTTCAGTCATGCCGGGGTAATGTTCAATCTCCATCACCTCCAGATCGCCGGCGGCGCTGTCGCGGGTCAGGCCGGTAAAGGTGACGATGGCCCCTGCACCGGGGCAGGCGCTGGCGAAAGCGTTGGCCTCGGCCCCCATGTCGAACGCGCCCGATTGCACGGAAATGCGCATGGGCTAACCCCCGGTCATGGGGGGGAATATGGCAACCTCGCGCACGCCTTTCAGGGGCGCGCTGAAGTCGGCAAGTTCCTGATCCAGCGCCACGCGGAGTGAGGAAAGATCCGCAAAGGCCATGGCGTAACGCTCTTCTCGCGCGGATAGTTCCGCGATCAGATCGGCCACGGTGGCGGCGGTGGTTTCCACTTTTTCGCGCGGCAGGCCGATGCGTTCGCGGACCCAAGCGAAATAAAGCACGTCGATCATGTGTCGTCCTTCAGATAGGGCTGCGCCTTGCGGAAATAATCCCAGCCGGTGACCGCAGTCAGCAAGGCCGCAATCCAGATCAGCGCCATGCCGACATGGGTGGCCATTGCTGCAGCCGAGAAAATGACCCGCAATTCGCCTTCACCAGCACGGGGCGGGCGGCCATCTTCGAGATAGGCAAGGCCGGTGCCGAGAAACAACACGGCAAGCGCGACCATTTGCGCGGTGGTTTTCCATTTGGCAAGCCTGGTGACTGTAAGCAGCCCCGCCTTGGCCCCGAGAAATTCGCGCAGGCCGGAAACGAACACCTCGCGGAACAAGATCACCGCAGCGGGCAGGATAAGCCAGGGGTTCATGCCGGAATAACCGGTAATGACCATGATCGCGATAACGACCATTGCTTTATCGGCAATCGGGTCAAGCATCGCGCCGAATTTGCTTTCCTGTTTCCACAGCCGCGCAAGATAGCCATCAAAGAAATCGGTGATGGCGGCCGTGACGAACAGCGCCAGCGCAAACCAATCGGCCCAAGGGCGCTGAAAATACAGAAACATGATCGCAACGCCGGGCGCGGCGAGCAGGCGCAAGACAGTCAGGATATTTGGCAGCGTCCACTTCATGGAATGATTGGTAGCCCAGAGGCGGGGCGGTGGGAAGGGGCATTTTGCCGCCACTGCCACAGATGCCTGCAAGCAAGGGGGTGCCTGCATTCTTTACACCGCCCGGCCCGGACATTTGGGGGGCGCTCATGCGTCAGGCTTGTCAGTTTTTCTTGTCCTGCAAGGCCTTGGCCAGCGCCATATACGCTTTCAACGCCGTAATATAGAGGATCATCGCCATCAGAACCAGGGCCGTTGCCTGAAGGTTGGTCGTGTTTACGGGCACCGGCGGAAGCGACTCTTTTATCGGGACGCTTTTGTAGTATTTCAGCTCTTTTTGGGCCTTTACGATGATGCTCATAAAGCGCGACTGCATCTTGACATCATCAGACCGTTCCTTGATCGCGCCCTCGATTTCCTTGAGCGTGTCGCGCAAGGTTGTATCGAGCCTGTCAAGCTTTTGGGCCTTTTTCCCAAGCTTGCGCTGCCAGTCTTCATAGGCCTTCTTTTTGTTTTCCTTGATGTTTTTCTTGGTTTTATGCGCCTGAAGAACGAGTTTGTTGAAATTGACGAAGCTAGTGGGTCGCGCCATAATGGTCAGCCTCCAAATGATACATTAAATATCTTTTCAGGCTGGGTGTTTTGCGGGGGCCTGTCAATGGTTTCGCATGGGGCCGCACAGGGGCAGGCGGCGGCCAAAAGGCACGTTGGGTCAGGCGACCGGGGCCCAGATCACATGGTCAATGCTGGGTGCCGCGGTGGCAAGCATGACAAGCCGGTCAAAGCCCATGGCGATGCCGGCGGCTTCGGGCATATGGGGCAAGGCTGCCAGAAAATCCTCATCCAGCGGGTAGCGTTGGCCGTAACGGCGGTGTTTTTCGTCCATTTCGGCGGTAAAGCGGGCGCGTTGTTCGGTGGCATTGGTCAGCTCGCCAAAACCGTTGGCAAGTTCGACCCCGCAGGCATAGACCTCAAACCGTTCGGCGCAGCGCGGATCATCAGGGCAAGGGCGCGCGAGGGCGGCCTCGGGCAGCGGATAGCGGTCAAGCATGGTCATCCGGCCATGGCCCAGATGGGGCTCGATGCGGTCAGACAAGGTCCGAGAGAACAGGTCGGACCATGTGTCATCGGGGGCAAAGCGGATATTTTGCGCCGCAAGTTGGGCGGCAAGGGCCGCGCTGTCGGTTTTTCCATCACGGGTGATGGTTGCCAGCAGGTCAATGCCGGCATGGCGTGTAAAAGCATCGGCGACCGAAAGCCGTTCAAACGGCAGGTTCGGATCGCATTCATGGGATTTATAGCGCAGCTTGGTACTGCCCGCCGCGATGGTGGCAAGGCGGGCGAATTGGGCGCAATCCTCCATCAACAGGCAGTAATCCTGCCCCACGCGATACCATTCAAGCATGGTAAATTCCGGGCTGTGCAGAGGGCCGCGTTCGCGGTTGCGCCAGACATGGGCAAAGGCATGGATGCGGTGTTCCCCCGCTGCCAGCAGCTTTTTCATCGCAAATTCCGGCGATGTGTGCAGATACATCGTTTGCGGCCTGCCATCATTGCCAATGGCGCAGGTTTCAAACGCGTGCAGATGGGTTTCATTGCCGGGGCTGATGACGAGGGCGGAGGGATCGACCTCGATGAAATCCTGTTCGGCAAGCCAGCCACGCAGGGCGGCCTGAATACGGTTGCGGGCCAGAAGGGCGGGGCGGCGACCTTCATGCGCGCCAGGCTGCCACCAGTTTGCCGGATTCGTCATGTTCTGCGCCTTTCGTCTGGAGATTTCGGCCAAGATAGGCTATTGCCTAGCGCCAACGGCCCGCGCATTAGGCGACGGGCGCCATAGTTACAAGGAAATTCGCGTGAAAGTCATCGCCTCCTCGCTGCGCAAGGGCAATGTCGTTGAGATGAACGACAAGCTCTATGTTGTTCTGACTGCTGAAAACTTCCACCCCGGAAAGGGGACGCCGACAACATCGGTGAACATGCGGGGCATTCTGGACGGTGTGAAGGTATCCGAACGCTGGCGCACGACCGAACAGGTCGAGCGCGCACATGTGGATGAGCGCAAGTATAATTTTTTATACGCTGACGGTGAAGGCTATCACTTCATGGAACCGGAAAGCTTTGACCAGATTTCGGTACAAGAAGATATTATCGGCGAGACGGCGATGTTTTTGAAAGACGGGCTGGAAGTTTCGTTGAAGACCTTCAACGGGGTCTGCATCGCGATTGAATTGCCACAGCGTTTGACTGTTGAGGTGACCGAGACGGAACCCGTGGTAAAGGGGCAAACCGCGTCGTCATCTTACAAGCCCGCGATCTGCGATGAAAAGGTGCGTGTGATGGTGCCGCCGCATATCGGGGTTGGTACGCGCATTGTGATCAACACCGAAGACAATTCCTATGTGGAACGCGCCAAGGATTGATTGACTTCAGCGGTTGAAAAAGGCCCTGCCGGCTGGTGGGGCTTTTTTTGTTTGGGGATGGGCGGCTTTGGTTCTTTGGCTGCGCAGGATCGTATCAGGATGAAAACGTTCAGGCGTGCATCGGGCAGCGATATGTGAGGAAGGCTTCAAGACGAAACGCTTTAGGCCTGCCATGGGGGCGGTCAAAATGTTTCAGCCCTGTTCAAACCCCCGTAAACTATCACGAAACAGGTCCATGAATTCCAGCGTGATCATCGAGGGGTGTTTATGGACTGGCCGCACGAGCGAAAGCCTGTGCGCGATTGCGGGCGCGAAGGGGCGGTAGGCAAGGCCGCGACCCGCGTAGCCTGCGGCATCAAGTTCCGATATGATCGAGACGCCAACGCGGCGGGCGACCAGTTCGCAGGCGGCGGTGAACTGGCGGGCCTCGACCACAGGTTTTATCTCTACCCCGGCGGCAAGAAAGGACTCGTTCAGGTCCCGAAAAAAGCTGCTGTCGCGGCGGGTGTGGATCAGGCGTTCATCGGCCAGATCGGCGGGCGTGATGAGTGTCTTTGCCAACAAGGGATGATCATCGGGCAGCACGCAGACCGACCGGATAAGGATGGTTTCGCTTTCTACCGCCGGATGCCCATCGAATCCGTCGGTGATGCCGCAATCATATTGCTCGCCGATGATCCATTCAAGGATGCGTTCGGGGCGGTCGGGTTCGATTGTGACGGTGACGCCGGGGCGCTGGGCAAGGAAGCTGGCGATGATTTCGGGCAGGTGGCTGGTCGCGAATCCGGGCAGGCAGGCCACGCGCAAATGGCCGGCCTTGCGGGTGGTGATGTTGCGGCTGACATCGTGCAGCTGATCCATCATTTCCAGCATGCGCCGAATGTCGGGAAGCAAGAACCGTGCCTCTTGTGTGGGAACAAGGCGGCCTTCGCGGCGATCAAAAAGCTGAAAGCCCATTTCCGATGAAAGATCGGAAATCAGCCGACTCACGGCGGGCTGCGAGATGCCAAGTTCGGCGGCCGCGCGCGTCATGGAGCCGTGCGCGGCCACGGTATTCAGCGCTTCGAGTTGGCGAAGTTGGAAGCGAGATTGCATAAGGGGCCTGTTTTCCGGGGCTTTCCAGAATTTCATAACGATTTGTTATGACCGTGTAAAAATAAATGTGGTTGTCTTATGATTTTCATAGGGTATCGTGATGGTATTGGAAGCGCGACGCCGGGCAACAACGGTGTTGGCTTCTGATCAATTTGCCTGCCTGTTCGGGCGGCTATTCCTGTTGGGAGGATATGATGAATAAGTTCGCAATCGGTGCATTGATCGCCGGAACCACAGCGCTGTCGCCACTGGTTGCCAGCGCGCAGACCGAAGTTCAGTTTTGGCATGCCTTTTCCGGGCGGCTGGCAGAGTTGGTTGACGCGCAGGTCGCGGATTTCAACGCCGGCCAAGCCGATTACAAGGTCGTGGCGACATCAAAGGGCAACTATTCCGAGGCATTGAACGCAGGGATTGCCGCGTTCCGTGCGGGTGAGCAGCCCGATATCTTGATGGTGTTCGAGGTGGGCACCGCGACGATGATGGGGGCCAAAGGGGCGGTTAAGCCGGTTTTTCAAGTGATGGCGGATGCGGGCGCGACCTTTGACCCTAACGCCTATATTGGCGCGGTGAAGGGCTATTACACCGATACCGACGGCCAGATGCTGTCGCTGCCGTTCAACTCCTCTACCCCGGTGTTGTGGGTGAACCGTGATGCGCTGACTGCGGCGGGAATTGACCCCGATGTAGACCTGTCGACATGGGATAAGATTGGCCCGGTGCTGGATACGTTGAAAGCGGCAGGCAGCACTTGCCCGCTGACAACCGCTTGGCAAAGCTGGATTCAACTGGAAAACCTGTCAGCCTATCACAACACGCCATTTGCCACGCAAGACAATGGTTTTGCCGGGCTGGATACGGAACTGGTGTTCAACAGCCCGCTGCAGGTAAAGCATATCCAGGCTTTGGGTGATTGGGCCAAGGACGGAAAATTCTTTTATGCGGGCCGCCGGAATGAAGGCGGGGCGAATTTCCGCGCGGGCGATTGTGCGCTGTTCACAGAAAGTTCGGCTGGCTATGCCGGTATCAAGGCCGAAGCGAAATTTGCCTTTGATGTTCGCCCCTTGCCCTATTGGGAAGGTGTGGCCGATGCGCCGCTGAATACGATTATCGGTGGTGCTTCGCTGTGGGTGATGGCTGGCAAAGAGGATGCCAATTACAAAGGCGCGGCAGAGTTTTTGAACTACCTGTCTTCGACCCCTGTGCAGGAGCAGTGGCACAAGGATACGGGCTATCTGCCGATTACGATTGCCGCGGGTGACGCAACGCGCGCATCCGGGTTCTATGAAGAGAATCCGGGCACCGATGTTGCCGTGATCCAGATGACAAAGAACCAGCCGACTGCCAATTCCAAGGGCATCCGTCTGGGCAACTTTGATCAGATCCGCACGATCATTGATGAGGAGCTGGAGGCAGTTTGGGTCGGTGACAAAGACGCGCAAACCGCGTTGGACAGCGCCGTATCGCGCGGTAATGAGTTGCTGCGCCGCTTTGAAGCTACCAGCCGATAAACGGATATGTCAGGCGGGGGTATCATGCCCCCGCCTGATGTCTTTTCGGGGGTGAAATGGAAAAACGCGTAACCTTCAAGGGCTGGAAGCTGCCCTTCTTGCTGATTATGCCGCAGGTTCTGGTTTCGGCGGTATTCTTCTTTTATCCGGCAGGGCAGGCGATCTGGCAGTCTATGTTCATCCCGGATCCCTTTGGCCTTTCAACGCGATTTGTGGGCCTTGGGAATTTTGAATATCTGTTTGGCAACAGCCATTACCGGGCCTCGTTTGTGACGACGGCGGTGTTTTCCTTGCTGGTGACGGTCTGTTCGATGGTGCCTGCGCTGTTTCTGGCCGTGCTGGCTGATCGGCTGGTCAAGGGCGCGGGGACGTATCGGACGCTGCTGATCTGGCCTTATGCGATTGCGCCGGCTGTGGCAGGGGTGCTGTGGCTGTTCATGTTCAACACCCGCATCGGGATTGTGGCGTGGTATCTGGGCAAGCTTGGCTATGACTGGAACCATGTGCTGAATGGGGCCGAGGCGATGGGGCTGGTGGTTGTGGCCAGCAGCTGGGGGCGAATCAGCTATAACTTCTTGTTCTTTTTTGCCGCGCTGCAAGCGGTGCCAAAATCGGTGATCGAGGCGGCGGCGATTGATGGTGCGCGATTCTGGCGGCGGTTTTTCACGATGGTTCTGCCGTTGATCTCGCCAACCATGTTTTTCCTGTTGGTGGTGAATGTGGTCTACGCATTCTTTGAAACCTTCGGCGTTATTCACACGATTACCGGTGGCGGGCCGCAGCAAAGCACGACGATCCTTGTCTACAAGGTGTTCTCGGATGGGTTTGTTGGCCAAGATCTCGGCTCCTCTGCCGCGCAATCGGTGGTGTTGCTGGTGGTCGTTGGGGTACTGACGGTGGTGCAGTTCAAGTTCCTCGAAAAGCGGGTGCATTACTGATGGTATTCAGGCCCAAAGATGAGCCGACAGGCATGGTAGAGCGGCGCGGCGCGGGGCTGTGGCTGACGCATCTGCTGATGATTTGTGGCGTGCTGGTGGTGTTTTTCCCGATCTGGCTGGCCTTTGTGGCGTCAACCGTCACGCAGGCCGATATTTCCAGCCCGCCGCTGCCCTTGCTTCCTGGTGGGCATTTTCTGGAAAACTACAGCCGCGCGTTGTTTTCAGGCGTGAATGTGCCGGTAGGAACGATGCTGATAAACAGCCTGATCATGGCGATTGGCATTGCGGTGGGCAAGATTGTGATCTCGTTGCTTTCGGCCTTTGCGATTGTGTATTTCCGCTTTCCGGGGCGAAATATGTTCTTTTGGCTGATTTTCCTGACGCTGATGCTGCCGGTGGAGGTGCGGATCGTGCCGACCTATGAGGTGGTGGCAAGTTTCGGGATGCTGAACAGCTATTCCGGGCTGATCTTTCCGCTGATCGCCAGTGCCACCGCAACCTTTCTGTTTCGGCAATTCTACCTGACGGTGCCGGATGAATTGACCGAGGCAGCACGCGTTGATGGTGCCAGCCCGATGCGGTTTTTCTGGGATATCATCTTGCCGATGAGCCGGACCAATATCGCGGCGCTATTCGTCATTTTGTTCATCTATGGTTGGAATCAATATCTCTGGCCGCTGCTGGTGACGACCAAGCCCGAGATGAATACGATTGTGATGGGAATCAAGCAGATGTTCCCGTCGGGCGACGATCTGGCCGATTGGCCGGTGATCATGGCGACCTCTATTCTGGCGATGGTGCCGCCGATTTTTGTCGTCGTATCCATGCAAAAACTGTTTATCCGCGGACTTGTGGACAGCGAGAAGTAAAAGAATGGCAACTGTAGAACTGGACCACGTCAAGAAGCGCTTTGGCAAGGCCGAGGTAATTCAAGGCATCAGCGTTGATATCGCGGATGGTGAGTTTATCGTGATCGTCGGGCCATCGGGCTGCGGAAAATCGACCTTGCTGCGGATGGTGGCAGGGCTGGAAACGATCAGCGAGGGCGAAGTTCGGATTGGCGGCATACGCGCGAATGAAAAAGAGCCGATGGAGCGCGATATTGCGATGGTGTTCCAGAATTATGCGCTTTACCCGCATTTTTCCGTGGCGCAGAACATGGGATATGGGTTGAAGATCGCGGGGCTGCCCCGCGCCGAGATTGACCGAAAGGTGCGCGAGGCGGCGGATCTGCTACAACTCTCGGCGCTGCTGGATCGGCGCCCGCGCGAGCTGTCGGGTGGGCAGCGGCAGCGGGTGGCGATGGGGCGTGCGATTGTGCGCGAACCTGCGGTGTTTTTGTTTGATGAGCCGCTGTCGAATCTGGATGCGAAGCTGCGGGTGCAGATGCGGCTTGAAATCAAGGAATTGCAGGCCAAGCTGGGCATTACCGCGCTTTATGTGACGCATGATCAGGTAGAGGCGATGACAATGGCCGACCGCATGATTGTGATGAATGGCGGTATAGCCGAGCAGATCGGGACGCCGCTGGATGTCTATGAACGGCCGCAAAGCCTGTTTGCAGCGCAGTTTATCGGCAGCCCGTCGATGAATATCCTCGATTCCAAGGTCAGCGGCGGGCGGGCATCAGTGCCCGGCGGGTCGTTTGCGGTTACGGCGGCGGATGGGCCGGTAAAACTGGGTCTTCGGCCCGAACATGTGGTGCCGGATGAGGCCGGCCCATTGGCGCTTGCCGTGCATCTGGCCGAGCCTTTGGGGGCGAACACCCTGTTGCATGGCGTGCTGGATGGTACGGATATCAGCTTTACCGCCAGCCTTGCCGGCGTGCATCGCAGCCAAAAACGGGGGCAGGTTGTGCGGCTTAACGCCGACCCCGCCAACCTGCATCTGTTTGATATGGCAGGCCAGCGACTAGAATAGGGCGTTACGCCCTGAACCTGGCCGGTATATCGCTGCCCAAGATCAAAAATCAATGTGTCATGTGCTGGGCTTGTTTCAAGTCAAAGGCGAAACGCTGTAGGCGTGCGCCAAAAGCGGCTTGCAATCGGCATGGCGCAGACAGATTGTAAACCGCTTTGGTTTTTTCAAAAAGGCACTTCAAATGCGCGACCCCCTTGCTGCGACAACAGATGGCTATTGGCTGAATGATGCTGTGCATCGCGCCTATCTTATTCGCGACGCCTTGCGACAGCTGGATTTCTTTGATGCCAGCCTTGGGGCAAAGACGGGGCTGGTCACGCTGGATTTTGCCGGGAAACCGCTGCCGGGCGCGCAGGAGTTGATTACAACGACACGGCTGACCCATTCCTATGGGCTGGCCCAGATCGCAGGCAGGCGTGATGGCGCAGGGATTATTGATCGGGGGATGGCTGACCTTTGGCATCGCCACCGCGACAAGGGGTATGGCGGCTATGCCTGGGCCGTTGATCAGGCCGGCGTCACGGATGGGGTCAAACTGGCCTATGGGCATGTGTTTGTTTTGCTGGCCGCAGCCACCGCGAAACAGGCGGGGCACCCAGAGGCGGATCGGTTACTGGCCGATGTGTCCGAAATCATCGACCGGCACTATTGGGATAAGGATGCAGGCCTGTTGCGCGATGAATTCACCCAGGATTGGCAGGCATTTTCCACCTATCGTGGCATGAACGCCAATATGCACGGGGTTGAGGCAATGTTGACCGCCTATGAGGCGACAGGCGAAGCGCTGTATCTAAGCCGTGCCCGCAGTATACTCGACTTTTTTGTGGGTCGGATCGCGCCTGCTGAAAACTGGCGCCTGCCCGAACATTATACCCAGGATTGGCAAGTTGATCGCGTTTACGAAGGCAACCCGATGTTTCGCCCCGCAGGCTCCACCCCCGGCCATTCGTTTGAGATTGCACGAACTCTTGCTGCAAATGTGGGATCTTTCGGGGCGTGTCGGTACGGATGCGCCAATCGCTGCGCGCCGCTTGATCGGGCAAGCGCTGGCGGATGCCTGGCATGCCGAGCGTGGCGGTCTTGTCTATACGCTGGCGGTTGATGGTACTGTGGCGCGAAGCGCGCGCTATTGGTGGCCAGTGACCGAAGCAATCGGCGCAATTGCGGTATTGATCAAGCTGGACCCGCAGCCGCAGGATGAAATCTGGTATCGTCGGCTGTGGCAATTTGCCGATGACCATCTGATCGACCATGCCCGCGGCGGCTGGTTCCCCGAACTGTCCGACACCAACGCAGTGGCTATGGCGCAATTTACCGGCAAGCCAGATATTTACCACGCGTTGCAGGCCGAACTTTTCCCGCTGGTGTCTGGCACCAGCCGTTTCTCAAGCGCTTTGGCGGCGGACAGGCCTTTGGCATGACCCGACGCGCCAGCCTCAAAAAATTCGGATAGGGGGTAAAGTGCTTTTGCAAAGGCAGACGGATGGGGCAGAGACAGCGGCAGTTGCTACAGGCCGCGCTGCGTTGATACGTCAGCCAAGGCCGTGCACCTGATCAGGTTTTTGCGGAAACGCAGTAGCAGCTAGTGTTGTGGCGCAGGGAACCGATATGCGGCCCGGCGCGTTTCTTGGTGAGATGGGCTATTCTTGCCCCCATGCTCTTTTCCAGAATCGGATAGCCAACCGTGTCTCCGTCACCGCATTCATTTCCGATACATTCCACCGCGAAGCAAACCAATCAAGCCCTGACAAGGGCTTGCGTCTTTATGGCGTTCATTCTGGCCCTGTTTGCCATTTCTTTGGCCAGTGGCTTTTTGATCCCGGTCACACTGGCCTTTTTGCTGTTCTTTGTGTTTGCCCGCCTGCGCCGATCCATGGTGCGGCGCAAGATTCCGGCAGGCATAGCGGCTGGCCTGATCGTGTTGACTGTGGTCGTGGCGGTTGCCCTTGTGTTGATGGCGATTGCAACCCCGGCCAGTCAATTGCTGGACCGCATCCCGGAAATCACTGGCAGGCTTGAAAGCAAGATCCAGGGGCTTCGCGGGTCTATTTCGTTGCTGGACGCAGCGGTCATGCAATTGCGCCGCAATGGCGACCCGGAATCGGCGGTGGTGACCAGTTCGGCCTTTATCGCCATCGTAACGGCGATGCCGGAATTGGTGGGTCAGGTTTTCTTTGTGCTGTGCCTGCTGTTCTTTCTGATCCTGTGCGGCGATTTGCTGTACCTTAAAATTGTTCAAAGTTTTGATGCGCTTAGCGATAAGCGGGCGGCCTATAAGGCCCTGCGCGATATCGAGGATAGTTTGGGCCAGTATCTTGGGGCGATTACAATCATCAACGTCGGGTTGGGGGTGGCAATTGGGCTGGCGATGTGGGCGCTTGGGATGCCAAGCCCGGCGGTTTTTGGCCTGATGGCCTTTCTGTTCAATTTCGTGCCCTATCTTGGTGCGATTGCTGGGGCATTGGTTGCCACATTCGTTGCGCTGATGACCTTTTTCGGCATCGGCTACCCGCTGTTTGTCGGTCTGGTCTATATGGCCCTGACCGCGATCGAAGGGCAATTGATCACGCCATATTATGTCTCGCGCAGGCTGCGCATGAATCCGGTTGTCGTGTTTGGCGCAATTGCGCTTGGCGCCTATCTATGGTCAATCGTGGGCATGGTTGTTGCGGTGCCTTTGCTGGTGGTGACAAGTGTTATCGCTGATCATTTGCCCGCGCTGCACAAATTCGCGAACTTCCTGTCAGGAGAGTCACCGCCGCTTTTGGCCACGACAGACACGCCAACCTGAAGCGTTTCCGGTACTTGTTGAAATTACCTTTGCGGCCCAAAAAAAGCGCCTTGGCATGACATGCCAAGGCGCTTGATATTGTATCATAAGGGTCTGTTACGACACGGTTTTTGTCAAACAGGTGGCCGCCCCTTCAGCGCGCGGGCAATCATTGCCACGACAAATAGCACGATAAAGATGAAGAACAGGATCTTTGCGATCCCGGCAGATGCGCCCGCAATGCCACCAAAACCGAGGGCGGCAGCGATCAATGCGACGACAAGAAATGTAAGAGCCCAGCCAAGCATTCGGTATCTCCTTATTGGTTACAGCGATGCTAAGAGAACGTCTTGACTGGCCGTCTGGTTCCGTACTTTGGCTGTAGATCTTTCGGGCAGCGGTGGTTTGTTGCGCCAAAAGGGCTGGCCCCTTTTGCAAAGGCCCCACAGGTCCATCCGGGAACCAAAGCTGCAATCGGTGCGTTGATGCACGAATACCCACCACGGAACCAGCCACGGAGAGCCGCGATGACAGAGTTGAGCATGTTCGAGTTTTCAGGGATCGGCGGCCTGATCGTTTTGGCGCTCGATATTTGGGCCCTGATAGGTATTGTCGGGTCCAGCGCATCAACCGGGCGCAAGGTTCTTTGGGTTCTATTGGTCGTCTTGATGCCGATACTGGGTTTCGTGCTTTGGCTGTTTTTCGGCCCGCGCACAGAAAAAGGGCGGGCGTAGCGCTGGCACGTCTCGCATGATCCGCAGTTTTCCTTATGGTTTGGAATTCAGACGGCCTGACACTTCAACACAAACGGAATGGAGATTATCATGGCAAAACCAGAGCGTGAAATTACTGAAACGGTATCGGCGCTGGAGCAGCATAGCCTTGCTGCCGCTGAAGATATAACCAGCTACGCCAAAGAAGCGGTCGAGGAGGCAGCCCATAGGGCAGCGGATGCGGCGGTTGCGGCGAAAGAAGTCATGCAGCAAACGGCAGGCCGAGCAAAAGCAGCTGCGCATGACGGTGTCGAAAAAGCGTCTACCGCCTTGCGCGAGGTTTCGGCCAGCGATGTGGTTGGGCGCACCAAAAGCTTTGCCAAGGAACACCCCGCCCTGTTCGTGGCGGGTCTGGCCCTGGCCGGCTTTGCCCTGACCCGTGTCTTGCGCGCCGGAGGTTCGACGGATGAGGCGCAGGCAGACATCTCGCGCCGGGTTGCGGAGGACGTCAAGGCGCAAGCCACGAAAGCCGCACCTAGGCAAACCGCACCCAAAAACCCTAAAAGGGCCAAAGCGCTGGGCTAATGATGCCTGATGCCGGGCCCAAACACGCGGGCGGTCTGATCCTTCAGGCGCTTTGCCATCTGCGCCGCATTTTCGCGGCAGAGTTGGCTCTGACCAAGCTGGATATCCGGGCGGCCATCGTGGCGGCGATTTTGGCCGTGGTTTTTTGTTGCCTCGCCGTCATCATCGCCTTGGTGGCTGTGATGCTGTTGGGAATGGCGGTTGCCAGCGCTTTGGTTGCCAACGGGGTGGCGCCGTGGATGGCGCAGCTTGTGACGTCTGCTGGGTTTTTGGTCGCTGCGGGGGCTGCATTTTGGGGGGCCATACGATTTATGCGCCGCGTTCTTGGCCTGCCGGGGCGGGTATATACGCGGATCGTGGAGGATCTGGAACGGGTCCTTCAAGCTGTAGCAGCGGGAGAGGAAGATGAAGCGGAATGAGTTGCGTGCGCTTGTGCAGGCCGAGACCCAAGGGCTGGCAGACACAGTATCGGGCCTGAAATCCAGGCTTGATCCCAAGCAAACCGGGGGGAATGCCAGCCCGCAAAGCGCCGGCGGCGGGCTTGGGGCGAGGCTGGCTTTGGCTGTCAAAGCGGGGGGCAAAGCCGGGGGCAAAGCTGTGGGTGACCGCATTGCGCGAAATCCGCTTGCTGCGGTGATTGCCGGGGCCGGGCTGTGTTGGCTGATGTTCGGCAAGCGGGAAACAGCACCGCCGCCAAAAACCAAAGACCATTGGCGGGGCGATGCTGGCATCAAGGCGCCAGAATCACAAACCCCGGATGCCGACGACCACAGGCCAAAGCCGGAACCGACCGAGATCATGGCCAGCGGTATCGCCGCACTTGCCCTTGGTATTGCCGCAGCCGCATTGCTGCCGCGCAGCAAGCCCGAGGACAAGGCTTTGGGCGGCGCGGGTGAAACCCTGCGCGACCTGGCCACCGCGACCAGTGATGAGGCGATCTCCTTGCTGGGGGGCGCGCTTCGTCACATGGGGACAGAGGCGATTTGGCACTGTGAGGCCGCACTCAAAGAGGCGTTGGACAGCATCGTTGAGCAGGCCGAAACCGCTTTTGAGGAGAGCGGCCAAAAATCAGAGTGAGCCCATCAAAGGCAAAAAGCAAAGGGTGCCAATGTTGCCCCCCAAGCGCCAGCTCAACCGCAAAACACGTCAGCGCCGCAGTTTCTTGACGATTTCGTCCGACAGCTTGTCAATGGCGATGCCGGTCGCCTGTGCCACTGCTGCGGGCGAACTGTCGGCCATGGGCGCAGTCACCGCAAAGCGCTGAACCGATTCCCGAATTGCGCCATTTGGCGCGGCAATGGCGAACTGGCCGCTCAGCTCAAAACTGCCATCGGTTTTGGCAATCATCCGGTCAATCCGCACTTCGACGCGCACATCGGCTGGCTCGGCCAGTGGCCACGGCTCTGAGGCAACCGATGCCGTCGATCGCAGATCCAGACTGCGCGACAGCGCCCCTGTTACACCGCGCACGGGGTCATCCGCCCAAATCGCCTTTGGCACAACCGACAACGCGCCGCCGCTTTGTTCGACAACGATCTCGGAGGCCGCCGCATAGGCAGGCAAAGACACATCCCGCACTTCAATTGTTCGCACCGCAACGCGCGCTTTTGTTACCGTCGCTTCGGCGCTGGTGGCAATTGGAAAACGCGCGTTTGTATCGCCACAAGACATCAGCGGCACTGCGGCGGCGAGGGTAATGGCAGCAAGACGGAAGGTCATATCAACGTCCTAAAATAAGGGAATTTGGGTTGCGCTCAATCGTGCGGGCCAGTTGTGAAACAGCTCTTGCTGCTATTTTCAACTCTCGCAAAAGATCAAGCGTCTCGGCGTTGAAGGTCGATTTTTCACCGTAAGAGGCGATCAGCGCATCGGCCTTGGAAATAACCGCGTTCAATTGGGCGGTCACGTCGGGAAAGTTTTTCGCAGCCTGCGCCACCGCATCCGCCGCCTGGCGGGCCGAAGCAAGTGCTGCGTTGGTGTTTTCAACCGCGCCACCCTCGCGCAATTCGCGCAGTGCGGCCTGCACCTCGGTCAGCGCCGAGGCAAGCGCGGGCGGTATGCTTTTGGCACCTTCCGTCCCGATCAGCGCATCGGTGCTTTCCATCACACGGGTTACGGCTGCAACCAACTCTTCGGCTTTCAGGTCCTGAACCTTGGCGGCAATCGCCCGCAAGTCCACGATAAGGTCGGGCAAATCACCCGAAGCGGTGGCGATATCGGCGGATGCCTTGTCAAAGCTGTCCAAGGCACTGGACAGGTTTTCGACTGCGCCCCGCTCTTTCAATTCAGCCATGATGCTGCGCAAATCCACGATAACCCCGCGCAATTCTTTCGGAATGGCCTGGGTGTCTTCTTTGCCAATCAGGCCGCGGGCATCCTCAATCAGGCCCAGGATGGCGTCTGGCGCGCGTTGCGTGCCCTGGGCGGTGGCAATCGCCTCGATCGAGGCCATAAGCGATACCGCCTGGTTCATCACCGCCTCAATCGGCAGCTTGTTCACGCGTTCCAGCACCCCTTCGGCGGTTGCGGTGAAATCCGGCAGGTCTGATGTCACGCTTGGAATGATCGGGGTTCCATCCGCGTCAAGTTTGAGGCTGGCGGGCAACGCATCGGGAATATCGGCCAGTTCAATTTTCAACGCCGAGCTGAAGATGCTTGTTGTTGACAGGCGGGCGCGCATGCCCTTGGAAATCAGGCCTTCGATAAATGACTGCGTGGTTTCCTTGCCCGCATCGGCATCAAGGCCAAGCGATTGCGGATCAATCGAAATCAGCGCCCGCATATGGACCGAACTTCCTGCCGGATTTTTCATGATGAACGCGCCGATACTGGTCACCTGCCCGATACGCAAACCCCGAAACTCTACCGGCGCACCCGAGGCCAAACCGCTGACGGATTCACCAAAGACGACCGACATCGTTATGGAATTGGCGCTAAGCTGGGTAAAGATACTGTCGCGCGCTGCGGCCTCATTCTTGAAAAGCCGAAACAATGTGTCGTCGGTAACCGGGGCGCCGCCCGACACCACATTTTCAAACGCAACCCCGCCGGTCAAAAGCGACCCAAGGCTGGCGACATTCAGATCCAACCCCGCAGGCCCAAGCGTGACCGAAAAACCCGCCAAATTCCAGAACCGTAAATCCGTGGTCAGGAACTTGTCAAAAGGTGCGTTGATGAAAGCCTCTACATCGGTGCTATCGCCGGTTTCCGACAGGCGCGGGGTGTCTAGTTGCCCCACTTCCATGCCGCGAAAGAACACGGGGGCGCCGGGGGTAAGGCTGGTTCCGTTCTTGGACCGGATCATGACGCGGGTGCCTTCATGGCCGGGCCGAATAAGTGGCGTTTCAGATAGCCCTTCAAACGCGCGCGCGTCCGAACCTTTAATCGGCGTCCAGGCCGCATCAATATAAACGCCCGAAAGAACGGTTGAAAGCCCGCTGATGCCGCGCGCGCTTACCTCGGGGCGAACCACCCAGAACAGGGTTTCGGGGCTAAGGGTGGCGGCGACATCCTTGTTGATGCGGGCCGACACCTCTACCTGCGACATATCCTTGGAAAAGCTGACATCTTCGACAGCGCCGATGATCACATCCCGAAACCGGATCGTGGTATCCTTGGGGGTGATGCCCGCAGCATTGGTGAAAACGATGGTAATCAGCGTACCCTTGTTGCTGTAGCTTTGCCACGCCACGCCCAGCGATACGATCAACGCCAGAATTGGCACCAGCCACACGAATGACAGGTTGCGCCACGGCGACCGCTTTGCTGGTATCAGGTCCATAACGGGTAGGTCTTGTGGCGTCATTTAGCGTGATCCTTGTCAGCGTCCCAGATGAGCCTTGCATCAAAGCTTTGGGCCGAGAGCATTGTGAAAGCAACCGAGAGCGCAAAGCTTACGGC
Organism: Pseudorhodobacter sp.; assembly: GCF_034675685.1. GTDB lineage: Bacteria > Pseudomonadota > Alphaproteobacteria > Rhodobacterales > Rhodobacteraceae > Pseudorhodobacter. The sequence goes on along the minus strand of NZ_JAUCDA010000002.1, from coordinate 257,985 downwards.
CGCGATTCCGGGGTGGATGCTGGCCGCCGAGCCGAGTTGCACGAGCGCGGTCAGAATGGCAACGACGAACACGTCGATCATCGACCAGCGGCCCACGAATTCCACCACCTCATAAAGCTGATGGCGACGATGGGCGGTAAGGCGGCTGGGGCGGTTTATGCCCAGTGCAAGGTAAGCGATGGCCAAAAACTTGCTGGCGGGGATGACGATGCTGGCAAAGAAAACAATCGCCGCGATGCCAATGGACCCGTGGTGTAGCAGTTCGACAATGCCGCCAAGCAAGGTACTTGCTGTTTCGGTCCCCAGGGTGGCGGTTTTCAACATTGGGTAAACATTGGCCGGCACAAAGGCGATGACGCCGGCCAGCCACCACGCCCAGACCTTTTGCAGGCTTTGCGTGTCGCGGCTGGCGAGGGTGGCCCCACAGCGCAGGCATGTTTTTTCGCGCGCGGCATGCACCCGGCCACAGCTTGTGCACCCTATCAGACCCGCATCACGCGCGGTCAGGTAGAGGCGCGTGTTTCCAGCGTTTTCCATATAATCAGGCTACTCATGAAATTGTCTTTAAGGACGGTGATAAGAACAAGTGCGGCAAAGGCCCAGAATGCAGGGCCAATGGTCAGGGTGGCAAGGCCGCCCACTTTGACCAGGGCAACCGCCACGCCGACGATGAACACCTCGGCCATGGCCCAGGGTTTTAGCTGTTGCGCCAAACGAAAGGCCTGGGCGGCACCGCGCGCCGGGTGATGCCCCAGCGCCATCGGGGCCACGGTGTATAGAATTGCCCCCAGTCGCATCAGCGGCAGCACCACGATCAGCGCCGCCATGGCAAGCGATAGCGGCACCATCAGCCCATCGGAATAGGCCAGGATTGTATCAATCACCGAGGCTTGTTGGCGCAGCCCGTGGGTTTCAATCGTCAGAAACGGAAAGCTGATTGCGGCCATCATCAAAATCGTGCCCGTCACCGCCAGCATCACTATCCGCGTCATTGCGTTTGGGCGCGGCGTTACCAGCTTGTGGTGACAGCGCGTGCACCGACCCTGCGCGCCCTGTGGAATGGCAGAAAAACGGTGCAGCGTATCGCAAACCGGGCAGGCCACCAGATCCTTGAGATCGGCGGTGGCAAGAACAGGGTGTGCGCCAGCGGTGTTTTCCATTGATGCCGTCTATAACATCGCTGAACCGGAGAAAAGGGCATGAAATTTGCATGCAATTGCATACATTTCATGTTTGTAACACGGTTTCGTGCCGCTGTTGCAAAGGGCTGGCTGCGCCGCGTTTTCGCAAACGATCGGGCGGGTTCTGTTAGCGCAAATCAAGGGGGAAAGCCCTTGCAGGGCAGCGTTTCAAACGCCGCGCTGCAAGGTTGGTCATACGCGGCGCTGGATTATTGCGCCACGCAATCGGCAAAGTAATGCACCACGCCGAGATCGTCGGTTTCCTGCACCAAGCCGTGAATATCGGTTTCAAATCCGGGGCATTCATGTGCGAATTCGCGGTTGAACTTCAGGTAGTCCACGATTTTTGTGTTGAACACCTCGCCCGGTATCAGCAGCGGGATGCCGGGTGGATAGGGCGTTACAAGGCTGGTCGTGATTCGCCCTTCCAACGCATCAATCGGCACCCGTTGGGTGGTGCGTCTTGCGATATGCGAAAACGCGTCTGTGGGTGTCATGGCCGGGGTGTGATCGCTGAGGTACATCTCGGTTGACAAGATCGCGACGTCATATTTCGCGTAAAGCTTATGCACATGCTGGCACAGGTCACGCAGGCCCATCTGCTCATAGCGCGGGTATTTCGCGCAAAACTCGGGCATCGTCCGCCACATCGGCTGGTTTTTGGCGTAATCATCCTTGAACTGCTGAAGCGCGCTTAGCAAAGTGTTCCAACGGCCTTTGGTGATGCCGATGGTGAACAGGATGAAAAAGCTGTAAAGGCCGGTTTTTTCAACAACAACGCCATGTTCGGCCAAGTATTTGGTAACGATAGAGGCGGGAATACCTTCATCTTCAAACCGGCCGTCAAGGTTCAGCCCCGGCGTGATCAGCGTTGCCTTGATCGGGTCGAGCATGTTGAAACCGGGCGCCATATCGCCAAAGCCATGCCAGGAATCGGTGCCGTCAGCGGCCTGCACGCCCTCGGCATCGGTGCGTTTCAGCACCCAATCCTTGGCGTGACCAATGCCCTCTTCCTCTAGCGCGTCGGGGCCCCAGACCTGAAACCACCAATCCTCTGCGCCGTATTCCGCCTCTACCTTGCGCATGGCGCGGCGAAAGTCGAGCGCCTCGGCGATGCTTTCTTCAACCAATGCGGTGCCGCCGGGGGGTTCCATCATCGCTGCCGCCACATCACAGCTTGCAATAATGCTGTATTGCGGGCTGGTGCTGGTGTGCATCAGATAGGCTTCGTTGAACAGGTGCCGGTCCAGCTTGGTATCTTGGCTGTCTTGCACCAGAACATGGCTGGCCTGGCTAATGCCTGCCAGCAGCTTGTGAATGGATTGCGTGGCATAGGTGACAGAATGCTGCGGGCGATCCCGTTTACGGCCCATTGCGTGGAAGCTGCTGTAAAACGGATGAAAGCTGGCATGTGGCAGCCAGGCCTCATCAAAATGCAGGTTCTCGATATAGCCATCCAGCGCGCTCTTGATGGTTTCGGTGTTATACAGCACCCCATCATAGGTGGATTGCGTCAGCGTCAGAATGCGTGGTTTCACCGTTTCGGCATTTACGCCTGCCAGCAATGGGTTGGCGCGGATCTTGGCCTTGATCGCCTCTATCTCAAACTCGGCGCGGGGAATTGGCCCGATGATGCCGTAATGGTTGCGCGTCGGTTTCAAAAACACCGGAATCGCGCCGGTCATGATGATGCTGTGCAGGATGGATTTGTGGCAGTTGCGATCCACCACCACCACATCGCCGGGCGCAACCGTATGATGCCAAACCATTTTATTAGAGGTGGAGGTGCCATTGGTCACGAAAAAACAGTGATCGGCGTTGAAGATACGCGCGGCATTGCGCTCTGACGCGCCAATCGCGCCGTTATGGTCAAGCAACTGCCCCAGCTCCTCAACCGAGTTGCAGACATCGGCGCGCAGCATGTTTTCACCGTAAAACTGGTGGTACATCTGGCCAATCGGGCTTTTCAAAAACGCCACGCCGCCGGAATGGCCTGGGCAATGCCACGAATACGACCCGTCTTCGGCATAGTTCAGCAGAGCCTTGAAAAAAGGCGGCTGGATGCCGTCCAGATAGCTTTTCGCCTCGCGGATGATATGGCGTGCCACAAATTCAGGCGTGTCTTCAAACATATGGATGAAGCCGTGTAATTCGCGCAAGATATCATTGGGCAAGTGGCGGCTGGTTTTGGTTTCGCCATAGATATAAATCGGCACATCGGCGTTTTTCCAGCGCACTTCTTCAATAAAGCTGCGCAGGTTCACCACTGCGGGGTCCAGATCAGGCCCAAGGCTGAATTCTTCGTCGTCGATGGAAAGCACAAAGGCGCTCGCGCGGGATTGTTGCTGCGCATATTTCGACAGATCACCGTAACTGGTCACCCCGGAAACTTCAAAGCCTTCTTTTTCTATCGCCTCGGCCACGGCACGGATACCCATGCCCGAAGAATTTTCAGACCGAAAGTCTTCGTCAATGATTACAACAGGAAAACGAAATTTCATGGGAATACTCCTAACGGGACAACCGCAGATAGGGTGACAAATTGCAACAAGCAAGGCTTGGCCGCTATGTCGGGCGCAGGTTTCGCACCCAGCGTGTTTCTTTCTTTTGATCGGGGGGCTGTCAAGCACCCACACCCCCGGCCTTTATCGTCCTTTGACCCAAATCACAGGCGGCACAATTACCCTTGCAGTTTCACACGCCCTTCGGCAATGCTCAACCCATCCACCTGCATCCTGTCATGGGATGCCAGAGATTTGATTTGTTTTGCAAGGATCATAAAATGCTTAAAGTTGGCCTTCTTGGTGCGGGGCGTATTGCGGGCGTACATGCGACAGCAATCACCGCACATCCCGGCAGTACGCTTGTCGCTGTTTCGGATCATATTCCCGAATACGCCCAGAAGCTTGCCGCGCAATACGGCTGTGAGGCCCGCACGACGGAAGCGATCATCGCTGACCCAGGCATTGATGCTGTGTTGATTGCAACGCCAACCGACACCCATTCGGATTTGATAGAGGCGGCAACGGCGGCAGGCAAAGCGGTTCTGTGCGAAAAGCCGGTGGATTTATCCTTGAAGCGGGCGCAGGCCTGCATGGCTGTTGTCGCCGCCCATGGCAAGCCTGTCATGCTCGGCTTCAACCGCCGTTTTGACCCAAGTTTCGGCGCGCTGAAGGCGGCTGTTGATGCGGGCGAGATCGGCAAGACCGAGTTGCTGTCGATCACCTCGTTTGATCCTGCGCCGCCGCCCGTGTCTTATGTCAAGGTTTCCGGCGGGTTGTTTCGCGACATGATGATCCATGATTTTGACATGGCCAATTTCATCATGGGGCAGGCCCCCGTCACCGTCACGGCGGTCGGCTCTTCGATCATAGATCCGCAAATCGGTTTGGCAGGGGATGTTGATACTGCGGTTGTCACATTGACCTATGCCGATGGCCGCATCGGAGTCATCAAGAATTCACGTCGCGCGGCCTATGGCTATGATCAGCGGATAGAGGTTTTGGGGGCTGACGGGCTGCTTCAGGCGCAGAATATGCTGGAAAATACGGTCGTAAAATCAAATGCGGGTGGCGTAACGGGGGCAAAGCCGACCTATTTCTTTCTTCAGCGCTATATGGCGGCCTATACTGCCGAATGGGCTGCCTTTGTGGCGGCGCTGGCAGATGGGTCGGCTATGCCCGTCACATTGGCGGATGGCGTGGCCGCACTGGCAATGGCCGAAGCGGCGACTCTTTCGGTTAAAACAGGTGGTCCGGTTCGGCTGGACAGTGTCTGAGCAGGGGTAACACGCGGCGCATCCCGGCAAAGGGCAGATTGCACTGCGGCCGGAATTTGGTTCGGGCCGACTTGCCGGAAGGGTGAAAAGCGAAAATGAAACGCACAGGCAAGACGGACGCTTTGGGCAATCCACGCGCTTTCCTGCGGGGATTGTTCCTAACGGCTGTCGCCTGTGCAGACCCAATGCTGTGCCTGAAGCCGCATCTGCCACCCCGCCAGCCGGGCCGTCTGGTGGTCATTGGTGCAGGCAAGGCCAGCGCCCGCATGGCCGAGGCGCTGGAGTCACATTATGGCCCCTGTGAGGGGCTGGTGATTACCCGCTATGGCTATGGCCGCCCGACCCAGCGCATCGAAATTGTACAGGCCGCGCATCCGGTGCCAGATGCCGCAGGCGTAGCGGCGACCCAGCGGATGCTTGACCTGGTCAGCGCACTTGGGCCTGCGGATCAGATCATCGCGTTGATTTCGGGGGGCGGTTCGTCATTGCTTTGCGCCCCCGCCCCCGGTTTGTCGCTGGCGGACAAGCAGGGGCTGAATGCGGCCTTGCTTGGCTCGGGTATGCCGATTTCGCAGATGAACATGATCCGAAAGCAGGTGTCAGCGGTCAAAGCTGGCAAGCTTGCAGCACTGGCACATCCCGCAAAAATCCTGAGTCTGGTCATTTCGGATGTACCGGGTGATGACCCCTCCGAGATTGCCTCGGGGCCAACGGTTGGCAGCACGGCGACACCTGCGATGGCGCTGGCCGCGCTTGATCGCTGGCAGGTCGATTTGCCGCGCCATATTCGCGACGCGATTGCACGCGCCCCGGCCCCCATCTTGCCCGATGATCCCCGGCTGGCCGGTGCCACGCTTGCAATTGTTGCGGCCCCGGCCCAATCGCTGGCTGCAGCCAGCGCCGAGGCCACGGCCCTTGGCGTGGATGTGCGCCATTTGGGTGACGCGGCGGAGGGCGAGGCCCGCGACCTTGCCCGCAGCCATGCCGCCCTTGCGCAAACGCTTGCCGCCGAAAACCACGATCACGCGATCTTGCTGTTATCAGGGGGCGAATGCACGGTGACCCGTCGTGGCGACGGGCGCGGCGGGCCGAATGCCGAATATGTTCTGGCCGCTGCATTGGCCTTGAACGGCCACGCGCAAATCCACGTCCTTGCCTGTGATACCGATGGCGTTGATGGGGTAGAGGAGGTGGCGGGCGCCTATGCCGGGCCCGATACGCTGGCCATCGCGGCGCAGCAAAGCGTCTCTGCCGAAACGGCGCTGGCACATAACGATGCGCATGGCTTTTTCAAGCAGGTCGGCGGCCAGATTGTCACCGGGCCAACCCTGACGAATGTCAATGATTTTCGGGCGATCCTGATCTTGCCCAAGGGCTGAGAATGTCGGGCAGCCTGCCCGGCAAACAAGACGCGCGTTCGGCGGATCAAAGCGTCCGGGCGGATAGGAGGAACTGCATGGCTGTGTTGGTCGAAAACCGATCGTTGCCGCCCGAACCCTTGCCCACGCGCCGGTTTGCAAGGCCCAAACCCTTGCCGCTTGCGCAGATAGCCCAAGGGCGGGGCAGGCCAGATGTTGGTCATTGCAGCACAGGTCTTGGCCTGGATGGAGGCTGGCTTGCCCGCTAATCATTTGACATGCCGTTTCGCCCCGCGCCCCGGCGTTGGTATCGTGCATCTGGGCCTGGGTGCCTTTTATCGGGCCTTTGGCGCGATTTATGTGGCCGAGGCGATGGCTGCACGCGGCGGTGATTGGGGCATTGTCGGTGTCTCGCTTAAAAGCCCCGGCACGCGAGACGCCCTGGCCGCCCAAGGCTGGGCCTATACCTCGGTCACCCTTAGCCCACAGGGTGAGGAGGCAAAGGTGATAGAGGTGCTGCAAGATGTTCTTGTTGCCCCCGAAAGCCCTGCCGCGGTAGTGGCAGCAATGGCCGACCCCGGCGTGAAAATCGTGTCGCTTACCGTGACAGAAAAAGGCTATTGTCACAATCCGGCGACAGGGGCGCTGAACCAAGATCACCCTGATATCCTGCATGATCTTGAAAACCAGCTTCCGGTATCGGCTGTGGGCTTTCTGGTGCGCGGCTTGGCGGCCCGGCGCGCAGCGGGGCTTGACCCGTTCACCGTGCTGACCTGCGACAATCTGCCAGAGAATGGCACGCTGCTGCGTGGCATTGTGCTGGAACTGGCCCGGCTTATCGACCCGGATCTGGCGGATTGGATCGCAGAAAAAGGCCGCTTCCCCGCCACGATGGTAGACCGGATAACCCCGGCCACAACCGATGCAGACATCGCGCGGGTTGCCGAAATGACGGGCCGCCGTGATGCGGCCCCCGTCTTGCACGAACCCTTTCGGCAATGGGTGATTGAAGACAGTTTCGTCAACAACGACCGCCCCGATTTTGCTGCCGTCGGGGTTCAGTTGGTCGCCGACGTCACCGCGTTTGAACATATGAAGCTGCGGATGCTGAATGGCACCCATTCCTCGCTTGCCTATCTGGGCTATCTGGCAGGGTATGAAACCATCGCCGACACCATGGCCAACCCCGCCTTTGCCAGCTTTGTGGAAAGGCTGTGGTCCGAGATCATGCCCGCCGTTGCCACCCCGCCGGGCACCAGCCTGCCTGATTACGCCCGCGCCCTGAAGCAGCGCTATGCCAATTCGGCCATCCGGCACCGCACCTGGCAAATCGCCATGGATGGCAGTCAAAAGCTGCCGCAGCGCCTTCTTGGCACGTTGGAGGCGAACCTGCAGGCGGGGCGTCCCTCGCCCTGCCTCTGCCTGGCACTGGCGGCATGGATGCGCTATGTTGGCGGCGTGGATGAAGCGGGGCAGCCGATTGACGTCAAAGACCCGCTTGCCAGCCGCCTGCGCGCGCTTTCGGATGCGGCGGGCACCCCGGCGGATAAGGTGACCGCGCTTTTGACGGTGACAGAGGTTTTCCCCCCGGCGCTGGCCGCACAGCTGCACGCGCTTGTCACTGCGGCCGCAGAACAGCTATGGGCGATTGGCGCGCAGGCCTCGGTGGAGACGTTGGGGTTGGGGCCGGCGGGGTTGGGGCCGGCCAAACCCTGAGCCGGGACGGGATATTCGGTTTTTTTGGCGCGTTGTGCTGGAAATATCAGCTATTGGGTTTCATGGCTGGGGCAAGCCGCAGTTCAGCCACAAAATCATAGGCATCGCCGCGATATATGGAGCGGGTGAATTCAACGGCGCGGCCACTGGCCAGATAAGAGGTGCGTTCTATGCGCAACCCCGCCGCGCCAGTCACCACCCCCAACAAATTGGCATCGGCTTCACACAGGTTGATCGCTGAAATTTTCTGGATGGCGCGAACCGGGCGGTTTCCACCGGCCTCCATCTGCTCATATAGCGAGGTTTCAACGGCCGATGGATCAGGTAAAATATCGCTCGGCAGCGAGGCGCGTTCTATCGCCATGGGGCGGCCATCGGCCAGCCGCATTCGGGCGATACGCGCAACCGAGTCGCCCATGGCAAGGGCGAGTGCGACACTTTCTTCGGGCGATGGCATGAAAATGCCGCGCTGCAACCATTGCGCCGATGTGGTCAGCCCGCGTCGCGCCATATCTTCGGTGAAGGACGTCAACCGCGAAAGCGATTGTTCAACCCGCGGTTTGCGGTCAACCACAAAACTGCCAGCCCCTTGCCGCTGAATGATTGCGCCCCGGTCAACCAGTGCTTGCATCGCCTTGCGCACGGTCACCCGCGACAAACCGGTCAATGCCGCAATTTCACGCTCGGGGGGCAGAGGGTTTTCTGCAGTCAAAACCCCTTGGGCAATGCCTTGCTCGATACGCTTTCGCAGTTTCACATAGCGCAAACCGCCAGCATCTTGCAGCCATTGCTCCGGGCTAAGAAATGCCAGGGCGTCCATGCGCATTCCCCTTGTTGCGCCGCATACAAACAATACCAATACAACACCTGTTCAGCATAATAAAGGCTGTTATTGCAGCGTTTTGGGTGTTGTTCGGATATTACGCGCCGTCTATAGAAAATGTTGGACAATAGGTCTTTTAAAGGTATCCTTATTGGGCCGCAGGAGAAAGAATCATATGCCATCGAAACAAACAGAAGCGTCTGGCCCTATTGCCAAGGGTTTTGACCTTTTGTCTGATGTCGAAATCGCACAGGCCCTGGCGCAGGGGCAGCAGGCGGCGCTGAGGGCGCTGAATGCGGCCATTCCTGATATCGCCAAGGCAGGTGCGCGCATGGCGCAGGCAATCGCGGCGGGTGGCAGGCTGATCTATGTTGCTGCCGGCTCTTCGGGGTTGATGGCGCTGGCGGATGCTGCGGAATTGGGCGGCACATTCGGCATTCCACCTGCGCAAATTCAGATATTCATGGCCGGCGGCATTCCGGTAGATGCCAGAATGCCGGGGGATGTTGAGGATGACACCGGGGCAGCGCTGCGCGCCGCCGATGGCATTACCGCGCAGGACGTGGTTATCGCGCTATCGGCGTCCGGCAGCACGGCCTATCCGATGGCGGTGGCACGGATTGCACGGGCGCGTGGCGCAGGTGTGATCTGTATCGCCAATAACCCCGATGCGGCCATGTTCGAGCTTGCCGATATTGCGGTTCTTCTGGAAACACCGCCCGAGGTGATCGCAGGCTCTACGCGGATGGGGGCGGGGACGGCGCAAAAAGCGGCTTTGAACATGATGTCAACCCTGATGGGCGTGCGCCTGGGCCATGTCTATGATGGGCTGATGGTTAATGTTGTGGCCGACAATGAAAAGCTGCGGGCGCGGGCGGTGGGTATAGTTTGCCAGATAGCCGACGTGTCGCCCGAACGGGCAACAGAGGCGGTTGCGCTTGCTGGGGGCGCGGTTAAGATTGCAGCTCTGCTGGCTGCGGGTGCGCCCGATATCACGGCAGCCACGACGATTTTGGCCGAAACCCATGGGGATTTGCGCGCTGCCTTGGCGCGCCTGCAAGAATAGGGCTGCGAGGCTCTGCGTAAAAACGGAACTGAAAATTCAAGGGAGAGAGAGATGAAAAAGACGACATTGGGACTGGCGCTTTTGGCCTCAACGATGCTGGTCGGCGTGGCGCAGGCCGAAACGACGCTGATCATCGAAAGCTGGCGCAATGACGATTTGACGCTGTGGCAGGATAAGATCATCCCCGCTTTTGAGGCGGCAAACCCGGACATCAAGGTGAAATTCACACCCTCGGCCCCGGCGGAATATAATGCGGTGCTGAATTCGAAACTTGATGCCGGTTCGGCTGGTGATCTGATTACCTGTCGCCCGTTCGATGCCTCGCTGGCGCTGTTTGATGGCGGCAAGCTGGCCGATCTGTCCGACCTTGACGCGATGGCCTCTTTCTCAAATGTTGCGAAATCTGCCTGGCAGACCGATGATGGCAAGGCCACGTTCTGCGTGCCCATGGCCTCGGTTATCCACGGCTTTATCTACAACAAAGACGCCTTTGCCGAACTGAACCTGACCGTCCCCGAAACCGAGGATGAGTTTTTTGCGGCCCTTGACGCAATCAAGGCCGATGGCACCTATATTCCGATGGCGATGGGCACCAATGATCAGTGGGAAGCCGCCACGATGGGCTATCAGAACATTGGCCCGAACTACTGGAAAGGCGAGGAAGGCCGTCTGGCGCTGATCGCCGGCACCCAGAAGCTGAGCGATGAAGCCTGGGTTGCCCCCTATGCGACGCTGGCCAAATGGGCGCCCTACCTTGGCGACGGCTATGAGGCGCAAACCTATCCTGACAGCCAGAACCTGTTCACCCTTGGCCGCGCCGCGATTTATCCGGCTGGTAGCTGGGAAATTTCGGGCTTCAACGGTTTGGTCGATTTTGAAATGGGCGCCTTCAAACCCCCGGTCAAAGCCAAGGGCGACAAGTGCTATATCTCGGACCATACCGACATCGCGATTGGCATGAATGCGGCCAGCCCGAACGCTGAAGCTGCAAAGAAATTCCTGAACTGGGTTGGCACGTCTGAATTTGCGTCGATCTATTCCAACGCTTTGCCGGGCTTCTTCTCGCTTTCCAATCACGAATTGGCGATGGAAGATCCGGTGGCACAGGAATTCGTAAGCTGGCGTAGCCAGTGTGAGCCGACAATCCGCTCTACCTACCAAATCCTGTCGCGTGGCACGCCGAACCTTGAAAATGAAACCTGGGGCGCATCTGCCGCAGCGATCAAAGGCACCGAGGCACCAGAGGCCATCGGTAAACGTCTGCAAGAGGGCCTTGCAAGCTGGTACGCACCGCAGCAGTAAAAACTGTTGGTCCGGGCAAGGGGATTGCCCGGACCAATGCGCCGGAATGGGAGGGATGAATGACAACCAAAAGCGCGCCGCTGAAAATCAGATGGCATATTGTGGTTTTTCTGGCCCCTGCCGTTCTGATCTATACGGCGATCATGATCTTGCCTTTGTTCAACACGCTCCGCCTTGCGCTTTATTCCGAGGTTGACCATGCGCGCGTTTTCGTCGGGCTTGCCAATTTTCGCACCCTGTTCGGCGATGCGCATTGGGCTGATGCGTTTTGGAACGCGCTGGGCAATAACTTCTGGTTTTTCCTGATTCACATGCTGGTGCAAAACCCGATCGGGATATTGTTGGCCGCTATCCTCAGCGTGCCGCGCTTGCGGTTTGCCAGCCTGTACCGCTCGGCTATTTTCGTGCCGACCATTCTGTCCTTTGTGATTGTCGGCTTTGCGTGGAAGCTGATCCTTTCGCCAATCTGGGGCATCGCGCCCTCTATGCTGGATTTTATCGGGTTGAAAAGCCTGATGGCGCCGTGGCTGGGCAAGGAAGAATATGCGCTGACGACCCTGGCGCTGATTTCGGTCTGGCAGTTCGTCGGCATCCCGATGATGCTGATCTATGCCGCGCTTTTGTCCATCCCCGATGAGATTTTGGAGGCGGGCGAGATTGACGGCATCACCGGCTTTTCCGCCTTCTGGAAGATCAAGCTGCCGCTGATCCTGCCCTCTATCGGCATCATTTCCATCCTTACCTTTGTGGCCAATTTCAACGCGTTCGACCTGATTTATGCGGCCCAGGGCGCGCTGGCGGGCCCCGATTTTTCGACCGATATTCTGGGCACGTTCCTGTACCGCACCTTCTTTGGTTTTCAGTTGCAACTGGGCGACCCGCATATGGGGTCAGCGATTGCGACGGCGATGTTTGCGATCATCCTGCTGGGGGTTTGCATCTATCTGTTCGCAATCCAGACCCGGATTCGGCGCTATCAGTTTTAAGGAGGTCGCATGAACAAATCCCGGACAAGCCTGCTGAACACCTGCGCCGCGCATGGCATCTTGCTGCTGTATACGGTGATTGCGTTGTTTCCGGTTTTTGTGATCGTGATCAACAGCTTCAAGGCGCGCAAAGCGATTTTCCGCGAACCGCTGGCCCTGCCCAATACCGACAGCTTTTCGCTGATCGGCTATGAGACGGTGCTGAAACAGGGTGATTTTTTCCTGTATTTCCAGAACTCGATGATTGTCACGGTCGCCTCGCTGGCCCTGATCTTGCTTTTCGGGGCCATGGCTGCCTTTGCGTTGGCAGAGTATCGGTTCAAGGGCAATATGTTCATGGGCCTGTATCTGGCACTTGGCATCATGATTCCGATCCGCATCGGTACAGTGGCCATTCTGGAAATGATGGTGCAAACTGGCTTGGTGAACACGCATTGGGCGTTGATTTTGGTCTATACCGCGCAGGGCTTGCCGCTGGCGGTGTTCATCCTGTCCGAATTCATGCGGCAAGTGTCGGATGATCTGAAAAACGCCGGGCGGATTGATGGGCTGTCAGAATATACCATCTTTTTCCGGCTGGTGCTGCCACTGGTGCGGCCCGCGATGGCGACGGTGGCGGTGTTCAACATGATCCCGATCTGGAATGATCTGTGGTTCCCGCTTATCCTTGCACCGTCCGAGGAAACCAAGACGCTGACCTTGGGCAGCCAGGTCTTTATCGGGCAGTTTGTGACCGATTGGAACGCGGTGCTTTCGGCGCTTTCGCTCGCCATTCTGCCAGTGATGGTGCTTTACACAATCTTCTCGCGGCAATTGATCCGCGGCATTACCTCGGGGGCAGTGAAATGATTAAGGTCTTGATCGCAGGCTTGGGCAATATGGGCAAAAGCCACGCGCTGGCGCTGCACAACCACCCCGGGGCGCAGGTCGTGGGGCTGGTAAATCGGTCGGGCGTGGCCCCCGAAGGGGTGCTGCAAACCTATCCCTGCTATGATGATTTCTATACCGCCCTTGCCGCAACCAAACCCGATCTGGTCGTGGTCGCCACCTATACCGATACCCATGCCGATTATGCCATTGCCGCGATGGAGGCTGGCGCGCATGTGTTCGTGGAAAAGCCGCTGGCCATGACGGGCGACGAGGCCGACCGCGTGGTCGCCAAAGCGGTGGAAACCGGGCGCAAGCTGGTCGTGGGCTATATTTTGCGGCACCACCCCAGTTGGCAGCGCCTGATTGCCGAGGCGCGCGCCCTTGGCGGGCCTTATGTGTTTCGGCTGAACCTGAACCAGCAAAGCCGGGGGGCCGAATGGGAAACCCATAAATCCTTGATGGAAACCACCTCGCCCATCGTCGATTGCGGGGTGCATTATGTCGATGTGATGTGCCAGATCACCGATGCCAAACCCGTCAAGGTTCACGGCATTGGCCTGCGCCTGTCGGATGAAATTGCGCCTGATATGTATAATTACGGCCAATTTCAGGTCAGCTTTTCGGATGGCTCGGTCGGTTGGTATGAGGCGGGCTGGGGGCCGATGATCTCGGAAACCGCTTATTTCGTGAAAGACATCATCTCGCCCAATGGCTCGGTTTCCATCGTGGCCGAGGAGGCGTGGGATTCGGCCGATGTCGACCGCCATACCAAGGTGGGGGCGCTGCGGCTGCATCCGGTTGTGGGTGCCGACCGGATGATAGAGTTGCCGGATGAGCCGGGCCACCAGCAGCTTTGCGATGCCGAACAGGATTTTGTGCTGCGCGCGATTGCCGAGGATATCGACCTGACCCGCCATATGACAGACGCAGTGCAATCGCTGAAAATCTGCCTTGCCGCCGATCACAGCATCCGCAGCGGCCAAGCCGTTCTGCTGGAAGGAGCGGCGCAATGACGGCCCTGATCCTCGACAATGTTTGCAAATCCTTTGGCCCGGTCGAGGTGCTGAAAAACATCAACCTGACGGTAGAGGAGGGCGAGTTCGTGGTTTTTGTCGGCCCTTCGGGCTGTGGCAAATCCACCCTTCTGCGCGTGATTGCGGGGCTGGAGGATGCGACAAGCGGCACGATCAACATCGGTGGAGCAGTTGTGAACGGGGTGCCGCCAGCCAAGCGCGGCATTGCGATGGTGTTCCAATCCTACGCGCTTTACCCGCATCTCAGCGTTGAAAACAACATGTCGCTGGCGCTGAAACAGGAAAAGCAGCCCAAGGCCGAAATCGCTGCACGCGTGGCCGAGGCCAGCCGTATTCTGTCCCTTGACGACTACCTTGATCGTCGCCCGTCCGAGCTTTCGGGTGGGCAGCGCCAGCGGGTTGCCATTGGCCGCGCCATTGTCCGCGAACCAAAGCTGTTCTTGTTTGATGAGCCGCTGTCGAACCTTGATGCCGCGCTGCGCATGAACACCCGGATAGAGATCGCCAAGCTGCACCGCACGCTAAAGGCCAGCATGATCTATGTAACCCATGACCAGACCGAGGCGATGACGCTGGCCAGTAAAATCGTGGTGTTGCGCGATGGCCGCGTGGAGCAGGTCGGCGCGCCCATGGAGCTGTACAACAACCCTGCAAACCGTTTTGTCGCAGGCTTTCTTGGTTCACCAGCGATGAACTTCTTTCCCGCCGAATTGGTTGGTGGCAAAGCGGGCGAAGTGATCGGCCTGCGGCCCGAGCATCTGCGGATTACCAAAGGCGGTCGGTTGCCCGGTACGGTGGTGCATGTTGAACGGCTTGGGGGTGATACCAATGTGCTGGTCGATATCGGCGCCGAGGACAATCTGACGCTGCGCTTGTTTGGGCAATACGCGATTGAACCCGATGCAAAAACCGAGCTGGATTTTGACGATGCGCATGCCTTCCGCTTTGATATGGATGGCAACCGCCTGTAGCGGTTTGCCCCCGATCTGGCCCTGCCGAGGCCCGGAGTGGGTGCAAACCGCTTTCGGCGCCAAGGCGGGCTAGCCGCGCAATGTGCCGCCCGTCGCTTTACAGACTTTTTCGATGATCTTGGCCGAAACCGCCTCAATCTCTTTGTCGGTCAGGGTGGCGATGGTGGGTTGCAGGCGCACGGTCAGGGCGATGGATTTCTTGCCTGCCCCCATTTGCGATTCAGCTTTTTCACCGATGAATTGGTCGAAAAGCCGAACCGATCCGATCAGCGCCTTATCGGCCCCTTGGGCGGCGTTAAGCGCGGTCAGCGCCTCGACCCCGGTATCGACCACAAAGGCAAAATCCCGGTCAACCGCTTGCAGGTCACTAAGGATGAGAGCGGGGCGCATGCTGGTTTTTGTCTTTGGTTGCGGGACAGATGCGGGATAGACGGTAAAGCCCATAACCGGGCCTTTCAGGTCCATCTCGGCCACGATTCTGGGGTGGATTTCGCCGTAAGTGGCCAATGTATTGGGGCCAAGCGCGATTGTCCCCGCGCGGCCGGGGTGAAACCAGGCCGGCACCTTGCGATTGATCTGCGCACGGGCTGGGGCACCCAGGGCGGCAAGCACCGCCTCGGCATCGGCCTTGGCATCATAAATATCGACCGGGCGGCGCGACCCGAAAGGATCGCGCGGGGCCACATGGCCGACAAGGATGCCTGCGGCCTGGGTGTGCTGCTCGCCGGGTTCGCCGCCGCTGAAGGCGGGGCCAACCTCGGCCAAGGACAGGTCCATGAAACCGCGGGCCTGGTTGCGGGCCGCGGCACGCAAAAGGCCGGGCAGCAGGTCGGGGCGCAGATGCGACATTTCCGAGGAAATCGGGTTATCGACGCGCACCGCATCCGTTCCACCGCCAAAAAGACTGGCAGAGAGATGGTCGATGAAACTGTAGGTTACACATTCATTATAGCCCAAGGCGGCCAGCGTGCGCCGCGCCGCGCGTTCACGGATTTGCGCCGCCGTCAGGATCGGCGCGGGAACACCGGGTTGGCTGCGGGCCAAGGGCTTGCCGACCAGCTTTGAGAGGGAGGCAACGCGGGCGATTTCCTCAACCAGATCGGCCTCGCCTTGCACATCGGGGCGCCATGTCGGCGGCGTGGCGCGCGTGCCGTCCAACGTAAAGCCCAAGGCGCACAGGGTTTCGCGTTGCGTGGCTTCGGGAATATCCATCCCGACAAGCGACCCTGTTCGCCCCGCGTCAAACGTATACTGTCGGCTGGTGTCGATGGGCGCGCCATCACTGACCACCTCAGAGGCCTCGCCCCCGCACAGATCAAGGATCATCTGGCTGGCAGCCTGCAGACCGGGCAGGGTGAACGCCGGGTCAACCCCCCGTTCAAAGCGGTAGCGCGCGTCAGAGTTGATTTTAAGCGCGCGGCCCGTGGCGGCCACGGTGATCGGGTCCCACCACGCGGACTCAACAAAGACATCGGTGGTGTCTTGGGTCACGCCCGAGGGTTCGCCGCCCATGATGCCCGCGATGCTCAGGGCGTGTTGATCATCGGCGATGACCATTTGGCCGGGCAATGGTGCGTAGGTTTTGCCATCAAGCGCCGTCAGCGTCTCGTCATTCTGGCTGGGGCGAATATGCAGCGCGCCGGTAATCTTGGCCGCGTCAAAAACGTGCAGCGGGCGGTTGAGGCCGATGGTGAAATAGTTGGTGATATCAACCAGCGCCGAGATCGGGCGCAGGCCAATGGCGCGCAGCCGGGCTTGCATCCAAGCCGGTGAGGGGCCGTTCTTGACGCCTCTGATCAGGCGGCCGGTGAAATGCGGTGCAGCTTTGGATTTCAGGTCCGGGTGAATTTCGACGCGAATCGGGCAGGGAAAGCTGCCTTTGATTTCGGCGATTTCCATCGGCTTGAGCGTGCCAAGACCCCGCGCGGCCAAGTCGCGCGCCAAGCCGCGCACGCCAAGGGCATCGGGCCTGTTGGGGGTGATCTTGACGTAAATCATCGGGTCGTTCAGGCCACGATAGTCGATGAAACGCACACCCAGGGGGGCGTCAGACGGCAGGTCGATGATGCCATCGTGATCGTCAGACAGCATCAGCTCACGTTCCGAGCAGAGCATGCCGTTTGAATCAACGCCGCGGATATTGCCGGGCTTCAGGTCTACGCCGGTGCCAGGAACATGGGTGCCGACCGGGGCAAACACACCGACAAGGCCGGTGCGGGCATTATGCGCGCCGCAGACAACCTGCACCTCTTGTGGGGCGCCATCCGGGCCGTCGGGGTAGGTTTCCACCCGGCACAGGCGCAAGCGGTCGGCATTTGGGTGCTGAACCGCCTCTATCACCCGGCAGATGCGAAAGGCGCCCAGCGTATCAGCGGGGTTTTCGACGCCTTCCACCTCATGCCCAAGATCGGTGAGCGCATAGAGGATGTCATCAAGCGCGGCGCTGGTATCAAGATGATCCTTGAGCCAGGACAGGGTGAATTTCATGGCAGGGCTCCTTTTATGGCACCGTGGCGCGTGGGGGCCGGGTATCGCCCCGGTTTGCGCCAGTTTTTGACAGATTTTACCTACAGGATGCAGGGGGATTGCGAAAGGGTGGTACGATTATGTCAGCGAATTGAAAAGGCCGGATTGATGGAAACAAGCGGATTGTTCAGGCGTTGGGCGCGGGCAGGCCTTGTTTTGCCACCGGCGCATGGTTTTTGGCCCCGAGGGGGCGCATAGGCCAGGCCAAGGCGGCACCCCAGTAGCGCAGCTTTGATATTGGGCAAATAGCGGTGCGGGGCCGGATCTGGGCCGCGATTGCCAGGGGTTGTTTCCAGGCAGGAAACGGCATGTTGCGGGGTATTCGCATAGTGGCAGAGGTGTTTTTAAGAGTTTATGTGTAAAAGCACTTGGATGGACAAGTGGCTCGATATCCCCAAAAATCGCAAACGGCTGCCCGTGGGGCGGTTGTGTATAATCATGGCGCTGCTGGCCCTGATTTTTCTGGTCCTCGCTGGGCGCAAGGCCCCTGTATTGGCAGATCTGGGCCTTTCCCTGCTTGGGCAGGTTTAGGGCAGGTTATGCATGCCCACAGGGCAGAAGGGGCGCTTGGGGGTTTGTCAAATGCGCCAAAAGCCATGGCAGCGCCAAATCGTTCAAAACCTGCATGGGCTGGTCAAGGGCGGCTGGGTTTTGGTGTATATCAAGATAGGTCAGCGTGCCTGCCGTTGCTGAGGGTGGCGGGTAGAATCGGCCCAAAGGAATGAACTCATCTTGCCCCCAGGTGCCTTCCAAGGCCTCGGGCAGCGGCTGAAAGACAAGGTTGATTTGGCAATCAAAGCCATAGCGGCTGCGCTGCAAATGGATGGAGACAGTGCCAAGTGCACCAAGTTTGGCCCATGATTTCGGCTTTTTCGTGAAACCATGCGCCTGTGCCACCCTGTCAATCGCAGCAAGGATGGTTTGAACGGCGGCCTCGCGCTTGGCGGAAAATTGCGGGTCATGTGCGGCGATATGCATGCGAACACCCATATCAACGGTTTCGGGCTGGTCGATTTTTTGTGGCGTATGCGTCGCATCTGCCGGCTGCACCGCAAGGCCAGGATTGGCCGGTTTTGATGCTGGGGCTTTCCGCGCGGCCTCGCGCTGTCGCGGCAATAGCTTTTGGCGAAGCCAAGTGACGAAGGGCATGTTTTGGCCTTTATCCGTGGGGTGCCCTTGGGTCTATGCGACAGCAGGGCCCAGGCAGGTTTGCACAGACTGCGGGCTTTGGGAAAGGCGAAAGCGGCGGGCCTGTGTTTGTGGCCCCTGTTTTCATCGCCGCGGCTTTCTGCAATAGGCCTTTCACATCTGCGCGGTTTTATGCGGCGGCGCTGTTTTGCAAATCTTGCCGAGTTGCATTTGCGCCTCGCGCGGGTCATATACCGTACAGACCCTTGGGGAGCATGACATGAACTATCTCGAGTTTGAAAAGCCGTTGGCGGCGATTGAAGGCAAGGCCGAAGAGCTGCGCGCGATGGCGCGAACCAACAAAGAGATGGATGTGGAAAAGGAAGCGGCGGCGCTGGATGTGAAGGCGGCCGGTTTGTTGCGCGATCTGTACAAAGGCCTGTCGCCCTGGCAAAAGTGCCTTGTTGCGCGCCACCCTGATCGGCCGCATTGCAAGGATTACATCGAGGCGCTGTTTACCGAATACACGCCCCTGGCCGGGGATCGGAATTTTGCCGATGACCATGCGGTAATGGGCGGTCTGGCCCGGTTCAATGATATGCCCGTCATGGTGATTGGCCATGAAAAGGGCAATGACACCAAAACCCGGATCGAGCGGAACTTTGGCATGGCGCGTCCCGAGGGGTATCGCAAGGCGGTGCGGTTGCTTGATATGGCGCATCGCTTTGGTTTGCCGGTGATCACGTTGGTTGACACGCCCGGTGCCTATCCGGGAAAAGGTGCCGAAGAACGTGGGCAGTCGGAAGCGATTGCGCGATCAACGCAGAAATGCCTTGAGGTCGGGGTGCCGCTGGTCTCGGTTGTTATTGGCGAAGGGGGCTCTGGCGGGGCCGTTGCCTTTGCCACGGCGAACCGGATCGCAATGCTGGAACATTCGGTGTATTCGGTGATCTCGCCCGAGGGCTGCGCGAGTATTCTGTGGAAAGATGCCGAAAAGATGCGCGAAGCCGCCGAGGCGTTGCGCCTGACGGCGCAGGATTTGCAAAAACTTGGCGTGATTGACCGGATTGTGACCGAGCCTTTGGGCGGGGCACAGCGAAGCCCGCGCGAGGCGATTGCAGCCGTTGGCAAAGCGATCGAGGGGATGCTGGAGCAGATGAAGGGCATGAAGCCTGACGCATTGATCAAAGATCGGCGGGCCAAGTTTATCGCAATGGGTTCCAAGGGGTTGGCAGCGTAAAATGGGCGCGTGGCCGATATTGGTTCTTGCCGGGCTTTTTGAAATTGGCTGGGCCTTGGGGCTGAAGTATTCGGACGGCTTTACACGGCTTGTTCCATCCGTTCTGACGATAGTGGGGTCGCTTATCAGCTTTTGGCTGTTAAGTCAGGCGATGAAGACGCTGCCAGTGGGCACCGCCTATGCCGTCTGGGTGGGGATTGGCGCAGTGGGAACTGCGACGCTGGCCATGATACTGTTTGGCGAAGCGGCAAGCCCGTTGCGTCTGGGTGGCATCGGGTTGATCATCGCCGGGATCGTGGCCCTGAAACTGGCCTGACCTGACCGCCGCTTTCACCGGACCCAACGACTTTTGCGCGGGCCAGCTGTTCAGCCGGGCCAGCCAAGACGGCGATGAGGGCATCAAAAATCATCGGGTCTGGGCTGCCATCGGTATGGGCCGCGTTGAATTCGGATTGGCCGTGACGAATTAGAGAGAGGGGCATCTCGATGTTCCTTTCCTGCATGGTTTTTGCCGGGGTTTCGGTGAATTTCGTCAGGGGCGGCACCGTTTTTAGGCAAGTTGCGGGCAGCATGGCTGCGCTGCCGGAATTGGCATCCGTAAAATGCATCTTTGGCAGATATGTGTTTTATCGGGAACCGGACTTGGGTGCGCGGTGTTGTCAGGTCAGAGGGCACAAGACGTGCTGAACCTGGTAACATACGGAGAAGAATGATGAAAAATCTTATGATCTCAACGGCGTTGGTGGCATTTGCGGCGGTTGCTGCACAGGCAGATACGACCAGCCCTTTCCGCACGGAAGCGATGGTTGGCGAAGTTTACGCGTCTGATTTTATCGGGATGCGCGTCTATGCCGCTGAAACGGCCTATGAAGGTAACGCGGCGACCGGTATTCAGGACGGGTGGAACGATATTGGTGAAATCAATGACGTGATCTTGTCGCGTGAGGGCAATGTTGATGCCGTGCTGGTTGATATTGGCGGCTTTTTGGGCATGGGCGAACGGCAGGTTGCCGTGAACATGAATGCCTTGAAATTTGTGTCAGAGGATGGGACCGCAGACAATCCAGAGGATTACTTTCTGGTGATGACGGCCCAGGATGCGATGCTGCAAGAGGCGCCGGCGTATAATCGCATGGTCGGGCATATGGGCGCGGTTCCAAACACAACCGGACTCGCTGCGCAATCTGATGTCCCGGCGGGTGCCCAGGTCGCTGCCCCGCAGACCGATGGCATGATGGCCTATGATGGCTATGCGGCCGCCACGCCAGAGGCATTGACGGCAGAGGCGCTGACCGGGGCCAATGTCTATGACACCTCAAATGAAAACGTCGGTGAGGTGAGCGAATTGATCCTTGGCAGCGGCGGGCAGATTACGAATGTGATCGTTGATGTGGGCGGCTTTTTGGGGATGGGTGAAAAACCCGTATCGCTGACCCTGTCCGAGTTGCAGATTTTGCGCAACACCAACGGCGAAGATCTGCGCGTCTACGTCGCGCAAAGCAAAGCGCAACTGGAAGCCATGCCCGACTATGTGAAGTAACCTTGGGTATCGGAAACAAGGGGGGTGATGGCCAAGGCGTTTCGGCCTGAACCTGACGCACATGGCGCTGCCTGAAGTCACAGATTTCAATGCGCCATGTGACAGGCCTTGGTTCGCGCCAAAGATCAGAGGCTATACATATCGGCCCGCGCCCCCGAGATCGGGGCGCGGGCCCTTTGTTTTTTGGCGCCGCCTTTATGTTGGAGGCCGCGCTGTGGTGGCGCTCAATGCGCCATGAACACGGGAATACTGGTGTTTTCCAGCATGTTGCGGGTTGCGCCGCCCAGAATTGCCTGACGGAAACGGGAATGGCCGTAAGCCCCCATGACCAGCATGTCAGCATCTACATCCCTGGCGTGGCGCAGCAACACATCCGAAATGCGCGGCATGGTGCGGGCCAAGACCGATACCTCGGCGCGCACGCCGTGGCGCACCAACATCTGGCACAGGGCCCCGCCGGGGTCTGATCGCTCGGCACCATGTTTTGGCGGGTCGATTATGGTGATCCACACTTGATCAGCTTTTTTCAAAAAGGGCAGCGCAAGGCGAATGGCATTCATCGACTCGCGGCTTTGGTTCCACGCAATCACAATTCGCTTGCCGATATTGCTGGCATCCATCGGGACATCAGGCAGCACCAGAACCGGGGCCTGACCCTCAAACATCGCGGTTTCGACGATTGCCTCTTCCTCATCGCCATGTTTTTCGCCGTAAGGCTTGGTCAGCACCACCAGATCGGCAAATCGCGCGCGCTGCGCGATCAGGTCAGCCAGCCCGCCAATCATGGCTATCGCACTTTCCATGGACCAGCGCAGCGTAGGGCCAGCCGCCCGCGCGGCAGTCTGGATGGCCGCTTCAACCGCTTTGACATCGGCCGTGGCATTTTCTTGCGCGGCTTGCAGAATAATGGCACTGGCACCGACATAAGAGTAGCCAAGCTGCGCCCGGTCAACGCCAAGAGCGAGGGCTTCAAGATGCCCATCCTGGGCGATTGTCAGCGATGCGGCGGTTGCAAAGGTCTGCGGTGCGCGTACCGGATCGGCGGAAATCGTGAGTAGGGATTTATAAGCCATGAGCGTAACCTCCTGCTGTGACAAAAACACGCTATCGCTCTAGCATGGGTTGTGCTTTGATCTTCGTCAATAATAAGGCTTTAATTGATTGATGTGGATCAAGGCGGCGAGTCGCCGGTCCATACAAAAGCGAATGACAATAAATACCCTGCCGAAATCTTGTTCGGACGGGGAAAGGACGAAGGGACGCAAAATGTGGGATTACATTAAACTGATCGTGCTGGGTCTGATCACGGTACTGGCCGCGATCGGGGCCAATTACGCGCGCGATCCAGCCTATATGGCCAACGCCTTGACGATCATGCTTGCTGCGGGGGGCCTGTTCTTGTGGTCCGTGCGCCGTGTGGGTGAACCGAAGGTGGTTGCCTCGGAAATGGAATATTTTGACAGTGTTATCCGCGCAGGCGTGATTGCAACGGCAGTGTGGGGCGTTGTGGGCTTTTCGGTGGGCGTGTTCATCGCGTTCCAGTTGGCCTTTCCCAGCCTGAACTTTGAATGGGCGCAGGGCTATGCCAACTTTGGCCGTTGGCGGCCATTGCATACATCGGCTGTTATCTTTGCCTTTGGCGGTAACGCGTTGATTGCGACTTCGTTCTATGTTGTGCAGCGTACCAGTGCTGCGCGGCTGTGGGGCGGGAACCTTGGCTGGTTCGTGTTCTGGGGGTATCAGTTGTTCATCGTGCTGGCGGCAACGGGCTATTTGCTGGGGGCGACGCAGTCAAAGGAATATGCGGAACCCGAGTGGTTGGCTGATTGGTGGCTGACGATTATCTGGCTGGCGTATCTGGCTGTTTTCGTTGGTACATTGGTCAAGCGCAAAGAGCCGCATATCTATGTGGCAAACTGGTTCTACCTGTCGTTCATCATCACGGTTGCCATGCTGCATGTGTTCAACAACCTGAGCATTCCTGTGTCGCTGTTCGGCTCCAAGTCGGTTCAGGTGTTTTCGGGTGTGCAAGATGCGATGGTGCAGTGGTGGTATGGCCATAACGCCGTCGGCTTTTTCCTGACGGCCGGTTTCCTTGGGATGATGTATTACTTTGTGCCGAAACAGGCAGAGCGCCCTGTGTTCAGCTACAAGCTGTCGATCATCCACTTCTGGGCGCTGATCTTTCTCTATATCTGGGCTGGCCCGCACCATTTGCACTATACCGCGCTGCCTGACTGGGCCTCGACCCTTGGGATGGTCTTTTCGATCATGCTGTGGATGCCAAGCTGGGGTGGTATGATCAACGGTCTGATGACGCTTTCGGGCGCCTGGGACAAGCTGCGCACCGATCCGATCATTCGGATGATGGTGGTATCTATCGGCTTTTACGGCATGTCGACCTTTGAAGGCCCGATGATGTCGATCAAAGCCGTGAACTCGCTGTCGCACTATACCGACTGGACCATTGGCCACGTACATTCCGGTGCGCTGGGCTGGAATGGCATGATCACCTTTGGCGCGCTTTACTTCCTGACACCACGGCTGTGGAACCGTTCGGGGCTGTACAGCCTGAAACTGGTCAGCTGGCACTTCTGGCTTGCCACAATCGGGATCGTTCTTTACGCCTCTTCGATGTGGGTGACCGGCATCATGGAAGGCCTGATGTGGCGTGAAGTGGATGCGAATGGCTTCCTTGTGAATGCCTTTGCCGATACGGTGGCTGCAAAGTTCCCGATGAACGTGGTGCGCGGGATTGGTGGGACGATGTTCCTGACCGGCGGTATCATCATGTGCTACAACCTATGGATGACCGTGAAAGCACAGCCTGAAAAGGCCAGTGACAACGCGTTCGTTCCAGCTGAATAACCGGAGGCAAATATGTCCTTTCTTGACAAACATAAGGTCATTGAGACCAACGCCTCTTTGCTGCTGGTGCTATCCCTTTTGGTGGTGTCCATCGGCGGTTTGGTGCAAATCGTACCGCTGTTCTATCTGGAGAACACGATTGAAAAGGTGGAAGGGGTTCGCCCCTACACCCCGCTGGAGCTGACGGGGCGTGATGTTTACGTTCGCGAAGGCTGCTATCTGTGCCACAGCCAGATGATCCGCCCGATGCGTGACGAGGTGGAGCGTTATGGCCACTACTCATTGGCTGCGGAATCGATGTATGACCATCCGTTCCAATGGGGGTCCAAGCGCACGGGGCCGGACCTTGCCCGCGTGGGTGAGCGGTATTCGGACGCGTGGCATGTTGACCACCTGACAGACCCGCAATCGGTGGTGCCGGAATCCATCATGCCGAAATATGGCTTTTTGTCGAACAGATTGATCGACGGCAAATATATCGGTGACTCGATGAAGGTGCATCGTGTCGTGGGCGTGCCCTATACGGACGAAATGATGGAAAACGCGGTCGCGGATTTCAAGGCGCAGGCCGACCCCGACAGTGATTATGACGGGCTGGTAGAGCGCTATGGCAAGGCAACCGTGCGCAACTTTGACGGTGCGCCGGGTGTTACCGAAATGGATGCGCTGGTGGCGTATTTGCAAGTTTTGGGCACGATGGTCGATTTCTCGACTTTCCAGCCTGACGCAAGCCGGTAAAGGGGGCAGAAATGGATACCTATAGCGTATTGCGCGAATTCGCTGATAGCTGGATGCTGCTGTTCCTGACCTTGGTGTTTCTGGCGGTAATCGCCTGGGCGTTTCGCCCCGGCAGCCGCAAAACGCACCAGGATATTGCGGCTTCCATCTTTCGCAATGAAGACAAACCCGCCAGCAAAATGGCGGACCGTTCCGAGGAGGCGCGGACATGAGCAAGAAACCAGTACGTCACCAAGCCAAAAACCATCAAGATGGTGACCCAAGCACCACTGGCCACAGCTGGGATGGGATCGAAGAATTCGACAACCCGATGCCGCGGTGGTGGCTATGGTCGTTTTATGCCTGTATCGCTTTTGCGCTGGCCTATTCGGTTGCCTATCCGGCATGGCCGATGATCAGCCGGGCAACGCCGGGCTTGCTCGGGGCGTCAACCCGCGCGGATGTGGCGGCCGAGATCAAAGAGTTTTCCGACCGCAACGGGCCGATCCGGGCCAAACTGGAATCGGCGGAACTGACCGAGATCGCGGGCGACCCGGAGTTGGCAGATTTTGCCAATAATGCCGGCGCGGCTGTGTTCCGCACATGGTGTGCACAGTGCCACGGGTCAGGTGCCGCCGGGGTTCAGGCCTCGGGCTATCCGAACCTGTTGGATGATGACTGGCTGTGGGGCGGCGATATCGAGGCGATCCACACCACCATCACCCATGGTATCCGCAACACCACCGATGACGATGCCCGCCTGTCGGACATGCCCCGCTTTGGCGTGGATGAGTTGCTGGAAAAGCCGCAAATTGCGGAAGTTGTGCAACACGTTCTGGCCATTTCCGGGCAAGAGCATGATGCGGAATTGGCGACCGCCGGGGCCGTTGTTTTTGAGGACAACTGTGCCGCATGCCACATGGAAGATGGCACCGGGAATCGTGATCTTGGGGCACCGAACCTGACGGATGCGATCTGGTTGTATGGCGGCGATGTTGCGGCATTGACCGATACGGTCACCTATTCGCGCGGTGGCGTGATGCCGAACTGGAGCCCGCGCCTGTCCGAAGCGGATATCCGCGCCGTTGCAATCTATGTGCATGGTTTGGGCGGGGGCGAGTAAGCGCGCCTCAGGGAATGATAGCAAGGCCCCCTGGCTTATGCTCGGGGGCTTTGCAGATTTTGATCGGGTAAAGCAAGGGGCGCATGGAAAAGCTGTTGGCCAATATACGGGCCTGCCGGATTTGCGAAGGGCTGCCCTTGGGGCCGCGCCCCTTGGTTCAGGCCAACGCCTCGGCGCGGATATTGATTGCCGGGCAGGCGCCGGGGCGGTTGGCCCATGCCAAGGGTATTCCGTTTGATGACGCATCGGGCAACCGCCTGCGTGATTGGCTTGGACTGGATCGCGCGCAGTTTTATTGCGCGCAAAAGGTGGCGATTGCGCCGATGGGGTTTTGCTTTCCGGGGGCTGGCAAGTCGGGTGATCTGCCTCCCCGCGCCGAATGTGCGCCCCAATGGCGTGCACAACTGTTGGCGGCGATGCCCGCATTGGAGCTGGTCTTGATCATCGGGCGCTATGCGGTGGCGTGGCATTTGCCACAGATGAAGGGCCTGCCGCTGGCCGAGCTGGTCCGTGACAAGGTGGCCCCGCACGCACAGGTCTTGCCCCACCCCAGCCCGCGCAACAACCGTTGGCTAAAGCAAAATCCGTGGTTTGAGGCCAGGATTTTGCCGCAGTTGCGCAGCCGCATCGCCGAGGTGATGGCGTGACCCGCCACTATTTGTCCCGCAGTGCCGCAAGCGGGGCCAAGGGGCCTGCGGTTCAGGGCCCCCACCCCAAAGCCGCCCTTGGCTTGGCGCAAGTGCCGGTGCGGGGGGCTTTCCCCCATGGCTTACCAAGACGTGCGCAGATGACGCAGGCGTGCCGGGCTGTAAAGCTGTATCTGCAATGTTATGTTGATGCAGGTCAAAGCCGTGGCCCCGCCGATGCGGGATATCCAACCCTAATTGACGCCGGAGTAGTCGCGTGAGCAGTCCAGATACCGAACCCAAAAGCCTTTATCAAAAACGCGAGCCGATTTTTCCGCGTCGCGTGAAAGGGGCGTTTCGCAACCTGAAGTGGTGGTTGATGGCGTTTACGCTGGGCATCTACTATATCACACCATGGATCCGATGGGACCGGGGGCCAAGCCTGCCCGATCAAGCGGTGTTGATTGATATGGCCAACCGCCGCTTCTTCTTTTTCATGATCGAGATTTGGCCGCATGAGTTCTATTTTGTCGCGGGCCTGCTTATCATGGCGGGCCTGGGCCTGTTTTTATTCACCTCGGCAGCGGGGCGGGTTTGGTGCGGCTATGCCTGTCCGCAAACGGTATGGACAGATCTGTTCATCTTGGTCGAGCGCTGGATAGAGGGCGACCGAAACGCGCGGCTGCGGCTGCATCGCAGCAAATGGAATGCCGAAAAGATTCGCAAGACCGCCGTAAAATGGGGCGCGTGGCTGTTGATTTCCATAGCGACCGGGGGGGCTTGGGTGTTTTATTTCACCGACGCGCCAACCTTAGCGGTGAAGCTGGTTGCGGGGCAGGCGCATCCGGTCGCCTATATCACTATTCTTATCCTGACGGCGACGACCTTCTTTTTCGGCGGCTTCTTCCGCGAGCAGATTTGCATTTATGCCTGCCCATGGCCACGCATTCAGGCGGCCATGATTGATGAAGATACGTTGACCATCAACTATCGCCATTGGCGCGGAGAGCCGCGCGGCAAGCTGCACAAGGGCGAAATGGCCAGCGATCAGGGCGATTGCATTGATTGCATGGCCTGCGTCAATGTCTGCCCGATGGGGATTGATATTCGCGATGGTCAGCAAATGGCCTGCATTACTTGCGGGCTTTGCATTGATGCCTGCAATGATGTGATGGACCGGATCGGCAAGCCGCGCGATTTGATCGGCTATATGGCCCTGACCGATGAAGTCGCCGAGATGGCTGGGACCGAACCGAAATCGGTTTGGAAGCATGTTTTCCGCCCGCGCACGATCATGTATACGACCCTGTGGTCGGCGGTTGGCATCGGGCTTGTGGTTGCGCTGTTCCTGCGGTCGGCTATTGATGTTAACGTGACGCCGGTTCGCAACCCAACCTTTGTAACGCTGTCGGATGGTTCGATTCGCAACACCTATGACGTGCGCTTGCTGAACAAGCAGGGGCAAGATGAAGTGTTTGACATCTCGCTGACATCGGACGTGCCATTGCGGATCACGCTGGAAGGTGTTCAAGGCCTGTCGGTTACGGTCAAAGCCAATGAGCAGAAAACCCAGCGGGTTTATGTGATTGCAGACCCGGGCTCGGCTGCTGCCATTGCCAACCGAAGCGATTTGCGCCTGTGGGTTGAACAGATCGGGTCCACCAATCGGATCTATCACGACACGATCTTTAACGGCAAAGGCAAGTAAGGGATGACACGTGATATGAGCTTACTAACCTTTTTCACCCTGCCAGAGGTTCTGTTCTGCCTTGGTCTTGTGGCGGTTGTCATCTTGCTTGGTGTTGTGTTCAGCCGGGTAAAGCTGACAGGGGGGCGGGTGTTTGGCCTGACGGCTACGTTTTTCGGGGTCATTATCGCGGTCAACCTTGTGTTGGCCAATCGCGCGGTTTCCACCTTTCCGGGGCTGGAGGTCAGCAATTCCTACGTTGCCAGCCAAAGCTTTGATGCTGACCGCGCCGCCCAGAATGAACTTGGTTGGGTTCTGGTCCCGGAATATGACGGGGCCGCAAATGAACTGCGTCTGGCCTTTACCGACAAGACGGGCTACCCCGCCGAAGTGGCGAGCCTGTCTGTGATGGTGGGCCGCGCGACCGAGGCAAGCGATGACACCCGCCCCGAATTCCTGCGCAAGTCAGGGGTGTTCGTGGCCGCATTGGATTTGCCACAGGGCAAGTGGATGATGCAGGTAGAGGCGCTTGCTGCCGATGGCACCGCGTTTCGGCAGCGCATTGATCTGTTGGTAAAGGACTAGGCCGATGTCGCTTGCGGAAGACTACGACGCGGGGCATGTATCGCCCTCGGCTTGCCCGGCCTGCGCTGTTGCCCCTTCGGCCGAACGGATTGCCGCACTCAGCCAACCGACCAAGGCGCGGCTGATCCTGTCCTTGCCAACGGCGCATTGTGCGGCTTGCATGTCAACAGTCGAAAACGGCTTGCAGGCTGTGCCCGGTGTGCAATCGGCGCGGGTCAATCTGACCATGCGGCGGGTCAGCGTGGATGCTGACCCCGAGGTGACGGCACAAAGCCTGATCCCGGTTCTGGCAAGCCTTGGCTATGAGGCGCATGAGCTGGACCCAGGGCTGTTATCGGCCACCGAGACAGACAAGCAGGGCCGCGAATTGCTGATGCGGTTGGGCGTCGCGGGCTTTGCGATGATGAACGTGATGCTGCTCTCGGTCGCGGTCTGGTCGGGGGCAGGCGATGCCACGCGCGATCTGTTTCACTGGATTTCGGCTGCGATTGCCCTGCCAACGGTGGTTTTTGCGGGCCAGCCATTTTTCAAATCGGCATGGGCCAGCCTGCGGGTGGGCCGATTGGGCATGGATGTGCCGATTTCGCTGGCGATCATCCTTGCCTCGTCCATCAGCTTGTTTGAGACGATCAATTCCGGTCATCACGCCTATTTTGATGCGGCGGTCATGCTGGTGTTCTTTTTGCTGGCGGGGCGCTACCTTGATCACCGCACCCGTGCTGTCGCGCGCTCTGCCGCCGAAGAATTATCAGCTTTGGAGGTGCCGCGCGCGATTCGTGTGGTGGACGGCACCGAGGAAACCGTAAGCATTTCCGCGCTGGCGGTCGGGGACATCGTGCGCGTGCGTCCCGGTGGCCGGATGCCGGTGGACGGGCTGGTGATTGAAGGCGCCTCAGAGGTGGACCGTTCGCTTTTGACCGGGGAAAGCCTGCCTGCACTGGCGGGGCCGGGCACAAATGTCGCCGCAGGCGAGATCAACCTGACCGGGCCGCTGCTGGTGCGGGTTGTGGCGGCGGGGCGCGATAGCAGCTTGCACCGCATGGCCGATCTTGTGGCCGTGGCCGAAAGCGCCAAGACCAAATACACCAGCCTTGCCGAACGGGCCTCTGGTGCCTACTCGCCACTGGTGCATCTGCTGTCTTTCGGTGCCTTTGGCTATTGGATGTGGGCCACGGGCGGCGATGTGCGCTACGCGGTCAATATCTCGGCGGCGGTGCTGATCATCACCTGCCCCTGTGCCCTGGGCCTTGCTGTGCCTGCGGTGGTTACGGCAGCCAGCGGCAAGCTGTTTCGCAAAGGCTTGCTGATCAAGGACGGTACAGCGCTGGAACGCTTGGCCGAGGTGGATCATGTGGTGTTTGACAAGACCGGCACCCTGACCCTGGGCACACCGACCCCAACCAATATCGACACGCTGCCCAGGGATGCGCTGGCCATTGCGCTCGGGCTGGCGGCGGGCTCGTCGCATCCACTGGCCCTGGCGCTGACCCGCGCGGCCCCGCACCCTGCCGCCACCGTGACCGATCTGCGAGAGGTGCCGGGCTATGGGATAGAGGCGCGGTACAATGGCCAAACCGTGCGCCTTGGCCGCGCGGAATGGGTTGGGGCCACCCCCGCCGCCGAAACCGCAACCTACCTGTCGGTAGCAGGGCAAACGCATGCCATCTTGTTCGCCGACAAACTGCGTCCGGGGGCCGAAATTGCCGTTGCCGCGCTGAAAGCTGCGGGCCTGCGGCTGACCCTGTTGTCGGGCGATGCCGAAGCTCCGGTGGCCAATCTTGCCGCGCGTCTGGGGATCACCGACTTTGCTGCAGGCAAGCTGCCTGCGGAAAAGCTTGCTTATGTCAAATCGTTGCAAGATCAGGGCTATAAGGTGCTGATGGTCGGCGATGGGTTGAACGATACAGCGGCTCTGGCGCAGGCCCATGTCTCGATTTCGCCTGCCTCGGCACTGGATGCGGCGCGCACGGCGTCTGATATTGTTCTGCTGGGCCAAGATATGGCACCCGTGGCCGATGCCCTGCGCATCGCCAGGCAATCCACCCGCCGCATCCGCGAAAACTTCGCGCTCTCGGCGGGGTATAACGTAGTTGCAGTGCCGCTGGCGCTGATGGGGCTGGCAACGCCACTGATGGCGGCCTTGGCGATGTCGCTGTCTTCGATTACAGTATCTCTGAACGCATTGCGCCTAAGGTAGACCCATGGAAATCCTGACAATCCTGATCCCGGTTTCGTTGCTGCTGGGCGCAATCGGCCTTGCCGCCTTTTTCTGGGCACTTAAAACCAAGCAGTTCGAAGACCCACAAGGCGATGCCGCCCGGATTTTGAAAACAGATTACGACGATCAGCCAAAACCCTGAGTCTGCTTTCTTTTCGGCAAAAATATCCTCGGGGTGGGGGTCTGGGGGAGGGGCCGACAGCCCCTCCCCCAGCGGTCGGCCATGCTCACTCGCCGTAAGGTACCCAAACCGTCTTCACTTCGGTTGCGGCCTGCAAAAAGGCGCGGCCCTCGGCCTGTGCCCAATCGGTTGCAAACCCGTGGTTTACCCAGGTGCGTTTCAGATTGCCCGCAGCTTCCCGCTCTACCATGCCCGACAACGCCGCCGCGCCAAAGCACCACATGGCATCCACCTCCAAATGGCTTGCCAAAGGCTTTGTCAGATCCGCATGCGCGCCAGTGACGATGTTCACCACCCCCCCCCGGCAGGTCAGATGTATCCAGCACCTGGTAAAGGTCGGTCGCGGCAAGGGGGTAGGCCTGTGATGGTACCAGCACGCAGGTATTACCCATCGCGATGGCCGGAGCCATCAGGCTGATCAGGCCCAGCAGCGGCGCTTCATCCGGGCAAATTGCGCCGATCACACCGCAGGGCTCATTCATTGCCAGCGCCACGCCGCGTATGGGCACCGACTTTACCGCACCGTCAAATTTATCGGCCCAGGCGGCATAGGTGAACAACCGCGCGATGCTGGCCTCTACCTCGGCCGCGCCTGATTTGCCGGTCATATCGGCCAATCGTCTGGCAAACTCCTCTGCGCGCGCAGACAGGTTTTCGGCAATGTAGAACAGGATCTGTGCGCGCAGATGGGCGGTGGTCTTGCCCCAGCCTTTTGCCGCCTGCGCCGCCTCTACCGCGTTGCGGATGTCCTTGCGGTTGCCCTGCCCGATATGGCCCAACAGCTTACCTTTGGCTGACCAGATCGGTTGTGAATAGCCGCCATCGGGTCGCGCCTGTTTGCCGCCGATATACAGCTTGGCCGTGCGGTCAAGGCCGGTCACGTCGGCTTGCAAAGGTTCGGGCATTGCGGCAACCGATTTCAGGGGCTTGCGGGCCTCTTTGCGGCGCAGATAGGCCAGCAAGCCCTCCCAGCCCCCTTCCCGGCCAAAGCCGCTTTCACGCAGCCCGCCAAAGCCGGCGGCGGCGTCGAACATATTGCTGCCGTTGATCCAGACAACGCCAGCCTTGACCTTGGGTGCCATATCCAGCGCCAGATTCACATTCTCGGTCCAGATGCTGGCGGCCAGCCCGTAGCGGGTGTTATTGGCCAGTTCCACCGCCTCGGCCGGGGTGCGAAACGTCATGGAAACCAGCACCGGGCCAAAAATCTCCTCTTGCATCAGCGTTGAGGCAGAGCCGAGCCCGGTGATCAGTGTTGGCGGGTAATAACAGCCCGCGGGGCAGGGGACCTGATACTTTTCACCCTCGCTGGCATCGACCATCGCGGTGATCTGCGCCAGTTGCTGCGGTGCCACAATCGCGCCCATGTCGATGCATTTGTCCATCGGGTCACCAATGCGCAAGCCATCCATACGGGCGCGCAGCTTGCTATGGAAACGCTCGGCCACGCCTTCTTGCACCAACAGCCGCGACCCGGCACAACAGACTTGGCCGCCATTGAACCAGATGGCATCGACAAGGCCTTCGACGGCTGAATCCAGATCGGCATCATCGAACACGATATAGGGCGATTTTCCGCCCAGCTCCAACGTCAGTGCCTTGCCGGTGCCGGCGGTGGCCATGCGGATTTTCCGGCCCACATCGGTACTGCCGGTAAAGGCGATCTTGTTGACATCGGGGTGATCGACCAGGGCGGCGCCCGTCGTCCCATCCCCGGTGACCACGTTCAAAACGCCGGGGGGCAGGCCAGCCTCGCGGCTGATCTGCGCGAATAAAAGCGCGGTCAGGGGCGTATACTCGGCGGGTTTCAGAACGACGGTGTTGCCGGCAGCCAGGGCGGGGGCAACTTTCCACGCCAGCATCAGCAACGGAAAGTTCCACGGGATTACGGCCCCGCAAACGCCCAAGGGTTCCATAGCGGGCTGCTCTGCGGCCAAAAGCTGCGCCAGCCCCGCATGGTAGTAAAAATGCCGCGCAACAAGCGGTACATCAATATCACGCGCCTCGCGGATAGGTTTGCCACTGTCGAGCGTTTCGGTCACCGCCAACAAGCGGCTGTGTTTTTGCACCAGCCGCGCCAGCGCATAGAGGTAAGCGGCGCGTGTGTGGCCGGGCAGGCGCGCCCATTTGGGTTGGGCCTTGCGGGCGGCCCTGACGGCTGTGTCAATGTCGGTGGCGTTGCCCTGCGTCACCTGTGCCAAGGCTTGGCCATCGGCGGGGTTGTGGGTGGTAAAGACCGCGCCGGGTGGGGTGAATGTGCCATTGATCCAATGACCAAAGGGGGCGTTTTTGCCAATCCACGCCATCGCCTCGGCGCGTGATTCCGGGGCGGGTCCATAGCACATGTCGTCAAATATCTGCTTGATTGTCATGGCGTTATCCCATTGCATGGCGGTTGGCGGCGGAATAGGCGCCGGTGATGTGGTGTTCGAGCTGGCGTTCAATATCGCCCAAAAGCGACGAGGCCCCGAAACGGAACAGGTCGGGCTGTACCCAAGGCAGCCCCAATTCGTCCCGCATCAGCGATAGATAGACCAGCGCATCCTTGGCCTTGGAAATACCGCCAGCAGGTTTATAGCCAACCTTGATTGCGGTACGGTCTTGATAGTCACGGATCGCGCGGATCATGGTCAGGGTCACGGGCAGGGTCGCGTTGACGGGCTCTTTGCCGGTTGATGTTTTGATGAAATCGGCCCCGGCCATCATGCAGACCAGACTGGCGCGCGCCACATTTCGCAAGGTGCCAAGCTCGCCCGTAGCCAGGATGGCTTTCATATGGGCATCGCCGCAGGCATTGCGCATCTGCCGGGTTTCATCGTAAAGGGCCTGCCAGTTTTGCGTCAGCACATGGCGCCGAGAGATCACGATATCAATTTCTTTCGCCCCTGCGGCGACGCTTTCGCCAATTTCGGCCAGCCGCAGATGCAACGGTGACAGCCCCGCCGGAAAGCCGGTAGAAACGGCGGCCACCGGAATGGCGGTGCCTTCAAGCGCGCGAACGGCGGTTTCCACCATGTCGTGATAGACACAGACCGCGCCAACGGTCAGCCCCTCCATCCCCAGGGCGGCCAGCAAATCAGCGCGTACGGGCTGGCGCGCCTTGAGACACAGACGCAGCACACGGCCAGCGGTATCATCGCCGGACAGGGTGGTCAGGTCGATGCAGGAAATCGCCTTGCACAGCCACGCGGCCTGATAGTCTTTTTTAACCGAGCGCCGCCCCGGAAAGGTGGCCGCGCGCCGTTCGATCGCTGAGGTGTTGGCCTGCACCGAGGCGACCCAATCCAGATCAAGCGGCAAACCAGGGTTGCGGGCATGCGTGAGTTGGGGAAGGTTCGTGGTGGCCATGGCTTGCGCATGGGCCGGGGGGGTATGGTTTTGCAAGAAAGCCTCCGCGTCAAGGGACACGCAAAGCGTGGCACGGGGCCGCGCCTTTCGCAAGTGCGCCGCATCATCAAAGACGCCACATTTTACCAAATGGTCAGGTTTAGTGGTCTTGCTTGGGGGGGGCTGCGTTTGGTGGGGTTTTGGTCATCATCGGCTGCATGTCCTTGGCTTCATCCTCAAACGTGGCCCAATCGCTGGGGGTGCCGGTCGCTGGCAACTTGCCCATATCGCCAAAGCGGTGCAGATGCGCTTTGGCGATAAGATTTGCGGTGATGGGCGCAGTAAGCAACAAGAACATGGTGATCAAAAGCTCATGCCAGCTAAGCCTGCCTTGCGTGATCCAGAAATACAGCATCGAGGCCAAAAGCACACTGCCGACCCCCAGGGTGGTGGCCTTGGTGGGCGCGTGCAGGCGGGTCATGGTGTCGGGCAGTTTTATCAGCCCAAAGCTGCCGATGAGGCCAAAGACCCCCGCAGCGACCAGCAAGACAGCAACGATCAGTTCTGCAATCTGTTCCATGATTTGCCCCTTATTCGATGATATCGCCGCGCAAGATAAACTTGCAATAGGCCACGGTAGAGACAAAGCCGGTCATGGCAAACAGCATCGCCGCCTCAAAATACACGTCGGAATGGGTCGAGATGCCGTAAAGTATCAGCAGCGCTATGATATTGATGACCATCGTGTCCAGCGCCAACACCCGGTCGATAACGCCGGGCGCCATGAAAATCCGATAGAGGTTGAACAAAAGCCCAAGGCCAAAGCAGCCGAATGCGAAGGTTAGTGCATAGTGGATCATTCGAAAATCCTCATCAAACGGGCCTCATAGCGGGCTTTGATATCGTCGCGAATTTCGTCGGGGTTCGGGGCGTGCAGGCAATGGATCAGCAGCGCCCGGCCATCGCCCGACATGTCGGCGGTCAGGGTGCCGGGGGTCATGGTGATGGTGCCGGCAAGCACGGTAATCGCCTCGGGTGTGCGCAGATCCAGCGGGACCGTAACCCAGCAAGATTGCAGCTTGCTGCTGGGTTTGAACAGCACGATCCGCGCGACGATGAAGTTTGATTTCACGATGTCATACATCACAATCAACAGATATCCGACAATCGCCAGTGGATTGCGCAAGATCGGGCGGTCGGGCCAATAGGGGGCCGTGATGATCGGGATGATGATGCCAAGGATCAGCGCAAACACCACAGAGCCGAGCTTGAATTGATCGACCAGCAGCAGCCAGGTCATGACCAGCAGCAGCGTCAGATAGGGGTGCGGAAAGAGCTTGCGTAACATGAGCCTACTCCTGTGCCGGGGGAAAGACGGCCTGAATATAGGCAGACCGGTCAAACAGTTCGGCGCTGGTTTCTGCCAGCCAATCAGTGATCGGGCCGGCCATCAGCGTCAGTACCACAAGGCCCAGCAAAAGGGCAAAGACCATGGCAAAGGCCAGCGGCTCTGGCTTGCCCTCGGGTTGGGTTTGGCGGATGGTGGTGGCATGCGCCTTCCAGAACACCTGCGACCCGGCCCGCGAAAAGCCGATGATGGTGATCAGTGAGGTCACCAGAATCGCCGTCCAGATCATTGCCATATGGGGGCCGCGCGTGGCGTCGAGCACCAACAGCTTGCCCAGAAAGCCCGATAGCGGCGGCATGCCAGCCATGGCAATCGCGCCGCCAAAGAACAGGGCTGCAATCAGCCCATGTTGGCCGGTTACGGGGGCGGGCACGCGCAGGCTGTCATTGCCGCGCCGATCCTGCACCAGATCAGCCACAAGAAACAACGCTGCTGTGGCCAGAGTAGAGTGCAAAAGGTAGTAAAGCCCCGCTGTCATGGCCTGCGGCGTGAATTGCGACACTGCGATAAACAACGTGCCCATTGATCCGATCGCAGCAAAGGCCACCAATCGGGCCATGCCCGTAGCCCCCAACACGCCGATCGCCCCCACGATCAGCGTCATAATGGCGGCTGGCAGCAAGATATCGGCAAAAAGTGCCCCTGTGGCGGCCGTTTCGGGTGGAAATATCAGGGTAAAGACGCGGATCACCGCATAGGCACCAACCTTGGTCATCACCGCAAACAGGGCGGCGACCGGGCCGGGGGCAAAGCTGTAGGTTGCAGGCAGCCAGAATTGCAGCGGCACCAGCGCGCCCTTGACGGCAAAAACCAGCAGCAGCAAAATGGCCCCCACACGCAGCAAGGCGGCATCGCCTTGCGGAAGAACGGCCACTTTCACCGCCAGATCGGCCATGTTCAGCGTACCTGTTACCGAATAGATCGTGGCCAGGGCAAACAGAAACAGCGTCGAGCCGACAAGGTTATAGGCCACATATTGCACGCCCGCCTTCAGCCGGTTCGCGCCGCCGCCATGAATCATCAAGCCGTAGCTGGCGATCAGCAGTACCTCGAAAAACACAAACAGGTTGAAGGCATCGCCAGTCAGAAACGCGCCACACAGGCCCATTAACTGAAACTGAAACAAAGCGTGAAAATGGTTACCGCGGGCGTCCCAGCCAGTACCGATGGCGTAAAGCTGCACCATCAGGGCCAACACCGCCGTCAGGGCAATCATCAGGGCTGACAAGCGGTCCAGTACCAAAATGATGCCAAAGGGCGCCGGCCAGTTGCCAAGAAAATACACCTCTGGCGGGTTTGTTGCGGCCGTGTACAGCAAGACCAGCGAAATTGCCGCCAGAATGGCCGTGCCCGCAGTCGAGAAAATGCGCTGCAATGACAGGTCATGGCGCATCACCAGAACGATAAACGGCGCCAGCAGGGCGGGCAAAATGACCGGGGCAATGATCCAATGGTTCATTCTGCGCCCTCCAAGGATGTGGCGGGCGGTTTCGTGGCCGGATCTTGTTCTTCCATGCCGATATAGTCATCCCCGGTTTCCAGAAAGGCGCCCAAGGCCATCATCACAATCAGCGCGGTCATGCCAAAGCTGATGACGATCGCGGTCAGCACCAGGGCCTGGGTCAGCGGATCGGTATAGCCTATGGCATTTTTGGTGATGATCGGCGGCAGGCCAATGGCCAGACGCCCCGAGGCAAAGATGAACACGTTGACCGCATAAGACAGCATGGCCAAACCGACGATCACCGGAAACGTGCGGCGGCGCAGAATCAGATAAACCCCGCACGCAGTCAGCAAGCCAACGGCAGAGGCGACAAGAAGTTCCATATCAGTGCGTCCCCCCGGTTTTTGGCCCTGCATCCGCCATATCTTCGTCAGGCTGAATATCAAACGGCTCGATGTTCACCGTCTCACCTGCGCGGATTGCGATGCGGCTGATAGAGGCCAACGCCAGCATTACCGCCCCGACCACAGTCAGGAAAACGCCAAGGTCAAATATCGCCGCTGTGGCCAGCTCGAATTTTTCAATAAACGGCAATTTGACATAGCCGAAACTGGTGGTCATGAACGGGCGCGCGGCGAACCACGACCCAATGCCACACAGGCCTGCAACCGTTACCCCCCAGCCAATCAGCGCGTGGTAATCAATGCGTTGCCGCGCCGCCGCCCAGCCAAAGCCAGAGGCCATATATTGCATGATCGTGGCAATCGCGACGACAAGCCCCGCGATGAATCCACCCCCCGGCTCATTATGGCCGCGCAAGAAGATATAGACGCCAACCATGATCGCGATGGGCAAAATCATCCGGGTAGCGACCACCAGCATCAGCGGGTGCCGGTCGCCCGCACGTTTCTGGTCTGGCACCCAGGCCAACAGGCGGTCATTGGCCGGCCCGCCCCGCAGCAGCGCCTCGACCAGCGCATAAATCACCAGGCCCGCGATGCCCAGCACCGTGATCTCGCCAAAGGTATCATAGCCGCGAAAATCCACGAGGATGACGTTGACAACGTTGGTGCCACCGCCGCCGGGTTTGGAATTGGCAAGGTGAAAATCGGCAATCGTCGGGAAAGCGAAATCACGCATCATCAACGCATAGATCAACGCGCCGATGCCGATACCCGCCGCCGCCGCGATAAAGCCATCACGTCCGCGCCGCGCGGCTGTGCTTTCAACCGGGCTATCCTTTGGCAAGAAGTTCAGCGCCAGCAGCAAAAGCATGACCGTCGCCACCTCGACGCTGATCTGGGTCAGCGCAAGGTCTGGGGCCGAAAGATACACAAAGCCGACCGAAATGATCAAGCCGATCACCCCGATCAACACCAGTGCCAAAAGCCGGTTGCGGTGGAAGGTGAAAAGCGCCGCGGTCGCCCCCATCAGCAACAGCCACCCTACCGCAGCCACAGGCTCTATCGGCGTCAGCGCCCGCGTGCCGGGCATATGGCTGCCGGATTGGAAGGCAAAATAACCTGCCGCCAATATGGTCAGCGTGGCCACGGCCAGATAGCGCGCCAAGGACCCGTCATGCAGACGGTCAATCACAACCTGTGCTGCTTTGGCAAAAGGTTCAAGAATACCGTCAAAGATCGCCTTGGCTTCGGGGCGCGGGGCTGACACCCACAGCGCCTCAAGGGGGCGATGCAGGCCCAGCAGGATCAGCCCCGACCCTACCGCAATAACCGACATCCAAAGCGCCGGCACAAAGCCATGCCAGTGACTTATATACACCTCGGCCTGCGCGCCGATCACGGCACTGGTGGTGGTGCGAACCAGATCGCCAACAATGGCCATTGGCAGTACCCCGATCGCAATGACCAAGGCCGCCAGAAACGCCGGTGCGGCCCACATGCCAAAGCCGGGATCATGCGGTGTCGCCGGGTAATCATCGCGTTGCGGGCCCAGAAATGTATGCGCGATCAGGCGGAAAGAATACGCCACCGAGAACATGGCGCCTATCGTCGCCAGGGCCGGCATAAGCCAGTGATTGCCCAGCCAAACCGCGTGCAGCGTCTCCTCCAGCATCATTTCCTTGGACAAAAATCCATTCAGCGGCGGGATGCCCGCCATGGACAGGGCCGAAATGCACACGATGGCAAAGGTGATCGGCATCAGGTGCCGCAAGCCGCCCAAGCGCTTGATGTCACGGGTGTTTACCTCATGGTCCACGATGCCCGCGCCCATGAACAAGGCGGCTTTGAAAGTGGCGTGGTTGATGATGTGGAACACCGCAACAGCCGCCGCTTCGGCGGTGCCAAAGCCCAAAAGCATGGTAATCAGGCCCAGATGCGATACGGTGGAAAATGCCAGCAGCGCCTTCAGGTCATCCTTGAACAGGGCAATCTTGGCGGCCATGATCATGGTAAGCAGGCCCGTGGTGGCGACGATATAGAACCATTCGGGCGTGCCAGCCAAAACCGGCCACATCCGGGCCATCAAAAACAGCCCCGCCTTTACCATTGTGGCCGAGTGCAGATAGGCAGAAACCGGCGTTGGCGCGGCCATCGCATGCGGCAGCCAGAAATGGAATGGGAACTGTGCCGATTTGGTAAACGCGCCCAGCAAGATCAAGATCAAGGCCGGCAAGTACCAAGCCGAGCCCTGGATCAGGTCTTTGCTCTGCAAGATCACGGTCAGGTCATAAGATCCGACGATATTGCCCAAAATCAGCATGCCCGCGATCATTGCAAGCCCACCCGCACCCGTCACTGTCAACGCCATCCGCGCGCCTTGGCGCCCCTCGGGCAGGTGCTTCCAATAGCCGATCAACAGAAAAGAGCTAAGGCTGGTAAGCTCCCAGAAAATCAGCAAAAGCAAGATGTTATCTGACAGAACAATCCCAACCATCGCGCCCTGGAACAGCAAGAGATAGGTATAGAACTGCCCCATCGGGTCTTTGGACGACAGGTAAAACCGGGCATAAAGAATGATCAAAAGGCCGATGCCCAGAATCAAACCGGCAAACAACAGCCCCAACCCATCCAGAAAGAAATTGGCATTCAGGCCCAGCACGGGCAGCCATTCGATCCGCGCCGTAATGACCTCGCCCCGCATCACGCTGGGCGCGTGCATCAATATGCCCAGCAAGGCCAAAGCCGTTACCAACCCGGTAACAGTGGCACATGCATTGCGCCCGGCGCGAATAAGCAAACCGGGAAGCAGCGCGCCAAGAAAGGGCAGGGCGGCGATCAGGGCAAGGGACATTCTACTTGTTCCGTTCGTTGCTCGGGTCGTCAGATATACAAAAAGCGGCCCCAGACTTCGTGACCGCTTTCCCTTGTTTAACTGTAAGACAGGCCGCGCCCTGTCAAGGCAAACCGACAAGATTGCGACAAAATCCCCTGTCGCAATCGCCGCACCTCCGCTTTCTGTTCGGCAAAAATATCCTCAGGGGGGAATTCGCCGTAAGGCGAAGGGGGGCGCGAGCGCCCCCGCTGCGGCGGCTCCGGCAGGCGGTTAGCCGTTTTCGCGCAACACTTGCCCCGCCAGATAAAGCGACCCGCAAATCAATACGCGGGCTGCAGGTTCGGCCCGCGCAATCGCCTGCAGTGCCGCCATCACCGAACCGGCCTCAACCGCGTGCATCCCGGCTGCGCGGGCCGCATCACAGGTGGCCCTGGCCGGCAAGGTCGCCGCCTCACCAGGGATGGATACCGCAGACAGGCTGGCCGCCTCGGCCGCCAGCGGGCGCAAAAAGCCACCGATATCTTTGGTGTTCAGCATGCCGCAAATCAGATGGGTCGGGCGCTTTGGCAAAGCCGCCAGCGTGGCCGCCACCGCCTTGCCGCCGGCGGGGTTATGGCCTCCGTCAAGCCATAATTCGACCCCCGGTGCCGCCTCTACCAACGGCC
Source organism: Pseudorhodobacter sp. (assembly GCF_034675685.1). Taxonomy (GTDB): domain Bacteria; phylum Pseudomonadota; class Alphaproteobacteria; order Rhodobacterales; family Rhodobacteraceae; genus Pseudorhodobacter. The sequence goes on along the minus strand of NZ_JAUCDA010000002.1, from coordinate 216,380 downwards.
CGCTGCGCAGGCGCTGCATGCGGGCGGGCCAGGTGGCGCGGGTTACGGCAGCCTCGGCATCGCCGCGCCCCAGCAGTCGCAGGGCCATCAGCGCAGCCCCCGCATTCTGGAGTTGATGTGGGCCGGGCAGATTGGGCATCGGCAAATCAAGCAGGCCGTTTTCATCCTGAAACACCATCCGCCCGCGGTCTTCAAAGCAATGCCAGTGTTGGCCATGCACATGCAGCGGTGCGCCAAGGCGGGCGGCACGGGCCTCTATCACCGCAAGCCCCTCACTGTCTTGCGGGCCAACGATGCACGGCACGCCGGGTTTGATGATTCCAGCCTTTTCGCCGGCAATCAGGGCCAAAGTGTCGCCCAGATATTGCTGATGGTCGAGCGAGACGGGCGTGATGATGGTCAGCGCGGGTTTGTCCACCACATTGGTTGCATCCAACCGCCCGCCAAGACCCACCTCCAACAGCAGATAATCGGCAGGCACGCGTGAAAAGGCAAGCATGGCGGCACAGGTTGTCGCTTCGAAAAACGTGATCGCGTCGGGGCCGTTTGCTGTAATGCACTCGTCCAAAAGCGTCGACAGCGCCTCTTCGCCAATCAATGCCCCTGCCAGGCGGATGCGTTCATGAAAGCGGGCCAGATGCGGGCTGGTATAGGCATGAACGCGCAGGCCCGCAGCTTCCAGCCCCGCGCGGATCATCGCCTGGGTGCTGCCTTTGCCGTTCGTCCCGGCCAGATGGATCACCGGGGGCAAGGCCCGTTCAGGATGGCCAAGGGCCGCGAGCAGCCGGGTTACGCGGTCCAGTGTCAGGTCGATGATCTTGGGATGAAGCGTCATCATCCGTTCCAAAAGCGCGTCAGAGCTGGTCTGGTTCACGTCTTCGCGGCCTTCTTCTCAGAGGCGACCGTCGGTTTGGCGGGGGGCGTTGCCGCGACAGTGCCGGGCGCGGCCCGATTTGGTGTAACCGGGTCTGGCGGCGGCAAGTCGCCACGCACAGCGGGGGATTGATGCATCAAGATCCGCAAAACCGTAGTCAGCTCATCACGCAAATTTTTGCGGTGGGTCACACGGTCAAGCATGCCGTGATCCAGCAAATACTCGGCCCTTTGGAACCCCTCGGGCAGCTTTTCACGGATGGTTTGTTCAATCACGCGCGGCCCGGCAAAGCAGATCAGCGCATTGGGCTCAGCGATATGAATATCACCCAGCATCGCATAAGAGGCCGTCACCCCGCCCGTCGTGGGGTGGGTCAGCACCACAATATAGGGCAGGCCGGCCTCTTTCAGCATTTGCACCGCAACGGTCGTGCGCGGCATTTGCATCAGCGACAAAATCCCTTCTTGCATCCGCGCACCGCCAGAGGCGGAAAACAGCACCAAAGGCCGCTTCAGTTTCACCGCGCGCTCGGCTGCGGCCAGCAACGCATTGCCGACAAAGGCGCCCATCGACCCGGCCATGAAAGAAAAATCCTGCCCGACGGCAACGATCGGGGTGCGGGCAATCTCACCCTCGGCCACCAGCATCGAATCTTTTTCGCCGCTGGCCTTTTGTGCAGCCTTGATGCGATCAGGGTATTTCTTTTGGTCGCGAAACTGCAGCGGGTCGGCAAATGGCTCCGGCACTTTCACCTCGGTAAAAATGCCACCGTCAAACAGCGCTATGAAGCGTTCGCGCGGTGTGATCGCCATGTGGTGATCGCAACTGGTGCAAACGTTCAGATTGTCTTTCAATTCGCGGTGAAACAGCATGGTTCCGCATTCGGGGCATTTGGTCCACAGGTTTTCCGGCACCTCGCGGCGCGAAAACAACGAGTTGATGGTGGGACGGACGTAGTTCGTGATCCAGTTCATCTGTGTTTGGCCCTTCGGTCACTTTGCCTGACGCCCAGATAAGCCTATGGGGCAGGAAATGCAAATAGGATGGCTGCATCTTATGCGGGGCCAGATGCGGGTTGAAAGCGGGGTGCCGGGGTTGCAGACTGCGGGCAAACCCAATGAGGTGCCGAGTGACACACCCTGACACATCCGAACGCCGCGCCCTTGTCTGTGCGATTTCCGCAGACCATGCCTTTGCGCTGGCCAGTTTGATCACCGGGTTTCGGCGGCACAACCCGGATTTTTCGGGCGTCTGGGTGGTGTTTCATGATGGGCTGACGCCCGATCAGCAGGCGCAGCTTTCTGCGCTGTGGCCTGATATTGTTTTTCGCCGCTTTGACCCAGCGATTTTGGCCAAGAGATTTAAAGATACGACCGATCTGGGCAAGGTTCTGGCGCAGTATAGCCCGATGATCTTTGCCAAGTTTGAATTGCCTGACCTGCTGACCGAATTCGATAAATGCGTCTGGCTGGATGTGGATATGCTGGTGCAGGGGGGGCTTGCCCAGCTTTGGGGGTTTCACGGGCTGGCGTGGCGGCCCCTGCCCGAAGGGGCGTTTGCGCGGCGGGCCAAGGTGATGGCAGCCTTTGGCGACTTGCGTGGCGATGGGTCTGTGCCCTTGCTGAATGGGGGCGTCGTGGGCATGGGGCCAGCGCTGCGCGGCCAGATTTCCAGCGCCGATCTTTACGCAATGGCGGCACGGTTGCTGGCAAAAACCGGGGCACCCGCAGTGGATGAGTTGGCACTGTATTTTCTGGCGGCCTCGCGCGGCCTGCCGCTGCACCGTCTGGACCTGCGCTTCAATCATCCGGTGGTTGCACCAGGGGGGCGAGAGGCGCTGATCGTGCATGCGATCGGGCCGGATAAGTTCTGGAATTCTGCTCCGTTGCAGCTTGGCTATCCTGCATGGGCGCAAAACTTGCAGCCTTGGCTGGCAGGTGGCGGTGCGGGCTATGAGGGGCCGCAGCGGCTGGGCATTGTGCAGGCCGCCAGCCCGGATGAGGCGCTGAAGGCGGCGCGGAACCGGGCGTATTGGCAGCAGCTTTATACGGATATCCGGGTTGTGCTGCCTTTTGGGCTGCAGGTGGATTTGCAAAGCGACAGCAAGGGCCTGCGGTTCTTTTATGCCGGTGCAAAGACGGTGCATCTTGGCCTGATCCGGCAGGCGAATGAGCGGCGGATCGGGGTTGAGGTGCATTTTGCCGATGACCAAAGCCTTGCGCCAGCGCTGTTTGCACTGCTGGATCAATTGGATATTCCGGGGCAGCCCGCTGGCACGACACTGGAACTGGCGCAGACCAAGCAGGGCTGGTCCTATGGCGCTGTTGTGCCGGTTACTGCCTGCGGGCAGGTGATAAACCGTATCGTGGCGATGTTGGATCAGGCGACATCACGCGCCAAAAGCTGACCGCCGGGGCCTGACTTTACCTCAAACCGGCTGATTTTACGCACGAGGTCAGAGAGTTTGGCGCTGCCATAGGTGCGGGTATCAAAATCGGGCGCGCCCTGGGTGATGTATTGGCCAATCTGGCCCAGCGAATACCACTCGCCTTCCTGCTCGATCGCGCGCATGGCGGCGATGATCAGCGGAATGGCCTTGTTCGGCGGCTCTTTTGGCGGGCGCGCGGGGGTCGGTTCCGGCATGTCCGGCATCATGCCACGCTCGGGCTTGGGGGCTGGTTGGCGCGGCGTTTCCTCTGCCGGGTCGTCGCTGTCAAGGTTTTCCACATAGATAAAGCGTTTGCAGGCCATGCGGAACGCCTCGGGCGTCTTTTTCTCGCCGATACCGTAGACATCAAGCCCCTGTTCGCGGATACGCGCAGCAAGGCGGGTGAAATCACTGTCGGAACTGACCAGAACAAACCCATCAAACAGGCCCGAATGCAGGAAATCCATCGCGGCAATCACCAAGCCGATATCCGAGGCATTCTTGCCCCTGGTGTTGGAAAACTGCTGATCAGCGACCAGCCCGAGGGCCGCGACCTTGCGCGCCCAGCCGCCCAATCGCTGCGCTGACCAGTCGCCATAAATGCGCCGGACAGAGGCTTCGCCAAGCCCGGCGATTTCTTCAAAGATCGCTTCGGCATAAGAGGCGGGGACGTTATCGGCATCAATCAACACGGCAAGCCGTGGTGCGCGCTGGTCAGACATTGGGTTTCCTTTCGCGGTTGCGGTGACCCTAGCGGATCACGGCAGGGGGCAACAGGGGGGCTGTGCCTGCTTGCGAAAAGGCGGCGCAATTTGCCCCCGGCTACAATCTGCGATGTGATTTACACAATCAGGCGGTGCCAAAGCGTTTTGCCTTGAACCTAGCTTATGTATCGCTGCCTGAAATCAAAGATTTCAACGTGTTATGTGACGGGCCTTGTTTCAAGTCAAAGCTGCCAGAGGCGCCAAGGCCCGCTGCGATCAGATTTGCCGGGATGATAGGTCAGAGGGTATGACAGGTTGGATTCAGGCAATCTTGCGGGCCACAGCGACACCGCCGGTCAACAGAACCATCAGACAGCCCGCCTGCGGATGTGCAAGCGGGGCCGCCAAACGGTCGCAAGATGGCTTATTTCTTGGCGCGAAAATCGCTGTGGCAGGCTTTGCATGCGCCGGCAATGGCGCCCATCCCCGCTTGAAGCGATGCCAGTGAGGACACATCAATCGCCCCTGCGGCGGTTTCAAGCCCCTTGGCTTTTTCCACGAAACCTTCCGTGTTCATCCAGATTTCGGGGCGCGCCTCGGATACGGGGTCATCAGCCTCGGTTTCAAACACGGCAGGTATCTGGGCAGCGGCGGCGGCCAAGGCCGTCTTGGCGGCCTCGGCGGCGGCGGCATCAAACGGGGCCTTGTCGCCTGCCATATCGCCCAAAATCTTGGTGTTCTGGCCAACTGTCCCCATTAAATCCATCCGTATTTTCACAGTTGGGTCCTGGACGCCTTCCTTGGCTAGTGCGATCCCTGCGGTCAGGGTAAGGGTGGCAATTAAGGCTTTGGCTGCGAATCGCATGGGCACGCTCCTGTTTGTTTCTGAGGGGCAGTATAGCTGCGACATAGTGTCAGCCAAGTTCCCAAAGGAAGGATCGGCAAACTTTCACGCGATTGTCAGGGCACCAGCCAGCTAACCGTCGGCAAGATGCCGTTCGCCGCGCGCCTTTGACAAAGCGATTTGCTTTTGGCGCTCGCGAAAGCGTTCGCGGTCGGCCTCGGTGTGTTCATGGATGCATTGGTGGCAAGACACGCCTTCCTCATACTCGGGGCGCGACAGATCTGCGGGGGCAAGCGGGCGGCGGCAGCCATGGCAATTGGAATAGGGGCCGGGCACCAGGCCATGACCAACGGATACGCGGTTGTCAAAAACGTAGCATTCGCCATTCCACAGGCTTTGTTCCTGCGGCATTTCCTCAAGGTATTTCAGGATGCCACCTTTCAGGTGATACACATCCTCAACCCCTTGTCCTAATAGATAATTCGTTGATTTTTCACAGCGAATCCCGCCGGTGCAAAACATCGCAATCCGCTTGTTGTGAAAGCGGTCCTTGTTTGCCTGCCACCAGGCCGGAAAATCGCGAAAGGATCTGGTTCCGGGATCAACAGCATTTTCAAACGTGCCGATCCCCACCTCATAATCATTGCGGGTGTCGATCACGGCCACATCGGGCGCCGTGATCAATGCGTTCCATTCCGCGGGGTTCAGGTAATGGCCAACCTGTGCGCGTGGGTCGATATCGGGCTGGCCCATCGACACAATCTCGCGCTTTAGCCGCACTTTCAGGCGGCCAAAGGGTTCTTTATCGGCCCAGCTTTCCTTGTGTTCCAGATCGGCGCAACCGGGCAGGGCGCGAATATGGGCCAGCATTGCATCAATCCCGGCGCGATCGCCGGAAATGGTGCCGTTGATGCCCTCGGTCGCCAATAAAAGCGAGCCGCGGATGCCAAGGCTGCGCCCAAGCGCCAACAACGGTTGTTGCAGGGCTGCAAAGTCGGGGAAGCGGGTGAAATGGTACAGGGCTGCGATTGTGAACATGGGCAGCGTCTTGCCGTGCCTTGCACTGAAATGCAAGGTATCAGATGATGCAGGCCAGAAGACGCAGCTAAGGAAACGCCATGACCAACGCGCTGATTGTTATTGATATACAGAATGATTTTTGCCCCGGCGGTGCCTTGGCGGTGGCCCAAGGCGATGCAATCGTTGCGGGGATCAACGCGCTGATGGCGGATTTTGACGCTGTGGTGCTGACCCAGGATTGGCACCCGGCGAATCACAGCTCGTTTGCCGATAACCATGCGGGGGCTGCGCCGTATAGCATGATTGAGATGCCTTACGGCCCCCAGGTGCTGTGGCCGCGCCATTGCGTGCAGGGTTCGGATGGTGCCGCGTTTCAGGGGGGGGCTGAACAGCGACCGGGCCGATATGGTAATTCGCAAAGGCTTTCGCCCTGAAATCGACAGCTATTCCGCATTTTTTGAGAATGACCATAAAACCCCTACGGGGCTGGATGGCTATCTGCGCAATCGCTGTGTGACCAAGCTGGTGCTGGCCGGGCTTGCAACCGATTTTTGCGTTGGGTTCTCGGCGCTGGATGCGGCCTCGTTGGGCTTTGACGTGACCGTGCGGATGGACCTGAGCCGCGCCATTGACCTTGATGGGTCACTGGCGGGCATGGTGGAGAAGATGAAAGCCGCAGGGGTGGTGCTGGCCTAAAGCCCGGCACCTTCTTCCAGCCCCAGCATGATGTTCAGGTTTTGCACGGCGGCACCGGATGCACCCTTGCCCAGATTATCCAGAACCGCCGACAGAACCACGCGCCCGGAAGCCGCGTCGCCCAGCACCGACAGTTCCAGCATGTTGCTGTTGTTCAGCGCTTGCGGGTTTTCGCGGGCTTGGGCCTGACCCAAGGGGCGCACGGTGACAAACTGGCTGCCCGCGTAATGGGCGGTCAAAGCTGCCTGTATTTCAACCGCGCGGCTGGTGTGCAGCGGAATTTGCACGATCATGCCTTGGGCATAATGCCCTACGGCGGGCACGAAAATCGGGGCATGGGCAAGATTGCCGTAATGCATCACCTCAGGCATGTGCTTGTGGTGTTGCGTGGTGGCATAGACAAAGCTGCCGTTCGTCTCGCCCTTTTCAAATTCGGCAATCATCGCCTTGCCCCCACCCGTATAGCCCGAAATGCCAAAGATCGACAGGTCGGCATCGGTGCCAACCAGCCCGGCATCGGTCAAGGGGCGCAGCAAGGCAATCGCACAGGTGGAATAGCAGCCGGGGTTGGATACGCGCTTGGCACCCGCAATCGCAGCGCGCTGGCCTGCACCAAGTTCGGGAAAGCCGAACACCCAGTTGGGATTGACGCGATGCGCGGTGCTGGCGTCAATCAGGCGGGTGGGCAGCGCCTCGCAAATCGCAGCCGCCTCACGCGCGGCATCGTCGGGCAGGCACAGAATGGCGACATCGGCAGCGGCAAAGGCATCGGCCCGCGCGCTGGCATCTTTGCGCCGATCTGCGGGCAGGGAAATCAGGCTGATGTCATTGCGCCCCAGCAGGCGATCACGGATTTGCAGGCCGGTGGTGCCAACCTCGCCGTCGATAAAGACCTTTGCGTTCATTTCCATGCCCTTTTCTGGTTGTGTTGCGCCCCCTTGTAACGGCTGGTGCGGGCTTCGCCAAGCTGGACAAGGGGCAAGTGGCTTGATTTAAGCACAGTCAGGCAACAGGGGCGGAACATGGTTGATATTGCAACGCGGGTCTATAACCACAAATGGAAGATTGACCCGATTGTCCGGTCGCTGCTGGATACCGATTTTTACAAGCTGCTGATGTGCCAATCGGTGTTTCGCAACAAGCCCGACACCAATGTCACCTTCAGCCTGATCAACCGCACCAAAAGCATTCGCCTTGCCGATCTGGTGGATGAGGGGGAACTGCGTGAGCAGTTGGACCATATTCGCACCCTGCGCCTGTCGCGTGGCGAAAGCACATGGCTGCGCGGCAACATGTTTTACGGCAAGCGCCAGATGTTTCGCCATGATTTCATGGAGTGGTTCGAGGGGCTGCAACTGCCGCCCTATCATCTTGAAAAACGCGATGGCCAGTATGAACTGACGTTTGAGGGCAAATGGCCCGAGGTGATGATGTGGGAAATTCCGGCGCTGGCAGTGCTGATGGAGTTGCGGGGCCGTGCAGTGCTGGGCGGCATGGGTGCGTTTGAATTGCAGGTGCTTTACGCCCGCGCCATGACCAAACTATGGGAGAAAATCGAGCGCCTGCGCAAGATCGACGGGCTGAAGATTGCCGATTTCGGTACGCGGCGGCGACATTCCTTCATGTGGCAGGATTGGTGCGTGCAGGCGATGCAAGAAGGCCTTGGTTCGGCGTTCTCCGGCACCTCGAACTGTCTGATCGCGATGCGCCGAGAGGTCGAGGCGATCGGCACCAACGCCCATGAATTGCCGATGGTTTACAGCGCTTTGGCCGATAGTGATGCCGAGCTGGCGCAAGCGCCCTATCAGGTGCTTGCCGATTGGCATGAAGAGCATGACGGCAACCTGCGCATCATGCTGCCCGATACCTACGGCACCCAGGGTTTTCTTGCTCGTGCGCCGGAATGGTTGACGAAATGGACCGGGATTCGGATTGACAGCGGTGACCCGGCAACCGGGGCGGAAATGGCGATCAAATGGTGGCAAGCGCGTGGTGAAGACCCGCGCAAAAAGCTGGTGATTTTTTCCGATGGGCTGGATGCCGAGGTGATCGAGGCGTTGCACCGCCAATTCGTGGGCCGGGTAAAGGTGTCGTTTGGCTGGGGCACCATGCTGACCAATGATTTCCGCGGCTTGGTGGCGGGGGATGCGCTGGCGCCGTTCAGCCTTGTGTGCAAGGCGGTTTCGGCCAATGGCCGGCCTACGGTAAAGCTGTCTGATAATCCCAACAAGGCAATGGGCCCGGCCGATGAGATTGCCCGCTACAAGCGGGTGTTTGGGGTCGGCAACCAGACGGCGCTGGATGTGATTGTCTGATCGGGCGCTGTGCAGAACCGGGGCGGAAAGTCAGCCTTTTTTCCGCAGATGCCGCCTCAAAGCGCCAACAGCGACAGGCACCAAAATACCCCGGCTGACAGCAAGGCCGTTGCCGGAACCGTGATGACCCAGGCGGCAATGATCGTCAGGAAATGCGAACGGCGCACCAGTTTGCGGCGGCCGCGTTCCTCTGGCGCTACGGGTTTGCCCTTTAGAATCCCCAACTCGCGGGCGCGGCGTTCGGCATGCCATTCGCGGTAAAACCCGACGCCAAATATGGCGCCAACCGCGATATGCGTCGAACTGACCGGCAGGCCCAGCCATGAGGCCAGGATAACCGTGATCGCCGCTGACAGCGCCACACAATAGGCGCGGATCGGGTTCAGCTTGGTAATCTGGCTGCCTACCATCCGGATCAATTTTGGGCCAAACAACAAAAGCCCAAAGGAAATTCCGGCGGCCCCCACAACCATCACCCAAAGCGGAATCTGTACCTTGCTGGAGGTGTCAAAATCCTGGACGGCATGAACGATCGCGGCCAGTGGCCCAACGGCATTGGCCACATCATTCGCCCCATGCGCAAAGGACAGCAACGCCGCCGAGGCGACCAACGGTATGCCGAACAGCTTTTTAAGCGATTTCTTGCGGTTCTCCAGCCCTTCGGATTGCCGACGGACAAGCGGCTTGGTGATGACCTGCGTCACCAAGCCCACGCCAACCCCGATCAGCAAAGCTGTCGGCAGGTCAATCTCGACAATCTTTTTCAGACCTTTGAGCGAGAGATAGGCAGCAAATGCCCCTGCCATGATCGCTGTCAAAATTGGCACCCAGCGGCGCGCGGCCGCAATTTTATCATCGGCATATTCCAGTTTGGCCTTGATAAAGGCCAAAAACATCGCCGCAACCGCGCCCCCCAAAACCGGAGAAATGACCCAGCTTGCGGCGATCTGCGCCATTGTGGGCCAGTTGACAGCCATCAGCCCCGCTGCCGCAACGCCTGCCCCCATAACGCCGCCAACAACCGAATGGGTGGTCGACACCGGTGCGCCCATCCATGTCGCAAGGTTGATCCACAGCGCCGCCGAGATCAGCGCGGCCATCATCGCCCAGATGAACGTGCCCCGGTCAGCAAGACTTTCCGGTGAGACAATCCCGCCTGAAATGGTTGAAACCACATCACCGCCAGCCAAAAGCGCGCCGGCAGTCTCAAACACTGCGGCAATCGCAATCGCACCGCCCATCGTCAGGGCATTGGCCCCGACCGCCGGGCCCATGTTGTTGGCCACATCATTGGCCCCGATATTCAGCGCCATATAGGCCCCGAATACAGCCGCAGAAATGACGATAAGCTGGTCTTGTGATCCGCCCGTCAACATGGCGGCGACCACGGCTACGAACACGATGAACGCCAACCCCAAGCCGGGCGCAACCAGCGGGCGGGCCACATATTGGGTGGCCTGTTCCAGATGCGAGATGCGGTTAAGGTCTTTGTCCAGCGTCTTCCACTGGTTCACCGGGCGGTCGGTCATTGGGATGGCCTGTCATGCGCGTGTTACATTTTGCGCGGGTGCTATCTGGTTTTTCGCGTGGGAACAACGCAGATCACTCAAAATTCGCAAGATGGTCTTGAATAAGCGCTTGCAGCGCCGGTTGGCGTAGCCGTTTGATTGCGTCGGTTTTCGACATCCATCGTGGGTTACGCAGGGCAACTTCTGGGAAATTATCTGCGATGCTGGTGACATGCAGGGCAAAGACGTAAACGGTGCAGGATTGTTTCAGGCCGGTCGCCCGCCGCTTGTGGTAGCGAAAGCTGCCGATCGGGTCGGAAGAGATGTGGCCCTTTACGCCCGCCTCTTCCCACGCCTCGATTCTGGCGGCTTCGGCCAGGGTTTTGCCGCGCATGGGCCAGCCTTTGGGAATCATCCAGCGCTTGCTGTCAAGGCTGCGAATCAGCAAAAGCTGGATGTCGCCGTCATTCCTGCGCCAGCAGAGTGCCGCAACCTGCAGTAAATCCGGGCGATAGAACAGGCTGCGAATTGCGTCACGGATGGCCCCAAAAAAGGCAGAGATCACGCCATGACCCGTTTTGCACAAAGCAGGGCGCGGGCGATATGGCTGCGCATGATCAGGTCATCGGGCGCAAGGCGCGGCATCGTCCAGCCCACCGAAGCAAGGCAACGGGCAAGCGTAAAGATATCAACCATTGCCGCATCTGTCGGGCGCAGACCCTTATAGCCAGCAATAAGCGCGTCGCGAATATCGGCGAAGGCAGGCTCATACAGGTTTTGCGACAAGACGGTGCCAAGATCATAAAGAGGAAAGCCAAGGCCGCTGTCGTCAAAGTCGATCAGCGACAGGGCCTTGCCGTCTACAAGGATGTTTTCGCGCAGTACATCGGCGTGAACCGGGATGATCGGCGTGGTCTTGGCATGGGTTTGCAGGGCGGCGCGCAAAAACTGACGCGCGCTTTGCATCTGGTCGCGCTCGGGCTTGGTCAGCGCGGCATGATCCCAAAACCTGCCCCAGAACGGGGTTTCCCCAGTCAGCCCGTCAATATCCCAGGACGGGCGGTCAAATGTGCTTGGCAGGTTCAGCGATAGGGGGGCGCTGTGGATGCGGGCCAGCAATTGGCCAAGGGCATGATGCTGCGCTGCCTGATCTGCGGCGGAACCGGCCAGCGGCACCCCCGCCTCGCCCAGTGGCGCGCCCGGCAGCCATTCTACGGCGGTGGCCATGCGGCCGCCCTGCACCGTCACCAGATCGGCGCCGTTCTGGGCAGGCAGCGGGCGCGGCACCGGCAGGCCATTGTCGGCCAAAGCCCCACAAAACCACAGCTCTGACGCAATTGCTGCCTTGGTCTGATAGCCCATGCGGTGCAGCCGCAACGCGGCGTGTTTGCCATTTGGCAAGGCCATGCGGAACACGGCGTTTTCGCGGTTGCGGATCAGGGCAAGGGGCGTGCCCCCCCCATTGTGCGGCGGCCTCACGGGCCAGGTCCTGGATAGTCATGCTGGCACCGGCGTTGTTGCCAGCGCCTCTTGCAGCGCGTCAATCAACAGGTCGGCATGCGCGCGCCCAAAGGGCAGCGGCGGGCGAATTTTCAGGGTATTCTCGGCGCGGCCAATGCGGTTCAGAATAAAGCCCTTGGCCACCATCACCTCGACCAGATCCTCGACGAATGCGGTGGCGGGGGTGTTTTCGGCGTCCAGCACAAATTCGGCCCCAAAGAACAGGCCCACACCGCGCACCTCGGCCAGCAGCGGGTGGCGCAGGGCGCGCAACCGCTCCATGACATAGGCGGCGGTTTGGGCCGCGTTGTCTTGCAGCCGCTCATCGTCGATCACCTTCAGCGTCGCGATGCAGGCGGCCGCCGATACCGGATTGCCGCCAAAAGTATTGAAATAGCCAAAGGCATTGCGAAACGCCGCCATCACATCGGGCCGCGCCAGCACTGCCGCCACCGGATGCCCATTCGCCATTGGCTTGCCACAGGTCACCACATCGGGCGTCAAGCCCAGCCAGTCATGCCCCCAGAAATGGCTGCCCATGCGGCCAAAGCCCGGCTGCACCTCATCACACAACACCAGCCCACCTGCCGCGCGGATCACGGCTTGCGCCTTGTCGAAAAAGCCGGGGTGGACGGTGGGGATGCCTTCATTGGCAAAGGCGGGGCAAAGCATCATGCCGGAAAAGCCTATGCCGCAGGCGTTCAGATCGTCAATCGCCGCCTGAATCTGGGCGGCAAAAATACTGCCATCCGGGTCGGGGCTGCGCAGGCTGTCGGGGGCCGGAATCCGCCGGACATGCGCCGGATACCCCCCGATCGGCGGGCGGCGCGATGACAGCGCCGAGGTCGCCGCCGTGTTGCCGTGATAGGTGTTGTCGGTCGCAATAATCCCCATTTTTCCCGTCACCGCCTGCGCCATGCGCAGCGCGATATCATTCGCCTCTGACCCTGTGCAGGTCATGATACATTGCGAAATATCATGACCCAGCCGCGCAATAAGCTGCTCGATATAGTCCAGCACCAGATCGTGATGATAGCGGGTGTGGGTGTTCAGAATGGCGGCCTGTGTGGCAATCGCCGCAACCACCGCCGGGTGGCAATGCCCGACATGCGGCACGTTATTGTAGCAATCAAGGTAGCGCTTGCCCTCCACATCCCACAGCCAAACCCCCTCACCCCGGACAATATGCACCGGGTTGCGATAGAAGGTTGGCACATTCGGCCCCATCAGGCGGGCGCGGCGGTCGGTCAGGCTTTCAACATTGGGTGTCATTCGTCAGGCTCCACTTTGCCGCGCAGGGTTTTAACGGTGCCGCGCACGGCCTTGGCGGCAAGGCGACGTTTTTGGCTGCCATAGGTTGGCTTGGTCGGGATTCGCCGCTTGGGGGCGACAAGTGCGGCGCGGATCAGTTCTGCCAGCCGTTCGCGCGCCAATTCGCGGTTACGGATCTGACTGCGGGTTTCCTCGGCGCGGATCACAATCGCACCATCCAGCGTCCAGCGCCTGCCCGCAAGCCGTTTCAGCCGGGTTTTCACCGGGCCAGACAGATGTGGAGAGCGTTCTGCCTCAAACCGCAACTCGACCGCGGTTTCGACCTTGTTCACATTCTGCCCGCCGGGCCCCGAGGAGCGTGTGAAGGTTTCTGACAGTTCCCAATCCGCAAGGGTGATTTCACTATTGATCCACAACATGGGCCGACCCTAGCGGAAATTACGGCAGGGGGAAGGGGGGTTGCGTGACGGGCTGTACCGGGCAGCAAGGGCATTGGGGCGCGCGCGATCGGCCCGCCTTGGGTGACAAGCGGATTGGCGCGGTTCTCGAACATGCGCAGCAAGGGCAGCGCCGGCATTTCCGATGTTTTCGGGTTTGTGCCCGAGGGGCGGCACGCTCTGGCGGCAGGGGTAAGATGGCGCCTTCCCGTGCTTTGCCGCCCCATGATGGTTTTGATGGTGGCGCTTTTGCCCATGCCATTGCGGCCCGGCAGCCCGGTTTCTCACTGCAATGCGCCCCTGATATTTCGCCATTGCTGTTCAAGCGGGGCTGTTCAAGCGGGGCCGGGCAGGCCTTTTCCATCTTGTCCGGTTGCACATTGCTTGACAATCGCGGCGCGTGCGTTCAGGCCAACGCGACAAATTCCAAGGGTGACCCCATGACAGATGATGCCGAAAAGCCCAAAAAGACCTCGCGTCAGCAGGTCTATACATTGGTGATCGAGGTTGGCCGCAACCCCGGCGACGGCCTGCCTGCCAAGGCAACAGGCGCAGCCCTGATGATCTATGCCAGCGGTGTGGATGAGGCCGAGGCGGTGCGTGAAACCGTGGCGATCCTGAAGCAAGCTGATATGGCGCCGCTTGATGTGTCGGGATACGGCACCCTGGAAGAGCGGCTTGAATCAGGCGACGAAATTGACCCTGAAGAGCGGGCGCTGATGACCCGCGCCCTGACCGAAAATTCGGTTGTCGTGGCCTCTATGACGCCGTTTTTCGACTGATCCTCAGGCGGCCTGCGACAGTAGCAAATGGGCCTCATGGGCCTTTACGTCATAGCGGGCTGCGACAAAGGCGTTTGCGTTGGTGCGCAACTGGGGGAAAAGGGCCAAAACCTCGTCCCTTGTGTCTTGCTCCATCGCATTCAATACCTGCGCGCCGGGATGAAAGCTTTCGGTTTCCAGCCCGTTTGACATCACGATCTCATGGCGGTCGCATAGGATGTGGAAATATTCCACTTCTTCGCCTGATTGGTCCAGCCGCACATTGCGGCCATTCACCAAATGCTGCGCGCGGATCAAAACCTCGGCCTCGCCGCACAGCAACTCTGCCCTGGCCCCACGGAACAAGATGCGGTGTTGCTGGGATACGACCAACCGATCATGTACCCCAAAACTGTTTGCGTCGATGATCACCGGCGCAAAGGCCCCATGGCCCAGGGCCGTGCTGGCCCCGACCCAGCGCACTGGCTGCAAGCCGCTGTCCAAGGTCCACACCCTGTCGCCCGCCATCAAATCCTGCACGGCAATTTCGCCCCTGTCCGTCTGGATGCGGGTGTCTCGGGTGAAACACGGGGGCAGCGTGACCACCGTGACAAAGGCGGTATCGGTAGTGCCGAGCCCGTCAGACACCTCATAGGAAAAGGTGTTGCTGGCCGCCGAAGACCCGCTTTCCAACGTGATTGTTCCATCAGCATTCAGGGTAATCACTTCACCCGTTGCCAATGTGATGGTGCTGCCGGCAACCACATCCTGCCCATTGATTTTGGTGATTGTCAGGGTGACCCCGGTTGCCCCGACATCATTGGCAAGCAGGTCGATTACCTTTGTGCTGTTCGGGTCAAGCTCTACCGTGTCATCATTGGCAATCAGCGCCGTCTGAACGCTGTTCGCGACGATCATCAGATTGCTGTCATACATGCGATCCCCCCCGTCGGCGATTGCGATTTTTATCGTGTTTGGCACGCCGGGGTTCATCGGGGCTTTAAGGGTCAGGGTGATGGTAAAACCATCCATCTCGGTATTATAGGGAGAGCTGCTTGCCGGGTTGTTTACATAAAGATTGGAATTGGAGACGTTGTTTATATTGTCGATGGAAATCGCGCCTGTGCCCACGGTCAGCACTGCGGGCACCCCATTTACCCAAACACCCACCGCATCATTGAAACCGGATTTGACAAATTCAAGATACTCCTCTGACGAGAAGCTGACCTGCATTGTCAGCGTGTTGCCGATTGGCGTGAAATTCGCTTCAAAGATCGCCGCATCATAGGTTTTTTGGCCCGATATCGCATCAAGCTGGCTGTCACCCGGTGTTTTATGTTCGGTTGTGGTGGACGCGCTGCGGTTGGCTGCGCCGCTTGAGTTGGTAAAATCGGAGGCCCTGCCGGTCGACAGAATAACACCGCTGTCTGAGGGCACCACACCCGGCGAGGTGGTAAGCCCGCCCGAATAAATACCCGAGGCCGAGTTCGCCCCGGTATAGGTGGCGTGGTTGACCGTGATGCCAGACCCGAACATGGTCGCAGCCATTTCTTCTGCCGTTGCCGAGGTGTCCACAGCCAGTTTTGATGCAGCAACCATTTTACACTCTCCCAACATTTGCTTGATGACAGTAAGCGCCCGTTTGCTTAATGCTGCGCAAACAGCCCCACGCAATTATCGCCGTCATTTTAGACTTATTTATGGCATCTCGGGTTACCGACATTTCGCAAAGACTCTTTTACCCCCGGTTGCGCGTGCATGACAGAGGCGTTATCGCTTGGCGGTGCCGCCAGAGGCGCAGCTTATCCAAGGATGATCACAGATGCGCAATACCGTCACGCCCATTGACCCCGTTGCTTTGACCGCCGATCTTATCCGTTGCAATTCCGTGACACCTGCCGAAGGTGGGGCGCTGGTTTTGCTGGAGGGTTTGCTGACAAGTGCCGGTTTTAGCTGTACGCGGGTGGATCGGGGGGGCATCGCCAATCTTTTTGCGCGCTGGGGGCGCCCCGGTGCGAATCGCAGTTTTGGCTTTAACGGGCATACCGATGTTGTGCCCGTGGGTGACATTGCCGCATGGACGCATGACCCTTTTGGGGCCGCGATTGTGGATGGCTGGATGTATGGCCGGGGGGCGACCGATATGAAATCGGGGGTCGCCGCCTTTGCCGCCGCAGCGATTGATTTTATCCGTCAAACCCCGCCCGATGGCGCTGTGATCCTGGCCATTACCGGCGATGAGGAAGATATCGCCGCCGATGGCACTGTGGCCCTGCTGGACTGGATGGCTGCCAATAACGAACAGATGAGCGTCTGCCTTGTCGGAGAGCCGACCTGCCCGAATGTGATGGGCGAGATGATGAAGGTCGGGCGGCGTGGCTCGCTCACCGCGCATTTTACGGCGCGCGGCGTGCAGGGCCATTCCGCGTATCCGCACCGCGCCAACAACCCGCTGAATGCGATGGTGCGGTTGATGGACAAGCTGGCAACGCATGAGCTTGATACAGGCACCGAGCATTTCGACCCGTCTACGCTGGCAATCACCACGATTGATACCGGCAATACGGCGACAAATGTTATCCCGGCGACCTGCCGCGCCACGGTGAATATCCGCTTCAACGACTGCCATAGCGGCGCGTCGATTTCCGATTGGCTGCGGGCCGAGGCGGCGGCGATGCAGGCCGCAACCGACATTCAATTTGGCGTTACGACCACAATCTCGGGCGAAAGCTTTATCACGCCGCCGGGTGAACTTTCGGCGCTGGTTGCCAAGGCGGTGCAGGCGGAAACGGGGGTGACCCCGGTACTTTCCACCTCTGGCGGTACATCAGATGCGCGGTTTGTCAAAGATCATTGCCCGGTGGTGGAATTTGGCCTTGTCGGCAAAACCATGCATCAGGTCGATGAACGGGTCGAGGTGGCACAGATTCACCACCTCAAGGCCATCTACAGCCGGATTTTGGCGGATTATTTCGCATGAGCGCCAAGATTGAGGTCACGCAAGATATCACGGCCTGTCTGGGCCTGCGGCGCACCGTGTTCATCGAAGAACAAGGCGTATCCGAGGCGGATGAGCGCGATAATCTTGATGCGCAGGCAACGCATCTTTTGGCACGGGTTGGCGATAGGGCCGTGGGGTCGGCCAGGCTGCTGACTGCGGGCAAGATCGGTAAAATCGGGCGGGTGTGTGTGTTGGCCGATCAACGCGGCACCGGGCTTGGGGCGGCGCTTATCCGGGCCGCTGTGGAACAGTTCCGTCAGATGCCGGGTATTGAAACGGTCAAGCTGGGTGCGCAAACCCATGCAATTGCGTTTTACGAAAAGCTGGGGTTTGCGGCGTATGGCCCCGAATATGATGATGCCGGTATTCCTCACCGAGATATGATGTTGGACCTGTCGCTTGACGCGTGACGCCGCGAATTGCGCATGCTAAAGTGTTTCGCCTTAATCCGGAATCACATATCGCTGCCTGAAATCAGAGATTTCAACGCGTTATGTGGAAAATTTTGTTTCAAGTTATAGTTGAAACGCTATAGGGCATGATCATGGAACAATTACCGTCTAAACCCCAGATCGTGCAATGGTTGGCTGACAACCCGACGCTGACATCCAAACGCGATATCGCGCGGGCCTTTGGTATCAAAGGCGGCGCATTGCGCATTGAGCTGAAGCGTATGCTGAAAGAGTTGGAGGAGGAGGGCGCGCTGGTCAAAAAGCAGCGCCATTACCGCGACCCTGATGCGCTGCCGCCTGTGTCTATCTTGAAGGTCGAGGCACCGGACGCCGATGGCGATCTGTTTGCCAGCGCGGTGGAATGGAACGACGAAGGCGATGCCCCGCGTATTCTGATCATCACCAAAAAATCCGACCCGGCACTGGGGCAGGGTGACCGGATTTTGGCGCGGTTGGAACCCGTGGGCGGCAAGGACCATGACTATGAGGCGCGGCTGATCCGCAAACTTGGCTCCAACCCGCTGAAGCTGCTGGGGATATTCCGAACCGATAGCGAAGGTGGGCGGATTGTTCCGGTCGATAAAAAGAATGACAAGGAATGGCGCGTGTTGCGTGACGGCACCATGGACGCCCGCGATGGCGAGCTGGTCGAGGCTGAACAAGCAGGCCCCCGCCGCATGGGCCTGCCGCAAGCCCGCATCACCGCGCGGCTGGGTGACCCGTCTGGCCCGCGTGCGATTTCGCTGATCGCCATTCACGAACATGGTATTCCTGACCAATTTCCCGACAATGTGGTGGCCGAGGCCGATGCCGCCGAACCCGCCCCGATGGCCAAGCGCGAAGATCTGCGCGACTTGGCCTTGGTGACGATTGACCCGGTGGATGCCCGCGACCGCGATGATGCGGTGCTGGCGATGCCCGACCCCGATAAGGCCAATCCCGGCGGGCATATCGTTTGGGTTGCGATTGCCGATGTGGCACATTACGTTCGCCCCGGTTCGGCGCTTGACCGTGAGGCGAAAAAACGCGGCAATTCCAGCTATTTCCCCGACCGGGTGGTGCCGATGCTGCCCGACACACTTTCGGGTGATCTGTGTTCGTTGCACGAAAACGTCGATCGCGCCTGTATGGCGGTGCGGATGGTGCTGGATGCGCATGGCCGCAAGATCAGCCACCGCTTTACGCGTGGGATGATGCGTTCTGTGGCCTCGCTCAGTTATGCGCAGGTGCAGGTTGCGATTGATGGCACCCCCGATACCGTAACCGAACCGCTGCTGGACGATGTGCTGCGCCCGCTTTACGCCGCCTACCACGCCACCAAACAGGCCCGCAATGAACGCCAGCCGCTGGATCTGGACCTGCCTGAACGCAAGATCATCCTGTCGGATGAGGGCAAGGTGCTGTCGGTCGATTATTACGAACGCTTCGACGCGCATAAGGTGATTGAAGAGTTCATGATCCTCGCCAATGTCTCTGCCGCCGAGGAGCTGATAAAACTGAAAACACCGCTGTTGTTTCGGGTGCACGAAGAACCCAGCCCGGAAAAACTGCAAGCCCTGCGCGAAGTGGCCGAGGCGTCTGGTTTTGTGCTGGCCAAGGGGCAGGTGCTGCAAACCAGGCATCTGAACCAGTTGCTGTCGGCGGCAGAGGGGACGGAATTTGATGAGCTGATCAACATTTCGACCCTGCGGTCAATGACCCAAGCCTATTACAACCCGCAAAACTTTGGCCATTTCGGGCTGGCTTTGCGTAATTATGCGCATTTCACCTCGCCTATCCGGCGCTATTCCGACCTGATCGTGCATCGCGCGTTGATTGCGGGGCATGGCTGGGGCAGTGACGGGCTGACGGCGCAGGATATTGAGGAACTTGCCGATACCGCCAAGCAAATCTCGGACACTGAACGCCGTTCGATGCTGGCCGAGCGTGACACCACCGACCGTTACCTTGCGGCCTATCTGTCGGAACGGGTGGGGGCCAGCTTTACCGGCCGGGTGTCAGGGGTGCAACGCTTTGGCCTGTTTGTGAAGCTGGATGACAGTGGCGCCGATGGCCTTGTGCCGATCCGCTCGGTCGGGCGTGAGTTTTTCCATTTTGACGCGGATAGTCAGACCCTGATGGGGGCCGATACCGGGATGACCATCGGCATCGGTCAGCGTGTAACCGTGCGATTGACCGAGGCGGTGCCAGTAACCGGCGGGTTGATTTTGGAGCTGCTTGAAATCGAAGACCGGACCTTGCCCAAAAGCCACGCGCCACGCGGCAGGGGCGGGCCGCGCAAACCCGGCAAGGCCGCTGCCAAGGCCAAAGCGATCAAGCGCAAAGTGCTGCGCAAGCGCAAATAACCGCGCATGCCACCGGCCCCGCGTTGCCAATCGGGCGCCAAGCGCTAAACTGAGCGCAACAGAAAAGCGGGGCTGCGCTATGCGGTATTTTCATCTTTTGGGCGCGTGCGGTCTGGGAATTGGCATTGCCAGCGCCAGCCCGGCCGAAACCGCTTTCCCCCTCGCCCCCCAGAAAGTTGCTGCCATGGCCGATGTTACCCCGGTTGCCGATACCCAAGGCCTGCAAACATGGATTGCCGCGTTTCGCTTGCGCGCGGCGGCGGCGGGGATATCGGGCGCTGTGATGGATCAGGCGCTGACGGGCTTGTCCTATGACCCTGATGTCATCCGCCGCGACCGCAATCAATCAGAGTTCACCAAGACGATCTGGGACTATCTTGACACGGCGGCATCAGAGGCGCGGGTGACCAATGGCAAAGCCGCGCTGGCAAAAAATGCGGCGGTTCTGGCGCGGATTGAGGCGAAATACGGGGTGGAAAAAGAGGTGATTGCGGCGATCTGGGGGTTGGAAAGCGCCTATGGCACGTTTCGCGGCACCGTTCCGACAATTCAATCGCTGGCTACGCTGGCCTATGACGGGCGGCGCGCCACGTTCTTTGAGGCCGAGTTGCTGGCCGCGCTGAAAATCTTGCAATCGGGTGATACGAAGGCTGCGACCATGCAGGGCAGTTGGGCGGGGGCGATGGGGCATACGCAGTTCATGCCGTCATCCTTCCTTGCCTATGCCGTGGATTTTGATGGCGATGGCAAGCGCAATATCTGGGGTGATGACCCCACCGATGCGCTGGCATCCTCGGCGGCCTATCTGGCGGGGTTCGGCTGGACCAAGGGCGCGCCCTGGGGGCTGGAAATCACGCTGCCCGCCGGGTTCGACTATGAGCAAACCAGCGAGCGGGTGAAAAAGCCGGTGGCCGCATGGCAAGCGCTGGGCGTGCGCCGGGTGGATGGCGGCGATTTGCCCGATCATGGCGCGGCCTCGGTTCTGCTGCCGGGGGGCGCGCGGGGGGCAGCGTTTCTGATTTTCTCGAATTTTCAGGTGATCGAGCGGTACAACAGCGCCGATGCCTATGTGATTGCCGTGGGGCATCTGGCCGACCTGCTGAAAGACGGGATGCGGATCAAATCCGGCTGGCCGCGCGATTTGCGGGCCTTGACGCTGGAGGAACGCCTGGATCTGCAATCCCGGCTGACCCGCTCGGGGTTTGATACGCTGGGGATTGATGGCAAAATGGGGCCAAACACGATTGCCGCCGTCAAGGGGTTCCAGCGCGCCAACGGCATTGTGGCGGATGGATACCCAAGCCTGGATATTTTGCAAAAACTGCCTTGATGCCTGGACATAGGACTGATTTCAGAAAAGGAACGACCATGAGAAAAACTTCCCTACTGGTGACGGCTGCGATGGGGCTTGGCCTGTTCATGGCGGGCTGCGTGGAGGCGCCGCAGCCGGAGCCGGTCCAGAATGCCAATCTGGCTGGCAATTGGCAGGTTACAGCGATCAACGGCGCGACAATTCCCGGCGTTACGGTGACGATGGATATGGGGGATGGCAAGGTTGCGGGCAGTTCTGGCTGCAATCGTTACAACAGTACCTACACGCAATCCGGCTATACCCTGACGTTCGCAGATGGGGCGATGACACGGATGGCCTGCGCCCCCGCCGATATGGATGCCGAGGCGCGGTTTGGCCAGGCGTTGAGCCGGGTTACCAGCTACAGCTTTGCCACCGATGGCGCGTTGCAGATGTTCGCGGGTAACGCTTTGGTGTTGCAAGCCAGCCGCCGCTAATGTGGTTTGCGTTTGATCTGATCCACGGCAGACCAAACGCAAACCGCCCTGCGCCTATTCAGCCGAGGAACGCGCCCAAAGGTTGATGTCTTCTTCCGAGGAAATCCGGTCAATCTCGGCCAGTTCCGCCGCTGTAAACTCCAGGTTTCCAACTGCGCCTGCGCAATCCTTGACCTGTTCGGGCCTGGACGCGCCGATAAGCGCGGTGGTAATCCCGCCCTCCCGCAGCACCCAGGCAATCGCCATCTGCGCCAGCGTTTGCCCGCGTGCCTGCGCCATGCCGTCCAGCGCCTTGACCGAGGCCAGCGCCCGGTCTGTAATGGTTGCGGGGTTCAGCGATTTGCCTTGCGCCGCGCGGCTGCCCTCGGGAATGCCGCCCAGATATTTCTTGGTCAAAATGCCCTGCGCCAGTGGCGTAAACGCGATAGAGCCAACCCCCAATTCAGCCAAGGTTTCCTTCAACCCATCCTTTTCGACCCAACGGTTCAGCAGGTTATAGCTGGGTTGGTGGATCACCAAAGGCGTGCCCAGATCGCGCAAAATTTCCACAGCTTCGCGTGTGCGGGCCGAGTTGTAGCTGGAAATCCCGACATAGAGCGCCCGGCCAGACCGCACGATATGGTCAAGCGCGCCCATGGTTTCCTCTAGCGGTGTGTCAGGGTCAAAGCGGTGCGAATAGAAAATATCGACGTAATCCAGCCCCATCCGTTTCAGTGATGCATCACAAGACGCGATCAGGTATTTTCGGCTGCCCCATTCGCCATACGGGCCATCCCACATCTCATAGCCCGCCTTGGATGAGATGATCAGCTCATCCCGGTAGCCTTTGAAATCCGTCGCCAGAATATCACCAAACGCCTCTTCTGCCGATCCGGGGGGCGGGCCGTAATTATTGGCAAGGTCAAAATGGGTGATGCCATGGTCAAACGCGGTTTGACATATGGCGCGCTTGGTCTGGTGTGGGGTGTCATAGCCAAAGTTATGCCACAGACCCAGCGACACCGCAGGCAGTTTCAGCCCGGATTTGCCGCAACGGCGGTAGGTCATGCGGGAATAGCGATCTTGGGCGGGGGTATAGGACATGGGTGGCTCCTCTATCTGGTATGGCAGGTTTGGGGCGTTCGGGGGGAAACTGCAACCCTGCGCCTTTCATCCCGGCCCCAATCCCTGCCTTTTGCTGGCCAGGTCGCGCTGCCCGGCAATCGCTTGCAGGCCCTATCAGCCCAAGGTGGCGATTGCCGCTTGCGCGGCATGATAGCGGGCATGCCCCGCGTCAAACGCTGCCGTCAGGGCTGGGCTTGGGTCAATCTGCCGGGCGATGGGCGGCAGGGTTGCAATCTCTGCCCCTGCGCCGGTCGTCGCCATGATGGCCAGCCGTGCCGCACCGAAGGCACCGCCAAAATCACCGGCTTGCGGTAGCAATACCGGCACATTCAGCGCTGTTGCAATCGCCCCCAGCCAGTAATCCGAACGCGAGCCCCCCCCCACCGCAATCAGTTTTTCCAGCTTGGTGCCGGTAGCCGCCAAAGCATCGCGGCAATCGCGAAACGCAAAAGTGACGCCTTCCAGCACCGCACGCGTGCCAGCGGCCTTGTCGGTCGCATGTTCCAACCCCAGAAACGCGCCGCGAATGGTGGCATTGTTCAGCGGCGTGCGCTCTCCGCCAAGATAGGGCAGAAACAGCGGCTTGCCGGGGCTTTGCAACGCGCCAAGCCCGCCGGTCAATGTGGCGGCGGCTTCACCGACCAGGCCTGCGTACCAGTTCAGCGAATCCGTGGCCGACAGGATAACGCCCATCTGATGCCATGTATCGGGCAGGGCATGGCAAAACGTATGTACGGCAGTTTCCGGGCTGGGCTGATAACCGGCATTGGCGGCAAACAGCACGCCCGAGGTGCCAAGCGACACAAACGCCTCGCCCGCGCGCACAACGCCGACCCCCACGCCCGACGCGGCGTTGTCACCGCCGCCGCCCGCAATCACCACGCCCGCAGGCAAGCCCCAGCGCGCGGCAAGGGCGGCGCGCAAATTGCCCGAAATCGCTGCGCCTTCAACCAGTCGTGGCATGTTTGCGCGGGCCAGCCCGGTTGCGGCCAGCAGATCATCCGACCAGTCACGCGCGCCGGTATCCAGCCAGCTTGTCCCTGCGGCATCCGACATTTCGGCGGCATATTCGCCCGACAGCCACAGGCGCAAATAATCCTTGGGCAGCAGCACGGTTGCCACGCGTTCCCAGTTCCGGGGCTCATGGTTGCGGACCCACAGCAGCTTGGGCGCGGTAAAGCCGGGAAACACGATATTGCCGGTGATGCGCCGAAACATCGGGTCGCCGTCCAGATCGGCCGCCTCGGCGGCGCTGCGGGTGTCGTTCCATAAAATACAGGGGCGGATCACCTCATCCGCGCTATCCAGCAGGGTCGCGCCATGCATCTGCCCGGAAAGCCCGATGCCGCGCACGTCGCCCAGCCCATGTGCCGCCAGCCTGTCCATCACAATTTCAGCCGCAGCAATCCACGCAGCAGGGCTTTGTTCTGACCAGCCGTCATGCGGGCGCTGCACCGTCAGCGGGGCCGTCGCCTCGGCCAGCACAGTCTGCGCCTCGTCAATCAAGATGCCTTTCAGGCCGGATGTGCCAAGATCAAGTCCAATATACATCAGGCAGCCTTTGCGGGTTTCTTGCCAAGGATGATCATGGCCAGGATGTCTTCATCCGTCACCTCATCCACATTCACCGTACCGACCAACTCGCCGTTTTTCATCACACTCGCGCGGTCGCATAGTTTCATCACGTTGTGAATGTCATGCTCGATCAGAAAAATGCCGAGGCCCTGCTTTTTCAGCTCTTGGATCAATTCCGAAACCATTTCGGTTTCTTGTGGGCCAAGGGCGGCGGTGGGTTCATCCATGATCAGGATGCGGGCGTTGAAATACACCGCGCGGGCAATGGCAACCGACTGTCGCTGCCCCCCCGACAGCGCCGACACCGGCACGTTGAATTTTTTGAAATTCGGGTTCAGCCGGTGCATGATCTTGCGGGTTTCGGCCTCCATCTTGCTGTCATTCACAAAGCCAAGCGGGCTGATCAGTTCCCGCCCCAAAAACAGGTTCGAGGCGGCATCAAGGTTATCGGCCAGCGCAAGGGTTTGATAGATCGTCTCGATGTTTTGCGCGCGGGCATCGCGGGGGTTATTGATTTCCACCGGCTTGCCATCAATGAAAATCTGGCCAGCATCGGCCTGATAGGCGCCCGACAGGCATTTGATCAGCGTTGATTTGCCTGCGCCGTTATGGCCCAGAAGGCCAACAACCTCACCCGCATGCAAATCTATGGTGACGCGATCAACAGCCTTGATGCCGCCGAAAGAAATCGAGATATCGCGCATCTCGACCAGTGGTGTTCGCGTATTGGTCATGGCGGTCCCTTTCACTTCACTTTTTTGCGGTAAAGATTGTCGAGATACACAGCGAGCACGAGAACAGAGCCGACAACGATCTGTTGAATGGCGGTATCAAAACCAATCAATACCATCCCGGTTTGCAGGCTTTGCATCACCAGCGCGCCAAGGATAGCGCCGTAAATCGTGCCGATACCCCCCGCCAGCGAGGTGCCGCCAATAACGGCAGCGGCAATGACATACAGCTCGTCAAACACGCCCAAAGCATTGGTGGCCGAGTTGAGGCGGGCCGAGGCGACGACCCCGGCAAGCCCGGCCAACATACCCATAAGGGCAAAGATTTTCAACGTCATCCACTTGGTGTTGATGCCTGCCAGCGCTGCCGCCTCGGGGTTGCCGCCAATGGCAAACACATAGCGACCAAAGCGGGTGCGGGTCATCAGCACCGTCATCAAAATTCCGACCGTAACCAGTATCAGCACCGGAATCGCAAAACCGTGGCTGATGAACAGGCCTTCGGCCGGCACGGTAATGTCATTGGCCTTGGCATAGGCATTCACGATGCCTTTGGGCCAGGGGTAAGCGTTGACCAGCAGCACGGCACCGATAATCGCGCCACAACCGACCACTGCCAGAAACCCTTCGGCCCACATCGGGCGCAGCTTGAAATCATGTAACTGCCGTTGTTTGCGGCCAGAGTGCAGCATCCAGACAACGCCAGCGCAGGCGATAAGGCCGACAATCCAACTGCCGGTTTCGCCAATCGCGCCATAGGGCCCCCCGCCCAGCAAGGCAAAGTTTTCATCCACCGGCGAAATGGTGCGCCCGCCCGCCGACAAAAACGCGCAGCCGCGCCAGACCAGCAAACCACCAAGCGTGACGATAAAGGCCGGGATGCCGCGATAGGCGATCAACCAGCCTTGAAAGGTGCCAATCACCGCACCCGCCACCATGCCTGTTGCCACCGCGATGATCCAGATGAACGGGTTTCCCAGCCCAAGGATCGGCGGCAGGATATTCACCTGCAGCAGCCCCATGATCATCGCCGTCAGGCCCAGCAAAGCGCCCACCGAAAGGTCGATGTTGCGGGTCACGATCACCAAAACCATACCCGTCGCCATGATGCCAATGGACGAGGTTTGCACCGAAAGGTTCCACAGGTTGCGCGGCGTCAGGAAAAATCCGCCATTCCCGAAAATCGCCCCGTAAAAGTGAAACCCGAACCAGATCAACATCAAGGCGCCGATCATCCCCAGAAGACGGGTATCTATTTCAGTCGCGCGCAAAAAGCGCGTTATCAATGAGGCGGTCTGGTCAGTTTTTGGGGGGGATGTATCGGTCATATCCGGGTCCAACGCTAATGAGGAAATGGATTGCAGGCAAAACATCCCAAGGTGTGCCCCCGAGGTGCCATACACAAAACATCAACCTAGTCAGGAAAAAAGGGTCCCGGCACCAATGAAAAACCATGGTGCCGGAACAGGGCCTAGGCCGTTACTGGCAAGCGGCCACGCCATCCATCGCGCCTTCGCAAGCCATCTCTTTGGTGATGTGGCCTGCGTCAATCGCAAGGTTCAGGGTGTCTTTGGTGATCGGTGTCGGTTTCAGCAAGATCGCGTTCATTTCAACGCCTTTTTCGCCACCGCTAAACTTGGACGCGCCGTCGATTGCGTCCAATGCGGTGCCATCTGCCAAAGCCGCGGCAATTTCGCCAGCCGCTTTACCCAGTTGCCGCGAATCTTTCCAAACCGAAACGGTCTGGCTGCCGCGTGCAACCCGGTTGATCGCGGCAAGGTCGCCATCCTGGCCGCCGACCGGAATGACAAGGCCCTGTGCTGCCAAAGCCGCCACAACGCCGCCCGCCATACCATCGTTTTCGGCCAGAACCGCATCAACCGCGTTGTTGTTTGCGGTCAGAATCTGCTCCATGTTCTTTTGCGCATTTTCCGGCTTCCAGCCATCCGAGAACGCCTCGCCAACGATCTTGATCTTGCCCGATGCAACATCTGCGCCAATCACTTCCATCATGCCTTCCAGCAAGAATGCCGCGTTCGGGTCGCCGGGATCACCCTTGATGATCG
Organism: Pseudorhodobacter sp.; assembly: GCF_034675685.1. Lineage (GTDB taxonomy): Bacteria > Pseudomonadota > Alphaproteobacteria > Rhodobacterales > Rhodobacteraceae > Pseudorhodobacter. Next base: position 188,959 of record NZ_JAUCDA010000002.1, on the reverse strand, counting down.
CGAAATTGCCTTCAGGCTGCACGGCCACAACGGTTTCCGCGATGATCGAACCAACGCCCTTATTGTCAAAGGTCAGATAAAAAGTGCGGTCATCTTCGATCAAACGGTCATAGCCGACCATTGGAATACCTTCGGCAGCGGCTTTGTCGATCGCGGGGCCAATGGCATCTTTGTCCCATGCGTTGATGATCAAGGCGTCTGCGCCTTGTGCGATCAGCGCCTCGATATCGGTCAATTGTTTTGCCGAGGATGATTGCGCGTCAGCCGAAATATAGCTGTCGCCGGCCGCCTCGATTGCGGCTTTCATCGCGGCTTCGTCAATCTTCCAGCGCTCTTCCTGAAAGCTTGCCCAGGATACGCCGATTTTCTTGCCTTCGGCCAATGCGGCCGTTGAGAAGCCCGTCGCAGCGATGACGGCCAGCAGAATTGCGTTACGCATGTGTTTCCCTCCCTGTGGAATCGACCTTTTGCAGGTCAGCCCGACGGATTCGTCGGTACACTCCATTCCTAGGCGATAATAAATTCAGTTGTCAAAATAAAAATAGCTGTCACTATGCGATCTGCCAGGTTTTCTGTATGAAAATGCCGCTGTGCAGCATGAACTTGATCATTATAGGTGAAATGCTGCAGTATTTAATTTGGGAAGTAAACTAATGATGCCGCAATTGCGAAAGGACTTTGTGATAAACGCTGTACCGGGTTGCGGCCCGCTCATCCCTCCGCTTTCAGAATCACTGCGGCCTTTGCGCCAGCAGATCTTTGAAAAAGTACGGGCCGCTGGCACCATAGCGCGGGTGCAGGTTGCCAAAGAGCTTGGCGTCAGCCCGGCCTCGGTGACCACCGGCGTATCAGAGCTGATCGATTCTGGCCTGTTGGAAGAGGTCGCGGCCCTGCGCGACGGTGATGCAGGGCGCGGCCGCCCTGCGGTTGCCTTGGGGGTCAAGGCGCAGGCGCATCGGGTCGCGGGTATGAAGCTGTCTGATCGTGAACATACGGCGGTTATTGTCGATTTTGCCGGCAATCTGATTGCAGATGAGGTGGTTGCCCGCAGCCCCGGTGCCATGGAATTGCCGCAGCTATTGGCCGCGATGGCGGCGCTGCTTGATAAGGTCTGTGCAAAAGCCGGGATTGATCGGGGTGATTTGTCGGCCCTGGGCCTTGGCGTTCCGGGGTTTGTTGACAGTCGCAGTGGGCAAGTGATGTGGTCATCGGTGATGGCCGAACGCGGGGTCAATCTGGCCGAGGCGGCCAGCGCGCATCTTGGCCTTTCGGTGCATGTCGACAATGATGCAAACCTTGTGACGCTTGCCGAATTATGGTTCGGGGCAGGGCGCGGATTGTCGGATTTCGCGGTTGTTACCATAGAGCATGGCGTGGGCATGGGGGTCGTGATAAACCACCGTATCTATCGCGGTGCGCAAGGTCTGGGGATGGAGTTGGGGCATACCAAAGTGCAGCTTGATGGTGCCCTGTGCCGCTGCGGCCAGCGTGGTTGCCTTGAGGCCTATGTGGCCGATTATGCGCTGGCGCGCGAGGCAACAACCGCGCTGAACTGGGTGGGTAAAGAGGGGCAGTCGATCAACGTGTTGTTGGAAAGCCTGTATGATCATGCCAAGGCGGGGAACGCGGCGGCACGGTCAATCTTTCGCAGGGCAGGGCGCTATCTGGCGGTTGGGCTGTCAAATGTGGTAAATCTGTTTGATCCGTCGCTGATTATTCTTAGCGGCGATCGGATGCGGTTTGACTATCTCTATGCCGCCGATACCCTGGCCGAGATGAACAGCCTTGCGATTGCCACCGGACGGCCCCGACCGCCAATAGAAATTCACGCCTGGGGCGATATGCTTTGGGCGCAGGGGGCTGCGGCACTGGCGCTTTCGGCTGTGACCGAGCGTTTGCTTGCGCCCAGCCGTGAGGGTGGGCAGCGTGAGGTGGCCGCGCAATGAAGATATTGCCTTTGCTGTTTTCGGTGTTTGCGGTGCAGCCAGCGCTGGCCGCCCCAAGTTTCGTGGATCATGCGCCAGACCTGCCCTCTGCGGTGATCTATGCGGGTGAATGGGAGCATTTTGTCGGTGGCGGCGTGGCGATTTTTGATTGCAACGCCGATGCCCGACCGGATGTGTTTGTGGCGGGCGGCACCAATGCGGCCAGACTGTTGGTCAATATCAGCGAACCAAAGGGCGCTGTGATGTTTGCGGATGGCGCGCTGGCCGATTTAACCGGGGTAACAGGTGCTTACCCACTGGATTTTGACGGCGATGGCTTGCTCGATCTGGCGGTTTTGCGGGTTGGCCCGGATGTCTTTTTGAAAGGCGGGGCCGATTGCAAATTCCACGATGCAACTGCCGAGTGGGGCCTGCAAACCGGCGACAGATGGTCCACGGCGTTTTCGGCAACATGGGAAAAGGGCCAAAGCTGGCCCACCCTTGCGATCGGCCATTATGTTGACCGCAGCCGCGCCGATGGCCCGTTTGAAGCGTGTGACAGCAACAGCCTGTATCGCCCGAAACCGGGCGGCGGCTATGATGCGCCAACGGCACTGGCCCCCGGCTATTGCGCCCTGTCGATGCTGTTTTCCGATTGGCAGCGCAACGGCACTGCCGATCTGCGCATTTCAAACGACCGCCATTATTATGTGCGCGGCGGCTATGAGGAAATGTGGCATCTGACCCCCCTTGCGCCCTATTCGCAGGCAACTTGGCCCCGGTTTTCGCTTTGGGGTATGGGGATTGCCAGCCGGGATATTACCGCCGATGGTCTGCCCGAGGTGATGATGACCTCCATGGGCGACCAGTTGCTGCAGGTCAACAAGGGTGGCGGCAGGTTGGAAAATGCGCCATTTGCTTTGGGAACCTACGCGCATCAGCCCTATTTGGGCGATGATGGCCGCCCCAGCACGGGCTGGCACGCCGAATTTGGCGATATCGACAATGACGGGCGTGATGACCTGTTCATCGCCAAAGGGAATGTCGATCAGATGCCCTCAAACGCGATGCATGACCCGAACAACCTGCTGATGCAGGGCGCGGATGGGGTGTTTGTTGAAAAGGGCGGGGCGGCGGGCATTGGCACGCTGGAACGGTCTCGTGGGGCGGGTTTGGTGGATTTGAACGCCGATGGGTTGCTGGATATCGTGGTCGTCAACCGCCGGGCGCCGATGGAGATCTGGCAGAATACGACGCAAGACACCGGGCATTGGCTGGGCGTTTCCCTGCAAGGCCCGGCGGGCAACAGCCAGGCAGTTGGCGCCTGGGTAGAGCTGCGCAGCGGCGGCCGCGTGCAATCGCGTGAAGTGACGGTGGGCGGTGGCCATGTGTCGGGGCAGGCGGTGCCGCTGCATTTTGGGCTTGGCGTGGACGGGGCCGCAGAGGTCAGGGTGATCTGGCCAAATGGCAGCACTGGCCCATGGCTTGCCGTATCTGCTGACAGGGTGGTGACAATCTTGCCGGATGGCCTGCGCGATTAAGCGGCCTTAGCGGTCAATCGGCAAGCCGCTGGGAACGGCCAGCGGAATACCCAGCCGCCCGGCAAGTGCAGCAGGATCGGTAAGACTGTCCAGGAACGCCAGAATCGCGGTGGCCTCATCGTCGGTCAAGGCGCGTGCGGGTTGGCGGATGGCCTGCTTGATTGCAGCGGTTTCGGCCTTGTCTTGCAGCATCGCCCAATCATCTTTGTCGGTGGTAAACCCTGACAGGACCGCTTGCGGGGTATAGGTATCCAATCCGGCCGCCGGGTTCGCATGAAACAGCACAAAGGCGCGCAGGTCGGCATGGCCCCCGGCATGGCCATAGGGGCCGGTTGCGGTGATATTGCGCAATGATGGCGTGCGAAAGGCATAGGCATCCGCGCTGCGATTTGTCACCCGACTGCGGCCCAGATCGCGCTGATTGCTTTCAAACCGTTCCGCCTTGCCCGGCCCCAACTGTGGGCTTCCCATGGCGTGAAAGGCCTGATCGGTCAGCAAGGGGCCAGAATGGCAAGTGCTGCACCCGGCATCACCATAAAACAAATCGGCCCCCTTGGCAGCAAGTGGGGGAAGCTGCGCCGCCCCCCGCAGCCACGCATCAAAGGGGGCAGTATCGGACCGCCATTCAAAGCTGATAAAGGCGGCAATTGCATTGGAAATATCGGTGAATTGAACGGGCCGCCCCGCCGCGATTTCCGGATAGACCGCCGCAAACTGCTGCTGATAGGCCGGAATGGCGGCAATTCGCGCCGCGATCTTTTCCCAGGCGCCGTTTGGCCCCGTAAGCTGGCCGGTACGGACGGCCTTTGAAACCTCATTTTCAGAATAGTGCCCGGCCATTTCATCGGGCGACAACACCGGAAACATGCTTTGCGCCGATAGCAAGGAAGCAAAGCCGCTGACCATCTCATCCTCTAGCGGGGTGCGAAAGCCGCTGGCGCGCGTGCGATCTGCCTCTATCCGGCCATCGTGAAACAGATTGCGCAAATCCAGAATACCCAGATTGAACAGGGCTGGCGCGTTGCGCGGGATGCGCTGTTCGGGCAGATTGGCAGGGTCGGGGCGGCGATCTGGGCCAATGCCAATGCCGCCTTCGCCCAAAGCCAGCGATACACCATCGCCGGTGCCAAAGCGTGGATGATGGCAGGTTGCACACGAAATGTTACGGTTTCCAGACAGTTCGGCATCCCAGAACAACGCTTGCCCCAAAGCGACCTCGGGTTGCGAATGGTGCCTGAAATCAGCATCCGTCAAGGGCAATGGCCGTGTTTCAGCCCGTGTTTCAGCCATTGCAACGGAGCCAAAAGCTGCGAGCAGCGTTATACTTGTCAAATAAAGATGCATCGGTTCCTCCGCTGCGCAACATAAGCAGAAATTTGGTGAAACAGAAAATCAAAAATATGGCCCATCGTTGCCGATACCCTGAAAATCACCGTTTCGTTTCGTTGTATGTTTGCAGGCAAGATGCAATACATATGGTAATAATATTTGTTAAGCGGGCAGGAGGCAGGATGCAGCGGTTCACGCACCATGGATTGGGCATAGCCGCGCTGTTGCTGGCTGCGGTTTTTGCATCAACCGGGCCAGTCAAGGCATTGGATCAGCTGGATTTCAAGGTCGAAGGCGGCGATGCCGAGGTTGAAAAAGCGCTGCGCAGTGCGTCGCTTTTGGTTGCAGCACAAGCTGAGGGCAGCGCCAACGTACAGGATCTGTTCGCCTCGGCGCGGGCGGAATATCAGCAGCTTGAAGGCGCGCTTTATGCGATGGGCCGCTATTCTGGCGTTATCGAAATTCGTATTGATGGGCGCGAGGTTGCCGCTATCCCGCCCTTGGATGCGCCCAAATCCATCAAGAAAATATCGCTGAGGGTGGTCCCCGGCCCTGCCTTCAAATTCTCCCGGGCCGAGGTTGCGCCGCTTGCCGCAGATACGAAGCTGCCCAAAACCTATCGTGTGGGTGAAATCGCGCAAAGCGCCATTATTTCAAGCGCGGCTTCGGCTGCGGTTGATGGTTGGCGCGCGGTTGGGCATGCCAAAGCCGAGGTAACCGACCAGGACCTGACCGCCGATCACCGTACAGCAATGCTTGCATCAAGCCTTCGGGTCACGGCTGGCCCCCGGCTGCGGTTTGGCCCATTGGCCGTGACCGGGCAAGAGCGTATGCGCGTAAACCGTATTGTCAAAATTGCGGGCCTGCCCAGCGGTGAACAATACAGCCCCAAGGAATTGGAAGACGCAGAGGAGCGGTTGCGCCGTACCGGGGTTTTCCGTTCTGTAGCCCTGGAAGAAGATGCGGCCATCACCGCGCCCGATATCCTTGGCATTACCGCCAAACTGGCCGAGGAAAAGCCGCGCCGCCTAAGTTTCGGCGTCGAGGTGGCAAGCAGTGAGGGTGCCAAAATCAGTGGCTATTGGCTGCACCGGAACCTGTTTGGCGGCGGTGAGCGTTTCAGGGTTGATGGTGAGATTGCACAGATCGGGGCGCAAGGCAGCGGTGTCGATTACGCGCTTGGCTTCAAGATAGACCGCCCGGCAACGCTTAGCCCAGACACCACGGCCACGGCCCTTTTACGGATAGGCCATACCGACGATGCCGATTATGTGCAGGATTTTCTTGAGACGAGGCTAGGGTTTACCCAGTATCTATCGCGCGAGATAACAGCGCGCGTGGGGCTGGAGTATTCGCAATACCGCGTCACATATCCCGCAAGCACAATCAATTTTCGCAATCTGGCCTTGCCGGTGGGCGTGAACTGGGACCGCCGAAATTCAAAAACCGATGCGACCCAAGGGTTTTATGTTGATGCCGAGGCGGCGCCGTTTTTGGGTTTCGGCACCTCTGATTCCGGGTTCAGGCTTGCCGTTGATGCGCGGGCCTATCGTGGTTTTGGGGCAAATGACCGCGTTACAATCGCCGGGCGCTTTCAGGCGAAAGGCGTGTTTGGGTCGTCGATCAGCAACTTGCCGCCCGATTTCCTGTTTTATTCGGGGGGGGGGCGGTTCAGTGCGGGGGCAACCTTATCAATCGCTTGGTTTTACCTCGGCCATGACGGGCCAACGCAGCGGTGGCACCGGCTTTTTGGGGGCATCTTTGGAAGTGCGGGCCAAGGTGACGGATAGCATCGGCGTTGTCGGCTTTGCCGATTTTGGCCAGATTGCGACGGATGGTTTGTATGGTGGCACGACGGCCAGCCATGCGGGGGCAGGATTTGGCCTGCGCTATGCAACCGGTTTCGGGCCGATCCGGCTTGACATCGGTGTGCCGGTTTCGGGTGGCGGCAAGAAGCCACAGGTCTACGTTGGTATAGGGCAATCCTTCTGATGCGCATGTTTTGGATCACGCTGCTTTTTCTGTTTTCCCTGCCCTTCATGGCCGTTGCCCAAGGGGATGATCGCGATTTGCTGACGGCGTTTTTAGAAGATAACCTGTCTGGCGCAGGCCGAAAGGTGACGGTGACAGGGTTTTCCGGCGCGTTTTCATCAAAGGCCGAAATGGCCAGCCTGACGATTGCCGACAGCCAGGGTGTGTGGCTGACGCTGAACAATGTGGTGCTGGATTGGAGCCGGGCTTCGTTGCTGCGCGGCGTTGTCCAGGTATCGGAACTGACGGCGGATGAGGTGATCATCGCCCGCAAACCGCTTGCTGATCCCGATGCAGTTCCCGCCCCCGAGGCGGCTGGCTTTGCACTGCCCGAACTTCCCGTATCGGTGAACGTTGAAAAGCTGGAAGCAAAGCGCATCGTTATGGATGCATCCATTCTTGGCCAAAAGATCGAAGGCAGCCTGTCGGCCTCGGCGCGGCTGGCAGGTGGCCAGGGCAACGCTGATCTGGCGCTGACCCGCACGGGGGATGGCCCGCAGGGGCAGTTGGCGCTGACCATTGGCTATGGAAATGCGGATAAGACACTGAACATCAGCCTTGATCTGACCGAGGGTGCCGATGGGATTGCGGCAACTTTGCTTGACCTTCCGGGCAAGCCCAGCGTTGCGCTGAAAATCGTGGGCGCTGGCCCACTGGATGATTTCGCAGCAAAGCTGAATTTGCAGACCGATGGGCAGGAACGTCTGGCGGGCGATGTCACGCTGACGGGCCAGCAAGACGGCGCGCAAAAGTTTGCACTGACCCTTGAGGGCGATGTAGCACCGTTGTTCTTGCCAGATTACGCCGAGTTTTTCGGCCCCGAAATTCGGTTGAACGCGGAAGGTCAGCGCAGCATTTCAGGCCAGTTGGACCTGACGGCGCTGGCATTGAAAGCGCGGGCGATATCGCTGGAGGGTGCGGCGGTGATTGCAGCCGATGGCGTGCCGCAAACCTTCAGTCTGGCGGGGCGGCTGGGCTTGCCAAGCGGTGAACCTGTGCTGCTGCCCTTTGGCGGCAAAGATGAAACCCGCGTGACCGCTGCTGACATTCGGGTCGGGTTTGACGCGGCGCAAAGTGACGGCTGGTCGGCAACGGTGACGCTGACGGGGCTTGCGCGTGCGGATGTCACGCTTGGCATGGCCAGTATTGATGGCTCTGGCCGCATCAACCGTCAGTCCGGCATCGGCGGTGCGCGTGTTGATGGTGCGCTGGTCTTTGATGCGGCAAATGTTGCGCTGACGAATCAAGCCCTTGCCGAAGCTTTGGGCCAATCCATCAGCGGCAAGCTGAGCTTTGATTGGGAACGGGGTGGCCCCGGCTTTCAGATCGACCGGCTTGAGCTGAATGAGGAAGGCTATAACATCGTCAGCACGGCGCGCGTCGGCAATCTTGCAAGCGGTTTCAGCACTCAGGGCAGTATTGACGCGCAATATGCCGATCTGTCGCGCCTTTCCGCGCTGGCCGGGCGCCCTTTGTCGGGGCGCGCGGGTTTTCGGATCAGCGGCCAAATCAGCCCGCTTGGCGGTGAATTTGATGCGGTTGGCAACATCAAAGGCAATGACATCACGGTCGGGATTGCCGAGGTCGACAGCCTTTTGAAAGGTGGCTCGGCGATTGAATTTGCCGCAGAGCGTTCAAAAGAGGGTACGTTTCTGCGCCGCCTTGACGTTGTCGCTGGGCCGCTTGTCGCGCATGTCGCGGGCAAACTGGCAAGCGATGGCAGCAATCTGAAAGGCACTGTCGGTTTTGCGGATCTATCGGCGCTGGGCGCAAAATATGGCGGTAGCCTGCGGGCTGATGCCAGCTTTGAAGGCACCCCCGTGAATGGGCGCATCACGCTTGACGGGATCGGTGAAAATCTGAAACTGGGGCAAGGGCAGGCCGACGCGCTGATCGCGGGGCAAAGCCGCCTTTCGGTTGCCATCAGCCTGCGCGACAAACGGTTTGTGATAGAGACGGCCGCGCTTTCCAACCCGCAGGTCACCGCAGATGCGACCGGCTATTATGACGCTGCAGGCAGTGATATTTCTGCCAACCTGTCTTTACCCGATCTTTCGCCGCTTGGCCCCGGGTATCGGGGGGCGTTGCAGGCCAGGGTTACGGCAAACGGTACGTTTGACGCGGGGCAGGTGACGCTTTCGGGGATGGGGCAAAACCTTGCAATCGGCAACGCCGAGGCGGACAGGCTGTTGAAAGGCCAAAGCACCCTGAAAGCCGCGGCCAATTTCCGCGATGGCAAGCTGGAGATTGAACAAGCAACCCTGTCGAACCCTCAGGTTTCGGTCAACGCCACCGGCAGCGTGATCGGTGAGACCCGGAAAATCCAGCTTGAAGCGCGGCTTGCCAATCTTGGCCTGCTGGTTTCGGAGTTTCCGGGCGCGGTGACCGTCGCGGGCAATGCGACACAGAATGGGCAGGGGTATTTGCTTGACCTTAACGGAACCGGGCCGGGCGGCCTGAACGGGCGGGTTTCGGGGCGCATCGCCCCCAGCTTTCGCAGCGCTGACCTTGCGATGACGGGCACAGCACAGGCCGCGCTTGCGAATGCGTTTCTTGGGGCGCGGTCGATTTCGGGCCAAACCCGGTTTGATCTGCGGCTGAATGGCCCCTTTGCACTCTCGTCCTTGTCTGGAACCGCAAACCTGGAGGGAGGCCGCTTTTCAGCACCAAGGCTGCCGTTTGGCCTGCAAGACATTGCAGCGACGGCACGGCTTGGCGGTAATGCTGTTCAGATCAATCTGACTGCGGCCCCAAGCACGGGCGGCTCATTGGCCATAGACGGCAGCATCGGGCTGGCTGCGCCCAATACGGCGGATTTGCGAGTCGCCCTGCGCAATGCAACCCTGAAAGACCCCGACCTGTATTCCGTGTCTTTGGGGGGTGATGTTACCGTGCAAGGCCCGCTGGCGGGCGGCGCGGTGATTGCTGGCACAATTCGTATCAGCGAGGCAGAGTTGCGCGTCCCGACCTCGGGCTTTTCCTCCATCGGTTCGCTGCCGGGGCTGAAGCATTTGAATGAGCCGGCAGCGGTACGCGATACGCGTTACAAGGCCGGTCTTATTGACGTTGGTTCTGGCAATGGGAATGGGGGATCATCCCAGCCCTATGGTCTGAATCTTGCTATCGAAGCACCATCGCGCATTTTCTTGCGCGGACGCGGGATTGACTCGGAATTTGGCGGGCGCGTGATCATTCGTGGCGACACGAATGCCGTGATGCCAAGCGGTGCGTTTGAATTGATCAGGGGGCGTCTGGATATTCTGGGAAAGCGCCTTGAACTGGATGAAGCACAGCTGGTGTTGCAAGGTGATATGATCCCCTACATCAATATTGTAGCGATAAATCAAGGGGATGACGTTGTTACCTTGGTTACGATCAAGGGCCGCGCGGATGAGCCTGAAATCATCTTTTCCTCGGTTCCCGATCTTCCGCAGGAAGAAGTGCTGGCACAGCTTTTGTTCGGGCGTGATCTGCAATCCATTTCGGCGCTGCAGGCCGCACAGCTTGCCGCCGCCGTTGCCTCGCTTGCCGGAAAGGGCGGGGAAGGGATTGTGGGGCGTTTGCGCAAAGGGTTTGGTCTGGATGACCTGGATCTGACAACCGATTCCCAAGGAAACGTGTCGTTCAAAGCCGGTAAGTACCTGAGCAAGCGTGTCTATACCGAGGTGGAAGTTGACCAAAAGGGACAGAGCAAGATCAACCTGAATCTGGATCTGAAAAAGAACGTCACGGTGCGCGGCTCGGTCGGGGCTGATGGGCAATCGGGCATCGGGGTTTTCATCGAAAAGGATTACTGAGCTGCAGCTCGTCTGTGGGCCTCCACCTCGGCATCTACGGCGGCCCCCAGCAAGACGGCATAAGCCGATAGGTAAAACCACATCAACAGCGCAACCACCGCCCCGATAGAGCCGTAGACCTGATTGTAATTGGCGAAATTGCCAAGATAAAACACCAATCCGCGCGATACCGCGATCCAAAGGCCAAGCGCGAGAAACAAACCGAAGGTTACAAAAGGCGGGCGTTTTGCATGCTTGGGCCGGTTCGGGCCAAGTCGATAGGCGACTGCAATGCTTGCGATTGCCAAGGCCATGCCAAGCAAAAAATTTGCCGCACCCAGCGCTTTTGCCGCGGCGGCGCCCAGCGGCAGAAACCCGATTATCAGCGGCGTTATGACCGCAACCGTCATGCCGGATAGAACCAGCCCTATCATCACCAGGGTCAACACGAACGCACGCAAGACGTGCAGTAGCCCGCTCCGGCCTGGAAACCCATGAATGGCGTTGATGCCGCTGATCAACGCGCCAACGCCTGCACGGGCAGACCACAAGGCAAAAAGTGTTGAAATAGCCGTGGCAAGGCCCAAACTTCGGGGGTTTGTTGCCAAAATTCGCTGCACCTGCCCATAAAGCAGGTCATAGGCCTCACCCGGAAGGTAGTTTTCAGCCAGAACAAGTTGTGTTTGCACCGCATTGGGGTCGGCTGCAAAACCCCAGATCGTTATGACCGCAGCCAAAGCAGGAAAGATCGCCAGAAACCCAAAAAAGGCGATGCCCGCCGAGATCAGGCCAATTTCGGCATTAGACACGCGAGTCCAGAGGGTAATGGTTGTTTGGTAAAAACTCATTGGTTTTGCTTCACGGTTTTGGCGCGCTATTCCACGTTTCGCAGACACAGTGCTGATGGTTGATTTCAACACAAAAAGGCCCGCCTTAAACGCGCATGGCCGCTGACGGGTGGCTAAGCCCGCCCAGTTTTAGGGGCTTTCCAGGTTAAACAATGTATCAGGGCCCTTGCCAACGGTGAAAATGAATGCTGTGCCAGCAGCGATCCCAGCCGTGATGGCAAGCGTGGTCGGTATCAAAATGATCACCCGCGCAGGCGCCCCTGTCGGCTGTGCCTGAACCGCGCCGCCTAAAGCTGCGATCAATGTCAAAGTGGCAATAGAAGAAACGATCTTTGTTTCAATCTCCATAAGAAAAATCACCTAGACAATTTGATAGCATGACAGCGCGTTGCATAAAACCCCATATGGCGTGCGCTGCTTTTGCGGCGACCGAATTACCGGGCCGCTGCAATCTGTGCTGGCGTGGAATAGCCTTCGACATAAGTATTGATCACGCCATGCGCCTGCCTTGCATTGCCAGTCGCAACCGCCGCGCGCAGATCGCGCAATGCGGTTGCCATCTCAAGCTCTGTCAGGCTTTGTTCCTGTGCGCGCAGTATCTTGGGGTGTGGCGTTGTGAAAAGCTCATCGCCGATCAACAATTCTTCGTAAAGCTTCTCGCCGGGCCGCAGCCCGGTCACAATAATTTCAATGTCACCGTGGGGGTGTTCGGCATCACGAACAGTAAGACCCGCTTCTTTGATCAAATTCCGGGCCAGGTCACGAATCCTGACCGGTTCCCCCATATCAAGCACAAAAACATCGCCGCCATCATTTGAAAAAGACCCGGCGAGTAAAACGAGTTGCGCAGCCTCGGTGATCGTCATGAAGTAGCGCGTCACATCTTCATGCGTCAGGGTGATTGGCTCACCATTGGCGATTTGTTCCTTGAACAAGGGAATGACCGAGCCAGATGAGCCAAAGACATTGCCAAAGCGCACCATCGAAAAGGCCGTACCGCGCGACCGTTTGGCCAGATCTTGCACCACCAGTTCAGCAAGCCGTTTTGAGGCGCCCATCACATTGGTTGGGCGCACGGCCTTGTCGGTTGAAATCAGGATGAATTTCTTTACGCCCGCCTCATTCGCGGCATCCCCGAGCGTGCGGGTGCCCAGAACATTGTTTGCCAGCCCGGAAATTGGGTTGGCTTCGACCAGTGGCACATGCTTATAGGCCGCCGCGTGAAGGACGATATCAACCTTGTGCTCTTTCATGGCTGCCCGTGCCAACCGACCGTCCGTCACTGACCCCAGTACCGCAATAATGCGCGTTTTCGTTCCGACGGCAAGCTTGTTCAGTTTTCGTTCAATCGTGTAAAGTGCGATTTCACTGATCTCAAACAAGACGATGCAGGCGGGGTTGCTTTGCAGCAACTGGCAGCAAAGCGCCGTTCCAACCGACCCGCCCGCGCCGGATACCAAGACGGTGCGCCCCTGATAGGCGGGGCTTGCCAAAGGCAGGCCGCCCTCTATTTCCATGCGGCCCAGAAATTTGTCTGGGTCTATCGGTGTCAGCGCATCAACCAGACGCTCTACTCCGACAAGCTGTGCGAATGAGGGAACAGACATCACCGTCAGGCCCATGGCCTGCAACCGCCGCGCTATCTGTGCCAATTTCGGCCCGGGAACGGATGGCATCGCCAACAAGACACGATCAACATCAAACTGCGCAGTCAGTTCCGCAATCCGGTCTGATCCGTAAATGCGCAACCCTCCTGCTGACATCGAGCGCAGTGCCGGGTTGTCATCTATATAGGCAACGGGGGAAATACTGTCATGCGACCGTAGGGCCGCACGCAACTGGGTCCCGGTGCGCCCTGCGCCATAAATCAAGACGCGGCGGCGTGGCTGCCCTTCACGCAAAACCCATCGCAATATGTGCAACATGGCAAAGCGTGCCACCACAACCAAAAGAAAAAAGACGAAGGCAAAAAGTATGCTTCCCAACCGTGACACATATATGCCGGACTCATTCGCAATCAGGGCGAAAGAAACCGTCACAAGCAACACCATGGCACCGCTACGCAAAACCCCGCGCGACTCGTAGGCGTTCAGCTTGATGTTTTGCATTTTCAGGGCGGTCACAAAAAGCCCGGCGAGGCCGGCCAAAAGGATGAGGAGCGGCCAGTTTCTTTCAAGAAATGCGCTGCCGGGTAATGCGTTGTAAAGGATGGTCGAGGCGATCAAGAAGGCGACGGGGGCCAGCATAATATCAACGCAAGCCAGGCAAACCTTTTTATCGAACCGCGACAGGCGTTCAACCAGTCTGAAAAGTGGTGAGCGAATGAACGGCATTACAATCCTCACAAAAGGCCACGGTATGTTTTTTGCAGCAAAGGGGTTTCCCCAAAACTTCCGCCCCCAACAGCTTTAGATTGTGTTTCCAAAGCGTCCGATTCCTGAAGTTGACTAATATCTACCGCCTGTGGGGTTAATTTCTTATTGATGCAGCTATGCAGGCCAGGCTGCCAATTTGCCGACCGCGCTGCATTTTTGCCCACAATGCCAAACATGGCCGAGATCGGCATGCTGATCATAACAAAGGGGTTGCATTCACGCAGACCTTGCAAATAGGCGCAGCGATAGGTTACAAGTTCCAATAGTTGACGTTTATTTCCACTATATGAAACATCATGGGCGCGACCCTGGATCAGGCTTGTGCTTTGCTATGCCGAATATCACTATATCCGAACTTCCCAGCCTTTATCCTGTCAGTTGCCCAAACCCTACCAGATGAAAGCGAAATCATGTCCGATACACGCGCAAACAAGAAGTACCGTTCGCAGGAATGGTTCGATAATCCCAATAACCCCGGCATGACCGCGCTATATCTGGAGCGTTACCTGAACCAAGAGTATACGCGCGGCGAATTGCAGGGCAATCGCCCGGTAATCGGTATCGCGCAAACCGGGTCAGACCTGACGCCTTGCAACAAGATCCACGTCTTTTTGATGGATCGGATCAAGGCGGGCATCCGTGATGCGGGCGGCGTGCCGATGGAGTTTCCGGTGCATCCCATCCAGGAAACCGGCAAGCGGCCCACAGCCGCGCTAGACCGTAACCTTGCATATTTGTCGTTGGTCGAGGTGCTGCACGGCTATCCGCTGGACGGCGTTGTGTTGACCACGGGCTGCGATAAAACCACCCCGGCGATGCTTATGGGCGCAGCCACCGTTGATCTGCCCGCAATCGCGCTGAATGGTGGCCCGATGCTGGATGGCTGGTGGAATGGCGAGCGCACAGGCTCTGGCACCATTGTCTGGGAAAGCCGGCGTTTGCTGGCCGATGGCAAAATTGACCTTGAGGAATTCATGTCGCGCGTCTGTTCCTCGGCCCCCTCGCTGGGCCATTGCAACACTATGGGCACCGCCAGCACCATGAACGCGATGGCAGAGGCGCTGGGCATGTCGCTGCCTGGCAACTCTGCCATTCCCGCACCGTTCCGCGAACGTATGGGCATGGCCTATGAAACGGGCAGGCGGATTGTGGCGATGGTTGAAGAAGATCTGAAACCCTCGGATATTCTGACCCGAAAAGCGTTTGAAAACGCGATTGTGGTTAACTCTGCCATTGGTGGCTCCACCAACGCGCCGCCACATCTGCAAGCGATTGCGCGCCATGCGGGTGTGGAATTGCACGTCACCGACTGGCAGAAAATCGGCTTTGATGTGCCGCTTTTGGCCAATATCCAACCCGCCGGCAAATACCTGAGCGAAAGTTTTTACCGCGCCGGTGGTGTGCCTGCAATCATGGGAGAGCTGTATGCAGCGGGCCGATTGCACGGCGATGCGATGACGGCGGCAGGCAAACCCGTGTCGGAAACCGTGGGCAAATGGCGCAGCCGCGATACCGAGGTAATCTTGCCCTATGACAAACCGATGCGCCAGAACGCCGGGTTCTTGGTGTTGTCGGGTAACCTGTTCGACTCTGCCTTGATGAAAACCAGCGTGATTTCTGCTGATTTCCGCCAGCGCTTCCTCTCCGATCCTGGTTCAGAAAACATCCATGAGGCCCGCGCGATTGTGTTTGAAGGGCCAGAGGATTACCACGACCGCATCAATGACCCGGCACTGAATATTGATGAAACCTGTATCCTGTTCATCCGCAATGTTGGCTGTGTCGGCTACCCCGGCTCGGCCGAAGTGGTGAATATGCAGCCACCAGATGCCATGATCAAAGTCGGCATCAACCACATGCCCACAGTCGGCGATGGCCGCCAATCGGGTACGTCGGAAAGCCCGTCGATCCTTAACGCCTCGCCGGAATCGGTGGTAGGCGGCGGCCTTGCCCTGCTGAAAACGGGTGACCGCGTGCGGCTTGACCTGAACGCCAGCACCCTGAACGCGCTGGTGGATGATGCCGAATGGGCCAAACGCCGCGCCGATTGGGTGGCCCCGGTGCTGCACCATCAGACCCCCTGGCAAGAGATTTACCGCACCCATGTCGGCCAACTGGCCGAGGGTGGCTGCCTGGAATTGGCGACCAGTTATCACCGTGTGGTCAAGGATTTGCCACGCGACAACCATTGAAGCAGGGGCAAAGGGGGGCATATGGCCGGGTCCACACTGATCATCACAGGGGCTGGCTCGGGCATCGGTCGCGCGACCGCCGGTGCTTTTCTTGAGGCCGGTTGGCGTGTTGGCCTGTTTGGCCGCCGCGCTGCCGCGCTGCATGAAACGGCGGCGGGCCATTCGAACGCGCTGGTCTTGCCCTGCGACGTGACCGACCCCGCCCAAGTTGATGCGGCCTTTGCAATGGCTGCGAAAACATGGGGCCGCATCGACGCGCTTTTCAACAACGCCGGTGTCGCGCTTTTTCCGACCTTGATAGATGAGATCAAGGTCGAAGATTGGCTATACCTTTCCAATGTCAACATTACGGGCATGTTTCTTTGCGCGCGTGCCGCCTTTCGCCATATGCGGGCGCAAGACCCGATGGGGGGGGCGCATTATCAACAATGGCTCCATCTCGGCCCATGTGCCGCGCCCCGGTTCGGCCCCCTACACCATGTCTAAACACGCGATCACCGGCCTGACGCGCAGCCTGTCCCTTGATGGCCGCCCCTTCAACATTGCCTGCGGCCAGATTGATATCGGCAATGCGTTGACAGATATGGCGGTTGCAATGACCAAAGGCGTGCCGCAGGCCAATGGCACCACCGCGATAGAGCCGGTCATGGATGTCAAACACATCGCCGCATCCGTTCTGCATATGGCAAACCTGCCGCTGGCCGCGAATGTGCAATTCATGACGGTAATGGCCAGCGCCATGCCTTTCATCGGGCGCGGTTAATCCGCGCCGTGCCTGGCCAGTGCCGTGCTCTGCCCTTTCGCCGTTTGTGGCCCGGCCACGCTTTCCGGCCCCCGTCTACCAGCCGCCAAAGCGTTCCCATATGCGCAGCGGCGCGCCGGTTTCTTTCGGGATGACATGATAGCGTTGATGTTGGGCCGCTGTTGCGCATGCGTGGTTGGGCAAAATCCGTAAAACCGTCCCGATCGGCAACTCGGGCATGATCCCGCGCGAACCGGGGCGCAGGGCAACAACCCCGTGTTCCTGATTGGCCTTGATGACGATCAGATCGGGGATCACGGCGCCCGCTGCGTCGCACACCAGACCATAGCCTTGATCAACCGTCTGGGTGGCGGTGCCACGGTCACGCGACATCGCCATCCATCCCGCATCGACGATCACCCAGCCTTGCTTTTGCTGATGGCCGATAACCGTGGTCAGGACCGACAAAGCGATGTCAGAAACCCGGCACGCCTCTATGCCCGCCATGACAAGATCAAAAAACACATAAACACCTGCGCGCATTTCGGTGACGCCGTTCAGGTCCTTGGCCGCGTGGGCTGTAGGGGTAGAGCCGACGCTGACTACGGGGCAGGGCAGGCCCGCCATGCGCAGGGCCGTTGCGGAATTGACCACCGCCAGACGTTCGATCTCGGAAAATCTTGATTGCGCCTCTTGCCCGATGGCTGAATAGCTTTCACCGGCATGGCACAAGACACCGGCGAGTTCTGCGCCCTCTTCATGCAAGATGCGCCCCACTTCGATCAGCGCAGGGTCTGCGGGCGTCAGCCCGCTGCGGTGGCCATCGGCGTCAATCTCGATCATCGCGGGGATAGGGATGCCTGACGCGCGCGAGGCCTTGGCCACTGCCCTTGCCTGTACAACGCTGTCCAGCAGCACTGTCAGGCGGCAGCCCGCATGATGAAGGGCCAGCACCCGCTCCAGCTTGTTCAAGCCAATGCCAACGCCATAAACAATATCCCTGATGCCGGCTTTGGCGAAGGCTTCGGCTTCGGCCAAGGTCGAAACCATGGCCGGCCCGGTTCCGTCTTTCAGCACATAGCGGGCGGCGTCGATGCTTTTGGTGGTTTTCAGATGCGGGCGCAGGGTGACGCCAAGGCGCGCTGCATGTGCTGCAAGGCGCGCGATATTATGCATCATTTTCGCCTCATCGACGATCAGGCAAGGCGTGGGCAGTGTGGCAAGGTGTGTGGCGGTCATCACAGCTCCTTTTGGTGATCTTGTGCTTTACGCTAACAAGGGGCGGCAGGCAGCGCTATAGGGGATTGCCGTGCGGCAACAGACAGCCCAGACCCTGCGGCCCCGGACGATGTTACAACAACCATTCAACCGGCAGCCAGCCAACGATAATCAATGCAAGCCGCTTGATTGGCGACGCGCCCGGTTCATCCCGTGTTTCCGTTCCGCTTGCGGTATCAATCCAGACCGGATTGCGGCCGCGTATTTCGACGCGCCATGCCAGACCGTTCAACCCCTGATCAAAGGCAGAGTGCATGGCCAAAGCCATTCGTTCGCTTTCAATCAGCAGCCCCATTTCGGTGTTCAAAGTTGTGGAGCGCGGATCGAAGTTGAAAGACCCCACAAAGATGCGTGTACCATCAACGGCAAAGGTTTTGGCATGCAGGTTGGACCCAGAAGAGCCGAATGGCCCAAAGACATCAGGCTTTATCTGTCCCACCGCTTGTCTGCGCAATTCAAACAGCGTGACGCCGGCGCGCAGCATTGCCTCGCGGCGTTTGGAATAGCCGGCATGAACCGGCACAACATCCGTTGCCTCTAGCGAGTTGGTCAACATGCGCACCGTCACGCCACGGCTTTGAAGGGTGGCAAACGCCTTTACACCCGCAGCACCGGGCACGAAATAGGGGGTGATGCCATCAAACCGCGTCTTGATTTCGCCCACCGCTTGCAACAAGCGTGTGGCAAGCAAATCCTCGCGCGGCACCGCGCCCTCGCCCTTGATCGGGTCGTCGCTGACCAAAATGGCCTTTGTCCATTCCAGATCCAACGTGCCAGCCGCCAAGGCCGCAATGATGTTGGAGGATTGCAGCAGCGTTTGGTATTCGCTGCGTTGCGGGTCGGTGTCGAACCGGCTTAGCCCCAAGGTGATCGGGTGGGGGATCGGGTCTGTGCGACCCGGCTTGCCTAATATCTGGCGGGCAGGATGAACGGATTTTGCCGCCCAGTAGCGATCAAAATCCGCCGAAATCTGCGGCACAATAGCCCCGACCGCCAGCACATCCAGATCGACCTGAAGCGGGTTTGTGCCGGTGCCAAAATATTCATCCCCGATATTGCGCCCCCCCAAGATCGACACGCGGCCATCGACCGTAAAGGCTTTGTTATGCATGCGGCGGTTCAATCGAAAGAAGTCGAAACCAAAGGACACGCGCTTGAAGCGGCGCAGGTTGAAGGGATTGTAGATCCGCACCTCGGCATTTCTATGCGCGTCCAGCGCCGACAGCGCTGGGTCAAGGCCGGAAATGCCATTGTCATCCAGCAGCAGCCTGACGCGTACACCCCGATCCGCAGCCCGGCGCAATGCGTCCAGCAGCAGATAGCCGGTCATATCGGCCCGCCAGATGTAATATTGAACGTCAAGAGAGCTGACGGCCGCATCAGCCAGCATGAACCGCGCCGCAAAGGCATCAGCGCCATTCTGAAGCGGCGCAATCCCTGTCAGCCCGGCGTGGTTTTTGCCGTGCTGGTCCAAGGCATCGGCCAGGGCCCCGGTTTGCGCCGGTGGCAAGGCAATGGTTGCCAGCCGTTGTTTGAAAACCGGCACCGGGAACAGCACGCGCGCAACCAGAATAAGCAGCGCCAAAAGGAAGGCCGTGGCCACAAGGAATTTGAGGATGGGCAATGCCATATCAGATTGCTTTCGTTCCCCGAACCGGCAAGCGAACCGTCACACAGATGGGACGATGATCCGACGCCATCCGCGAACCATCATCATTAAGCACCATGCTGGCCAAGATGTCTATATCATCGCTCAGGGCGACCCTGTCCAGCTTCAGCAGGGGAAGACCCGCCGGAAAGGTTGGCCCCGGACTGTGGGTCTTTAGCCATTTGGGGACTGTCTCCAGGCCCTTCCACTCTCGCCATTCGTTGAAATCTCCGGCAAGGATTGTCGGCTTACGGTCAAGTTTTATCAAGGTGTCAATGACATAGGCAATCTGCTTGCGGCGGTTGCTGCGCAAAAGGCCAAGGTGAAGCCCGACGATCCGAACCGGTTGGCTTGCAATTTCCAGATCGACGATAACAGCCCCCCTCGGCTCCAGCGCGGGCAGGTCCAGCCGCCTGATGGCGGTGACGTCGATACCGGGGCGCTTGAGCATTGCAATGCCATGCCAGCCCAGCCCAACGCCGGTTGGAGTCAGGTCAATCACGTCGAATGGCCCGATACGGCCGTGCAACCTTGGCAGCGCGGCGGGGCGGGGATGGCGGCGAAAATCGGCCTCTTGCAGCAAAACGACATCGGCATCAAGGCCGGTGATCACGTCAATTGTGCGCTGTGGCCGCCGCCGCAGATCGCGCCCCAAGCCCGCGCGGATATTCCAACTGGCAAGCCTTAGTTCAGTCATGCGTTATCGCTCCTGCTACATTGGACGGGGGGCTTGCAAAGGGCCGCCGCCTGGCCTCGTACACTGGGTTGGGGCGCGATCTGTGCGCTGACAGATGGCGGATACGTTGATTTCCCCATAGCCCATAGCAGCGATGGGCGCGGGCCGAAACAGGCAGCGCGCCTGCCGTGGCCTGCCAGCCGATCAAATCAATGCGATAAGATGGTTATCCCAGGCGACCCGGTGGCGCTGACGCAGTGACAGGCCGCTGTCCGCACAGGCCCAGACTGCGCCCAGCCCGTCAGAGACGGTAAACGCCGGGCCAAGGGCGGCAACGCCGCTTAGATCGGCGCGGAAATGGGTTGCGATAGGCGTGCCGCTGCCATCAAACAGCATCACCGCGCCGCCGGGGGCAGAGGTGACGGCAAGGCGGCTGCCATCGGCAAGGGCGGCGATGGAACCGGCATAGCCCTGCATCACATGCGCCTCGGTCGGTGCCGCCGGGCACAGCCGGGGCAAGCTGCCGGGCGACCACAGGCCCACAAGCGGCACTGCATCGGCCTTGTCGCCTTCCCATTGCATGGCAAAGGCGATCTGACCCGGCAGCAGCGCAAGGTGGCGGATGGAATTGGCGCGGTATTCCGGCGGCAGCTCTGCCTGATCCAACAGCGTGCCATTGGCCGATAGCAGGCTCAGGTTCGGGCGCATCTGGCCCAGGTTCAGTTTGCTGCGGTCTAACGGGTCGGTTTGAATGCCGCCATTGGCCACGACAATCCGGCCATCGGGCAGGCGTTTGATGTCATGTGGGCCAATGCCGCCACTGTCCCATTCCGTGATCCTTTGAAAGTGCCGCGTCTCCCACAGGCCAATGCGCCCGGCAGACCCTTCGGCAACCACCTCTGAGGTCATCAGCAGGCTGCCATCGCTTGAAAACGCGCCATGGCCGTTGAATTGGCGGTTCGCTGCGGGGGCAAGACGGTGCAAAACAGCGCCGGTTGCGCAATCAATCACAAAAGCGAATTGACCGGGGCGGCGGGCAAAGGCCACGGCAAGGGGCCGTGTCGGGTGGGCTGCCGCCGCATGGCCGCGCGCAGGCAGGGGAATTTGAAACAGGCTTGCGCCCAGGTCTGACAGCCCGTGCAGCACAAAACCCTGCCCCTGCTTGCCTGCAGCCAGAAAGGCCGGATTGCCGATGTCGGCCCAGGTCAGGCTTGGCCAGGTGGCGGCGGCAAGGCCTGCAAGAAAGGCGCGGCGGCTGGTCATGTCAATCGCCATCCGCCGCGTTAAAACCGATGCCGACATCCAGTTCGGGGCCCAGTTCAGACAGCACCGTTTCGCGCAACGCCTTGATCGCCTGTTGCAAGATTTCTACCTTCAGTCGCGATTCCGGGTCGGCGACGCCCGCAAGCACCGGGTCATCCAGCGTTTGCGCAAGATGAATGGCGTGGTCAAACGCGGCCATGGTTTGCGGCGCGTCGGGTGTCAGGGTTGCCACCAACGCCCGCTGCGCCTGCAAGGACAGCAGGATATTGCGCAACGAGCGGCCCGACGCCCTGGCCTCGGCGCGTTCGGGGCGCGGTTTGCTGAAGATGCCAAGCGGGCGGCCCAGGCGGCTGTCATCGGTGAACTCCAGCGAGGTGACAAGCTGGGTGAACAAGGCTTGGCGCACCTCGGGGCGGGTCAGGTAAATGCTGTTCCCGGCCTCGCCTGCCGTCAGCACGGTCTGCGCATAATCGGTTGTCCAGGCGGTGTTGATCAGCGCGGCCACGCGGGCAAGGTCATGCGTCGTGGCGCGGATCAGGGCGCATGGATCGGCGGGCAGGGGCTCGGCCGGATAGAGCAGACGTTCCAAGGCGAAAAGCCCCCGCGCGGCGATGGATTGCTGGGCGAAATTATCCGGCTCCAAAACGGCGGGCTCGGCTGTCAGCAGGGCAGCCTGCGCCCGCGCGCCGCTGCCCTTGGGGTCCGGCCAAAACCCGATGGAAAGGCCAAGACCGCCCTGTTCCACCGGGCCAAAGCGTAAATGTTGCACCCCCATCCACGCATCAAATGCGGTCTGAAAGGCCGGGCGCAGGGTTTCGGCCTCGCAGGCGGTTGCGGCAGCATCGGACAGGGTTTGGGTGGCCAGCGCAAAATTGGCATAGCCGGGCAAGATATGTTCGGCCACCGCTTGCGGAAAGTCGGCGAGCGCGGGGGTGGCAAGGAAGACAGAAAGGATCAGGGCACGAAACATATCAAAGGCTTTCCAGAAATGTGATGAGGGCAGCGCGGTCTTTGGTATCAAGCACGATAACCCCGTCACGGGCGGCTTGCGCCTCGCCGCCATGCCAAAGAATGGCCTCTAACAGGCTTCGCGCGCGGCCATCATGCAAGAATTCGCTGTGGTTTGATACCTGTTCTGTCAGGCCGATACCCCAAAGCGGCGGGGTTTTCCATTCGCGGCCGGTCGCGCGACCCTCGGGGCGGTTGTCGGCCAGCCCCTCGCCCATGTCATGCAGCAAAAGATCGGTATAGGGCCAGATCAGTTGAAAGCTTTGTTCGGGCTGATTTTGCAGACGATTGGTTACATGTTTGGGGGTATGACAGGCGATGCAGTTGAGGGTGTAAAACACCTCTTTGCCACGCAAGACCTGCGGATCGGCGATATCGCGCCGCGCAGGCACAGCAAGATTTCGGGCATAGAATGTCACCAGATCAAGGCTTTGCATATCCACTTCCAGCCCATCCCGGTTGTCCGGTTCTTGGCCATGTGGCGCGTTGCGGCAATCGGCCTGAAAATCCGTGCAATCGCCCCAAGGCAGGGGGTGCAGCGGTGAAGACAGCCCCATATCGCCCAGAAAGGCCGCCGCCGACTGGTCCTTTACCGTGGCCGCGCCGCCTTTATAGCCAAATCGCCCCAGCATCGGCACGCCGAATTCCGCGCTCGGCACGATAGCCGGGCGCCCCGAGATGCCGTCCCCATCGGCATCCTTTGGGTCGGATCTGGCAAGAATGTCTGCAGCGGGGATCGCCTCTAGCAGGCCCAGACCGATCATCTGCGGGGCGACGCGAGGCGACAGCATTGTGTCTGGATGCAGCGGGCCATAGCCCAGATCGGCAAGCGAATAGCGGGGCGCGCGCAGGGTGATCACGCTGCCATCAGCAAGCGTCACCGGCAGGTCACTATAGGTGATTTTCATCTGTGCCTCGGCGGTCTGGCCGGGGGTGGCAAAATCTTGCAACTGGCCACCATAGCGCGGCTCATCCACCGTTGCGATCCAATCCTCAATTTCGATTTCGGTGCTTGCAGCGGTGGCGGGGATGGACAGGCGCAGAAACATCGACACGGATTTGTCATCGGGGCCTGCGGGGGTGTGGCCGCGCCCATCTTTCAGGTGGCAATCCTGACAGGCCCGCGCGTTATACAGCGGCCCCAGCCCATCCGAGGCCAGAGTCGACGAGGGAGACGCCACCCAAGACTTGCGGAACAATGCATTGCCCAGTTTGAAATCCATTTCACGCGCGAAGGGCATATTGCCCGATAGCTGCGAAAATGCATCGGCATTGCCACGGGCGCGCACCGTGGCGGCCCCTGCCGGTTTGTCCTCAAAATGCTCGGGCTTGCTGAAATCATTGGTCGGGGCCACCACCTGCGCAATACGCGCAGATTCAGCGGCGCTGCGCGCAATGATGTTCAGATGCCCGTCACCAAGCGGTTGCCCCAGCGCAGGGCTGGCCAGCAGCATAAGAAAAAGCGAGAAACGAACCATAGGGGCCTCCTTGCCCGCTTTTCCCAAGAGACATGCCTGACCGGTTCAATCAGAAACAAGCGGGCCGTATGTGGGATTATTGGAAAACGGACCCCGGATTATCAAGGCTTTCAGAACCTTCAAAGGTGGCTGCCCCAAGGCCAAGCGCAGTGACAGCACGGTTGATCGAGGCGGTTTGCGTCACCAGCGCCGCGACCGCCCCCATGATCAGCGCCTCACCTTCTGCATTGCCCGCTGCCAACATCTGGTCATAGGCCATCCCCGCTTCGGCCTTTGCCTTAACCGCACCCAAGGCTGCAACCGAGGCTGCCAGCTCGGCCTGAAGCTGCGCATCAACCGCAGGATCGGCAGCGGCGACCAGATCCGCCAGCGAGGGGCCGGAAACCGTGGTGCCATCTACCCGAATGTAGCGGCCAAGATAGACGTTCTGGATGCCCAGGCCATCGTAGTAATGGCTGTTATGGGTGTTGTCGGAAAAGCAATCATGCTCTTCTTCAGGGTCATTGAGCATGACGCCAAGCCGCATCCGCTCGCCCGCCAGTTCACCATAAGACAGGCTGCCCATGCCGGTCAGCATGGCCGAAAGGGCTGCGGTCGGGTTTTCCGCTAGGGCGGTACGGGCGGCGCCACCATCCCCCCATTGGGCGGCCATATAGGTCAGATCATCGACCAACAGGTCGGTCGCAGCGCCAAGATAGGCCGCGCGGCGGTCACAATTGTCATTGGTGCAGGCAGTGCCTGCGGCATAATCGGTCCAGCTTCGCGCCCCTGCGCCCGGCCCGGTGCCGTTCAGATCTTGCCCCCACAGCAGAAATTCGATCGCGTGATAGCCGGTGGCGACATTCGCCTCTATCCCGTCAGCTTCGTGCAGGGTTTCCGACAGAAACGCTGGCGTAAGGGCGCTGGCGTCAATATCGCTGCCCGACAGCGTAAAGCGCGGCGTGGCGATGATGTTCAGCGTTGACAGGGGGTTTTCCTCGGATTGGCCATAGCTGGTATCTACATAATCAATCAGCCCTTCATCCAGGGGCCAAGCGTTTACCTTGCCTTCCCAATCATCCACAATAGGATTGCCAAAGCGGAAAGCCTCGGTTTGCTGATACGGCACACGCGCTGCCAGCCAGGCGCTGCGCGCAGCGGCCAAGCTGGTTTCGGACGGCGAATCTGTCAGGGCTTGCACCGCCACTTGCAGGGCCAATGCTGTCGTCAGGCTGTCACCATACGCGGCTGCCGCGATATTGGAATAGGTTGTAACCACCTCTTGCGGGGTCGCGGCAAATGCGGGCAGCGTGAAAATTGTTGTCGTGGCAAGGCTGGCAAGCAAGGTCAAACGCATCAGATTTCCTTATATATCGGTTTTCAGGTCTGGATCAGGTCAGTGTCGTGTTTTGGGTGCAGGCCAAGCGGGCAGGGCCATCTCGGTCGCCACAAAACTGCGGTTCAGGCCAAGCAGCGCAAGGCCGAAATCTTTGGCGGCCATCACAGCCTGCCATGCCGCATCGGGCCGCATCAAGGTTAGCGCAAAGGCCATCGCATCTTCTTTGTCGTCTGCGGCGGCGGCGGCGACCAAATTGACAAAGGCGCTTTCATCGCCACCAAAGCAGGCGCAGCCTGTACAATGGCCCATGATTGGCCGCCGCTGCCCAACGCTCAGATAGGCCATCAGCGCCGCCAGGGTGTTGACCTCTTGCACCGCGCGGGTCGGCGTGAACACCTGTGAAAACGCATGGGCAACCGCCTCGCGTCCGTTGGGCCCATTCCGCCATTGGCGAAAATACAGCAGCGCCGCGCGTTCGAGTGGGGGCAGTTCGGCGACATGCCCCACAGGCGCGCCGCCGCGGTTTGTTGGGGCAGGCCGGTCATCGGGCTCTTTCAGGGTCCAGGCGATGCTCATTTTGTCAAAATCAACTTTCCAGCTTTGGTGATGCGCAAGGTATAGGTCTGGGTATCCAGCGTGATCTGGGCGACGTGCTGCCCTTGGGTCAAGTCGCGGGCATCATACACGGGCGTCGTTTCTGTGGGGGGCGCGCAAACCTTGGTCACCGCGACGCCCATTGCAGATCTGAGGCCCGCAGGTCGGCATAAGCCACCCATTCAGCATACCCGCCGATTGCCGCCAGCGATAGCAGTTCTGCGGATGTGACGGGGGCTGAAGATCGTGTTGGCGCAGTCTGAAGCCATGACATATCTTTGGGCTGCGGGGGCATTTCGCACTCCTTTGCAAAAATTGACCGGGCTTCCCTAGTGAGGTGGCTTGGCGTGTTTTCATAAGGTGACTGATTTAGTCGGAAATGTAAATCCGATTCTTTTGCACAGCCTTTGATGCCGCGACAGCCGATTTGACCGGCTGACGAAATGCCAGGGTTTCATGAATTATCAACGGCCTGTGCGGTTTCTTTTGCCAAGCCGTCTGCGCCGCTAGCCATTTTTCAATGGTGACAGCAGGCTGCGATCAAACAGGCGGCCCCATCTGCGACAGACCCAGGGTGCAGATGGCGCCGCTGTCAGATTGGCCCAATGGCATCAGGTTTTGCTTAAGGTGCTAAGCCCGAGGTCATCCAGGATTGCATAGATCGCGGGCAAGACGAACAGCACCACGAGGCTGGCAGACAGCAGGCCAAAGACCAGGCTGGCGACCAGAGGGATCAGGATTTGCGCTTGCAAGCTGGTCTCTGTAAGAATTGGCAACAAGCCTGCGGCGGTTGTGGTGGTTGTCAGAAAGATCGCCCGAAACCGCGCCCTTGCGGCCCGTGCCGCAGCGACCGAAACGCTTTCGGCATCTGCATGTTCATGTTTCACAAAGTCGACCAGCAGGATAGAGTTGTTGACCACCACACCAGCCAAGGCGACAAAGCCAAGCATGCTGGGCATTGAAAAATCGAGCCCCATCGCCATATGGCCAAAAATCGCGCCGGGCAGGGACAGCGGGATGACCAGCATCACCACAATCGGTTCAAGATAGGACCGGAACAAAAAGCTGAGCAGCAAGAACACGCCCAAGAGCCCGATCAAAAAGCCTTTGACCATGGATTTTTGCGTCTTGCCCGCCTCGGCGTTCTGGCCTTCGACATCCAGTATAACGCTTGGGTGGCGTTCCAGCAGGCCCGGTATGAACCGCGTTGTCGTGTCGCCAACAATCGCATTGGCATTGGCAAAACGAGTGTCGATCGACCCTTGGACCGTCACGGTGCGAATACCGTTTTCATGGTTGATCCGGCTGTAGCCCTGCCCGATCTCGATATCCGCCACGATATTCAACGGCACATAACTGCCATCGGCACGTTTGATGGTGAAATCGTCGAAAACGTCGCGGTCGCTTCGGTCCGAAGGGCCGAATTGCGCGGTTAATTCCACCAGATTGCCGGCTATCTGCATCTCGCTGATGGTGCTGCCCAGATAGGCCGCGCGCAACTGATCCGCGACCGTTGCGGCGGTAATTCCCATTGGCCCCGCGATATCTTTCAATGTCACACGCAACTCACGCTTGCCGGGGCGCAGATCATCCAGCACCGAGGTTACCCCTTGGTATTGCCACAGCCAATCTTGCAACTCGGTCGAGGCAGCCTTTAGCGCGATCAGATCATCGCCTTTCAAGCGCAGATCAATCGCGATGCCGGCAGGGCCGATTGTGCTTTCGGCATATTTCAGGCTGATCACATCGGGCACCGGGCCAACCGTATCGCGCCACAGTTCCATGATGTCATCCGGGGTGCTGACCCGCTGGGCCGAGGGCAGCAGATCGACGCTGATCGTGACAACATGCGCGCCCGTTTCAAACGCATCGCGGTTCAGGCCGTGGAAAATGGAAATATGCTGCACCAAGGCGGCCCCTTCGGGCTGTAAGGGCGTCAAGGTGGCGTTTACCTTTTCCAGCCCCGCCTCAAGCTGGCCCACAATTTCATCGGTGCGGGCCAGCGGCGTGCCTTGCGGCAGCAAAACCCGCGCCACAATCGTATCGCCATCCAGTTCTGGAAAGGCGGTGAATTTCAGATAGCCCCCCGCCAGCATCGCAACCGAGATCAAAAGCACCGTCATGCTAAGCCCCGCCACGACATAGCGCCAGCGGATGCAAGTATCGACCAGCGGCCCGACAAGGTTTTCACGGGTCCAATCGACAGCCGACTCTACCCGCGCGCGGATGCCTGTGGCGTGGTTTGATACCTCTAGCGAACGGATCAAATGATGCGGCAATATCAAGAACGCCTCAACCAAGGATACCATCAGCACGAACAACATCACCACCGGCACCACGCGTAAAACCGCGCCCAGATCACCCGACAAAAAGGCGAGCGAGCCAAAGATCATCGCCGTCGTCCCGAATGAGGCCAGCACGTTGGGAAACACCTGTACCGCCCCCTCAACCGCGGCATCCAGCGCGCCAAGCCCCTTTTCGCGCAGCCGGGCGATGTTTTCGGCGATCACAATCGCATCATCCATCAACAGGCCGATCACGATCAGCAGCCCAAGCGATGTCATCAGGTTCAGCGAGTAGCCAACAAGGGCCATCATCGCAACGCCCCCCATGAACGCCACCGGCAGGCCCATTGCCACCCAGAATGAAAAGCGAAAGCCAAAGAAAAGCCACAGCACGCCGAACACAAGGGCCAGCCCTTGCAACCCGTTGACCACAACCAACGACAGGCGCTCGCGCACGACCGACACGCCATCGGCGGTGATTGCCAGCGTCACCGCCGCCGGGGCTTGTGCGCGTTCGGCGCCTAGAAACGCCTGCAGCGCGTCCATCACGCGCAGGCTGTCCTCGGATGGCGGTTTGGTGATGTCGAGAATGGCGGCGGGTTGGCCATCAAACAAGATCACATCATCTTCCAGCGCAAAGCCCGTGGTGATATCGGCGATATCGCCCAGCCGTACCTGCCCCCCCTGCGCCGAGGAGCGCACGATCAAAGCGGCCAGCGATGCGCGGTCCTGGCGCTCTTCGGCGACGCGCACCAAAAGGGTTTCGGTTGCGGCCTCAAGGGTGCCTGCCGGAAGGTCAAGGCTGCTTGCCTGCACCGCGCGCGCAACATCGGAAACCGAAATGCCGAATTTTTGCAATTCAACAGGGCGCAGATTGATCTGGAATTCACGCGTGGAAAAGCCGCGGATATCGACTTTGGGAATACCGCCCCAGCGCAGCATCCGGGTGCGGATTTCTTCGGCATAGGTATACAGATCGGTGCGGGTTTGCGGCCCGGTAATCGCAACCGAAGCGACAAAATCGGTCTGGCCAAGCGGCCTGACCGTCGCAGCCTCGGCCCGTTCGGGGAAATCGGCAATTGCATCGACTTCGGTTTTCACATCATTGACAAAGGTCTGGAAATTATTGCCTTCGCGCATTTTCACCACGGCGCGGCCAAGGTTTTCACGGGCTTCGCATGACTGCCGATCAACACCTGTTACCGCATCCAGCGCATTTTCGATCCGTTCACAAATCGCGGTTTCCACCTCTTCGGGGCGCGCGCCGGGGTAGGGTACGCTGATTTCAACCTCGCTCAGCGCTTTGCGTGGAAAGGTTTCGCGCAGCAGGGTTGGCGTAACAAACAGCCCCGCAGCAAGAAACAGGATCATCAGCAGATTGGCGATGGTGGGATGCGCCGCGAAAAACCGGATCATTGCGGCACGCCCTTGCCCATAAGCCGGGACATGATTGCATCATCGGGGTGCGGGTCCAACAACTGCCCGTCGATTACCGGAACCGGCGGTGCAATCACAACGCGGCTGCCTTCGGCAACAGCATCGGTGAAAACGGCAATTTCGCCCTGTTCAAACAGCGGTGACGCCGAAACGCTGCGCAAGCGATTGTCAGCATCGGCGACAAATATCTTGCCATCGCGCAGCGCGCTTCGGGGCAAAACCACGCCTTGCATGGGGGCCGTGCTAAGAATCACCTCGACAAACATGCCCTTTGTCAGCGGTGGGCGTGCGTCTGGCCCGGTTTTGCCATAGGCGTTTTCGACCACCACGACAACGCCGATCGTGCCCGATTGCTGGTTTATGCCATCGCTGATCCTGTCAACTGTCGCCGGCCAGGCAACCACATCTGTGCCCAACCGCAGCCGCACTTGCGCATTCAGGCCGATATGGTGCAGCGCCTGCGTCATTTTGGCGGGATCCAACAGCAGCGCCGGGGGCGTGGTTTGGCCCAGACGCACGAGCGCGCGAAAGCTTTCCATCGACAGTTGAACATCCACTTCGGCCCGGTCGATACCGTCGAGGATTGCCGCTGTCTGGCCCGCCTTCAGGTATTGCCCGGCCTCAATCGAATGTGAGGCCACCCGCGCCGCAAAAGGCAGGGTGATTTCGCTGCGGGCCATGTTCAGTTCGGCCGTGGCAAGGCTGGCCTGATACACCGCGATTTGTTCGGTTTGAACGGCGCGCTGGGTCGGGAACAGCGCCAGCGTGCTTTCAATGCCCTGTACCTTTTGGCGCTGGGCCAAATGCGCCGCGCGGGTCACGTCGCGGGTGCCTTGCGCCGTTGTTCCGGCGGTAAACAGCGCCTCGGCCCGCGCCAGGTCTGAGGTTTTCACCGCAAGCGCCTCGCGTTCAATATCCAATGCGTTGAGTTGGTTTTGTTCGGATACATCCAGTTCGGCCAGTTTCGCCTCGGCGGCGCGGATATTGGCTTTGGCCTGCGCAATGGCAAGGTTGAAATCGGCAGGTGACAGGCGGAACAACACATCCCCCACAGGCAATATCTGCCCATCACGCAGTCCGGGGTTCACATAGTCAATCCGCCCCCCCACTTCGGCAATTGCCTCAAAGCTGCGTTCGGGTGCGACAATGCCAAACCCGGTGATTTCGGGGGTAACTGACCGCGTTTGCGCTGAAATCACCCGTACCGCGCTGGCGCGTTCGGCCGTTGCAAGGCGGGCAGGCGGCTGGCTGCTGGATATGATATAGGCCAAAACGCCAACGCCAATCGCGGCAAGCGGCAGCGTGATAAAGACCAGTTTGAGCCCGGTTTTCATAGGATATGTCCTTCATGTCCAAGTAGCGCCAATTGCAGGTCCAACAGTCGTTCTCCGTCTTGTTCGATGATTGCAGGGTTTCGGGTCAGGATAAGACGAAAAACAAGGCTTTGAATGATTCCGAACAGCAGCATGATGCCATCCGCCGTTGCAATCCCTGCGCGCAATTGCCCGCCCGTGTTTGCCGCATTCAGCTGCAGGTAAAGTGCGGCCCGAAATGTGCCCATCGCCTCATGGATATGGTCGCGGATCTCGGTCAGGTTGCCGCCCGGATCGCGGCTTGTCATGATTTCAGGCAAAGCCGGGGTTGTGGCGATAAGGTGCAAATGGCCAAGGACAAGCTGCTTGAGCGTTTGCAAAGGGGGCCCCCCTGCCTGCGTAGCCACAGCGACATTCTTGCATATTTGCGTGCAAAGCGAGGTGGTAACCGCCTGCCAGATGTCTTTCTTGTTGGGAAAATGTTTGTAGATGGCGGGTTGCGTCAGCCCAAGCCGTGCCGCAAGCATGCCGGTCGTTACATGGGCAGGCCCCACCTCAAACGCCAGATCAAGCATGGCGGCCACAATCTCGGCCTTTCGATCTTGCGAAGGTTTGCGCGTATTCATGGCTGCCGCCTCATTCGATTTTACGATTGGCCGGCGCGGATATGGGGCCGGGGAAGATTTCGGGGCGGGTGATGATTTCAGATTGCAAAGGGAATGCCGATATGGTGAGTATCTGGTTATAGTGATATAACTAACGGGATGTGACCAGAATTCAAGTCCAAACAATCGCCGCCGGTTTTTTGTCATTTTCGCTTTGCGCCGGGGTTCGTCTGTTGCTGACAATGTCGGGGTGCTGGTGGGGCCGGTTCCGCCGTGACAGAGCAGCCTTGTGCCCTGCCCCGGTTTCGGCAAACATCGAACCCATGTTTCGGCGCAGCCAAGGCGCAACATGCCCTGAGACATGGGGGGCCAAAACACGGATCGGAGTTTTATGAAAGCGATTATTTATAGGGTGGCGCTTTTGCTGGCTCCGTTCGGCTCTCGTGATCTGCATGCGGTAATTTGCGGGGTACAGGTGTGACCGAGGTAGCAAAACAAAGCGCGCCCAAGCCGCTGCTGCGCGACCCCGCTTTCATTCTGTCGGCGCTGACGGTGCTGGGTATGCTTTTGGGTATGGCCGGGGCGTGGCTGCCGGTTGACGGGCTTGCAATGGTCACCCTGCCTTCGCTGGCGATTGTTTACCTTGCGGGGGGCGTGCCTGCGGCGTGGCGGGCGCTTTCGGCGCTTTGGAGCGAGCATGTTCTGGATATTGACCTGCTGATGGTGGTTGCCGCCGTGGCTGCCGCTGCGGTGGGCGCACCGCTGGAAGGCGCGGTTTTGCTGACGCTGTTCAGCGTGGCGGGCACGCTGGAGGAACGCGCGCTTGGCCGTGCGCGCAGCGCGATCGAGGCGCTGATGGCGCTGCGCCCTGAAACCGCGCTTCGCAAAACCGCGTCGGGCGGGGTGGAGGAGGTGGCGGCAGACGCGCTGGAGGTTGGTGATACGGTAGTGCTGCGCCCCGGTGCGCGGGTGCCGAGCGATGGCACCATCAGCCTGGGCCGCGGCGGGTTTGATGAGGCCAATATCACCGGCGAATCCATGCCCGTTTCCAAAACCGTGGGCCAGCCGGTGTTTGAAGCGACGGTGAACCTTGACGGGGTGCTGGAGGTCACGATCACCCGCACCGTTGGTGAAAGCACCATCGCCCGCATGATCCGGCTGGTCACGCAGGCGCAGGCGGCCAAGGCCCCGTCCGAACGCTTCAGCGCCTGGTTTGGCCAGCGCTATACCATTGCGGTGCTGATCGGGGCGGTGCTTGCCTTTGCCGGTTTCTACTGGCTGGGTGGTGATTGGAAGCCAGCGCTTTACAAGGCGGCGACGTTGCTGGTTGCGGCCAGCCCCTGCGCGATTGTCATCTCGGTCCCTGCCGCGATCCTGTCGGCGCTGTCTGCCGCCGCGCGCATGGGGGTGCTGTTCAAAGGCGGGGCGGCGCTGGAAACCCTTGCTGCCGTTGATAGTTTTGCTTTTGACAAGACCGGAACGCTGACCAAAGGGCAGGCGGCGGTGACGCAAATTGTGGCGCTGGATGGTGACGAGGCGGGGTTTTTGTCGCTTCTGGCCGGGCTGGAGGCGCAGTCCGAACACCATGTCGCCGCTGCAATCCGGCGCGCGGCGACCAAGCGCGGGCTTGCCCCGATCGAGGTGCACGAGGTCAGCGCCCGGCCGGGGATCGGGATTACCGGGCAGGATGATCTGGGGCCGATCTGGGCCGGAAACCCCTATCTGGCCGAAACTATGGGCGCGCCGATTGATGCGCAGCAATTGCAGGCCTTGGCCGAGGGCAGTGATACGGTGATCTATCTGGGGCGCGGGGCAACGGTTCTGGGTGCGGTCAGTGTGGCGG
This sequence comes from Pseudorhodobacter sp., assembly GCF_034675685.1. Lineage (GTDB taxonomy): Bacteria > Pseudomonadota > Alphaproteobacteria > Rhodobacterales > Rhodobacteraceae > Pseudorhodobacter. The sequence goes on along the minus strand of NZ_JAUCDA010000002.1, from coordinate 155,454 downwards.
ATGAGGTGCGGCCCAGCTCGGCCCCTGCGATTGCCGCGCTGCAGGCCAGCGGTGTGCGCCGGATCGTGATGATGACCGGCGACAGGCGCGCGGTGGCGCTGCGGATCGGGGCGGAACTCGGCCTGGCCGAGGCAGAGATTCACGCCGAAATGCTGCCCGAGGATAAGGTGCAGGCCGTCGCCACGCTGGCCGAGAGCGGCAAGGTGGCCTTTGTCGGTGATGGCGTGAATGATGCCGCAGCCCTTGCGCGCGCCGATATCGGCATCGCGATGGGGGCCGCGGGGTCCGAGGTGGCGTTGCAAGCCGCCGATGTGGCCCTGCTGTCGGAGGATATGCGTCAGCTTGCCGATGCCCACCGTCTTGCCCGCCGCGCCGCACGGATCATCCGCCAGAACCTGATCTTTGCCATCGGAGTCATGGTGATTTTGGTCATCGCCGGGCTGTTCTTTGACCTGCCGTTGCCGCTTGCGGTCGTCGGCCATGAAGGCGGTACGGTGCTGGTGGTGCTGAACGGGCTGCGCCTGCTGTTGAATCCCGCGCGCAAGGCGACGCGCGATACGCCAATCCGCGGGCCAAAAGCGGCCGCTGCATGAGGGGGGTGGCCCTTGCCCGCTTTGCGAAGGGAGCTTTGCTATGATGGCTGAAAAACCCCGTGAGGACTGGGACGAGGTGCTTGATTTCTGGTTTCCTGAGGGCTGTGCTTTGGATGTGGACCCGCAGGCGCATCATGCCCATTGGCGCTGGCGGATGCAGGGCGGTGCGGATGCTGAAATCATGGCGCGGTTTGCTGATCTTACCGAAAGCGCGGCGCAGGGGCGGCTTGACGCTTGGGCGCAGGACCCACATGGCAGGCTGGCGCTGATCACCGTGCTGGATCAGTTTTCCCGCTCGGTCTGGCGCGATGATGCCCGCGCCTTTGCGCAAGACCCTTGCGCGCTATCGCTGGTGATGTGCGGTTTGGCGAACGGCGATTATGCCCGGTTGCAGACGCCGTGGTTCCAGATCGTGTTCGGCCTGCCCTTGGGCCATTGCGAAGGCCCGGACCATTTGCAGCGGCTTGACCAGTTGATCACCCTGCGCGAGGGTATTGCGGCCACCGCGCCAACCCCTTTGCAGCCGATCTATTCCGGCTTGGTCCGTCAGGCCCGCGACGTTCGGAAAATCATCGCAGCCTTTGGGCGGCACCCGCATCGCAATGACCTGCTGAACCGCAAATCGACCACCGAGGAGGAGGCCTATCTTGCCAAGGGCCAGTTCCCCCATATGAAAGCCTTTCGCTAAGGCAGCGATGCGGATTGCCAGATGGCGGGCGGGGGCCGATGGTGTCGCCGTGTCGGCCCCCGAATAGCGTCACCGCTGATAGCAACTCTATCCTCTTTTGCGGTGAGCTTCGGCTTCTGCCAGCGCGGCCAGCGGCATGTGGCGAAAGAAATGGCCGTCTTGTTTAAACATGCTTGCATCGGGCAGCGGAGGAAGCGCGGCAAAGGCGGTTGCCAGACGCTGTGCCAGCGTCGAGGCTGCGGCTGTATTGCCCGCATATGCTGCAATAAGCATTGGCGTTTGCAGCGTTGCCTCAAGGTCTGGCTTCAAGTCCCTTGTCCAGTTTTGAAGATAATCGCCCGACGCAACATAGGGAATGGATAAAACCAAATCGCTGCGCCCCATCCGCCCCAGTTCCGCGATAAGCAATGTATAGCGTGAATTGAGAGGGTTTTTCTCGGGTTCCAGCCTGTCCAGCCATGCCAGAACCTCATCTCGCCAAAGGAGCAGGCGATCATCCGCATTGGCTGCCGCCAAAATGCGCAACAATTGATAGTGGCATTTCGCATAGCTGGTGAAATAGGGAAATACCTGCATCTCTGGTGAAACGGCGGCAATTTCTGTGCGGATTTGGTATTCAAGCGTGTCCGCGCTCATCCCGCCTTTGCGCCATTTGGTTTCATTGATGATCGCCCGGCACAGAACCGAGTCTGGGTCATGACCTGCGTGGCGCATGTTGAAATATTCATTTGCAAAATAAACCGCTTCGCGCTCAAAACCGGCACCGCGAAAGGCAAAAGCCATATTCGCACGTTGTAACGGGGTAGGCCCTTTGTCCTGTTGGGACGGTTTATCAATAAATGACTGCATCTCAACAGCAGCGTTTTGCAGCAGGTTCAATCGGGTCGTGTCACCGGCCATGCGGGCAATGGTCGCCATCCTTAAAAACAGCAGGGTCGTTGCCGTAAAATCGGCCTCGATTGCGGCTTGTGCCGTTGCGGCGTCTATCAAACCCTCCAGGTTCCGGTCGGGGTCTTGCAAAAGGGCGATCATGCCTTCGCCGATGCGACGCTCCTGCGCGGTGATCTGCTTTTCCAGAGGGGTGGAAAACCGAGGGATAAGCCGCGCGGGATCTTCGTTGAGGGTTTTGTGAATGGTGGTCAGCGCGAAAGCCGGCAGAAGTATCTGGTTGCGATACCATTCGATCTTGCGCAAACCATGCATCCGCAACGCATCGGCAAGTGGCGCGTCATCTGTGATTAGATCTATCGCATCGTACAGTTGCATGATTTTATTGCGATATTCTGTCACGTACAGGTTCACATCGGCAAAAACAGGGCCAGCAATTGCAGCAACAGGCAGGCCAAGTATAAACTGACGTCGTTTCATGAAACTCTCCGGTGAAGGGGTGATCTTGCTGGGGTCAGGCTGATTTTTTAACGGCGCCAGCCTGCGCGGTTGCCGTGTTCGGTGCAAAACGACGACCGAACCAGTTGTAATCCATCAGCTGAGTGCCCGTATTCTGGCGTGAATAGATTACCGCGATTTGAATGGCACTATAGATGACAAGGCCGATTACGGTCGACCAGCCAGAGCTTGCCAAAGTTCCGTTGTTGAAGCTTTGCCCCAACATCACGATAGCGAAGAGCGTCGGCATAAGGGCGCTGACCCCCACAAGGGCAATGCGCGGCAGATCGGGCAGACGGTTCATCACGTGCCGCTCAAAAACCTCAACAAAGGTTGCAGTAACAGCGATTGCTGCGGCAATGGGTGCCAATGTCGGAATGGCGGCCGCCCCGATGAAGAAAAGCGTAAGAACAGCCCCTAAAGGGTGATCCGGCAAGGCGGAGCCGAGCACTGCAAAGATGATTTGCAGGGCGATCCATCCCGCCAAGCCCACGACCAATGTGGGCAAAGGGCGAAAGAAAAACTGCAACACCAGCGTCATCCCGATTGCGATAAGGCCACCGATGCCCTGTGCAATCAGGTTTCCGTAGTGGAATGTTGCAATCTGCCCCTGCAGATCGGCGCGGGCGTTGGCTGCGGCTTCTTCGGGCGTGCTGCCCGCGCCGTATCCGGTAAACTTCATAAAACTTTCTTTCATTGAACTTCGTCTGATTCCGATACCGAAAAACGGGGTGAATTGATCAGCCGCTTTCAAATTCGTCGCCTTCGCCCCAGAGGTATTTAGCCAACTCACCATTGGCGAGCGCCCCAATGAATTGACGCGCCTGATCCGGTTTCGTCAGGTCGAATGCCACCCGGCCATAGCTGTTGTCCTTTATGAAAACTGCCCCGTTGATGAGTGAATTTCGGGTTTTTGGCCCGAAAGCGCCATCAACGACGCCGTCATATAGGCCCGCCATTGCCAGTTGTTCCTGCACGGCCCTGCGTTTTTCGACGCCAAGCATCGCGAAGGATTCTGCCAAAGGGTCGGTTTGTGCAAACACGGCCCCTGCAGATATCGCAAGGCCGAACATGGTCGTAAGAAGGGTGCGTCTTAACATGATGATATACCTCCTGTTTGTTAGGGCATGGGCCTTGATCTTGGCAAAATTTTGGCACTCCAGCGGTATAGATGCCAATGGTTGATTATTTCTTTTCACCGGTTGTTCCGTTCGGGTCATTTCCGCAACCATCTGAAAATAAGCCGGATCCTGGCGCGGTTCTGGGAAGCTGATCTGCGCCCGCCAAAGCCGGGTCAACACGATGCGGTGCGGGCTTGGAAAAAAAAGAGGGGGCCGGTTACAAACTGGGGCCGCAATCGTGAACCAGATAGACCAAGGGGCATCAAAAACCCAAGGCATTGGGGGAAACCGTGCAGGCCAAGGCCCGCGAATACCGCCGCCGCAGAGTTGGGGCTTTAACAATCGGTTAATCAGGACCTGTCAAAAGGGGATGATGAAGATCATCGCCCTTTTTTCTCGCGCTTGCAGCATGTGCGGCGCAGCCGGCACCGCAGATGTGGGGTGCAAAACGGCATGATGTCACCCGTGATGGTCGTCAATATGCGCTGTTCCAAAAAGGCAATCAGGTGGAAATCATCCGGCTTGGCTGGGCTGCGCATGGCGAACATCAGGCTATTCGCGCCACAATGATCGAAATCATACAACAGGTTACAGCTTGCCGCCTGGTCGAGCGCACGCTGCAAGGTGACAGCGGTGAGATGCGCGCCCGCGTCGCATGCCCGCGCAAATAGGTCACATGCATTCTTTTACTGTTCGTGCTACGCTGCGCCGCAGAAAAGGGGGAATCACATGGCCCATATCATCACTATTGCCCAGCAAAAGGGCGGCGCGGGCAAGACCACCCTTGCGGTCAACTTGGCTATCGCCTTTGCAAAACAGGGGCTGCGGGTTGCGATTCTTGATACTGACCCCCAAGGTTCTCTTGGTCGTTGGTTCATGACCCGGCGTGAGGCGCTGGGCGATCCTGGTGTTGAATTTGCCACCGCGTCGGCTTGGGGCGTGGGGTATGAATGTGAAAAACTTAGCAAAACCAATGATATCGTCATCATCGACACCCCGCCAAAGGTCGATAGTGACCTAAAGCCCGCCCTGCGTGAGGCGGATTTGATTCTGGTCCCTGTCGGCTCTTCGCATGTTGATCTCTGGGCCACGGATGGCGTGGTTGATTTGGCGGTAAGGGTTGGAAAACGCTGTGTTATTGTGCTCAACCGCGTAAAGTCCGGCACCCGTTTGGCAGAAGATGTGGCTGCTGCTGCCGCGACCATTTCCGCCGATGTGGCGACCGCCAGCTTTGGGCAACGCGTTGTTTATGCCGAAACGCTAGGTCAGGGCCGCGCCGCGCATGAGGCGGGGAAATCGGCGGCCTCGGCCGAGGTAGAGGCGCTTGCCGCCGAAGTCATGTTGCTTCTGCCCACCCAAAAATAAGGCCGCCAATCCGGCGGCCAAACTTGTTTTTGATGGTGGAAAGCCCCGATCAGCGGCGGCGGTCGCGCCGCGCCGACATGGGCTGAAACGCAACCCCCACATGGGCCTCACAATAGGGCTTTCCGGCTGTCGAGGGCAGGCCACAGAACCAGAATTCTTCGGTTGCGGGGTCGCCGATCGGCCATTTGCAGGTCCGTTCTGTCAGCTCCATCAGGCTGATTTTCTTGGCATGTTTTTCAACCTCACGCACGGATGCCAGCGCCTCGGGGCTGATCTCATTTGCCGAGGGTTGCGGGGGCAAAGGTTGCCCCGCCGGCACGATGGATTTGCGCAATGGCAATGGGGTGACATTGTTTACCACCTGCGCCATGGTTGGGTTTACGGGCGCGGTTGGGCGCGGTGGTGGCGCGGGTTCTGGCCTTGCTTCGGCGGCTCTTGGCGGTTCCGCCGGGCGAACGGGCGCCTCTGGCTGTGGGGGCGCAACGGGTGCTGGCGCTTCGGGCTCTTCCTTGACCGGCGCGCCGGTCACGCGGTTCGAAAGGCCCAAACGGTGCACTTTGCCTATCACCGCATTGCGCGTCACCCCGCCCAGTTCCTTTGCGATCTGGCTGGCGCTCTGCCCCTCGGCCCACATTTTCTTAAGCGTTTCAACGCGCTCATCTGTCCAGGACATGCCAATCTCCGGTGTTGAGGGCGGCCTGTGGCTGCCGGCTGATGGCGCTTTATCGCCGCAATATAGCTGTAGCAGCGATAGTTACTACCGCGTGGCCTCAGATACAAGGGTCCGCGCGCAGCAAATGCGGCCCGAACCGGCCCGCGCGGGTTTTGCCGTGCCCGAACTTGTGCGTACTGGACGGGCGCTTGGCGCTTGGGATAGGATTATACGCAAGAGCAAAAGGGGCGTGAGATGTTTTCAAGGCGTTGGGTTCTGACGGCGCTGCTGGCCGGGGCTGCGGTTCCGGGATGTGCCGAGGCGCCGGCACGGTCGCCGCGTCCTGCGGCCCGCCCCGGTTCTTCTGCGGCACGATCAGGGGGCGGTGCTGCGATTGTTGATGCGGCAGGCGTCGCTGGCACCGTTGGGTTTGTGGTTATGGAGACGGCCAGCGGCAAAATCCTTGAAGGGATGAACGATACTTTGGCGCAGCCGCCGGCCTCGGTTGCAAAGGCAGTGACCGGCTTTTATGCGCTTGACCGTCTGGGGCCAAATTATCGCTATGCGACGCGTGTCGTCGGTACGGGGCCGGTGCATGATGGGCGCTTGCAGGGCGATCTGGTCTTACTGGGCAGCGGCGACCCCAGCCTTGATACAGACCGTTTGGGCGATCTGGCACAGACATTGGCTGCAAGGGGAATCAAAGAGATTACCGGCCGCTATCTCGCCTTGGCCGGGGGCATCCCGCATATTGATGAAATTGACCGCGACCAACCCGACCACGTTGGCTATAACCCGGCCGTTTCTGGCCTTAACCTGAATTACAACCGGGTTAATTTTGAATGGAAGCGTGGCAACAAGGGCTATGATCTGTCGATGGATGCGCGGGGCAGGCGCTTTGTTCCGGCGGTGTCGATGGCCGATGTCAGCGCGGTTTCGCGTGCGTCCCCGCTTTTCACCTATAAGGCCGGAAAAGATCGTGACAGTTGGACTGTGGCGCAAGCCGCGCTTGGCAAGGCGGGCAGCCGCTGGTTGCCCGTGCGCCACCCCGAAGTCTATACCGCCGAGGTTTTTGCCACCTTGATGCGCGCGCATGGTTTGCGCCTGCCCCAAGCGGTCTTGATCAACGCCTTGCCTGCGGGTGCGGTCCTGGCCGAGACGCGCAGCGATGCGCTGTCCGATGTCATGCGTGACATGTTGAAACATTCAACCAATTTGACCGCCGAAGCGGTGGGGCTGACGGCCTCGGGTGCGGGCGGGCTAACGCAATCGGCCGCACAGATGAGCGCCTGGGCCGCCGCCAAACACGGTATCCGCAGCCATTTCGTCGATCATTCCGGCCTTGGTGGCGATTCGCGGATTTCCGCAAGCGATATGGCAACTGCCTTTCGTGCGGCCCGCGACGGTATGTTGCCCGGCCTGTTGAAAGAACAGGGTCTTCGTGATGCCCAGGGCAAAGAGATCAAGGGCCACCCGATCCGGGTTGCCGCCAAAACCGGAACGCTGAATTTTGTGTCGGGCCTGGCGGGGTATATTCAGCCGCCCTCGGGCAAGGAATTGACCTTTGCGATCTTTAGCGCGGATACCCGGCGCCGCGATGCGCTTTCCATGGCAGAGCGAGAGCAGCCCGAGGGCGGCGCGCAATGGACCCGCCGCGCACGGAACATGCAGCACAGGTTGATCAGCCATTGGGCAAGCCAATACACCTGACAGGGCTACACCGAATACGGGCCAGTGCCTTGCCTCACATCGTCATATGACGCGCGCGCGCGCCGCGTTCAATCGCTGCGGCGTGCAGGCGGTCAATGGCCAGTTCATCACGGATTTCCTGAAGAAATTGTAACTCTTCCTCATAAAGCATCCCATCCGCAGCCGCTACATCACAGGCCAGCGCATAGGCGGTTTCGAACAGCTTTTCGGGCAAAGCCTCTTGCACCAGCCCGAACAGGGCATCAAGGCCATCTTCTTCCTCAAACAGGTCAAACACCACCCGCGCGATGCGTTCGAACCGGTCGGCATCATAATTGGCAAAGACGGGCAGGTGATTGACAATGCGCTGGATGGCGACAAGCTCTGATGTGCGCACATTCTCATCCGAGGCGGAAACCGCGACCATGATCGCCAAAAGCGCGTCCTGTGCGGTCATTGATGGGGGGGTATCGGGCATGTCTGGCATCCTTGTGCGGGCTGTGCGGTGCGCGTTTTTGCGCAGATTATTGACCTATGGACGGCGGGGCAATAGGAGAGGCGGATAATGGCAACGCTGTGTTGCTGCATGTTGAAAAGAGGATGAGGGATATGTCTGCCCTGCGCGATGCTGCGATGACGTCGAAAGCCTGGCCTTTTGAAGAGGCGCGCGCCCTCCTGAAACGCTATGAGAAGAAGGCCCCGGAAAAGGGCTATGTGCTGTTTGAAACCGGCTATGGCCCGAGTGGTTTGCCGCATATCGGCACCTTTGGCGAAGTGGCGCGCACAACCATGATCCGCCGCGCGTTTGAAGTGATATCCGATATTCCGACCCGGCTGATCTGTTTTTCAGATGATGTGGACGGCATGCGCAAAGTGCCCGAAAACGTACCGCAACAAGATATGCTGCGCCAGCACATGCAAAAGCCGCTGACCTCGGTGCCTGACCCTTATGGCGAGTATGAGAGCTTTGGCGCGCATAACAACGCCATGTTGCGCCGGTTTCTGGACACGTTCGGTTTCGAGTATGAGTTCATCTCGGCGACCGAGTTCTATAAGTCAGGGCAGTTTGACGACACGCTGCGCCTTTGTGCGGAACGCTATGATCAGATCATGGCGATCATGCTGGCATCCTTGCGTGAGGAAAGGCAGCAGACCTATTCGGCGTTTTTGCCGATCCATCCCGAAACCGGGCGCGTGCTGTATGTGCCGATGAAGCATGTTGATGCCGTCAATCACACGATCACCTTTGACGATGAGACGGGCCGCGAGTGGACGTTGCCGGTGACCGGCGGCAATGTGAAATTGCAGTGGAAGCCCGATTTCGGTGCGCGCTGGGCCGCACTTGGCGTTGATTTTGAGATGTATGGCAAGGATCACAGCACCAACACCCCGATCTATGACGGGATTTGTGAGGTGCTGGGCGGGCGCAAGCCGAATCATATGACCTATGAGCTGTTCCTGGATGAAGAAGGCCAGAAAATCTCGAAATCGAAGGGCAATGGCCTGACGATTGATGAATGGCTGACCTATGCGAGCGCCGAAAGCCTGTCGTATTTCATGTATCAAAAGCCCAAGACAGCGAAGCGGATGTATTTTGATGTGATCCCGCGGGCGATGGATGAATACCACCAGCAACTCCGCGCCTATCCGGGGCAAGACGTTGGTGGCCAAGTGAATAATCCGGTGTGGCATATTCATTCTGGCCAGCCGCCGGAAAGCCACATGGTTGTACCGTTTTCGATGTTGTTGAATTTGGCAAGCGTTTCGGCGGCCCAGGATGCTGCGGGTTTGTGGGGCTTTATCAAACGCTATGCGCCGGATGCCTCGCCCAAAACGCACCCCGATCTGGATGCGGCTGCGGGCTATGCCGTGCGCTATTTCGCTGATTTTGTCGCGCCAAAGCGGGTGTTTCGCCTGCCAACCGACCCAGAGCGCGCGGCGATGCAAGACTTGCGGGCGCGTTTGGCTGCGTGGGATGGCGGGTTGGATGCCGAAGCGTTGCAAAGCATGGTCTTTGCCATTGGCAAAGACCATGGGTTTGAGCCGCTGCGCGATTGGTTCAAGGCGCTTTATGAGGTGTTGCTGGGCGCAAGCGAAGGCCCGCGATTCGGTGGCTTCATTGCGCTATACGGCGTGCAGGAAACGCTGGCGCTGATGGATCGGGCGCTTGCGGGCGAATTGACCGCGTAATTCGGCGCATCGGAAAACGGCAGTATCGAAGAAAATTCGCAAGTGGACCGTCGCAAGACGCACCACTTGCCTTTTTCGGTGCGCGGCCTAGCTTTTGTCAGGGAAAGCAACGGGGGCGAGGGCCACAGGATGCGCAAGGTTTTCATGGCACTGCTTTTTACACTGGGGCTGAACACAGCCGTCACCGCCCAGGACGGTGCCTCGGCGGCGATAGAAACCACAATCACCAGTCAAATTACGGCGCTTGCCGCTGATGATTTTCCAAAAGCCTTCGGCTTTGCCTCGCCTGCAATCAAAGGTATTTTTGGAAGCCCGGCGAAATTTGGCGCGATGGTTCAGCGCGGATATCCAATGGTCTATCGCCCCGGTGCCGTGCGTATGCTGGGCCTGCGCGATATTGATGGGCGGCTGTGGCAGCGTATCATGGTGACAGATTTGGCGGGGGCGACCCATATGCTGGACTATAACATGATCGAAACGCCTGACGGCTGGCAAATCAACGCCGTGCAGCTTTTGCCGGATTCTGGCGTTGGGGCATGAAATCTCGGGCTATCGCGGCCTTGGCCGCTTGACGAAGGCGGCGTTTCCCCCTAACAGACGTCAATAGAATTTTGGCGCACTGCCCCGAGTAGTGGCCTTTGATGTTGATGTGATGCCCAGTCGGGCGTTGAATACAAGGATCACGACTATGTCGCGCGTCTGCGAACTAAGCGGTAAAGGCCCAATGTCTGGCAACACTGTCAGCCACGCCAAAAACAGAAATCGTCGGCGTTTCTTGCCGAACCTGAATGTTGTCACGTTGATCTCGGACGTGCTCGGTCAGTCATTCTCTCTGCGTATATCCTCCGCTGCATTGCGCACGGTAGATCACCGCGGTGGATTTGACGCATTCCTGGCAAAAGCCAAGGATGTAGAGCTTTCGCCGAAAGCGTTGAAAATCAAGAAAGACGTTGAAAAGGCGCAGGCTGCGGCCTGATTGCCCTGACGTTTCAAGGCATGGCCCCGCTGTATGCGGGGCTTTTTGCATTGCTGCCTTTGGCTGGCCCCTGCGCCAAAATGGCTCTTTCACAGGGTATCGGCTGGGTGTAATCTTTTCTGATGTTTAGGATGCTTCGCCAGTTCAGCCTGATATTGACCTGCCTTGCTTTGATCGCAGGCAGCGTTTCCATGGCTGTGGCGAATGGACAGGCGGCAGGGCTGTCGCGGGGGGGGATAACCGCAGTCATTTGTACGGGCTACGGCGTGATGACCCTTACGCTGGACAGTCAGGGTAACCCCGTTGGGCCGCAATATCCTTGCCCGAAATGTCTTGCCGGGTTGGCGGCATATCTGGCGCCCGGTCCGGTGGCGATTCGGCCAATCGCATTGTCAGGCGCAAAGATCGTGGGGCTGGATCAGCGCAGATTGCCGCGCGCGGCTACTCTGCTGACAACCCGTGCAAGGGGGCCGCCATTGCGGGGCTGAACCAATCTGTTTCAGACCTGTTTTCAATGAAGGACCACACAAATGACCACTAACACCCTTTTTGCGGCTGCTTCGGCAGCATTTCTGGCAATGGTTTCGGCCCCGATGGCCTTTGCCGCCGATATTACTGTCACCGATGCCTATTTGCGGGTTTCGGGGGCCATGGCGAAAAGCGCCGCTGCCTTTATGGTGATTGAGAATCATGGCGCCGAGGATCGCTTGATCGACGCCCGCTCTGACCTTGCCCAAAAGGTGGAGCTGCACACACATCTGCAAGATGCCAATGGCGTGATGAAAATGATTCACGTCGCCGAAGGCTTTCCAATTGCTGCAGGCGAAAACCATGTGCTTCAGCGTGGCGGCGACCACGTGATGTTCTTGGGGCTGAATTCGGTGCCGGTAGCGGGTGAAAGCATCAGCCTGACACTGACCTTTGAAAAGGCCGGCGATGTGACCATCGAGGTGCCCGTCGACAATGAGCGTATGCCCGACATGGGCAAGATGGACCACAGCACTATGGGCCATGGCAAGATGAAAGGTGGCGCCAGCAATTAAGCCAAGGCGCCTTTGGCCTTTGGCCCAGACGAAAAAAACGGCCCTTATGGGGCCGTTTTTATGGTTTCAAAGCGTGTTGCGCGATCAAGGCTAGGCTTGGCGGCGGCTGAATTTTGTCAGCCGCATCAGGCCAAAGCTGAAACGCTTTAGCCTGCGCAATACGCCGCTGCGGTTTCGCCAAAGTTCTTGTAGCGCGCCCAAAACGCATTATCGCGGTCACTTTTGGACATGCGAACCTTTTGCGCCTGGTCTGGATCTCTGAAGAACTTGGCGGCCTGGCGTTGGTCACCGCCCTTCAAGGTCATGTCTGCAACCTGCTGAATACAGCCGCACAATGCCCGATTCGCAACCTTGCGATCAGATTTAAGGCAAGCACTTTCAATCGGGCCTGCCATCGCAGTCAAGGGTAGCGCAAGCGCAAGCAGGCTTGCTGCGATCAGGGTCTTGGTCATGGCTCTGCCTCATGTTTACGCGGGGTATGCCCCGCAGTCTGTCCTTATATGCAAACCATCCTAGTGATTCTGGCAAGTTTTTTCAACGAAATAAGGCCAAAACGGCGGTTTGCCGCCGAAACACCAGCCATAGCGGGGCGCTGGGTTTTGACCACAATATGCCGCCTGGCCGCGCAAAATTCAGACCGCCTGCAGCCGCTGCAAAGCTCTGGGATTATTGCGAGCAAATGTCTTGCAGGCTGACCCAGTCGCCATCGGGCAACAGGGCAGGGGGGATGACATTGCCGAACGGGTCCCCCTCTATCAGATCAGCGGTGGTTTCGCCCGATGGGTCATGCGCATTGGCATAGGGGCTGGTCGCCAGGCCCACCATCTCAAACCGTGACAACAAGATCGAATCAGCCGGAAGATTGAGCGGGGCCGCGATCAACGTCTCGGCATAGCCAGCGATCGCGGTTTCAGGCAAGGTGCCGGTTGTCAGCAGCCGAAAGGTGGCACTGATGCCAGCATGGTCAAGCAACGGGATCATGGGGTCTGTCATCTCGGCTGAAATGCGTGCGACCAGCGCAAAGCCCGCCGCGGCCTCGGGGCCATCTTGCTCGGCCAACAGCGATTCGGGCAGTACGATCATTCTTCCCGGCAGGCTTTGTGCGCGTGCAAGCCCGGTGCGCAGGATAATGATTTTCACGCCGCTATCCGGCCCGAACAGGCGTTCAGAAAGCTTTTCAAGCGCTGCCAGCCCGCTCTTGGCGCTGCAAGGTTGCCCGGTCAGGCGGGTAAGATCGGCCAGAGCCTCTTGCCCGATGGCTTGCCGGGTGCTGCGCGGCAAGAATGAGGCGGTATGCTTTTCCAGCGCGTCAGGCAGCCAAAGCGCACCGATTGCCAAGACGCCAAAGGCGATGATCCCGAAGAAAGAGTTGCGCAGCCGCCCCGGATGCGGCCGCGCCGCACTAATTGCAGAATGGACGGTTTGCAGGGCCGTGATCATCTCATTGTCGTCGATCTCCAACGTCTCGCCATCCGAGGCGTCAGGCGCAAAAAGCGCCGGCATCTCGCCGGGGTTCAGGCGTTTCACGGCAGGAAGCGACCAATGGGCCAAGGCAACTTCGCATTTGGGGTCGGATAGGATCAACGAGGTCATCCCCAAATTGGCAACAACTTCCCGTCTCTGGCTCTGTACGCTTTCACGCCAAAGACCCGAGCATTCCAGCTTTTGATATTTCGTCAGTGCCGTCTTTGCCATCTATGGCCTTGCCTGCTGCCTTATTGACCGCAAAGATAGCCGACTGGCCCAGATAGCACAATCTTGGTCAGGCCTGATCGGGGCCTTACACCGTTCCAGCCCGGTTTTATCCGTCAATCGGCCCATACCCCCCCTTTGTGTCGCTTTCTGCCTAGCATCATTGGCGATTTTGGGTGAATCGATAAAGGACAAACCGGATAGGTAACTGAAATGAGACTGACAACTGATCCGGTGCTGCTTGCAGCGCTGCTTGTGCTGGGCTTTGCAACCGTTATCGGTTTTACTGATAACTTCGTGCGCACTATCGCGGCAGACTCTGGGTTGTGGCAGTTTCATCTGACCCGAACCGTGATGGCGGTCGGGCTTTTGCTGATATCTCTGCCGTTCTTGCGTTTGCGGCTGCGCCCCAAAAAACTGCGGGCAGTTGTGGCGCGGTCGGCGGTGCATGGCTTGGCAATGCTGATCTACTTTGGCGCATTGGCATTTTTGCCTGTCGCCGTTGTTGCTGCCGGGCTGTTTACCGCGCCGATTTTTGTGCTGCTGATTACCCGGTATGTATACCGCCAGCCTATTGGTATTGTGCGGGTGCTGGCGGTGCTGATCGGCTTTGGCGGCGTGGCACTTGTACTGGGCCCCGAGGCGTTGCGGGGGGCATCGCTTGCCGCGCTGATGCCGATTTTCGCGGGCGCCTTTTATGCGATGGGTAATGTGGCCACCCGCGAATGGTGCGAAGGTGAATCGGCCGAAACCCTGACGATCGGGTTTTTTCTGGCGCTGGGCGTGTTTGGCCTGCTGGGGGTTGTTGTGCTTTCCGTGCTGCCAATCACGGTGCCCGATGGGGCTGCGGGCTTTGTGTTGCGCGGCTGGGTCTGGCCCTCTATGGCGTTTTATGGCTGGACCTTTGTGCAGGCGGCGGGTTCGCTGTTGGGCATTGGCATGTTGGTGCGCGCCTATCAGATTGCCGAGGCCAGCCGCGTATCTGTTTTTGAATACTCGGCACTGCCCTTGGCAGCGCTTTGGGGCTGGGTTTTATGGGGTGAAACGCTGGCGGGCCATGCGATTGTCGGTATGGCGCTGATCAGCATCGCGGGCGGCATGATCGCGCTGCGCGGTCGTCAGGCTGGCGAACCATCGCCGACCGCCTGACGCCAATGGCGGCGGCACAGCGAGGCATAGCTTTCATTCCCGCCGATCTGCACCTGATCACCGTCGCGCAGCACCACACCATCCGGGCCTTTGCGCACCACCATTGTTGCTTTCTTGCCGCAGTGGCAAATCGTGCGCACCTCACGCATCTCATCAGCCCAAGCCAGAAGTGCGGCGGAACCGGGAAAAAGATTGCCCTGAAAATCCACCCGCAACCCGTAGCACATGATCGGCACGTTCAAATCATCCACAGCGCGGGCCAATTGCCAGACCTGCGCTTTGGTCAAGAACTGCGCCTCATCAATGAAGGTACAGGCGATAGCGGTGCTGGCAAGCTGCGCCTTGATCTTGGCAAACAAATCCTCGCCCGGCGCAAAGGTATCGGCATCTTCGCCTATGCCGATGCGGCTGGCGATACGGGCCTGCCCGGCGCGATTGTCAAACTGCGCGGTGATCAAATAGGTTGCCATCCCACCCTCGCGGTAATTATGCGAGGCTTGCAGCAGCGAGGTCGATTTGCCCGCGTTCATCGTGGAGTAGTGAAAGTACAGCTTTGCCATAGCCGCTTGTTAGCCCCGCCCCACCCTGATCGACAAGTGTGAATCATCGGATAGGTAAAAATGGGGCGCGGCGGTGCCTGATTTGATCAGTTCCGCCGCCCAAAAGCATATTGTACACCGCATGAATGGCCCGCCGTATCGCGACGCGGCAACGCACGCCGCCCCTGACATCGGTAAAGACACGGCAGGCCCTATTCATACCGATGCTGCGGCATCGGCCACTCGGTACCATTCCAACACACACTGGAGCGGCAATCATAAATGGCAAACCCTGAATCGCAGCTTAACGGGGCAAAGTGAAACGATTTCCCAAGGGTGGCACGGGCATCGGCAACAGCTTTGTCAAGAAGGCGAGATGCTTTCTGCGGCAAACCTGGGCAGTTCAGCAGGCTTTTCTGCCAAGGAAGCCACAGCGTGACGCAAAAGCCGACCAGCGCGGAGGCCCCGCGCTGGTCGGCTGGCTGTATCAGGCCACGTTGCTGCGGCCCTGCGGCCGTGGGCTGCGTTTTTGGGCCGTCTTTTTCGGTGCGCCCAGCCCACCTTCGATACCGCGCATCGGTTTGCCCTGGGGCTTGCCTTGCGGCTTGCCGCCGCCGGGTTTGCCCTGCGCCGACCGTGGCTTGCCCTGACCACCGCCGCGCGGCGGCCGTGCGCCACGCTGCGCAGGCTTTGGCGCGGCCTTGATATCGGCAAGGCCCCATGGCGCGCCACCGATCACCGGAAGCGGAGTTTTCAACAGCTTTTCAATGTCTTTCAACTCGCCCATTTCCGCAGGCGCGCAAAACGCCACGGCGCGGCCCTCGGCCCCGGCGCGGGCGGTACGGCCAATGCGGTGCACATAGTTTTCCGCTACGTTCGGCAGGTCGTAGTTATAGACATGGCGCACGCCGGGAATATCAATTCCACGCGCAGCAACATCGGTGGCGACCAGCACGTCCAGCTCGCCATTGCGAAACTCGGTCAATGTCCGGTCGCGCTGGTTCTGGGATTTGTTGCCGTGGATGGACCCGGCCTTGAACCCCCAGGATACCAGCAATTTCATCAGCTTTTCAGAGCCATGCTTGGTGCGGCCAAAGACCAGCGCCTGTTCGCCCTGATGATCCTTGAGATAGGTTTCCAGCAGCTTGGCCTTATCGCCCTGCGGTGTGTAATGCACGGATTGTTCAATTTTTTCAATCGGTTTGCCAGGGGGGGCAACCTGCACCTTTACGGGATCGCGCAGGTAGGTGCCTGCAAGATCCTCGATCAGTTTCGGCATGGTGGCTGAAAACAGCATCGTCTGCCGTTTCAACGGGATATACTGCGCGATTTTGCGCAGGGCGTGGATAAAGCCCATGTCCAGCATCTGGTCGGCCTCATCCAGCACCAGATAGCCGCAATCCTCCAAGGTCAGGGCCTTGCGGTCCAGCAGGTCGATCAGGCGGCCGGGGGTGGCAACAACCACATCCGCGCCGCGTGCCAGCTTTTCCGACTGGCGGAAAATCGACGCGCCGCCGGTGATCATTACTACTTTTACGGGCGTGCCCTTGGTGTAATTCGTAAGGTTGTCAGATATTTGTGCGACAAGTTCGCGGGTCGGTGCCAAGATCAGGCTGCGCACGCTGCGGGGCGCTGGCGGGTGGCCAATATCAAGCAAACGGTGCAGCAAGGGCAGGCCAAATGCGGCGGTTTTACCGGTGCCGGTTTGCGCCAGCCCCATGATATCGCGGCCTTTCATGATATGCGGAATCGCCTGCACCTGAATAGGTGTGGGCGTAGTGTAGCCGGCCTTATCCAAGCCAGCCATAAGTTTTGGGGATAGCCCCAAGTCAGAAAACGTCGTCATAAATAGTCTTTCCGGCCCGTGAAACCACGCGCCTAGCGCCGCACCAGCGGCAAAAGGGAGCGGCGCGCGCCTCGGATGCCTGCACTTGCAAACACCCCGTCGGCACCGCGGAACCCCTGCGTGACGGTGGGAACCAGTTATTCGGGCCGTTCACATGCTCACGCGGCACGGGCACTCGAATGAGGTCCAGATGAGGGTATAAACGACGAATGTCAAGGCATGCTTGGATGTCTGGGCAAATGACGGTGCGCTTATGGGGCGCTGGCGGCGTGGGTACAGGCTTTGGCGCTGATGGCGGGGGGGTGTTTACGGGGCAATTACGCCACGCGGGCTTGACTTTGGGCTTGGCCCGATGTGTATCACGCTGAACCGGAAAGCCAGCCCTTGGAAAGGGAATTATGATGCACGCCTATCGCAGCCATACTTGCGCCCAACTTAACGCCAGCAATGTCGGGCAGGATATCCGCCTGTCGGGTTGGGTCCATCGGGTGCGCGACCACGGCGGCGTGCTGTTCATCGACTTGCGCGACCATTACGGCATCACCCAAATTCTGGCTGACAGCGATAGCCCCGCCTTTGCCGCGCTGGAAAAGGTGCGGGCTGAATGGGTCATCCGGATTGACGGCACAGTCAAGGCGCGGGATGCGTCACTGGTGAACCCCAAGCTGCCAACGGGTGAGATTGAGGTCTATATCCGCGACATGGAAGTGCTGGGCGCTGCGGATGAGCTGCCGATGCCGGTGTTTGGCGAGGTGGATTACCCCGAGGAAACCCGCCTGACCTACCGCTTCCTTGACCTGCGCCGCGAGAAACTGCACGCGAATATGATGCTGCGGTCCAACGTCGTGCGCTCTATCCGCAACCGGATGTGGGATCAGGGTTTCAACGAGTTTCAAACCCCGATCATCACCGCGTCGTCACCCGAAGGCGCGCGGGATTTTCTGGTGCCGTCGCGCCTGCATCCGGGCAAATTCTATGCCCTGCCACAAGCGCCGCAGCAGTTCAAACAGTTGATCATGGTGTCGGGATTTGACAAATACTTCCAGATCGCGCCCTGTTTCCGCGACGAAGACCCGCGCGCAGACCGATCCCCAACCGACTTCTATCAGCTTGATATTGAGATGTCTTTCGTCAAGCAAGAAGACGTGTTTGCCGCCACGCAGCCGGTTATTCAGGGGATATTTGAGGAGTTCGGCCGCGGCAAGAAAGTTGATACCGACTGGCCGCTGATCGCCTATAATGACGCGCTGAAATGGTATGGGTCGGACAAGCCCGACCTGCGCAACCCGATCAAGATGCAAGACGTGAGCGAGCATTTCCGCGGCTCCGGCTTTGCCATTTTCGCCAAGCTGCTGGAGAATGAAGGCAATGAAGTCCGCGCGATTCCCGCGCCGACAGGTGGTAGCCGCAAGTTCTGCGACCGCATGAACGCCTTTGCGCAACAGCAAGGGCTGCCGGGGATGGGGTATATTTTCTGGCGTGAAGTTGAGATGCCGTCTTATGAGCAACTTGGCGGCAACGACATGCAAAACCCCGCCGCTGCAAACCACGCACATGGCGTAGCGCTGACCAATGCTGAGCAATGGAAATCTGATCGGATTGACCTGGGAAATGGCAAATGGATGGAAGCCGCCGGTCCCCTTGCCAAAAACATCGGCCCAGAGCGCACCGAAGCCATCCGCCAACAACTCGGCCTCGGTGTTGGCGACGCCGCCTTCTTCCTCGGCGGCAAGCCGGAAACCTTCCAGGCGGTCGCGGGGCGTGCGCGCAATGAGATCGGCAATGAACTCGGGTTGACGGAAAAAGATACGTTCCGCTTTGCGTGGATCGTTGATTTCCCGATGTTCGAGAAAGACGACGAAGGCAAGATTGATTTCAGCCATAATCCATTCTCGATGCCGCAAGGCGGGATGGAGGCGCTGCAGGGCGATCCGTTGCAGGTTTACGCCTATCAATATGACCTTGCCTGCAATGGGTATGAGCTGATTTCGGGTGGTATTCGCAACCACAAGCCGGAAATCATGTACAAAGCCTTTGAAATCGCGGGTTACCCGAATGATGAGGTCAACAAGCGTTTCGGCGGTATGGTCAAAGCCTTCAAATACGGCGCGCCGCCCCACGGCGGTTGTGCGGCGGGGATTGACCGCATCGTGATGTTGCTGGCAGATGAGGCGAATATCCGCGAAGTGATCATGTTCCCGATGAACCAGCGCGCCGAAGATCTGCTGATGAACGCGCCGTCAGAACCAACAAATGAGCAGCTGCGCGAATTGCATCTGCGCGTGATTCCAAAGGAATAGGCGGCTTTGGCCCTATGTTTTGCCGCATGAGGCCGCCCGAATTGCACTTTGCCCTTGAAAATCAGGCGCATTGGGCGCATATGCCCGCAAAAGCTCGCATTTTTGCGGGCTCAACGTTATTGGAGTGACCATGGCCAAAGAAGACATTCTCGAATTCCCCGGTGTCGTGAAGGAACTTTTGCCGAATGCGACATTCAAGGTCGAACTTGAGAACGGCCACGAGTTGATCGCGGTGATGGCCGGCAAGATGCGCAAGAACCGTATTCGCGTGCTGGCTGGCGACAAGGTTCAGGTGGAAATGACACCTTACGACCTGACAAAGGGTCGCATCAACTACCGCTTCAAGTAAGCGCATGCGGTTGATCCTTGGCTCTGCCAGCCCGCGCAGGCTTGACCTGTTGGCGCAGATTGGTGTGGTGCCGGACGCCGTGCTGCCCCCTGATATAGATGAGGCCCCGCTGAAGGCCGAGCTTCCGCGCCCCTATTGTGCGCGGATTGCGCGCGAAAAGGCGCGGGCTGTGACGGCAGGGGCCGAAGACCTTGTGCTTTGCGCCGACACGACGGTCGCGCTGGGGCGCCGAATCATGGGCAAACCCGCCGATGCGGGCGAGGCTGCGGCGTTCTTGCTGGCCCTTGGCGGGCGCAGACATTCAGTGATTACCGCCATAGCACTGCGCCAAGGGGATAAGATGTGGACGCGCGAAGTGGTTTCAGCCGTCAAGATGAAGCGATTGTCGGATGATGAGTTGAACGCCTATCTTGCCAGCAATGACTGGCGCGGCAAGGCGGGGGGCTATGGCATTCAGGGCATGGCTGGCGCGTTTATCCCGTGGATTTCGGGGTCTTTCACCGCGATCATGGGGCTTCCTGTGGCGGAAACCGCCGCGATGTTGGCAACGGCGGGCTACCCGCTTTGGAAGGAAAAGCCATGAAGGGCCGTAGCGTTGTTCTGGATGAGGTGCAGGGACGACCTGCGGCAGCGCTGCTGGTTGATGGCCATTTGCAGGATTTGCTGGTCGACCCGGCAGATGATCAGGCGTTGCCGGGCGCGATTTATCGCGTGGTCGCTGACCGTCCGATGAAAGGGCAGGGCGGGGTTTTTGTGAAACTGCCCGGGGGCATGGGGTTCTTGCGCCAGACTGCCGGCATCGCGCCGGGGGCGCGGCTGCTGGTTCAGGTTACCGGCCCTGCCGAGTCGGGCAAAGCTGTGCCGGTTACGACGCGGCTGCTGTTCAAAAGCCGCTATGCGATTGCCACGCCGGGGGCGCCGGGCCGCAATATCTCTCGCCGTATCAAGGATGAAGATATCCGCGCGGCGTTGGAGGCGTTGGCCGATGCCGCCTTGAACGGCGCATCCGAAACGCTTGGTCTTATCCTGCGCTCGGCATGTGAAGGCGTGGACCCGGCTGATATTACTGCCGATATCGTCGCTGTGCGTGATCTGGCCGAGGCCGTGCTGGCCGATACCAACGGCGGGCCGGAATTGCTGGTAGAGGGGGCCGGTGCCCATGAAACCGCGTGGCGCGATTGGGCCGATCCCGCACCGGATGAGGTGATCGAAGGCGGTTTTGCGGATTTGGGTGTGCTGGAGATGATCGACGCGGTGTTGGAGCCGCGGGTGAATTTGCTCGACGCGGGCCACATGATGTTGCAACCGACCCGCGCGCTGCTGGCCGTGGATGTGAATACGGGCGGGGATACGAGCCCGGCGGCGGGCCTCAAGGCCAATATAGCTGCCGCCCGCGAATTGCCGCGCCAACTGCGGCTGCGCGGGTTGGGTGGCCAGATTGTGATTGATTTTGCGCCGATGCCAAAACGCGATCGGGCAGTGCTGGACCAAGTGCTGCGCGCGGCCTTCAAAGGCGAAGCGGCAGAAACCAGCCTTGTGGGCTGGACCACTTTGGGCCTGTATGAATTGGTTCGCAAACGCGACCGTCTGGCCCTGGCCGAAGTGCTGGCAGGGGGCAGGCCATGAACTGCCCGATCTGCGCGCGCGCGAGTGATGCCAAATACAAGCCTTTCTGCTCACGCCGCTGCGCCGATATTGACCTTGGCAAGTGGCTGACCGGCGGATACGCGATCCCGGCGGCAGTGACAGATCAAGACGAGGATGATGAGGGGGCAGCGCGCTTGGAAGACGGTGGTTCTTTGCGCCAGTAAAACACACCGATCATGTGATTATTTTGCGCAATTCCTCTGGACAGCCTCGGTCCTGTGTCATAATACCCACCCTACGTGCCCGGATAGCTCAGTTGGTAGAGCAGCGGATTGAAAATCCGCGTGTCGGCGGTTCAAATCCGTCTCCGGGCACCACTTAAACACCTTAAAAATAACGCTCATTATTCTGTCCTTGTATAGTATATGGGTCGTTGTGCTATCTCGGGACAACACCGGGACTGCAAATGTTGTTTCCTTCGTTGACCGACCAACCTTGGCAACCTGATGGGGATCAATCCGGATGAACCTTGAACGGACACGCCCGATCCCGCGATACATGATCTGAGCCATGCCGCCGACAATCTTGGCCCAGCCAAAGGCCTCCTCGATCCGTTTGCGGTGCTTGATCGACAGGGCGTAACTCTCGTGCCGGATGGTTCTGGCGTCGATTGCTGAATATCACGATTTCTGGGCGACGTGCGGCGTGGCGCAGGCTTTGCGCAGGTTGGCGACGAACTCGTTCGCGTCATAACCCTTGTCGGCCCCCAATGTCAGCCGTCGGGTCGATCCGGGGGAATGACGGTCATGTCCTACGCTGCCTTGCGTTCGGCATGACCGTCCATTGCCCGGCAGGCGCATGCGCAGCATGCTGCCGAGAGGGGGCTTGGGTCAGGTCGCCCTGCACGATCAGCCCGTTACGGTTTTCCATCAGCGCATGGCCCATGAAACACAGCATCGCAGCGGTGCCGGGCGATTTCTTGTAGAGCCGTGCCTCCGGGTCCGTGGTCGAAGCGTGGGTGGCGTTCGAGCGCTTCTCGCCCTTGAAATCGATCTCGGCATTCCGGTGGGGTTTGGTTTTGCGGGGCCTCTGGTCGGTCTCGGCGGCGTTATCGGGCGGATCGCCACGCCCTTCATTGTCAGGCGGGGCCGCATCGGCTTTCGGCTGGAAGCTCTTCATCGACGCCCAGGCTTTCGCCAGCGTGCCGTCGACCGAGAAATGCTCATCCGACAAGAGCGGCGCCACCTCGCGGTGAGCCAAAATTGCCGCCACCCCCTTGCGCGATATCTCCGTGCTCAGCAGCCGGTCGCGGTTCTTCGTGAACACGCTGGGCCTTCGGCCCGGGGCTCCGCCCGTTCAGGGCTGAATTGATCCACTGGATCAATTCCAAGACGCTCTTCACCCCACACTGGGTCATCAATTCCAAGCCCGACAAACCAGCGGAACATCAGGTTGTAATCCATCTGCTCCATCAACGGCCGCTCGGATCGGAGCGGGAACAGGATTTGCAGCAGGCTCGCCCGGATCAGCCGTTCCGGCGGGATCGAAGGGCGGCCGAAATCAGTGTAAAGCGCTTCGAATTCGGCATCGAGGCTGGAGAGCGCGTCATTGACCACCTGTCTGATCTTGCGCAGGGGGTGTCGCGGCGGGATACGCTCCTCCAGATCGACATAGCTGAACAGCGACCCGCTCGTCCCATCCGTCCCGCGCATCATCACCCCCGCCCTTGCCGTGCAAAGGGTGAATCATGTTCTCAAATTTCTGTCGAGGCAGAACTATTTCAGCAGCCTGTTAACTACATTGAAAGTGGTGCGGGCGGTGGGACTCGAACCCACACGGGGACAAGCCCCAACAGATTTTAAGTCTGGTCTGTCTACCATTCCAGCACGCCCGCATAGCGCGTAGTCGTTGAACTCTCCATTGGGTCTAATTCAGGCCCAAAAACATCAGTAGTGCCTTAATCACATGTAAACAATACGCTTCTGGAAGCAGAAAGACAGATTTTAAGTGTCTTGTGTGCACTATTCCACCACGTCGCCATAATCGAATACTCCGACACTCTATTTCAACAGTCTGAAAACCGTCTATGCAGAGATAGGGATGGGGTCATCTCCCCCATTTTTAACGGGGTGCGTTCGCAGAACTTACGCGGCCATTTTCAGTTTCATGGCGGGTGTGATGCCACCGATGCCCCGTTGCCCGGCAACGGTTTGCCTGCAAACCGTGAGAGGGATGTTGGGGCGGTCGTTGTTGTATGTCCAGAGCCATTGCGTGGCGTGATCCTGTGCCTCCTCGATACTTTCGATGATGTATTGGTCAAGCCATTCATGCTGGACGGTGCGGTTGTAGCGCTCCCCTCTCGACGATGCGGTGTATCATCTGCCGGGCGGCGGACATAAGCGTTCTGCTGGGGCTGGCCTGGTTGGATGTGCTGGATGGTAACCCCATGTTTCTTGGCCCATTTCATCAGCTTTTCGCTGATGTATTCGGGGCCATTGTCGACCCTTATGGTGCCGGGCTTGCCGCGCCATTCGATGATCCTGTCCAGGCTACGGATGTCCCGCTTCAGTCGCTTGCGCGGCTTGATCCGCAGGTTTAACTGCCAGCTCGCAGTAGATCCGCCTGACGGTGATTGCGGCGCAATCACCTGACGGCCAGTGGATAGACGCGTTTGTGCCCTCTCATGCATGTAAACATGCATTGCCGGGTAACAGGCCCATGGGGGCCCCTTCACGTTGCGCAGGTGCAGAAAACACAGGCCAAATCCCAGGCTTTGCGGGCATCGGTCAGACCGGTCAGAAGATCGGCAATTTCTTCGTTCTCGGCGCGCAGCTTGGGGCCATAGCGATAACAGGTCTCGCTGACACCAAAGGCACGGCGGGCCAAGGCGATGCTGGCCCCGCGTCGCGCCACTGCATTCTTGGCCATCTTTCGGCGTTGACCCACGGCAGCGGCTTTTGACATCGGGGGATCAGAGATTCGCAGTCACATCAGGGCATTCACGAACTTGGGCGACACGGGGAAATGCCATGACGCTGATCTGTCCGGGCCCTCGAATCTCAAAAACCGCAACAGGTTCTACTTCCGGGGCCAGACCGCAGAGTTGATCATATGGATCGGGTTCCCCATTGCAAATGCATTGATCTGATCAAAGATATCGGCGAACTGGGTGTCGAGTTCATCTTCGGTGACAAAGCCGATATGCGGGGTGGCGATGACATTGGGGTGATGGACCAGCGGGTCATCCGCCGCCGTCAGGGGCTCGGTTTCAAACACGTCGATCCCCGCGCGCCCCGGCCGCCCTGCACGCATCGCCGTCAGCAACGCCCCCGCCTGCACCAACCCTGCGCGCGAGGTGTTGATAAAGCTGGCGCTTTGTTTCATCCGGCCCAGATCTGCAAGGGTTATGATCCCCTGGGTTTCTGGTTTCAGCCGCACATGCAGGCTGATAAAGTCACTGTCGGCAAAGAAGGCGGCGCGGCTTTCGGCCAGCGTTTCGCCTGCAGCAACGGCGCGGGCCCGTCCGGCATCGGAGCCCCACCAGACTACCTCCATCCCAAAGGCGCGGGCATAGCCTGCCACAGCCTGCGCGATGCGCCCATACCCATATAGCCCCAATCTGCGCCCTGCCAGTGACTGACCGACGCCCATTTGCCACTGCCCGGCCTTGATTGCGGCGTTCTGCGCCGTCAATTGGCGGGCGCAGGCCAGCACCAGCGCCCAGGTCAATTCCGCTGCTGCGACGGAATGGCCATCGGCATGCATGTTGGAACATAACAGCACCCCCTGCGCCGTGCAGGACGCCACATCAATATGCGGGTATACGCTGCGCTGGCTGATCAGCCTCAGCTTTGGCAAGCGTTGCAACAGGTCGGCGGTTACGGGCGTGCGTTCGCGAAACAGCACCAATGCCTCGGCTTCGGCCAGCCTATCGGCCAGCAGGGCGGTGGTGGGGGGATGGTCATTCCAGATTGTCACGTCATGGCCGCGCAGCTTTTCAAAGCAGGGCAAATGCCGCAGGGTGTCAAACCAATCGTCAAGAATATGGACCTTCATAGTGACCTCTTTTTGATGGCTTCAGGCGCGGCTTCGGGCGGGCAGGCACCGCAAAAGACGGCTAGAACTTCATATAACGGGCAACGATAGGGGCGGCGGTGATGACCAGCACGATACGTGTGAGGTGATGCACGATTACGAAACCAAGATCTGCCCCGGCGACGATTGCCAAAACCGTCATTTCTGCCTGCCCGCCGGGGGCAAAAGCCAAGAACCCTTCCACCTGTGCGGCAAGGCCGGTCAGCACGACAAACTCGGTAAAGGCAATTGCCAGAAGCGCCAGTAAAATCACATAGGCAACGCCTGCCAGCACAAATTTCCGCAATTCGGCCAGCGTCACACCGACATAGCCCACGCCGATGCCGATGCCGATAAAATACTGTGCGGTCAAAATGGCCTCGGCAGGCGGGCGTGCATGGATCAGGCCTGCCAACGACAGCGCGGCAGTCACGATCATCGGCCCAAGGATGGAGGCACCGAACAAGCCGATCCGCTCGCCTACCTTCCAGCCGATCAGCGCGGCAAGCGCCATCAGCACAAGTTCGATGATGTCAATGTCGCCAATCGGTGCGCCGACAGGGTGGCTGAGCGGGGTATCAAAGGCCTGTGTCAGCAGGATTGGTGCGACGGTGACAATTATCAAAACCCGCGTGGCATGGATCAATGACAAGGCGCGCGGATCGCCACCGGCCTCGGTCCCGAAAATCACCATGTCTTGCAAGCCGCCGGGCATGGCCGCGTAATAGGATGTGACCGGGTCAAATCCGCAGATGCGCCGAAAAAACGGCACGCCAACCAGCCCGATACACAGGATATAAAGCGGGATCAGCGCGACCGACAGCGCCATTTGCGGCAGCACGGTCACAAGATCAGGGGTGATGGATGCGCCAACCGCAACGCCCAGAATGGTGCGTGCGGCCACTGCAACTTGCCCTGTGCCACGCAAAGGCGCGCCCAGCAATGCCGCAATCAGGCAGGCAAGCATAGGGCCGAACAAAAACGGCAGCGGCAAGCCCAGTGCGCTGAACAACGCCGCACCAAGGGCGGCCAAAAGCAAGGTGCCCGCCGTGCGGGTAAAGGGCTGAAGCGAGGCCGAAAAAGGCATGAGTGAACTTTCGTTGACAAGTAATGAATCCGACTGTATCCAAGTGTATACAAAAGACAACCCCGGAGTTTGCCTTGGCCACCAATCCCCTGCCAATCCGTGATCTTAGCCAGGGTCAGGATGCCTACCAACGGCTGATCTCTGAAATTCGCTCGGGTGCGCTTGGCCCCGGTGATCGGCTGACCGAAACCGACCTTGCGGATCGTCTGGGCATCAGCCGCACCCCGGTCCGTGAGGCGATCCGCGCGCTGGAGGCGGATGGCTTGGTGGTGCATGTGCCGCGCGTCGGTGCCAGTATTCGCCGGCTGACCTATTCAGAAGTGACCGAGCTTTATGAGATGCGCACCGTGCTGGAAGGCACCGCCGCGCGGTTGGCCGCGCGTACCGCGTCAGATGTGGAACTGGCCGAATTGCGGGCGATTTCGGATGAGATGGCGTTGACGCCGGCGCAAGCGCCGCGGTTGTATGCGCTGAACCGTCAGTTTCACCGCACGCTTTTGGATGCGGCCCGCAACCGTTTTTTGCTGGATGCAGTGGCCGGTTTGGAAAAAACGCTGCTGATCCTTGGCCCCACCACGATGCAAGATGCGGGCCGTGTCACCCAGGCGCAGGCCGAGCATGAGGCGATATTGACAGCGCTTCAGGCCCGCGATGCCGACCGGGCAGAGACGCTGATGCGGGCCCATATCAACGCGGCCCATGCCATGCGGCTGCGCCAGTTTCGATCCGAAGAACAAGGGAGCCAACCACTATGAACCAAATAGACAAACTCTGGGATGTTGTCGTGGTGGGCGGGGGCAATGCCGCGCTTTGTGCCGCGATCGAGGCGGCAGAGGCCGGGGCGAGTGTGATCATTCTGGAGGGCGCACCGAAAGATTATCGTGGTGGCAACTCGCGCCATACCCGCAACTTTCGCTGTATGCATCAAGGGCCATTGTCGGTTTTGACCGATTCCTATGAGGAAGCCGAATATTACGATGACCTGTTGCTGGTGACCAAAGGCCAGACCGATGAGCATTTGGCGCGCTTGGCGATTCGCACCTCTGAGACGTGTTTGCCGTGGATGGAACGGCAGGGCGTGCGGTTTCAGCCCTCGCTTTCGGGGACTTTGTCGCTGTCGCGTACCAATGCGTTTTTCCTTGGGGGCGGCAAGGCGCTGGTGAATGCCTATTACAACCGCGTCGAAGATCTGGGCGTGACCGTGATCTATGAGGCGCAGGTCAAGCATGTGGATATCAAAGACGGACTCTTCAGCGGGGTTGATTGCGAGATTTCGGGAGAGGTTGCGCGCGTGAATGGGCGCGCGGTGGTGCTTGCCTCGGGCGGGTTTCAGGCCGATCTGGATTGGCTGGCCCGCGCCTGGGGGCCTGCCGCCAGGAACTTTCTGATCCGCGGCACGCCCTATAACCGCGGTGTGGTGCTCAAGGATATGCTGGATCAGGGCGCGGAATCGGTGGGTGACCCGACGCAATGTCACGCGGTTGCCATCGACGGGCGCGCGCCAAAGTTTGACGGCGGTATCGTGACCCGGCTGGACTGTGTGCCGTTCTCGGTCGTCGTCAATCGTCACAGCAAGCGGTTCTATGATGAGGGTGAGGATGTCTGGCCCAAACGCTATGCGATCTGGGGGCGGTTGGTGGCGGCGCAGCCCGATCAGGTGGCCTATTCCATTATCGACAGCCAAAGCATCAATTCATTTATGCCTTCGGTGTTCCCGCCGGTCATCGCTGACACAATCGAAGAACTGGGTGAAAAGCTGGGTTTGTCGGCGACCGCGTTGAAAGAAACGGTTGACGCGTTCAACGCCGCCTGCCGCCCCGGCACCTTTCATGGCAATGAGCTGGACGGGCTGGCCACCGAAGGGCTGGAGCCGCCCAAGACCAACTGGGCGCGCCCCCTCAATCAGCCGCCCTATTACGGATATGAATTGCGCCCCGGCGTGACCTTTACCTATCTGGGGCTGAAGGTGGATGACACCGCGCGGGTCTCGGGCGCAAACGGTCTTATGGTCAATGTGTGGGCTGCAGGTGAAATCATGGCGGGGTCAATTCTTGGACAGGGTTATCTGGCGGGGTTTGGTATGACCATCGGCACCGTTTTTGGACGCATCGCAGGCAAGGAGGCCGCTAAATATGTCGCTTGAACCGATAAACCTTGCCGGGCTGGACCTGACCCAAGAGGCCCGCCGTCAGGTCGAGATTTGCAACGCTTGCCGCTATTGCGAAGGGTTTTGCGCGGTGTTTCCCGCCATCGCCGAAAAGCGGATGTTTGCGGATGGTGATATCACGCAACTGGCGAGCTTGTGCCATAATTGCCAAGGCTGCTATCATGCCTGCCAATACACCGCCCCGCATGAGTTCAACCTGAACCTGCCCGCAATTCTGGCCGAGGTGCGGCATGACAGCTGGGACCGGTTTGCATGGCCGGGCGCTTTTGCCGGCGCGTTTCAGCGCAGCGGGGTCGCCATCGGTTTGGCGCTGGTGGCCGGGTTTGCGCTGCTGTTTGCCGCGCTCGTGGCTTTGCGCCCGGAGTCGGGCGAAGGGTTTTACGCCTATCTTGCGCATACCGCCATGGTTGCGATTTTCGCCCCCGCTTTTCTTGGCCCCTTGGCCATTATCGGCATCGGCCTGCGCCGTTACTGGGTAGAGGTGGGCGGCGCGCGCATCCGGTGGGCGCATATCCGCCACGCCTTTGCCAGTGCTGCAAGTATGCGCAACCTTGGCGGCGGGCAGGGGCAGGGCTGTAACTTTGAAATTGGCGACCGCTTTTCCAACAAGCGGCGTTGGGCGCATCAGATGGTGATGTATGGCTTTTTGCTGTGCTTCGCCGCGACTTCCTCGGGCACGGTGATGCATTATGCCTTTGGCATGGAGGCACCTTATGGGGTGTTCTCGTTGCCCAAGCTGTTTGGCCTGCCGGGGGGCGTGCTGCTGACGGTTGGGGCGGTCTGGCTGATTTCGCTGAAAACGCGGTCTGAAAAGGCGCTGGGCGCAGCGAGTGCCTGGGGCGGAGAGATGGCGTTTGTGGTCCTGTTGGGGCTGACCGGGTTCACCGGGCTTGCGCTTTATGCCGCGACCGGCACCGCGCTGGTGGCGCCGCTGCTGGCGGTGCATCTGGGGGCGGTTCTGGCATTTTTCCTGACCACGCCTTACTCCAAGATGGTGCATGGGTTTTACCGCCTTGCGGCGCTGATCCGTGATGCGCAAACCGGCAGCAAAACCACCGCTTAGCACCAAAGCCTGGAGGAAGGGGCAGTTCACCCCCTTCCGTCAGGCTGCAAGCGGAAGACGGATTTCAACCATGGCACCGTCTTGGCAGTCAAGGAAATGAGCGGTCCCGCCATGCGCCTCTACGATCTTGCGCACGATGGCCAGGCCAAGCCCGCACCCGCCAGAGCCATCATCCTCGCCGCGGACAAACCGGTCAAAAATCCGGTCACGCAGATCCGGGGCGATGCCGGGGCCGTTGTCGCATACGCTGATTGCCACATCATCGGGCCCGAATGTGACCTCCAGCGCGACTTCGTCGCCTCCGTAACGGCTGGCATTGTCCAACAGGTTTTCTATCGCTTCCGATAACATCACCGGATCACCGAGAATGCTGCGTGCATCGCCCGAGACCCTGAACGACACGCCAATCCCGCCGCGCATCCCTTGTTCGGCAAAGCGCCGGGTCAGGTCTTGTGCAAGCGCGCCGATATCCACGGCTTGCCAGGTGTCGGGCGCAGAACGGCCGCGCGCCTTCTCCATCGACAAAAGCTGCTTGGTAAGCCGCCCGGTTCTGCGTGCGGTTGCTGCAAGTTCTGCCACGCGTTTGCGCAGTTCGGCCTCATCCGGGGCGGTGGTGGCGGCTTCGGCCTGTGCCTGAATCGCGGCGATGGGGTTGCGCAATTGATGCGCGGCATCGGAAATGAACGCGTCGCGCAGCGCGAAAGCCTCTGTCAGCCGTGCGAAAAGCGAATTCACCGCGCCCACCAGATTGCGCACCTCTTTCGGAACGACGCGCCGTATCGGGCGCAAATCCCCGGCCGAGCGTTCTGCGACAGCCTCTCGCAACTGCAACAGCGGCCTCAGGCCAAGGTTGATGCCGAACCAGACCAAAAGCGCAGCAGCGGCAACCACAACCGTCATCAGCACAACCGCCTGTGCGACCAACTGAAGGCTAAGCGCCTCGCGCTGATGCATGGTTTGCCAGACGTTCACCGTGACCCAGCCCCCAAATTGCGGCTCTGCGATAAATTCACGCATGGTGACGACCCGCACGGGCCGACCCAGGCTGACCGCATCATAAAAATATGGGACGCCAGATTTAACCTTGGCGAATTTCGGCAGGGGGGGCGGATCGGAATAGCCGGTCACAAACCGCCCGTCCGGCCCCTCGATACGGTAATAGACCGGATCGCCAAGCGCCTTGGTCAAGGCATCCAATAGCTGTTCGGTCAGCATATCGCCTTCGCTCAGCACGACATCGCGCGAAATTGTCAGCGCGACGGTCAAAAGCGTGTTGTCATAAAGCTGTTGCGACATGCGTTCGGCCATGACAAACCGCGCCGCCGCCGCCAGACTGGCAACCAGAACCAACGGCACAATGATAAGCACAAACAAGCGGCTGCGCAAAGACCAGTGGTTCATGCCGGATCATCATCCAGCAAATAGCCCAAACCGCGCGCTGTCCTGATCGTGACGCCAGTACCCGCCAGCTTGCGCCGTAGCCGCGAGATCAGCAGCTCTACCGCGTTGGCATCCATTTCAGAGCCAACCCCGTAAAGCGTGTCTGCGATCCGCTCTTTTGAGACGATCCTGCCGCTATGGTCCATCAGACATTCCAGCAGCGCAAGTTCGCGGCGCGGAAGGTCTATCGCACCCGCAGGGCCGGTCACCGTGCGCGCGGTTTGGTCGAAGCATATCCGACCGATTTCGCGGATGCCGGACCCGATATCTGCGCGCCGCCGCGACAGCGCCCTGATCCGCGCCGTCAGTTCGGCCATATCAAAGGGTTTGACCAGGTAATCATCCGCACCTGCATCCAGCCCCGCCACCCGGTCGCTCAGTTCTCCGCGTGCAGTCAGGATTAACACCGGAATCGTGGACCCACGTTTGCGCAGCGCCCTTACAATCTCGATCCCGCTAAGTCCGGGAAGGTTGAAATCTATAATTGCGATATCTCCGCCTTCGGTTGCCAGAAAACGAAACGCTTCCTCGCCATCGGCCAGCCAATCTACGGCATAGCCCAGATCGCGCAGGGCGTTCACGATACCCTGCGCCAGGCTTTCATTGTCTTCGACAAGTACAATCCGCATTCATTTGCCCTGAATAGGTTTTCGACAGGTTTCCGACAGCATGCGCAAATACTGTGCGCAATATCAAGCTGCCCTGGGGTACGAAAAACACGCTGGCTTTGTAAGAAGGGCGCAAGTTTTTTGATGCAACACCGTCAAGGATCGGGCAACCTTGTTAAAACAATATGGGAGAGGACGACACATGACCAAATTTTTCTCGACAACGCGTCGCGGTGCGCTGGGGCTGGCCCTTGGTGCGGCCGCCACTTTCGGGCTGACAGTGCCGGCAGCGGCAGAGGTCACATTCGAAGGTAAAACGATTGAATGGATCATCCCGTTTTCCGCTGGTGGCGGTTCTGACACCTGGGCGCGCTTCAACGCGCCGCTTCTGGGCAAATATCTGCCGGGGAATCCAACCATTGTGGTTGTCAACGAACCCGGTGGCGGCTCGACCAAAGGCACCAACCTGTTTGCGGCCCGCGCCAAGCCTGATGGGCTGACGCTGCTTGGCACTTCCGGCTCCACGCAGTTTCCCTATCTGTTGGGCGATCCGCGCGTGCGTTATGAATATGCCGACTGGAAGATCGTGATGGCCTCGCCGACGGGTGGCGTTGCCTATACATCCCCCTCAACCGGCGTGACCGCACCGTCCGAGATTGCCAAGCTCAAAGGGCAAAAGCTGGTCTATGCAAGCCAGGGTGCGACCTCGCTTGATCTGGTGCCGCTATTGGGCTTCAAGCTGATGGGGCTGGAGGTTCAGCACGTCTTTGGCTTCAAGGGTCGCGGCGATGGCCGTCTGGCGTTTGAGCGTGGCGAGACCAACATCGACTATCAAACATCTTCGGCCTATATCAAAAACGTAGAGCCGCTGGTTGCGGCAGGCACCGCTGTTCCGCTGTTCAGCTGGGGCACGCTGGATGAAGACGGCAACCCGATGCGGGATCCGACCTTCCCCGACCTTCCCGATTTCAACGAGGCCTATACAACGATGACCGGCAAGGCACCGGAAGGCCCGGAATATGACGCCTATTTCGCGTTCTTTACCGCCGGCTTCCCGGCGCAAAAGATGCTGTTCCTGCCCAAAGACACCCCGCAAGATATCGTCGATGTCTATCAGGCAGCAGTGGACGCGATGAAAGCGGACCCGGAATATCAAGCCAACAAGGAAGCCGTGCTTGGAACCTATGAGCAGGTGACTGGCAAGGCCGCGGATTCGCTGTTCAAGAAAGGCACTGTCATCTCGGCAGAGCTGCGCAAGCAGGTGGTTGATATGCTGTCTGCAGATTACGGCGTGAAACTGGGTGCTGACGAGTGATCTTTTGGCGGCCCACCGGAAAGGCGGGCCGCCAACTTCTATTTCTCGCCCGTAAACCATTGTTTGCTCGGTGTTATCATGCGCTGGGCATGAGGATATGATATGATCGACACGTTGCTCTCGGCCCTCGCAACCCTGCTTACGTTCCAGCATATGGCCTATATGCTGCTTGGCGTGTCGGTCGGGCTGACGATCGGCGTTATTCCGGGCCTTGGCGGGATTGCCGGGCTTTCGCTGTTGGTGCCGTTTCTTTACGGCATGGACCCTATCTCGGCGCTGGGCATGCTGATTGGCCTTGTGGCCGTTATCCCCACGTCTGATACATTTGCATCGGTTTTGATGGGGATTCCGGGGTCGAGCGCCAGCCAGGCCACGGTTCTTGACGGCTTTCCGCTGGCCAAGCAGGGCCAGGCGGCGCGGGCCCTTTCGGCTGCGTTCATCTCATCACTGTTTGGCGGTATTGTCGGCGCGGTGATTCTGACGTTTTTCGTGCTGATCGCGCGACCGCTGATTTTGCTTTTCGGCTCGGCTGAATTGTTCATGCTTGCGCTTTTCGGCTTGTCGATGGTCGCGGTGCTTGCCGGCCGAAGCCTGCCCAAGGGGCTTGCCGCCGCCGTGATCGGGCTTTTGATCGGGTCAATTGGCGCGGCCCCCGCCACGGGCGAATTTCGGATGATCTTTGGCACCGAATATCTTTATGACGGTATTCCCTTGGTCATCATTGGCCTTGGTCTGTTCGCCATCCCCGAAATATCGGACCTGCTGCGCAAGAACGCCTCTATCTCCGAGCGCAACGTCTTGGGCAGCGGTTGGCTGCAAGGGTTGCGGGACTGGTGGGCGAACCTGTTCTTGTCCATCCGCTGCTCAGGGATCGGGTGTATGATCGGTGCGATACCGGGGCTTGGCGGGTCGGTCGTGGACTGGATCGCCTATGGCCATGCGGTTCAGACGACCAGAGACAATCCGAATTTTGGCAATGGCGATATTCGCGGCGTGATCGCGCCTGAAAGTGCCAATAACGCGATGCAGGGCGGGGCGCTGTTGCCGACGATGCTGTTTGGCATTCCCGGTTCCGGCTCTATGGCGGTGTTTCTGGGTGGCATGGTATTGATCGGGATAGAGCCGGGGCCGTCAATGGTCGGCCCGGACCTGAATATCACCTATTCGATCATCTGGTCGCTGGCGATTGCCAATATCATGGGCGCGGGCATCTGCATGATGCTGGCACAGCCGATTTCCAGGCTGACCGAGATTCCGTTTCATTATCTGGCACCGTTCATGATCGCCCTGATCTGCTTTGCCGCGTTTCAGGCAACGCGCGATCTGTCGGACCTTGTGGCCTTGCTGGCGATTGGGGTTGTGGGCATCTTGATGAAACGGTTTGGCTGGCCCCGTCCGGCCTTGCTGATCGGTTTCGTGCTGGCCCCGCAGGCCGAGACGTTCTTTTATCAGGCGTTGCAGTTCAACGGCTGGGGGTTTCTGGTTCGTCCCGGTGTGCTGATTATCGCCGCAATGACCCTTGCCTCGGTTTATTTCGGCCTGAAGAACCGTGTCGATGATACCGGCACCACCGGGGGCGTGGTGGCAACCTCGCGTACCAGCCGCACCATTCAGATCGGCTTTGCGCTGGCAATGATGGCGTTCTTTGCGGTCGCCCTTTGGGATGCGATTGATAAATCCTTCCTTGGGGCGGTCTTTCCGCTTGGGGTTGGGGTTGTTGGTCTGGTTTTCGGGCTGATCTTGCTGGTTCACCTGTGGCGCGGCCATGAAGACCATCCGGCGTTTTATGACTATGAAATCGTTGGCGATCATGTGGGCCAAAGCGGGAATAGCTGGTTCTGGACCGGCCCTGCGTGGATTGCAGGTCTGGTTGTGGCCACGGCGGTCGCAGGTTTCTACATCGCGATGATCCTGTTTTTCGTGGCTTTCCTGAAGCTGCGGGCAAAGGCGACCTGGCTTATGACTGGCGTGCTGACGCTTGCCGCAGCAGGGTTCATTCTGGGGCTGGCCTATATGCTCAGCCTGAATTTCCCGTCGGGCTGGTTGCAAAATACCTATGATCTGCCTTGGCCGATCCGTTGAGGGAATGAAGATGACACAAACGGCAATCCCTTTCTGGTTCTTTCGCGGCGGCACTTCGCGGGGGCCTTATTTCAAACGCAGCGACCTGCCACAGGATCGTGACACTTTGGCCAAAGTGTTGATTGCCGCGCTCGGTTCCGGCCATCCGCTGAATATTGACGGGATTGGGGGCGGGGCTGCCGTGACCACCAAGGTCGCGATACTGTCGCGGTCTGATGATCCTGCGGCGGATGTGGATTACTTCTTTGCCCAGGTATCGGTTGAAGATCGCACCGTCGATTTCAAACCGACCTGCGGCAATATCTTGTCAGGGGTTGGCCCGGCGGCGCTGGAAATGGGCTTGGTTCAGCCGACAGGTGATGTGACCCGCGTGCGGGTGCTTTCGGTCAATACCGGCGCGCGCGTCGAGGCTGTTATTGAGACCCCCGGCGGCGGCGTGCGTTACGATGGTGCGGCGGCGATTGACGGGGTGCCGGGAACAGCGGCGCCGATTTACCTTAATTTCATGGATGTTGTCGGTTCCAGCACCGGGGCCTTGTTGCCCACGGGTTCGGTGCGCGACGTGATCGACGGGATTGAGGTGACCTGCATGGATGTTGCCATGCCGATGGTCATAGCGCGCGCTGCTGATTTTGGCCTTACGGGCTATGAGGCCGCTGGCGATCTGGACGCCAATCGCGATTTTTACGCGCGGATGGAGCCGATCCGGGTGGAGGCCGGCAAAAGGATGGGCATGGGGGATGTGTCCGGCTCGGTTACGCCAAAATTCGGGCT
This sequence comes from Pseudorhodobacter sp., assembly GCF_034675685.1. Lineage (GTDB taxonomy): Bacteria > Pseudomonadota > Alphaproteobacteria > Rhodobacterales > Rhodobacteraceae > Pseudorhodobacter. The sequence continues at coordinate 119,679 of NZ_JAUCDA010000002.1, read as the reverse complement.
GCTTTCGGAACCAAGGGCGGGCGGCACCATTACCGCGCGGTATTTCATGCCCAAAAATTGTCACCCAACCATGGCAGTCACCGGCTCGCAATGTTTGGCGTCTTGCGTGCTGACACCGGGCACCGTGGCCGAGGGGCTGTTTTCAGCACCAAAAGGCAATCCAGCACTTGTTGTCATCGAACACCCTTCCGGCTCGATTGATGTGACGGTTGATTATACAAATGACGCAGACGGCTTTCAGCTTCGGTCTGCGGGCTTGCTGCGCACCGCCAGGTTGCTGGCCCGTGGTGAGGTTTTTGTACCTGCAAGCGTTTGGAAGATTGGCTGAAATTTGGAATTGTGGCCCTGTGATGGCCGCGATTGAACCGCGCGCGAAACCGTTTAAGGAATACCATCGTGACATTGAAACTTGCCCTGTTGCCCGGTGATGGCATCGGCCCGGAAATTGCGGCCTCAACCAGACTTGTGCTGGATGCGGCGGATAAAGCCTTTGGTCTTGGGCTTTCATGGCAGGAGGTGGCGATAGGGTTTGAGGCGCTGAAAACCACTGGCAGCACATTCCCCGACAGCGCCTTGGATGCGGTGCGCGGCTGTGATGGGCTTATCCTGGGGCCAGTGTCGCATAACACCTACCCGCCGCGCGACAAGGGCGGGCTTAACCCATCGGGTGAATTGCGCAAACGGCTTGATCTTTTCGCCAATATTCGCCCCGCACGCAGCCGTGCCGGAATTGCGCCGCGTACAGGTGTGCCGATTGATCTGGTGGTGGTGCGCGAAAATACCGAAGGCTTTTATGCCGATCGCAACATGTTTGCGGGCGCAGGAGAGGTGATGCCAACCGAAGATGTTGCCTTGGCCTTTCGCAAAATCACCCGCAAAGCCAGCCTGAACATTGCCCACGCCGCCTTTGCCGAGGCTGAGGCGCGGCGCAAGGCTGGCACCGGGCCGGGCAAGGTAACGGCGGTGCATAAGGCCAATGTGATGCGCGTATCGGACGGGTTGTTTCTGGACTGCGTGCGCAGCGTTGCCGCAGATCATCCGCAGATCGCCTATGATGAGCGGTTGGTCGATGCGATGTGTGCCCATCTGGTGCGCAACCCGGCAGAGTTCGATGTCATCTGCACCACCAACATGTTCGGTGATATCCTGTCTGATCTGGCATCAGAAATTGCGGGCAGTCTTGGGCTGGCGGCCTCACTGAATGCGGGCACTGACTATGCGATGGCGCAGGCGCAGCACGGGTCTGCCCCCGACATTGCGGGGCAGGACAAGGCAAACCCATCGTCACTGATTGGTTCGGCGGCCATGCTGCTGGATTGGTTGGGCGCAAAACGCGGCGATGCGCGCTTGCACGCGGCTGGTAAAGCCATTGATGAAGCATTGGAGACGGTGCTTTTGCAGCCTCAAAAACGCACCGGCGATCTGGGAGGAAATTCCGGCACCCGCGCGTTTGGGGAAGCGGTCGCAGCGGCTATAAAGCCATAAACGCATATGAAGCTGAAGATTGGCAAGGCCAAAGGCCCCGCTTTGCGGCACAAGGGTTTTGGCCTGTTTGCGCCTACCGGCTGAGGCCCATTCGTGTAAGCAATTTATGTATGTTTTTCGGATTGTGGACGATTTGTAACCTTACTGTCGGCTATCGGTCATCTTTGCCACCCAAGTTTGGTTCAGACAGAAACAGGAGTCGAACCATGAAGAAAATCTATCGTATCGTCGCGGGCGTTTTGGCCGCATTGGGTGGGTTTGCCGCGATTGGCGCCGGGCTGATGATTGTTGCAACCGCAATTGTGATTGGCGTTCTGGTCGCACTGGCGGCCAAACTGGCGATCAAGGGCAGGGTGGTGGATACAGCCGATGATGCACCGTTTGAGGCGGATCAAGCGCCCGCCTGACATTGGGTGCAACGAAAGACCGGCGGCAACGCGATTTGAGGGGCGAAGGGTGAAAATCCTTCGCCCTTTGTTTATTTCGAGGGTGGTGGCATGCACCGATAAACATGGAATATCTGTAATCTGCCTGACAAGCGGCTACACATACAGGCCCCCTATATTGATGACAGAGGGCGACACGGTGATTGCCCCGCAACCAAGGAGAAGACAATGAAACGCAATACAATTTTGGCTCTGGGATCAACCGCTCTGATGTCGCTCGGCTTGCTGACAGGGGCCACGATGGCGCTTGCCGATACGAGCCCAGCCGAGGCAAAGGCCTTTTTGGCGGCCCCCGGTTCGTTGTCGGCGGCGGTGAGCGCTGCTGAAACAAGCACTGGCGGCAAGGCGATGAGCGCGGATTTTGAAGAGGATGGTGCCGATGCTGGTATGTATGAGGTTGAGATTGTGATGCCCGACGGCACTGTGACCGAGCATCTGGTCAATCCGGCGGATAATTCGGTGAAACTGGCCCCGGCGGATGATGATAAGGACGACAAGGACGAAAACAAAAGCAACTGATCTTATCCCCTGATAAGGTTCATCGGCGGGGCATCACGCCTCGCCGATTATTGACAGCGGGCAAGCCATGAAAATTCTGGTGATTGAAGACGACAAGAAAACCGGCGGCTATATCGCCGATGGCCTGCGCGAGGAAGGCCATTGCGTTGATCTGATCGCCAACGGGGCCGAAGGTCTGGTTCAGGCCAGCGTCGGCACCTATGATGTGCTGATTGTCGATCGCATGTTGCCGGGGATTGACGGTGTCAGCCTTGTGAAAACCCTGCGCGGGGCGAAAAACCGCACGCCGGTGTTGTTTCTGACCTCTCTCGGCGGGGTTGATGACCGGATTGAAGGGCTGAATGCGGGCGGGGATGATTATCTGGTCAAGCCCTTTGCCTTTGGCGAGCTAAGCGCGCGGATCGCAGCCCTTGGCCGCCGCCCCCAGATGCAAGACGCGCCGACCGTTCTGAAAGCCGCTGATCTGGAAATGAACCTGCTGACGCGCAAAGTCACGCGGGCCGGCCAGCCGATTGACCTTTTGCCCCGCGAATTCGCGCTGTTGGAGCATTTGTTGCGCCGCAAAGGCCGCGTGCAAACCCGCACCATGTTGATGGAGGCGGTCTGGGATATTCATTTCGACCCGATGACCAATGTGGTCGACACCCATATCAGCCGCCTGCGCCGCAAGGTCGATAAACCGTTCGAGACGGAGATTATTCAGACTGTGCGCGGCTCCGGCTACCGGATTGACGCGGAATGAAACGCGCGTTGTGGCCCATACGCTCTACCCCGCTGCGGCTGACGCTGGTGTTTCTGGGCATCTTCATCTTGTCCTCAGCCGCCAGCTTTGCCACCGCCTATTTCGTGATCCGCGCCAATTTCGACGCGGTGCTGGAAGATGAGATTGACCAGACCCTTGATACCTATAAATCCATCAAGGATCAAAACGCCCTGATCGCGCGGCTGCAAGCCGATGTGCAGATCACCGATTCCGAACTGACGATCCTGCAGTATCAGCCGGATCGTGGGCCGGTCATTTCCAATGCCGCCGGACTCCCGCAGGCCGAGGATTACACCATTATCGACCACAGCGCGATTGCCGAAAGCCAGGGTGATATCGCCGACAGCTATCTGGCCCGCACCAAGCGCGTCGGGCGCGGGCAGCTCACGGTCGCCAAAACCCGCGAACAGGTTGTAAAGATGGGGGAGATCATCCTGTCGGTGGTTCTCATCGGGTTGTTGCCCACAATCATTCTGGCCTCGGGTGCAGGGGCCCTTGCCGCCCGAAACGCGCGGCGGCGGATCGACCGGATTCAGACCACGCTGGCCGAACTGACCGCCGGGCACATGGCTGCGCGCGTGCCGGTCACGGCGCATGACCGCGATGATCTGACCGCGATCAGCGCCGCCGTGAACACCATGGCCACGTCACAAGAGGCGCTGATTGCCTCCATGCGTCAGGTTTCGGCCGATATCGCGCATGACCTTAAAACCCCGATCCAGCGGGTTGCCGTCATCTTGGACGAAATCACGGAAAAGACGGTGCTGAGCGCGGGGCAGGAGGATTTGCTGGGCCAAGCCTTGCACGAAACCGACCGTATCGTGAAGACGTTTCAGGCCCTGCTGCAACTGGCGCAGATCGAAGGCGGCGCTGTGCGGGATCGCCTGATCCCCACCGATCTGCAAGCGGTCGCCGAAGATGTCGTTGATTTTCTGGGCGCGGATGCCGAAGAAAAGGGCTATGGCCTGACCCTCAGCTTGACCGGCGCTGGCCCGTTCACGGTGATCGGCGACCGCCATTTGCTGTCGCAAACCATCGCCAACCTGATCGAGAACGGGCTGCGCCACACGCCAACGGGGTCAACAATTCAGGTCGAACTATCACGCCAGAATGGTCAGGTTATCCTGCGCATTGCCGATAACGGGCCGGGCATTCCGGTGGAGGAGCGTGAAAAAGTTCTGCAAAGGCTTTACCGGCTGGAGCAAAGCCGCACCACCGAAGGCAACGGCCTCGGCCTCAGCCTCGTCGCCGCGATCTGCACCCTTCACGACGCGCAATTGCTGCTGGAGGATAACCATCCCGGCCTGATGGTACGCATTGTGTTCCCGGATGGTGGCGAAGTTAACTGAATGACAAAAGGTCCAAATACTCTACAACGCAGGCATGATTGCATTTCGAAAATCAGTTGAATGGCCCTGAAAGCCTTTGATGGTTCACCACACCCTGACAGCAATAGAAGGCACCCTGCCAAGCCAAGCACAAGACGGCAAAGCTTCAGGTCAGCGCATGCCAGTTAGTACCGATTTCAGATAGTGTCGCGAAAATGGTGGAAATTTGAAGGTGGCGTAATCTCTGGCTGCGTCGAACTCATGGCGTTGCCCGCAACTTCTATCCAGCGCGAGCGAGACTCCGAGTTTGAGTTTTGCCGTTTTGGGCGGGTTGTGCAACGGGGGCTGGCGTGGCGCTTTGCGGTTTGCACAGCACCAAGCCCGGTTGCGGGGCGAAGGCGGCGGGGGTTTACCTGCCGTAGTTGGTTTTTACCGTCGGGGTAAGAAGGCTGCGCTGCAATGTTTGAGCGTTCTGATCTAAAGAACCAAGGCGCCTTACAATGTTAAAAGACGCCAAAGATCTGGCCTGTATCCAGTTTTTTGACATAATCGACGGCACTTCCATTCCAGTGATAGGAAAAATGCGCGCCTTGCGTCGGGATCGGCAGCACATCCGGCCAGAACGCGGCGATGCAGTTGCCACCCGAAAACCTGACGCTGGGCCAGGTGATGCCGTTGGAGCCTGCTGCGCGGCGCTGGGCGCCGAACACCTGCGAGGGGCCATAGTGGTCGGGGTCCAACAGGTCTGCCATCCCCGTGACATCATCCATGTCGGCGTCCACCGAACCGATCAACTCGCGGAACTGCGAGGTCCAGCCGGGCGCTTCATCCGTGGCCAGCATGGTTTTGCTGTGGTGATGGATGGTTTCGGCGATGGCAACCTCGGTGCTGTCGCCTGCGTAATACAGGCCAAACGTGCCATCGGTGAACCGCCCGGGGCGCAGCGGCGAGCAATGCACGAAGGGCGCCATGACCCAACTGGCACCGGGGCCAGTGATGCGCCGGGCCAGCGGTACTTTTGCCAGATCACCGATGCTGTCGCGGATGCGTGGGTTGAATTTGGCCTCGGCTGAGGCCAGCGCCTCCCAATCTGCCGGATCAGCGATATCCTCGAACAGGTCAATCGGCGGATAGATCGAGCGGATGATCCGGGCGCTGCGCGGCCAGATCACGCGACGCACCGGCGCTGTCACCATGCGCCGCGCTCGGCGTCCAGATAATTGCGCAGGTCGATCAGGTCGGTAATCTCGCCGCGCATCATGATGTCGAGCGCGCTTTGGCCGTTGAAGGCCGCGTTTGGCTTTCTGATCCAGTCATAGCCTCGGGCAGGATCGCTGAAGAGATAGCGCAGGCCTTTGTGAATCCCCATGAGGATTGCCATCCTTGCCCGCAGATCACGGTCAATCCGGCCGATACTGCCGTCTTTCCAGCGCGCCCATGTGCGCTGGGCCATATCGCCAAGAAGGGTTCGGGCCTCGATGTCGCTGAGCTGCCAGACGCGGAACAGGTTCACCGTGGTGCGCGCAAGGGCGGCCGCCTCCTCGTCCGTGATGGAGGGAAGGTCTGGGCGGGCGGCTGTTGGATGGATCGTGGCAAATTGCATGGCTTCTCTCCTTTGACATCAATATAAGGATTAAATGCCATTTGGCAAGATGTGGTTTCCGGTGAGATCGGTTCTGCAATCAGCCCACCCACCCGCTATCAGCCCATCGCGCACCCAATCCAGCGCCTGCCACCAATGCCCATATAGCCGCGCCGGGCGGAGGCGATCTGTTCCGGATGTGGCAGCCATGCCACCGGGCAGGCCACACCTTCAACCGTGCGCCAATTTCCGTGTGATGGCACCCGCCTGGTGCCAACGACGATGGGGCGCGTCCTGCCAAATTCACGCCTACGGGATCGCAGAAAATGGGCCGAAACCCATCCTTGACCAATACCGATACTTACGGTTTGCAAGCAAACGGCTGCCGGGCCGTGGCAACGGTAAGGCGTTCACCGACCGTCTGTTCGGCCTGCGCAAGCGCGGCTATGGCTATCCACCCCACCACTTCCAAGTGGAAATGCACAATCGGCAGCAGCGCCGTATCGGGCTAATGCTTTATGGTCAGGCGATTGCCGTTTTACGGTTAAGTAAGCAGCGTTTTGTCGTTCAGCGCGATCTGATAGGCCAGCATCGCGGGCACCGGGGCCTGTTCGGCAAACAGCGCTGCGATTTCCGGGGTGTAGCTGTCTTTTGCAGCCAGAATATTCACGGTGCCGACGACAGTTCCGCCCAAGACCACGGGCAGGTTCATCGCGGCGGCACATCCCAGGGATTCGATCAGCGCATAGTCAAAGAAATGCTCGCGGTCATTGGTTACCACGTCATTTTCGACATAGAGCTTGCGTTCGTCATGGATGCGGCGAAACCATGCGTCGGGGTTGATCTTTTTGGTGCCCGACACCGGATAGGCGTCGGTGTTTGATGAATAGGCACGGCGGGCAAGCCCGGCCTCCATATCCGTTATGCTGATGGTCAGCAGCTTGACCGGAACCAAGGCCGAGACGAAATTGTCCAGCGCGGTAAAGGCTGCGGCGGCAGTGGTTGCCTCAGCAATGGCGGCAGTGAAAATTGCGTGGGGGGTCATGGGGTTTGCCTTGCTTCAAAAGGGGCGCCGCCGCTGGCGGCATAAAGTTCGCGGGCATAGGGGGTTTTGAAATCCCCGTCCTGCAATTGCGTGACATCTGCCACCTCGACAATGCGGCCATGCTGCATCACGGCAAGCCGGTCGCACAGGAAGGACACCACCGGCATATTATGGGTGACCATCAGGTAGGTCAGCCCCTGTTCCTTTTGCAACCGTTTGAGAAGGTTCAGAATTTCTGCCTGAATCGAGACATCCAGTGCCGATGTCGGCTCATCCAGCAGCAGCACCTTTGCATCCAGCATCAGCGCGCGGGCGATGGCCACGCGTTGGCGCTGACCGCCTGACAGTTGATGCGGAAAGCGGAAGCGAAAGCGGGTATCAAGGCCGACGGCATGCAGCATCGCCTCGACCCGTGCGGGGCGGTCCTTGATGCCGTGGATGACCAGCGGCTCGGTCAAAACCGCGTCAACGGTCATGCGCGGATGCAGCGATCCGTAGGGGTCTTGAAACACCATCTGGCAATCGCGTACCGAATGGCTGTCGATGCTATGCCCGCGCTTTTTGCCCAGAAGCGTGATTTCTCCGGTCCAGCTTGGCGTCAGCCCCGCAATCGCGCGCAACACGGTGGTCTTGCCCGACCCGCTTTCACCCACCAGCGCAAAGCTTTCGCCCTGCGCGACATCCAGTGTGAAGTTATGGACAATTTTCGTCTCGCCATAGGAAATGGAGACATCATTCAGAGAAATTGCAATCATGTGCCGGCCCAATCTGCGCGATCCAGTACCGGAAGCGTGCTGCGTGTTTCACCCAGACGTGGCATCGCGGCCAGCAGCCCTTGGGTATAGGGGTGACGCGCCTGCGCCAAATCGCGGGCGGCGCAGGTTTCCACCACCTCACCCGCGCTCATCACCATGATCCGGTCGCAATAGCGCGATACAAGATTAAGGTCGTGGCTGATCAGCAAAAGCCCCATGCCCTTGCTGCGGATCTGCTCATCAATGATATCCAGAACCTGCGCCTGCACCGACACATCCAGCGCCGAGGTCGGCTCATCCGCGATCAGCAAATCCGGTTCGGGGATCAGCATCATCGCGATCATGATGCGCTGACCCATGCCGCCAGACACCTCATGCGGATAGAGCTTTACCACGCGTTCGGGGTCATTGATGCGCACGGCGTCCAGCATGGTCAGTATCCGCGCGGCCACCTCGGCGCGGTTCAGCTTGGTATGCACCCGCAGCGCCTCGGCCATTTGCGCGCCGACGGTCATCACCGGGTTCAGCGAAAACTTGGGGTCTTGCATGACCATCGAGATGCGCGCGCCGCGAATGGCCCGCATCTCGCGTTCACTTTGGCGCAACAGCGGCAGGCCGGCGAAATCCATCCGGTCGGCGGTCACCTTTCCCGGTGGCCGGATCAGCCGCAAAATCGCGCGCCCGGTCATGGATTTGCCAGACCCGCTTTCGCCCACAATGCCCAGCCGTTCGCGGCCAAGGTCAAAGGAAATGCCCTTGACCACATCGACGGGCCCCTTGGCGGTGGGAAAGGTCACGCGCAGGTTTTCAATGGATAAAAGCGGGGTCAATGGCGTTCTCCCTTTGGGTCAAGCACATCACGCAGCCCGTCGCCCAGAAAGCAAAAGCCAAGGCTGACCGTAACGATGGCAAAGCCCGGCATCGTGCTGACCCACCATTGGTTCAAAATTGCATCGCGCCCGTTGGCGATCATCGCGCCCCATTCCGGCATGGGGGGCTGTGCGCCAAGGCCCAAAAAGCCAAGGCCTGCGGCTGTCAAAATGATGCCCGCCATATCCAGCGTAACCCGGACGATCATCGACGAGGTGCAAAGCGGCAGCACATGAATCAAGATCACGCGCAGATGCGATGCCCCTTGAAGCCGTGCGGCGGCGATGAATTCGGAATTGCGGAAGGTCAGCACCTCGGCCCGGGCGATGCGGGCATAGGCGGGCCAGGTGGTGATGGCGATGGCGATAATCGCGTTGTTGATGCCGGGGCCAAGGGCCGCCACAAAGGCCAGCGCCAGAATCAGCTTTGGCATGGACAGGAAAATATCGGTCAACCCCATCATCACCCGGTCCACCCAGCCGCCGAAATAGCCCGAAATCGCCCCGATAAACAGCCCAAGCGGGGCCGCGATGATCGCCACCAGCCCCACAATGGTCAGCGTGATGCGCGAGCCGTAAACCACGCGCGAAAAGATATCACGGCCCAAGGCATCGGTGCCCATCAGATGCGTCAATGATGGCGGCTTCAGCCGGATTTGCAGGTTTTGCCCAATGGCAGAGTAGGGTGCGATCATATCCGCGAAAATCGCAGTCAAGATCAACGCCAGAACGATGATAATCCCCAGCAGGGTCAGCGGATTGCGTACCAACCCCAGCGCCAGCCGATAGCTGCGGCCCATATTGGCCTGAAAGCGCGACGAAGGGGAATCAGCCAAAAGCCAATCGCGGGTGAACATGGAAGTGTCAGCCATCAGCGCGCCCTCGGGTCCAGAATGCGGTAAAGCACATCGGACAATTTGTTGATAATGATGAACACCGCGCCAATGACCAAAGTTGCCCCCAGCACCGCGTTCATGTCGGCGTTGAACAGGCCGGCTGTCAGGTAATTACCGATACCGGGCCATGAAAACACCGTCTCGATCATCACCGACCCTTCCAGCAACCCGGCATAGGACAGGCCAATCACAGTAATCAGCGGCACGCGGATCGGATAAAACGCATGGCGCCAGATCACCTGCCATTCCGGCACGCCTTTGACGCGGGCGGTGGTCACAAACTCTTGCCCCAGTTGATCCAGCATGAAGCTGCGCGTCATGCGGGAAATATAGGCGAGCGAGAAAAACCCGAGGATGGAGGCGGGAAGCACAAGATGCGAGATGGCATTGCGAAACACGTCAACTTTCCCCGCAAGCAAACTGTCAATCAGCATCAGGCCCGTGACTGGCGGCACCAGCCCGTCGAAAAAGATATCCAGCCGCCCCGGCCCGCCGACAAGCCGCAGCTTGGCATAGAAAAACGCAAGCCCCACCAGACCCATCCAAAACGCCGGAATGGAATAGCCCAGCAGGCCGACCACGCGGATAATCTGGTCAATAAAGCTGCCTTGACGTGCGGCGGCGGCAACCCCCAAAGGTACGCCAAGGATAACGCCAATAAAGATGCCAAGCGTCGCCATTTCCAAAGTTGCAGGGAAATACCGGATCAAATCATCGCTGACCAGCTTGCCGGTTGAAACCGATTTGCCGAAATCGCCATGCAGCACGTCAACAACATAAGACCCGAATTGCACCAGAACGGGCCGGTCCAGCCCCATCTCTACCCGCGCGGCCTCATAGACGGCCGCTGTGGCCCGATCGCCGACAACGGCCAGAACGGGGTCAATCGGAATCACCCGACCGATGGAAAAGGTAATGGCCATCAAGCCAAGGAAGGTCAGCGTTACCGTGGCAACAAACCACGCCAGTTCTACCGCCACTTTTTGAAAGCGCCGCCCGAATGGATTTGGGGCTGCTATCACCGTTTCTTCGCTTTGCGCCACGGGGCCTGTTCCTGTCTGTTTGCCCTGCGCCAAGTGTTGCGCAAAGATTCTTTTAGGTTTCACTTGGAATATACAGAAAAGTTTGCTTATATCAAAATAATTATGATGGAGGCAAAGCTGTCACCTGTTCCCGCCCCTAAAACACCACCAAGCCGAGAGGGCACGCGGATTGCGCCGCGTATCGGCGCGTTGGTCCGTGCGCGGCGGCAGCAGGTTGGCATGACGCTGAAAGCGCTTTGCGATAATGCGGGGCTTTCGGTTGGGTATTTAAGTCAGATTGAACGTGATCTGGCCACGCCGTCGCTTGCCACCCTGACGCAAATTGCGGCGACTGTCGGGGTAGGGGTGGATTACTTCGTTTCCGTCCCCAAGCCACAAGACGCGCTCAGCAGGGCAGAGGGGCGGGCGCAGTTTTCGCTCGATGGTTCCTCGATCCTTTATGAATGTCTCTCAACCGAGTTTCCGGGCGGGGAACTGACCTCTTACATCATGCATGTGCCGCCGGGTTACCAGTCTGAGGTGGTCAGCCATGACGGCGAGGAATGCCTCTTTGTGCTGGAGGGAGAGATCACCCAATGGCTCGGCAAAACCGAAATTATCCTTCGCCGTGGTGATGCTTTGCATTTCCGCGGCAACCAAGACCACGCTTGGGCCAATCATACCCAGCACATGGCCAGGTTGCTTTGGACCGGGAAGCTTGCCCTGTTCCAGCCGCCCCCGGCGTCCTTTTTGGATGCCGCGCAAAATTTGGCCTTACAGTCGAACCTATCCATCAACAGCCCTGAGGAGACATAAAATGAAGCTGCTGCGCGCCGCGCTTTTTTCGACGGCCATCGCCTTGCCGATGATGCCCTTCGCCGCCTTTGCCGCAACCCCGGCGGGGGTTCTGGTCGTTGCCCAGAATATCGACGATATCGTCGCGATTGATCCGGCACAGGCGTATGAGTTTACGTCGGGGGAACTGGTCAACAACGTCTATGACCGGCTTGTGCAATATGATGCCGAAGATACCACAGTGCTGGCACCCGGTCTGGCAACTGAATGGGTGGCCGATGATGCGGCCAAAACCATCACTTTCACCCTGCGCGACGGTGCGAAATTCCATTCCGGCAATCCGGTTCGCGGCGCGGATGTGGTCTATTCCATGACCCGCGTTTTGAAGCTGAACCTGACCCCGGCGTTTATCCTGACGCAACTGGGCTGGACCGCTGACAATATCGGCGAAATGGTGGTTGCAGATGGCAACACCGTGACGGTCAAATACACGGGCGATTTCTCCTCTGCTTTCGTGCTGAACGTGCTGGCCGCGCGCCCTGCGTCGATTGTGGATGAGATGACCGTCAGCCAGCATGTGGTGAATGACGATTGGGGCAATGCCTGGCTGAACGGCAATGATGCCGGCTCTGGCCCCTTCTCGCTTCAGGCGTATCGCCCGGCGGAAATCATCCGGCTGGCGGCAAACCCTGATTACTTCAAAGGCGCGCCCAAGGTCGATTCGGTGATCATCCAGCATGTTGCCGAGGCGACGACCCAGCAGCTTTTGCTGGAAACCGGCGATGTCGATATGGCGCGCAACCTGACATCTGACCAGATTGCCGCCCTGCCGGGCACGATCAAGGTCGAGACTTTCCCTCAGGCCGCCGTCCACTTCCTGTCTTTCAACCAAAAGCAAGATGCGCTGACCAATCCTGCCCTGTGGGAGGCTGCCCGCTATCTGGTGGATTATGAAGGCATGACCACGACCTTCCTGAAAGGCCAGATGGAAGTGCATCAGGCGTTCTGGCCCAAGGGATTCCCGGCCTCGTTGGATGAAACCCCCTTTACCTATGACCCCAAGAAGGCCGAGCAAATCCTGAAAGATGCCGGTGTGACGCTGCCGATCACGGTCGAGCTTGATGTCATCAACTCCGCACCTTTCACTGATATGGCGCAATCGCTGCAAGCCAGCTTTGGCGAAGCCGGTATCAACTTTGAGATTTTGCCCGGCACCGGCGCGCAGGTGATCACCAAGTACCGCGAACGCACCCATCAGGCGATGCTGCTGTATTGGGGCCCGGATTTCATGGACCCCCATTCCAACGCCAAGGCATTCGCCTATAACGCCAACAACGCGGATGATGCCTATGCCGCAACCACCGCCTGGCGCAATGCCTGGGCCGTGCCAGAGGGGATGAACGCAGAAACCGTCGCGGCACTGGCCGAGGCTGATCCCGCAATCCGCAGCGGCATGTACCTTGATCTGCAACGCAAAGTGCAGGAATCCTCGCCCATCGTGATCATGTTCCAAGCGACATATCAGGTCGGGATGGCCGCAGGCGTCAGCGGTTATGTCAACGGTGCCACGTCCGACTTTGTGTTCTACCGCCTTGTGAACAAGGACTGATCAGTCCCGCCGGGGCCACTCTTTCGGGTGGCCCCATTTCCGATTTTCCCAAAGGTCTTTGCCAATGTCCTCAGCCGTCTATACCGCCCGCATCGAAAAACTCCGCGACAGAATGCGCGAAACTGTCACCGATCTGGTCGCCGTCGGCCCGTCGCGCCACATGACATGGTTGACCGGCATTGACCCGCATGGCGATGAACGCCCGGTGCTGTTCGTCGTGTCGCAAAGCTGGGCGGGCTTTTTGATGCCGGGTCTGAATGTGGATTCCGTGCGCCAACACACCGACCTGCCAATGATTCCGTGGAGCGATGCCGAAGGCCCGGCAGCCGCATTGGCCCAGGTTCTGGCCAAGACCGGCGTGACCACGCCCACGCCATCCCTGGTGCTGGATGAAACCATGCGTACCGATTTTTCGCAGCTTTTGTTGCGGGCGCTGCCCGGCGCGCATCATCGCTTTACCGAAGATACGGTGGGCTGGTTGCGCGCCCGCAAGGGGGCCGATGAATATGCCCTTCTCAAGGCCAGCGCCCTGCTGAACGACCGCGCCTGCAAGGCGGCCATTGCCGCGCTTCGCCCCGGCGTAACCGAGCGTGAGATTGCCGATGTGGTCAAACAGACCTATGCGGCGGCAGGTGCCACGCCTGAATTTACCCTGATCTGTTTTGGTGCAAACGGCGCGTTTCCGCATCACCATACCGGCGACAGCGTGCTTGGCCCCAATGATCCGGTGCTGATTGACATCGGCGGGCGGCTGAACGGCTATCCCAGCGATATGACCCGCGTGGCGCATATGGGCGAACCCTCGGCAGAGTTTCGCAAGGTTCATGCCGTGCTGGAGCGTGCAGTTCAGGCCGCCGTCGCCGCTGCAAAGCCCGGTGTTGCCGCAAAGATGGTCGATCATGCCGCGCGATCCGTGATCGCTGAGGCGGGCTATGGTGACTATTTCTTGCACCGCACCGGACATGGCCTTGGCCTCGACGTGCATGAACCCCCTTTTATCACAGGCAATAGCGAACAAATTCTGGCCGAATCTAACGTGTTCTCGATAGAGCCGGGCATCTATCTTGCGGGCAAATTCGGTATTCGCCTGGAAGAAGTTGTTATCATCCGCAACGGCCGCGCCGAGATTCTGTCAGAGTTGAGCCGGGATATTGCACAGTGAGCCATGCCTTGAACGTGATTGCGATCCTGGGCTGATCTTATGGGGGTCGTGAAACAAGAGAAGGCTTGGCGTTCAACGTACACTATCACGGCCGCAACCAGCCATTCCCTTCCAAACTTCCCCCTTGCCCTCTTCTGCCCATCCTTCTATACGAACCCATCCAGCGATTCCGGGCCTCCGGATTCGGTGGTCTATCATTGACTCCATCGGGATCAGGGTAACCCTCACGGGCCCTCCGATGATGTGAAAAAAGGAACAGACGCACATGGCCAAGAAAGCCACGGCAAAGACCTCGAAAGGCGCGACCACCAACGCGGCTTCCGAGTTGAAAACAAAGACGCCAGACCAGCTGCGCGACAGCCTGATTGCGTTGAAGAAAGAAGCTTTCAACCTGCGCTTTCAGCAGGCTACCGGACAGCTTGAGAATACCGCGCGTATGCGCAGCGTCCGTCGTGACGTTGCCCGTATCATGACGGTGTTGAACCAAAAGGCGGCTGAAGCCGCCATCGCGAATTAAGGAGCCTGAAATATGCCCAAACGCATCCTGCAAGGCACCGTAACCGGCGACCAGAACAACCAGACCATCACGGTTTCGGTTGAGCGTCGCTTCAAGCACCCATTGCTGCAAAAGACTGTTCGTAAGTCCAAGAAGTACCGGGCGCATGACGCAAACAACCAATTCAAGGTTGGCGACTCTGTTCGGATTGAAGAGTGTGCGCCAATATCGAAAACGAAACGCTGGACGGTGGTTCTGGACGCGTGAGCGCCAAGCCATCTTTAGCCCATTTACGAAACCCTGGGGATGAGCCCCAAAGGTCGGGAGAAACCAAATGATCCAGATGCAGACCAACCTGGATGTTGCTGACAATAGCGGCGCGCGCCGTGTGCAGTGCATCAAGGTTTTGGGCGGCTCGCACCGCCGGTATGCTTCGGTCGGCGACATTATTGTAGTGTCGGTGAAAGAAGCCATTCCGCGCGGTCGTGTGAAGAAGGGTGACGTGCGTAAAGCCGTTGTCGTTCGCACCGCCAAAGAAGTCCGTCGTGAAGATGGCACCTCAATCCGTTTTGACCGCAATGCTGCCGTCATCTTGAACAACCAAGGTGAACCCGTTGGTACCCGTATTTTCGGGCCAGTGGTACGCGAGCTGCGCGCGAAGAACTTCATGAAGATTATCTCGCTGGCTCCGGAGGTGCTCTGATGGCTGCGAAACTTAAAACAGGCGACAAGGTCGTCGTGCTGACCGGCAAGGACAAAGGGAAAGAGGGCGAGATTTCGTCTGTGAACCCCGAGGCCGGCAAGGCAATCGTGGATGGTATCAACATGGCCATCCGTCACACCAAGCAAAGCCAGGGCTCGCAGGGTGGTCGCATCTCGAAACCGATGCCGATCCAATTGTCGAACCTTGCGCTGATTGATGCGAATGGCAAAGCAACCCGCGTTGGCTTCCGTATGGAAGATGACAAGAAGGTCCGTTTTGCCAAGACCACGGGGGATGTTATCTGATGCTGGACCAGGCAAATTACACCCCGCGTCTGAAGGGCATTTTCAAGGACACAATCCGTCCTGCCATGAAAGAAGAATTCGGCTACAAGAACGACATGATGATTCCGCGTCTGGACAAGATCGTGATCAACATGGGCGTTGGTGAAGCTGTAAAAGACACCAAGAAAGTGAAAAAGGCGGCTGAAGAGCTGACCCTGATCGCTGGTCAAAAGGCTGTCATCACCCATGCCAAGAAATCCATTGCTGGTTTCCGCGTTCGTGAAGAAATGCCGCTTGGCTGCAAAGTGACTTTGCGCGGCGACAAAATGTACGAATTCCTTGACCGTCTTATCACCATCGCCCTGCCGCGCGTGCGCGACTTTCGCGGTGTGAAGCCGACCTCGTTTGACGGTCGTGGCAACTATGCCATGGGCCTGAAAGAACAGATCGTGTTCCCGGAAATCAACTTCGACCAGGTGGACGAAGTTCTGGGTATGGACATCATCATCTGCACCACCGCGAAAACCGACGCGGAAGCGAAGGCATTGTTGAAGAATTTCAACATGCCCTTCACAGCGTAAGCGGGAGGAATAGAGATATGGCTAAGAAATCAATGGTTAACCGCGAAGTGAAGCGCGCAAAGCTGGTCGCGCGTGATGCGTCCAAGCGCGCCGCACTGAAAGAGGTTATCAACAATCAAGAGCTGCCAATGGAAGATCGCTTCAAGGCGACCCTGAAGCTGGCATCGCTGCCCCGCAACGGTTCGGCTGTGCGTTTGCACAATCGGTGCCAGCTGACGGGCCGCCCGCATGCGTATTACCGCAAGCTTAAACTTTCGCGCATCATGCTGCGTGATCTGGCCTCGTTCGGTCAGATCCCCGGCATGGTCAAATCCAGCTGGTAAGGAGGTCGCATAATGATGATGAACGATCCTCTCGGCGATATGCTGACGCGCATCCGCAATGCGCAGATGCGTGGCAAATCGACCGTTAAAACGCCAGCTTCCAAGCTGCGCGCATGGGTTTTGGATGTGTTGGCCAATGAAGGCTACATCCGTGGTTATGAGAAAGTCGAGACCCCAGACGGTCAGGGCGAAATCACAATCAGCCTGAAATACTTTGAAGGCACGCCGGTCATTCGTGACCTGAAGCGCGTCTCCAAGCCGGGCCGCCGGGTTTATTTGGGCGCGCAGGCTATCCCCTCGGTCCGTAACGGCCTTGGTGTCTCAATCGTCTCCACGCCCAAGGGCGTCATGTCCGATGCAGCTGCACGCTCCGCCAATGTTGGTGGCGAAGTGCTCTGCACCGTGTTCTGAGGAGGGCAAGATGTCTCGTATTGGTAAAAAACCGGTAGAGCTGCCCAAGGGCGTTTCCGCGTCCCTGTCCGGCCAGACCATCGAAGTCAAAGGGCCGAAAGGCACCCGTACCTTTGGTGCGACCGATGACGTTACGATCACGATCGAAGACAATGTGGTGACGGTAACCCCGCGCGGCATGTCCAAACGTGCGCGTTCGCAGTGGGGTATGACCCGGAAGCAGATCGAAAATCTGGTGACAGGCGTGACCACCGGCTTCAAGAAAGAGCTTGAAATTCAGGGTGTTGGTTACCGTGCCTCAATGGCCGGCAATGTTCTGAAACTGTCGCTTGGCTATAGCCATGACGTGAACTTTGAAGTTCCCGACGGCGTGACAGTGACGGCTCCGAAGCAAACCGAAATCATTGTGGAAGGCATTGACCAGCAGGTTGTTGGTCAGGTCGCTGCGAATATCCGTGAATGGCGCAAGCCCGAGCCCTACAAGGGCAAAGGCATCCGCTACAAGGGTGAATTCGTATTCCGCAAAGAAGGCAAGAAGAAGTAAGGGGCGTAAAAATGGCGAACACAAAACGACAGTTGTTCCTCAAGCGCCGCTTGCGCGTACGGAACAAGATCAAGGCGATGGCAAACGGGCGTGCGCGCTTGTCTGTGCATCGGTCCAGCAAGAATATCAGCGTCCAGCTGATCGACGACGTGAATGGCGTTACTTTGGCCGCAGCTTCGACCCTCGAAAAGGATCTGGGCTTTGTGGGCAAGAACAACGTCGAAGCGGCGGCGAAAGTTGGGGCGGCGATTGCCGAGCGGGCTAAAAAGGCCGGGATTGAAAATGTCTATTTCGATCGTGGCGGCTTCCTCTTTCACGGCAAGATCAAGGCTTTGGCCGATGCTGCCCGTGAAGGTGGCCTGAAGTTCTGATACCGGCGGGTGGCGTTCGCGCCACCCCGATGATCCGGGGGCTTTGCCCACCAGGATTGGTTCATATGGCGCGAAACCCGCGCACGATACGAGGAATGCCTAATGGCAAGAGAAGATAACCGTCGGGACAATCGCGGTGGCCGCGACGAAACCCCGGAATTCGCAGATCGTCTGGTTGCGATCAATCGCGTGTCCAAAACTGTAAAAGGCGGTAAGCGCTTTGGTTTCGCAGCCCTCGTGGTTGTTGGTGACCAAAAAGGCCGCGTTGGGTTTGGCAAGGGCAAAGCCAAGGAAGTGCCGGAGGCCATTCGCAAGGCAACCGAAGCTGCCAAGCGTCAGATGATCCGTGTGCCGTTGAAAGACAGCCGCACGCTGCACCATGACATGGAAGGCCGCCATGGCGCGGGCAAAGTCGTCATGCGCACAGCCGTTGCGGGTACGGGCATCATTGCCGGTGGTCCGATGCGTGCCGTGTTTGAAATGTTGGGCCTGCAGGACGTGGTGGCGAAATCCATCGGGTCGCAGAACCCCTATAACATGATCCGCGCCACGATGGATGGCCTGAAGCAAGAAACCAGCCCCCGTCAGGTTGCACAGCGTCGCGGCAAAAAAGTTGCCGAGATTCTGGGCACCCGGTCCGAGGCCCCTGCTGAAACCGTGGAGGCGTGATCATGGCTGATACCAAAAAGACTATCGTCGTAAAGCAGATCCGTTCTGCCGCACGCCGCCCCGCAATTCAGACCGCGACCCTGAAAGGGCTGGGCCTGAACAAGATGAACCGCACCCGCGAATTGGAAGATACCCCTTCCGTGCGCGGCATGGTCAACAAGATTTCGCATCTTGTTGAGATCATCGAAGAGCGTGGCTGAATAGGGGCGGTGGGTTTTTGCCCATCTTACCCAAGAGATGAGCGCCCCGTGGGAAACTGCGGGGCGTTTTTTGTTGTTGTTCCCGTTGACGGGGGCGTCAAAGAGAAGCAAGACTTGTTAATCTTTCTTAATAAGAGTTTAACATGAGTCGCGTTCTTACATTCTTTTTCGCTTCACTTTTTGCGTTGCCCGTTGCCGCCGCCGAGGTGATGCATCTGCCCCAAATATCCATTGAGGCTCCTGAGCACGGTGGAGGCTGTCGTAAAAGCTCTCCTCCCGGCAAGTGCTGCCATATGCAAAAGTCCACAGGTAAAGTGCATTGCCACTAGACCCTTTCTGGTAGGGGCTTGAATGCTCGGGGCGTTCCCTCTATACGCCCCCAGTGGCCCCTCTATAGCCACAAGAATCAACAAGAAACGCCGTGTTTGGCCGCTCCCGTCGCTGGGGGTCACATCCGGCAATAGGAGAAGCGACATGAAGCTTAATGAACTTTCCGACAACGAAGGCGCGGCCAAGAAGCAAAAGCGCAAAGCGCGCGGGCCGGGCTCGGGCAAGGGTAAAACCGCTGGCCGTGGTATCAAGGGCCAGAAATCGCGTTCGGGCGTGGCGATTGGTGGGTATGAAGGCGGGCAAATGCCGCTCTATCGTCGTCTGCCAAAGCGTGGCTTTACCAAGCCGAATGCAAAGCATTATGCCGTTGTGAACCTGGGCCTGATCCAGAAATTCATCGACCTTGGCAAGCTTGATATCAAGGCAGACATCACCGAAGACGCAATCATCGCGGCCGGTGTGACCAAGCAAAAGCTGGACGGTATCCGCGTTTTGGCCAAGGGTGAACTGAAAGCCAAAGTGACGCTGATCGTTACCGGCGCTTCGGCATCGGCAATTGACGCGGTGGCAAAGGCCGGCGGTAGCCTGTCGGTCAAGGCATCTGGTGCGGCTGCGGCTGAATAAGAGGTTGTGAGCCGCCTCAAGACGGCTTACATCTCGTCCTAGTTTTCTCGCGCCGCCGACCGGAAAACGGTTTGGCGGCGCTTCCTTTAGCGCCTGTGGAGAAATTTAACCATGGCATCAGCTGCGGAACAAATGGCGGCAAACTTAAGCTGGGGGGCGCTGGGTAAGGCGACCGACCTGCGCCAACGCATCTTTTTCACGATTGGTCTGCTGATCGTTTACCGGATCGGCACCTATATTCCGGTGCCGGGCATTGACGGTACGGCCCTGAAAAACTTCATGGCGGAAATCAGCGGCGGCATTGGTGGCATGTTGAACATGTTCACTGGTGGCGCGATTTCACGGATGGGGATTTTCGCGCTGGGGATCATGCCCTATATCTCGGCCTCGATCATCGTTCAGCTATTGACGGCGATGGTGCCGCGGCTGGAGCAGTTGAAGAAAGAAGGCCAGCAGGGCCAGAAAAAGATCAACCAATACACGCGCTACGGCACGGTGGCCCTTGCCACGGTCCAATCCTATGGCATCGCGGTCAGTTTGCAGAGCGGCGATCTGGTGTCCAATCCGGGGCTGTATTTCATTGCGTCCTGCATGATTACACTGGTCGGCGGCACGATGTTCTTGATGTGGCTGGGTGAGCAGATCACCGCACGCGGCATCGGCAACGGTATTTCGCTGATTATCTTCGTTGGCATTGTGGCGGAAATTCCGGCGGCTTTGGCGCAGTTCTTCTCACAAGGTCGGTCGGGGGCTTTGTCGCCAGCGGTGATTGTGGGCGTGCTGATCATGGTCGTGGTTGTGATTGCCTTTGTGGTGTTCATGGAGCGGGCCTTGCGCAAGATCCATATTCAGTACCCACGCCGACAGGTTGGCATGAAGGTCTATGATGGCGGGTCGAGCCACTTGCCGGTCAAGGTGAACCCGGCAGGCGTTATTCCGGCAATCTTTGCGTCAAGCTTGCTGCTGTTGCCAATGACCATTTCAACCTTTTCGGGGGCGCAGACCGGGCCGATCATGTCGACCATTCTGGCCTATTTTGGCCCCGGTCAACCGCTGTATCTGTTGTTCTTTGTGGCGATGATCGTGTTCTTCGCGTATTTCTATACGCATAACGTCGCCTTCAAGGTGGATGATGTCGCCGAGAACCTGAAAAGTCAGAATGGGTTTGTTCCGGGTATACGCCCCGGAAAGAAGACCGAGGAATATCTGGAATATGTGGTGAACCGCGTGTTGGTTCTGGGGTCTGGTTATCTTGCGCTGGTTTGTTTGTTGCCAGAGATTTTGCGGCACCAACTGGCGATTCCCTTTTACTTTGGCGGGACCTCGGTTCTGATTGTGGTGTCGGTGACGATGGATACGATCAACCAGGTGCAATCGCATTTGCTGGCCCATCAATATGAAGGGCTGATTGAAAAATCCAATCTGCGTGGCAAAAAACGGGGCAAAGCGGCGCCCTCGCGGCGGTAAAGAGGGGCTTTATGGCGAATATCATCCTATTGGGCCCGCCCGGGGCTGGCAAAGGCACCCAAGCAAAGCGCTTGGTAGAGGGGCGCGGCATGGTGCAACTTTCCACCGGCGATATGCTGCGTGAGGCGAAAACCTCGGGCTCCGAGATGGGGCGCAAAGTTGCCGCCGTGATGGCGCGCGGCGAGTTGGTGACGGATGAGATCGTGATCGGTCTGATCCAGGAAAAGTTGACCGGACATGCCGGTGGCGGGTTTATCTTTGATGGATTCCCGCGGACTCTGGCGCAAGCCGATGCCCTGGGCGCCCTGTTGGCCGAAATGGGCCAGAGCCTTGACGCCGTGATAGAGATGAAGGTGGATGATGCCGCCTTGGTCGCGCGGATCACCGGGCGCTATACATGCGGCGGCTGTGGGGCGGTATACCATGATCAGGCCCGCCCAACCAAGGTGACTGATGTGTGTGACGAGTGTGATTCGACAAATATGGTGCGGCGCGCCGATGATACCGAAGATGCGTTGCGCACGCGTTTGCTGGAATATTACAAGAAAACCTCGCCGTTGATCGGCTATTATCACGCCAAAGGCGCGCTCACCTCGGTGGATGGGCTGGCGGAGGTGGCTGTCGTGGCTGCGGCTATTTCGAAAGCGCTTGGCGCAGCACCTTAATCCTGCCTCTCGCCCTTGACGGGCGGGGCAAAACCCCCTACTGAACAGCGTCCCGCAGGGGAATCGTTTCGGCCTTTGGGTATCCATAAATCGTAAACGAAAACATCAGGGGCGGATACGCCGCCCTTGGGTTGTGAAAAAAGGTTCTGGTATGACGGAACCGCAACGAAAGGAAGCGCGCGTGGCTCGTATTGCTGGCGTAAACATTCCGACGGGGAAACGTGTCCCCATCGCATTGACCTATATCACCGGGATCGGTTCCCACAGCGCAGAGATGATCTGCGAGGCTGTCGGCATTGACCGCACCCGTCGCGTGAATGAGCTTTCGGATGCCGAAGTGCTTGCGATCCGCGAACATATCGACGCGAATTTTACTGTTGAGGGCGACCTGCGCCGCGAAACATCCATGAACATCAAGCGTTTGATGGATCTTGGCTGCTACCGTGGTCTGCGCCATCGTCGTGGCTTGCCGGTTCGCGGTCAGCGGACACACACCAACGCTCGTACCCGCAAAGGCCCTGCTAAGGCCATTGCCGGCAAGAAGAAATAAGGGGGCGTTGAATAATGGCACGCGATAAGACCCGTATGAAGCGCAAGGAACGCAAGAACATCGCCGCTGGCGTTGCGCATGTGAATTCCTCGTTCAACAACACAAAAATCCTGATCTCTGACGTTCAGGGTAACGCGATTTCCTGGTCCTCCTCGGGCACCATGGGCTTCAAGGGGTCGCGCAAGTCGACACCTTACGCAGCCCAGATGGCGGCTGAGGATGCAGCACGCAAGGCGCAAGAGCATGGCGTGAAAACGCTGGAAGTCGAAGTGCAAGGCCCCGGTTCGGGCCGCGAATCCGCGCTGCGCGCCTTGGCCGCAGCCGGTCTGAACATCACGTCGATTCGTGATGTGACGCCGATGGCACATAACGGCTGCCGCCCGCCAAAGCGCCGCCGGGTTTAAGATTTATCTATCCTGCCGGGCCGGGCGCTGCATGCGCGCGGCCCGGTTTTGGGCATTTCTACATCCTCGGGCGTCGACTGCTTAGGGACATGGGCAGAAGACAGGTATGGAGGCTATTCGCATGATCCACAAAAATTGGGCCGAACTGATCAAACCGACGCAGCTGGTGGTTAATCCCGGCCCGGACGCGTCGCGCACGGCAACTGTGATCGCAGAACCGCTGGAGCGTGGCTTTGGCCTGACGCTGGGCAACGCGCTGCGCCGCGTCTTGATGTCGTCGCTGCAAGGCGGGGCCATCACCTCGGTACAGATCGACAACGTCTTGCACGAATTCTCGTCGGTTGCGGGTGTGCGTGAAGACGTAACGGACATCGTCTTGAACCTTAAGGGCGTCAGCCTGCGGATGGAAGTCGAAGGGCCAAAGCGCCTGTCGATTTCAGCCAAAGGTCCAGGCGTTGTGACGGCTGGCGATATTTCGGAATCGTCGGGGATTGAGGTTCTGAACAAGGACCATGTGATCTGTCACCTCGACGATGGGGCTGACGTGTTTATGGAACTGACCGTAAACACCGGCAAAGGCTATGTCTCTGCAGACAAAAACCGCCCCGAAGATGCGCCAATCGGGCTGATTCCGATTGATGCAATTTATTCGCCGGTGAAAAAAGTGTCTTACGAAGTGCAGCCGACCCGTGAAGGTCAGGTGTTGGACTATGACAAACTGACGATGAAGATCGAAACCGATGGCAGCCTGACGCCGGAAGATGCTGTGGCCTATGCCGCGCGTATTTTGCAAGATCAGCTGTCAATCTTTGTGAACTTCGACGAGCCGGAATCGGCGACACGGTCGGATGTGGATGACGGGCTGGAATTCAACCCGCTGCTGCTGAAGAAAGTGGATGAGCTGGAGCTTTCGGTTCGCTCTGCGAACTGTCTGAAGAATGACAATATCGTTTATATCGGCGATTTGATTCAAAAGACCGAAGCCGAGATGCTGCGCACGCCGAACTTTGGCCGCAAGTCCCTGAATGAAATCAAGGAAGTGCTGTCTGGTATGCAGTTGCATCTGGGCATGGATGTCGAGGACTGGCCGCCAGAAAACATCGAGGATCTGGCAAAGCGGTTCGAAGACCAGTTTTAAGAATAAGGTGCGCTGAAGGAAACCTTGCAGGGGATTCAGCGCATCACTCCAAATGCCCGGATGTTCCGGGGAAACTATGGGCAAAACGCCCCAAGGTGAGCGGCCCATCCGAGGGCTGCCGGACAAAGCAAAACGCGACTTTAGGAGATATAAAATGCGTCACGCCCGTGGTTACCGCCGTCTGAACCGTACACATGAACACCGCAAGGCGCTGTTCGCCAACATGTGCGGCTCGCTTATCGAACATGAGCAGATCAAGACCACTTTGCCCAAGGCAAAGGAATTGCGTCCGATCATTGAAAAGCTGATCACACTGGCAAAGCGCGGCGATCTGCATGCCCGCCGTCAGGCTGCTGCCCAGTTGAAGCAAGATCAATATGTTGCGCGTCTGTTCGAAATTCTCGGCCCGCGCTACAAAGAGCGTCAGGGTGGCTATGTGCGCGTGTTGAAAGCTGGTTTCCGCTACGGTGATATGGCGCCAATGGCGATTATCGAGTTTGTAGATCGTGACCCCAATGCCAAGGGTGCTGCCGATAAGGCGCGGGTGGCTGCTGCGGATCTTGCCGAAGATTAAGGCCTGCTACCCATGAGGAATACAAGGCTCGCCATGACTGGCGGGCCTTTTTTGTTTCACCCTTGCCAAGGCTTTCCCCTTTTTGTTGACCGTTGTAAACGCAATCTTAATGAAGGTGCTGGCACACAGCTCTATATGTATTTAGGGTTGAGCAGAATCTAGAAAGGCTCTGTTAAGGTTGATGTCGTTAGAAAAAAGGCTTGCAGACTTGTACAGTGAACTTACTCAGCTTGCGCCGGGGGGGTATACAGTTGGGCTGCATATCCGCTTCGCCTCGCCTTTGGTCTATAGCAGCACCTACCCATCCGATTGGGTGGAATATTACAACATGAACTCTTATTATTTACGCGACCCTTTGGTTTTTTGGGGAATTGGCACAGCCGGTACGACGCGCTGGAGCGAGATTCCATTGCCCGATCCTTTTGGTGTTTTGAAAAAAGCTGCCGCCCATGGTCTGCTCTATGGTGCGGTGTCTTCATACGGCCCGGTTACATCTCGTTCCATCGTCGGCGTCAGCCGCGCAGACAGGGAGCTGTTGGATGCAGAGCTGGAAATCCTGTCGGATATTACGGCGCGTCTGCATATCGAGGCCAAGCCACCTTCTGAACTGACAAAAGCACAAATAGAGGCGTTGCAATGCATCGCCAATGGGGACCGCCACACTGCTGCCGCAGCTAAACTAGGGATCTCGGAAAGTGCCTTCAAGGCGCGCCTCACATCGGCGCGGCTAAGACTTGAGGCGCGAACCACATCCGAAGCGCTACGCAAAGCGCGAGAATATCGACTGCTTTAGGAGTGTAAGGCTCCCCTCTGACCGGTTCCAAACCCCAGAAGGAGCACTGAAATGGAAGTTACTACACTCTCTTACGAGAACCTGCACAATCATGGCGAACTGTTTGCAAACATGTTTCGGGCACGTCATCGTACGTTTATCGTTCAAAACAAATGGGATCTTCCTGAAGCCAATGGAATGGAGTTCGACCAATATGATACACCTGCCAGCCGCTGGGTCGCGGTGCATCAGGCGGGCGAGGTCTTGGCTGGGGTCCGGTTGACGCCGACAACCCATCGTTGCGGGATTTATTCCTATATGATTCGCGACGCACAAGAAGGATTGCTGGAGACGATCCCGCCAAACCTGCTGTTTGAAAAGGCGCCAGTCGAAGACCATGTGTGGGAAAGCAGCCGGGTGTTTGTAAGCGAAGTCGTTCCGGCGAGTCTGCGGCTGCGTGTGCAGATGCAATTGATCCATGAAATGGTCATCTCGGCGCGGCGATTGGGCGCAACTTCGGTGCTCGGCCTCATCCCCGAGAACTCTCCGCGGTTGGCCCGGCGTGTTGGGCTGGATTGTGTGGCCGCTGGTCCAGTGATGGATATTGGTGGCATGAAAAGTGTGTGTGTAAATATCAACATGTCGACAAAGATGCACTAAGCGGCAAGCCGTTAATCTGTTGCAGCACCGCCGCCGATACCGCATATCGACGGCGGGCACTGCGTCAAGGAGACCTTATGAGGATTATAAACCACTTGATCGTGGCGCTGGCTGTGTGCCTTTTGCCAATGACGACGAATGCGCAAACGGTTCCGGCGTCACGGGATGAGATCGGGCTGTCTTTTGCCCCCTTGGTTCGACAGGCGGCACCGGCTGTGGTCAACATTTATGCCAAGCGCATTGTCGAGGGCCGAGAAAGCCCGTTTGCTGGTGACCCGTTTTTCAGTCAGTTTTTCCAGGATTTCGGCAAGCCAACCGCGCGGGTCCAGAACTCGCTTGGCTCTGGCGTGATTCTGGGGGCTGACGGTTTGGTCATGTCGAATTTTCACGTTGTCGGTGAGGCAACGGATATTCGCGTCGTTCTGACAGATCGACGAGAGTTCACGGCCAAGGTGATTTTGGCGGATGAAGAAAGCGACCTTGCGCTGCTGAAACTGGAGGGCGCGGCCGACCTGCCGTTTTTGGCGTTGCGCGACAGTGATGATGTCGAAGTGGGTGAGTTGGTGCTGGCGATCGGCAACCCTTTTGGCGTGGGTCAAACCGTTTCAAGCGGTATCATCTCGGGTCTTGCGCGGTCCTCGGCGTCGCTTGGACGTGGCTATTTTATTCAAACAGATGCGCCGGTGAACCCCGGAAATTCGGGCGGCGCGCTGGTTGATATGGCGGGGCGTCTGATCGGCATCAACTCGGCTATCATCACGAAATCCGGTGGATCGAATGGCGTAGGCTTTGCGATCCCGGCGGATCTGGTGGCGCAAGTGATGGTGCAGGCCGCGATGGGGAATGACCGTTTTATCCGACCTTGGGCGGGTGTTTCCGGCCAGGCGGTGGATGCCCAGATGGCCGAGGCCCTGGGCATTGATCGCCCGGTCGGGATTGTGCTGGATGAATTGCACCCCGATAGCCCCTTTGGCCAGGCGGGGCTGGTTCCGGGGGACGTTATTATTCGGCTGGACGGTGCGGATGTGAACAGCCCGCAAGAGGTGATGTTTCGGCTTGCGGTGGCGGGTATCGGCAAACGGGTTGCGGTGGTCTATGTCCGGGGGGGCGCAGAAAATACTGCGCAGGTGGTTCTGAGTGCGGCACCGCAGTCAGATAGCCGGATGGATATGGATATCACTACGGGTGGCTTGGCCGGTCTGTCTGTCGCACAGATTGACCCGGCTTTGATCGTTGCGCTGGACTTGCCGCTGTCTGCGCAAGGGGTGGTGATTACTGCGGTTGAAGGGCCGCTTGCGCGGTCGGGCATGGCGGTGGGCGACATCATCCTTGGAGTCAACGGCAGGCAGGTCAAGACCGTTGAGGATATACGCGCCAGTGCTGCGGCGGGCGGGCGGGGCTGGTCGGTTGATCTGTTGCGGGGCGGGCAAGTGTTGCGGCTTCGGTTTCGGTTGTGATGGTGCTTTCTATGCCGTGCAGGACAGCGTAAACTGGCCGCATGAGCGATCTTTTTGACCAGACACCGCGCGACAAAGCTGAGGGCAAAGCCGAAGGGCCGCGCCCGCTGGCAGATCGTTTGCGCCCGCGCAAGCTGTCGCAGGTGATCGGCCAGGCCAAGGTTTTGGCCCCGGATGGCCCGTTGGGGGCGATGCTGGGGGCCGGTTCCTTGTCGTCCTTGGTTCTGTGGGGGCCGCCGGGGGTGGGCAAGACCACAATCGCGCGCCTGTTGGCGGATGAGACTGATCTGGCCTTTGTGCAGATATCGGCGATTTTTACCGGCGTGCCGGAACTGCGCAAAATGTTTGAGACGGCCAAGATGCGGCGACAAAACGGGCGCGGGACGCTGTTGTTTGTTGATGAGATTCATCGCTTCAACAAGGCACAGCAAGACGGATTTTTGCCTTATATGGAGGATGGCACCATCCTTTTGGTGGGGGCCACCACTGAAAACCCCAGCTTTGAGCTGAACGCGGCGCTTCTGTCACGCTCACAGGTGATTGTGCTGGAGCGGCTGTCGCTGACCGAATTGGAACTTCTGGCGCAACGGGCCGAAAAAGAGCTGAACCGCGCGCTGCCGCTGAAAGGCGAGGCGCGCGAAGCGATGCTGGAGATGGCCGATGGTGATGGCCGGGCGCTGTTGAACCTGATTGAGCAGGTGACGGCGTGGAAGCTGGACGGGCATTTGACCCGCGATCAGCTTTCCCAGCGGTTGATGCGACGGGCGGCGAAATATGACAAATCGGGTGAGGAGCATTACAATCTGATTTCGGCCCTGCACAAATCGGTGCGCGGCTCGGACCCGGATGCAGCGCTTTATTGGTTCGCGCGGATGTTGGAGGGGGGCGAAGATCCGCGGTTTCTGGCCCGCCGCATCACCCGTATGGCGGTGGAAGATATTGGTTTGGCCGACCCACAAGCGCAAGAGATTTGCTTGCAGGGCTGGCAAACCTATGAGCGTTTGGGCAGCCCCGAGGGAGAGTTGGCACTGGCGCAGGCGGTGGTTTATCTTGCGCTGGCGCCGAAATCCAACGGGGTTTATGTGGCCTATAAGGCCGCGCGTGCGGCGGCCAGACAAACCGGGTCGGAACCACCACCAAAGCATATTCTGAATGCGCCGACGAAGATGATGAAAGACATCGGCTATGGCGCGGGCTATGCCTATGACCACGATGCCGAGGATGGGTTTTCGGGGCAAAACTACTTTCCCGATGCGATGAAGCGCCCGGTTTGGTACATGCCACCCGAACGCGGGTTTGAGCGGGAACTGAAAAAGCGGATCGACTATTTTGCCAAGCTGCGCGCCAAGCGGCGGGACGGCTGAAGCGTTTCGGATGCGGCAGGGCGCGTTTGGCCTTGTCTGGTTGACAAAACCTGCCATCACGACCAGATAGCGCGGATGATCATGACCTTGCTTCAAGTTGCCCTTGGTGGCGCCATCGGTGCGTCCGTTCGCTATCTGACCAATGTCGCAGTCATGCGCGGCATCGGGCCGGGGCTTCCCTATGGAACCCTGATTGTAAATGTCGCGGGGTCGTTTCTGATGGGGGCACTGGTTGTACTGTTGGCCCAGAAAAGTGGCACGCGGTTTGCACCGTTTTTGATGACGGGCGTTTTGGGCGGGTTCACGACGTTTTCAGCCTTTTCACTTGATGCGTTCACCCTTTGGGAACGCGGACAGGTGGCGCTTGCCGGCGCCTATGTGGCCGGATCGGTTGTATTTTCCATCATCGCACTGGTTTTTGGTGTGATGACAATGCGAGGGATACTGGCATGAGCGATGTGAAGTTGCTGACTGTTTCTGTGGATGAGGGCGAACAGCGGCTGGACCGTTGGTTCAAACGCCGCTTTCCGCATCTGACGCAAGGCGCTGTGGAAAAGATGTGCCGGACAGGTCAGGTTCGTGTCAATGGCGGCCGGGTAAAGGCGTCTGACAGGGTTGCACCCGGTGCCGAAATCCGGGTGCCGCCTTTGCCAACCGGCGATGCGCCGTCGCGGCCTGCCAAGGATGGCGTTTCTGCCGCTGATACCAAGATGATTCAGAATTGCGTGGTGTTCAAGGATGACCATCTGATCATCATCAACAAGCCGCCGGGGCTGCCCAGTCAAGGTGGCTCGGGGCAGGGCGATCGGCATGTTGATGGGCTGACCGAGGCGCTGAAATTTGGCTATAAGGACCGGCCCAAGCTGGTTCACCGCCTCGACAAGGATACCTCGGGGCTGCTTATGCTGGCGCGAACCGACCGGGTTGCGCGAGCCCTGTCCGAGGCGTTGCGCCACCGCGCCACCCGCAAGATCTATTGGGCGGCGGTGGCGGGCGTGCCGAATCCGCGCAAAGGCTCGATCAAATACGGGTTGATGAAGGCTGGGGGCCGTGGCCGTGGCGGCGAAGGCGAAAAGATGATCTGTATTCACCCCGCCAAAATGGCGGATTACCCCGATGCCAAGCGCGCCCATACTGATTTCTTCGTGCTGTGGTTCCTCGGCTCCCGCCTGTCATGGATGGCGCTGGAGCCGGTGACGGGCCGCACCCATCAGTTGCGCGCCCATATGGCCGAATTGGGCCATCCTATTCTTGGCGATGGGAAATACGGCGGCTCGGGTGTGGAAAATCAGGGCGATGGGTGGGGCGCGTCGATTGGGGGTGAGATCAGCAAAAAGCTGCATCTGCACGCGCGATCCCTGACGATTGAGCACCCGATCACCAAAAAGATGATGACGTTTATCGCGCCCTTGCCCGACCATATGGAACGGACGTGGAAATCGCTGGATTGGGGGGTGAATGACGTACCCGCCGACCCGTTCGGGGGCGATGCATGAGCGGTTGGGCACCAAAACGATTTTGGAAACAGGCCGAGGTGGTCGCGGCCGAGAATGGATTTACCGTCTCGCTTGACGGGCGCGCGTTGAAGACCCCGGCCAAAACCGCGTTTTGGGTGCCCACGGCCGCTTTGGCCGAGGAGGTTGCCAAGGAATGGCAGGCCCAGGAAAGCAAGATCAAGCCTGAAACCATGCCCTATACGCGAACGGCGAATTCTGCGCTGGACAAGGTTTATCCGCAGTTTTCGGCCGTGGCTGATATGCTGGCGGGGTATGGCGGATCTGATCTTTTGTGTTACCGCGCCGTGGCACCGCAAGAGCTGGTCGCACGCCAGCACACAGCCTGGACCCCGTTGCTCGAATGGACAAAGGCAGAATTTGGCGCAGAACTTTCGGTCGTACAGGGTGTCATGCCGGTTGCGCAGCCCGAAAACTGTCTGCGCGCCTTGTCACAGGCCGTGCACAGCCTTAGCCCGTTTCAGCTTGCGGCCTTTCACGACCTTGTGGCGATTTCTGGATCTTTGGTGATCGGGTTGGCAATTGCGCGGGGGCATATTTTGCCCGATGTGGGCTTTGACCTGTCACGGATTGATGAAAACTGGCAGATCGAATTTTGGGGCCATGACGAAGAAGCCGCCGAATCTGAGGCGCTTAAGCGCGAAGGCCTGCGGCATGCGGCGCGATTCCTTGCATTGTGTGGGTAACAATATTGCCCAAATTGTCAGCTATCCGACGGGTTCTTGCATCAATCCATGTCTAAACGACCAAAAATCCATATTCTTGCGTTTGACGGCGGGTTGCACTTGACCTTTGAAAGCGGTTCGGACGAAACTGCCCTACACTGAGGAGGGGACCCCTCAATCAGTTTCGCCTCGTCTGCGGGGCAAGGGAGAAATAATTCCACCTGAAAATGGGTGGGCAATCAGGAAGAGGTAATCAATGAAAAAAACCGTATTCGTCGGAGCAATGACCGCCGCCGCAACTCTTGTCGCTGGTGCGGCATCCGCGACTGTTTTGGAAGAAGTAAAAGCCCGCGGTGAATTGAACTGCGGCGTGTCAACCGGCGTGAATGGCTTTTCGGCCCCGGATTCGGCGGGCGAGTGGCAGGGCTTTGACGTGGCCATCTGCCGCGCTGTCGCCGCCGCAGTGTTGGGCGACCCGAAAAAGGTCAAATTCACCAGCACAACAGGTCAGACCCGCTTCACCGCGCTTGCCTCGGGTGAAATCGACATTCTGGCCCGGAACACAACCTGGACCATGAGCCGTGACGCCGACCTGAAATTCACCTTTGTCGGCATCAACTACTATGATGGTCAGGGCTTTATGGTGAACAAGGCGCTGGGTGTTACCTCGGCCAAGGAACTTGACGGCTCTACCGTTTGTATCCAGACCGGCACCACGACCGAGTTGAACCTTGCCGACTATTTCAAGACCAACAACATGAGCTATGAGCCGGTTCCGATTGAAACCAACGCCGAAGCGCAGCAGCAGTATCTTGCCGGTGCCTGCGACGTTTACACCACCGACGCATCGGGCCTTGCCGCGACACGTGCAACCTTTGCTGATCCGGAAAACCACGCGATTCTGCCGGAAATCATTTCCAAAGAGCCGCTGGGGCCGTTGGTTGCCCATGGTGATGACCAGTGGGCTGATATCGCGCGCTGGACAATGAACGCGTTGGTTGCAGCAGAAGAGCTGGGCATCACCTCAGCCAATATCGAAGAGCTTGCCAAAGGCACGGCGAACCCGGAAATCAACCGTATGCTCGGTTCTTCGGATGATGATCTGGGCGCCATGATTGGCTTGGATAAGGAATGGGCCAAGCGGGCAATCATGGCCGGTGGCAACTATGGCGAAGTCTTTGCGACCAATATCGGTGAATCGACTCCGATCGGTCTGGCACGCGGCTTGAACGCGCTGTGGACCCAGGGTGGTTTGCAGTATTCCCCGCCCTTCCGGTAAGGCGCGGCGATAGAAAAGGGCGCACCATAGGTGCGCCCTTTTTCAACCAATTAGCAAATCTGACGGATGCGCGGCTAAACCCGAACCGTATCAGAGCGCGAAAAAGCGCCAGATCAGATGCAGGGAGAATTATAAATGGCGATGACGTCTGAGAATTCGGGCAGCTCTTTTCGGTTGAGTATGCTCATTTACGACACACGCTACCGATCCATTACGATCCAGATCGTGTTTCTATTTCTGTTCATGGCCGGATTTGCCTGGCTGGTGGACAATACGCTGACCAACCTTGCCAGCAAGGGCAAGGACATTGATTTCGGCTTTCTCGGCATGCGCGCCGGTTATGATATCAACCAGCGCTTGGTTGATTATACCAATGACAGCACCCATACGCGGGCGTGGATTGTCGGCCTGCTGAACACGTTGATTTTGGCCGCCTGCGCCTGTTTCACCGCCACCGTGATCGGTGTGATTGCCGGTGTTTTGCGCCTGTCGAAAAACTGGATCGTCTCAAAGATGATGGCGATCTATGTGGAGATTTTTCGCAACGTGCCGCTCTTGCTGTGGATCATCGTGATCTTTGCGGTATTGACCGAGGTTACTCCGGCGCCAAATGCGTTTCGCGGCGATGATGCCACCGCTTCAATGTTTCTGTTCGACTCCGTGGCGATCACCAACCGCGGCACTTATATTCCTGCCCCCTTGTTCAGCCGCAGTCTGGGTGAGATGAACCTTGGATTGCTGTCTGTCAGCTCCAATTTTCTGGTTCTGCTGCTGATTTTGATCGGCAGCATTTGGGGTTACCGGGCGCTGCAAGGCCATGCGACACAAATACAGCAATCGACGGGCGATCGTCCGGTGACGTGGTGGAAATCGCTGCTGATCCTTGTGGCCCCCATGTTGATTGCCCTGATTGCGATGGGGTTTCATCTGGAATACCCGGTGCTGAAAGGCTTCAACTTTCAGGGCGGCGGCTATATGCGCAACTCATTCATTGCAATGTGGTTGGCGCTTACGCTGTACACCGGGGCTTTCATTGCCGAGAACGTGCGCGCCGGTATTCTGGCCATATCAAGCGGTCAGACCGAGGCGGCCTATGCACTGGGTATGCGGCCAAACCGCACGATGAAACTGGTGATCTTGCCCCAAGCCTTGCGGGTCATCATTCCGCCGCTGATTTCGCAATATCTGAACATCACCAAGAACACCTCGCTGGCGCTTGCTGTGGGTTACATGGATCTGCGGGCCACGCTGGGCGGCATCACGCTGAACCAGACCGGACGAGAGCTGGAAGCCATGTTGTTGATGATGCTGACATATCTGGCCATCAGCCTGCTGATTTCGGGCGGGATGAACATCTACAACAATTCCGTCAAGCTGAAGGAGCGTTGAGATGAGCGATACACATAGCGAAACCATTCCATATGTGCGTGAAACCATGCTTGCACAAAAAGCACCGCCCAGCAGCCAAGTGGGCCCGGTGCGGTGGCTCCATGAAAACCTGTTTTCCAGCCCGTTGAATATTGGCCTGACCCTGCTTGGTGTCTTTGTCGTTTACTTTCTGGTCCTTCATCTTGGCCCTTGGTTCATGAATTCCATCTGGAATGCCAATTCGCTGACTGAATGCCGAGAGATATTGGCGGGTGCAAGCGGGGCCTGCTGGGGGGTTATCAAAGACCGTTGGCATCAGTTGATCTATGGCTTTTACCCACCAGAGGCCTATTGGCGCGCAACGCTGGCCTTTGTGTTGATG
This sequence comes from Pseudorhodobacter sp., assembly GCF_034675685.1. Lineage (GTDB taxonomy): Bacteria > Pseudomonadota > Alphaproteobacteria > Rhodobacterales > Rhodobacteraceae > Pseudorhodobacter. The sequence continues at coordinate 85,608 of NZ_JAUCDA010000002.1, read as the reverse complement.
TTGGTGGCCTTTGCGCCGATCCTGTTTGCCGCCGTGCCGCGCAAGATGCTGTGGTTTTCGGCAATCTTTCCGGGGCTGGCCTTCTGGCTGATCTGGGGGGGCAGCATCTGGCACGCGGTCTTTGCGATGCTTGGCTTGGTGATTGGCTATGGCGTGTTTATGGTCTTGCAGCGCGTTTCGGCGCTGATTGCGGCCATTGCTGCCGTTGTTGCGCCGGTACTGTGGTGGCTGTTTTTGACCGGCCCAATGGCCGAGTTCATGGCCAAACTGGCCCCGATCTGGCTGATGCCCGTCAAATCGGATGAGCTGGGTGGCTTTATGATCTCGATCATCATCGGGGTGACGGGTATTGCGCTGTCGCTGCCAATCGGGGTGTTGCTGGCCCTTGGGCGACAGTCTGATATGCCGTTGGTGAAATGGATCTGCGTCGGATTTATTGAATTTATCCGGGGCGTGCCGCTGATCACCTTGCTGTTCACCGCCAGTCTTTTGCTCAATTACTTCCTGCCGCCGGGCACCAACTTTGACATAGTCTTGCGGGTTATCATCATGGTTACGCTGTTCGCCGCGGCTTATATGGCCGAGGTGGTGCGTGGGGGCTTTGCCGCCTTGCCGCGCGGCCAGTATGAGGCGGCGGATGCGCTTGGCCTTGATTACTGGAAGTCACAGCGGCTTATTTTGCTGCCGCAGGCGCTGAAAATCTCGATCCCGGGGATCGTGAACACCTTTATCGGGCTGTTCAAAGATACCACGCTGGTTGTCTTTATCGGTATTCTGGACCCGATTGGCCTGTCCAATGCGATCCGCGCCGACAGCAACTGGAACGGGATTGTGTGGGAGCTGTACGGCTTCATCGCACTTTGTTTCTTCATCTTCTGTTTCGGCATGTCCCGGTATTCGCAATACCTTGAAGGCAAGCTGAAAACTGATCACCGCTAAGGGAGGGCGCTATGTCAAACGCCGCTACAGACCGTCAAGTCGATCGCAGCCAAATGCAGGTAAGCGATGAGGTCGCCATTCAGATTTCGAACATGAACAAGTGGTACGGCACATTCCATGTGCTGCGCGACATTGATCTGACCGTAAACCGGGGAGAGCGTATTGTTATCGCGGGCCCGTCGGGATCGGGCAAATCAACGCTGATCCGCTGTATCAACCGGCTGGAGGAACATCAGCAAGGCCAGATCATTGTTGATGGAACCGAGCTGACCTCGGATTTGAAAAACATCGACAAGGTTCGGTCCGAGGTGGGGATGGTGTTTCAGCACTTTAACCTGTTCCCGCATCTGACCATTCTGGAAAACCTGACTTTGGCCCCGATCTGGGTGCGCAAGACCCCCAAGCGCGAGGCCGAAGAAGTTGCGATGCATTACCTCAACAAGGTAAAAATCCCTGAGCAGGCGCATAAATATCCGGGGATGCTCTCGGGGGGGCAGCAGCAGCGCGTGGCGATTGCGCGCTCTTTGTGCATGAAGCCGCGCATCATGCTGTTTGATGAACCGACATCGGCGCTGGACCCCGAGATGATCAAGGAAGTGCTTGATACGATGATCGAGCTGGCCGAGGAAGGCATGACCATGCTGTGTGTGACGCATGAGATGGGCTTTGCGCAGGCGGTCGCGAACCGGGTTATCTTTATGGATCAGGGTCAGATTGTGGAACAGAACAACCCACATGACTTTTTCAACAACCCGCAATCTGATCGCACAAAGCTGTTCCTGAGCCAGATTCTGGGCCACTGAAACAGGAGAGGGGGGGGGCATTTGCCCCCCCCCCCGTCTTTCACCGCGTCCGTTTTTCGGGTGGGATGTTTTCAGGCATATGCTGCAATCGCGCCAAACGGATCATGTGTAGGGTCTTGGTCTTTGGTGCCTGCGCATGATCAATCTGCGTTAAGCGCGCGCCTGTTTTGGTCTGCACTCAACCCAGTTTTGATTGAGTGCCCCGATTTTGATCGAGTGCAATGCGCTTCAGGCCATGATTTCGCGTGGAATAATGAAATCCAGCGCGGCGCCGGTGCCAAAGCCTGCATCGCTCCAATCGTCTATCGGAAATTCTAGAACCAGAGTGGCCCCGGTTGGGTAGCGTTGAAAGTCGGGGTTGGTGGGGGCGCGGGTCACCAAGCGGTTCGCAAATTCGGCAATGCCGGGATTATGCGCAATGATCATCACCGTATCGGCCGTAGCATGACGCAGCACAGCCAGCATCACATCAACCCCGGCATTGTAGAGCGTGGATTTCAGCGTGGCCTCGGGGGCATCAGGCAGCGCTGCGCGGATACCCGAATAGGTTTCACGCGTGCGCAGCGCGTCAGAGCACAGCACCTCACCGGGCACATAGCCGCGCGAGGCAAGCCACTGCCCCAGATCGGCAGCGGCACGTTTGCCGCGCTCATTTATCGGGCGGTCATGGTCAGGTGTCCGCGGGTCATCCCAGCTGGATTTGGCGTGGCGTGTCAGGATCAGACGTTTGGTCATTTGTGAAATTGCCTCATGTGATAGGCCGATTGTTCTGGCAGTCTTGCATAGCCTTGGGACAGGGGGCAAGCGCGACGATTGACGCAGCCGAATTTCATGCAATCTGCGCCGTTTGGACTGTCAAGAAAGCGGTGACAGGATGGCAGCTCATAGCCGGCATTGGTCAGGGCCTGCACGGGGCAGGCGGTAAGGCAGGGCTTTGCGGTGCAGCTTGCACAGGGGTTTGGCGGTGGCGGGGGCAGGGCGACCGTTTCGCGCAGGGCCAATGCCCCACGATATGAGGCAAACAAGCCCATCTGATCATGCACCAACAACCGCACCGGGCTATCCCAGGCCCGCCCAGAGCGAAGTGCCCATTGATAAAAGGGCAGCCAAGGCGGGCCACCAAAAGGGAATAGGGCTGTCGCGCCAAGGTCAGCGCCGATCTGGCTGATAACCCGGTAAGACCAGCGGTCGATCGGGTCCGCCGCGCCGCCTTGCCATTCGGGTTGCGCAGTCAGGTGCGGCCAAAACCCCGGCTCATCTGGGCCGATCAACAGCAGGGTTTTCGTGCCTTGCGGCAGATCGGCCTCATCTGTCACCGCAAACCCGCCCATAACGGACAGCCGATGCGGCTTGAGCAGCGCCTCAATCGTGGCAAGCCGGGTCATTCGCTGCGCGGTTTCACCCGCGGCTCTACCGTCGCTGAACGAATAAGCGACCCCGCACCATGATCGGTGAACAGTTCCAGCAAGCAGGCATTCTGAATGCGGCCATCAAGAATGACAACGGCACGAACCCCCTGCTCAATCGCCAGCAAAGCGGTTTCGGTCTTGGGAATCATGCCGCCCGCAATCACGCCCTTTTCTGTCAGATCGCGCACTTCTTCGGGGGTAAGCTGGGTGATTACCTCACCTTCGCTGTTTTTTACGCCCGAAACATCGGTCAGCAGTAGCAAACGGTCGGCTTTCAGCGCGCCGGCAATCGCGCCTGCGGCGGTATCGCCATTCACATTAAAGGTTTCGCCATTGTCGCCGGGCGCAACCGGGGCGACGACGGGAATGATGCCTGCGTTGAACATATCGCGTAGCACCTGCACCCGCATATCGCGGGGCCGCCCGACAAAACCCAGTTCCGGGTCATCATAATCGCAGACCATCAGGTCGTCATCCTTGCCGGAAATCCCCACGGCACGGCCGCCCGCATCATTGATCGCCTGTACAATCCGTTTGTTCACAAGGCCGGACAGCACCATTTCAACCACCTCAACCGTGGCGGCATCCGTCACGCGTTTTCCACGCACGAATTCAGACTTTATTCCAAGCTTTGCCAAAAGGTTGTTGATCATCGGTCCGCCGCCATGCACCACAACCGGATTCACGCCGACCTGCCGCATAAGCACGATGTCTTGGGCAAACTCTTCCATCGCCTCGCTATCGCCCATGGCGTTTCCACCAAATTTGACAACGACAATCGCACCGGAATAGCGCTGCAAATAGGGCAGCGCTTCGTTCAGGGTGCGGGCGGTGGTGATGGAATCGCGCATATTGGCCAACTGCTTTTTCATGACTGGGTTCCCGTTGATGTTTCTTTTGGTAGCGTCTTTGTTCGCGCATGCCAAGGGTGCGCAGCGGTGCTTGTATATGGCGTTCAGAAGCTTAGGTTGGGCGAGGTTTGAACGAGGGATGCACGCATGGCCGAACAAAAGACACTTTTATTGACCGGGGCAAGCCGCGGTATTGGGCATGCGACCGTGAAACGGTTTTCAGCGGAAGGATGGCGGGTCTTAACCTGCTCACGCCATGCGTTCGATTCCCGCTGTCCATGGCCGGGTGGCGAGGAAAACCATATCCAGATTGATTTGGCCGACCCAACCAAGGTAATCGCAGCCATTGAGGCCATAAAAGGCAAGGTCAATGGGCGGCTGGACGCGCTGGTCAATAATGCGGGTATCTCGCCAAAGGGTGAGGGTGGAAAGCGACTGAACACACTTGAAACCGATTTGCACACATGGGGCCATGTGTTCCACGTCAATTTCTTTGCCTCGGTTGTTCTTGCGCGGGGCCTGCAAGCGGAACTGGCGGCGGCGAAAGGTGCAATTGTCAACGTCACGTCTATTGCGGGCGTGCGGGTTCACCCGTTTGCGGGCGCTGCCTATGCCACCTCGAAAGCCGCCCTGGCCGCCCTGACCCGTGAAATGGCGTATGATTTCGGGCCGCTTGGCGTCAGAGTGAATGCGATTGCGCCGGGTGAGGTGGAAACCGCTATCCTGAGTCCGGGAACAGAAAAGATCGTGGATCAACTGCCGCTACGCCGGCTTGGTCAACCGTCAGAGGTGGCGGACGCGATCTGGTTTTTGTGTTCACCGCAATCGAGTTACATTTCCGGAACCGAAATTGAGGTGAACGGTGCGCAACATGTCTAACGCCTTCGATTTTTCTTCGAAAATTCTGATTTTTCGAAGAAAAATCGGGCGCTATTCAAGCATGGCGATTGTTGCGCGCAGGGTTTCAATGCCCAACCCCTTTTCGGAAGAGGTCACAATCAGTTCTGGAAAGGCTGCAGGGTGCTTTGAAAGTGCAGCCCGTGTTTGGTTAATATTGCTTTCCAGCTCAACTTTGCTGATCTTGTCTGATTTCGTCATCACCGCCTGAAAGGTGACTGCTGAGCGGTCAAGCAAATTCATGATCTCTTCATCCACCGCTTTCACGCCGTGGCGCGAATCAATCAAAACAAAGGCCCGGCGCAGGGTCTGGCGCCCCGAAAGATAGCTTTTCAAAAGCGCCTGCCATTTTGCGACAACAGCAAGCGGGGCCTCGGCATAGCCATAGCCGGGCAGGTCAACCATATAGCGGCTATCGCCCAGGGCAAAATAGTTGATTTCCTGAGTGCGTCCGGGTGTGTTCGATGCGCGAGCAAGGTTTTTGCGGCCTGTCAATGCATTGATAAGGCTTGACTTTCCAACGTTTGAGCGACCTGCAAAGCAAACCTCGATCCGATCAGCGGGGGGCATGCCAGACATGGCAACCACACCTTTGACAAAATCAACCGGGCCAGCGAACAGCAAGCGCCCAGCCTCTCGCGCGGTAAATTCGGGTTCTTCGGCCAAAGGAAAGGAAAGCGTGTTCACAAAAGGGTCCCCACATCGTTCACGGCAATCATGCCGCCATTTTTCACCACGGCATAGACGCCAAAATCCTGATGACCATAGGCCGTGCGCAAGGCACCCAGGGTATCGGCATCGACGACCCCGGTTGCGGTGTTTGCCATTGTCGCCCGGCACCGCGTGATGCGCTCTTTGACAGTCAGTATCGCGTCGCCAATTTGAATGTCGCGCCCGATCCAGCCAAATTCCGCGAATGGTTCATCACCTGTCAGCCAGATGTTTCCCCGAAAACGGTCAGCCGAGATCGGTCTGCCCATCACCGTTGCCAAGGCGTTCAGCGAAGTCTCGGATAGAATTGAGACTGATGGAAAGGCGCTATCCGTCATCCCGCGATCCGCGGAAACGATATGCGATGGCTGGGCGCGGTCGCTTGGTGAAAGCGGGGCGACCCATGCCAGAAAACGCGAGAGATCGGCCGGGTCATCGGGAGAAAAGCAAAGCTCCGGGCGGTCCGGGTGGCGCAATGTGACCCGATTGCCGTTCAGCTCTGCGGTAATGGCCATCAGTTTTGGGGCTTTTGCACCACGATGGAAATTGCTGCACGGGTTCCAGCCGGGCGCCAGCTTTGCCGCCGTGTGCGCCACTGCCCAGCGTCGGTCGCCGGGCAGGCACGCCCCCGCCGAAAGCAGAACGGACGCGAGATCTTCGCGTCCGTGTGCCTTTATCGGATGACGGCAGATCCGGGTCAGCCGCGTCTTCATTTTTTCCCGGTCTTCTTGACGACCGCAGGTTTTATCGCAGGTTTGCGGCCAAAGCTTGCTTTGATATTGCCGAAAATATCGGGCTTGTGGCCATGGCTGCGCATGATCAGGAATTGCTGCGTAAAGGTAATGATGTTGTTGGTGATCCAGTACACCACCAGCCCGCTTGCAAAACTTCCCAGCATGAACATGAAGACCCAAGGCATCCAGGCAAAGATCATCGCCTGGGTGGCATCCGTCGGCGTTGGGTTCAGCTTTTGTTGCAACCACATTGATACGCCAAGCAAGATTGGCAAAACACCGATGAAAACCAAGGCAAGCATGCTGCCTGGCGTTGGTGCGGCCCATGGCAACGCGCCAAACAGGTTGTAAAGCGAAGAGCTGTCAGGGGCCGACAGATCGGTCAGCCAGCCAAAGAACGGTGCGTGCCGCAATTCCAGCGTGACAAAAATCACCTTGTACAGCGAGAAAAAAATCGGAATCTGGATCAGGATCGGTAAACAGCCTGCAGCCGGATTGACCTTCTTTTCCTTGTAAAGCGTCATCATTTCTTTTTGAAGCTTTTGCTTGTCGTCGCCCGCACGCGCTTTCAGCTCTTCCATTTCGGGCTGCAGCTCTTTCATCCGCGCCATGGAAACGTAGGATTTATAGGCCAGTGGAAAGACCAGCGCCTTGAGCAAGAACGTAAGCGCGATGATGGAAAGGCCCATATTGCCGATCATGGCGTGCAGCCAATGAAGGACCGCAAAGATGGGTTTGGTGAAAAAGAAGAACCAACCCCAGTCAATAGCGTCAATAAAGCCGCCGATACCGCCGTCTTTTTCATAGGCTTTCAGGGTTTCCCATTCCTTGGCACCTGCAAACAGCCGCGATGTCGTTGACGCCGTGGCGCCAGGTGCGATGCTGATTACGGGTTCGCGGGTTTCGGTCTGGAAAATATCGGCGCTTGGCACATATTTGATGACCGAGGTAAAGGGTTTGCCCTGTTCGGGGATCAGCGCGGTCATCCAATACTTGCTGGTAAAGCCGATCCAGCCATCGGTCGTCGCAGTGGTAACCTCGGCGAGGGCTGCTTCGCGTTCCACCAGCGGAAATTTCGTGGCGTCTTTGTATTTTACTTCTTCCAGCGTGCCATCGGCGCGGGAGACGATACCCTCATGGCTCAGGTAAAACCCTTCCAGATCGGGCGGGGTGCCGTGGCGTGCCACGATGCCATAAGGTGAAAGGCTGACCGCCGCATTGCTTTGGTTCTTAACGGTCTGCGCGATCGAGAACATATAGCGATCATCAACCGAAATGATGCGGTTAAAAACCAGGCCTTTGCCATTGTCCCATTGCAGCGTTACAGGGGCTTCGGGTGACAGGCCGTTGCTGCCAACTTGCGACCAAAGCGTGTTTGCGCCCGGAACATCTTCAAACGCCAAAGCACCGCCGGGGGTCCAGCCGAAAAGCGCATAATAGGGATGCTCTTCTCCGACCGGGGACAGCAGGGTCACAATTCCGGATTTCGGATCATTGGTTTTGGTATAGGCTTTCATGGCCAGGTCGTCGAGGCGCCCGCCAAGCAAAGAGATGGTGCCCTTCAGGCGTGGCGTATCAATTTCCAGACGCGGGGCTTTGGAAAGCTCGGGCGCGGCGGCGGCTTCAGTGTTTGCGGTTGCAACCACGGGCGGGCTGACTGCCTCGGTCGTGGTTGCGACTATCGCGGGCGCGTTCGGGTCTACCGCCGCGTCCTCTGGTGGGAATAATACAAACCAAACCAGAATCACTAGGAAACTGAGGGCTGTTGCGAGGATGAGATTCTTGTTCTGATCGTCCATCTGGGACCAACACCGTTCCTGTTCAGGGTCAGCGGTGGTTCAACGATAGGGGGCACGAAAGGTCAAGGGCTTTTCCCGGTTTGCCGCCTTAATACTGCAGTAAATCCACGGCAACACCGTATTGATGGGCTTGAACTGCCCTGAAGACTACTCACGATCTGCAATTTTCCACTGTGCCAGAGATCATAAGCCGAGGTTTAGCGGGTACGGCTGCCGATCATGGGCAGGGCTGAACGATGCGCATGCTGTTCAAGGATCCAGGATTGTGTTGCGTCAAAAGGCATGGGGCGCCCAAACAAAAACCCCTGAACATGGCCGCAGCCCAGTTGCGCCAGCATGGCATGTTCGCCTTTGGTCTCAACACCTTCTGCCAAGGTTTCAAGCCCCATCCGTTCGGCCAGTGACAAGATTCCCGATACCAGTTTTTGCTGTTCCCGGTCTTCGTCAACTTTCGTGACAAAGCTGCGGTCAATTTTGATCCGGCGCACGGCGAATCGGCGAATATTGGTGATTGAGGCGTGACCGGTTCCGAAATCATCCAGATCAATGCCACATCCCAATTTCGCCAAGGCCGAGATGTTGTGCACGATGACATCATTATCGGTTTCTGCGATAACCGTTTCCAGAATTTCCACACAAAGCCGGTCTGGCGTCAAATCAAAACGGTCAAGTTCCCATTTCAGTTTTTCGGCCAGGCGCGGGTTGCGCAGCTCGGCCGAGGAAAAGTTCACCCCGACATTTGGCACATGCAGACCTGCCTTGTCCCAGTGCACCAAGGCCGCCAGCGCGTGATACAAGATCACCTCGCCCAGCCGTTCGGAAAGGCCGGCCTCTTCGATTGCGGGAAGAAATTCTGCGGGCGGTATCAGCCCTCGCTCGGCGTGATGCCAACGGGCCAAGGCTTCAAACCCGGAAATGGCGCCGGTATCCGTGCAGATTTGCGGTTGAAAATGGGGGCGAATATGGCCTTCATCCAAGGCCAGCTCCAATTCGCTGCGAAATGCATCCCGGTCCGCTCGCTTGCGCGCCATGCCGCTGGTGTAGGCCCGAATGGCGCCGGGGCCGTTGCGGCCTGCGTCATCTGCCGCAACCTGCGCCGCATCCAGCAGGGATGCGCCGGTTGGAAGCGGGGATTTGGGGCCAAGGCAAAACCCGATGGAGCAAGACACATAGATCCGCGCCGCGTCGATGCTGATCGGACTTGCCAAGGCTGCCTGCAAGCGCGTTGCAACCTGAATCATACCTTCCAGATCCATACGCCGCATCGGGGCGAGGGCGATGGCAAACCCGCCGCCTTCCAGCCGCGCAACCGTATCGCCTTCGCGTAGGGCGGCGCATAAACGCTCGGCGCTACGGGCAAGCACCTCGGTTTGCACAGCGCGCCCATGGCGATCAAGCAAAACATCGGCATCATCAAATTGAATGACAAAACAGGTGGTTGACTTGCCCGTCACTGAAACATCACGCAAAATGCCGTCAAGGAATTTTGTAATATGCGGGCGAAGCGCCAGGCCGCCCAGCGAATCGGGCAGCCGGAAGTCGGTCTTGTCGCCGTCTCGAAAGGCGCCGGCAAATGCAAAAAGAACCGGCAAGCCGAGGGCGGTTATCATCATCGCCCCCTCACCCCCGGCCCAAAACGCGATGAGCGACAAAGCAGGAAGAAATACCAATAGCTCTGGGCGGCGCAAGTAAAGCCCCAGACGTGTCGAAAGCCGGAGCTTTCCGCCATAGTCCGCCGTATGCTGCGGTTTTTGCATCGCTTATCCCCTTTGCCAAGAACGGGTGCGGTTGCCCCTGATGTCTGCGAAACTAAGGCTTGGGGTTAATAGAGACGTTAATGCTCGCTTGAAAGTTGTGAAAAATTCTAAGCATTTGCCTGCCCGGTTCGGCGGATGCAATACAAGGCGGAACCCGAAAGCGTTTCGACTTGTGGCTGGCCTGAACGATATTGCCTGAGAAAAACGTCAAAGCGCCATGTGGTGGATGATGCCGCAGGTTAAAGCCAGAACCATAAAGATAAACTGAACAGCCAAGCCCTTGGGCAGTTTCATGCCCGCGCATGGCGCGTTTCAATCTTGGATGTATTCGTGGCGTTCCGACGCGCGCTTTAAGTCGGGCAGATCATCATCACGTTTGCAAGAATCGGTTAGCCTGCGTCTGCTTTGCGTTCTGGCACCGGGTCATAGCCCGTACCGCCCCATGGATGGCAGCGACACAGGCGATGTGCGGTCAGATAGCCGCCCTTCATCCCGCCATGACGTTCCAATGCCTCTATTGCATAGGCAGAACAGGTTGGCTGAAAGCGGCAGCCATGGCCAACCCAAGGGCTGAGAAAAAGACGATAGGCGCGGACGGGCACTGCAAGGATATGCGCAAGGGGGGTCATTTGCGCGCCCCGTCAGCCTGCCCATGAATACGGTCCAGGGCGGATGTGAGATCGGTCAGCAGCAGGGCGAAATCGCGGTCAATTGTGGCACCAGGGCGCCCGACAAGCACATAATCCCAACCTTGCCGCCCTTGATCTGCCAACACCGCACGCGCAACCTCGCGCAGCCTGCGCTTGGCCCGGTTGCGGGCAACAGCGTTACCGATTTTCTTGGAGCAGGTAAAACCGACACGAATGGCCAGGCAATCATCATTGCGCGCCCGCGCCTGCACCAAGAAACCATTGGTTCCCTGCCGACGTGCCGAGGCAGCCCGCAGAAAGTCGGCGCGCTGTCGCAAGATTTTCAACTTTTGTGGTGCTGAAGACATAGGAAAAGAAACCGCCGGTAACGAGTCGGGCGGGGCAATGCAGCCTTTTCCCTTTGACTCTGGCGGTGTCATTTCAGATGTCCTTCAAAAAGCAGGGTGCATCAGCACCCCGACCAATCAGGCCGAAAGCTTCTTGCGGCCCTTGGCGCGACGCAGGTTCAAGATATTGCGCCCAGCTTTGGTGGCCATACGCAGGCGAAAACCGTGGCGCCGCGCGCGGACCAGGTTCGACGGTTGAAAAGTGCGCTTCATCGCGGATCTCCATAACTTTGCAACAACAGCCTATTCGGGCGGGATTCGCCGCAAACCAACCGGTCACGTCTATTCGAAGCCCGTCCTTTACGCACCCCTTGGGGCCAAGTCAATTCACAGGCGGTGAAATTACTGCAACAATTCGCGCTTATTCATCGGCCGGCGGTCGATTGTGCCCCGCATTTGTTTCAAGACCCGGTGTTTTGATGCCAAACCCGTCACCTCTGATCAAGGCCCCGTGAGAGGGCTGTCTTCTGCACGACATTTTGCGCAGCTTTAGGATAGCCCAATGCGACAGATGTAACGCAAAGAAAGTGATGCCAGTGTCGACCATCAACGAAAAAAAAGCCACGGCATCCAGATCAGGTATAATCGAAAAGCTGCCTTTCCTGATCATTCTGGCCGTTGCGGCCATCGGCGCGTTCTTTTTGCGTGATCAAATCAGCTTTGTGGCCCTGGCCGAGAATCGCGAGACGTTACTGGCATTTCGCGATACCAATTACCTGCTGGCGGTGATCGCCTTCATGGCGGGATACACGGTGATCGTTGGCTTTTCGCTGCCGGGGGCCACAATTGCCACGCTGACAGGCGGGTTTTTGTTTGGCACCTTTCCGGGGGTGTTTTTCAACGTCATCGGGGCCACGCTGGGTGCGATTGCGATCTTTTTGGCGGCGCGCACCGGGTTTGGTGCAAAGTTCTCGAACAGGATCGAAGGCAAGGGGGGGGCGGTGGCCAGGCTGCAAGCGGGATTGCGTGAGAATGAGTGGTCAGTCCTGTTCCTGATGCGGCTGGTGCCGGCGGTGCCGTTTTTTCTTGCCAATCTGATCCCGGCCTTTGTCGGCACCAGGGTATCACGTTTTGCGATTTCGACGTTTCTGGGCATCATGCCGGGGGCGCTGGTGTACACATCTGTCGGGGCTGGCCTGGGCCAGGTTTTTGCCCGCGGTGAGACGCCTGACCTTTCGATTCTCTTTGCGCCGCATGTGCTGGGCCCGATTCTGGGGTTGGCGGCTTTGTCGGCGCTACCGATTCTTATCAAATTCTTGCGCAAGAAAGTGAATTGACCGATGGAAACCATTCAAACAGATATTTGCATCATCGGCGCTGGTTCGGGTGGTTTGTCGATCGCGGCGGGTGCGGTGCAAATGGGCGCGCGCGTTGTCTTGATCGAGGGGGGCGAAATGGGCGGCGATTGCCTGAATTCAGGCTGTGTTCCGTCTAAGGCGCTGATTGCGGCAGCGAAACAGGCACATGCCATGACTGCGGGGGCCGCCTTTGGCATCACGCCCGTTGCGCCCGAAATCGACTTTGCCAAGGTCAAGGATTATGTCGCCGCTGTCATTGCGGGCATTGCCCCGGTGGACAGTCAGGACCGCTTTGAGGGATTGGGTGTGCGGGTGATTCGCGAATGGGCGCGGTTTACCGGCCCGGATGAGGTGACGGCCGGCAGTTTCAAGATCAAGGCGCGGCGCTATGTTGTGGCCACCGGCTCAAGGCCTTTTATTCCGCCTATCCCCGGTATTGAGTCGATTCCCTATCTGACCAATGAAACGATTTTTGCCCAACGCGACCGCCCCGAGCATCTGATTGTGATCGGCGGCGGGCCGATTGGAATGGAAATGGCGCAGGCGCATCGCCGCTTGGGCTGCAAGGTAACCGTGGTGGAAGCGGCCAAGGCGCTTGGCCATGACGACCCCGAGGCCGCCGCCGTGGTCTTGGCCAGGATGCGCGGCGAAGGGGTTGAGCTGCTGGAAGATGCCCCGGTTGTGCGGGTTGGCGGCACAGATGGCGCGATTGAGGTAGAGATAAAGAACGGGCGCATTATCAAAGGGTCGCATCTGTTGATGGCGGTTGGGCGGCAAGTGTCGCTGGAAGGGTTGGGGTTAGAGGCCGCTGGGGTTAACCACAGCCGCAAAGGCGTAACGGTTGGCGCCGATCTGCGGTCGTCCAATCGCAAGGTCTATGCGGTGGGTGATGCGGCGGGCGGGCTGCAATTCACCCATGTTGCGGGGTATCACGCGGGTATCGTGATCCGGCAAATGCTGTTTGGCCTGCCGTCCAAATCAAGCACCGCCCATATTCCATGGGCGACCTATACCGACCCGGAACTGGCACAAGTTGGCCCAACCGAGGCAGAGGCCCGCAAGGCCCATGGTGATGCGCTGAAAACCATGCGCTTTGACTATGCCGAGAATGACCGCGCGCAGGCAGAGCGCAAGACGGATGGGTTTATCAAGGTCATGGTGGTAAAGGGGCGCCCCATCGGTGTTACGATCGTTGGCGCACAGGCGGGCGAGCTGATCGGGCTTTGGGCGCTTGTCATTGCGACAAAGCGCAAAATGGGGGCCGTTGCCGGAACCGTCTTGCCCTATCCGACGTTGGCAGAGGTGTCGAAGCGCGCAGCAGGAGCCTATTTTTCCCCGACATTGTTTGATAATCCATTGATCAAGCGTGTCGTGGGGGTGGTGCAGCGCTATATTCCCTGACGGCGGCATCCTTTCGAGGATATTTGTGAATAGTAAAAGACGAGAAGAAAGCAGGTGCGAGTTTGGGGATGAAACGGTCAGGTTTCTTGAACACGCTTTCGGGGCGTTTTTTGCTGCTGACCGTCGGCTTTGTCATGCTGGCCGAGGTGCTGATTTTTGTGCCCTCGATCGCGCGCTTTCGTGAGGATTATCTTCTGTTACGCTTGGAAAAGGCACAGATTGCCTCATTGGCCTTGTTGGCAACGGATGGGATGATCAGCGCTGAGTTAGAGGCAGAGCTGCTTTCCAATGCGGGGGTGTTGAACGTAATCCTGTGGCGAGATCAGATCCGACAGTTGATATTGTCGTCGCCTGTTACCCAAGAGATTTCAGCAACCTATGATTTGCGCATGGCATCCCCGCCGATTTTGCTGCGCGATGCGTTGGTGGTTTTGGTGAATAGCCAGGATCACGCGATTCGGGTAATCGGTAGCCCGGTCCAGGAAGCTGGCTCCTTGATCGAGGTCACAATGCCGATACGGCCGCTGCGGCAGGCCATGATCGCCTATGGGTTGCGTATTCTGGCACTTTCGGCGCTGATTTCGGTGATGACGGCGGCGCTTTTGTTTTTTGCTGTGCGGCGCTTGTTGGTGCAGCCGATCCGCCGGGTGGTCGATCACATGGCGCTTTATGCCGACGCGCCCGAGGATGCGCGCCGGGTCATCGCGCCGACCTCCGGGGTTGTGGAACTGCGCGAGGCCGAGGAGGCGTTGCTGAGCCTGCAAACCCAGATGACGGGGGCGCTGCGGCAAAAGGAACGGCTGGCGCAGCTTGGCTCGGCCGTGGCCAAGATCAGCCATGATCTGCGCAATATCCTGACGACAGCACAGCTTTTTGCCGACCGGATAGAGCGCAGCTCTGACCCGGCGGTTGCGCGGATTGCGCCCAAACTGGTTGGGTCCATCACGCGTGCCGTGTCGCTTTGCGAGTCAACCCTTGCCTTTGGCAAAGCCGAAGAGCCACCGCCACGCCTGTCGCGTTTCGCGCTGCGGCCCCTGATCGAAGAGGTGATCGAGGCCGAGGCCTTGGGAGAGCGCGCTGGCGTGACATGCCTGATTGATGTGCCGGCCGGGATGAACCTGCGGGCCGATGCCGAGCAGCTTTACCGTATTCTTGCCAATTTGATGCGCAATGCGATGCAAGCCCTGGAGGCGACCAGCAAAGACGGCGTGATTGAGGTTTCCGGCGGCGAAAATGAATCTGAGTGGTGGATAAAGGTCGGCGATACCGGCCCCGGTCTGCCACCTCGGGCCCGCGACCATCTGTTCACAGCGTTTCAGGGCGGCGCGCGCAAAGGCGGGTCTGGCCTTGGGTTGGCGATTGCGTTTGAACTGGTGCGCGGGCATGGAGGGCGGCTTGAATTGCTGCGCAGCGATGAGAGCGGCACGGAATTCATGATTCATTTGCCGAAAAAAGACAGGCTGACAGAGGGCTAAGACCGAAACATGGTGATCTTGTGCTTTTCCCCTCTTGCAATGCCCGGCGCAGGGCGTTACATCGCCCCCACTACGCACCCGTAGCTCAGCTGGATAGAGCATCAGACTACGAATTTGAGGGTCGGGCGTTCGAATCGCTCCGGGTGCACCACTTCCCCCCATATTTAAAAATCGCACAACGATTTCATATTTTTGTCGCTTTCTGCGGTCCTGATCAAGGTCCACAGGGGGGCATTCCACCGCGTATTGAATGGTTTGACAAAATTTTGGGGGGTCTGTTGGGGCATAAAAAAAAGGCCCCGGCATGTTGCGGGGCCTTTGGTCTTGCGATGGCAAAGGGGTCAAGGGTTTGCGTCGATGGTTTTTTCCAGCCAGGGCAAGTAATTTGACACTCGGGTATAGGCCGAAAACGGTGCGCTTTCGTTGCAGCCTTTGCCGCCGATACCCGAAAGCCCCCAGCTAACGATTCCAGCCTGAATAAAGCTGCCATCCGCCAGCGATACGACCAAAGGCCCGCCGCTGTCACCGGAACAGGCAGTCTTGCCGCCTTCGAATGTGCCAGAGCACAGCATGTTTTCCGACATGGGCGGCTTTACCCCAGACACCAGCGCATCCCAGGCGGAATAGGCCGCCTCATCCGACAGGCCAAAAACCTTGACGGCATAGCCAAAGCCTTTGGCCGCTTCTTCCGCACGGGTTTCCAGCATCGCCTGATTGCACAGGTTGCGGTCCATCATCTGAATCTGAACCTCGCGCAGCGCCTCGGGATGGTCGCCGCCCTCGGTCAGGCCCCAGCCGCTGACG
This sequence comes from Pseudorhodobacter sp., assembly GCF_034675685.1. GTDB lineage: Bacteria > Pseudomonadota > Alphaproteobacteria > Rhodobacterales > Rhodobacteraceae > Pseudorhodobacter. The sequence goes on along the minus strand of NZ_JAUCDA010000002.1, from coordinate 69,694 downwards.
ATGGTGGAAACGCCGGGCTGGTCAAGGTAATCGCCAAAGGCGGCATCCGGCACCTTGATCGTCGCAAAGGCGGCGCGGGGGGGGCGGGCAAGCTTTATCAGGGCGATATCATTATCAAATTCGCTTCCGATATAATCAGGGTGGCGAAAGATTGCTTCGATCGGAACCAGATCGCCGCCCGCGCTGTCCGAGAGACTGTTTGTGCCGACCAGAACCGAAACCGCCTGTGGGTTGATGTCGCGGAAAACGCCCTTGTCATCAGACATATGGATACAATGCGCCGCAGTCAGAACCCATTGATCCAACAACATGGAGCCGCCGCAAAAATGGCCATCCGGGCCGGGGGCCGCCCCGTTGATCATCAGGCCGACCTGCCAGGGGTATTCGCCCGCCTCGGCCAACTCGCCGCCGATAACCCGCGCTCCGGCTGGGTTGTTTGCAGCGGCCTTTGCGCGCGCGGCCTTCATGCCACTTTGCGCAAAGGCAAAGGGGGAGGTGCTGGCCGGATCAGCGGCGGGCGCAGAAAAATCCGGGGGGGCGGTTTGGGCCTGGGCCAAGCCGCTGCACAGCGCCACAGTCAGGGCAGTTGTGAGGGCGGTTGCAAGGGGGGGGCGGAAAGGCTGGCTTTGGGTCATAATACGCTCCTGAAGGCTAAGGGTAAGGGGGGCGGTGGCGGGGTCAGGGTGAGCTGGGATGCAACATGATGGGTTGGCGCAGCAGTGTCAGCGCCGGGCGTCTGAGGGAAAAGCCGCGGGTTTGGCTGGCCTCATCCGGGGCCATCAGGTGCGCGATCATGGCAAGCGCTTGCCCGCCGCTGCCGGGCTGCCCGGTCGCGCGCAGCTTTTCCGGCGTTGCCAGTGCTGACAGGTCCGCGCGGGGTTCATCAACCTCGGGTGAGAGGGCAACGACCCAGATTTCCTCGGCGGCAAATGCGGTCGGGTCCAGCGCCTCAATGCGCAGGCCAACGCGTGCGCTTTCCCCCAGCGCGATGCGGTTTGACAGGTTGTGCAGGGGCCAGAGCGGGGTCAGCGTGAAATCCTGTGCAAGATAGAACACCGTCACATCCTGCACCCGGCCCGAGGTGTTGGCCAGTGTCAGCCACAGCTCATCACAGGCAGTGACGCTGCTGTCGGGCGAAAACGGCAGGGATTTACCACCACGCGCACAGTCATTGCCCACCTGCGCCCCTGGTTTACGCGCGATCGTCATGGTGATCGCTGGTCCGCCCAGCGACAGGCCGCGCCCGGCACCAAGCCCGGCCAGCACCGCGCGTATGCGAGAGGCATGGGCGGCATTTTCCAGCAGGCGCAGGGCGGCGGCGGTCGCATCCTCATCCGCGCGCCGCACCGCGCGCGGGGTGGAGCCGGGGCCAAAAGGGTCCAACACGCCATCCGGGCCGGCAAGCGCCAAAGTGCCACCCGTCAAAAGCGGAATCAGGTCGGGCGTATCCGCTTGGGTCGATACGATGCCTTCGGCCGTCAGGGTTGCAATGGCGGCATCGTATTGGCTGTAGTTCTGGCCATCATCCGGGTTCATGCGCAACGCCGGTGCCAAGCGTAAAGGGGCAGGGGCTGCGGGCGCGGCAAGTTCGGCCCAATGTGCCGCATCTGGCAGCGGGGCTGCACCGGGGTCCAACGTGGCGTTGACCGCAGTCAAATCTATCAGACGGGCCTCGGCCAAAGCATCGCCTTGGTCTGGCGCGGCATAAAGGGCCACGGTGCTGCCCTCGGTCAGGCCTTGCAGCAGCCCTGCCTGCAGCTTGCCGTCTTTGACAGGAAAGCGGTGGGTGCTGGCGCCTGCGCCAAACACTGGCTGGTCCAGCATCGGGCCTTCACCATCAGGCTCTTGCCGGGCCGTGCCTTGGGTCATGCGGTCACGGGTGGCGGCCAGAACCTGCCGCCAACTGGCTTGCGGTGCGTCTGTCAGTGCCTGGGTCAGCGCAAGGGTAAAGGCCCCGTGCCAGCGCTGATCGGCCCCCACCCCCAGCGGATATTCAAACGAGCGCTGATCGGGTTGGGAGGAGTAGAGGAACGCGAAATCGCCGGTAAGATCATCGCTTTGAATACCAGAGTTCGGGGCTTCGTTCGGGGCAACATTTAGCGTATCATCAGGGATACCCAGCATTTCGGGCGGCAGCACCCGCGCCTTGCCGATGCCGGGAACGGCGCGAAAGCCGGTGCCGGAATGGCACGCATCAATCACGCCGATCAGCTTGACGCCCCTGGCGGTCAATCCCATCGCCCAGGTGTTCAGCTCATCATCCAGCAAAGCGTTTTCAACGGCGGCAAGCGCGCCTTTCCAGCCTGCGGCATCCATCGGCAGCAAAATTTCATCCGCGCCGCCTTGCTCATCGCCGCTGGTATCGGGTGCTTGTGAGCCGTGGCCCGAGAAATAGAACAGCACGGTGTCGCCGGGTTGCGCGCTGGCCGTAAGGCGGTCCATGGCCCCCATGATATCGGCCTTGCGCGGCAGGCCCATCGTCAGGCCCAAGGGCATATCCGGCGCATCGGGCTGGGTGGTCAGCGCGGTAATTGCGGCAGGGGCAACCCCGCGCGCAATCAGCGTATTTGCCATCAAGGCCACGTCAAAGCCCGGCCCCGTCAGGTCTGCATCAAGATATTCGTAATCACCAACGCCCACAAGAAGGGCGCGGATGTCGGCGGTTGCGGGGCCGCTGGCCATTAGGCCAAAGCTGCAAAAGAGTGAAAGGAATAGGGGCATGATCTGGCGCATGGGGCCAAGATAGCAAAGGAACGTGACGCCGCAACCCTGCCTGTGCATCGTGACTGTACTTGTCATGCAAGCGGGCCTATTGCCCGACAGGCATCACACGCCGCCCGCCGCCGGCGATTCCGGCCTTGATGCGGGTTTCAATAGCGTTGCCATCCAGCGATTGCACGAAACCGTTGAATTCCGGCGTGCTTTTGGTGGCAATGCGTCCCGCCTCGATCACCAGATCGACCTGTTCCGGGGTCAGCCGCAGCCGGGTTGGAACCTTGTTCAGGGCTTTGCGCATCGGGCCATCCACCCCGTCAAAATTCGCCATGCCGACAAACAGTTTTACATCCGCGCAATCCCAGTCCTTGGCCCAGTCCTTGCCCCATTCCTTGCCCCCCGCGCCGGATTTGCCCCGCAACCGCCGCACTTCGGACGCAGGCAGGGCGCAGCGCCATTCGATCAGGTCAGATTGCCAACGCCTGATTTCGCTGCGCATCGCATCATAGCCCGACCGGGTCGCAGAGGAGATCGAGGCGCTGGCAATCGCTGCCCCAAGCCCCACCCCACTTGGGCCTTTGATACCTTGTGTCCAGCTGTAATCGGCCTGTACCCCGGCATCGGCCACCAAAACCAGCAGCCGCTTCAACCGCACGGCCTCTTCTGCCGTCATCGGGGCATAGGGCGTCTGGGCGCGGGCGCGTTCCACAGCAAGGCCGGTGGTGCCAAAGTTATCGGTCACGCCGCCGTCCAGAAGTTTGACAAACCTCACCTTTTCGGGGTCGGCATAGCTTTCCAAGGCGCGGGCATGGGCGCGCATAACGGCGGTCGACTTGGGGTTGAAGCGCGCGGCGGTCAGCCAATCGGGTTCCTGATAATCGCATTTGCTTTGGTGTACTTCCAGCACCACAGGCGCGAAGACCAGGGGAAAGGCTGCCGATGCCGCCACAGCCTCGGAAATCGGAAATTTTGACAGGTCGGAACAAAGCGCGTCAAAGGTTTCGGGGGAAAACACGAAGGGCGTCGAATTGGCGATATCGGTCGCGTTGATCCATGTCTTGATCCGCGAGCGGTTGCGCAGGTCGCCAAAGGTCGCCCCCTTGAACAGCACCTCGTCAATATAGCGGGCAAAGGTCTTGCGCCCATTCGCCCCGCCCGAAAGCCCGCGAATTACCGTTAGCGGGTTCAGCAATGAGCTGGCCATGTATTTTTCGGCATTGGTCAGCAGATAGCGTTCGCGGTAACCGTCCAGCCCTTTTGGCCCCCAAAGGCCAAGCTGGGCTGCCGTAACCGAGCCGCCCGAAACCCCTGACACCAGCCGCACATGGTCCAGCAGGCCGTTGGGGGTGGCCGCTGTCACACCTGTTTCACGCAGCGCCTCGGCCATTCCGTAAGCAAAGGCCGAGGCCCGCATGCCGCCACCCGAAAAGGCCAGACCCACATAAACCTCGCCATCGCCGATGGTCTTGTCCGAGATTTCGACCAATGAGGCGTTTTGCCCTTCGGGCAGCGCAGTGTTCAGCGGCGTGTTGAACGCAGCACAGCCAGCAAGCAGGGCGGCAAGGGCAAGGAAGGCGCGGTAAATGGGAATCGGCTTGGCCCTTTGGCTGGTTTACAGGCCCAGCTTAGGCCAGTCGATTTGCAGCTCAAACCCTTTTTCGACATCGGGCGTGGAAAGTCGCGCGCCGTGGCGGGTGGCGATGGCGCGCACCAGCGCAAGCCCAAGCCCGTGACCGGGATGCGCACGGTCGCGCTCGGCGCGTGTAAAGCGTTCAAAAGCTTCGGATTTCACATCCTCGGGCAGGCCCGGCCCGGTGTCGCGGATGATCAGTTTCACCGTGCCGCCGGTTGGGTGCAGCACAAGGTGGATACTGTCACCGCTGGCGCAGTATTTCACGGAATTATCCAGCAGGTTCGCCAGCATTTGCCCGATCAGGGTACGGTCGCCAAGGATTTGCTGGCCGCCCGCGATCTCTGGCAAAAGGGTCAGGCCCTTATCCTCGGCCAGCGCCTCATAAAGCTCGGCCATTTCCGCGCAGAGCGTTGAGAGGTCGACCGGCATCAACCCACCGCCAAAGCCCTGATCCGCCTCGGCGCGTGAAATATCCAGCAGGGCGTCAAACACCCGTGTTGCCTTGCGCATTTCTTCGCGCAGGTCGGTCACCAGATCATCCTGGCCCTGAAGGCGCGACAGCTTTTGTGCCATGCGGTTCAGCGGTGTGCGCAGCTCATGCGCGATACTGTCGGACAGGCGGTGCGTGGCGCGGTTCAGCGCCTCGATCCGGTCAAGCATGGCGTGAACATGGGTTTCCAGCAGGCCAAATTCATCTGCCGCGCGCGGGCCGGGCAGGCGGGCATCCAGCGCGCCTGCGGCCACGCGATCAGCCAGCGCATTGATGCGGGTGATGCGCCCCATGATCTTGCGCGCGGCAACCCAGCCAACCACGCCGCCCGCCGCCAGCATACCCGCTGTCAGGCCCAGAATGGCGCGGCGCAGGGCGGCCAAGGTCGCCTCCATCGCGCTTAGCGACCGCGCGACCAGCAAGGGAAAGCCACCGGGCAAGATCCGCGCCACCCCAAGCCAGCGCTGGCCTGCTTCGTCAAACACCTGTGCGGCATCGGCGCTGAACCCATCGCCCAGAACCGGCAGGCTTTCGGGCCAATCGGGGTGGGTGCCGGCCAGAATGGTGCCGCCGCGGTCTTGCAACAGCAGCATTTCATCGCCGGTGGCCGCCGCGGCGCGGTAGTCAATGGCTTGGCGCAAGGCGATGATACGGCGTTGATCATAGAGCGCGCCGAAGCCGTCCAGATCGGCGGCCAGCAGCGCGGTTTGCGCCTGCATCAGGCGGTTTTCAACCAGACGGTACTGCAAACCCATGCCAAGAAGTGATAAAAACGTCACGGTCAGCGCCACCACAGCAGCCAGCCGAAAGGTTGCCCGCGCCTGCGGGGGGCGTGCCTGTGGGGCGCGCATCGTTACGCCTCGGTTGCCGGAAGGGGGGGCAAAAACATAGCCCTCGCCGCGTGCGGTTTGGATGACCGGGCGGCCTGCCACATCCTCCAGCTTGCGCCGCAAACGTCCGACATGCACATCAACGACATTGGTGCCGGGGTCAAAATGCAGGTTCCAGACTTGTTCAAGTAACTGCATCCGCGTCACCACCTGCCCTGCATTGCGCGCCATAAAGGTGATCAGGTCAAATTCACGCGGGCTTATGGCCACATGAGCCCGCCCGATATGAACCGTCCGCGCCTTGAGCCGGATTTCCAGATCGCCAAAGGCCATCAGATCATTGTCCAGCACCTGCATCGTGGCACGGCGCAGCAATGCCCGCAGCCGCGCGCGCAGCTCATCAGGCTCAAACGGTTTGGCCAGATAATCATCGGCGCCTTTCTCCAGCCCCTCTACCCGGTTTACCGCTCGTCCCAGTGCTGACAGCACCAAAATCAACGCGGTAGAGCCTGCGGCCCGCAGTTTTGCGATCGCGTCAATACTGTCACCGCCGGGCAGCATCCGGTCAAACACAATCACCGCATAATCGCCATTCGCCTCGGCGATGCCATCGGCAAGGGTGGTTCGGATGGCCGGAATACACCCCAGCCCCTCAGTGATCGCGGCAACATCGGCTGCGGTCTGTGGGTCATCTTCGACGATAAGAACTTTGCTTTTCGGGTCCATCACTTACTCATTATGCCATTGTTTCAAAAAATCGCGACCGCCAAGTCAAAAAACGACAATTGCGGGGTCCAGAACATTCGCCCCGCCTATGGCGCGAATCCCCTCACCCGTATCCCACGGGTCAAGCATGACGTGGAGCGTGGCCCCGCCCCCGCGTTGCAGCAAGATCAGCGTGGGCGCGGTAATTTCCAGCTTGCGCAAATCCCCGGCACTCAGCCTTTTGCCATTCACCGCAAGGATGATGTCGCTGCGAATGATCCCGGCAAACAGGGCGGGGCTGTTTTCGCTGACGGTTGTCACCCGCGCGTCATCATCCAGCACAAGGCCCAGCGATTCAAACCGATAAGAGGAAACGCGGTTCAAAACCGCACCCTCCATCCCGCGCAAGGCCAAAACGCTGCTGGTTGCGGGGGCAAAGCCCAGCGTGACGGCAATTTCCTGCCCGCCACGAATGACCCGCAACGCCATTTGCCCGGCCCCTAGTGCGGCATCTATCGCAAAGGCCAGATCACCGGCTGTTTCCAGATCACGCCCCGCCGCGCCAACAAGAATGTCACCCGCGTGCAATCCGGCGCTTTCGGCCAGCGCGCCAGGGTAGACCCGATCAATCAGCACGCCTTTCGGCTCCATGCCCAATGCGGCGGCAATCTCGCGGGTGACAGGGCGCAGTTGCAGGCCCAGCTTGGGGAATGGCAGCAATGTCTCATCCACCAGCCCGCCCACAATCCGCGCCAGATCATCGGCTGAAATCGCATAGGAAATGCCAACGTAATAGCGTGACCCGTCAGCGATACGGCTGTTCATTCCAACCAACCGCCCCGCACTGTCCAGCAACGGCCCACCAGATGATCCGGGATTCACGGCGGCATCATGTTGCAAAAAACGGATCGGAACGGCGGCCTCGACCTGCCGTGCATGGGCTGAAATCACGCCGCGCGTCAGGGTCATGCCCAGCTCCAATGGCGCACCAATGGCCCAAACCTCATCACCGGGCGCAGGTAGTGGGCCAAGCGGAATCGGCGCTGCTTTCAGGCCGGGCACTGAAATCACCGCGACATCGCGCACCGGGTCGCGGCCAATCACCTCGCCCTGATGTTCCATCCCTTTTGCATCCACAATCCGGATGCTCTCGGCCATGCCCGCCACATGGTCATTGGTTACCACCAACGCCCCATCGCCCCACACAAAGCCCGACCCCAGAAAACGGTTTTTGTTATCGGCGCTGCGCAAGATGACAACGCTGTCATAGGCACCGGCGATCGTGGCTGCTTTGGCCTTGCTCGGCGCGATGGCAGCAAAGATCGTCAGCACGACCAAGGCCCCAAGGACCTGTGCGACCTGACGTAGAATGCTGGGGTGACGCGCCGGAAAGAGTCTTTTTGACATGGCTTCGACCTTTATCTGTATCCTCTCAATCACGCTAACAGGGGTAGGCACCGGGTACACATGACAAAGGCAGTCACCTGAAAAACAATGGTTTACGGCAGGGGCGTGGCTTTCTATCTTTGACGTAATCGTATGTCCTTTGGAAAGGAATTATTTGATGAAACGCATGATTTTAGGGGCTGTAGCCGCCACGACACTTGCTGTTAGCCCATTGGTGGCCCAGCCATTAAGCCCGATCAAAACCGTTGAACTCTCGGCCCGGCTGTTTGCGGCTGGCGAGGCGGCGCAAGACCCGATCCTTGTTCTGGCGGCGGCAAAATTGCGGAAACAAACCAAACCGGCGGCAAGTGACCGCGCTGCAACCCAGGGCGAGGCCGGCGAAGGCGCCCCCCTGGGATGGGAGGATATGCTGGCGCGCGCCGAGAGTTTGGCTGCTGGTGATGAGGCCTTGCTGGCCTTGATCGAAGATGCCCGCGCCGAGACGACCAAAGGTGTCGTTACCGGGCCGGTCTACAACATTGGCAAACTTGGCGGTGGCAAGACCGACACCTATCCCCGCATTGACTTCAAAGGCGGGGAATATGCCGAAGTATATGTCGAGGCAAAATCCTCGGTAGATCTGAACCTGACGATCAAAGACGCGCAGGGGCGGTTGGTTTGTGCCGATAGCGACGTGTCGCATATCGCCTATTGCGGCTGGCGACCGGCGGAAGACGGCGGCTATGTGCTGTTGGTTGAAAACAAGGGCGGGGCTGCGACCAGCTACGCCTTGATGACGAATTGAGGGGGGCAGGGGATGGAAAACCGGAAACGCTTTTTGGGTGGGGTGGCGCTTGCGGCCCTGATGGGGCTTGCCGCCTTGCCAGCCCTTGCGCGCGAAAACTATGCGCTACTGATCGGGGCCAACGAATACGCCAATCTTGATCCGCAATACTGGCTGAAAGGCCCGTCAAATGACGTCAAACTGGTGGCATCCTATCTGAAAACCGCAGCTCCGGTGCCTTTTGCCGCGCAAAATGTAGCGGTGTTGTCGGATGGTATCGAAGGGGCGGCCCGCCCTACGTTGGGCGCGATTCGCACCGCGTTTTCCGACCTGACGGCCAAGGTGCAACCCGGTGATTTCGTCTATCTGCATTTCTCGGGCCATGGCACCCAGGCCCCCGCGCTGAACCCCGAGGATGAGTTGGACGGGCTGGATGAGATGTTCTTGCCGGTTGATATCGGCCCTTGGACCGATACGACCGGCACCGTGGAAAACGGGCTGATTGATGATGAAATCGGCCTGATGCTGGATGGGTTGCGCGCCAAGGGGGCTGATGTTTGGGTGGTGTTTGATGCCTGCCATTCCGGCACCGCCACCCGCGCAGCCCCGTCTGGCGATGAAGAGGTGCGCACCCGTCAGCTTTCCCCCGAGGCGCTGGGCGTACCAAGTGCCGCGATGGACGCGGCGTTGGAGGCCGCGCAAACCCGCGCCATGCCCGCAGCCATGTCCCCTGCCAGCCCGCGCGACCATGCTGCGGCCCCCGTTCCCGTGCCGGTGACCAGTGCGGGCAACGGCGGCTCTTTGGTGGCGTTTTTCGCTGCGCAAACCGATGAGGTGACACCCGAAAAACGCCTGCCCAAAGGCAACCCTGACCGCGTGCCGCAGGGCGTCTTTACCTATGCTTTGTTTGAAACCCTGGCTGAATTTCCTCAGGCCAGCTATGCGCAAATCGGGCAAGAGGTGCTGAGGAAGTATTCTGTCAATAACCTCGCGCGTTCCACCCCGATGTTCGAAGGCGATCTGGACCGCGTGGTGTTTTCCGGGCAGGCTGGCCCGCGCGTGGCGCAATGGCCCGCGACCCAAACCGATGCGGGTATGACCGTGCCTGCCGGCTCGTTGCACGGGCTGCGTGAAGGCAGTGTTCTGGCGGTGTTGGCGAGTGCGGCCGATGTGACCGACGCGGCACTGGGCTATGTGCAGCTAACTTCGGTTGATACGTTCAACGCCACTGCAACCCCGGTGGCCCACGCGGGCAAAACCCTGCCCGAAAGCCTGCCCGATGGTCTGACCCTGCGCAAACTTTCCGCCGATCTGGATTTCACGCTGACGGTTGCCTTGCCCGAAAGCGGTACTGCCCCCGCTGCCGCCCTTGCCGCAGCCATGGCCGTGCTGCAAAAGGAAAGCGGCCCGCGGCTGGTCTTTGTGCCGGCTGGCGACGCGGCCGATTTGCGGCTTGCCACGCTGCCAGACAGCTTGCGCCCCGATGCGCTTTGGGTGCTGCCCTCTACCGGGCTTGTTGGCGACCTTGCGACCACGCCCTCGGTATCAACCGGCGATAAAGACGCCGATACGCTGGGCATCACGCTGGCCCAAACGCTTGTCCAGATGGCCAAGGCGATCAACCTGATGAAACTGGGCGCGGCCGTGGATGCGGGCGACCTGAAGGTCGAGGTTGGCCTGATGACCCGTACCAAGCAAGACAAAACCCTGCACGCGCTGCCAACCGCACAGGTGCCGCGCCTGATCCCCGATGACGAGGTGCATGTTGAGGCGGTGAATGAAAATGACTTTCCGGTTGACCTGAACGTGCTCTACGTTGGCTCTGATTACTCGATCACCCATATGTTTGCGGGGCGTCTGCAGCCGGGGGATCGGTTGAAACAGGGTTTGCTGCGGATCACGGATGAGGCTTTTGGCCGTGACCGGATCGTGATGGTCATGACGCCCGCACAACCGCAAACCGCCGTGGAAAACCTTGGCTTTCTGGCGCAAGACGCGGTCGAGGTTACCCGTGCCGCCGGGCAGTCGGGCCGCAAAGGCCTAAACGCGGCGCTGTTCGAGGCAGGCTTTGGCGAAACCACCCGCGCCGCCGCGGCCCTCGTTGATGAAGAGGCAGATGCCGGTCCGGCCCCGATGATGCTGCAGTTTGATCTCGACACGGTTCCGGCAAATTGACTGCCCCCAAAGCCCGCCGAAAAAAGCATGGCGGCGGGCTTCATCCTGGGGTGAATACCTCTGTCCTGCATCAAAAGAAACGCCGACTTTGGCAAGGGGCCTTGCAGCGCAAAGCCCCTTTGGGCACATCCATCAGCCCCGCGACAGCCCAGAGGCAAGGCTTTGTTCGTTGGGTGTCAGCGGCATCAAAGGGGGGGCAGGGCGGGCATGGAAATGCCGGGCCGTACCCCAGACCGAAATATACATCTCTGCTTTGCCGTTGGGTGCCAGATGTTCCGGTGTCAGATCGACCACGCGCACCCGCATATGGTCGCCCCGGCGCAGGGCAGGCGCAAGAAGTGGGGTGGCGTGCGCCCCAAGATAGCCAAAGCGCGCCAGCACCCGCCGCCGGATCAAAAACCGGCGTTTGTGGATATGGGCGTAAACCGCAATTCGGGTATCATCTTCCAGATGCAACTGGGCGCTGTCGCCGATTGAAAGGCCTGTGGTTTTCAGCATGAGCTTTAGCTCGGTGACGGCGGCCTTGTGAATGATGGGTTCAATGATCTCTTGCATGCTGTCGCCCCATTTCTGTTCTTTGGGCAGCATGAAGAAGAAGCGGGCAGGGCAATGCAACCCGGCTTTGCGCAGCTATTGCGGGCTGTGCTGTATCCCGCCCAAAGCCTGGATGTTGGTCGGCAGAGATATGCCGAAAGATGGCTGATGCTGCCCGCCCGAACGGGCGTGGTGCCGGCTTGTTGCGTTGCGTGATCTGGGTTCAGCGCGCTTGCACGCTGCGCAGGGCTTCGCTGCGCAGGCGGGCGCAGACCTCGGGCGCAACGCCGAATGTATTTTGCACAAGGGCAAGCAGTTCATCTTCGGTTTCATGAAGCTGGCCATCGGAAAACACCACCTGCCAAAGCGCCAGAAGCGTCGCTTCGCGCTCGGCAAGGTCAATGGCATCGTGCAAGACCGCGATCAGTTCATTGGTATCAGGCATTTCATCAGAAAGCCGCTCACAGCCCGCCCGCATTTTCGCAGCCTCAAGCGGGTTCAGGCCAAAGCGCTTGGCCAGGATGCGGTCAATCTGCTCCACCTCTTGGAACAGATAGGCATGGTCGGCCTGTGCGACGCGCACCAACAAGGCGCCAAGGGCATGTTTGGCATCGGCTTCGGGCAGGGGGGTGCGATAGCCGTGGACCGACGAAAACAGTTGCAAGATGCGCTGGAACATTGGCGGGCCTTTGGATTGCGTCAGGGTAAGGGGCAGGCTAGGCGTGGCTGGGCCGTGCTGCAAGCAGATTACTGGCCAGGCCTTGGGGCAGGCCCTTGCTATTTCGGCCACAAGCCCCTAAATGAATGCAGCGACGCTTTCTTTTTCGACCTTCTGTTTCCCTTACGGCTTCAGTATTTTCGATCTTGATCTGACTGAGCCGGGCCGCCGCAAGATGTGGGTGGCGAAACACGAGGAGTATACACGATGGCCACTGGCACCGTGAAATGGTTCAATGCAACCAAGGGTTTTGGGTTTATCGCGCCGGAAGGCGGCAACCGTGATGTGTTCGTACACATCTCGGCTTTGGAGCGTGCGGGCATCCGCCAGCTTGATGACGGCCAAGCCGTAACCTTTGATATCGAATCCGGCCGTGACGGTCGCGAATCGGCAACGAACCTCGCTTTGGCTTAATCTGCCTTAGACGTTTTTCAGACGGGGGTGGCCAGCGATGGCCGCCCCCGTTGCGTTTGCGGGCTTGGCTTGCCAGCGCGCGCAACGGTTTGGCCGCGTTGTCGCAAGGGCCGCGCTTTCTCTGCATTGCCCCTATCGGGCGCGTAACCCGCAAGGCCCCCGCGCATGGTTTTGAACCAGTCGCCTAGACCGTGCCGCCAAGCGATCCTTCAAGCGTCGCCAGTTCCTGCCCGCCCGCCATCAGGTCTTGCAACTCTTCGGGCGATATCTCGCCTTTTCGGGCTGTACCAAAGGTTTTGCCGCGGTTGAGCACCGTGAACCGATCCCCGACAGCCATAGCGTGCCGGACGTTATGGGTGATGAAAACCACAGCGATGCCTTGCTTGCGTACCTTGTCGACGGTCGCCAGAACGTTTGCGGTCTGGCGCACACCAAGCGCGGATGTGGGCTCATCCAAAATCAGCACTTTCGCACCGAAATGCACGGCACGCGCGATGGCGACGGTTTGGCGTTCGCCGCCCGAAAGGGTGCCAACCGCCTGGTCGGGGCCGCGCAGGTTGATGCCCATTGCGCGCATTTCTGCCATCGTCACTTCATTGGCATATTCATGATCGAAAAACGGCAGACCCATGATTTTCTTGATCGGCTCATTTCCCATAAAGAAGTTGCGGCTGACAGACATCAGCGGGATCATCGCAAGATCTTGGTACACCGTGGCGATCCCGGCAGCGATACTGTCGCGCGGGTCGTCAAACTGCATCGGCTTGCCTTCGAACAAAATCTCGCCATGCGTGGGTTTGTGAACCCCCGACATGGTCTTGATGAAGGTCGATTTGCCCGCACCGTTATCGCCTAAAAGGCAATGGCATTCGCCGGGAAAAAAGTCGATCGTCACCCCCGCCAGCGCAATAACGGAGCCAAAATGCTTTTGGATGTCTTTCATTTGGATGATCGGTTGCATCAGCGTTCTCCCGTGATCAGGCGGCGGATATAGGTGTTCAGGATCACGGCAAGCAGCAAGATCACCCCAAGAAACACCCGAAACAGCGAGCTTTCGACATTGGCGAAAAACAGCCCCTGCTGCACCACGCCAAAGATCAGCGCGCCAAGGGCGGCACCGATCACGGAGCCATAACCACCGGTCAGCAACGCGCCCCCGATGACCACCGCGATAATCGCCTCAAACTCTTTCAAGATGCCACGATCCGCGCCGGCAGAGCCGAACTCCATCACCTGACACACCGCGAAAACCGTGGCGCAAAAGGCGGTGAACATGAACATCAATATCTTGACCCGGTCCACCGGCACCCCGGCATAGCGCGCGGCCTGTGCATCGCCGCCCGCCGCAAAAATCCAGTTGCCAAAACGGGTGCGGGTCAGAAGGATATGGCCAAACACAACCAGCACCAGCGCCCAGACGATCAGCATTGGCAGGCCATCAACGACAGGTTGCCCGGCCCGATTTCCACTTGAAAAGGTTCCGATCCAGCCTTTGTCGCCCAGCCATTGAAAGATCGGGCCACCGATTTTGGCCCCGAACAGCGCACCGAGCCAGTCACCCTCGGCGGCTTCCCGGATGCCGCCAATGATTGTCTTGCTCTCAATTGTCTGGGGAATGAAAATCGTGAACCCGCGCAGGATAAACAGGGTTGCGAGGGTGACGATAAAGCTTGGCAGCCCGGTTTTGACAACAATGTAGCCATTGAGCGCGCCGAATGCGATACAGATTACGAAAGTGACAAGAATGGCGACCCACATGGGCCAGCCAAGAACGACGCCGAAGATTGCAATCATCATCCCCGCAAAGCCGATCATCGACCCGACCGACAGGTCAAACTCTCCTGCAATCATCAGCAGGCATGCCCCGACGGCAATGATCATGAATTGGGCCGAAACAGTTGTCCAGTTCAGCACACCTTGCGGGCTGAACATGCCACTATCAAAAGCAAACAGCAGAAAAAAAAGTGAAAACGGCGACGGCGCCGACGATCCCGCCCAGTTCCGGGCGAATTAACGCGCGGCGCAAGCCGGACATTTCCTTGACGCGTTCGTCACTGGTCGAAGTGTCTGTCATAGCCCGTTCAATCCCTATGCATCCAAAAAGAGAAGGGGCGGGCATCGTTGGCCCGCCCCGCAGATTTCACGATTCAGCGGTACTCGCCCGCGAACTTCTCTACTTTTTCCAGCGCGGCGGCGGTCACAAAGCCGGGGCCAGAGTTGATGTTGTTCCCCGGCAAAACGCCGTAGCGGTCATAGTTTGAAAGAATTACCACCGGCAGATAGGCCTGCAGGAAGGGCTGCTGGTCGATGCCCCACTGAATGGTGCCGTCTTTGATACCCTTGACGATTTCAGTACCAAGGTCAAAAGTGCCGAAGTAGATATCGCCCGCGATCCCCATTTCTTGAACCGCCAGAATTGTTGGATCAGCCGAGGTCGGCCCCAGGGTCAGGATCGCATCCGTTTCAGGGTTGGCCGTAAGATAAGCCATAACGCGGTTTTTGATCTCGGCAGGGTCCTGACCGGAATCGATCATGCTGCTACCAAGCGGAACCCCAAGGCCATCTGCGAAACCGCGGCAGCGCTCGGCCACAACCGTGTTGGAAATCACATGGTTCACGCAGACAAAGCTTTCGATCCCATCGCCTTTGGCACGAATGCCGGCGGCAAGGCCCGCATCATATTCCGGTTGGCCGACAAACATCAGCGCGCCGACGTCACGGGCCTGCTCTGCCGTGCCGGAGTTGATGATGATGACGTCAACCCCCTGATCAACCGCATTGCGGATCGGGCCGGACAGAACATCAAAATCGGCGAGGGTTGTAATGATGCCATCGGGTTTGGACGCGGTGGCCTGTTCGATGATCCGCGCCATATCTGCCAGATCGCCGGTGGGCGGGTTGCGGTATTCAACTGTAACGTCCATCTGCTTGCCCGCAAGCGCGATCCCGTTTTTGATTGTGTTCCACCAGCTGTCCGAATCCGGGGCGTGACTGACCAGAATATAGGTCAGGTTATCGCCACCTTCTTGGGCAGAGACCATAAGCGGGGATGCAATGACCGCGGCCGTCACCATCAACTTCTTCATCATGGATTTCATGTTATTCCTCCCTAAGACGCCATTCCCTTGGCAAAAGAGCAGGGGTCACCTGCCTCTCATCACCATAAAAGCACGGATTCGATTTTTTTGCAAGCGGTTGCAAAAAGAAGCGAATAGTTTTCTACTGCGGGGGTGTGTGGGTTAGGATATTCAAGCGCAGTCAAACGGCAAAGGGTAGGTCAGAGATATGACGGTGACGCTGAAGGATGTTGCAAACAGGGCGGGGGTCTCGACTTCGGCGGTGTCGCGGACGTTTACCGATGGCGCGTCGGTTTCCGTTAAGATGCGCCAAAAGGTGCGGAAAGCCGCGAATGAACTGGGGTATAGCCCGAATTTTCTGGCCCGCAGCCTGACAACCCGCCGAACCAAACTCATCGGTCTGGTGTCCAACAACTTTCACAACCCCATTTTCCTTGAGGTCTTCGACCTGTTCACCCGCAGCCTTCAAGACCGGGGGCTGCGCCCGCTTCTGGTCAATCTCAGCAATGAAACCGATCCCGAAAACTCGGTGCGGATGCTGCGGCAATATTCGGTTGACGGGGTGATCGTCGCCTCCTCCACCCTGCCGCCCGCCTTTTCCAAGGCATTTCGGGACAAGATGATTCCCGTGGTCAACACGTTTGGCCGACATTCCAGTAACCCGGAGGTGCATGTGGTCGGGATTGACAACATTGAGGCCGGGCGCATGGCCGCGCGGGAACTTGTTGCGCGCGGCTATAAATCAATTGCGTTTTTGGGCGGGCCAGAGGCGGCCACCTCTACGCAAGACCGCTTGCAAGGGTTCAGGGAAGGGCTTGCCGCCTATCCAGATATAGAGCTGCGCCACTCCTTTGCCGCGGCCTATTCTTTCAAGGCGGGGCGCGTGGAAATGCTGCGTCTGTCAGAGAGCGGCCTGGCGGAGGCGTATTTCTGCGGCGATGATGTTTTGTCGATCGGGGTGCTAAGCGCGCTCAAGGATATGAACAAGCAGGTGCCACAGGAAGTTGGCATCATTGGCCTTAACAATATGGAAATGGCAGGCTGGGAAAATATCGCATTGACCACGATTGCCCAGCCGATCAAGCAGATCATCGCCTCGTCAGTGGAACTGATGGTCGCCATGCTGGATGAGCCGGACCGCTATCCCGAAGCGCGCCTGTTCCCCTGCCAAGTGGTCGAACGCGAGACCTTGCGGCCCCGCGTCTGATTGTCAGCGAAACATCGGCGGGCGCGCATCGACCCAGGCGCCATGCTCTTTGGCCGAGGTGACAGCCGCATAAACCGCCGCCATCGACCGCACACCATCGGCGGCATTTGGCAAACCGTCGCGGGTCTCGCCACGAATGGCATCGGCCAGATCGCAGTAGATATTCGCCACGGCCAGCGGGAACCCTTCGGGATGCGCGATAGCAACCCGTGACAGGCGTTGTGCATCGGCATGCAACCCGCCTTCGCCCTTTTCAATGATCTGCGTGCGCCCGCCCACGGGGGTATAGACCAACTGGTTCGGCTGTTCCGACGCCCAGCGCAACCCGCCGGTTTCGCCAAAAATCTGGATGTCGAACCCATGCTGCCGCCCGATGGCAACCGAGGATGTCCACAGCCGCCCGACCGTCCCGCCCGACATGCGGAAATTGACCATCGCGTCATCCTCCAGCACCCGGCTGGAAATGGTCGAGGCGAAATCGGCAGACAGGGTTTGCACCTCATCATCGCAGATGAAACTGGCCATATGCAGCGCATGAATACCGCAATCGGCAAACTGCCCCGACACCCCGGCCATCGCGGGATCATAGCGCCAGCGCACGCGCGGATTGTCGGCATCACTGGCATCGCCGTGGTGGCCATGGCTGAAGTTGGTGACGACAAGCCGCACCTTGCCCAGCTCACCCGCGCGCACCATCGCACGGGCTTGGCGCACCATTGGATAGGCGGAATAGCAGTAGTTCACCGCGCAAATCTTGCCCGTGGCTTTGGCCACGCGCACGATTTCTTCGCCTTGCTCGACGGTCATCGTCATCGGTTTTTCGCACAGGACGTTGAAGCCCGCCTCAAGAAACGCTTTTGTGATCTCAAAGTGGGTGGCGTTGGGGGTTGCCACGGTCACGAGGTCCACCCGGTCGGCGCGGTTCTTTTCACCGGCCAACATCTCTTGCCAGTCGCCATAGGCACGGTCTGGCGCGATGCCCAGGGCCTGCGCATAGGCGCGACCCACATCGGCGCGGTGGTCCAGCGCGCCTGCCGTGAATTCAAACAATCCATCGGCTTGCGCGCCCAAGCGGTGGGCTGGCCCGATTTGGCTGCCCTCACCACCACCGATCATGCCCCATTTCAGTTTTGCCATGTCATTTACCCCTAGAAACCAATGGATTGCAGATATTCCCGGTTGGCGCGCGCATCTTCCAGCGGCGTGCCGGGCATCGACGGGTCACAGTCCTGTTCGACCGTACACCAGCCCTCATAGCCCGCGTCCAGCAACACTTGCCGCACGGCGGGGAAATCAACATCCCCCTGCCCGAGGTTGCAAAAAATGCCCTGCCCGCAGGCCTTGTAGAAATCGGTCCGGTTGGCCACGACATCCGCCTTTACGGCCGGATTGATGTCCTTGAAATGCATGTAGGAAATGCGACCCATATGGCGCTTCATGAACGCCACCGGATCAAAGCCCGCATAGGAGTGATGGCCCGTGTCGAAACAGATTTTCAGGATGCTGTCGTCGACCTCATCCAGCAGGCGCTCCAGCTCCGGCTCAAAGTCCATGAAGCCCGCGGCATGGGCGTGGATGCCAACCGTCAGCCCGTATTCCTCGGCCCCCATTTTGGCGATGGTGGCGATGCGGTCGCGAAAGGCGTTCCATTCGGCGGTATCCATCTGCTCTGCCTCATCCGCGCGGCCCGCAGTCGGGGCGCGGCGGGGCGAAATGCTGTCGATCAGCACCAGATGTTGCGCGCCATGCGCGACAAGCGCCTTGCAGGTCCGCTTGGCGGCATCCTTTACATCATCCCACATCGCGGGATCATGGAAGGCGCGAAACACAACGCCGCCGATGATCTGCAAATCACGCGCGGCCAAGGCGGGCGCAAGGATTGCCGGATCCTCGGGCATATAGCCGATGGGGCCAAGCTCTATCCCTTTGTATCCTGCGCCCGCGCATTGATCCAACACGGATTGCCATGTGGGATAAGACGGATCACTGGGAAATTCGATGCCCCACGAACAGGGGGCGTTGCCGATTCTGATGGTCATATGACTGCCTTTCACATTTTCAGACGGACGCAATATCGACCCATGCTTTCGCACGCGATGATGCCATTGCCGCCGCCACAACCTGGTTTACATCCATGCCATCCTTGAAGGTTGGCCAGACAGGGGCTCGGGTTTCGATCGCGCGCAGAAAATCGCGCGCCTCGATGATGATCTGGTCTTGATATCCGGTGCCATGGCCCGGCCCCTGACAAAACGGCGCATAATCGGGATGGGCCGGGCCAGTCAGGATTTTGGAAAAACCGCGCGTGGCCTCGGGCTCATCGGCGCGGTACAGCCAAAGCGCGTTCTGATCTTCCTGATCGAAACGGATTGCGCCTTTCGTGCCCGTCACCTCATAAGCATAACCCATTTTGCGGCCATGCGCGACGCGGCTGAAATACATTTGCCCCATCGCACCATTGGCGAAACGGCACATCATCTGGCCGTGGTCATCATTGGTCACCGCGCCGCCGGGGCGGGACGTATGGACGGTTTCCACCTCGGCCACCAGCGAGGTGATTGGCCCGATCAGCGCCAGCGCGCCATTGATCATATGGGGCGCAAGGTCCCCCATCGTGCCATTCGCATCGCCATCGGTGCGCCAGTTGGCGGGGGTGGCGGGGTCGGCCAGAAAATCCTCGGTATGCTCGCCGCGAAACCATGTGATGTCACCGATCACGCCATCCGCGATAAGCTGACGGGCGAACTGGCTGGCGGGGGTGCGGATATAGTTAAAGCCCACCATGCTGATCTGACCTTTGGCGGCGGCAACCATGGCGCGGCTGTCCTGCAGCGACGCACCCAATGGCTTTTCACAAAACACCGGCTTGCCCAGCGCAAAGGCAGCTTCGGCAATCTGGCGATGGGTGTTTTGCGGCGACGCAATCACAACCGCTTCCACCTTTGGGTCCTTGACCAGGACCCGCCAATCTTCGGTGCCGCGCGCAAACCCGTAAGCCGCGCGGTAGCGTTCCGCCGAGGCGGGCGTAGAGGCGCAGATCATCTCCAGCCGCGGGCGCAGGGCGGTGTCAAACACCGCGCCAACCGCGGCCATGGCCACTGAATGTGCCTTGCCCATATAGCCGCCGCCGATGATCCCGATGCCGATTTCTGTCATGATCTGCCTCTTTAGATAAAAATAGGTTTGCAACCGGTTGCAAAATTAGTATCCTCAAATTCGAAAACGCGCAAGCGGCTTTAAGAAAGATTTAAGCGAATGACCAATAGCACCCTTCGATTGACCACAGCGCAGGCGATCATCAAATACCTTGCCAATCAGTACATCGTTGTGGATGGCCGCGAGATGCGCGTCTGTGGCGGGGGCTTTGGCATTTTTGGCCACGGCAACGTCACTTGCCTGGGCGAAGCGCTGTATGACAGCCGCGATGCCTTGCCGCTCTATCGTGGCCAGAATGAACAAAGCATGGGGTTTGCAGCGGCGGGCTATGCCAAGCAATGGCTGCGCCAGCGCTTCATGTTTTGCACGGCAAGCGCGGGGCCGGGAACGACCAACCTTTTGACCAGCGCGGCCCTTGCCCATGCCAACCGCCTGCCGATGCTGCTGCTGTGTGGCGATGCGTATACCACGCGCCTGCCCGACCCGGTGCTGCAACAGCTTGAACATTTCGGCAACCCCTCGCTGGGCGTGAATGACGCTTTCAAGGCAGTGACCCGGTTTTGGGACCGAATCACCCATCCCGCACAGATATTGCAATCCTTGCCCGCAGCGCTGGCCACAATGCTGGACCCCGCCGATTGCGGCCCCGCTTTCATCGCTTTGCCGCAGGATGTTCAGGGCTGGACCTTTGATTACCCGGAAAGCTTCTTTGCCAAGCGCGTTCACCGCATCCGCAGGCAGGCCCCGGACGTGGCAGAGATTGCCGATGCCGCTGCGCTGCTGAAGTCGGCCAAGCGGCCGATGATCATTGCGGGCGGCGGTGTGCAGTATTCGCAGGCGGTGGCAGAGCTGACCGATTTTGCCACCACCCATAACATTCCCATCGTGGAAACCATCGCAGGCCGTGCGAACCTGCATCAGGATCATCCGCTCAATATCGGGCCGGTGGGCGTGACCGGATCAGACAGCGCCAATGCGATTGCGGAACGCGCGGATGTGATTTTGGCTGTTGGCACCCGGTTACAAGATTTCACCACCGGATCGTGGACCGCTTTTGCCAAAGATGCCAAGATCATCGGGCTGAATGTGGGCCGCCACGATGCGATGAAACACCTCTCGATGCCGGTGATTGGGGATGCCAAATTGGGGGTTGCCGCATTGGGTGCGGCCATGGCTGGCTATGCCGCGCCGGATGAATGGACGGGTTTTGCCAAGGACGCGCGCCGCAAATGGGTCGCCTATACCGATGAGATCACCACCGTCGGCAATGGCCCCAACTCTTACGCCCAGGCGATCCGCGCCGTGAACGACCTTTGCGACCCGCGCGACCGCGTTGTCGCGGCTGCCGGGGGGCTTCCGGCCGAAATAACCGCACATTGGCAGACCAAAGACATCGGCACCGTGGATGTGGAATTCGGCTTTTCCTGCATGGGCTATGAAATCGCCGGCGGCTGGGGCGCGCGCATCGCGCAATATGAGCAGGAGCCGGAGAAGGACACCATCGTTTTCACCGGTGACGGGTCCTACCTGATGCTGAATTCCGACATCTACTCATCGGTTCTGACCCAGCGAAAGCTGATCATTCTGGTGCTGGATAACGGCGGTTTTGCCGTCATCAACAAGCTGCAAAACAATACCGGGAACACCAGCTTCAACAACCTGCTTTCCGACAGCCCAACCATCCCCGCCCCCTTTGCCGTGGATTTCGAAGCCCATGCGCGGGCCATGGGGGCCAATGCCGAAACCGTATCAAACGCGACCGAGCTGGGGGCGGCGTTTGTGCGTGCAAAGGCGGCCGATAAAACCAGCGTGATTGTGATGCAGGTGGACCCTTACGACGGTTGGACAACCCAAGGCCACGCCTGGTGGGAGGTGGGCACACCGCATATCACCGATAACCCACGCGTCGCCGAAAAGCATCATGAGATTGAGGCGAGTCGCACCCGCCAGCGAAAGGGCGTCTGAATGGATCTTGTAGCTGCCATCAAGAAAAATCGTTTCGTCGTCCTGGGGCGCGTAGGTATGGACCTCTATCCTGCCCCCGGCACCGCGACCGAGGATGCAGACAGCTTTACCGCCGATATGGGCGGATCATCGGCCAATATCGCGGCGGGAATCGTTAAACTGGGCGGGCAGGCCGCGCTGGTCACGCGGGTTTCTGATGATGCGGTGGGGCGGTTTTGCGTCAAGAAACTGCACCATTACGGCGTTGGCACCACCTATGTCACCCCCGTTGGCGGCGAGGCACGCAATTCGCTCGCACTATACGAAAGCCGCGTTGCCGGGCACCAATCGGTGATCTACCGCAACGGGGCCGCCGATTTTGAAATGACGACAAAGGATGTGGAGGCTGTGGATTACAGCCAGTTCGGTGCGCTGATCACCGCCGGAACCGTCTTTGCGGCAGAGCCATCGCGCAGCGCCACCTTCCGCGCCTTTGATCTGGCCCGCGCGGCGGGTCTGCCGATTATCTTTGATGTCGATTACCGCCCCTATAGCTGGCCCAGCCCGCAAGTGGCGGCCGAGGTGCTGTCCAAGGCCGGTGCCATGTCAGATATCATCGTCGGCAATGATGATGAATTCGGCTTTATGGCGGGCGACAAGGGCAAAGGCCTTGCCATGGCCCGCGAATTGTCACGCTCCAGCGCCGGCATCGTCATCTATAAAATGGGCGAGCATGGCGCGGTGACGTTTCGGGGCGCAGAGGAGTTTCGCACCGGCATTTACCCCGTGACCGCCCTTAAACCCACAGGCGCGGGCGACAGTTTCATGGCCGGGTTTCTGACCGGTCTGGCCGATGGTCTTGATCTGCAAGCGGCGGTGCTGCGCGGCTCTGCCTGTGCGGCCATTGTTGTGGCCAAACCCGGCTGCGCGCCTGCCATGCCCTATCCTGCTGAACTTGAACAGTTTATCGCCACCCATCCCGGCCCAACCAAAGCCACCTGAAGGAACGTATTATGCATATCGCCCCCCATGACAATAAAAACAAGCCCATCGTGGATGCCGACGATCCGACAGTGCCGCTCAATTACTTCAACATCGTGATGCTGAAGGCGGGAGAGGCGTTTGAATATCAGGTGCCGGGCTATGAAACCTGTGTCGTCCCCGCGACCGGCACCGTTGATGTCAACGTAGAGGGCGTGGAATTCAAAGCGCTCGGCAACCGCACCATCGACGTCTGGGACGGAGAGCCGGAGGGCGTTTATGTGCCCGTCGGGGCCAAAGTTACCATCGTGGCCGTCCGCGATACCGAAACCTTTATCGCCGGGGCGAAATACGACAAGGTGCTGTCGCCGTTCGATGTGCGGGTGGCGGAACTGGACAAGGTACAATACGGCAGCGATGACACCAAAACCCACCGCAAAATCAAGCATATCCTTGGCCAGAAACAGCACGACAAAGTCGGCCGCCTGTTGGTGAGCGAGCTGTTCACCGTGGGCCAGGGCGGCTGGTCCGGCTTTCCGGCGCATAAGCACGATACCGACCGCCTGCCAATTGAAACCCGCCATGATGAAACCTATAATTTCCGCTTCAAACCCAATCACGGTTCGGGCGTTCAAATCCTTCAGCGCGAAGAGGGCAAGCCGGGCGATGCCTATCAGCTCATGGATCGCTCTACCATTTGCATCGACAAGGGCTATCACCCCTGCGCCGTGATGCCGGGCTATGAGATGTATTATTTCACCATCCTCGGCGGGCTTAGTCAGCGGTCGTTGGTGCAGTATTTCCAGCCGACCCACGCCTATCAGGTCGAAACGATCCCTGGGATCAAAGACATGGTGGCAAAGTTCAAATGAGCCTTGTCACCTTGTCCGATGTGCTTCAGCCTGCGCTGAAAGGCGGCTATGCCGTGGCCGGATTGGTCACGCTTGGCTGGGAAGATATGCGCGCCTATGTGGCCGCAGCAGAGGCAGAGGGCTGCCCCGTCATCTTGCAGGCCGGCCCTTCCTGCCGCGCCCACACGCCGCTTGCCATTTTGGGTAAGATGTTCCGTCATCTGGCTGAAGGGGCCAGCGTTCCGGTCGTCGCCCATCTGGATCACGGCTATACAATGGCAGAGTGCCGCGAGGCGCTTGACGCGGGCTTTACCTCGCTGATGTATGACGGGTCGCGCAAACCCTTGCAGCAAAACATAGACGAAACCGCCGCCGTCGCCGAAATGGCGCATGCGGCGGGGATTTCTTGCGAAGGTGAGATTGGCTTTGTCGGCTATGCCAGCGGCGAAAGTTCCGCTGGCACCGACCCGGAAGAAGCGGCGATCTTTGCACGCGACTCGGGCGTTGATGCGATGGCAATCTCGGTCGGCAATGTGCATTTGCAGCAAGACAAGGAAGGCGGGCTGGACATGGCACGCATCCGCGCGATTGAGGCGGTAACACGCCTGCCGCTGGTGATTCATGGCGGGTCCGGCGTGCCGCTGGCGCAACGTATCGCACTGGCCCAAGGCTCTAAAATCTGCAAATTCAACATCGGCACCGAGTTGCGCATGGCCTTTGGGGCCGCATTGCGTGACGCTGTGAACAAAGACCCCAACCGCTTTGACCGGGTGCAAATCCTGTCCGAAACCCACGCCCCCCTGGTTGCGGCAACCCGTACCGTCCTGCGCGCCTTTGGCCCTGCAAAAACAAAGGCTTGACCCAAGATCAAGATCGGAATTCGGGGCTGTGATCGCATCGGGCAGGTTCATGCCGCTTCTATCCAGCGGGTGCCCGATGTGCAGCTTGTCGCTGTCGCAGAACGCGTTGAAATCTTTGATTTCAGGCAGCGTTATGTGAGGAAGGCTTTAAGGCGAAACGCTTTAGGCCCTGTTCATCGTTGACGCGAGGAATGCTCCTTTTCAAGGGTTGGCGACGAAAGGCCAAGCCAGCTTCATGGGTCACCCTGACACATTCATTGAGCGGCGAAACAGCAAGAGGCTTGCGGTGAAAAAGACACCCCCCAGGCCCGCCATAAGGGACAGATCACGCCAAACAGCATCCAGACCCGCACCGCGAAACACCACCGCCTTGGCAAAGGCCAGAAAATGCCGCGAGGGCAGCGCCATGGTCAGGCGTTGCACGATGTCGGGCTGGCTTTCAACTGCGCCCATCCCGCCCGAAAGCATGATGATCGGGATCACCACCATGATCACCAGCAGGGCAAATTGCGCCATGCTGCGCGCGACGGTGCCCAGAAACATTCCGATAGCGGCGGCAGCGCCCAGATAAACCGCCGTTCCGGCCAGCAAAAGCGGCACTGACCCGGCAATCGGCACCTGTAACAATTGCTGCACCACCAAAAACAGCGACAGGGTAAAGGCCGCCAGCACCACGACCACATTGGCCAGCACCTTGGACAGCGCAATCTCCAGCGGGGTCAGCGGCATCACCATCAGATGTTCAATCGTGCCCTGTTCACGCTCACGCAGCATGGCCGCGCCAGTCAGCGCGATGGTCAGCAAGGAAAGCTGGTTCAGCAGTGACGACATCGCCTTGAACCAGACCGGGTTGCCGTTGGGGTTGAAGGCGCGGCGCAGTTCCAGTTGCAAGGCAGGCTCGGGGGCATCGGGGCTGCCAGACAGGAAGGCGCGGGTTTCCGATTGCAGGATATTGGCGATGTAATCGGTGCCAAGCTGGGCCTGCGATACGGCGGTTGCGTCAACTTCAAGCTGGGCGGTGGGCATCAGGCCCGCGATCACATCTGCCTCGAACCTTGGCGGAAACGACAGGACGAACATGATGTTTCCGGCGTCCATTTCCGCCCTGACCTGATCGGGCGCGATCATCACCGGCGTCTGGAACCAGGGCGGGCCAAGCGCATCGGTCAGCGCGCGGGTCAGGGTGGATTGATCCTCATCCAGAATGGCGATGGCGGCGTTGCGCACGGTATCGCCGGCGCCGCTTGCCTCTAGCATCACCGCGATGACAAAGGACCACAGGATCAGGACCACCATGACCGGATCGCCCAAAACGCTTTTCAGCTCTTTGCCCGCCAGCCAGAAGATGTTTGTCAGTTGCCGCATCGCTTACTTCTCCTGCTTGCGCAGCGCGAGGATCGCGAGGCCGGTCAGGACCGGGCCAAAAGCGGCAAGGCGCAGCAGGTGGCCGGACAGTTCCGACAGGCCAAGGCCCTTGGTGAAGGTGCCAACGCTTATCCCCATATACCAGGTGGTCGGCCAGAACGTGCCCATAACCCGCGCCGCCCCTTCGAGTGAGGAGACCGGCGTTATCATGCCAGAAAATTGTAGCGTTGGCATCACCGACAGGATGGCGGCGGCAAATACCGCCGTTACCTGCGTGGATGTCAGCATTGACACCAGCAGGCCGTAACCCGTTGCCGCCACGGCATATAGCAGCGCCCCCAGCACCAAGGCCAAAGGGTCGCCTTTCAGCGGCACGCCCAGCACCGTCACCACCAATGCGGTCAGGATGACAAAGTTAAGCAGCGTGATGCCGATATAGACCAGTTGCTTGCCGATCAGAAATTCGGCGCGGCTTGTGGGGGTGACGTAGAAATTGGTGATCGTGCCGATTTCCTTTTCCCGTGCCACGCTGACGGCCATCAAAATTGCCGGGAACAGCAGCAGCAACAACGGCGGGATGGATGGGCCGATCGCAGGCAGGCTTTCCATCGCTGGATTATACTGAAACCGCGGGATCAGTTGCGCGGGCGGTGCCGCATCGGGGCTGCGTGGCGTGGCCAGATCGGCCAGCGCCAGCGCCGATTGCCCGGCCTTGGCCAGCACATCGGCATGGGCGCCTTTGACATAGCTTTCCACCGTGCCCGCGCGGTTGGTATCGGACCCGTCGATCAGCCCGGCAATCTCGGCCGTCTCACCCCGCCGAACGGTGCGGCCAAACCCCGGCGGGATTTGCAGCGCCAACGCCAGTTCGCCGCTTTCCATCCGGCGTTCCAGCGCGTCAGGGTCGGAAATCGGCGGTTGTTCGGAAAACCACGGCGTGTCCTCAAACCCGGAAAGATAGGCGCGGCTTTCGGGGCTGCGGTCCAGATCAAACACGGCAAAGGGAATGTCGCGCACCTCTTGCGAGATGCCAAAGGACATGATCAGCAGCAACAGCGCCGAGCCGACAAAGGAAAACACCAGCCGCACCGGGTCGCGGCGCACCTGCATTGCCTCACGCGTGGTATAGGCCAGCAGCCGCCCAAGGCTGAAGCTGCTGGCGGGTTTGCTGTGGTCTTGCGCGGTGCTGGCCAGCAGGCCCTCATCTGCCGGGGCCTCGGGGGGGTGGGCATCAAGCATATAGGCGATGAAGGCATCTTCCAGCGTTGCCACCCCGCGCGCCGCGATTAGTGCCTTTGGCGCATCCGACACCAGCACCTTGCCCGCATGCATCAAGGATATGCGGTCGCAGCGCATGCCTTCATCCATGAAATGCGTCGAGATGAAAATCGTCACCCCGTCACGGTGGGCCAGTTCCAAAAGCATCACCCAAAAGGCATCGCGCGCCTGCGGATCGACGCCGGATGTCGGCTCGTCCAATATCAGGATGTCGGGTTCATGGATCACCGCAACCGCCAGCGACAGGCGCTGGCGCACCCCCAGCGGCAAGGACGCGGCACCTTGATCAAGGTAGGGTTCCAGCCCGAAACGCGGCACCAGTTCGGCCATTCGCTTGGCTGTCAGCGCGCGCCCAAGGTGGAACAAGCGGGCATGCAAAAGCAGGTTTTCGCGTACCGTCAATTCTCCGTAAAGCGAGAAGGATTGCGACATGAAACCAACCCGCCGCCGCGCCTCAAGGTTTTGCGCATCGACCGGCTGGCCGAATATCCACGCCTCGCCCGTCGTGGCGGGGGTCAGGCCGGTCAGCATTTTCATCGTGGTGGTCTTGCCGCAGCCGTTGGAGCCAAGAAAGCCAAAGATTTCACCGCGTGCGATCTCGAAACTGACGTTATCAACGGCGGTAAAGTCGCCAAACCGCTTGGTCAGGTTTTGCGCACGAATGGCAGGGGGCCCCGGTTCAAAAACGGCGGGGGCAGGGGCGGGGGCGGCTGCCTGCGCCGCATCGCCGCCCAGCAGCGCCACATAGGCGGCCTCGACCGTATCGGTTTTGCTGCGCTCCATCAGGTCGGCGGGGCTGCCGGTGGCCAGAATTTTCCCCGCATCCATCGCCACCAGAAAGCCGAAACGCGCCGCCTCTTCCATATAGGCGGTCGAGACGAGCACGCTCATCTGCGGGCGGTCGGCGCGGATTGCATCAATCAAATCCCAGAACTGGCGGCGCGATAGCGGGTCCACCCCGGTTGTCGGCTCATCCAGCAGCAGAAAATCGGGATCATGGATCAGGGCCGCGCATAGCCCCAGCTTTTGCTTCATTCCGCCCGACAGCTTGCCCGCTGGCCGGTCCATGAAGGGGGCAAGACCCGTGGCGCGGGTCAGGCGGGAAATCCGGGCGTTGCGCTCGGCCTTGCCCAACCCGTAAAGCTTGCCGAAGAAATCCAGATTTTCTTGCAGGCTGAGGTCATGGTACAGGTTCTTGCCCAAACCCTGCGGCATGAAGGCAATGCGCCGCCCGGCATCGGCGCGGTGGTGGGCGCTGGCCATAGCGCCGCCCAGGGTTTCCACTTGGCCGGACTGCAATTTCTTGGCCCCCGCGATCAGCCCCATCAGCGTGGATTTGCCCACACCATCCGGCCCGATCAACCCGATCATCTGGCCCGGTGGCAGATCAAGCGTCACGTCTTGTAACGCCTGCACCTTGCCGTAGCGGTGGCTTACCCCCTTTAGTTGTGCGACGGGTGATGTCGCGCTGTTCATGGCGTGGTGCCGGGTGCCACCGCCCCGCCTATTGCCGCAGGCAAAGCGGGCACCAGCGGCGGCGTCAGGCCCGTGGGCCAATCAAGAACAGTTCCGTCCGGCCCGGCCAGACGCACCCACGCCATGCCGCGCACCCCGGTCTTGACCTGTGCAAGATGCCCGGCCACCAGTTCTTGTGGGATGCGCACGCGGATGCGGAACATCAGGCTTTCGCGTTCGGCCACGGTTTCAACCTGCTTGGGGGTGAATTGCGCCTGCGGGGCCACAAAGCTGACAACGGCAGGCACGGAAATATCGGGCATCACATCAACAATAATCCGCGCCTCATCACCCAAAAGCACCCTTGGCGCCGCACTCGCGGGCAGGAAAAACTCCATATAGATATCGCCAAGGCTGACCAGCGTCAGCACCTTGCCGCCGCCGCCCAGAACCTCACCCGGCTGCGCCAGACGGTAAAGGACGCGACCCGATTGCGGCGCGTAAAGCGTGCTGTCGGCGATGCTGGTTTCAATGCCGCGCAGGTTCGCGGTTTCGGCATCGACGCCGCGTTGCTTGGCCACGACACCCGCCATCGCCGCCTCCAGTCCCGCCTCGTCAACCTGTACCTGGGTGCGGCTGATGTCGAGGTTGGCCTGCGACACCACATCGCGCGCGCTGAGCGATTCCGCGCGGCTTAACTCGCTTTGCGACAAGGCGAGTTTCGCCTTGGCCTGCGCAACACTGGCCTGCGCCACGGCCACTGCTGCCTCGGCACTGGCCACCGCAGCCTGCGCTTTCAAACTTTGGGCGGCCAGTTCGGCGGTGTCCATCACGGCCAACACGTCGCCAGCCTGTACCAGATCGCCCTCGCGCACCGTGATTTCGGCAACGCGCCCGGCCAGACGGGTGGAAATATCGACCAGATCCGCCTCGATCCGGCCATTGCCACGGGCAAAGCCTTCGGGCGGTAGGTCGCTGGGGGCCAGCAAAACCTTCCATGCAGCGAACCCTATAAAGGCGGCCAACACGACCAGAACAAGCGCGATGGAAATTTTACGAGACATGCTTAGCCCCTCCGTTGGTCCGCTGCATCGGCTTCAATGCCACGAAGATAAATTTGAAACACGCGGGGGGCGACGGTCAGCATCCGCCCCATATCCCCCGAAATCAGCGCCTGCATCACCAGCCCCTGAATGGTGCCAATGAACAGCACGGTTGCGGCCTCGACATCCAGACCCGCGGGCAGGTCGCCGCGGGTTTTGGCGGTAAGGATAAGATCGTTCAGGCGCGCCGCGTATTGCGCCATAAGTGCCCGCGCCAGCCGTTTTGCCGGGGTCATGGCAGCGCCCTGCAACTCTCCGAACAGCATGCGCGGCGCCCCGGGATGGTCGGCCACAAAGGCGACATGGGCCTGAAACATGGCTTGCATCGCGGCCAAGGGATTGTCGATTCCCGCAGCGGCCTTGTCGATCCGGGCCATCAGGCGGTTGGCCACCCATTGCATGACAGCCTGCCAAATCGCCTCTTTGTTGGGGAAATGGCGAAACAGCGCGCCCTGGGTCAGATGCATATGCTTGGCGATGGCCGCCGTTGTAATCTCGCCGGGGTTCATTGTGCCGGCCAGATCAATCACCGCCTCGACGGTAACATTGCGCCGCTCCTCGGCGGGCAGGTTTTTTGCCCGGACCTCAGTCATACAGCCACATCCATCCGCCAGCTTGCCACCGCAAGCCAGCCCATCGCAACGACCATAGAGGTGCCACCAGCCAGCACAATGACAGGCGGCACCCCAAGCACCAGTTCCGCGAGTATGCCCAAGGGCATCAGCATGCCCGCAAGCGCCAAACCCGAAATCCAGGCCCGGCTTGCCGACGCTGGCAGGCGCAACAGAACCAGCCCGACCGCGATGTTGAGCAGCGCAAAAAGATTGCCATGAACATGGGCCAAGCGCGATTCAAAATGCGCGCCCACGCCGTAATCAGCGATCCATTGCGCTTTGTCCGGCGCGAAATCACGCAGGTAGATCAGCAAAAAACCATAGAGCATGAAAAACGTCAGGAACAAGAACCCCGCCGCGATGTTGATTTTGCCAGTCAGCATGATGACCCTCGCAAGGATGGTTGCAGACGAAACTCCGCTTATGGCGGAGGTAGGGCTTGAATTAAGTTAGTAACCAATTACTATCTTATGTGAGCCGCATATTTACTGCAAGCGCTGGATTCTGGCGCGGGGGCAGCGAACGCCGGGGGATTGATCGGAACGATCTGCGCCGCAGGGAAGTGGTGCAGGAAAAAGCCAAGGGAAACGAGAGTTGCAGACTGCCAATATCCTTGCCGCAATCTTGATTGCCTCGCTGCCGCTGTCTGCTGCGGCGGGCGAAACCCTGACTCGGGAACAGATGTCCCGGCAGATCATCGGCAAAGAACTGACCGCCACACGCAAGGGCGTGAATATTCGCCTGAGATATCTTCCGGCGGGAGAGGTGACGGTGAAGATGTTGCTGCTTTCGTTTTCAGGGACGTGGGATTTTGAGGGGGACAGTATATGCATGACCATGGCTGGTGGCCCACGCAAGGGCAGAAATTGCGTTACGTTCACCGCCCTCGGCGGCAATAGATTTCTTAATTCCGAAGGTCTTGCCATGACCGTTCAGGATTGATCGTCATGGTCGCTATTCCATTCAATACTGGCAAAACCCATCTAAATACGTTGGCGGGTTTTGGCGTCGGGGGGCCGACGAAAAGCAAAAGGAACAGAAACAATGTCTCATAAAGAAAAAAACCGGATCGTGACTTTGCAAGATCATCAAAAGAAGGCCGGATTGGGCGAGGCACCCCGCACGCAGGCCGCAAAAGACACGCGCGCAGCGGTAGAAGATGCTGCCTCAGTCAATGCAAAGACGAAGCCAGATTCGGTATCGGTTGCCCCCAGGCAGGCAGCCAAGCAAGGGGTGCAATCTGACAAGCGGCCAGTGCAGGCCATGTCAATTCACGACACGCTGGACCACAAAATGCAAAGCGCGATTTCGCGTTTCACGCTCGGGTTGTCGCCCGCCGCGCTGATGGGGGCCTGGTTCGATTGGGCGACCCATATCACGGCAGCCCCCGGCAAGCGGTTGGAACTGGCCGAAAAGGCCGCCGATAAACTGCAGCGCCAAACCCGTTTCGCGCTTCGTTGCGCGACAAGCTCTGATAAAGTCGAACCCTGTATCGCGCCATTGCCGCAAGATAATCGTTTCCGCGGCGATGCCTGGCAGACGAAACCCTATAACATGATTTATCAGGGCTTTTTGCTGCAGCAGCAGTGGTGGCACAACGTGGTGACAGGGGTTCCCGGCGTCACCAAACAACATGAACAGGAATTGCAGTTTCTGACGCGCCAGGTGCTTGATATGGTCTCGCCTTCCAACTTTTTGTTGACCAACCCCGAAGTGCTGGCGCGAACCCGCGAAACGGCTGGGATGAACCTTGTCCAAGGGATGCAGAACGCCCTGAAGGACGCGCAAGATGCCGCCGCAGGCGCGCCGCCCACAGGCGCTGAGGCGTTTGTGCCGGGCAAGGATGTTGCGGTGACGAAGGGCAAGGTTGTCTATCGCAACCGCTTGATCGAACTTATCCAATACTCCCCGCTGACGGAAAAGGTGCGGCCCGAGCCGATCCTGATCGTTCCCGCATGGATCATGAAATACTACATCCTTGATCTGTCTCCGCATAATTCGCTGGTGCGTTATCTGGTCGAACAGGGTCACACGGTCTTCATGATTTCCTGGATGAACCCCGATGCAGATGACCGCGATCTGAACATGGATGATTACCGCCAGCTTGGCGTGATGGAGGCGCTGGCCGCGATTGGAAAAATCGTGCCGGACCGCAAGATCAACGCGGCGGGCTATTGTCTGGGCGGCACATTGCTGTCGATTGCCGCCGCCGCGATGGCGCGCGATGGCGATGATCGGCTGGGGTCGCTATCCTTGCTTGCCAGTCAGGTTGATTTCACCGAACCGGGGGAATTGCAGCTTTTCATCAACGAAAGCCAGCTTGCCTTTCTTGACAGTGTGATGTGGAAACAGGGCTATCTGGATACGACCCAGATGGCCGGTGCGTTCCAGATGCTCAGCTCGAATGATCTGATCTGGTCGCGGGGGGTGCGAAATTATCTGATGGGTGAAAGCCGGCCGATGATTGATCTGATGGCATGGAACGCGGACGGAACGCGGATGCCCTATGCCATGCATTCGGAATACTTGCGCAAGCTTTACCTCAACAATGATCTGGCCGAAGGGCGGTTCACCGTTGACGGCCAACCCGTTGCCCTTACCGACATAAGGTTGCCGATCTTTGCCGTTGGCACGCAAAAAGATCACGTGGCCCCCTGGCCTTCGGCCTTCAAGATACAGGCGCTGACGGATACCGAAGTGACCTTTGCCCTTACCAGTGGCGGCCATAACGGCGGCATTATCTCGCAGCCGGGCCACCCGCGCCGGTCGTATCAGGTGAAAACCAAGGGCGTGATGGACCGCTACATCAGCCCCGAGGCATGGGCGGCCGAGACTGAAACACATGCCGGATCCTGGTGGGAGGCATGGGCCAAATGGCTGGGTTCGCATTCGGGCACGGCGATTGCCCCGCCGGATATGGGCAATGCGAGCGCGGGCTACGCGCCATTGGCCGATGCCCCCGGTACCTATGTGATGCAAAAGTAGGAAGACACTCGGCACGCATTTGGCACCCCAATAGCGTTTCGCCTTTGACTTGAAACAAGGCCAATCACATAACGCATTGAAATCTTTGATTTCATCCAGCAGTGTGTGCGGAAGGGTTTAAGGCGAAACGCTTTGGAATATGTTGCGCTTGGTCCAAGGCTGCGATCGTCAGGGCGCGGACGGCTTTTTGCGCCACTCTGACGGCGTTACCGAGAACTGTGATTTGAAAAGCCTTGAGAACTGCGCCTGATCGGAAAACCCGAAACAATAGGCGATTTCGGCCATCGCCATCACTTGATTGGTCCCGATGGCATCGCGTGCCGCGATCAGGCGTTCTTCGCGGATGAATTGGGAAACCGTCTTGTTGGTATCGCTGAACAGTTCGTGCAGATAGCGTTTGGAAATGCCACAGGCATCGGCCACAAAATCCGGCGACAGGTTCTGGTTGGCAAGATTGTTTCGGATGATCTGCTCGGCCCGGCGCAGATGGCCCGCGCGCACCGCTGTTTTTATGCTGGCTTCTTCGCCCGTGGTTCCATCCAGCGCCAAGGCCAGCACTTCGATAATCTGCCGCCCCAGAACCGATGCGGTATGCGTTTCGGTATCAGACAGGATCTGAAGTTGCTGCATCATCGCGGTAAACAGGCCGGGCAGTCCTGATCTTGCATCAATGATCCGGGCGCAAAACCGATCGGGGTCCCGGATCTTCTCGGTCAGGGCTTTTTTGGGGATTTTCAGCACCATCAGTTCATTCGGAGCGGCGTATGAAAAGCGATAGGGCTCGTCGCCTCTTTCCAGAATGAAACCGCCGGGATCACAGCGCACCTCACGGCCCAGTTGTTTGAAATCAATCGGGCTGAGGCGCGGAACCGAGACGAGGTATTCTTCTTCGCAGGCATGCGAGATGTGGTTTGGTCTGCGCTCATATTGCATCGGCTCTGTGGCTAGCCGCGACAATGAGACATGCCCCATCTGGCGACGCTCCAGCAGCCCCGAGAACGTGGATTGGTCGCGAAACGTAAGTTGTAACGGGAAATAGGTTTCGGCGATGACACGATCCCAATGCGCCGAGCGTTGCGCAGGCGCAATCTGATCCGTGCTATGTGCCGTTACCTCCATACGCCTCCTCCTCAAGAGCCGAGTTAGAATCGTTAACAACCATAGGCCCGCGACTCAAGAACATTCAGTTCGCAGGATTTAACCTGCGCGCATTGACAAGGGTTTATGCGCGCATTGCCTGATTTGTACCCCCCTATGCGCTTATATGCAAATCTTTCCGCCCCCGGGTTCAAGACGAGCCGCGTGTTTCGCTTCACTCTGATGGGTATGAGGAGAAGTCGGAATACGGCTCGGGAGGAACAGGGGGGAATGGGTTGAGGGCCCTTCTTTGCTGCCGGGATGCGTTCTGCGCAAAGGGAGAGACACACCATGACCAAACGAAATATTGACCCGATCACGCTGTCCGTGGTGCGGGGCGTGCTGGAAACGACCCAGCGCGAAATGACCCTGACGTTGGAGCAAACCGCGCGCAGCTCGGTTTTCAACCTTGCGCATGATTATTCAACCGCGCTGTTCAACCATACGCCCGAGATGATCTTGCAAGGGCAAGATATTCCGATCCACCTTGGCAGCCTGATCCCCGCGATGAAGTCGGTTGCGAAGTTTTTTGAGGGTGAGATCAACGACGGCGACCTGATCTTGCACAATGACCCGGCCTATGGCGGCAGCCATATCATTGACACCTGCATGTATATGCCGGTGTTTTATGAAGGCGAGCTGGTGTTCTGGACGGTCTGCAAGGGCCATCTAACCGATATCGGCGGCCCGGTTCCCGCAGGCTATAACCCCAACGCGACCGAAATTTACGCCGAAGGTTTGCGTATTCCGCCGGTCAAGCTGTGGGATAAGGGCAAGCCGCGCCATGACGTGATGAACATGATTTTGATCAACATGCGGGCACGCCGTGACCAAGAGGGCGATTTCAACGCGCTGATCGGGGCCTGTCAGGTCGGGGCGCGCAACCTGAAAGGGTTGATGGACAAATACGGCAAGGACTTGGTGCAAGAGTGTATCGCCGAGCTTTTGGACATGGCCGAGGCGCATATGCGCAAGCTGATTTCCGAAGTACCAGACGGCACCTATCACGGCACCGCGATTTTGGAAGATGCCGGTCACGGTTACGGCGATTTTGATATTTCCGCGACCGTCACCATCAAGGGCGATGGCGTCCATATCGAAATCGCAAGCCCGCCGCAGATCCCTTATTTCATCAACAGCTATGAGGGGAACAGCTATTCCGGTGTTTATCTGGGCTTGATGATGTTCGCGCAACTGCCGCCGCCCTATAATGAGGGGCTGTATCGCTGCGTCAGCGTTGATATGGGGCCGAAAGGCACGCTGTGTAACGCGAAATCGCCCGCGCCGCATATGAACTGCACCACAACCCCGATGGAAACCCTGACCGATGCTGTGCGTCTGGCGTTTGAGCAGGCCGCACCAAGCAAGGTTTCGGCAAGCTGGGGCCATGCCAACGGTTGCAATATCGCGGGCATGGATAGCCGCCACGATGAAGAATATGTGACCATGGTGCTGGCCTCGATCATTTCGGGGGCTGGGGCGACCTCCAGTCAGGATGGCTGGCACGCTTGCGGCCCGCAATGTTGCTTTGGCGCGCTGACCAGCGGCGATATCGAGATGCTGGAACACAGCTATCCGATCATCATTCACCGCTATTCCCTGATGGAGGATTCGGGCGGTGCGGGCAAAAACCGCGGCGGTTCGGGAACCTGCTGGGAAGTGGAGCCGATGGACAGCC
The DNA here is from genome assembly GCF_034675685.1 of Pseudorhodobacter sp. GTDB lineage: Bacteria > Pseudomonadota > Alphaproteobacteria > Rhodobacterales > Rhodobacteraceae > Pseudorhodobacter. Next base: position 33,619 of record NZ_JAUCDA010000002.1, on the reverse strand, counting down.
CGATGAAGCTGATCACCTTTGGCGAAGGCCGGCGTATTCCGGCGATGGGGGCGGCCGGGGCAAAATCAACCATGGTGGAAACCAAGGTTGGCCGGTTGGAACTGACACGCCACGGCAAGACCGAGATCATCACCGACAACGTGATTGAAACGATCCAACCGGGCGAGCGTGCGGCCAACAAGAACCCCGGTGGCGGCGGCTATGGCAACCCGTTTGAACGCGAGGTTCAAAAGGTCGTCGATGATGTGCGCAATGGTCTGGTCAGCCTTGAGGGCGCGCGGCTGGATTACGGTGTGATCATCACCGACCGTGACAGTCTGGCCGTGGATGTCGAGGCAACCGCAAAGCTTCGCGTCGCCTGATCCCTTCTTTGTGAACTCATCTTTGGCGGGGCCGGGGGGTGCGAAATGCCCCCCGAACGACCCCGGCCACCCCGAAAAGGAACAAAAACATGCAAAATCAATATCGTCTTGGTATCGACGCGGGCGGCACCTTTACCGACTTCATTCTGGCAGATCGCAAGGGTGGGGTGCGGATTTTCAAGGCACTTTCCACCCCGAATGATCCTACAGCCGCCATCCGCAACGGCCTGAAAGTGATCCATGAAGAAACCGGCCTGAGCCCGGAACACATCGTTTCCAACGCTGATCTGTGCATCAACGGCACCACGGTGGGCCTGAACGCGCTGATCACCCATAACGGCGCGAAAACCGGCCTTATCGCCACCAAAGGCCATGAGGACAGCATCGAAATCCGTCTTGGCCACAAGGAAGACGGCTATCGCTATGACGCGGAATATCCGCCTGCGACCATGCTGGCCCCGCGCTATTTGCGGCGCGGCGTGTCGGAACGGATCTTGTCCAACGGCACGATTCACACGCCGATGAATGAAGAGGACGTGCGCGAGGCGTGCCGCCACTTTATCCGCGAAGGCGTTGAATCGGTTGCGATTTCCTTTGTCTGGTCGGTGCTTCACCCCGAACACGAGGCCCGCGCCGGTGAAATTGTGCGCGAGATGATGCCCGATGTCCGCCTGACCATCGGCAGCCAGCTTTACCCGCAGGTGCGTGAATATACCCGCACATCGACCGCCATCGTGAACGCCTATCTTGCGCCGATCCTGCAACGCTATGTGGCGGCGATTGATGCCTATTTCCAATCGCTGGGCGCGCGCCATCCGGTGCGGTACTTTCAGTCGAACGGGGGCTTGGCGCTGGGCAAGGTTGTGGCGAACCAGTCGGTTTATGCCATCAACTCCGGCCCCGCCTCGGCGCCGCAAGCGGCCTTGTGGCTGGGCGAGCCGTGGGGCCTGAAGGATATTATCACGGTCGATATGGGCGGCACGTCGTTTGACATCACGCTGACCCGTGACGGGCGCGCGAACGTGTCGAAAAACATCGACTTTCTGCGCTACCGCATTGGTATCCCGATGATTCAGGTGGAAACCCTGGGCGCGGGGGGCGGTTCTATTGGTTGGATCGACACGATGGGGTTGATGCAGATGGGCCCGCAATCGGCGGGGTCAGAGCCGGGGCCAGCCTGCTATGATCAAGGCGGCACCAAACCCACCACGACGGATGCGAACATTGTGCTTGGCTATCTCAATCCCGATGGGCTTGTCGGCGGGCGCTTGCCGCTGAACGTGGAAAAGGCGCGGCTGGCGATCAAGACCCATCTGGCCGATCCTTTGGGGATCAGTGTAGAAACCGCAGCGCATGGCATGTTTACCATTGTAAACAACAACATGGTCAACGCCATTCGGCGTGTATCAGTGGAGCGTGGCTATGATCCGCGCGACTTTGCGCTGAACTGTGCAGGCGGGGCCACCGGCGCGCATATCACGGCCTTGGCGCGCGAAATGGGTATTCGCAAAGTGCTGGTGTCCAAGCTGGCCTCGGGGCTGTGCGCCTTTGGTCAGATCATCTCGGATGTGAAGTACAATTATATGGCACCAGCCCCGGTCCGGCTGGAGGGGGCCGAGGCCGCCGCACATCTGGATAAGCTGTTCAACGAATTGGAGGCGCGCGGCGCAGAGGATCTGCAATCAGACGGTTTTGCCGAAGAAAAGATCAACATTCGCCGCAGCCTTGATATGCGTTATGTCGGGCAGGTCCATGAATGCACCGTCGATGTTGACCCGTTTGAAGTGACAGAAGCAGCGCTTGAGCGGCTGAAAGACGCGTTCCACGCCCGCCATGAAGAACTGTATACCTATTCCGAGCGGCAAAGCGCGGTTGAGGTGGTGAACGTCGAAAGCGCGATCACAGGAGCTGTGGACAAGCCTGCACGGATGACGGTTGCCCCCGGCAAAGGTGCGAAATTTGCCCTGAAAGGCACGCGCGAGATGATCTTCAACGCCGAAGGCATCAGCCACGCGACCCCGGTCTATGATGGCGCGCTTTTGGGGGCGGGCGATGTGATTTCCGGGCCATCCGTCATTCAGGAAATCACCACGACCATCGTGATTGAACCGGGCTGGGTGGCGGAACTGGATGCCTCGGGGGTCTATGTTCTGACAGTCGAGGCCAAGGCCGGCAGCACGGCAAGTAGCGTGCGCACTGTCGAGGTCGCCTGAAATGGCCCTTGAACTGGAAAGCGTGGGGGTCGCCTTTGGCGGCTTCCAGGCCCTCAACGATGTCTCTTTGTCCGTTGCACCGGGGCAGGTTGTCGGGTTGATTGGCCCCAACGGGGCAGGCAAGACCACATGTGTCAACACGCTGACCGGGTTTCAGATTCCGTCCAGGGGCCGCGTGCTGCTGGAAGGGCGCGATGTGTCGCGGTTTTCGGCGCATGCGATCCGGCGTGCGGGGGTTGCGCGCACCTTTCAGGCCGGGCGGTTGTTTTCGGGGCTGGACGTGCTGGACAATTTGACCTGTGCGGGGGTTGGCCTTGGCCAGCGCCGTAGCGCGGCCGAACATGCGGCCAGCGATTTACTGGGCTGGATGGGGATTTCCGACCTCGAAAGCCGGTCGGCGGCTGGCCTGCCCTACACGGATGAGCGGCGCGTGGCGATTGCCCGCGCGATGATGGGCAACCCCAGATACCTGCTGCTGGATGAACCCGCCGCTGGCATGTCCGAGATCGAGGCCGCCGATCTGGCCGATCTGATCCGCAAGATTGCGACCGAAAAAGGCGTGGGCTGCCTGTTGATCGAACACAATGTCGGGCTGGTCCTGTCGGTTTGCACCGATGTCGTGGTGCTGGATGGCGGAGAGGTGATCGAGCGCGGCGACCGCAAGGTCATCCTTGGGTCTACCGCGGTTCGCGAAGCCTATCTTGGCGTGAATGTGGAGGCTGCGTGATGACAAAGATCGGAGTCTTTGACCTTGCTGTGCGTTACGGCAAGCTGACGGCCATTGCCAATCTGACCTTCAGCGTGGCCGAGGGCGAGCGGGTGTTTATCTCCGGCCCCAATGGTGCTGGCAAATCCTCGCTTTTGCTGGCGATTTCAGGCGATGTCGCCGCTGCCCATGGCCGGATTGAAATGGACGGCGAAATTCTGTCTGGTCTTGGTTCGGAAAACGTGGCGCGGCGCGGGTTGTCGATGGTGCCGGAAGGGCGGCGCATCTTTGGCGGGCTGAGTGTGGTGGAAAACCTGATGGTCGGGACCGGGCTGCGGCGCGACCGCTCTGCCGTTGCCGAGGATCTGGAGATTGTGTTCGACGCCTTTCCGATTTTGCGCGAACGGGCCAAGGCCAGTGCCGGTGCGCTGTCGGGCGGCCAACAGCAGATGCTGGCGATTGCCCGCGCGCTGATGACCAACCCCAAGGTGATGCTGGTGGACGAACCCTCGCTGGGGTTGGCCCCCAAGGTGGTGGACGATGTGTACGACCGTTTGTGCCATTTGCAAAAGCTGCGCGGGCTGACCTTGATCATTGTTGAACAATCCTCGGCCCGTGCGGCGCGGGTGGGCGGGCGCATGTTGTTGATGCGTGGCGGAAAGATCGTTGCGGATGGCGATGCCGCCGGGTTTGCCGCCGATACCCTTTTGACCGAAGCTTATTTCGGAGAACAGACATGAGCCTGCAACTGATATTCGACGCCCTGTCACTGGGCGGAATCTATGCCATTGCAGCGCTTGGGATTGCGCTGATTTTCGGGGTGATGAAGCTGGTGAATTTCGCGCATGGGCAGTTCATCGCCTGTGCGGTGTTTGCGCTGATCATACCATCAACCGATGCGCTGGCGGTGCTTGGTCTTGGCCGTTTGCCCGCGCCGGTGCTGATCCCCGTCTTGTTGCTGTTCGGCGCCGGGATTGCAGTCGCGGCCGAGGCATTTGTGTTTCGGCCCATGCGCAATGCCTCGCCCGTGGCGTTGATGGTGGGCAGTTTTGCCCTTGGGGTGGCGCTGCAAAACATCCTTTTGGTGTTGTATGGCGGGCGGCCAAAAGCGGTTAGCCTGTGGGCAGAACTGGGCCATCCGGTACAGATCGGGCCGGCAGAGGTGCCGCTGTTGCAGCTTATCGTCATCATTGCGGTTGGCCTTATCCTTGGCGGTTTGGCGCTGATGCTGCGCCATACCCGCGTTGGGCTTGAAATGCGCGCGGCGGCAGAAGATTTTGCCATGGCGCGGATGTTGGGGGTGCGGGCCAATCGCGTGATCTCGGGTGCGTTTGCGCTGTCGGGCGCGCTGGCTGCGGTGGTGGCGCTGGTGCTGGTGGCGCAGACCGGGGTCGCGGATGTGCGGATGGGCGGGCAGATCATGCTGGTCGCATTCATCGCAACAGTTGTCGGCGGCATGGGCAGCCTTTCGGGTGCGGTGGCGGCCGGGCTGGGAATTGGGGCGGCCTCGGCGCTGTTGCAGGCGTGGTTGCCAACCGATGCGCGGCCCTTCCGTGATGCCTTTCTGTATGGCGGCGTCATTCTTGTCCTTCTTTTCCGTCCGCAGGGGCTTTTCGCCTCTGCCGGCTCCAAGCCGAGGGTTTGATCATGGTCACACAACATATGATCCGTCGCCGTATGGCACGCACAACGCCGCTGCTTTTGGCCCTGCTGCTTTTGGGATTTGCCCTGATCGCAACCCAATTCGGGGATAGGGCGTTGGCGCGCATGGCATCAGAAACCCTGATCCGGGTGGCGATGGTTGTGGGGTTCTGGATTTTTGTCGGCAATTCCGGGGTTGTCAGCTTTGGTCATGCAGCCTTTGCCTGTGTCGGGGCCTATGTCTCGGCCTGGTTGACGCTGAAACCCGCGATGAAATCCATGCTGCTGCCGGGGCTGCCCGATGCGGTTGCGGCGGCGGATTGGCATGTGTTTCCGGCGGCAATCGTTGCAGGGCTGGTCGCGGCGCTGGTTGCGTTGGTTTCCGGGGCGGCAATCTTGCGGCTGTCGGGGATTGCGGCCTCTATCGCCACCTTTGCGTTTTTGGCGATGATCAACACCATCTGGTCAAACTGGACTCCGATCACCGGCGGCACGTCTTCGGTTGTCGGCCTTGCGCGGTATGTGACGCCTTGGGTGGCGCTGGGCTGGGCGCTGGCGGCTATTCTTGTGGCGGCGGTTTATTCGGCCTCTGCCTCGGGTCTTGCCCTGCGCGCCACGCGTGAGGATGAGGTGGCAGCCTCTGCCTCGGGCATCGACCGCTATCGCCATCGGTTGCTGGCCTATACGCTGTCGGGGTTTTTCGTCGGCGTCGGCGGCGCGCTGATGGGGCATTATATCGGCGTCATCAACCCTGACGGGTTTTACCTGAGCCTGACATTTTTGATGCTGGCGATGCTGGTGGTTGGCGGGATCGGGTCACTTTCGGGGGCGGTTGTCGGCGTGCTGGCGCTGTCTTTGGCGGTGGATGCGCTGGTCCGGCTGGAAAAGGGTGTAACCATCGGTCAGGCCACATTCTCGCTGCCCCCCGGCAGTCAGGAAATCATCATCGCAATCGCCATGATCCTTGTTTTGATCTTTCGCCCCACGGGCCTTTTGGCCGGGCGCGAAATTATGCTGCCTGCCCGGTGGGTCGCCGGGCGGAACCAGTCCGACAAATAAGACCTAACAACCCAGAGGAGGAACACAATGAAACTTGCAACCACAGCACTGGCCTTTATGGCCCTGGCCGTTCCCGGCCATGCCGAAGATCTGACGGTGGGCTTTGCCATCGCCAAATCCGGCTGGATGGAGGCCTATGACACACCCGCCGCCACCGCCGCCAAAATCCGCATTGATGAGCTGAACGCAGCCGGCGGCGTTTTGGGCCGCCAGATCAAGGTGGTTGAGGCCGACACCCGCACCGAGCGCGCCGATAGCGCCACGGCGGGCTTGGATGTGTTGGACCAAGGCGCGGAAATGATGGTCGTGTCTTGCGACTATGATTTCGGCGCACCAGCGGCGCTGGCGGCAGAAGGCGAGGGCATGATCAGCTTTTTCCTGTGCGCCGAAGATGTGAAGGCGGGGATTCAGGGTGTGGGGCCGAACAGCTTTTCATCCTCGGTGCTGGCCCCGGTACAGGGTGCGACCATGGCCGAATGGGCCTATGCCAAGCGTGAGGCGCGCACCGCCTTTGTGCTGGAAGATACCTATATCGAATATAACAAGGGCATCTGCACCGGATTCGACTGGATGTTCCCGCAGCTTGACGGCGCCGAGATTGTCGGCACCGACACGTTCAAGAATGATGATGCGTCCATCGCCAGCCAGATCACCCGGATCAAGTCGCTGGAAAAAGAGCCGGATGTGATCATGCTGTGTTCGGTGATGCCGGGTGCTGCAGCAGCGGTTCGCCAGATCCGCGCCTCTGGTATCAACTCTTTGATCTTGAACGGCTCTGCTGTCGATGGTTCATATTGGCTGGATGCCACGCCGGGGCTGACAGGGTTTGTCGTGCCGGTTCAGGGCTCGATCTATGGTGATGACCCGCGCCCCGAGGTCGAGGCGTTCAACGTGGCCTATGAGGCCAAAACCGGCGCGCGGCCAGCCAGCCAATACGCCTATCCGGGCTATATCCTGATTGACCTTTGGGCCAAAGCGGTGGAGCGCGCGGGCACGGTTGACGGGGCCACGGTCACTGCCGAATTGGAAAAAATGCGTGATGAGCCGACGGCTTTCGGGCCGCGCAGCTTTACCTCGGAACTGCATCATCAAAATACGGCGCTGATGCAGATCATTGAGATCACCGACGGCAAGCCTGCGCGGGTTGACGAGTGGACGATTTCAAAGCCAGTGCCGCTTGATGTCTTGATGGGCAAGTAAAACCGGGGGCGCGGGGGGATACCCTCGCGCCACCTACAAATAGGGCGGGGTGCAGGCGGAAACGACAATCGCCTCTCGGTCGCCGATATTGCGAAAGCGGTGCGGGGCGGTAGAGTCGAACAAAAAGCTGTCGCCCGCTTTCAAAACCATGGTTTCCTCACCAACGGTCACCTCGATTTCGCCGGCAATCACCACGCCGCCCTCGTGCGAGACATGTTCCAGCATCTGCTCGCCGGTATCGGCGCCGGGTTCATAGCGTTCATAGAGAATTTGCAGGTTATGCGCCTTGGCATCGCCGATCTGCTGCAAGGTGATCTTGCCGCGCGGATCGTCCAGCGTGGAATAAAGCCGGGTGGTCAGGTCGCGCATTTCATGGGGTTTGAAAAACACCGCCTGCGTTGACGGCGCTTCGGGCTCAAAAAATTCGGACATGCTGACATTCAGGCCGCCCAGAATCTTGCGCAAGGATGATACCGAAGGGCTGGAACGGTTGGTCTCGATCATCGAAATCTGGCCATGTGGCACGCCAGACGCTTCTGCAAGTTGCCGTTGCGATAGGGATGCATCTTGTCGCATTTGCCTGAGTCTTTGGCCGACGTCGAAGTTTTCCATGGTTCTCCCGGTGTTTGCCCCTGTTTATCCCTTGCAGGCTGTGTGCACAATCCTTTGTCACAGGGTGCGCAGAAAATGAATGTATATTGCGCAAAATATTGCGCAGTGGTAACTGGATTCAGTTCAATCTCCGGAGGCTCAAATGTCCGAATCGTCTCTTCTTGCTGCCCGCAAATCCGAAGCTGTCGCCCGCGGGGTTGCGACCCGTGGAATCTATGCCGTTCGCGCTGAAAACTCAGAGCTTTGGGACGCCGAAGGTCGTCGTTACATTGATTTCGCGGCGGGTATCGCGGTCAATAACACCGGCCATCGTCACCCCAAGGTTATGGCAGCCGTGGCCGAGCAGGCGCAGGCCTTTACGCACACCTGTTTTCACGTCGCGCCCTTTGAAGGCTATATCGCCCTGGCCGAGCGCCTGAATGCGATGACCCCCGGCGATTTTTCCAAGAAAACCATGTTGGTCACAACTGGTGCTGAGGCGGTGGAAAACGCGGTCAAGATGGCGCGTGCGTTCACGGGCCGCTCTGGCATCATCTCGTTTTCGGGCGCCTTTCATGGCCGCACCCTGTTGGGCATGGCCCTGACCGGCAAGGTCGCACCCTATAAGAAAGGCTTTGGCGCGATGCCGCCCGAAGTGGTGCATGCGCCCTTCCCGAACCCGCTGCATGGCGTGTCAGAGGCCGATGCCATCGAGCAGTTGGAACGGCTTTTTGCATCTTCGGTTGATCCGGAGCGGGTTGCAGCCATTATTATCGAGCCAGTGCAGGGCGAAGGCGGCTTCACCATCGCGCCGTTCAACTTCTTGCGCAAGCTGCGTGAGATTTGTGATGAACATGGCATCGTGCTGATCGCGGATGAAATTCAGGCCGGTATGGCCCGCACCGGGAAGATGTTCGGTTTTGACCATTCCGGTGTGGCACCCGATCTGGTGACGATGGCCAAAGGGCTTGCCGGGGGCTTTCCGCTTGCCGCCGTGACCGGGCGCGCCGAAATTGTTGATGCCCCTGGCCCCGGCGGTTTGGGCGGCACATATGCTGGCAACCCCTTGGCTGTTGCCGCATCCCATGCGGTGCTGGACATCATCGACGAAGAAGACCTTTGCACCCGTGCGGATGAGGTTGGCGAAGTGATCCGCGCCCGCCTGACCCAGCTTGCCGCGCGGCAGGGGATGGAGTGTATTGGCGATGTGCGTGGCCTTGGTGCCATGAACGCGTTTGAACTGGTGATTGATCGCAACACGTTTGCGCCCGACGCTGCCCTGACCAGCGCGATTGTGGCCGAGGCAGAGGCGCGCGGGTTGATCCTCATATCCTGTGGCACGCGCTACAATGTGATCCGGTTGCTGCCGCCGCTGACAATTCCAATGGATCAGTTGCAAGAGGCGCTGGATATCATCGAGGCCTCTATTGAAGCCGCCGTGATGAAGAAAGCCGCCTGAGCGCTTTGCTCGGGCCCCCCCTTCTGCCAAGCGGGCAGAGGGGGGGGGAAAGGCCAAGATGGATGCGGTGATGATCACCGGGTCCATGGCCAAGCCGCAATATACGGGGTCCGGCCCCAGCCCGCGTAAGCCAGGCGCCCGCTTTGGCGGGCCTGTGCCTATCGCGGCCGCCCCCTGTCAGTCAGGGGTCTTTTGCGCCGATATCACAGATCCACCCTCAAATAGCCGGGCGTTTGTCTGGAGATCGTCGGGTGTAAACCTGTAGATGGTCATTTCATCAACACTATAGGCCCCGAGGCCTTTGTAGAATTCAATTGTCGGGGTGTTCCAGTCCAGAACGCCCCATTCCAGCATCTGGCAGTTGCGGTCCAGCGCGAGCTTGCAAAGATACCCCATAATGATCTTTCCAAGACCCTGATGGCGCAGCTGCGCATCAATCAGAAAGCCATCAATATAAAGCCCGGAACGGCCTGTAAACGCTGATGATGTCATGCAATAATAGGCGAAACCCACAATTTCACCCTTGTAGACGCCAAACAGCGCCTCACCCAGGTTTTCATTCAGCAACCGCTTGATTTGCGGCGCGGTTGCCGTGATCTTGTCGGCCATTTTTTGGTAGGTGCCAAGTTTTTTCATGTAGTGAACGATAAGGTCCGCATCGTCAGAGGACGCGTGCTGGATAAAAAAATCCGGATTGGACGTCTTGATTTTCGGCATGCTGCCTTTCCCCTTGATCTGGCTTTTCCCATGATAGACATCAGCAGAGTCGCGAAGGCAAGTCACGGCACTCAAATCTTGTCTCGGGGGGCGCGCAGGTTTGCCGCAACCGGGGCAGACGATAGGTTTTTCGCCATTTTTCACGAGGGTTGGCAGCATGGGCGTGGTCCAAAATAGATTTGGAATGGCATCAACCCTGCGCCTTGATCGGAAGTTTCAGACGGGCTTCAAAACCCGATGCTTGGCCGGTGCGCGGTGATTTCAGGGTCAACGTGCTTCCCAATCGGTCGGCAATCGCTGCGACAATGGCAAGGCCGAGGCCGCTTCCCTCAGTGCCTGATGTCGCGCGTTCAAAGCGGGCGGTCAGGCGGGCCAGCGTGTGCGCGGGCACAAGCGGCCCATCATTCGCAACGATCAGGGTTCCGTTGGGCTGCAGACCAACCGCGACTGTGCCGCCTTCGGACCCATGGCGCAGGGCGTTTTCAATCAGGTTCCGGCACAGGATGCCGAAGGCGTCTGGGTCAATGTCTGACATCACGGGCTGTTCCGGCAGCGTCAGCTTAATGCGATCAGGCGCAGCCGTGCGGCCAATATCGTCGACGATAATACGCGCCACCGGGCGCAGGTCTGACATGTGATCCAGGCAAAGCTGCCCGCCTTCGGCGCGGGCCAATTGCATCAGGCGTTCGGCCACGCGTGTCAGCCGCTTCAGTGTGGCCTCAATGTCAGTGGCCCTTTGCAGGGTGCCGGGCTCACGGGTTTCGGACCGAAGGCGCTGTGCCTGTGCGATGGCCGCCGCAAGCGGGGTGCGCAATTCATGCGCGGCATTGGCGGCAAAGCTGCGCTCGGCATCAAACGCAGCTTTCAAACGCTCAAAGACGTCGTTCAGTGTGGCCGCTACCGGGGCGATTTCCCAGGGCAGGCCTTTGGTGGGCAGTGGCGACAGGTCACGCGCATCGCGCATGCCAAGGGTTTCGCGGAACTGCCGAAGCGGTTGCAGGCTGGCCCGAACCGCCAGAATGATGGCAAGCAGGGCGGCAGGGATCACGACCAGCAGCGGCAGCGCGAGGCCGATCTGGATGTTGCGCGCAACCTGTTGGCGGTGGCTCAGCGGCTCTGCCACGGTGATTTCTACGCTGCCCTGCAAGGCCGTCTCGGTATAAAGCCGGTGGGTTGCGGTCTGGCTAAACCCTGTCTGATCATAGGGCGGAAAGTCCCCGGCCTCTGCCGCGTGCGATTGCAGCAGCATCCGGCCCTGCGCATCGCGAACGATATAGGTGAAAAATTCATCGTGATCACGGATGGCGGCCAGCCGCTGCGGGGTGTCATCTGCCTCACGCCCGAGGATGTCGAGAACCGCAAGCGGCAGCAGGCGTTGCGCGGTTTCTTGCAGGGCGGAATCAAAGACCTCATCCATTTCATGCCGAAGCGCGACACTGGTTCCCCAAGCCGCTGCCACCCACAAAAGCGTCAGCAGAACGCCCAGCGACAGGGCCAGACGCGATTGCAGGCTGCGCGGCCACCTCATGATGCGCCCAGACGATAGCCCATGCCGCGCTCGGTCTCGATCACCCCGGCACCCAGCTTTTTGCGCAGGCGGCTGACATGAACTTCGATGGTGTTGCTTTCGACCTCCGCGTCAAAAGTATAAAGTTTTTCTTCAAGCTGCGGCTTGGACAGCAATTGACCGGGGCGGGCCAGAAACGCCTCAAACAGCGCCCATTCGCGGGCGGTCAGCGTGATTGGCTTGCCCTCCCGGCGGATGGTGCGCGACGCGATGTCGATGGTCAGCGCGCCGTGGGTGATGATCGGGTTGGGGTTGCCGGAATAGCGCCGCGCGACGGACCCGATCCGCGCGGACAGCTCTGACAGATCAAAGGGTTTCACAAGGTAGTCATCCGCACCCGCATTCAGCCCCTCAATCCGGTCGGAAATCTGGTCCAGCGCGGTCAGGATAATCACCGGCGTCACATCGCCCCGCGCGCGCAAGGTTTTCAAAAACCCAATGCCGCGCCCATCCGGAAGCATCAGGTCAAGCAAAAGCAGATCATAGGCCGCCCCTGCAACCGCATCGCCCGCCGCATCAAGCCGCGTGACCCAATCCACAGACTGGCCGTCGCCAGCGATCTGGTCGCGCACGGCAGAGCCCAAGACGGTGTCGTCCTCAATCAGCAAGATGCGCATGGCGGATGTTTCCTTTCAGACGTGCTGATCCTGTCTCTATGGTCAGGCTGACGCTAAGCTGACAATTGCAGGCCTTTCGCTTCAGCTTGCCGTCAGCCTTGGTCTGCAGCATGCGGCCTGTCGCCAAGACAGGAAGTTTGGCTGATGACGACGGCAAAGACAATTCTGATCTTGCTGGCGGGTGATGAATGCTGTGTGCCGGTGACAGACTGGCAATCCGGCTGAAACCGCACAAGCGGAACGGGGCTATTGGCCGGACCACTGGGGCATCCTGCTTTTTATGGCGGCTTCCTGACGCCAAGCTGAAGCAAAAACCGCGCGGCTGTCAGCCCCCCCTCAGGTGGCCCCCCTAGGGTGATCTTATCAGGTGGAAGGAGATCCCCAATGAAAAAGACTCTGACAGTCCTCGCTTTGCTTGCCGCACTTCCGGCGGGGATGGCGTTTGCAGATGATGATTGCACCGTGCCGCTGGCCAATTGGCAGCCGCGCGCGGCGGTAGAGCGCTTGGCCCAAGACAACGGTTGGACCCTGCGGCGCATCAAAATTGATGATGGCTGCTATGAGGTCAAGGGCCGCGATGCCACGGGGCGGGAAATCAAGGCCAAGATCGACCCGGCGACGCTGCGGGTGATCAAGTTGAAATACAAGAATGATGACCGTGACGACGACGATGATGACAAGGACAAGGATCGCGCGCGCCGTGACCGCAAGGACGCGGTAAACCCTGCCGCACCAAGCACGGCCCCGCGTAACCCTTTGTTTGGCAACGGCGCGCCACCAACGGTTCTGGTGAAATAACCCCGCAGCCCGCCTCATCCCGGACCAAAAAGGAAAATCCCGATGAAATCCCTGCTTGCAACGCTGGCGCTGACAACGGCGCTGACGCTTCCCGGCATCGCCATGGCGCGGCCGGTCACGCTGACCACCCAACTGAGCGCTTACGGCGGCGATGGTGCCTATCTTGCGCTTTATGTCACCGATCCATCGGGTGCCTATGCAGGCACGCTGTGGATGGCGGGTGGCAAGTCGAAATACTACGATAGCCTGAGCGACTGGTATCGTGCCACCGGCGGCGACCCGGCCCAGATCAACGGTATCACCGGGGCCAGTGTTGGCGCAGGCCGAACGCTGGAGATCACGCTGGACTTGGCCGATGCACTGTTTGACGCGGGCTATACCCTGCATATCGACGCCGCGGTGGAGGAGATGCGCAACAGCCCGAACGAGGTTGCGGTGCCGCTGACCACGGCCGGTGCCGGAACCGCCGTGAAGGGGCGTCGCTATGTCGCCAGCTTCACCTACGACATGTAAGAAAGGCAGGGCCATGATCCGCATGTTTCACCGTTGGCCGGGTCTGTTGGCCCTTGCCCTGATAACCGTTCTGGCGCTGAGCGGCGCCGTGCTGTCGGTGTTCCCGGCAGCCGAGCGCCTGAGCGCGCCGCAGGTCGAGGCCGGGCTGAGCGTGGCCGATCTTGCTGCGCGTATCCAGACTGCCTATCCGGGGGTTGAACAAATCCGGCGCGCGCCGTCTGGCCGGATCACCGCTTATTGGTTCGATGGCGGCACACCGGGCGCGGCGGTGATTGATCCTGCAACAGGCCAGGGTATTACATCGGCCGATCCCAACCAGTTCGAACGCTGGTTGACCAACCTGCACCGCTCGCTGTTCTTGGGGGATGGTGGGCGCATTGCCATGGCAGCGGGGGCGGCGGCCATGCTGGTGCTGGCGCTGTCTGGCGCGGTGCTTGTGGTGCGGCGCGTGGGCGGCTGGCGGCGCTGGTTCGCGCCCTTGCGCGGGCCGCTGCCCGGCAGGCTGCATTTGGAAATCGCGCGCGTCGCCGTTGCAGGCCTTGTGCTGTCCTCGCTTACGGCGCTGTGGATGGCGGCCTCTACTTTTGGTTTTCTTCCCGATGGCGGCAGCGCGCTGACCTATGCTGCGCCAAGTGGTCAGACGGGCATGGCGCCGGGTGCAATCAATCTGCTCGGGCAGACCCCAGCGTCAACGCTGCGCGAGCTGAGCTTTCCTTATCCGGATGATGCCACCGATGTCTTTACGCTGAAGACCGACAGCGGCACCGGATACCTTGACCAAGGCACCGGCGCGTTGCTTGGCTGGGCCGATCTGACCGGTTGGGAGCGGGCATCGGAAACCATCGTGATGCTGCATACCGGGCAGGGGGCGGCGGTTTTGGGGTTGGTGCTGGGGCTGATGGCGCTGGGCGTGCCGGTGATGGGGGGTACGGGTGTGGTGATCTGGCTGGCGGCGCGGCGCGGCAGGCCGCGGATTCGCGGCAACCAACCCGCCGGGCAGGCGCAAACGATTCTGCTGGTCGGCAGCGAGGGCGGCAGCACCTGGGGCTTTGCCGCAACGCTGCACCGCGCGCTGACCGAGGCCGGGCAAACTGTTCATGCCGCACCGATGTCGGCCTTTGATCCAAAGCACTATGCGCGTGCGGAGCGTATTCTTGTGCTTGCCGCGACCTATGGCGATGGGGCTGCACCTGCCTCGGCCAAAGGTTTTCTTGACCGGCTTGCGCAGGGTGACGCCGCCCCCGCAATTCCGCTGGCGGTGCTTGGCTTTGGCGACCGCAGTTTTCCGCATTATTGCACCTTTGCCAAAGCGGTGTCCTTGGCGGCCGAGGCCAAAGGCTGGCAGGAACTGCTTGCTTTTGATACCGTCGACCGCCAATCGCCGCAGGATTTTGCCCGCTGGGGTCAGGCGCTTGGGGCCGCGATGGGCATCACCCTTGCCCTCACCCACCAACCGATTATCCCGCACTCGCAGCCGTTGACGTTGATGTCCCGCCGCGATTACGGGGCCGAGGTGCAGGCCCCGACCGCAATTCTGCGCTTTGCGCTGCCGAAGGTTTCGCTGTGGCAGCGCCTGACGGGCCGTGGTTTCGGGCGGTTTCAGGCGGGCGATCTTTTGGGCATCCTGCCTGCGGGTTCAACGCTGCCCCGGTTCTATTCGCTGGCCTCGGGGCGGCGGGATGGGTTTGTTGAGGTTGTGGTCAGAAAACTGCCCGGCGGTCTTTGCTCCGGCCAGCTCATGGCGCTGGAACCCGGTGACAGCATGGCCGCCTTCCTGCGCCCCAATTCCAGTTTCCACGCGGGCCGCAGCGCTGCACCGCTGATTCTGATCGGGGCGGGCACCGGCATTGGCCCGCTTGCAGGCTTTACCCGCGCCAATGCCCGCAAGCGCCCGATTCACCTGTTCTTTGGCATGCGCCACCCCGACAGCGATTTCCTTTATGGCGAAGATTTCGGGGTCTGGCAGGCGCAGGGGCACCTGACCCGACTGGTCACAGCCATATCACGCGGGGCCAGGCCGCATTACGTTCAGGATGCGTTGCGCGCCGAGGGGGCAGAGGTTGCCCGGCTGATCAGGGGTGGCGCGCGCGTGATGGTCTGCGGCGGACGAGAGATGGCTGCCGGGGTCGCCGACGCGCTGGCAGATATCCTCGCCCCCGTTGGGCTGACGCCAATCGCATTGAAGGCCGAGGGGCGTTATGTCGAAGATGTTTACTGATCTGCGGCAGATTGCGCTGAACGGCCCCACCATGGGCACACGCTGGTCGGCGTTGTTTCCTGCGCCAGCCGGGTTTGACCCCGCGCCTGTGCAAACGGCGCTTCAGGCGGCGGTAAGGGAGGTGGATGCGCAAATGTCCACCTGGAACCCCGCCAGCGACCTGATGCGCCTGAACGCGGCCCCCACCGGCGAATGGGTGGCAGTTCCGGCGCGGCTGATGGCGGTTTTGCGCCTTGGCTTGAAAATTGGGCGGGCGTCAAACGGGGCGTTTGACATTGGCATGGGTGACGCGGTGGCGGCCTGGGGCTTTGGGCCAAACGCCGCTACGCCGGGTCATATCCGCGCCGCGATGAGCGCGCATCGCGCGGCCGCGCATGCGGTGTTGGACCTTGATGCAGCCGGGCGGGCGCGCAAACATGCCCCGATCACGTTGGACCTGAACGGGATTGCCAAGGGGTATGGTGTTGACCGACTGGCAGAGGTGCTGACCGATTTCGGCCTCACCTCTGCCCTTGTCGGCATTGATGGCGAGATGCGCGCGCTGGGTCTTAGGCCAGACGGCACCCCTTGGACCATCGCGGTAGAGGCCCCCGACAGGACGCGCCGCGCGCCACATTCCATCCTGGCGCTGCAAGACGCCGCCGTTGCGACCTCGGGCGATTACCGTCACTGGATCAATGTACAGGGCCGCCGCCTGTCGCACACGATGCACCCAACCAAAGCCGCGCCATTGCTGGCCCCGCCTGCCTCGGTCACTGTCATCGCGCAGACCTGCGCCGAGGCCGATGCCTGGGCAACCGCGCTGATGGTTCTGGGCGCAGATGATGGTGCAACCCTTGCGCGGCAATGCGGGCTTGATGCGCTGTTCTTGCTGCGTGACACCACGGATCGTATTCGAACTGTGGCCGTCGGGCGCATGTTCAGCCAAGCGGCAAAGGGCTGGGGGGCGCAGGGTGGGCGTGAAGTGGGCAAATACAGCCCGCTGTAAGGCGCTGATGGCCCCGCCCCGGCCAGACCTGATGAACCGGGGCAGGGGATTGCCTGCCTTGCCGCAAGCATCAACCGTGGTGCCGGTGACGGCCCGGCAATCCCGGTCATATCAACCGCTACCGCCTTGCCCAGATCGGCCATGTGATCCCCCCTTCAGAAAGCCGCTTTACGGGCATTGTGCTTTCAGGAAAGTGGTCGGGATGAATTTCAATGCCTTTGCAGATTGGCGCGATCGTCAATCCTTTTGTGCCGGATACGCCGCGCTGCGAATCCAAAGCCCGCACCAATCTGGCGCGGGCTTTGGGGTTTTGCTGGCTTTGTCGCTATGCCACGGCGGGTTTGGCCTTGGCTTTGGCCGGGTGCGTGTTTGCAGCCTTCGGCATCCGCATCAGGCGCATGGCGTTAAGGATGACGATCAGCACCGACATCTGGTGGACCAGCATACCGCCCGCCATGTGGATATCGCCGCTGAACACCCCGAACAGCAGGCCAAACACCGTCAACACGGCAATCACAAGGTTCTGCCGCATGTTGCGCAGCGTCGCGCGTGAGATTTCCATCGCTTCGGCGATCTTGCCCAGATCATCGGTCATCAGCGCGATATCCGCCGTCTCGATGGCGATATCGCTGCCCGAGGCCCCCATCGCAATGCTGATATCGGCTGCCGCCAGCGCCGGTGCGTCGTTGATGCCGTCACCGACCATCGCCACCCGGTAGCCTTCCGCCCGCATGGCGTGAATCCGGTCCAGCTTGTCATCGGGCATCATCGCGGCATGCACCTCATCGACGCCAACGGCGGCTGCAATCGCCTCGGCTGCCGGGCGCTGGTCGCCGGTCAGCATCACCACACGGCGCACGCCAAGCGCGTGCAAGCGGTCGATCATCGGCTTGGCACTGGCGCGCGGCATATCGGCCAGCCCCAGCAGGCCCACAACTTCGTCGTCACGCGCCACGATGACAACGGTGTGGCCCAGCCCGTGCAACCGGGCAATGCCGTCCTTTGCGTCGGCGCTGAAGGCGATTTTCAGGTGGTCGAACAGGCGGTGGCTGCCGACCGCGATCTGGTGGCCGTCATGCTGGGCAATCAGGCCCATGCCGGCAATCTCCTCCAGCGAGGTGGCGGTGGGAAGCGGGCCTTGCTTGCGCGCGGCCTCGATGATCGGACGGCCCAGCGGGTGGTTCGACCCCGTCTCGGCAATCGCGGCCCAGAGCAGGACATCGGCCTTGCTTTGGCCCACCAATGCGACAACCTCGGCCAGACGCGGCTGGCCTTCGGTCAGGGTGCCGGTCTTGTCCAGCGCCAGCGCGGTGATGCGCCCGGCGTTTTCCAGATGCTCGCCGCCCTTGATCAAGATACCGGACCGCGCCGCCCGCCCGATCCCCGCCACGACTGACACCGGGGTAGAGATGACAAGCGCGCCGGGGCAACTGACCACCAGCAGCGTCAGCGACAGTTCAACGTTGCGGGTGACGATATAGCTGACAATGGCCATCACGAAGACGCCCGGCGTATACCAGCGCCCGAAACTTTCGATCATCCGCTGCGCCGGGGCCTTGGCCTCTTGCGCCTCTTCAACGCGGGTGATGATGCGGGCCAGCGTGGTATCGGCACCGACGCCGGTGGCGCGCAGATGCAGCAAGCCGTTTTCGGCCAGCGTTCCGGCAAAAACGCGTGAGCCGGGGGATTTTTCGGCTGGAATAGGCTCTCCAGTAATCGACGCCTCATTGACGGCGGCGGTGCCTTCGATCACCTCGCCATCAACCGGCAGGCGCTCACCTGCCTTGACCAGAACGGTTTCGCCCAAGATCACCTCATGTGCGGCGACAGTAACCGTCTCGCCGTTGCGCAGCACGGTTGCGGTCACTGGTGCGGCATCAATCAGCGCCTTCAGCGCGCCGCGGGTGCGGGTCATGGTGCGGGCTTCCAGCCAGGCGCCCAGCATGAACAGGAAGGTGACGGCGGCGGATTCCCAGTGGTTGTTGATGAACAGCGCGCCGATTGCCGCGACAATCACCAGCAATTCGATGCTAAGCTGGCGCAGCCGCAGCGAGGCCCATGCGCGCAGGGCAATGTCATAGCCCGCCAGAACGGCGGCGGTTGTCATCAGCGGCGCCCAGGGGGCGGCCAGCCCGAACCCGTACCAGGTGATCCATGCAAGGATGATGAACACCCCGCTGGCGATGGTCAGCCATTTGCGCCGTTCCGCAGGGTGCCTGTAGATATCCATGAGCCCGGAAAACATGTGCTCTCTCCTTTCAAGAAAAACCCACCGCCTATGTGCGGTGGGTGGGGGCGGCGTGATTTCTGGGTCAGAATGCCGATGCTTTGGCGGTGTAGCCGGTCTTGGCGATGGAGTTGATCAGGGCGGCCACATCGCTTTGCGCCGGGTCATGTTCGACCTCAATGCGGCCAGTGGCGAATTTCACCTCGGCCTTTGTCACCCCCGGCAAGGCCAGCAGCGCCTTTTCGATTTTCGGCACGCAAGATGGGCAGGAAAGCTCGTCGCTGCGCAGTTTTGTGTGGATTGTATTATTGCTCATGGCTGGTTCCTTTCAAGGGATCGTGGTTGCTTCTGCTTATCATATGGCTACACAATCAGCGCACAGGAACTGGCCAAAAATGAAAGGTGCGCTTGCATGAATGCACAGCTTGCGAATTGGGATGACTTGCGGGTGTTTCTGGCGGTCGCGCGCACGGGCAGCCTGTCGGGCGCTGCGCGCAGCCTTGGGGTGAACCATTCGACCGTCTTTCGCCGCATTGCGGGGCTGGAGGAAATGCTGGGCGTGCGGTTGTTTGAGCGGATGCCGACCGGCTATGTGCTGACCCCGGCAGGCGTGGAAACGCTGGGCATTGTGGAGCGGATCGAGGAAAACGTCGCCACGCTTGACCGTACCGTGACCGGGCAGGATTTGCGGTTGAGTGGCACCGTGCGGATTACCGCGACCGATATGCTGGCGCTCTGGCTCTTGCCCGCGCATCTGGAAAAGTTCCGCGCGGCCTATCCGCGGATTGAGGTCGGGATCGCCGTTGGCAACCAGACGCTTGACCTGTCGCGGCGTGAAACCGACATCGCCCTGCGCATCGGCAACACCCCGCCCGAAACATTGGTGGGCCGCCGCGTTGGCCAGTTGAGGTTTGCCGTTTATGGCGCGCCAGAGTATTGCGCCACCCATACCGACCCCGATCTGGCAACGCATAGCTGGATCGGCCTTGATGGCGGCCACGCAGCCCTGACCCGGCCTTTCGCGCAGCTTCTGCCCGGTGTGCGGCCTGCCATACGCTCGAACTCGGTCGCCTGCACGGTGCAACTGGCCAAGGCGGGCCTTGGCCTCGCGGTTCTGCCCTGCGTCATTGCCGAACAAAAGCCCGACCTGATCCGCGTGGCCGAATTGCCTGATACCTTTGCGCTTGATCTATGGCTGTTGACCCACGAAGACCTGCGCCACACTGCCCGCATCCGCGCCGTGCTTGATTTCCTGACACCGGCACTGGCGGAAAGCCTGAAAAAATGCACCAAAGGGCCGGAAATCTGATCCGAATGTTGCATTGGCCCGGATATACGCCACTGGGCCGCGATGCAGGTTGCGCAGCAGGATCCGAAGAAGATCAGCGTTAAGGCATGCCAAAGCGGTCTGGCCCGATCTGAACCAAACCCGAGGCCATGAAAACCGGGTAAGTTGCGCTTTTGCGGCGTGCCGGTTGCGCCCGGTAAAACGGATCAGCCTAATAGCTGATGCGGATTTCAGTCTCGCTCATCTCTACCACAAGCTTGCGTTTTTGCTGGGCGATCTCATGGGCAAACAGGGTGAAATGAACCTGCGCCGGGGCAAGGTCGGTTTTGGGCTTTGACAGGCTTTCCCACAGGTCGGGCTGAATGCGCAGGCGTTCAGCGCGGGCATTGACCTGCCATTTGCCATCTTGGGCTGTAAGGCTGATGCGGCCGCCAAAGGCCAAGGCGGATTCGCAGCACAGAATGGCGAGAAAGGCCAGTTTTGCCTCAGCCCGCGCAATATCGCCGCTGGCTTTCCAGTCAATCGAGACGCGCGCACCCTGGCTGGTATCTGCAAGGATTTTCGTAAGCTCGGCCCGTCCGATGCGCTGTTCACCGCCTGACAAGCCAAAAGCGACACGGAAAAACCGGATGCGGGCATTGGCTGCCGCTACACTTTCCGCAATCAATGCCAGCTCGGGCGAGGGGGGGCCACCTTCCATCATCAACAACTCAACCCCATTGCCGATCGCGCCAATCGGGCTGATAAGGTCATGGCATATGCGGGAACCGAGAAGGGCGGCAAGGTTTGTCTGATCGGTCATTAGGGCCTCGGGGTTGGGAAGCAGGGACATGAATTCGATATTGGAACCAGGGATGATCGTGCGGCATCCGCAGCAGCCTGATTGGGGTTTCGGCCAGGTGCAATCACGGGTTGGCGACCGGATTACGGTGAATTTTGAGCATCAGGGCAAAGTTGCGATTGATGGGCGCGTTATTGGGTTGACCGTGGTTTGGGACCATGGGGACCAAGACTAAGCGGCATGGTATTGAAGTTCAATCAAGGATTTAGGGCAATGCGATTGTATTCGCACAGGCTGCGATAACTTGCAGGCCGGCAGGTGTTGATATTGCATTGCGGGGCGCCGCGCCCTAAACGAAGGGCTGCAACGCAGCATAAGGGGTGCCAATGCAGCCTGATGACCGCCATTTCACGCTTCGGCTGGCGCGCGATTGCCGCGATCTGGCGGCTGCCCAGCGGTTGCGCTATCAGGTTTTCGTTGAGGAGCTGGGGGCCGATGGGCCGTTGGTGGACCATGCGGCCCGATTGGAACGGGACGCGTTTGATGAGGCTTTTGACCATCTGCTGCTGATAGATACGCGCCGCGATGCAGGCGCGTTGGAAGATGTGGTCGGGGTGTATCGCTTGCTGCCGGGGGCAAAGCTGCTTGCCGGGCAAAAGTTCTATTCGGAAAGCGAGTTTGACCTGTCGGTGCTGCGGGCCTCGGGGCGGGAATTGCTGGAACTGGGTCGATCTTGTGTGCATGCCGACTATCGCAGGGGCAGCGCCTTGCTGCATTTGTGGAATTCATTGGCCGAATATGTGCTGGCGCGCGGAATTGAGGTGATGTTTGGTGCCGCCAGCTTTCACGGTACCGATGTGGCGGCGCTGGCGCAGCCTTTGGCCTATTTGCACCACACCCATCTGGCGCCCGAGGCGCTGCGGGTACGGGCGATTGGACCGCAGGCGCAACCGATGGATTTGGTGCCGATTGACGCGCTGGACCGTCGCGCGGCGTTGCTGGGCACGCCTGCCTTGATAAAAGCCTATCTGCGGCTGGGTGGTTTTGTTGGGGATGGTGCCTATATTGACCGGGATTTCAATACGATAGATGTGTGTTTGGTGATGGATACCGCCCAGATGTCAGCACGTCATCGCCAGTTTTATGAGCGCAAGAAAGGGCCGTCCGTTTGACCGAGTGGCGCGAAGACAAGCTGGCGGCTGCTGCCATTGGCCCGATTGGCTGGGTGCTGGTGGCGATTCGGATTATTCCTTTTGCAATGGTCACTTATGGCGGGCTTGTGGTGTTGCTGTTGACCCGCGCAGTAGAGGCGCCTTTATGTGGGGCGGCCCGCCCGGTCACGCCCTTTATCACCCAGGGCGTGTGCAAGGCGGCGGTCTGGATCATGGGGCTGCGGGTGCAGCGGCGCGGCGTGCCGATGCAAGAGCGGGGGGCGGTGGTTGCCAATCACGCGTCATGGCTGGATATTTTCACTTTGAACGCCTGTGATCGGGTGTATTTCGTTTCCAAGGCCGAGGTGGCGCAATGGCCCGGAATTGGCTGGTTGGCGCGGGCGACGGGAACCGTCTTTATCGCGCGTGACCCTGCCGAGGCTAAAGCACAGCAGGCTTTGTTCGAACAACGCTTGCGGGCGGGGCATCGGTTGCTGTTTTTTCCCGAAGGCACCAGCACCGATAGCCTGCGGGTCTTGCCGTTCAAATCCACATTGTTTGCGGCCTTCTTCACCCATGGGATGAAGCAAGTGATGCATATTCAGCCCGTGTCTGTGCGCTATATTGCCCCCAAGGGGGCGGATGCGCGGCTGTATGGCTGGTGGGCGGCGATGGATTTCGTGCCGCATCTGCTGCAGATTTTGGCCCAGCCACGTCAGGGGAACGTAGAAATTACGTTTCACGCCCCTGTTGACGTGGATGGTTTCAATGGGCGCAAGGACCTCGCGGCGCATTGCGAGGCCGTGATCCGCGCTGGGCATGCCGCAAGCCCCGCACAAGACCCAAAGCCGTTATCCTAAGGGGGCCAGCAGGTTTTTCAGCGCGACAGAGGCATTTTCGGCCGCCCAGATTTCAGTACCGATGCCGAAGAAATCAGTGACGGGGCCGAATTTTTCAACCAGTTCAACGGTCAGCGCGCCTTCGGCAACCACTGGAACTTCGATCATCTCTGACCACCACTGAAAGATCTCGAAATCGACGCTGGTGCCATCGCCCAGGGTGCTAAGGCCAACGGGGCCGAAAGAGACGTAATCGGCCCCGGCCTCGGCTGCGCTCATCCCGTCATGGCGGGTGGTGCCGCAATAGGCGCCGATAATGGCATCGGCCCCGATTTCTGCGCGAAGTTTGCGGATGTTCTTGCGGGTATCGGTCAGATGCACGCCATCAAGCCCGAGACGGTCGGCCAAAAGCACGTGATCTTCGACCACAATCGCCACATCGCGGGCATGACAGATTTCGCGCAACGCATCGGCAGCGCGCGACAGGGCCTCTTCGTCGCGGGCGGCAAGGCTGAGGCGGACGCAGGCGATGGCATGCGCGTCAAGCACCGCTTTCAGTTGCGCGCCAAAGGCTTCAAGCTCAAAAGCCGGCGGGGTGATAAGGTAGATTTGCGGGCGCTCTGCTTCGGCCATGATCGGTGCTCCTGATTGCTGAGAGCGCTTTAGCCTAGAAATTGCGCCTTGGCTACTTATGCGGCAGCGATTTTACGAATGCGAGCGCGAGGGACAGGAAAGCGGCGCGGTCCATGTCTTTTTGAAGCGTTTCGCTGCGACATTCGACAAAGCCTTTCATCTTGCGTTTGGCGAACATCAGGGGCGCAGCACCGGGCAGGGTAAGGGCGTGGTCATAGCGATCGGGGCCGACGCGGTACATCGCACCATTTTCAAGCGTGCCGCACAGCATGTGGCCATCCAGCATGAAACAGACCCCGCCGAACATCTTTTTCTCGACCACGGGCAGGGCGGCCAGATCGTCGCGCAAGATTTGCGCGGTGCCTTCGTCATATGCCATGGATGGTCCTTTGCTTGTCATCGTGTCGGCAGAAGCGTATCAGGCGCGAGATTTCCCACAAGCAGGACGCATGAGATGAATGATGCCGAGATGACGCCGAGTTTGCTTGCAGATGTTGCGCCAGCAGATCAGGTGCCGCCGGTGTTTGTGTTGGTGCGCCCACAGATGGGCGAGAACATCGGTGGTGCGGCGCGGGCAATGCTGAATTTCGGGCTGGAGCGGTTGCGGGTGGTGGACCCGCGCGATGGCTGGCCCAGCCCCAAGGCGGTGGCGATGGCCTCGGGGGCGGGGCGACTGCTGGAAACGGCGGGGCCGTATGCGGATGTACAGGCCGCGATTGGCGATTGTGACTATGTGTTTGCCACCACCGCGCGGGGGCGGGAACTGACCAAGCCAGTCATGACGCCCGAAGCCGCGATGATGCGGGCGCGGGGGCTGATTGCTGCGGGCAAGAAGGTGGGGTTCTTGTTCGGGCCAGAGCGGGCCGGGCTGGAGAATGACGATCTGGTGCTGGCCAATGCGATTGTGACGGTGCCGGTAAACCCCGATTTCCCAAGCCTGAATCTTGCGCAATGTGTGTTGCTGCTGGGGTATGAATGGCAGCGGCAAACCGGGGTGGTTTCGGCAGAGGAGATGGTGTTCAACCGCACCGATTTCGCCAGCCGGGTCGAGGTGGAAAAGCTGGGCGATCATTTTGAGGAAAAGCTGACGGCGGCGGGGTTTTTCTATCCGCCAGCGAAAGTTCCGGGAATGAAACAGTCTTTGCGCAATATGTGGGCGCGGTTGGGGCTGACCAAGGCCGAAGCCGCGACATTTCATGGCATGCTGCGCCAGATTGCCCGGCATTTGGGTAGTGACCAACGGGGGGAATAGATTTTTCGTAGAAAAATCTGCCTGCGGCACGGATCGTTGGGAACAGAAAAAAGCTGGGGAAATGAAAAAGGGGCCGCTGATGCGGCCCCTGCTGATTTGGTCTTGGGGATTGGATCAGAACGAGAAGCGGCGGGTTACACCGATGCGCAGCGAGACGTTATTGTCTTTGCCCTGGGCTACGATGGGCGAAGATTTGGCATCGCCCAAGTATTTATCCCAACGCACTGCGCCATCAATGCCCCAAGTGTCGTTGATGGCATAGGTTGCGCCCAACTCCAGCCCTGCGGTCAGCGCGCCGCCTTTGGCGGTGTAGGGGGTGGTGAATTTGCTGCCAACGGCTGCGGCCTCGGCGGCGGAAACGCCGAAATAGGTGTTGGCGTAGTCACGGCTGCCAAAGAACACACGCGGGCCGACGCGCAGGGTCAGTTGCTCGGTCGGGTGCATCACGGCGTTTGCCCCGATTTCGCCAACCCAGGCATGGTGACCAATGGCCCCGTAGCGCACATCTGCAAAGGCCTCGAAGTTGCGCTGGGTATAGCCGAGGCCGAGACCCAGTTCGACCGAGGCTTTGACATCGTTCAGGCCAGTCAACTCGGGGTCATCCTTGGAGGACCGCTTGGCGATATAGCGAAACGAGCCGCGCGGGGCAAAGCCGTAGGAGACAGCGCGCGGATCAGTCGAACCGATAGAGCGGCCACCGGGCAGGGCCAGGTAGTTCAGGCTAAAGCTGAAATCAGGGCCAGCCTTGAGGTCCTTGGCACCGAAATAAGCCGGAGCGCCGCCGATGCCTGCACGCAGGGTAAAGGCCAGTTTTGGCGCTTTGACAGGGGCCACGGGAACGGCGACCACACTGTCTGGTGCGGTATCAAGGCTACCTGCAAACGCGGTGAGCGGGGCGGTGGCAACAAGGACGATTGCAAGTGCGGTGATCTTCATTTTCTATCCCTTTTCGAGATTGGCAGTGATTACGATTGCGGCCTTTTACGGGCTGCGCTGTGCAATAAACAGGGTCTTGCCCTTCACGATTTGTGGCGTGGCCAAAATATCGCAACCTTTCGGGGGGAGTGTTGCACGATTACCTTGCGGCAGGGGCGCGCGGGGACTTGCAAGCGGGGGTGGGGGCGGCCTAATCTGCGCCCGACACAGGAACGGGGGCCTTTGCATGGCTGGCAAGCGCAGTATTTTCGAAGAGGTAGGCGATGTTGCACGGCCAAGCACGCCCAAAGGCGGTATGATAGATCGCCGCGACAGGGGCGCGCGGGGCGCAATTCGGCTGTGGCTGATGCTGCTGTTTGTGCTGGTGCTGGCGATGATTGTGGTCGGTGGATTGACGCGGCTGACCGATAGCGGCCTTTCCATCACGGAATGGCGACCCGTGACCGGCGCTTTACCGCCGATGGATGACGCGGCCTGGGCGCTGGAATTCGAGAAGTATCAGGCGAGTCCCGAATATCAGCTGCAAAATGCGGGCATGGAGCTTGCCGCCTTCAAGACCATCTATTGGTGGGAGTGGGGGCATCGCCAGCTTGGCCGGGTGATTGGCCTTGTTTGGGTTGTCGGGTTTCTTGGGTTTCTGGTGGCCCGCAAGATTCCTGCCGGCTGGACGGGCCGGCTGTTTTTCATCGGCGCGCTGGGCGGTTTGCAGGGCGCTATTGGCTGGTGGATGGTGTCATCCGGGCTTGGGGGCGCGCGGGTTGATGTGGCATCTTATCGGTTGGCGGTGCATCTGGGCCTTGCCTTCATCATCTTTGGTTTTATCGCATGGTATGCGTTTTTGCTGGGCCGCTCCGAGGGGGATTTGTTGCAGGCACGGCGGGTGCGAGAGGGTAAGCTGTTCGGGCTTTCAACGGGCTTGTTGCATTTCACGTTTTTGCAGATTTTGCTGGGGGCGTTGGTTGCGGGCATTGATGCGGGGCGCGGCTTTCCCACTTGGCCCGATATGAACGGGTTGTTCTTTCCGGCGGATGCCTTTTATGTGCCGGATGGGGCGGGGGGCAGCTTGCCGCTTTGGCATGCGTTTTTTGAGAACCCCGGTCTGGTGCAATTTGTCCACAGGATGAGCGGCTATGGGCTGTTTGCCTTTGGCGTGGTGGTCTGGCTGCGTGGCCGGAAATCGGCGCATCGGGCCACGCGGCGGGCGTTTGACTGGATGATGGTCATGCTGTTCGGGCAAGTGGTTTTAGGGATTGCGGCCGTGCTGACGGCAGCGCAACTGCATACCGCGATTGCGCATCAGGTGGGCGCTATCATTCTTTGGGTGCTGATCTTGCGCGCGCGGCACCTTGCACAATATCCCCGGCTGGGGTCGATCCGAAAGGGCACGGCATGAACATCCGCACCACTGCATATGATGAGATGATGGCGTTTCAACGCCAGACCGAGGCATTGGCGCAGGTTTCCGGGCGCCTGGGGTGGGACCAGGAGACGATGATGCCGCGCGGCGCAGTGGCGCAACGGGCCGAGGAATCGGGTGCGATGGAAGCGGTCTTGCACGCCCGCCGCACTGACGCGCGGCTTGAAGGCTGGCTGGCCGAGGCCGAGGGCAGCGGCGCGGTGGCCGCGGCCAATCTGCGCCATATCCGACGCAGCTTTACCCGCAATTCCAAGGTGCCATCGCGCCTGGCCGAGGAATTGGCGCGGGTCACGTCTGCCTCGCAAGGGGTGTGGGCCGAGGCGCGGGCAAGCAATGATGTGGCGGCGTTTTTACCAAGCCTGCGGCGGGTCATAGAATTGCGGCGCGAGGAAGCGGCCTGCCTGGCGCAGGGTGGCAACCTTTATGACGCCCTGATTGATGATTATGAACCGGGGGCGACAGCGGCCAGCCTTGGCGCGATGTTTGACGGGATGCGCCCGCGCTTGGTGGAATTGCGCGGGGCGGTGCTGGAGGCATCGTATCAGCCCGACTCGCTTGAAGGGCGGTTTGACAGTGTCGGTCAGATGCGGGTCGCGCGGGAATTGGCAACGGCGTTTGGTTATGACTGGGATCGTGGACGGATGGACCTTGCGGTGCATCCGTTTTCATCGGGGGGCGGTTCGGACGCGCGTATTACGACGCGGGTCGTTGAAAACGATCCGTTCAACTGCTTTTATTCCACGATCCATGAGGTTGGTCATGCCTGCTATGAATTGGGCATTGACAAGGATTACGCCCTGACGCCGCTGGGTGCCGGTGTGTCGATGGGGGTACATGAAAGCCAAAGCCGGATTTATGAAAACCAGTTGGGGCGCAGCCGTGCCTTTACCGGCTGGTTGATGAGCCGGATGCGGTCGCAGTTTTCCGACTTCAACGCCAAGGATGTGGATGCATTCTATGGCACGGTGAACAAGGTGCGGGCCGGGTATATTCGGACCGAGGCGGATGAGGTGCAGTATAACTTGCATGTGATGCTGCGCTTTGATTTGGAACGGGCCTTGATTTCGGGTGATCTGGGCGTGGCTGATCTTGAGTCGGCGTGGAATGACCGCTTCAGGGCCGATTTCGGCTTTGGCGTGGATAAGCCGTCAAACGGGGTGTTGCAGGATGTGCATTGGTCGGTGGGCCTGTTTGGCTATTTCCCGACCTATAGTCTGGGTAATCTTTACGCGGGCTGTCTGAATCAGGCACTGCGCAAGGCGCTGCCGGGGCTGGATGCACAATTGGCCGATGGCGATACATCGGCGGCAACCGCCTGGCTGCGTGACAATGTGCAGCGGCACGGCGGACTGTATGAACCGCGTGAGGTGATCGAGCGGGCCTGCGGGTTCGCGCCGCATGAAGGGCCGTTGCTGGATTATCTGGAAGAAAAGTTCCGCGCGATCTATCGGCTGTAGCGGGGACGATATGGGCAGGCAAGGCTTGGGCGTTTGGTTGCTCGCTACGGGGCAGACGCTGGGCTATGCCTGTATGTTTTACAGCTTTGCCGCGCTGATCCTGTCGCTTGAATCCGACCTGGGGTGGGACAAGCGGCTGTTTGCCCTGGGCCCGATGTTGGCGATTGGTATGGCGGCGGTGCTGGCACCGGTGATGGGGCGGCAGGTGGATGAGGGCCGGGGGCAAGCCTTGCTGCTGGGCGGCGCGGTTCTGGGTGGTTTGGCATTGCTGGGCCTGACGCAGATGCGCAGCCCTTGGCAGTATCTGGCGCTGTGGGCGGTGATCGGCGTCGCGCAATCGGCCTGCTTGTATGAGGTGGCCTTTGCCTATTTGGTGCGGCGCTATGGGGCCGAGGCGCGGGCGCGGATTATTCGGGTGACCTTGGTGGCGGGGTTTGCCTCTACCCTGGCCTTTCCGGCCGGGGCCGCACTGGCCGAGGCATTCGGCTGGCGTGGCGCGGTATTAGTGGCGGCGGGCGTGATGCTGTTCGTGACGGCACCGTTGCATTGGGTCGCGTGCCGGTTAATTCGTGCCGAAACCGCTGTGGTGGTTGAAGTGGCCAGCGCAAAAGGTTTTTTAGCCGCCGCGATGCGCCGCCCGGTGTTTTGGGGCTTGGCCGGGTTGTTTGCGCTGGTGGGGCTGAACCATTGGATTTTAATCAGCTTTCTTGTGCCGTCCTTGGTGGAAATGGGGGTCAGTCACGGTTTGGCGGTGCTTGCGGCGTCACTTGTGGGGCCTGCCCAAACGCTGGGCCGATTTGTGCTGATGCGGGCCGAGGCGCGGATAAGCACAGCGCAGGTCTTGGGGGTTACGGTTGTGATGCTGCTGGGGGCATCGGTTTTGTTGGCGGGGGCCGGGGTTTCGGCGCTGCTGATTTTTGGCTTTGCGGCGTTGCAGGGCGGCGCGATGGGAATCATGACCATATTGCGCCCGGCTTTGGTGGCGGAAAGCCTTGGGCGCGAACAGTTTGGCGCCATCAGCGGCATGCTTTCAATCTCATCCCTGGGGGCCTCGGCGGTGGCGCCACTGATCGCGGCCATGTTGTTTGAAACCGTGGGGCCGTTGGGGATGATTGGCGCAAGTTTTCTGATGGCGCTGGTGGCGCTGGGGCTGGCCCGCTGGGTGGTTGCGCTTAGATAAGCGGACAGGCCTAGCTGTGCCAATCGGGTTTGCGCTTTTCAAGGAAGGCGCTGATGCCTTCGTCGGTGTCACGCATAAGCATGTTCTCGACCATGGCAGCGCCCGTTTGGGCATAAGCCTCGGCCAGGGTTAGCGGTGCCTGATCATAAAACGCGCGTTTGCCGATGCGGACAGCCGGGCCCAGCTTGGCCGCGATGGTGCCGGCAAGGGCCATGGTTTCATCGGCCAATGTGTCGGCGGGAACAACCCGGTTCACCAAACCGATTTGGCGGGCGCGGGTGGCGGTGATGAATTCGCCGGTCACCAGCATTTCAAAGGCGTGTTTGGGGGGAATGTTCCGGGTAAGAGCGACCATGGGGGTCGAACAGAACAGCCCGATATTCACGCCATTGACGCCAAAGCGCGTGTCTTCAGCCGCCACGGCCAAATCACAACTGGCAACCAGTTGGCAACCCGCTGCCGTGGCGATTCCATGGGCCGAGGCGATTACGGGCTGTGTCAGGGTGGTGATGGCCTGCATCACAGTGGCACAGCGGGCAAAAAGACCGGCGAAATAGGCGGCCCCCTTATCGGGGCTGGCGCGACCTGCCTGCATTTCCTTCAGGTCATGCCCCGCACAGAACACCTTGCCCGCCCCCCGCAGGATAACGACCTTGGTTTTGGTGTCGCTGCCGAGGGTGGCCAGTTCATCTGTCAGGGCGGCCAGCATGGCATCGGATAATGCGTTCAGGCTGCCGGGGCTGTTCAGCGTCAGGCGAGCGATGCCGCCGCTCAGGTCTTCGCGCAACAGAATTGAGTCTGCCATCTTGCCATATCTTTCATTTTGCTATGCATGTGGGGCTAGTGTAGCCGTGTCGCGGCGAAGGGGAAGGGGGTTTCCCCAAGACTGAAGCAGAGGGGGTTTATGGCGATTGTGATGGACGTCGCGGCGCTGACCGCGTTCATGGCGCAGGAATTTGCGCAGGTGGCTAAGGATTTCACCATCACGCGGGTTGAGGCGGACCTGCTGGAGATGCGCCTGAACGTGGGGACGCAGCATTTGCGCCCCGGCGGTACGGTTTCTGGGCCCTCGCTCTTCGCGCTGGCTGATGTGGCGATGTATCTGGCAATCCTGGCGCGGCTGGGGCCGGTAGCTTTGGCCGTAACCACGAATTGCAGCATTGATTTCATGCGCAAGCCCGCGGCGGGGCGCGCGTTGATCGCGCAAGCGCGGGTCTTGAAACTGGGCCGGGTGTTGGCGGTGGGCGACGTGCTGATCTGGTCGCAAGGGGGGGATGCGCCTGTTGCCCGCGCGGGGCTGACCTATTCGCTTCCGCCTGCCCGGTAAGCGCGCCTATCGGACGGGCAAGGCCGGGGCAAAATGCGGCCTTGTAGGCGGCGTTTCGGACCTATGCTTTTTTGATCTTGAACGTGCCTTCTATCTGGGCGCCGCTTTCAATCGACAGGGTTGTATAGGTGACATCGGCGGTCATTTGTGCGGCTGAACGCAGGGTCAGCATCGTGCTGTCAATCTTGCCAGACAGCTTGCCGCGCAGATCTACGGTCTTGGCGGTGATTGTCCCTTTGATTGCGCCGTCATGGCTGAGCACAAGGCTATCGGCGATGATGGAGCCGTCAACCTCGCCCATCACCTCTACGCTGCCCTTGGAAACGATATCTCCGGTGATCTTGAGGTCGGAGGCAAGCACAGATTTTCCGGTGCTGGATGGGTTGGACATATAGAAATTCCCTATTGGACCGGGCAAGTGCCGGTAAATTCATTGCCCCGATAGAGGACGAAGCAGCGCGTTGGGTCAAGTGTGTCATGTGGGGAATGATCGGATTTTTGCTGAAAGACGAACAAACGCCTGCCTTTGGGGCAGTGACAGGTCGCGTGTTTGATGGCTTGACGCGCGGCGCTGGACGCGTAGCTATGATATGCTGATGGCAAGGGGCGGGGGCAACGGAGGCGGAATGCAGGCTGATACAATCATTACAAACGCACGGGTTTTGACGATGGATCCCGACCACCCCCGCGCCGAGGCGATTGCCTTGAAGGCGGGGCGGATTGTGGCTGTCGGTTTGCGGGCCGGGGTTGAGGCGCTGACAGGTCCACAGACCCAGGTTATTGATGCAGACGGGCGGACCGTGCTGCCGGGTTTTGTTGAAAGCCATTTGCATCTGGTGCTGGGTGGCGCCGAATTGGCACATTTGCACGTTGGGGGGCTTTATGGGCCCGAGGCGTTGCGGGCGGCCTTTGCCGGTTTTGCCGCCAGGCACCCGGAGGCACCGCTATTGATGGCACAGGGTGGCACCTATACAATGCTTGACGCCCCCATGACCCGCGCCGATCTGGACAAGGTGCTGCCGGACCGCCCGATTGCGATAACGGCCGCCGATCATCACACGGTTTGGGCCAATACAGCGGCGCTGAAAGCAGCGGGGATCTTGCACGGCATGGCCTGCCCGCATGGGCATGAGGTGGTAATGGGGGCCGATGGCCTTGCCACGGGCGAGCTGCGCGAATTCGAAGCCTTTGCCCCGGTGATTGCGCTTGGCGGCGAGGCGCGGCTGAATCTCGGGATTGCCACCGGAGAGGAGCCAAGCCCATGGCCGAGCGAGGCCGAGATGGCGATTGACCGCGCCAAAGTGGCGGCGGGGCTGCGCCATTGTGCGGCGCATGGCATTACCTCAATGGTCAATATGGATGGCAATCGTTTCACGCTTGATCTGCTGGACGGGCTGCGGCGTGAAGGCAAGCTGAGCGCACGGGTCAAGGTGCCGTTCCACTTCAAGCCGCATATGGGGCTGGAGGCGCTGGACCGGGCCGAGGCGATGACACGCGATTTTGCCGATGATTGGCTGCAATGCGGTTTTGTAAAGATGTTCATGGATGGCGTGATTGATAGCCGCACCGCCTATATGCTGAACGATTATCCCGGCCAGCCCGGGTACCGCGCCGAGCCGCTGTTTGCCCCCGCGCGTTTTGCCGAGGTGGCGGTCGAGGCCGACAGGCGCGGCTTGCAGATCGCCGTACATGCGATTGGCGATGGGGCGGTGCGCAATACCATTGACGGCTATGCGGCGGCGGCGCGGGCCAACGGCCTGCGCGATATGCGCCACAGGATCGAGCATATAGAGCTGATTGACCGCGCGGATATCGCACGGCTGGCGGCGCTGGGCATTGTGGCCAGCGTGCAGCCGCCGCATGCGCCGGGTGCGATGGATTTTGCCAAGCAGCCGACGCTGGATATGATCGGGGCGGCGCGCTGGCAGGATGCCTATCTCTGCGCAACGCTGGCAAGGCAGGGCGCGCGGATCGCCTTTGCCAGCGATTGGCCGGTGACAGATGTGTCGGTGCTGCGGGGATTGGGGGCGGCGCTGACCCGGCCATCCTATGCGGGCGGCGTCAATGAATGCCTGGGCCTGATGGAAAGCCTGCACGCCTATACGGCCGGCGGGGCTTGGGCTGCGCATCGCGAGGGGCTGACCGGCACTTTGCGCGCAGGGCTTGCCGCCGATGTGGTGATGCTGACGGGAGATATAGAATCGGCGCGGCCTGAATCTGTCGCGGATATGGGGGTGGCACTGACGATTTGTGGCGGGCAAATTACATATCAAGCCTGAAATGGCGATTCCTTTGGCTGATGAGCCGCGAATCCGAAGCAGGAGAGGCTGTGATTCCACAAATATCGCTGGACGATTCGGCATCGGCCCCAGTGATCTGACCATCTGATCAGGCTTTACCCAGGGGCAGTTCCACCCGAAGCTTGTGAGGGCGCAAGATGTTTTCCCAATAAACACAGGGCGAAACGGAGAAACGGCAAAAA
>NZ_JAUCDA010000001.1:0-14092 GCF_034675685.1 Pseudorhodobacter sp. | reverse complement strand
GCTCCAGCATGTCTCTGTGGTAACGCCGCAAAAAAACCAAACCGATCAGTCCGATGCTCAGGGCGACGCCAAAGACATAGGCGGGGTTAACATATTTGGTCTTCACATCGGAGGGAAAAATGCCCCGCGCAATTCCCCGGTGACATGCATAAGCGGGTTGTACCACAGCATATGCTGCACCCATTCGGGCAGACTTTCATAAAGGAAATCACGCCCGAGATCAAAACCAGTGGTTGTACTAAAGCATTACAGGCGCGTTGATAAAGCGAACATTGTGAACATGAAACAGTTCAGCAGGCCTACGCCAAGACCCAGGGCCGCAGCCATGGCATAGGCGATGAAGGCGCGATCAATAAGAAACACTGTGCGGGTTTCAAAGGCCAGACATATTCCGGTCAGGACAATGCAGCTGATCAGCACTTGCGTCAGCACAGACAGGATGGCTCTTGCCAGAATGGCATCGACAAAGGTGATCTTGGGATAGGCCAGCAAAGATCTGGAATAGGTGATGGACTGTGCAACTTTGCCGGAGGTTGATGGAACAGAAAAAACGGCATCATCCCGGTGGCAAAGAAAATCGGAAAGTTGATTCCGATGCGTGGGCTGCGGAACCCAAGCGAAAAAATGGCACTTAACAAGGCAATCCCAAGCAAGGGTTCCATCACCATCCAGATATAGCCGCCGGGTGACCTGCCATGCGTCGAGGCCATCTCTCGCAGGATCAGGGGCCAAAATCGTGCGGGTGTCGCAAAGCGCAGCTTCTGGCTTGTTGGCAATGGGGGCCAGGCCTGTTGGGCTTTGTGGTCATGCAGGGCCTCTTTCGGCGGGCCTTGGCAGGGATCATGCCAGCACTGGGTTTGGCTGCTTACCCCACGGCAACATCAGGGGGCTGAAACATGGCAAGGCTGGTTTCATTTCCTTTTGGAATATGGGAATAACGTGAAGAAACTACGTCACAACGGCACGAAAATACCCATAGGGAGAGAATGAATGCGGATTGCTGTTATTGGCACCGGTTATGTTGGTCTTGGCGTTTGGCGTTTGTTTTTCTGATTTTGGCCATGAGGTGGTTTGTGTCGACAAGGATCCACGCAAGATAGAACGGCTGAAAAAGGCGAGATCCCGATTTATGAGCCAGGCCTTGAAACCTTGATGGCAAAAAATGTAGAGGCAGGCCGCCTGAGCTTTACGCTTGATCTGGCCGAGGCGATGGCCGGTGCCGAGGTTGTCTTCATCGCGGTTGGCACGCCTACGCGCCGCGGTGACGGCCATGCCGATCTGACATATGTGATGGCGGCAGCAGAAGAGGTTGCCCGTATCGCCAAGGATTATATCGTTGTCGTCACCGACCATCGTGCCTGTCGGAACCAACCGCAAGCTGGCAGCGGTGGTTGCTGCGGCCAATCCAGATTTGGATTTTGATGCCGCCTTCCAACCCCGAATTTCTGCGCGAAGGGGCTGCGATCGAAGATTTCATGAAGCCGGACCGCGTTGTGGTAGGGGTTGAAAGCGAACGGGCCAGCAAGGTGATGTCTGACATTTATCGCCCGCTGTATCTGCGGTAAGATTTTCCGATCATCTTGACCGATCTGGCAATTGGCCGAAATGATCAAATACGCGGCCAATGCCTTTCTTGCGACCAAGATCACCTTTATCAATGAAATCGCAGCCCTGTGTGAAAAAGTGGGCGCCGATATAAAGCAGGTCTCCAGGGGGATGGGGCTTGATGGCCGGATCGGGAACAAGTTCTTGCATGCCGGGCCGGGCTATGGCGGAAGCTGTTTTCCAAAAGATACCAAGGCGCTGGCCCGTATCGGCCAAGAGCATGCCTGTCCAATGCTGATTACCGAGGCGGTAATCAAGGTCAATGAGGACGTAAACGGCGGATGGTTGACAAGCTGCTGGACCTTAGTGGTGGCTCCTTTAACGGGCAAACGATTGCGGTGCTGGGGGTGACGTTCAAACCCAATACCGATGATATGCGCGACGCGCCCAGCCTGACGCTTATTCCGGCAATGCTTGGCGGGGGGGCTGCGTTCGCGTCACAGATCCGCAGGGGCGCCATGAGGGCGAGCGCCTGCTTCCGGGCGTCGAGTGGCTGGAGGATGCCTATCTGGCGGCACAAGGCGCTGATCTGTTGGTTATTCTGACCGAGTGGAATGATTTTCGGGCGCTGGACCTTGAGCGCCTGGCGACGGGGATGCCAACAGCGCGCATGGCCGATCTGCGCAATATCTATGCGCCTGCGGATGTGATCAAGGCCGGCTTTATCGCCTATGAGGCCATTGGCCGCCGGGGCGCCTCGACAGCCTGAAGTCGCTTTACCCGGCGTTTTCGCCGCTCAGCAGCCCTGCCTGCCAGGTGGCGGGCAGGGCGGCCCCGAACCGCGCCAGCATGGCGCTGTATTGCGGGGCCAGCAGGGCGCGCAGCCCGCTGCGAATATCGGCGGGTATGCCTGGTTCTGGCGGTTCGGGCAGGGGCGGCAGGCTGAGTGCGGGGATATTCGGAATATCCAGAAAGTCGCTCAATGGCTTCAGGGCGGCGCGTCCTGTCAGTTTCTCATGGAACATCCAGCAAATCCGCCCGGTATCTGTTGCCCCCTCCAGCGCTTGCACCAGCCGGGTATAGTTTGCGGCCGGATAGGCGGTCAGCAGGGTTTCTGGCCTGGCCAGCAAGGCGCGGGCGGCCGCCTCACAGGCCGCTTGCGTTCTGTCACTGCCTGGCAATTCCTCCCATATCTGGGCCCAGAGGCGGCTGGCAGGGTCGCGCAGAACGCAGACAAAGCGGGCATGGCCGATCGTGGCCATCTCGGCAAAATCATCTTGTGACAGCAGCGCATAGGCGGGGGTGAAATCGCAAAGGATGGGCTGCGTCTTGCGCCCGGCCAGCAGGTAGTCAATGTAGGCATTATGGCGATCAGGGCCATTCTTTGGCGCGGTATGGATGGACAGCAGGGCGCTGATTTCGCCGATCAGCCGCAGGGTATTGCGCTGTTCTTCGATGGTTTCCTTGCCGATCCGGGTGCCCAGCTGTTGTGCGGCCTTGAAGCGCCGCTCACGGGTCGTATCGGCCATCCCGGCGCGGCTGTTGAAATAATGCAATTCGCGGGGTTTGCTGAAATGGCAGGGGCGATGCCGGCGCAGGCAATCGCCCAGCCAGTCGGTGCGGGTCTGGGGCAGGCCGATCCCGAACAGCATCCGGGCATCAGCGGGGAATTTCATGGTTGCCGCCCCTTCGGGCAGCGGCGGCATGAGCATGGACATAGAGCGGTCCATGATGCGGCTATAGCGTTCAATCGCCTCTTCGATGTCGGTGTAATAGGTCAGATGCCCCTCTTCAAGAAAAGCCCCGGCCGTGCAAAGTTCCCGCAGGGTTCCTGTCGAATGGCTGACAAAAATCGCCCCTGCGGTCTTCATGCGGTTCAAAAAGACATCGCGGCTTTTCTTCTTGAATGAGGCATCACCGACGGCAGTTACCTCATCCACAAGATAGGTATCAAATTCCAGCCCCATATTGATACCAAAGCTGAGCCTGCCTTTCATCCCCGAGGAATAAGCCCGCACCGGCAGGTGGAAATGTTCGCCCAGCTCGGCAAAATCTTCGACATAGGCCATCAGGGCCTCGGTATCGGCGCCGTAAATCCGCGCGACAAAGCGGGTATTCTGGGCGCCGGTCAGATCAGGGTGCAACGAGCTGGCAAGGCCAACGGGGAAAGAGGTGGTTCCACTCGACAACACCTCGCCCGAGGTGGCATGTGTTGTGCCCGCAATCAGTTCCAGCAGGGTTGATTTGCCGGCCCCGTTCCGCCCCAGCAACCCGACCGAAACCCCGGACGGGAACACAGCATTGATATTATCGGCGACAACCTTGTGCCGGCCGTTAAGGGAAAACACTTTGGTCAGGTTTTTCAGAATGATCATGGCGGATGCACTCTATATTCGGTCGCGCAGCGCATAGCCTGCAAGCACCAGTATCGCCCAGATCAGAAAGGCAAAAAGCGCCGTAACCATCAGGATGGTCACGCGGTGGGGGCTTTCAGACGCTTGTGCAAGGGTCGGGCGGATATGGGCGGCCAGATAGCGGCTTTTGCGGCCCGCCTCGGCCACGGCGCTGTCATAGGCCCCCATCGAGGCCGTATAGGTTTGCTCGGCGAATTTCTGATCGACTGAAAGCCGCTCAAACTCGCCGACCAGATCGGCAAAGGCGCCGGTCGCTGCGGCGTCTCCGGTTCCGATGCCCAGTTTTTTACGCTCTTGCGCGATACGGTCTTCGATCACATCCACGCGGCGTTGCAACTGGGTGATGCGTGGATCGCCAAGATTGGCGGTCTGCTGCATGATATCAAGGTCAATCAATGTCTCGGCCTGCTGAAGCTGCAAAGACGACAGCAAACCCATCTGGCTTTGAACCGAGGCTGACGGATCGACAATCTGGGTGCGGTTGCGAAAGCGCGTCATGGTTTCGCGGGCGGCCTTTAACCGCTCTACCGCCTTTTCCAGCTCATCGCGGGCATAGCGGGTTGCATCATCGCGGGCGATGCTGGTCAGGCGGTTGATCATGTCAGAGCTTTCTGAATAGATCAGTTCGGCAATGGTATGCGCATCCTCGGGGGTGAACGCCTCAACCTGCAGTTCCAAAAGCCCGGTATCGTGGTTGTAAACCTTCACCATCCGGCGCCAATAGGTCACCAGATCCTCAATGGTGCCGGGCGCGTGATAGGCGAAAACCGGGTCTTTTTCCGGGTTGCCCTTGGCCCAGATCGCCCGGATATCCAGCGTTTCCTCGGCGCGGGCCACCAGTTCCTGGCTCTGGATGAATTTATACAGGATTTCGGTGTCGGATGAACTGGATCCTGACAACTGGGCAATGCCCCCCAGCATTTCGATCGCCGATCCCATTTCTTCGGTGCGAACCGAGAAACCCACGGTTGAGATATAGCGATCAGCGGCGCGCGTCCACATATACCAGCCGGTAATCACCGGCGGGATGACCACCAGAATGAAAAAGCTGATCAGGACAAGCCAGTGGCGACTGCGCAGGCGGGCAGGCGGCACAGAAAGCGCTTTGGAACGCGTGTCGGTCATAGTGAAAAAGCCTCGTGCCTTGGCAAAAATAGGGTCGGATTGAACAAGCAGGGCGATTTTTACATACAATATCTTTACAAAATAACCTTAGGTTGAGCCGCATCAGAAAAAAAAAGGTGCGATGATGAAGCCTCATGTTTGTATCTTGTTGGGGACCTTCAACGGCGGGCAATACCTGCGGCAGCAGCTGGAATCCTTTGTGGCACAAACGGGTGTCAACTGGTCGCTTCGGGTCAGCGATGATGGGTCGGATGATGACAGCCGCGATATTATCGTCAGCTTTATCAAGGCGCATCCCGACCGCGATATCCGTTTCTATGAGGGCCCAAAACAAGGCAGTGCGGCCAACTTTCTTTCTTTGCTTGGGCAAAGTGACCTGCCGGCGCGGGCCTGGGTTGCGCTGTCGGATCAAGATGATGTCTGGCTGCCGAACCGGCTTGAACATGCTGTGCAGGTCATGATGGCCCAAATGAAAACCGGGGGCGGGCAGGGCTGCGTCTATGCCAGCCGAACTATTCTGACGAATGCTGATCTGGCCTTGCGGGGCCCGTCGTGCCGCCACCCCAAGGCCCCGGATTTTGGCAATGCGCTGGTGCAAAATGTGCTGGCCGGGAACACGATGGTCCTTGATCCGGCCGCCGCCGCATTGCTGCAAGCGACGGCCCCTGCCGCAATGCGGGCGGGGGTGCCCCATCATGACTGGTGGATTTATCTGCTGTTGTCCGGCGCAGGGGCTGTGATGATCAATGATGATCGGCCCGGTCTTTATTATCGCCAGCACAAGAAAAATCACCTTGGCGCCAACCGCGGCCTTGGCAAGGCCTGGAGCCGCTTTGCCATGATCTGGGATCGGCGTTATGCCGATTGGATCGGGCGCAACCTGGCGGCCCTGACCGAGATGTCTGACCTGCTGACCCCGGAAAACCGGGCCCGTGCCACGCTGTTTTCTGCATGGCTTTCGCGACGCCACTCTTGCCCCGGATCCGGAGCAGGATTTGGGGGGCCAGAAACTATGGGGCCAAAGCTTGGCGATCTGGGGCAGATTGGCGTCTGGCGGCAGAGCCGGGCTGGAAATCTGATGTTGCATCTGGCGGCGGCGGCAGGGCGGCTGTAACCCGTCAGGGGGGGGCCGCATCTGGCGTCGGAAGGGGTGTGATCTTGCCCAGCATGGTGGCGCGCTCGCGCTCCAATTGGTTTATCAGGGCCGGGTGTTCGTTGCGGAACCGTTCGGCAAACTGCTGGTTCCTGTCATTGCCTACCTTGCGGTGAGGGCTGACAAAGACTAGGTCTTGCGGCAGATCAACCCCGATATGCGCGGCGATTGCCCGGATACAGGTCGCAGCCGGCGCGGCGGCGTTATCTTCATAGCAAAGCCGCAGGGGGGCCTGCGCGCCTGTTTCTTGCAGCCGGGCAATCAAGGCTTCGGTCGCGCGCTCGATATGGCGCAGGTGGTCTATCCAATAGCGAATCGCGGCCGCGTCATAGATCAGGCCTGCCGCCGCGTGGTGCAGCGCATCTGCGGATAGGTGGGGGGAATGCGAAACGCCGGTTGTGACCATTTTATACAGCGATACCGCCTGAAGAACCAGATCACGGCGGATCAGCCAGATGGTGGGGCAATGCCCGTATCGCGCAAGAAATCGGCTCTCGTTGCCAAAGACCACATGCAGTTGTGGCTGGGTAATCTGAAACCCTGCCACCCGACCTTTTTGCATGCGGCGCTCAAGCATCAGGCAATAGTCTTCCAGACTGGCCGCATTCATCGCGCGGGTCATGTTTGGCATGAAATTGGGGTTGAAGCTTTCGGTAACGCGCCCCATCCGCTTGGTGCGGCTGAGCAGATCCGCAACGCGGGAACTGCCCGAACGCGGGGTGAAAAACATTACATATTGCTGCTGCGGGACGGGGCGCAGCATGTCTTGGTCAAACTGGGCACGGTCAAGCGCGCTTATCGGGGCGTATCCCGCCCATTTGCGGCGCAGCAATTGGCGCAAACGGGCGATACCCCTCATGTAGGTTCCGCCTCCTGCGCCGTCTCAACCTGTCGGGGCGCCGCGCCCAGAACTGTGCCCAGAACGGCGCCCAGAACCGCAGCAGCAAGCCCGCCGTCGGGGGAATAGCGCAGGGCAATCCCGTTCGGGGCGGCCCGCACCGCCTCGCCTTGCGCGCCGATGTCAAAGGCCAGAACCGGCAGGCCGGTCGCCAAGGCTTCATGCGTTGCAAAAGAGAATGTTTCCGGCCAGATTGAGGGGATAAGCCAATGTGTGATCCCGTAATGGGCCGCCAGAACCGGAATATCGGCCGGGATATAGGTACCGTGGACAGGGCAGCTGCGGGGCAGGGCATAGGCCGGGTCAATATTCCCGATCAGCGCCAGTCGGCACCCACGCTTTGCATCGCCCATCTGCGCCAACTCTTGCACAAGGGCCGCCCCTTTATGCGGCGCGATATTGCCGAGGACCCCAATTCCAAGGCCCTGCACCCGGCGGTTGTGCCAAGGGTCACCCCCCGGACCCTTGGCGGAAAGCTGGTGCGGCTGAACGGTTATGCGGTCACGCAGGCCGGGCCAGGCCGCAGCAACCAGGGCGGCACCCGAAGGGCAGAACACCCGGATTTCATCTGCTGCCTGTAACAGACAGCCCCAGGCGTGCTGCCATTCGGCCAAGCCTATGGCCTGCCCACCGGGGCGGGTGCCCTGATAGGCCGCCGCCGCTTTTGCAGACAGTGGCGCTATGGTTTCGGGCGTGACAGGGCCATGAAAGCGCCCCACGCCATCCAGCAGATGAAACGACGGCGAGACGGGCAGAAAATCATGGAACAAAACCTCAACCCGGTCTTGTGGTCGCCGTTTCAATGAAATCAGCCGCGTGGGCAAATCAAAAGGATCGGGGTCGCCAACACCGCAGGAATAGATAATACGGCGCTGTGTCAGCGGTTCTAAAAGCCTTTCTATCAATGAAAAATCATTGGTTTGCCCGATCACATTGCCTGTGGCTGCATGCACCTCTATTTGCCAGCGATCCGGGCCGCCCACCCGCAGCACCACCAAAGGGCGGCCCGCCCTGCCCGCCGTTGCGATTTCAGCCGCCAGCCAGCCTTCTGCCCCCCCCCCCCC
Organism: Pseudorhodobacter sp.; assembly: GCF_034675685.1. Classification (GTDB taxonomy): domain Bacteria; phylum Pseudomonadota; class Alphaproteobacteria; order Rhodobacterales; family Rhodobacteraceae; genus Pseudorhodobacter. The sequence continues at coordinate 5,893 of NZ_JAUCDA010000001.1, read as the reverse complement.
AGCGAATGCGCCAGATAGATCGGTACAGGCGCGTCCGGGGTGGCCGATGCGGCCCAGGCAACGGCAAGCGCAAGGCGCGGTCCCCGCAGGGGGTCTTGGTGCAAAAATGCCTGTACGTCCTGATCATAGCCAGAATAACGCGCGGTGATCAGTGCCGCATTCCGGGCGATCTGTTTTTGCTTTTGGTCCGTGCCAAAACTGCCCCCGCCGCGATGTTCGACAAAAAGACGCGCCGTGCCCAGATGGTGCCCCCCGCTTGCGCGCAGTTTTTGGCACCAATCCACCTCTTCGCCGTAGCCCCGGCCAAAGGCTGTATCAAACCGCGGAACGCGGGCCAGAAATTGCGGGGCGATGGCCATGCAAAAGCCGACGCCGGTAGGGGCCTTGGCAAGGGCCGCTGCAGGCAAAAGCTGTTGGGCAACGGCATCAATCGCTTCTGCCTGACCGGGTTGCAAATCGCTGCGCGCACAGATCTGCGGCACCGAAAAGATTTCGGCATCATTCGACAGGGGTGTCACGCTGGCCACTGTGGCATCGGAAAGCGGTTCCGTCAGCCGTGACGCCCAGCCCTTCGGCACCAGCGCGTCAGAATTAAGCAAGACAACAGGCTGTCCGGCCAAATCTGGCCGCGCCTCCAGGCAGGCAAAGGCGGTGTTCATACTGGTGACAAATCCGCCATTCACCTCTTGCTCGATCAAAATCACAGGCCCCTCGCTGCGCATTTGCGCATTATTGCGGGCCTTGGCAAAGGCGCGCAGATAGGGCCGAACCCTGACATCTGTAGAGACATCTTCAACCAGGATCAGTGTCCATGGCAGGTCAGTATGGGCGACCACCCGTTCCAGACACTCGCACAACACATCAAAGGCATTGTAAACGGGCACGATTATCACGATAGGCCCGCCAGCAGGGGCGCGCCTTTCGAAAGCAGGATCGGACTGAGGGGCCGGGGTGAACAGACCCGGTGCAATCGGCCCGCCATCGGGGGGCGGATCAATCCGCAGCGCGTGTTTGACCCGCCTGCGTTGGCCAAGGTCACCAGCGACCCGCCATTTCAAGATTGCAGGGCCAAGGCGCAGCAAAATCCAGATCAGTTCCATCGTCAGCAAGGCGGTTTGCCGCCGCACGGGACCGAGGGCGATAGAGGTGCGCTCGTATCGTGCGGTTTCCGCGTCCGGTGCCTCATCCGACGCTATAATCTCGGCCAGGCCGCTTTGCGGTGTCAGGTTCATCGGCCAGGGCAGGGTCACTGAAAACGGTGCCATTGAGGGGGATGGCGGTGAGGCAGGGGCCGGGAGCCGAACCATCGTGCTGATATCACCAAGCCGCAACGTGACGGTTCCGCAGCCTGCCTGCCCCGAAACATGCAGCCTGTTACGCCGCCACCGCACGGTATCCCCCCGGATCAAGACCTTGCCGTCCGGGGCCTGTAGCGTGAAGGGCTTGCCGTCAAGTTTCAGGTTGGCAAAAAGAAAGCGGGCGCGGAGTGAGGCCATCTGGCGAAACATATATGCGGGCCCTCTACCTTTCAGGAACAACCATAAGTATTGCAGAGCCAGCCTAGGCAGAAAATCCTGACACGTCTTTAACGCCGTCGGAGCTATGCGGGAATTTGGGTGATGGCGTGAATTGAAAGGCGATGCTTGCATTCATTGCCAGGCAGTAAATGAAAGCAATCATTTGCGAAACGGGCGGCGGATGAGCGGCAAGGGAAATTCTTATGACAATTCGATGGTTGAGACATTCTTCCAATCCATCAAGGCAGAGCTGATCTGGCGCAATCGTTGGGACACAGGCCGCCAGGCAGAAGGCACGATATTCCAGTATATCAAGGGCTTCTATAATCCGCGCCGACGTCACTCATCGCTCGGCGAGAAAAGCCCCTTGGCCTTCGAAAGAAAGACCGCATGAATGAGATGAGAGATCGAAACCAAACCGCAACAAGGCCAGTTTGCAACGGGTCAAAAAAGAACCCCTTGGTGCCCGCCGAAAACAACCCGGCGGGCAGGGCGGTTGATCATTGCACTTGCGGGCATGTAATCCCGATGCCGAAATCCAGTCTCATCCGATAACCAGTGCATGAATGCCGGTGGCGGTGGTTCCCGTTGCGCGCACACGCAAGGCCCCAACCGGTAGGATCGAATTGCCCGCCACCTGGACCGTACGGGTTTGCCCTGCAACCGTAATAAAGCTGATTGCCCCCGCCAATTCGACGTAGAGCGCCAGCGCAACCTGGCCAAGGTTGACGCTGTCGTTCGGAATGACCGGCAGAATATCTGTGGCCGGACCGCTAAGCGAGCGGGCACGGTTTTCAAAAGGGTTTGTCATCTCTGTTCTCCAGTTGGGTCAGCCGGATGCATTGAAGGCGCAAAGCGGCCCCTGCATCGGTCGCTACAAATCTGACCTGCAAAGGTTAACTCTCTGCAACGGGACCGTACGCTTGAAGACATGGGTGCGGATGGCGGCGCTACCGCCCTTTGATTGCCCGCTGCCCGTAGGGGGCTTGCCGTTTCTGGGGATCGGTGCTGTTAAGGAAGGACGGCTGACGGATGCGATCAAGACCGTCCCACCAACACCCGGCTAAACCTGCCGCGGGGGGCTTTGAAATACCCCGATTGACACCAACACCCTAATATCCGAGGCCATGATGATTGTAAAAACAGGCAGCCCCCTTTCTGGTGACCGGATCGGCCGGATTTATCGGCTTTCACCTTTGCAAAAGACTGCTGCAAGAGGGATGCACCGTGATTGGTCTGGACGCGATGACCGATTATTATGACGTGACCCTGAAACAGCGCCGGCATCAGATCTTGTCTGATATGGCTGGGTTCACCGCTGTTGAGGCCCGTCTGGAAACGCCAGGCCTGTTGCGGGATTTGATGGCGCAGCACCGGCCGAGGGCGGTGGTGCATCTCGCGGCGCAGGCTGGGGTGCGCTATTCCATAGAGGCGCCCCGCTCTTATCTGGACTCGAACCTGATTGGCACGTTTGAGTTGCTGGAAGCGGCCCGCGCCTTTCCGCCAGAGCATTTGCTGATGGCCTCGACCTCATCGGTTTTCGGCGCGAATGAGAAGATGCCCTATGCCGAAACCGATAAGGCCGATTTGCAGATGTCGTTCTATGCAGCGACCAAGAAGGCAAATGAGGCGATGGCGCATTCCTATGCCCATCTTTATGATTTGCCGACAACCATGTTCCGCTTTTTTACCGTCTATGGCCCTTGGGGGCGCCCGGATATGGCGCTGTTCAAATTCACCCGCGCCGTGCTGCAAGATGAGGCGATCGATATTTATAATAACGGCAATATGATGCGAGATTTTACCTATGTGGAGGATCTGGTCTATGCCGTGCGCAAGCTGATGGATACAGCCCCCCTGCGTGGTGCAACGCCGCTGTTTGGGGATAGTCTTAGCCCGGTGGCCCCGTTCAGGGTGGTTAATATCGGCAATTCAGAGCCGGTCAAACTTATGGCTTTCGTCGCCGCGATCGAAGCTGTGCTGGGGCGTGAGGCCAAAAAGAACTTTATGGAAATGCAACCCGGCGATGTGCCTGCCACCTGGGCCGATGCCAGCCTGCTGACCCAATTGATTGGCCCGATGCCAAAGACCGATATCGGCACGGGTGTTGCGCAGTTTGTAAGCTGGTACAGGGATTATTATGCGGTCTGATGGCGGCTTAGGGGCGGCCCGCGCCCGCGCAGTTCAGGTTGGGCCTTTGTGGCTGGGCAAGAGAAGATAAGCCTTGGTGTTCGAACCTGCTACCGCTTTGATCGGTAGCAGGGTTCATGCGCAGATCAGCCCTGCACCTGGCGCAATTGCTTTTGTAGCTGCAAGACCATGTTCTTGTATTTATTCACCTCCTGATTAAGTTTTACCAGCAGTGCATCATGGCTCTCTGCGTTTTCAGACCATTTGAGAAACATCGGATCTTCATAAAGTGCGCTGATCATGGCGCTGTCGGGTTCAATAATATCGGCAATGACGCCATAGCGCTGCATGAAGGTCTGAATGATCTGTCCTACAACCACATCACTGACATGGCGCAGGTCGCGCTGCCAACTCAGGGCGGGGTCGCTGTGGAGCACCGCCTCATAGCTGGGAAAATAATCCATATCGACGTATTTTTCTGTCAGCCGCAGGGCTGCGACCCGAAGGGTGGATTTGGACGTGGTATTGGCAATGATAATGTCATCTTCGGTAAATGTCCGGCCAAGCGGCACCGGTGACACCGTGATGATCTGTTTTTGATCGGGCCTGCCATGCGCCTTCAGGATCGCCGCGATATCCGCCAGCGCCGCCTCGCATTGCTCAAGGCTCAGACGCTCAAAGGAAAAGCGCTTCGAATAGCGCAGCAGAACTTTCGGGTGGGGGGCCTCATTCAGGCTTAGCCCGGTTTCAAGGTCGGTCCAGGATTCTGTCAGCCCCAGGGTTAAAACAGCAATATTGGCCAAAATATCTTGGGCAAAATACTGCCCGATCTGGGCGCGACGTGTCATCAGGCTTTCAACCGGGCCGCGCCCTGCCTTTCCCGAAAGATAGGGGTCATAGCAGTCGTCTCCGCCCCCGACCGGCAGCAGCGCTTCTGCGGGATAAACCTCCAGCCCGGCCGCCCATTTCAGCTCCTGGAGAATGGAAAGGGGGGTATATTTGTTGAACATGCCCCCGGCGCGCGCCGAGCCATTCCCGAGATCATCAACCTTGATATCAAGGCTGGTCACCCTTGCCCCGGCCCTGGGCCAGACGTTCCTCGACATTACGCGCAAAGCAGGAGCCCACAGCAAAAAACGTATCCGAGGGGGCGGCCGTAAAGCTTTGCCGCCCAAGAGGAATGACAATCCGTTCCTTGATCCTTTGCTCGGCCGATCCTTCGGCCCCTGTCCAACGGTCATGGGCATTCGCACGGGCGGTATTTAATGCGTGTTGGGTCGATACCATGTGTCGTCAGTCCCTCTGATGTATATGCTTGTCTGGGGCCACAGTGTGGCATGGCGGTGTTTAACGAATGGTCACTGAAGGTGCGGATTTGGCTGATACCGATTTATTCGGATCCGGGAAGGCGTGAAACGGGTCCAACATGCAGCCTGCCTGATAATTGCCCTGCCAGTCGATCCCCCGCATTTTTGGTCTTGTTGCAGTTTTGTTCCGAACTCAGGCCTATGTTAAGCAAAGCTTTGTGCGGATGTCACTGAAGTTTTGCACGCCAAGGTTGAGCGCGTTCAATGCCACCAAAGCCCCCTATTGTTCAAACCCGCAATGTAGCCCGATTGAAAGGCGGGCCGGTTGGCAGGAGGGCCATTAGCGGGGGGATGAATCGGGGGCTTCATGAAACATTAGCCACTCTCTCCTAGCTTCCGGCTCTGCAATCCCTATCGGAGCCGTCGCCATGTCGCAGTCCTCTTCTCTCCTCGCTTTGCCCTATATTCAGGCGGCGCAGGCCCAAAAGCACGTCACCCACAACGAGGCGCTTCGCATCCTCGATGCGGTGGTTCAGCTCTCGGTTGCGGGTATTTCCAACACGCCCCCCCCCGTGCCCCTCTCTGGAAGTCGGTGGATTGTGGGCACCAGCGCGTCAGGGGCCTGGGCCGGGCAGGCAGATAGGGTCGCAATCTGGCAAGACGATGGTTGGTGGGAGTTTCACACCCCCAATGAGGGTTGGACGGCCTGGGATGCACAGGGCCGCCGATCACTGTTATGGGACGGGACCGCCTGGATCGCCGCTGCCGAGCGCGTTGCACGTTTGGGGATTGGGGCGGATGCCAGCGCAATAAACCGCCTTACCGTTGCCGCCGAGGCAACGCTGCTGACCCATGACGGGGCTGATCATCGGCTGACCGTGAACAAAGCGGCGGCAGGCGACACGGCAAGCCTTCTGTTCCAGACTGGCTGGTCAGGCC